>NZ_JBQFPX010000001.1:0-1355098 GCF_056536545.1 Ruegeria sp. CK1
ACCGCAATGCGGCGAGTTGGTTTGTGTGTCATAGTCGAAACCTAGTCGAGTACCCGCGCATCGTCTACGGCACTGTTGAAATGCCCGCTTTGATGCCGTCACGACGGCTACAGGGAAACTCGAACCTTAGGCTCAGACGCGCCAAGTTCTGCAACGCGGACGAAGCTGCCATCCGAGAAAAGAGACCTTTGAATTTGGCTTTAACCGAAGCTCGACTTAGCGTCCTATTCGACCAGTCCAAGTTGTCGCACAATGGTGGCGCTGTCATAGTAGTCACGTCCCTCAACCACCTTCCCGTCCTTAACACGCATCACCGAGCAGTAGCGGACTTCGGCCCGCCTTCCAGTTGGTGGGAAATCTCCGAGGTTTGAGCGTAGTGTACCGGTGTGCGTGCCCGTGTTTCGGAACTCGACAGTAGCCCATTCGCCGCATTGGCTGACCACGACATTCTCAACCTTGCACAGCCCATCTGGGAAAGCCTCGCGCCAGCGGCGGTAGTCTGCTTTGTATGCTTCCTTTCCGGGAAGTTTCTCGCCACGCGCGATGTCCTCAAAGTCGCAATCCTCAGCAATTACAGCTGCGCCTCGGTCGGGGTCACGCATATCCCATGACTCGTGAAACTGCCGAACTATTTTCTCCGTGGGGTGCATTGCTTTGATACCTCTCATTTAAGTGTGGGCAGTGTGCACACGCACTTAAACCGACCATTCGAAGACCACTCATGGGAAGAGAATGGCAAAAGAAACTTCTATGTTTTAATGGGTCCACTTCCGCATCTCGGGATGGGACGACCGCGATCAGCATATGCCAAAAACATGACTATTTCTTCGGGACGCGGCCCATCCGGTACACAAAGCGTCATTGTATCGAAATGATCAAAGGACCAGGGGTTGTCCTTGTGGCCAAGCGGCAAATCGATAGAAGTTCCAGCCGTTCCAATTTTTACGTTGGATGGAATTACGGCGTCGCCCCCATTAGCAGCGGCTCGCATAGGAGCGCCGAGTCTGGGATGTATGACTGCGCCACCGTGCTCCATATCTCCAGAAACCCCAACAATCGCGGCCTTCCCATAAGATACCGGCGCTCCTTTAAGCTGCGAAACGGCTTGTTCAGCGAGTTGTTGTCCAAGTTCAGCCCCGATCTCAAAAAGCGATGCTAGGTCAGCTTCGAAACGGCCTGCCATCGGGTTTCGAAAAACTGCGGCAGCCGCAACGCGGCACACTTCCTCACATGGCTCACCGAAAGCATCAGACGTCACATGCTCCCGCACTATGATGGTTTTGCGTGCCTCGACCATGATTTCCCCCATTTCTTCGTCGAGGTATACTGCTGACAAATCGACCGTGCGTCGACTTCGAATTTTGCTCTTTGTACATCGAGTGATAAGTTCCCGAAGTCTGCCTCCGGGGTATTTTGGGGCCGTTCGCTCAACAGCGAAGGATGTCTTTTCTGCGGACAAAGCGGTTCAAAAGAGCATTGCAAGCTGACCGATTTTGTTGAGTCCCGATCTCATGATCGACTTCCATAAAACTCTATTTTCTTGCCACTTTTGCTCGTCGCCCACGACCTTTTCGACCACGCGGTCCCGAAAAACATAGCATTTCAAAGAGCGACGCAAAGGGTATCGTCCAGTAGGGCATGGTCTTTCTCCAAAACAAAGTTCGATAAATCACAAGCTGCCCGAGCCCGTGGCTGAAACCCACTGACCACAATCGTAAAGACCTGTAAGAAACCCGTAAGTAGCTTGGGTAAGGCGTGGAATTTTGGCATGCTGGCGCTGTTGAACCCAACAGTTCCCAAGACCAAAATGAAAAATTGGACGTCTCTTTTTGCTCAGAAACTACGCTCCCATCGAATTGGCAGCGGTCGCCATGGCCGTATGACTCAAGAAGAATTGGCGGTGAAGCTCAACGTAAGTGTTGACGCCATTAGCAAATATGAGCGCTCGCTGTCGTATATCCGTGGTGACCTTGAGTACCAGCTGCAAGAAAAGCTCGGTTGGAGCTTGGAGGATGTGGTCGCTTGCCGAGAGGATTGGGAGGTCGGGCGAGCGCAACATTCAGGGTCTGCCTATCGTTTGTTAAACAATCAGGAAGTAATCGACGAATTCGGTGGCTCCTCATCGGCGGTAACACAAGCCGTGGCATGCATGGAGGTGGATGATGGAGATGGTTTGCCCGGTGGCTTTTCGGCCGCTGACACGGTGTGGCGTGATATACAAAAATCGGGCCTTTTGTCAGGGCCCTATGTAATGCTTGGGTCGAAAATTGTTGGACACGTTGGATTGATTTTTCCAAAGTCTGATCCCGAAAAGAGTTTCTATGAACTTCTGTTTGATGAAGCGGAGCTTACGCCGGATCTTCTAAAACGTCCTTTGCTACCAGGGGACTACTTTGCATATTGTCCAGCGATTTATGTTGCGCGTGGTCATGAGAATGCAACTCGCTTGCTCCTATCAGGTTTTGTTGCAGAGTTGGAAGAGCTTCTCGAAAGGGAGATCTTTGTACGTGAGATTGGGGCAATCTCAGTGAACGGTCTTGGAACTCAATTGTGCGAGGACCTCGGCCTCGAGTTTCTTGGAGCTCATAAGCGATACGCAGGTTTCGGGGTCTGGACTTTAAATTGCTCGGATATCGCCAACTCAATTGTTGGACGTCGAAGTGCAAAACTTCGAGATGCCTATCTAAGTACACTCCCGCAAAGTTGACACTGAAAATTTCCAGTTTCGCTTTGTGATCGGTGCCGCCATTCGCTGCATACGGCGTGAATAACTGCAATGCGGACGAAGCTGCAGTTCGGTGTATGATGGCGGATGCCCGCTAACCGTGGCTCAAACAGCCAACGTTTTAAAGTTTCATGGACATTTCGTGCCAAGTCATTCCACCATGATCAGAGATTGATGGATGAAGATAGTTGTACCCAAATCTCTGATAAAGCGGGACGTGATGCTCTTTGCACATAAGGTAGATCGCGGATTTGCCCATTTTTCTCATGCGGTCGACGAATTCAGTCATCAATACCCGAGATAGGCCTTTCCCCTGATGCGCCGGATCTAGGACGACAGACATAATAACGACATTTGGCGCGTCGGGATCATGCCCCAGAAGCTCTTTGAAATCCTCATCAGACAGTTCGACATCGTACGCACATCCGCAATTCACAAAGCCAACAATTTCGCCTTCGACCTCAAGAACGAGGAAACCATTGGGATAGACCTCAATTCTCTTTGCTATCTTTTCGAAGGTAGCCGCTTCGTCGCCTTCATAGGCATCAGTCTCGATCTCAAAGCATCGAACTGCATCAGAGGGTTGTGCGCTTCGAAATCTACTCATGCAATTACACTATGAACGATGGGGTAGGTTGTATAGCCACCGTTGGTTCTTCTCGCAACAGTGCTCAAACTGGCCTCGATACACACGTTCGCCGAAGTTTTGCGAATGATCGTTATGCGGCTCGTTGTAAAAGGCCATTGGTATGGCAGCCTAACCCTCATTGTGCTGTATTGGCGAGACGGAAAAAGTCCAAAATCATTCGCTTATGTTTTGCAGAAAAGGAACCTCCATGGATATGAGGCAAATGCTCGAAGACTTTGATGAATCCTACAACCAAGCCTTCAATCGAGGTGACGCTGCCGGCTGCGCCGCATTTTTTACGGAAGACGTTATGCTTCTAGCACCAGGCGAACCGATGCTGCGTGGCCGAGAGGCATTCATCAAATCTTATCAATCTCGCATAAAACAAAATACTGGCGGAACGCATACTAATGAACTGATCGATTTTGGCGTCGATGGCGATACGGCGTATCAGGTGGGGTCTTTTGCCATTTCGGATTCCGACCCGCCAGAGAAGGGCAAGTTTGTCAATGTTCTGAAACGTCAAACGGATGGGAATTGGAAAGTCTACATTTCCATCTTCAACAGCGATCAACCCTAATATAGCCGACCAAACCGTAAGGTTCACTTGGCACTAACGCTTAACATTTTCTAGTTTGCGTGATGGCAGCCTGAAGGTGGCCATTAACTCGAGATTTAGCATGTGACGCATAGGGTTCGATATGGGCGGTCGGTGAATTTCGCTCACTGTATGCATCGCGGACAAAGCCAACCTTCGGTCCGATCCTAACTTTTCAGTTTCGGATAGCCCAATCCCTCCACACAAGGTATGCAGAGTAAGGAGGAACTCGTGGAGCGAAAGCTGGCAGCAATTCTGGTGGCTGACATGGTCGGCTACACCAGTCGAATGGAACAAGACGAAGCTGGTACGCTTGCCAAATTGTCTTCCCACATAGATGAAGTCGTTTCGCCTTTGATTAATCGGCACCGAGGGCGGCTTGTCAAACTTATGGGCGATGGCCTGTTGGCCAGTTTCGATAGTGCCGCGGACGCGGTGTCCTTTGCCGTTGACTGGCAACAGAAGCCCTCGGAAGACCCAGTCCCCCTGATTTTTCGCATCGGTATCAATCTCGGTGATATCATCATGCAAGAGGGCGACGTTTTTGGAACAGGTGTTAATCTTGCCTCGCGCCTGCAGCAACTTGCCCCTCCCGGAGGCGTTCTTGTTTCCGATGCCACCTATCGCGTGGTTGGCAACCGTGTTCCGGTCGATTGGGAGGACGCAGGTACGCATTCTATTAAGAATATTGTTGAGCCAGTCCGCGCGTGGCGCATAGCAGGAGTAAACCACGCGATCGCTGAACCTAAGCAACAAGAAGTGCAGCGCAAAGCCACCATTGCAGTTTTACCTTTACACAGCATGAGCGAAGACCCTGAGCAGACTTTCTTCAGCGACGGTATCGCAGAAGACATCATTACCGGTCTGTCCCGCTTTCGCACGCTTCAGGTTGTTTCCAGAAACGCCTCATTCCGTTTTAGAGGTCAGCACACTGATCCGGGGGTAATTGCAACCGCATTGGGCGCCGATTACCTTGTTGAGGGCAGTGTTCGAAAAGCGGGTAGTAGGGTAAGGGTCTCCGTGCAGCTCGCGGATGCTGTTTCAGGCTCGCAGCTGTGGTCGGAACGATATGACCGCGAACTGGAAGATATTCTGTCCGTTCAAGACGAGATAGCCCGCAACATCGTGGCCGTTCTTCCGGGGCGGGTGCAACATGACGTAGTTGACCGATCAGCGCAGAAACCGGCAGACGAAATGAAGGCCTATGAGTTGATGCTTAGAAGTAAAGCTCTGCGGGATGGTCTGAATGCTAGAGACACGGCCAAAGCGCGCGTTTTGTTGGAACGGGCGATCGCCCTCGATCCGTCTATCGCTCGATCTTACATGTACCTTGCCGACACCTATGTTATTGATCTTTGGCTGGGTTTGGCTGAGCCCGACGCAGCTGAACACACCTTACATATTGCCCGAAAGGGCGCTGCGTTGGATAATCGGGACGTCTATATACAAGATCAACTGGGTTTTGCTTATCTTTGCGCAGGGCTTTGGGCAGAAGCCGACGCTCAATTTGAAAAAACACTTTCGCAGATAGAAAATGAAGCTGAATCTATGGCTTGGTGCGGTTATGCTTTTCTTTTGTTGGGGCGGCACGAGAAAGCAAGGGAAGTCGTATCGGAAGCGATGCGATTGGATCCGTTACACCCTCCTGCCATCGATTGGATTATGGGACAAATCGAGTTCTTCTGCGGAAACTTCGAAGCAGCTGTCGGCTTGTTGATGGGAGAGGCGCGGCTCAACTCATTGGCTGCAGCGTTCGTGACAGCATCTTATGCGCATTTGGATCGGCAACTGGAGGCGGCGGCGGCCCTTCAGGAATTTATTGCTGAACGCCGTGATGAATTTGGAAGCCGGGGTATCGAGTTGACGGAGGAAAACATTTCCACTCTGGCACGCGGTTTCAAACACATGTGGCGGCAACCGGGCGATTTTGAAGCTCTGGCCAACGGCCTTCGTAAAGCCGGTTTGTTTGCTTGACACACTCCGCAGACAATTCGTTGCGCTACTCACCAAAACATCGTTGAATACTTTGGGTTGCAAGTGGAGATTCGCCGAACCACGATCGAATGTCCGTGGTAAGGAAAAAATTGAACGGGTACTTCTACGCTAAAACTCCGCCTTTGAGAGCGCCGAGCGCAGTCGCTTCCTGTTTCGCTCACTCTTCAACCCAAAGGATGACACTAATGTGTTGACCGAGAATTTACTGTCCCGTGCCTTTGCGATACTGGCCACTGCTTTTGCCGCTTCAACGGCGCCGCTTTCCACATTGCAGACAGCCAGCAAGGGGCGACCTGCATAGAAATCCGGTTGGCGCGCCACGATGGCTTCTGCTTCTTCGCGGGCGCTAGAAACTTCGCCGGTAAACAGTAAGCTGAGAATTTTAATCATGGAAAACCAACCCGGATAATTCTCGATCTCCGATGTTGCTTTACGAATCTCAGTCAGAGCCTCTTCACTGCGATCCGCCATAAATAACGCATAGGCCACTGTCGCTCGCGTTGCCGGGTTCGACGGTTCACGCGCCAGACCTTCGTTGGCCGCCGCGACTGCGCCGTCGTGATCGTTCCTAGCGATACGGATTGCCCGAAGCAAAGAATACGGTCTGCTATCATCTTCTTCAGAAGCTGCTAGAGCGATAGCGAAATCGTCTTCGGCCGCTGCAATGAGTTGCTCAGCGCGTTCCGGTGACCAGAGTGCAATGCGCGCTCGGCAATAAGACCTCGCGATGCGCGGTGTCGGAAACTCGGGATCACGTTCCAGTGCCTCCGTCCAGATACGAATACATTTTTCCATCGCATCCGGGGAGTATTTTTGGAATTCAGTAAACGCTCTTGCACTAAGGCGCCAAGCTTCGAAATTGTGAGTGCCCTGTTGCCAACGGTTCGTATAGCTGCCAGCGCCAAGGGTTGTATGCACGTCGATAACAATTTTTTGCGCGAGATCATCCTGGAGTTCGAACAAGTCTCTCCCAGATCGATCATAGCGCTGCGCCCAGACCTGCACGCCAGAAAACTGATCGACTAGCATGCATTGGACCCGCACGCGCGCTCCCGCGGAGCGGATACTACCACTCAGCCGATAACGTGGCGGCTCCAAACTGCGGCTCTCGTCAACCACGATAAGCTGTGCAACCGTACCAATTGCTATTGCGATGTCCTCGCCCAGACCGCTGGACAGCTCTTCCATCCCATTCTGGATGGAGCCATGTCGAAACGGAGTGATCGCAATGGTTGGCTTCACCTCCAATGCACGCATATCAACACTGCTATCGCTTCTGGTCCGCCACCGATACACTCTAATAGGCTTTTCTATATTCCTAACCTTGTACGGACCACTATCGGCAAACTCATGTGCTCGCTTCGGACCTAGGCCCTCATAAGCCAGCGCAGAAATGCACAAGCCATCAGGGTCCGCCAGCCCTTCCAGTCGCGCAGCAATATTGACACCCTCTCCATGAACGTCACCATCTTGCACGATAACATCCCCAAGGTTCACACCTACTCGCAGGTGTATACGCTGCGCTTCGGGCAACATCTCTTCCTGTTCCCTGTTCAGACGCAATATGTCTGTCGCAGCCTGAACCGCATTCACCACCGACGGAAACTCGGCCAATGCACCATCGCCAAGGTACTTGACGACACGCCCCTCACGCGCCGCCACGTTGGGAGCGATGATCTTGTCCTGCAACGACATAATTCGCTCATGCATACCTTCTTCATCGGCAGCCGTCAGCTCGGCTGAACCGACAATATCAAGAACGAGCACAGCAGCTAGGCGACGTTTCAAGTGATACCTCCTGATTCTTTCAATGCTAACTTGGAAAATCTGCAATGTCTCATGCGGCATATGTGCGGTACGCACATCTGCTAGCACTGGCAAAACTAAACTTCTGCATTGGGCTCGAAGCAGACCTTCGCTGCAACTTGATTGAACGTCTACTTTGAGGACGAAGCAGACATTCGCGTCTTACAACCCAATGACTGCTGTTGTGCCTTCCTCGCATTTATCTCGAGCTTCGGCTTGAAACGAAGAGCATCAATTCAAGGAAACCGAACGTTCTAGACCTTCTGGCTGGCAACCTGTTTCCTAATGAAAGCACCAATCTCCTCTACAGAGTCGTCTGCCTCGGGGCATCGTCCAACGTTCAAGTGCCAAACGTGGGTTCGTCCTTTGAACTTCGGGACTTCAGTTGTGACGCCTTGATCTCGTAGACGATTGGCAAGGGCCTTCGAGTCGTCAACCAGTATTTCGGTTTCGTCCACATGAAGCAGGCAGGGTGGTGCACCGACGAAGGTGCCAAGCACAGGCGAAACTTCGGGGTCGCTTGGATCGTGTCCGCCAAGATAGGCATCTTTGCCTCGAACAATCCAGCGCTTCGGGACCAAATGGTCGGAGCCCACATTCGTCTTGAGCGATGCATTGGTCAGCCGCAGGTCAGAGATTGGTGCAATTGCGGCAACTGCAACGGGTTTTCGCAATCCGCGGCTACAAATGCGATGCAACAAGGCGAACACCAAGTTGCCACCTGCGCTGTCACCGACAAGGCTGATAGGACCTGCATCGGGAGCAGCGCACAGCGCTTCATAAGCGAAAGTGGCTTGGTCAAGGGCTGTTGGAAAGCGATGTTCTGGGGCGAGCCCATAGTGAAGAAAATGCGCTCTTTGGTTTGCTGCTTTTCCAAGCTCAGAAACCAGATGCCGATAACCGCGTAAGTTGCCGATCATGAAAGCACCGCCGTGTAGATACAGCATACTACCGCCACTCGGTGTCGGGCCAACCTGACAAACTGTTGTGCGAACCGAGTCAGTACCAAGACCCAAATGACTCTCCGTCAGTCTTAAATCGCCGGGTGTCCTCAATGTGATTGCCGCGCTTAAATCAGCAATACGGCGCACCGTTGGCTGATGCGCGATCAAGGCGATTACTGGTTTTTGAACAAACCGTGCGTAGCCGTTCCAGAATTTCTGTTGACTTGAAAGCATAAGTCTTGGTCGCGCTAAAATTTACCGCTGTCAACAATCTCGCTGCTGGCGCTCATTCTGGCAGAAGACACTTGCTAGGTATGCAAATACGTCGAAATGGGCTCAAAGCAGTCTTTCGCTGCTTAGTGCATCAATGACCGCTGTGCGGACAGAGCCGCCATCTACTCAGCACAAGACAATTACCGCTCTCAGCCCGAACCGGACATTCGCAACTGGACTTTGCTATTTACAGAATGTGCAACGAAGCTGCAATTTTGGCTTTACGAAGTATCGAACTGACTGAAGGTGTGGGACCTCGTGATCGGTCCCACGCAATTTGAAATAGTCACTCTGGTTTGATGGTGTAGTCCAAATCAACCGCCTCAGGCCCATGTGCTGGTCCGATCAGCTGGCGCATTTGATCGCGGAACCGCTCGACCATCGGGCGTTTAAGCATCCAGCGGTGGAAGTCGCCTGGTGACGTGTTGTGACGAAGAACCGAACCATATTCACCTGGGGCCTCGACATCCATCCGCACGGGGAATTGCAGCCAGGTGCCCTGGAAGTTTTCTGATAACATCCAGTTCAGATAGAGCTTTGCTGCTGCTTTGTTCTTGGCTTGAACGGGAATGCCTGCGGTTTGGAACCAGGTCAGGAAATAGTCCTCTTCCGGCAGCATGAATTCGGTGTTGAGACCGGGGAAGTTCTCAAACGCCCAAAAGGTTGTGAAGCTTGCCGCATACCAACCATTGTTGACGGCGTGGTAAGGCATCGCGGTGCCGCGCGTCCAAACAGGCTCCTGTGCCACAAGTTTCTCAAGATAGTCCCAGCCATACGCTTCTTTGAGGTTCCAGAACTGATAGAGCACCGCGTCATCGTCATGCGGATAGGTCAGAATGATCTGCCCCTTGAGGCTTGGGTCAAGGTAATCCAGGGCATCCCGCGGCGGATTTTCAGAATCCACCATTTCGAGGTTCACGTAGTTGCTGAAGGTAACCCCATAAAGACCGATCCAGCGACCATGTGGGTCTTTGTGATCGGGATACACCTTGTCCCAATTTGCGGGTTTGTAGGAGTCCAGAAGCCCTCGCTCCATATAGTAATTGAAATCATGCAGGGTTTGGAACTGGATGACATCAGGGATTTTCTCTGCACCGCCAGCAGCGCGTGCATTATCGAAACGAGGCGCATGATTGATGCTGACATCCACGCTATGTGTCACCTTAAGGTCCGGGAACCGCTCCTTGAAGCGATCAAGATAGTAGTCGATTTGATTGGGCTCATCGCCGCCTGCGCGCAAGACGAACTCGCCACCTTCGGCCAACGCTTCTGCATAGAGCTGATCGAGCGTTTTGGTTTCGATATCCAGAGCATGTGCAGAGCTGCCAAACAGGCCGAGACTCAGCACCATTGCTGTCCTTACCATAGACATTGAGGTCCTCCATTTTGAACACTGTCAAAAAGGTGGGTTGCCGTGATGCACAGAAAATTGCCAAAGACTGCAAGTCAGCTTTGCAAAATAGCACAGATGGAAATGCGGCTTCTATGGCTTGCCTAAGATCTCATCGGTGATGTGCTTCGTGGCGAAGTCATAAAACGCATTCACCCGTGCACTTCGCCGCACATCCGGATGGGCCAAAAGCCACAGATGCCAGTTCGCGGTGTCATCGGGGTCGTGTACGCGCACAAGGCTCTCATGTTTTTCGCCGAGGTAGCAAGGCATGGCAGCAATACCGAAGCCAGCGTTCACCATGTCAAACACGCTCATCATCGTATTGAGCACTGTGGCTTTGGCCCGCTCATGCTTGCAGCGCAGGGTGATTTTGCTCATCGGCGATTGGTTAAGATCGTCGCCTAGCATAACCCAGTGATAGGTGTCGGGATCATTGTCTCGAATAATCTGCCAATAATCACGATGTGCATAAGTACCAAAAGACAACGCTGACAACTCCCGTCCAATCCAGTGCTCAGGAGGTGTGTTTGTTGGCCTAAGCGCAATATCTGCATCCCGCTGCATCAAGTCGAGGGCGCGCACATCGGACAACAGACGCAGTTCAACATCCGGGTACACAGACTGGAACTTGGCAAATACAGGGGCAAGGCAGTGCAGCAGCGAGTCCGTCGTTGTGACAGTTAGCGGGCCTTCCAATCGCAAATCCTGGCCGCCCAGTTCACGTTCAATCTCGTCCATGCCCTTGCAAAGTAGGATGGCGCGTTCATAGAAACACTGGCCTGCCGGAGTCATCACGTATCCACGTGGCAAACGTTCAAACAGGCGGACACCTAATCTTGCCTCCACAGCTTCGATGCGCCTGAATACCGTTGAGTGATTGACTCCTAGCATACGCGCAGCACCAGCAAGACTGCCAGCTTCACATACCGATAATAGGTAAGGCATGTCGGCCCATTCTAGTTTCTGATCAGCACGGGATCTCTGTGCATTCATGCAAAGCTCGCTTGCAATTTTACGAATTTTTTTTGCGAGGATACACGCATATCTTTGACCCAAGCAACAGTATGGAGCGGACAATGAATTCTCTTTTAAACCTGCCAATTCGCCCAGGGCCAGCACCGAAGACGCTCGGGCAACTCCCCCATTCGCAGCTAACCCAACATGGACCGGACGAAATCGTTGAGACTTTGCATGCCTGGTGCTTTGCGCTGCCGCACATCAACAACGAAGACAGCGGGATATCTGTCCCCGGATCGCGTGCCCTGATCTTGAGCGATGTAGTGCCGGGGAACCAAGCGGCCTTTATGATTGGGCGCGAGTTTGCGCATATCCACCCGAAACCCGACAATGGCAGCATGCACTTGGTGTTGCCGACCCAAGATGTGGCGGAGGTTAAACGGACGGGCTGGGGAGAAGACCATTATTTGGTGACACAAGGACAATGGCCCTCCGGTCTGGTTATGATCTTCTCGCCTCGCGACCAAAGCGAATTGAAAGCCGTGAAGCAAATCGTCGCTCGGTCCTATGAATTTGCAACCGGCACACAAGTCTCCATTTGAATAGCCGACATTCTTGCGCCATGCAGATTCTGGAACCATGGACTTGTAGTCGCTACTTGCCGCCTTCCGCATCAGTAACTGAAGGCAGCCCGAAGCGGACATTCAATTTTAGACTCGTAGCTTCCTAGATGAGCTAGGAGCGGGCTTTTGCACGAGGCTAAACCTTATACCAGTTTTCGACGTCTCGGGTAGCTTCCTCGGCTGTAAAAGCGGCCTCTACCTCTGCGATTACGCACCTTACTTCGTCCGGACTTGCACTGAGTTCTAAAATGCTCGACTCTAGATCATGGGCCGACCCAGCATTTGAATAAATCGTATCGACCCCAATTCTGATGGCGTTTCGGTGTTGCAGAAGGTGCTCAAAAAACCGCACATAGATCATCTCCTCGTACGGAGAATGACTGTCCGCTTCAGAGATCAAGCCCAATTCTGCGGCCTTGGCACACGTCAAACGCCAAGCCAGTTCCATTGTCGATGGAGGCGCATCTCTGGCCTCATCAGGATGTTTTGGGTTCGCAAACGTAGACCTTCGGACGGCTCCGAGATTGGCACGCAAGCTCTTTGTAGGAACGGGATAGATGAATGTGGTTTCCTCGGATGCTAAGGCTGGTTCAACCTGATCCGGCTGCGCCTGGATGAACTCGGAAAACCTGTTTCCGATGATAGGGACTTCTCCGACAATCAAGTCTGTGGGGTCGGTATTCTCCGCCAGCCATCGCGCAAGGGCTCTCCGACCCCACAGCCCGGCTGCCTTTCGGATCAACGGATGAGTTCCATCGGAAACATCTGGATATCTAGCGAGTAGATCTTCGGTCTGAAACGCCGCGAGACCTGTATCCCAACGCATAATATGCGCGCGACGTCCCAAGGAGACCGAAATGGACATCTGCTGACGCAACAGGAATGACTTTCCTGATGCTGGTAATCCAGTGAAGAAAACCATGCGGCAACGACGTGCAGCGTCGGCCAGGTGTCTTCCAATCTCAGTGTCCGCAAAACTGTCGATAGAAATTGCGAAGCTCCTAGTTCGGTGTCGGCAATGGGCTGGAGCGGCGAGCGTTCACCACCTCCAAGATTGTTGCCCAAGAAATCCGGCGCTTTCACAGATGAATTGTCAACCTAAATTGCCCCAAAGTGAACTTTGCCTCTCAGTTATTCTCTTAACCACCTAATAACTCGCCGGTCTCAAAAATTGACCATTCCGCAGCACACGCTTCTTGACGAGCGTGCGTCCTTGACTCTTCACAGACTAGGAACGACAAGAGTGTATTGGTAAAAAATTACTCGCCGCCGCGATGCTGCCGGTTACGATAATCCAATGGCCTTCAGACTAATTGTAGCATGTGCCTCAGCATAGGAACGGGTTCCGCTGGGGTCTTCGCTATGAGCTCGTTCCTCGCAAACATTCGCAACTGTCACCTGACGTGCTCCAGTCATCGCGTGACCTATGAAAGAAGGCGCCGTATGAACAGCACATGGCTCTTAAATTGCGTGCTTGATGCCCGATAGATCAGGTCTCAGGCTCCGTTTCGACCATTCATTCATCGTGTTTGCTCGCTGCATTCTTTGTTTGATCCCGACACTTTTGGTGTTTCTTGCAGGAACTCAGCTTCCCGCCCAGGTCGCGGGCAATGCCGATGGGTCTGTTTGTGACGAAGGTTTCGAAAACAAGAACGGATCCTGCCAAAGAACAGACTTACCAGAAAACGCATTTTTGACGGGTAGCGCCTATGGCAGCGGCTGGGAATGCAATCACGGTTTCCAGAATGTCGGAGAACTCTGTGAGGAAATAAGAGTTCCTGAAAATGCCTATCTTGCATCAACCGGAGATCAGTGGGAGTGCAATCGGCTGTTCCAGCGTGTTGGAGAAGAATGTGAAGAAGTGATTTCGCCTCAAAATGGGTACGTCGAAACCCGGTTTGGCGTGCAGGAAATACACTGCAACTGGGGATTTCGTATGGAGAACCAGGATTGTGTTGCAATAGAGGTCCCAGAAAACGGTCGTCTGAGCGACGGAGGAAGCTCGGATGGTTGGGTATGCCTCAGAGGGTACAGGGCAGCGGATAGCGGCTGTGAGCCTGTGGCCGTTCCACAGCATGCATACCTTGCGCCTGAAACCTACTCTGGATGGAAATGTGAACGTGGCTTTCGCGCAAACCAGGACAGTTGCGTTGCGATCCTAGTCCCTTCCAACGCTCATTTGAATCGAAGAGGTGATGGTTGGGAATGTAATCGGCCGTTCACAAGACAGAACGATAAGTGCGCCGAAAATATGCCGCGAAAATAGGTTCGCTGGAAATCAATATCGCCTGACAAATCCGGAAGGACCAAGCCGTGAACCATAACTCGATTGACGAAAACCTTGGCAAAATGCTCAAGGCCGAAAGGGCGCATCGCTGGTCCTACAGAGTAAAGATGTTTATCGCGTTATTGGTGTTTGTTGCGACCATAATTGTGGTGGTGTTTCTCTGATGCGCAAAAATGCCCCTCAAGTAACCCTTCACGGTTCAAAGATGTCAGCTCGTGGTCTGGAACAAAGAGCATTTCAGGATCGCAGTGTTCGTGAGTCGCGGAACGCTGACGTAGCAGGAGTGATTGAAGAAGAATTTGGAAAGTACTTGATTAAGGCCGGCATCCTGAGCGGTAACAGCGTTGCGCGCGCATTCCCCAAGCCACCGGCTAAAACGCAGACAATGATTGCTGATGCAGTCGGCGAAACACCAGCATTGGCCATCGAAGCATTAAAAGAAATTCTCGGTGAACGAGACAGGAAACGTAGCGGTCAACGCCGTTTGGAGGGAAACTCCGGCACCCTCGTTCCCAGTGAAAGAGAATATGCCGAGGCATTGCGACAGATTAGGCTCACCCCTGCGCAGGTCACTATGCTCAAAGCACTTACAATCGCAGGCAAGGACGGTCTGACCATTGGTCATTTGTCTCAGGCGGCCGGTTACAAATCGCGCGAGGCCTCCATCAAGGTTTTTAAGAAAATCGGACTATTGATCGCAGAATATCTGGAACTGGACCTACCCGAAGCCGGATCGGTGCAGAATGATGGCGCCGCTCAGGTCCTGGCGTTTTCTCACATCGAAAGTGACGATGAGCCAGCCACTTGGGTTATGCATCAGGAACTGCGCGACGCTGTTCGTTCGGTTCTATGACGCACGTTCCAACCCCCGCTTTTGCAACGAACTCTGAACCGGAACAATTGCACGAAAGGTTGCTCACGTAGCTTATGTTGGAGAAAAGACCATATCCGCTCGACCTGATCTATGTACCTGTGAAACGGGCGAAAACGCTTGATCAACAAAAAGTTCTGACGCTGGCCGAAGATATCCTGAAGAACGGCCAGAAGACCCCGATCCAAATACGCTCGGACAACAAGAGGTTCGTGCTGATTGAAGGCCTTCACCGATTAGAGGCCATTCGCGCCCTGGGCGGTGATACGGTCGAAGCCTATCTGGTACGCGCCAGACTACACTAAATGCCTTTTGGAATTGGCGTTCGACAAAGCCTCGGAAAATGTCAGCAGACGTTGACTTTTTTCATCCCAAAGATGCAATCGTGCACAATGAAAGCTCTCATATAGAGTAATACGCTGGCAATTTTCTAACGCAGAATGGTCACGCAAAACTTCGTTTAGCCGGTAAAACGGTATGCGGCTGGCAAGGTGGTGAACATGGTGTACGCCGATGTTAGCAGAGAACCACCGCAGGATGCCTGGTAGGGCATAGTGAGAACTTCCATAGAATGCGGCGTTCTGAAGGTTCCACCCCTCTTCCCGTTCCCAGGTCGTGTGTTCAAACTGGTGTTGAATATAGAAAAGCCAAATACCAATCGATGATGCGACAATCATGGTTGGTAGGAAAACATACGATAATACCTCAATGCCTCCGGCCCAAAAAACTAGGGCCAATACCCCTGCAATTGCAGCGTTTGTTCCCATCGCACTTGCCCAGTACAGCCAGCCCGAACGCATGAAACCAAGAGGTAAACGGTTTTGAATAAAGAACGTATAGATCGGCGCAACACCGAACAGGAAGACGGGGTTCCGGGTCAGACGATAAGCGGCACGCCCGAACCACTTCCGCTTCAGGTATTCTTCAGTGGTCAATGTAGGGATGTCACCCATACCACGCCGATCAAGGTTACCGGTTGAAGCGTGGTGAATCGCATGGCTTTGCCGCCAAACGTCATAGGGTGTCAGGGCAAGAACACCTAGAACCCGGCCGGTCCAATTGCAAACAGTGCGACTTCTAAAGAAAGATCCATGACCGCAATCATGCATAATGATGAAGATACGGACCAGAAATGCGGCATTCAGGACGGCCAGTAATAATGCGATCCAGACACTAAAAGAAAAAGCCATCCACGCTAGAGCCCATAGCGCGAATAAGGGGACAACGGTGATCGCAATTTCATAAATACTGCGCTTCGCATCGGGCACACGGTATTGCGCGAGCGCCCGCGTCCAGTCTTTTGGTTGCAACTTACTTGTTCTCCAACGGCGTTTAGTAACCCAGTGTGCAAACGGGCACCCAGAAAGGGTGCCCGAAAAAGGTCAGGCGAGTGCCAGATTGGCGGCGCTTTCGCGTCCGTCACGGCCAGCCTCGACGTCAAAAGTAACCTTTTGGCCGTCCTTCAATTCGCTGATGCCGGAACGTTCAACTGCTGAGATATGCACGAACACGTCGCGCTTGCCATCATCAGGCTCGATAAAGCCAAAACCTTTGGTTGAGTTGAACCATTTTACTGTGCCATTTGCCATGGTGGAAGTCTCCTAATTCGTGCCGCCCGCATCATTGCGGCGACTCGGCGTGGTCGGTCTGAATCGAAAGACTGAACGCCGAATTGGGGAGACAGCAGGTCGAAAAAGAAAAACGTAAGCCTCGTGTATATGGACTTCGACTACGCACGATACAAGACTTGATGCTTTGGCAGACAGCAGAGAATTTGAGCCTGTCTGGCTTAGAACTAGGCAAGTTGAGATCAAACCGTTGCTCTTCGATCCAAACTTGAAGGTGGCTTGGGTCAGCGGCACAGAAGACTAACGATCATTTTTGGGAAATTATCGTGCTGCATACGAGACAGCGATAAACGCTCGTTTTGGCGCCTTGGCGAGACTTTGCAAAGTCCGCTTTCTGCGCATTGCTGTAATTGGGGCATCGCGCAGCATCGGTCAATTAGGGCTCGGAGCAGACGTTCGCAGAATTCATTGAATGTCTGCTACGCGGACTTTATTGCCATTGGATCAAAGTCGGCTATGCGGACAAAGCAGACATTGGAAGATTGCTCTCGCGACCCACAAGTCAACTATTGTCGGAGTTCATCTTGCGATAGTCAGAGGGCGTCAGTCCCGTCACCTTCCTAAATGCGCGGCTGAAATTATTTGCGGTTTCATATCCTAGCATGGAGGAGATACTGGAGACTGTCTCGCGCGTATCTGTGAGGAGTTCCTCGGCCCTTGCTACCCTGACATCGTTGACGATTTCGCGAAAACGAACCCCTTCGGTTGCTAACTTCCGTTGTAGTGTGCGAACGCCAAGATCGAGCGAACGCGCGGTGGCATCAATCGACATTTCCTCCCGATGAAGTTGTTGCCAAACCACTTCCTCGACTTGTCCTCTAAGTGTTTGAGGTGGGCCGCCCAATCGTTCGCGAGAAATATCTCCGACGGTTGTCGAGCCGCCGGTAAGTTTTTTGGGCGTGGTTTCGGCTCGCAAAGCCGATGCATCAAAATCAACCCCAAGCCGGGAGGCGTTCCAGATTACAGGACAAGCGTAGGTGTCTTCTGCCTCGACAAATCCAGGAACCTTCGGGAAGTCCAAGAGCACGGCAGATGGCTTCCAGTCGCTTCCTAAATACGCGCGGAATATGCTCAAAAAAACCCCAACGGCCGAGAAGCCGATGTCCGGATACGCGAAATGCGAGCGAAGTCCAAAACGATAACAGTAGCGCGCGCTTGTGCCCGAAGTTTCAAGCCATGCGCGATCCGTAGACGAATGAAATGGCATGACGGCAGAAGCTCGTATTAGCGCTGCCCCCAGCGTTGGAGCAGAAAGAACGTAACTCCCCCAGGCGCCGTAGTCAGCGACAGTGAGATACGGTGACCACAACAATCCGATGTTTTGTTGTCCCGTGGATCGTGCGGCTTCGTGCACAAAGGTCGCCAAGGCATGCTCCGAGATGTAACCGCCTCTTTCCTCAATGAAGTGAACAGGAAGATCGGCAGAGTCAAAAGCACGCAACAAGCGTCTTTCCCCAGCGGCCTCAAGCACAAACTGGGGCATCGCGCCCAAGGCCTTAGCCGAAATCATCGGTGGTAGGTTCAATCCGTCAACCCGCTTGTTCGCCCGCGTGTCGTGAAATGATACGCATCGGCTGAACGGATGTGCAAGCTTTCCCTAAACAGCAGGGAGCATTGCAATATGAAAATACTTCGGCCATTACACGGTGGTTTTTCGATGCATTTTTTGGGAATGGTGCTCGGCGCAGGTATTTCTGCTTCACCAGTTTTCTCCCAGTCCTTCAACGACACGGGCGACATCCTTGCACGATCAGCCGAGGTCGAGGACATCGAGTACAAGATTATGGTGCAGCGTGCCACCCAGACGGCCATCTGGGGAATGCCTGCCGCCGGTATGATCGATTTCCTCAAGGGCATTCGCCGCGACCTCGGTGGCGACTACAATGACATCATTTATCTCAACAAGCCGTTCGACTCCAAACATGGGTTTCTTACGGCCAACGATGTTACGGCCTATGCTTGGGCTTCAATGACCTCCGAACCCGGTCCCCTTGTCATTGAAGTGCCCGCTGCCACCGACAAGGTGAACTACTTCGGTACAATCGTGAATGCTTGGGATGTTCCTATTGTGGACGTAGGTCCCGATGGTTTCGATGAAGGTGCCGGCGGCAAGTACCTCATGCTACCCCCAGGCTACGAAGGGGAAATGTCGCTGGAGGAATTAACTGAAGCGGGATACCTTCCCTTTGAAACAGATACCTACGAATATGGTTTTTCGTTCCGGCCAAAACTGACGAATGGCGGAACGGACACCGATGCGGCCGAGTACGCTCAGACGATCAAAGTGTACTACCTGTCTGAGGCTGACAATCCACCACCCAACAACTATCTCGAAGCGTCAGAAGTGCCGTACGACTCGCTTCCATACTACAACGAGACCTTCTTTCAGGACTTGAATGATTACGTTCAAAACAACCCCGTCAGACAACAAGACAAGGTCATGGTAAATTTCCTGAAGGATCTCGGGATCGAAAAGGGAAAACCTTTCGAACCATCGGAAATTCAGTTGAAAGCAATGAATGAGGGTTTGTTGTTGGCGTATGCCTCTATGCAGAACTACTTTGTTACGCCCGGCAAAGCCATGATACCGCTCTGGGTCGACGATAGCGGCGAGATGAAAAGCCAGTGGCTGATATGGGACTTTGCCGAAGGTCAACCCGAGGCAGGCTTCCCGTATGAGACTGAGACAGAGGTACTTGTGGATGCGCGTGCGGGCGGCAGCTACTTCTGGATCACGTACCTGCCGAAACAACTCGGTGGCGGTACCTTTTATCTGACGGGCCTTCGCGACAGCGACGGCGACATGTACGACCACAATCAGACTTACAGACTTAACGTGCCAGCAGACACACCTGCCGACGATTTCTGGTCCGTGATTGTTTATTCGATGGAGACCAAGAGCTTCATCCGGAACGTTGATCCAGTGGGTCTGTCCGAGCGCGACACAGACTCTATGCAAGCCGATGAAGACGGTTCTTACGACATCTTTTTTGGACCGGAGGCACCGGAAGGCAAGGAAAGCAACTGGATACCAACCACAGAGCCGTACTTCCTTTTGTTCCGTCTATATGGGCCGCAAGACGGATGGTTGGAAAGTGGCTGGATGCTGGGCGATCTAGAAAAAGTAAACTGATCAAAACAAACAAAAATTCCCAATGGAGTGAACAATGAAAACAAAGTCGTTAGCCGTGCTGACCGCCCTGGTACTCGCATCGCAATCTCCAGCCCAAGAGTACAAGGCTGAAGTTCCGGATAGCATAATCGTACCGGATCAGGTGGAGACACGATTTGGAACGTTGGAATATTTTGACGGCTTGCCGACGCCGGATACAGCTAAGCTGTCGTATAACGCATTAAATTTCATGCGTGGCATGCAGGTATTCATGGATGGAATGCCTGCAGCCTCAACATATGCAATGTGTCACGGGCTCGAAGAGGGCGCTGGCGTTGATCCGATGAAGATCGGGATCTTTGAAGACCTGTATAACGCCCGTTCGCTTCTTCTCACGCCGAACACCACGACAATCTACATTCTTAACTGTACGGACCTGTCCGAAGGGCCAGTGGTTTACGACGTGCCGCCGGGCATGCTGGGGTTCGTGAACGATGCCTATATGCGTTATGTCACTGACATCGGGAACGCTGGGCCTGACGCTGGCGAGGGTGGGAAGTTCTTGATCGTTCCGCCCGACTATGAAGGTGAGTTGCCGGACGACGGTTACTATATTGTGAAGCCGCCAAGCTATCGGAACTGGTTTCTGTTGCGTGCGTTTTATGGGGAAGACGGCGTTGGAGCCGCAGTGGATCGTGTGAAGGAAACTCTTCGTGTTTACCGGTGGGAAGACCGCGACGCGCCGCCCGATCAGGAATTTGTGAACCTGACTGATCTTCAGTTCAACACGATACACGCCAATGACTTTTCCTTCTTTGAAGAGATGAAGGCCGTTGTAGACAACGAAGCGGAAGGAGCACTTCCCGATGAATTGATGGGAGCAATGTTCTCGCTGGGTATCCGAAAAGGTGAACCATTTGAACCCGATGACGAACTGAGGCTGCTGCTCACAGAGGCAGTCGCATTGGGCACGGCGGCGGCTAAGTCGTTGAATTTTGCTCCTCGCTCGCGTGCGCCATTCTACTATGACGAAGGGTATTGGAAGACGGCGTTCGTCGGTGGCAATCATGAGTTCCAGGCGGGGGACGTGAAAATCCTCGATGCGCGGACCCTGTTCCACTACTACGCGACTGGCATTACGCCTGCCATGGTTGCACAAAAGGTTGGTGTCGGGTCGCAATATGCGCTGGCAAACCGGGACAGTGACGGGAACTACTTCGATGGGAGCAACACCTATTCCGTCACCATCCCGCCAAATCCGCCCGCGCAGGATTACTGGTCTTTCGTCGTTTACGACACCCAAACCCGTTCACTGCTCGAAACTGATCAGAAACTCGCAGGGGTCGACAGCAACCAAGCTACATTGGAAGCGAATGAAGACGGAAGTTACACTGTCTGGTTCGCGCCTGAAGCGCCTGAAGGCAAAGAGGGCAACTGGATACAGACGATGCCGGGCAAATCTTGGTCGACCGTACTGCGATTGTATGGCCCTCTCGAGCCTTGGTTCGACGGATCGTGGCGCCCGGGCGAGATCGAACTTATGGAGTGATAGACTGTCAATTTAGCGCCCTAACAGTTCGCTATCGAGAACGAGATGTCGTGCCATGTGAGTGCGCATCCCGAACAACGCGACAACAACCAGGGGAGGGCGGCAACTACCTCGTAGTGCCGCCCTTCTGTTTGTCTGCTATCGCGCTAAATTGTAGCGTGTCATCGACATTGTGGTTGCATCGATCATGCTCATGAATCGTTCAGCAGCGGGTGCTGATGTAAAGCTATCCATGGACGCTTGGGCGTCTTCGGCACTTTCCCAGTTAACTACCACTGCCCATTTGCCATCTGTGAATGCAGCTTGGCGCGAGACAAAGCCTGGTTGTTTGCTGACATGCTCATCTTCGATGACTTTATCAACAGGTTCGAACTCTTGCGGTGTAACGCCTTCAGCAAGGTCCATCGTCACAATTTCAATGACGCCGACGTCTTGTGCCATTGCGTTACCTCCTACGAGCATTATCAGGGTGATCAAGAACGCTTTCATGATGGCACCCGATCAAAACTTTCCATTGTCGTGGGCCATCTCGGACGGGATGTCCGCGATTACGTCCCAATGCTCAACGATCTTGCCGTCTTCGACGCGGAACAGGTCATAGAAGGCAGTCGGCTTGTCGGCAAACGTGCCCTCGGAGGCGGTGAAGACAAAGTTGCCCTCGGCCACAACAATGTGGACGTCCGTGTAGATCATCTGGATGCCTTGCTCGGCCATGCCTGCAAGAGCCGCACCCAAACCGTCCAGACCGTCAGCAATGTTGCTGTTGTGCTGTATGTAGGTCTCCGTCGACAGAAATTCGGTTATCCGGTCAACGTCGCCATCCTTCAGGATGGTGTGCACAAAGTCTGTGACCAGCGCCTTGTTCTCAGCGGTCTTATCCAGATCGGTTATCTCAGTTGGACCATCGGTCTGAGTATGACCCGACGGGTTCGGCGGTGTGATTGGTGTCAGGTTGTCCCAGTGTTCTGCAACCTTTCCGTCCTCGACGCGGAAGACATCAAAGCCAACCAAGGTGTCTGCACCAAACGCCTGGGCGTTGTTGTAGGTGGTATGCAGGACGACGATATCGCCCTCCGTGATGACCCGGTGGATGTCCACCTCGATCCCGCTTTCCTTAAGACCGGGGATAAACCCCAGGATTGGAGCGGCACCTGTGGGTACAGCAGGGTTGTGCTGAATGTAGTCATTTGCCAGCAGTTGTTCGGCTGCGGTTGCGTCGAAGTTGACGAAAATGGCGGCTACAGCCTCCAATACGAGCTCTTTAGGTGTCATTGTTGTTGTCCTCTCTTGGTTTGATTTGACGATATTCACGCGGCGCAGGCTTGCGCCGAGTTGATCGTGAATTCAGTGCCCCACGGGTCGACCTTGCGGCCGGGCGTGAGAGTTTTGGGGTCTGCCAACAGCTCAACACTTGTGAGACCAGTGGCCCCAGCAGAGCGCGAGCCTGCTCCCTTGGATTGCCAAGCGTTTGTAGCTAGGTGGTGATGGTAGCCACCGGACCCGAACCAGCGGGCTGAGGGCAGCTCAAAGGTCTGAACCATACTCAGTTCGTCAGTAACGAATTTCGCTGCTTTGCTGACATCACCGACACGTAAATGAACGTGTCCGATGACTGTGCCTTGTGGTGCGCCTTGCCACTGTGTGGCATCTTCTGTGAGTGATTTCAGATCGAGCGGGTGCGTTGTCATGTGGACGGTATCGCCCTCGCGTTTCCACATTTTGCGAGGCAGGTCACGATAGATTTCGATGCCGTTTCCTTCGGGATCGTTCAGATAAAGCGCCTCGCTGACACCGTGGTGGGATGCCCCGTCCAGGCGAACACCGCGCTCATCCGCGTAGATCAGCCATGCGCCGAGGTCTTGTTTGGAAGGCAACAGAAATGCCGTGTGAAACAGCCCCGCCTCTTTAGGAAAGGGTTTGGCGTTTCGGTCCTGGCGCAGCTCGATCAGCGTTCCAGCCTCGGTGCCGAGGTAGGCGCTTTCACCGTCGCGTTCGATCAGGCCGAGGCCAATCACGTCTTCATAGAAGGTGGCGGTCTTATCCAGATCGCGCACCGTCAGGGCGACCTGGCCTATTGAGATGGGGGCGTCTGACGCTGCCATGTTCTTTTCTCCTGCGATTAAGCTTGAGAGGAACTTAGCGATGGTCTTTTCTCCATAAAATGGCGATAAGAGCGAGTGTGTATCGCGCAAATGGAGACAATTCTATGGACCGGATCGACGGGATGCAGAGCTTCGTGGCTGTTGTGGAATCCGGTTCTTTTGCCGCCGCCGGACAACGGCTTGGCATTTCAAACAAGCTGGTCAGCAAGCGTGTCGCACAGCTCGAAAACATGGTTGGGCTGAATCTTCTCCATCGCACCACCAGGTCTATGTCGCTGACCCACGAGGGGGAGCGATATCTGGAAGGAGCGCGACGAGTGCTGGCTGAGATGGAGCAGTTGGAGACTGAGTTTGACGCTTCAGAGGGCTTGAAGGGCATCGTTCGTGTGGCCGCGCCCCTTACCTATGGCGACACGGCGGTGGCTAAAGCAGCAAGCCGCTTCGTAGAGCAACACCCGAACGTCACGGTCGAATTGGACTTGTCGGATCATTATGCCGATCTGGCCAAGGGCGGTTTCGATATCGCAATACGGATCGGCGCGCTCAGTGACTCCAGTTTGGTCGTTCGCAAGCTTGGTGAAACGCATATGAAAGTCGTCGCGACCCCTTCCTACCTTGAAGAACATGGCGCACCTTCACATCCTGCGGAACTCTCGGACCACATTTGCATTCGAGATGCGAACAACCCGGATCCAAACCGCTGGCCCTTCCAGATCGAAGGGCAAACCGTGCAGGTGCCTGTCTCTGGCCCATTTCTCGCAAACAGTCCTCCCGCCTGCCTCGTTCCGACGCGCGCAGGGAGCGGCATCTTCATATGCCCAGATGTGTTTTTGGGGGACGACCTTGAAACCGGACGTCTTGTGCAACTCTTTCCGGAGTTCCATTCCCGCACTTTGCCGATCCAAAGCGTGCAGTTGCCTTCGGCCTTTCGAAAGCCGCGTGTTAAGTCCTTTGTCGAGTTTATGCGTGAAGAGATTCGAGCGTAGGAAGTCCAAAGCAGTCACTCGCGCTATGCGCAGCATTTGGTAGGTATGGGCTCGAGGCAGACGTTCGCAAAATCGCGATGTATGTCCGCTTTGCAGACTTTTCTGCCCTTCACCTGTTTGGGATCAAGGACAGCGGGCAGCCCAAAACGGACATTGCGATTTCAGTCCGCACTCCGATAGCTTCTATTCATGACTGTTTTACCCAATCTCTCCGAGCATTACTCTGACCCTAAAACATATCCTCCTGGCGTGGCTTTCATGGACGGGCAGTATTTGCCGATTTCGGAAGCTAAGATTTCGGTTCTGGACTATGGGCTGCTTCATTCCGACGCGACTTACGATGTCGTCCATGTTTGGAGCGGAGCTTTCTTTCGACTCGAAAGCCACCTTGATCGGTTTTTTGCAGGTTTGGAAAAGCTGCATATGTCGATTGAGTATGACCAAGACCAGGTTACCGAGATACTGCACAATTGCGTCGCACTATCCGGACTAAAGAACTCGTACGTCGAGTTTATTTGTACTCGCGGCATGTCTCCGACATTCAGCCGGGATCCACGTGATGCCATCAATCAGTTCATCGCGTTCGCGATCCCGTTTGGATCGGTGGCCAATCCAGAGCAGATGAAGCATGGACTAAATGCAGCAATTTCATCCTTGGTGCGCATTCCTCCGAATTCAGTCGACCCCACAGTGAAGAACTATCATTGGTTGGATCTGGTGAAAGGCCTCTATGAGGCTTACGACCGCGGTGCAGATACAGCGATACTTGTTGATACAAATGGTAACGTGTCTGAAGGGCCCGGGTTCAATATTTTTGCCGTCATCAACGGAAGAGTTCTAACACCAAGGTTCGGTGTGCTTCTCGGGGTCACTCGTCAGACGGTCTTCGACATTTGCACAGACCTGGAATTTGACTGCTCAGCCGTCGACATACCCCAAGACCAACTCCTGGGTGCAGACGAGGTGTTTATATCTTCAACCGCCGGAGGGATCATGCCAGTGACCAAAGTGAATGGACAAAATATCGGTGCTGGATCTCCCGGCCATATCACAAGTCAGATCACCAAGCGTTATTGGGAAATGCACAACGAGAAGAACAAGAGGCTTGTGATAAAATACTTGGATGAAAAATAGCTGTCAGTCGGTGTCGGGTCTACCCAGTGGTGGAATGTAGTTTTGAGAGCCATGACTTTGCTGGATGCGTCTCACTCAATTTGCTTATCGCAACCAAAAGCAGAAATTTTTGCCCTACGCGTCTAGCCCGAAGCGGACCTTCATCACTGGGCTTAGCAATCTCTGAGATGCGGACGAAGCCGAACATGAAAAAGGGAATGGTTCAGTTGAACTACGTCCAAAGGCTACAAATAATTCAACTGTTTGGTTACCCAGAATAGGATTTCGGCAAGAACCCCGATTGCGCCTGCTTTTTCAGTCATTACCAATGCTGTTCCCGATGTACCAAAAGGAAGATCTTCCAAATCGGAAACCTCAGATAACTCAATCAGCACTGGGTAGCTAGAGATACCGGCCAGCTCTCGTATTGAAGGAAGCCCCGCGCGCAGATCAAGTGTCCCCTCGGCGGATCCCGCCGGTAAAGCAACAATGATGCCAGAGAGCTCTGTGCCAGGCTGTGTCCGCAGTGCCAACCTAATCTCGTCTCCGATGTTTACGTTTTGGCGGCTCGATTGTGGAAGGGAGGCTACAATTGCAAAATCCGACGGATCAATAAATGTTATCGCACCTTGAAACGTAGTGGCGCGGTTTCCAGGCCGTAGTGTAACAGCAGAAACTACGCCATTTCCGGGTGAATGAACCTCTGTCTCTTCAAGGCTCCATCTGGCCTGCTCGAGCGCCATTTCAGCTTCCACAACTGCGGCGTCTCGGCCGTCAATCGTAGCGGAAATTCGACGCTCCAGTCCCTTCTTGCGCGCTTCAGCTGCTCGGATATTCGCGGTCAATTGATCAATCGTAGCAACGGCTTCTTGGAGTTGAAAGGTTGTCGATGCGCCTCGCTCTTCCAATTGGATGATGTCGTCGCGCCTCTGCTGCCCAAAGAGAAGCTGGGTATTCAAAGACTCGATTTCAGCCTCGGCTGCAGCGAGATCAGTCAGTAACTGGTCAGCCGAAGACTTAGCCGTTTCAAGAGAGGCCTCGAGACGTGACACTTCAGCAGCAAAAACCTCAGGATCAATTTTAAAGAGTAGATCACCTTCATTAACGGATTGATTGGCCTGGACAGCCACCTCGACAACAGTTCCGGATACGTTAGGTGCGATGTTTGTCTCAATCCCTTGAACTGAAACTGGACCAGTGGGTGTCGTGTGATTCAGAGCTCCTATTACGACAAGAGCAATCACTGCTGCGCCAGCGTAGACAACCGTTTTCCAAAACCCGTTCCACGGGAGCCATTGGAGTTTAGAAAACACCAACCAAATCAAGCCGAAGTAAAGACTTAAGACGATGAGCATCAACCAACCTCCGAAACCAAGCCAATTCACTATAGCATTAAGGAAGCGACAAAAATCTAGGGATAGGCCGTAGCACGCTCGCAATACTATGCGATTTTCCAATGCCCACAGTCAGCTCGTCGTCCATACGAGTTAAGAATTTTGAATATCCACTTTGGGCTCGATGCTGACATCCGAGCATTTTACTCAGATGACTGCTTAAGATCGGAAAGCAGACACCGAAGCCTGTGCCCTGCGATCTAGTGAGGCGAGAACATTTTTTACAATTGGACTGGACTTCCTGGCGGTTCAGAGCAGTACTGTCTGTGTCGCATTCGCCCGGGATCACCGGGCTCCACTCAGTACGGGACGAGGGATGGACCTTTGCCCGCAGAGTGGAGAAACACGATGACTACACCAAATGCAGTAGCGCAAAGTTCGGCCAGAACCACAAAGTTTGGCAAAAAGCTGACCCGTCATATGCAATTTCACAGAATGCTCACGCGGAAATCCGGCGTCACAATCGCGCAGCTTCAAAAGACCTTCGGCTGGCAACCGCACACGGCACGGGCCGCGATATCCTCGCAACGCAAAGCGGGATTTGTGGTCGACAGACTGAAGACCGACAAGGGATCGGTTTACCGGATTGCTGAAGAGCAGGGCACCCAATGAAAACAAAGCAAACCGAAGAAATATCGATCCTGATATCAGAGATCGAAACTTTCGATCGCGCTGTCTGTCTCGAGTACTGGCGCGAGACCTTCGGACGCTCCCCACCAAAGTATTTGTCACTACAGTTTATGAAGCGGGTGCTGATCTGGGATATGCAAAACAAAGCGCTGGGCAGTGTGTCAGCGAAAACCACCCGACGCCTGAAGCAGATTGCGGCTGGGAAAGTGTTGCCCACTACCGCCAGGCCTGGGTCTCATCTGGTCCGCGAGTGGAACGGACGGACATATCTGGTCGAAGTCGTTGAAGGCGGGTACATCATGGATGGCAAAAGCTGGCGGTCCCTGTCAGCCATTGCAAAGCACATTACCGGGGCGCACTGGTCAGGCCCGCGCTTCTTCGGGGTACAGTGATGCGCCGGATCCGCTGCGCCATCTATACGCGAAAGAGTTCCGAAGACGGGTTGGAGCAGGACTTTAATTCACTCGATGCACAACGAGAGGCCTGCGAAGCCTATGTTGCCAGCCAAATGCATGAGGGCTGGGAATTGTTGCCCGAAAGATATGACGATGGTGGTATCACAGGTGGACATCTGGACCGACCTGCGCTGCAGCTCCTGATGCAGGCGGTGGACGAGAAGCGCGTTGATCAGATCGTAGTCTACAAGATCGACCGGCTGACACGGTCGCTCGCCGACTTTGCGAAGCTGGTGGAGCGGTTGGATCAGGCCGAGGCGTCGTTTGTGTCGGTGACGCAGAGCTTCAACACAGCCACCAGCATGGGGCGGCTCACACTCAATGTGCTACTCAGCTTTGCCCAGTTTGAACGCGAACAGACAGCAGAGCGCATCCGCGACAAGATTGCAGCCTCCAAGCGCAAGGGGCTTTGGATGGGCGGCAACGTGCCGCTCGGCTATGATGCAGATGGCCGGACGCTGAAGATCAATGAGGAGGAGACGCCGACAGTGAAAGCTCTCTATGACCTCTATCTCGAACACGGCCTTATCCGTGTCGTTAAAGGACGCGCTGACGCTATGGGTCTGAGATCGCGGCAACGCATGCGTGGAGCAGGGCGGGTGGCCGGAGGTATCTTTTTTGATCGTGGGCACATCCATCACATACTCAGCAATCCCATTTACGCCGGTCGCATCCGCCATAAGGGACAGGTTTATGAAGGGCAGCATCCTGCCATCATCGAACCGGAGATTTGGGACCAGGTTCAGCAGATGCTGCAAGCTGGGGCCGCAAAGTCTCGAGGCACAAAACAAAAGGCCACAACGTCACTGCTGGCTGGCAAGCTCTTCGATGAAACCGGTGACCGACTGACACCCAGTCACAGCAGGAAGAACGGAAAGCGATTGCGATACTACATCTCCAACCGGCTGGTAAAAGACCGCAGTCGGAAGCACCCGGATGCCTGGCGGTTGCCTGCGGAACAATTGGAGGCGTTGATCGCTGATGTCATCAGAAAAAATCTGAGCCGTACGGATTCTGTTGCTGCACTCATGCCGGACGCATCGGCGGCGGATATCCCAGGCATCTCCACCAGAGTGCAGTCAGCCAAGAGTACGAAACAGTGCCTTGCTATTGTCTCGCGTGTTGATCTCAAGCCGGGCCAGCTCACTGTTGTTCTCGGCCAAAGTAAAGTGGCCGAGCGGTTTGAATGTGACAAAGGTCGGCTAGATGCACTTGCACTGCAATTAGAAGCCCCGTTCCTTATGCGCAGGCGCGGAGTCGAACTGAAGTTGCATCTGGGAGAGGCACCCACAGAGGTCGATCGCACTCTGGTCCAAAACATCGTGAAAGCGCAGCGATGGATGAAGATGATCCTCAATGGCGAGACCTTCGCCGAAATTGCAGAGGCAGAAAGTACGTCAAAGCGTCGCGTTCAAGACGTAGTTGATTTGGCGATGCTTGCGCCAGACATCCTCGACGTCATCGTATCGGGTGAACAGCCGGATGGCCTCACGTCTGATTATCTCATTAAGTCAGGTGTGCCGGCTTCGTGGGCTGAGCAAAGCGAACAGTTCGCAAAGCTCTGAGCGAAGCCAACTAACATTTCACCAAACTCGTACCGCCGAAGTGGCAAACAGAGACTGTCGACCGAAATCGGCTGTATTTGCTCTCGATCTTGTGTCTCTGTCACAAACCGCCCACGCCAAGCCGCGGAAATCACGCGACAATATCGACGAACTCTCTCATTAGCTGAAAACTAGGGAGTGGATGGCTGGGGTGGTAGGATTCGAACCTACGATACACGGTACCAAAAACCGCTGCCTTACCACTTGGCTACACCCCAACGGTGAGGCGCTGTCTACGATTGTTGGTTGGAGGGTTCAAGAGCTTTTCGGCGAAAAAAACATGCTTTGAGTAAATTTTATTTGCCGTCCTAATACAGCTCTCCGAGGTTTTACAGAAATGCGTTTGTTAACGGGTGTATTCGACTGGAAACTGACGATGCGCGGATGAAGTTCGCTCAGCGCACCGACATTCTCGGGGCCTTTCGTGAAGCTAGATCAGGAGGTTTCCTATCTTGGTAACAGGTTAAAACAAAAGGGTAACCAACACGACGTAGGTGTGTGACTGATCTTGGGCTGACGGCCAGTGTCGAAAAAACGCGTGAAAGAATAGTAGAAGCTCCTACTCGCGAATTTCAGACGGATCGACCCCCCAAAGGTTCGATTTCTGAGCCCAACCGCGATACCCACCAGCCGAGATGTGGCACCAATCCACGTTGCAACTGCCCAATCGCGCCACGACTCCGGACTCGAATTGGGCTGCGATTTGCGAATTGGAATCGGGGCTCGTGTAGACCGACAGTAACTCGGATTCGATCAGTACCGTGCGTACGCCCGACAATAGGGCGTAGTGCACCCAGCCTCCGGCACCGTCTCGATCCTGAACTTTGCGCCAGTTGCCATATTCGGCTGTGATTTGCAGCGGCATGCCGCGCCGTTTGAACACCCAGTCGATTCGATGTGTCAGCGATGGGCCGCGGCGAACATTGCCCTCGGCGGCCTTCATCGAAACATAACGTGGTAAGGGAAGGTTAGTAACCGGGCCACGGGCATCCTGTGCGCTGGCGGCTAGACTGCCCAGCACTAGAAAGAATACAGCCGAAACCACCAAAAGGCGGCAATTAACCGTTAGAAAACCACTCACTGACTGCCTGCTCTTATGCCCGTTGATCTGGTTTAGAAAAAAGGTCGTCTCAATGCGCTTGGGGTTCTTGTGCCCCGCCTTATCCTGAGCCACGATGCCATGGCGCGCGAAGGTTTGCAAAGCGATGGGAGGACGAAGGTGCCAAGAGAACGTCTGAGTGTTGTCGTTACGCGACGGTTGCCCGAGGCAGTGGAAACCAGACTGTGCGAATTGTTCGATGTGCAACTGCGTGACGATGATACCCCAATGTTGCGTGAAGAACTGGTCGCAGCAGTGCAAAGCGCGGATGTGCTTGTGCCGACCGTGACCGATATGATTGACGGCGGGTTGCTGGGGCAAGCTGGTGAAAATCTGCGTTTGATCGCCAACTACGGCGCGGGGGTAGACAATATTGATGTCGCCACTGCACGGCAGCGGGGCATTTTGGTGTCAAATACGCCAGGTGTTTTAACCGATGACACAGCAGATATGACGATGGCTTTAATCCTCGCTGTTACGCGGCGCTTTGCGGAAGGCGTAAGCCTGATGCAACAGGGGGATTGGTCTGGCTGGGCGCCAACAGCTTTGCTGGGCGGACGGATCGGCGGTCGGCGCCTTGGTATTTTGGGGATGGGGCGAATCGGCCAGGCCGTTGCGCGCCGCGCCAGCGTCTTTGGAATGCAGGTGCATTACCACAATCGCCGTCGGTTGCGGCCTGAAATTGAACAGGAGTTAGAGGCAACCTATTGGGAGAGCCTTGATCAAATGGTCGCTCGGATGGATGTGATTTCCATCCATTGCCCTTCGACCCCATCAACCTTTCATCTTATGAATGCACGGCGCCTCAAATTACTGAAGCCGTCTGCCGTCGTCATCAACACGTCTCGCGGTGAGGTGATAGACGAAAACGCTCTGACGCGTCTGATCCGTTCCGGTGACATCGCAGGTGCAGGGCTGGATGTCTATGAACATGGCACCCAAGTTAACCCACGTTTGCGGCAGCTGCCCAACGTTGTGCTGCTGCCTCACATGGGATCGGCCACGCTGGAGGGGCGGATCGAGATGGGTGAAAAAGTCATTATCAATATCAAAACCTTTGAAGACGGGCACCGTCCGCCGGATCAGGTTGTGCCATCTATGTTGTAAGGCGTCCGCGCCGCAGGAGCAGTTTTCAGGAGGAAACGATGAAACGAAATCTGATTTCGGGATTGTTTGCGACGGCGTTGACCTTTGGAAGCGCGTCCTTCGCGCAAGAAACCGCGGACGCGGTAGCACCCGAAGGCGCCTCGGACGGCCAGGTTCAAGGCCTGACAGATGAAGTGATCGCCTCGCTTGAGGCGAAATTGGCTGGCCGACCAGTCACCTCCGAGAATTGGATGGTTTCGGCGGCGAACCCCCTGGCCGTTGAAGCCGGAGCCAAAGTACTGCGGGCTGAAGGGTCGGCGGCCGACGCTATGGTCGCGGTGCAAGTTGTGTTGGGGCTGGTTGAACCTCAATCTTCGGGTCTTGGCGGCGGTGCGTTTTTGGTCTGGTACGATGCCGCGACCGGTAAATTGACCACGCTGGACGGGCGCGAAACAGCCCCGCTTGAGGCAAATCACAGGCTGTTCCAAGATGAAAACGGCGAGCCGCTGCAATTCTACGATGCTGTGGTCGGCGGCCTTTCGGTTGGCACACCCGGAACGCCTGCGCTGCTGGAAGAGGCACATCGACGCTGGGGGCGCAGCCCTTGGCCCAGCTTGTTTCAGGATGGGATTGCGCTGGCCGATGAGGGCTTTCTTGTCTCACCGCGGCTAGCCACTTTGGTAGAGGCAGATGCAGAACGGCTGTCTCGCTTTCCTGTGACGGCTGAGTATTTCCTTCCTGGTGGCAAACCCTTGCAACAAGGTCAGCGTCTGACAAACCCAGATTATGCCGAAACGCTACGGGTACTGGCCCGCGAAGGCTCTGCTGGGTTCTACGGAGGCGAAATCGCAGCCGGGATTATCAGTGCCGTACGCAATGCTCCGGGCAATCCGGGTGTCCTGTCCGGGGTGGATTTGGCGCTGTATCAGGTGATTGAACGTGAGCCGGTCTGTGCCACCTACCGAACTTACGAAGTGTGCGGCATGGGGCCTCCTTCGTCTGGGGCGCTGACGGTTGGGCAAATACTGGGTATGCTGGATGGGTACGATCTGGCTGGAATGGGGCACGAGGATCCACATGCGTGGCGTTTGATAGGTGATGCCTCGCGGTTGGCTTTTGCTGATCGCGGTCGCTACATGGCTGATCACGACTATGTCCCAATGCCCACGCAGGGTTTAGTCGATCCCGATTACCTGTCTGAACGCGGCCAGTTGTTGGGTGGTGAGGGCGCACTGATCGAGGTCGCGCCGGGCAACCCGGAATTCGAACATTCTTCGAACTGGGCGGATGATGTCTCGTTAGAGCTGCCCTCGACCTCGCATATCTCGATTGTGGATCAGTATGGCAACGTACTGTCGATGACCACAACGATTGAGAACGGCTTCGGCTCGCGACTGATGACCAACGGTTTTCTGCTGAACAACGAACTGACGGATTTCTCGTTCAAGACACACAGCAACGGCGTGCCGATTGCCAATAGGTTAGAACCCGGCAAACGTCCGCGATCTTCAATGAGTCCGACAATTGTAATTCAAGACGGCGCGCCTGTGTTGGCTATCGGATCGCCCGGCGGCAGCAGAATTATCGGCTACGTCGCCAAATCGATCATTGCCTGGGCGGATTGGGACATGGACGTGCAGCAATCGTTGTCCTTGCCGCATATGGTTAACCGCTTTGGTGTTTACGATGTGGAACAGGGTACTGCGGCTGAAGGGTTCTCGGACCCGCTGATAGAATTTGGATTCGAGGTAAATCCGCGCGACCTGACTTCGGGTCTACATGCGATTGAGATTGGTGATGTTCTGACCGGCGGTGCTGATCCGCGTCGAGAAGGCATAGCGTTGGGCGAATAAGAAGGAAGAAAGATGGTTCAGGTGACTGCGCTACCCCGCAACGAGGCCGGGATCGAAACGGTTGTCGGTATCCTAAAGCAGAAATTTGGCGACCGTTTGCAAACCAGTCAGTCAATCCGCGAACAACACGGTCACACTACCACATGGATCGACAATCAGGCCCCGGACGCGGTGGTATTTCCTCAGTCGACCGAGGAAGTTTCCGAAATTGTCCAAACCTGTGCCCAGTACAAAGTGCCTGTAATAGCCTTTGGTACCGGTACTTCGTTGGAAGGGCATGTGAACGCCCCTGCCGGGGGGATCACTGTCGACTTTACGCAGATGAACAAGGTTCTGGCCGTCCACCCCGGGGATCTGGATTGTGTCGTTCAACCCGGTGTGACGCGCGAAGACTTGAATACTCATCTGCGTGATCAGGGCCTGTTCTTTCCAATAGACCCCGGTGCCAATGCCTCGCTGGGGGGAATGGCGGCCACACGGGCGTCAGGTACCAATGCGGTGCGCTATGGCACGATGAAGGATAACGTTCTGAGCTTGGAGGCGGTGATGCCGGACGGGCAAATCATTCGAACCGGCCACAGGGCGCGGAAATCCTCCGCAGGATATGACCTGACGCGTCTGCTCATAGGGGCAGAAGGCACGCTGGGAATAATCACTGAACTGACCCTGCGCTTGCAAGGCATCCCCGAGGCGATCACCTCAGCCCGCTGTTCCTTTTCGACGGTCGATGCCGCTTGTCAGGCTGTGATGATGACGATCCAATACGGTGTGCCAGTGGCCCGGATCGAATTGTTGGATGAGCTGTCTGTAAAGGCTGCCAATGGTTATTCTGGGCTTAGCCTGCCGGAAACACCATTGCTGTTGCTAGAGTTTCACGGTTCAGAAAACGGCGCAGTCGAGCAGGCCGAAACCTTTGGCCAGATCGCAGAAGAGTTTGGCGGCACAGATTTCGCTGCGACTAAAACGACTGAAGAGCGCAATAAGCTTTGGCAGGCTCGGCATGATATGTATTGGGCCAGTCTACAACTTCGACCTGGCGCGCGTGGGATCTCGACCGATGTCTGTGTCCCGATTTCTCGGCTTGCTGAATGTGTTACGGCGACGCGTTTAAAAGCGGAAGAACTTGGTTTGATGGCGCCTATCGTTGGCCATGTTGGGGACGGGAATTTCCATACTTTGATTCTCATCGACATGGAAAACGCAGACGAGGTCGCCCTGGCGGACGGGTTTGTTGGATGGATGAATGATCTGGCGATCTCGATGGAAGGGACGTGTACGGGGGAACATGGAATCGGGCAGGGCAAGCGGCCATATCTGGTTAAAGAGCTCGGCTCGGCCGTTACCTATATGGATGCGATAAAAAAAGCCTTGGACCCAGACAATATTATGAACCCAGGGAAAATTATGCCGTCTGAAAAGCTGTAAATCTCTAACAGCTTCCAGATGAAAGCCATAAGGCTGCCCAAATTAAACTCTATCTACTGCCGAAACGAGCGGTAATAGAAGTCGAGCATTCGGATGATCGCATTAAGAGTTATTGGTTTGGCATTGGCAGTTGTATTGGCCATTGTTGGCCTTGACTACTATCAGCAGGACAAAAAGTACGATGGTAGATTGTCCGTCAACGCTTACGCGGACACGATCAAGGATCGCTTTGCACGCCAACAAGACGAGCGCGACGCCAAAATCGCTGAGCGCGACCGCAAAAAACGCTGGAAAACCGGGGCAAAATCTTTCCTGCCTGTGACCGAAGACGGATGGTCACGCTATGAGCTGACAGCTACTGACAGTGAGGCCGTAAAAGCCGTGCTTTCAGGATATGATCCTTACCCCTTGGTCAGCTCGATTGCGAACCCGGCAGAGTTGGCGCGTCTTTCGAGCGGTGGCAACGATGCGATACTGCGCAAGCTCGGCGAAACGGGTATGGTCTATGCCAAGGGCGAAGATATCGCATGGTTTGACATTAGCCTGAAATCAGAAGCAGCGCGTAATACCCTCGCCGGCATCGCTTTGTCGCGGCAGCAGAATTTCATGGCGCAGATGTCCTTCAAAGAAGGATTTGCCGTTATCGGCGGTGTTGCCTTCATGGAAATCACTCAAGATACTTTGGACCCCACCGGGGATTTTCAGCACCGCAAAATCATAGGACGGATCGGCATCGACGAAGAAGTGGTGATCCGGATGCATACCAATGCCGAGGATGCTGCGATCCGGGAACTCTTGGGTGCTGTAGATTATGCGGCGCTAAACGCATTGCTGACATTTCCGTCGCCGGTCGTAGGGCGGGGGGCTTCGATTCAGATCGACCGGCAACCTGCGGTCGCAGAGAAGATGAACCGTTTATACTCCGAGATGGTGGCGGTTCAGGAAAAGACGACCAGTGAAAAGCTCAGCAATTTGGATTCTACGGCGGTGATGGTGAATACGATGACGTCCGCCGGGTTTAACAGTGAAGGGGTGATGGATATCACTGGGGGTAAGGTTTTCGAAAATCAGGACGTTTTGCAGATCGCGTTTGGTCGAGCACAGCAGTTGTTACTGGAATCCGATCAACGCCTGGCGACATCAGAGGAAACCAGTGGCGCTGACGATACAAGCGTTGCCAAAAGTTCGGGGTTCTTCTCGGGCCTGATGGACAAGCTACCTGCTATCGGGGCCGTTACAGTTACGGATTCTGGTTCCAAAGACATGAACAATGACACACCTTCGAAACCTGTGCGCGTACACAAGGGTGGGGTGGGGACTTCATGTGCGAAAATCGGTGCCAGCAAACGGTGCTCAATCTCTGGTCAATAAAGTCAATAACTCTGATTTAACTGTCTGTATGCGACGGTGGGTCGTTTTTCTTATATCACTGGTCGGATGAATGTCGCGCCGGGGTCTTCAATTGCGCCATATGGTTGCAACTTAATTCAAGGGGAGACGCCCGGTTATGAAAACCCAAGTCAAAGCACTGGTCGTTGGCGGTGGCGCCGTTGGGACCTCGATAGCCTATCATCTGGCCAAAGCGGGTTGGGATGATGTCATGTTGATCGAACGGGACGAGCTGACCTCTGGCTCGACCTGGCACGCGGCGGGTCTGTTGCCGTTGTTCAACATGTCTTACGCGACGACCCACATCCACAAATACTCGGTAGACTTCTACAAGACGCTTGAGGAAGAGACCGGCCTGAACGCGGGTTTCGCCGTCGTCGGCAACCTACGCATGGCGCAAACGCAAGAGCGTATGGACGAATACATGCTCTATGCGTCCACTGCCGAGACCTGCGACGTTGCCTATGAATGGCTGACCCCCGAGCAGATCAAGGAACGCTGGCCGCTGATCGAAACCGGCGATCTGAAAGGTGCGATCTATCACACCGAGGACGGTTACATTAACCCCGCCGACGTGACTCAGGCGATGGCCAAAGGCGCCCGTCAGCGCGGCGTCGAGATTGTCCGCAAGCTGCAAGCCGATGCGTTCCATTGGAACGGCACCCATTGGGAAGTCACCTGCACCAAGATGGTCGAGAAAGGCGGTAACCTGGTCGAGAGCGACGAGCAGGTTGTGATCACTGCCGAGCATGTCGTGACCGCATCGGGCAACCATGCGCAGCGCACTGCCAAGATGCTGGGCATCAAGATGCCAGCGATCCCAGTCGAGCACACGTTCATTGTCATGGACAAAGACCCCGAACTGGTCAAATGGCGCGAAGCCGGCAACCCGGAACACCCCGTTGTCCGCGATGCTGACAACGAATCCTATGCGCGCGAAGAGCGTGGCGGCTGGATTCTGGGTATCTACGAACACGGCGCACCTGCGCGTTTTGAGCACGGCGTGCCGGACAGCTTCCGCGCGGATCTATTCCCGCTGGATCTGGACCGGATTGCGGATCAGTACATGGCGATGGCGGAGCGAGTGCCGTCCTGTGCCGAATCCGGTTTGAAAGACGACTTCAACGGCCCGATCTGCTACACGCCGGACGGCAACCCGCTGGTTGGTCCGGCTCCGGGTCTGCGCAACATGTGGCTGGCCGAGGGCTTCTCGTTCGGCATCACCGCTGCAGGCGGCACCGGCTATTATCTGGCACAGATGATGGTCGATGGCGAAGCCGAGATCGACATGGCCTCGCTGGACCCCAAACGCTACAGCAACAACTGGATGACCACCGAGTTCGCGGCGCGCAAGAACGAAGAGTGCTATGAGCACGTCTACATTCTGCACCACCCGGATGAAGAGCGTGAAGCTTGCCGGCCGCTTCGTACTGTTCCGGCTTATGACCGTCAGAAAGCGCGTGGCGCACAGTTCGGCTGGGTCAACGGCTGGGAACGCCCGAACTACTTCGGCCCGCTGGACGCGCCGGATAACTTCGACAAGGAAAGCCGTTCGTTCCGCCGTGGTGGCTGGTGGCAATATGCTGTCGAAGAAGCCAAAGCGATCCGTGAAGGCGTTGGCCTGATCGACGCGTCGGCCTTCACCAAGCACGTCGTCAAAGGCCCCGGTGCGACCCAGTTCCTGGATTGGTTTACCTGCAACAAGCTGCCCAAGGTCGGCCGTATCAACCTGACCTACGCGCTGACCTCGCACGGTACCACCCGCACCGAATACACCATCGTCCGCAATGGTGAGAACAACTACTACATCGTCTCTGCCGGTGCCTGGACCGAGTATGACGCCGACTATCTGCGCAAGGCGGCCGAGGACAAGATGGAGGAGTTCGGCTACATCGAAATCCAGGACGTGACCACCCAGTGGGGCGTCTTTGCCATCGCCGGACCCAAGTCGCGTGATGTTCTGAAAGAGGTCATCAAAGACGCCGATCCGGAAACCGCTCTGTCCAACAAGCGTTTCCCATGGCTGTCGGCCCGCCAGATCGAACTGGGCATGTGCCCGGTCAACGCGATCCGCGTGGCCTATACTGGTGAGCTGGGTTGGGAACTGCACCACCCGATCGAGATGCAGAACTATCTGTTCGACCTGCTGGAAAAAGCCGGTGAGAAGCACGGTATGAAGCTGGTTGGTGCGCGCGCCCAAAACTGGCTGCGTCAGGAGAAATCCTATCGCGCCTTCGGTACCGAATTGGGCCGCGACGCGACCCCGCTTGAGGCCGATCTGCCGCGCTTTGTTGATCTGTCCAAGGACTTCTACGGCAAAGGCAAGCTGGAAGAGACCGGCGTGCGCGTCAAATGCTGCACCCTGCTGATCAACGGACCGGACGATGCCGACCCGTGGGGCCGCGAGGCGTTGTACACACCGGAAGGTGAGCGCGTGGGTCGTTTGACCTCAGGCGGTTACTCGGTGGCGTTCGAGAAATCGATCGGCATGGGCTACGTCAAGCCCGAGCTGGCGGTTGAAGGCACCAAGCTGCAGGTCAAAATTCAGGACAAGCTATGGGATGCGGTCGTAACCTGCGACAGTCCCTATGATCCGAAAAACGAAACCATCCGAAAGGACGGCTAACCCAAAGAACAGGCGGCGCGAAAGTGCCGCCTGTTTTGCTATTGGCCCGGTTTTTCCGCGATAAAAGCCAGGTTGTTTGCAGGCATCTCGACAATCTCTACAACCGTCAGGTTCTTGGCGCGCATCAGCGCCGCAATGTCATCGTCATTTTTATACCCGATCTCAGAGTCTTGCTGGACCAGTGCGTCGTGAAAGCGTTGGTCGCCATCGCTCGTCAATTGTCCTGATCTTTTAAACGGTCCGTACAGGATAAACCGCCCCTTGGGGGCCAGCGCCTGTGAGACTTCGGATACAAGCACTTGAGTCTCCGGCCAGCTGATCAGGTGCACCAGATTGATCAAGACAATGAGTTCCTGACCGGCGAACTCGGCGTGCCAGCCTTTCGCTGTGGCGTCTAGCGCGACCGCGTCCGCAACGTTGGGCAGATCGGCAGCATATGCGTTGATGCTGGCGCGTCGTTCGGCCTCGACCTCGGTCGGTTGCCAAGTGAGATCGGGTAGGGACTCGGCAAACATGCTGACGTGCTGGCCGGTACCGCTGGCGATTTCCAGCGCTTGACCTTCGCTTGGTGCCCAACGCAGCAGCAGATCACACAATGCTTCGGAATTACGGGTGGCTGCAGGGGCAATCAAACGCCCATCGTTACTTTCGGTGGCAACGCTCGCGTTTGAGGGGAGTGCTCGTTTGCTCATCTGCGAAACCTTTCCGGGCTTAGGGCGGCAACGACTTCGGCGTCCAGTTCCGGTGGGCTACCCGTCGCTAGGTCCGCAACCAGTTGCGACGCCGCCGGTGAGGTCTGGAACCCGTATCCGCCCTGACCCGCTGACCAGATAAAGGACGGATCGATCGGATCGGGTCCAAGAACCAATGTCCCATCAGGCACAAAGCTGCGCAGCCCGGCCCAGTTCGTTTCTACCCGAGTGACGGGCTCGGTGACCATCTCTTCATACCGGGCCAGCCCTTCAGCCAAGACCATGTCATCGGCATAGGCGTCATGGGGCGGTACCGGGTCGGCTTCGGATGGGGATACGATCAGCTTCCCTGCGTCTGGCTTGGCGTACCACGCCTCTCCCACGCCAAATAGCATTGGCCAGCCGCTGACATCATGACCGCCCGGAGCGGGCAGGCGCGCCATTGACCGACGTTTAGGTGTGATGTTGACCGGCGCAATTCCAGCCATAAGGGCAATCTCATCGACCCAAGCCCCGGCGGCGTTGACCAGATTGCGGGCTTCAAACACGTGTCCCGCGTCGACGATCCAGTGCCTGTCCTTACGGATGCAGGTTACTTTGGCCTTGGTCACGACCTCGCCTCCATTACTGCGAATGGTACGGGCGAAGTCCTGTAACAACCTGTCGGTGTCGATATCGAAAGCGGAAGTGCTGATAGCCGCATAAGCAACCCTATCGGGGTGCAGGATCGGAACGCGGGTCAGCGCTTCGCCCGCAGGAATGACCTGCATATTCAATTCCGCTGCGTCCTGTTCAAATGCAGCCCGCTGATCTTTGTGGCCGACCAATAAAATACCGCGCGGGGTCAGATAACCGCCTTTTTGCAGATAGTCCGCGCTTGCCTTGTTCAAAGCAACAACCGAGGGCGGACCGTAGCTTTCTTCGAACAAAGCAGCTGAACGGCCCGACGTATGGTAGCCCAGAGCATCTTCGGCTTCGAGCAGCGTTACGCGCACGTGATGCGACAGCCGTGCCCCGGCACTAAGGCCAGCAATGCCGCCACCGATGATAAGGAAATCAATCATATGGTCCCTTTTGGTGAGGTGCCTTTTTAGGAACGACGTTATCAAAATACTGTCGGTCACTTTAAGCAGGCTTGAATTTGCGCATCAACCCATCCAAAGAGAGACAAGCATAAACAGGAGGGTAGGGTGAGTACCGCAGATTTGCACCCGATGGCCACAGGGCATATTCCGTCCTATGTGACCCAAGCGGACGGCAGTGATTTTCTTTTGACGTTCATGTTTGTTTTTACGATTCTGGTGATCATTCTGATCGGGGTGGGATATTTTACCCTGCATTCGATTCCCGAGAAAATCGCCCATGAATCCAACCACCCCCAGTTCCAATTGGTCGGTATCCTAGCCTTGTTGGCGTTGTTTACCCACAATGGACTGTTTTGGGTCGCAGCCATACTGGTGGCGGGGTTCCAATTCCCCGATGTTGCCGCGCCGTTAAGGGCCATTGCGGATGCTATCCGATCTCTGGGCGATCCGCGCCAAGAAGATCCCGCACCTGCACAACCTTCTGAACCTACCGCGCAGCAGGAGCAGTAAGATATGCTTGAGACATTGATGTGCGCGCTGGTGACGGTGCTACCCGACTATCTGTTCCGTCGCTATGTCCAAGGCAAGCGGATCGGGCATGAGATCACGCTTTTCACCATGTGGTATGAACTGCGTTGGGGTTTGACGACTTGTGCCATTCTGGCGCTGACCGTGATCACCACACTGTTCTATTTTCACCCAGCCAGTAAAACGGCGGCTTCTTATTTCCGGACCGTGACGATCTTGCCTCAGCTGGGTGGGCGCGTGTCTGAAATCTATGTTCGCAACAACGAACTGGTGACCGCCGGCCAGCCGATTTTTCGGATCGAGGACTTTAGCCAGACCGCCATGGTCGAGGCAGCTAACGCTGACATCGCGCAGGTTCAGGCTTCGCTGAAGGTGGCCGAGACTGATCTGGCCGAAGCTGAGGCCGGAATAGCCGGTGCGCGCGCCGCACTGGATCAGTCGCTGGAAGATCTGGAGCGCAACACCACCCTGCGCGACGAAGGGTCGAGTGCCGTGCGTCTGGCCGAGATTGACCGTTTGGAAAACCTGGTCGCTGAGCGTGAAGCGCAATTGCGGGCCGCCGAGTCCCAACGTGCAGCAGTTGTTCAGCAGATTGAGGAATTGATCCCAGCCCAACTGGCCAGCGCCAGTGCGCAGCTGGACGCGGCGTTGACCGAGCTGGACAAGACCGTGATCAGCGCCGGTGTGACCGGTCGGATCGAACAGTTTGGTCTGCAGGTCGGCGATTATGTCAGCCCTTTACTCCGCCCAGCGGGCATCTTGGTGCCGTCACACACTGGCCACAACCGTTTTCAGGCCGCATTCAATCAGATGTCGGCGCAGGTCATTAAACCCGGAATGATCGGGGAACTGGGCTGCATGACCAAGCCGTTCACTGTAATCCCGATGGTTGTGGTCGAAGTTCAGGACGTTATCCCGTCAGGTCAGATTCGCCCTTCGGATGAGCTGCGGGATGTTCAGGCGAACACCAATCCGGGCTCGATTCTCGTCTATATGGAGCCGCTGTACAAAAACATGGCCGATGACATTCCGCCGGGCAGCAACTGTCTGGCCAATGTCTATACTGACAACCACGAACGGCTAGAGCATGAGGACCTGGGTTTTTGGCATGCAGCAGCCTTGCATGTGATCGATACGATTGGTGTTGTCCATGCCGCCGGTCTACGCCTGCGCCTGATCCTGATGCCTGTGAATACATTGGTTCTTACTGGCCATTGAGCTTTTATTGGTCGCACCACCTTAATCTGTGGTGCAGCCTGGTAATTTCTCTTCGGTAAGCGAGGCATAGGAATAGGCCAAAACGCAAGCCGCGAAACCTGCCGTAAAACAGAAGACCCAAGTATATGAGCTGGTAAGAGTAAAAATAGAACTACCCAAGGCCATGCCGACTGTGCCGCCCAAAAGCTGAAACGTCATTGAAATCCCACTAGCCTGCCCGTGCAGGTACTGTGGCACGGCGGACATTATGGCTCGCCTTGGTGGGACGAACAGGAACGGGACGCAACACCCCCAAACAATAAACCCCGCGTAGATCAGCGCTGTCGTGTTTTGGTGCATACCCAGGGCAACCGAACAGATTGCCGCTGTGCCGATCGCTGTGCCGGTCAGTGATGGGCCGCGCGTGCCAAAGGTATCTGCGACTTTACCTGCCACCGGTGCCACAAATATCTGTGGGAATGCGATAAGTAACAACGCGGCTCCGGCGGTCAGCGGTGAAAAGCCGAGTTTCGCCTGAAAATAGGATGCTCCGAAGACGAACAATACAATCTTGCCGAACTGCGCGGTGAACAAGATCATGTTTGAGGCGGCAAAACCGGGATGGGAAAACAGGGGTATGGCAATCAAGGGCGTTGGTACGCGTCGCTCTAACCAGGCAAAAAGAACCAAAGCTATTAGACCCGCGAACAAAGCCAGCATAACCTCAGGCTGGGTCCAGCCGCGATCCGGGCCTTCCATGATCCCAAACACCAAAGCAGCCAAGCCGGGCACCAGCAAAACAAGCCCCTGCCAGTCAAACCCAAGCTCTGGCTGTCGCGGAGGGTCGCGCCAGAAAATCCAAGCAATCGCCGCAACGGCCATTACGATCGGAGGGTTGACCCAGAAAATCCAACGCCATGAAAGGTATTCCGTCAGCACACCGCCGACCAATGGGCCGAGTGACAGGAAAACTGTCCCGATCCCACCATAGAGACCAAGCGCCAGACCGCGCTCTTTTTCATCGAAGGACTGGACGAGTACGACCATGGACAAAGGGAAAATAAGAGCAGCCCCAATGCCCTGAACAGCACGGGTGACCAAAAGTGCGAACCCGCTATTGGCAAACCCTGCCGCGGCCGAGGACAATCCAAAGATTAACAGGCCTGCCCCCAGTAAGACGCGAATGCCTAGGATATCGCCCAAGCGGCCTGTAGCTCCGGCAAAGCACGCCAGCACAAGCAGGTAGATATTCACGAGCCAATGCGCATCCAACCGCGATAGGTTCAATTCATCCCTGATCGTTGGCAGCGCCACACTTACCACTGTTTCATCTAATAGAATGACGCCAAGAATTGCGCCCATCGCGCCAAGTATCCACCAGCGACTGTGGTCTTGTGTTTTAGTCTGCATGGGTTCTTCATTTTGGGGTTGGTGGGCCATCGATCCTATCAGGTCTGGTGTTGCCCGGTTCGTCAAGGTTGCGTATCTGCCGATCTTCAACAAAAAAGGGCCAGCCAAATGGCCAGCCCCTCAAAGTTTATGCAGTTTGAATTACTGCGGAATTTCGCCTTCCAATCCTTCGACATAGAAGTTCATGCCAGCCAGTGTGCCGTCGTCGGCGATCTCACCTTCAGCCAGCCAGTCGCTGCCGTCCTGCTTTTTGATCGGGCCGGTGAAGGGGTGATATTCATCTGCGGCCATTGCGGCCTTCATCGCCAGCGCTTCTTCTTTTACGTCGGCGGGCACAGCGTCAGAGATCTCGCCGATTTCAACCATACCTTCTTTGATGCCATCCCATGTGTTCACGGTTTCCCACGAACCGTCGATGACGGCTTGGGTGCGCGCAATGTAGTAAGGCGCCCAGTTGTCGATGATCGAGGATACGCGCGGCTTGGGGCCGTATTCACTCATGTCAGATGCCTGACCGAAGGTAATGACGTTGCCCGCCTCTTGCGCGGCGGCCTGCGGCGCGGTCGAGTCGGTGTGTTGCAGGATCACGTCCGCGCCCTGTTCGATCAGAACGGTGGCAGCGTCAGCTTCTTTCGCCGGGTCGAACCAGGTATAGGCCCAGACGATCTTGAACTCGACATCTGGGTTCACCTTCTTGGCGTGGATGTAGGCAGAGTTGATACCGCGGATCACTTCGGGGATCGGGTACGAGCCGATGTAGCCGATGATGTTCGACTCGGTCATTTTACCGGCGATGTGGCCCTGAACAGCGCGGCCTTCATAGAAACGGGCTGAGTAGACCGAGACGTTCGGCGCGGTCTTGTAACCGGTCGCGTGTTCGAACTTCACGTCCGGGAATTTCTTGGCTACGTTGATCGTCGGATCCATGTAACCGAACGAGGTGGTGAAGATCAGATCAGCGCCTTCCAGCGCCATCTGAGTCATCACGCGTTCCGCATCCGGACCTTCAGGAACAGATTCAACAAAGACGGTTTCGACCTTGTCGCCAAAGTGCTCTTCAACAGCCAGACGGCCCTTGTTGTGCTCATAGGTCCAACCGCCGTCGCCGACGGGGCCGACATAGACGAAACCGACTTTGGTCTTGTCTTCGGCCACGGCCCCTGTGGCCAAACCCAGCGCCATGGCAGCGCTTGCCAGAAGTGTGGTGAATTTCATGTGTTACTCCCCAAGTTAGTTTAGTTGGCCCCTAGTGCGAGGCATGGAAGGTCCGGCCCAATGAGGCAGGTGCGCTGCTCTTGTCGGCCGAAAGGATCACAAGCACAAGGATCGTGATGATGTAGGGCGACATTGCCAGATACTCGACGGGAATGGCAACGCCCGCTGCCTGCAAATTAAGCTGCAACACGGTGATGCCGCCGAACAAATAGGCACCCAGCAGGGCTCGCCATGGTTTCCAGCTGGCGAACACCACCAGAGCCAGCGCAATCCAGCCAACACCGGCAGTCATGCCTTCGGTCCACTGAGGCACACGGATCAGGCTGATGTATGCGCCGCCCATACCGGCACAGGCGCCGCCAAACAGGATCGCCATGATGCGGATTTTAATGACCTTGTAGCCCAAGGCGTGCGCCGCATCGTGGTTTTCACCTACTGCACGCAGGATCAAGCCAACGCGAGTGTATTTAAGCGTCGCCCAGACCGCCGCAGTCAGAGCGATCCCGACATAGAGGATCGGATCGTGCTGGAACAGGATCGGACCGATAACCGGAATGTCGCTGATCAGTGGGATGTGGATTTCGCCCATGTCAGGTGGCTTCACACCCACATAGCTTTGCCCCATCAATGCGCTGAATCCCAATCCAAACAGGGTCAACGCAAGCCCGCTGGCCACCTGGTTGGCCAAGGCCACTTGTGTCAGCAACACAAACAACAGAGACAGCGCAGCGCCGCCAATGGCCGCAGCGATAAAGCCCAGCCAGGGCGATCCGGTTTCGACCGAGATCGCAAAGCCGCTGATCGCACCAACGATCATCATGCCCTCGACGCCGAGGTTCAGAACGCCTGCCTTTTCGACAACAAGCTCTCCGATCGCAGCCAGAAGCAGCGGGGTTGCGGCCACCATCAGCGAGGCGACCAGAAGGACGGGGTTAATTTCACCAAGGTCCATATCACGCTACCTCGCTACGGGCCGCACGGATGCGGTAGTTTGTCAAAAGATCGAAAGCCAGCAGGAAGAACAGGAGCATCCCCTGAAACACCTGAATGGCAGCGGCGGGCAGACCCAATTGGGACTGCGCGATTTCACCGCCGATATAGGTCAGCGCCATAAGGCCACCGGCCAGCAGGATACCAACCGGATGCAGTCGCCCAAGGAAGGCCACGATGATCGCGGTGAAGCCGTAGCCCACGTTGAAGTCGATGCTGACTACACCCGAAGGCCCGGAAACCTCGAACATCCCTGCAAGACCCGCAAGGGCACCGGACAAACCCAGGCAAAACAGGATCAGACGGGCGGGGTTCACACCTGCAAATTTTGCCGCGCGGGGCGCTTCGCCGGTCAAGCGAATATGAAAACCCAGCATGTGCCGGTTCAGCAGGACATAGGCAAAAATCACGGCGATCAACGCGGCCACGACGCCCCAGTGCATCCCCGATCCGGCGATCAGTTCGGCATTATACGCGCTCTCATAGGATTGCAGGTTGCGAGAGCCGGGAAAGCCAAAGCCTTCGGGGTTCTTCAGCAGGCCCAACGACACCGAGGCCAGCATCTGCTCGGCCACATAGACCAGCATCAATGACACAAGGATTTCGTTGGTGCCAAAGCGCACCTTCAAAAACGCCGGGATCATCGCCCACAGCCAACCACCGAATGCGCCTGCGATCACCATGATCGGAAAGATGTAGAACGCGTCCAGCGGGTAGAAGGCCAGACCGGCACCTGCGCCGAATATAGCGCCCATGATGTACTGACCCTCGGCGCCGATATTCCAGATACCAGCCTTGAAGCCCAGCGACAGGCCAATGGCGATCAGCACCAATGGCGCGCCTTTCACCAGCAGTTGTGGGCGGTAATAAAAGGCAAACTCACCGAACAGAGGTTCCCAGAAGATGGTGCCAATAGCTTCGATCGGGTTCTTACCCAGAATGGCAAACAGAATGCCGCCGAAAAGCATTGTCGCCAGTACCGCGACAAGAGGGGTGGCATAGGACCACGCCTTGGACGGCTGCGGCCGTTTCTCCAACACAATCATCTGCTCATACCCCCGTTTTCGTTTCTTTTATTGTCTCAGACATGGGCCACCTCCATGCCATGCGCGCCACCCATCATGAGGCCGATCTCATCCACGGTTAGTCCGGTGGTTGGGCGCGGTGCGCTCAGGCGACCTTCGTTTAGCGCGGCAAAGCTGTCTGATATTTCCATTAACTCGTCCAAGTCCTGACTGATGCAGACGACCGCTGTTCCCTTGGCGGCCAGATCCAGAATGGCCTGACGGATTGATGCCGCCGCTGCTGCGTCCACACCCCAGGTTGGCTGGTTCACCACCAGAACGTCCGGGTTCTGCAACACTTCGCGGCCAATGACGAACTTCTGCAGGTTTCCACCCGAAAGCGAACGTGCCGCGTTATCTGGCCCCGGCGTACGCACGTCGAAGGCGCTGATGATCTTTTCGGCGAAGTTTTTGGTGTCAGCCCATTTTAGAAAGCCGTTGTTCTCAAGCCCTTCGCGCACCGACCCGGTCAACAAGGCGTTCTCTGTCAGGCTCATGTCTGGCGCAGCAGCATGGCCCAATCGCTCTTCGGGCGCGGTCAGCACGCCCAGCTTTCGGCGTGCGGTGGGGCCAAGTTTGCCGATCTGTTGTCCGTTAAACTTGATTGCATCAGCGGCTGTTAGGATTTCACCTGAAAGCACACCCAGCAATTCGTCTTGCCCATTCCCTGCCACACCGCCGATGCCCAGAACCTCGCCCTTGCGAACTGTCATATGAACATTTTTCAGGGCTGTGCCGAACTCCGAGGGCGAAGGAACTGACAAACCGCTGACATCCAGCGCAACCTCGCCAAAATCACGCCCCGAGCGTTCGGGGGTTTGCAGGGTCGAACCAACCATCATCTCGGCCATATCCCGCGCCGAGGTTTCGGACGGAACGCATTCACCCACATTTTTACCTAGTCTCAGGATAGTGGCGTGGTCGCACAGCGTCCGGATTTCTTCCAGCTTGTGCGAAATGTAGAGGATAGACGTGCCCTCGGACCGCAGTTTATTCAGCGTTTCGAACAGGATATCGACTTCTTGCGGTGTCAGAACCGACGTTGGTTCGTCCATGATCAACAGCTTGGGGTCTTGTAGCAAACAGCGGATGATTTCGACCCGCTGACGCTCACCCGCCGACAGATCTCCCACCGTGCGGAACGGGTCCAGCGGCAGGCCATAGGTCTCAGATACTTCCCGAATTCGCGAGGCGAGATCGCCCATTGGCGGCGGGTTCTCCATCCCCAAAGCGATGTTCTCGGCGACGTTCAAGGCGTCGAACAGCGAGAAGTGTTGGAACACCATTGCAATCCCGTCCGCGCGTGCAGCGCGGGGTTCGGGCGGCGCAAAGGTCTGGCCGCGAAGCAGCATTGTGCCACTGTCGGGCTTCACCAGACCGTAAATCATCTTGACCAGCGTAGACTTACCAGCGCCGTTTTCACCCAATAGGGCGTGAACCTCGCCCTCACCGATGTCGAAAGACACCTGATCATTGGCCACGACGCCGGGATAGGCTTTGGTCAGCCCTTGCAAGCTTAATAGTGGAGTGGTCACGCTCTCAGGTCCTTCTTCAACTCGTTATGCCGGGCCGGGCGCAATAGCTGCGCGGCGACGCCAATGGCGATCATCTGCGGGTGTTTGCCCAAGCCGGGATCGCCGATCGGACAGGTGATCCGGCTGATCCGTTCGGGTGAGTGCCCAAGGGCCGCCAGCCGCGACCGGAATCGCGCCCATTTCGTAGCCGAGCCGATCAGGCCGGCAAAGCGGAAATCATGCGAAAGCAGCCTGTTGCACAGCTCTAAATCCAGATTGTGTGAATAAGTGAGCACAAGGTGCTCGGCATCGCGTGGTGCGTGGCGCACCAGCTCAGCCGGTTTGGCCGTTGGAATTGTGGTGACCCGGGTGGAAACTTTTTCGGGAAACCGCTCGGGCCCGGTGTCGACCCAAGTGATCGCGAGGTCGGGCAGGGGGTACAGAGCATCCACCAGCGCGCGGCCTACATGGCCAGCGCCCCAGATCCACAGGTTGCGGGTGGGTTTGTGGACTGGTTCTACCATCCAGCCATCGATCAGTTGCGGTTCCGGTGCAATCCCTTGACCGCGCGCCGCCGCCAGCAGGCGTTTGACAGACAGGGGTATGTCGCCGCCTGAAGCAGATCGTGCGATCACGATATCGTCCAGCATGTCGACAGCTTTTTTGTCGTAGACTTCACTTAGCAGTGACACCGCACCGCCACAGCACTGGCCCATATCGGGGCCAAGCGCGTGATGTGTCAGGCGGGACGGGGCGGTTTGAGACCGCGCCGCTTCGGCTGCTTGATACTCCAGCGTGCCACCACCGATGGTTCCGCTCTGCCCGTCCTCCCAAACAAGCATTGCGGCGCCGACCTCTCGCGGGGATGACCCCTTGATCGCGGCTATGACCACTCGGGTGACTTTCCCGTGGGTTTTGACCGCCTCCCTCAAAGCCTCTCGATCAAATCCCATCAGGTTCCTCCCTTTACCCTTTGGATGCCGCGCCAAATTTCCTCGGCTGTTGCGGGTGCATCCAGTGCCGGATAGCTGTCGCCACACGCCGCAACCGCGTTTGAAAGTGCCAGCCACGCGGAGATACCCAGCATGAACGGCGGCTCACCCACCGCCTTCGAGCGATAGATCGTGTCCTCGCGGTTCTCGCCATCCCAAAGTGCTATGTTGAAGATGTCAGGCCGGTCGGAACAGGCGGGGATTTTGTAGGTCGACGGCGCATGGGTGCGCAGGTTGCCCTTACCGTCCCAGACCAGCTCTTCAGTAGTTAACCAGCCCGCGCCTTGGACATAGCCACCCTCGACCTGCCCTATATCCAGCGCAGGGTTCAGAGAGGCCCCCGCGTCGTGCAGAATATCCGTGCGCAGAATGCGGTTTTCACCGGTAAGAGTGTCGACGGCGACCTCGGTGATTGAGGCTCCGTAAGCAAAGTAAAAGAATGGACGGCCGCGCCCGGCGATCCGGTCCCATTCGATTTTGGGCGTTTTATAGAAGCCGGTTGCCGATAGGCTGATGCGGCCTTGATAGGCCAGTGCCGCAGCTTCGGCGAAGGTATAGCGTTCTTCGCCAACCGAAATATGACCGTCCGAGAAAGTAACCGTTGACGGATCGGCCTGGTGACGCTCGGCCAGATAGTCGGCCATTCGGTCACGGATCGTGTCGCAAGCAGCTTTCACGGCCATGCCATTCAGGTCACTGCCCGAAGACGCCGCCGTCGCCGAGGTGTTCGGCACTTTGGCTGTGTCAGTGGCGGTGATCTTGACCATCTCGAGCGGGATGCCAAACCGCGACGCCGCGACCTGAGCCACCTTCTGGAACAGGCCCTGCCCCATCTCGGTGCCGCCGTGGTTCAGGTGAACAGAGCCGTCCTGATAAACATGCACCAGCGCGCCAGCCTGATTGAGGTGGGTCAGCGTAAAGGAAATCCCGAACTTGACTGGTGAAAAGGCGATGCCTTTCTTGATCACACTGTTTTCGGCGTTCCATTTCTGGATGGCAGCCTTGCGCGCGGCAAAATCACTGGTTTCCAGCAATTTGGCAGTCATGCCATGCAGTTCAAAGTCACTGACTTCCATGCCATAAGGCGTCGTGTTGCCGCCTGCGGGCAGGGGACGCACCGGTGCGTTGCCCATTTCGACGGCACCTCGGCTGGTCAGGTCTTCATGTGGGTCAGGGTGGCCCAGTGGTTTCTCAGCGGGTGCAGCCTCGGCAACTTTGTGTGCCGGTTCATAATAGTTGCGACGGCGCAGTTCGACCGGGTCAATGCCCAGTTCATGGGCTGCGTGGTCCATGACCCGCTCGATCCCGACCATGCCCTGAGGGCCGCCAAACCCGCGATAGGCGGTGGCGGATTGAGTGTTTGTCTTGAGCCGATGGCTTTCGATCCGCGCATTGGGCAACAGATAGGCGTTGTCCGAATGCAGCATTGCGCGGTCCGCGACGGGCAAGGACAAATCCTGAGCCCAGCCACAGATCGCGTAGTGGTGGAAGGACACGCCCTGAATGTGCCCGTTCTCATCAAACCCGGCCTTGTACGAGATGCGGAACGCGTGGCGCTTGCCGGTGATGATCATGTCATCATCGCGGTCATAGCGCATCTTGCAGGCCTTGCCGGTCGCGCGCGCGGCCACGGCGCAGGCAACAGCCAGAGCGTTGCCTTGGCTTTCCTTGCCGCCAAAACCTCCACCCATGCGGCGGGTTTCGACCCGGACTGCGTGCATGGGAACGCCTAATGCATCGGCGACTTTGTGCTGGATCTCGGTCGGGTGCTGGGTCGAGCTGTGCACCAGCATATCCGCACCTTCATTCGGCACAGCCAGTGCGGCTTGACCTTCAAGGTAAAAATGCTCCTGCCCACCCAGCTCAAAGGACCCTTCGATCACATGGGGTGAAGTTGCAATTGCGGCGTCCGCGTCACCCTTGGCGTAGATGCGCGGGCCGTCCTCGAACCGGCTGTCAGCGGCCAGAGCGTCTTCGACCGTCAGGATTGGCGTTTCCTCGGCATAGTCGATCTTACCCAACCGGGCCGCCTTGCGTGCAGCCAAGTGGCTGGTGGCAACGACCAGAAACACAGGCTGGCCGATACAGTGAACCGCGCCGTCCGACAGCAGCGGCTCATCATGGATCGAGGGTGAGACATCGTTGGCAAAGGGCAAATCCTCGGCCGTCATCACCATCACGACGCCCTCAGCGGCTTTCACGGCTGACAAATCCATCGAGGTGATCGTGCCCTTGGCAACCGGGCTCAGCCCAAAGGCCAGATGCAAGCTGCCCTTTGGCGTCGGGATGTCATCCACATACCGAGCCGAGCCGGAAACGTGCAGGGGTGCCGCGTCGTGGGGGAGGGGTTTGGTCACGCTCATGCTGACACCTCCAGCACGTTGGTTACTTGGCCCTGATCTTCGAGGAAGTACCGTTCAAGCATCGCCTTGGCGGTTTCCAACCGATAAGTGGCCGAGGCGCGCATGTCCGTGAGTGGTGAATAATCGTCGGCAAAGGCAGGAAGCGCAGCGTCAATCGTCTCGCGCGTCCAAGGTTTGCCGATGAGTGCGGCCTCGACATGGGTTGCCCGTTTAGGGATGCCCGCCATGCCGCCGAACGCGATGCGCACTTGCGTGACACTGCCGCCTGAAACGGTGATATTGAAACACCCGCACACGGCCGAGATGTCCTGATCGAACCGTTTGCTGAGTTTGTAGACTTTCAGGCGGTCTGCCTGACGCGGGAAGCTGACGGCCTCGACAAACTCACCGGGTGTACGGTCTTGCTTGCCGTAGTCGATGAAGAAATCTTCCAAAGGCATGGAACGCCGCGTGTTGCCTTTGCGCAGATGAAGGGTTGCGCCAAGGGCAATGAGGGCAGGCGGGTTGTCTCCTATGGGTGAGCCATTGGCGATGTTGCCGCCGACCGTGGCCGCGTGGCGAACTTGAACACTCGCATAGCGTCTGATCATTTCAGCGTATGAGGGGTGCAGCTCCGTCAGCGCCTCTCCCAATTGGTTCATGTCGACCATTGCGCCAAAGCGGACTTCTTCACCGGTGATGGTGATGTCTTTCAGGTCGTCACAACGGTTGAGGAAGATCACCGGGTCTAGGTTTCGCAATTGCTTGGTGACCCACAGGCCTACATCGGTTGCTCCGGCAACCAGTGTGGCATCGGGGTTCTCGGTGTAGACAGCCGCCAATTCATCGGACGATCCAGGCAGCATGGGCGACGCGGCAGGGCGCGCAACGGGTTTGTCTTTGACCCAGACTGGTACAGGCTGCTCCTCAGCAGCTTTCGCTGCCCGAATAATAGGTGCATAGCCGGTGCAGCGGCACAGGTTACCGGCAAGCTGAGAATCGTGATCCGTCGCGCCATTGGCGTGACCGGCAACCATCGACATGACAAATCCGGGGGTGCAGAATCCGCATTGCGAGCCATGCAGATCTACCATCGCTTGTTGAACCGGGTGCGCTTCACCATTCGGGCCGCTTGCGCCTTCGACGGTGCGCACGGCTTTGCCGTGTAGCTGTGGCAAAAATAGGATGCAGGAGTTCAGCGCCTTTGCACCACCTTCATCTGTCACCATGACCGTGCAGGCCCCGCAATCGCCCTCGTTGCAGCCTTCCTTGGTGCCGGTCAGGCCGCGATCCTCGCGCAGCCAGTCCAGCAGGGTCGCAGTCGGATCGACATCCGCCAACTCCACTGTCTCTCCGTTCAGAAGAAACGTGATATTCATTCGAGAAACCCGTCGCCTTACCCGGTTGCGCCCTGTGGTGCCCCCCTTCGATGCGACGTAGAAAGAGTGCGGGCGGATAGCTTGCCGTCAGATGTTAGAAACACGGTGGCTTCTCTGGCAAGAAAAACTGCCTATATTGTACACCATTGCCCGTGAACTGCGTGAATGTTCAATGGGCTGGAAGCAAATAAGCACTTGAAAGTAAATAATTTTCCTTCTGCTCGACATAACCGCCCCCGAAGCACCTTCTGAAAAATCCGAATAATCCGCGCTGATTTTTTAGGCATGCTATAGCGTCGGTTCCGGCTTTTGCGCCGCCGCTTGCTGAGATAGCGTAGGCCGTATGAGCAGTACTCCTCGATTCATTCACCTCCGCGTTCACACCGAATATTCCCTGTTGGAAGGCGCTGTGCGGCTTAAAAAGCTGCCGGGTCTTTGTGAAAAGATGGAGATGCCCGCTGTTGCTGTCACCGACACCAACAGCATGTTTTCAGCTTTGGAGTTCTCGGTCACGGCCAGCGAGGCTGGGGTGCAACCGATCATGGGCTGTCAAGTTGATCTGACCTATGTTCAAGCGCAACCTGGCGAAAAGCCAAAGCTTCCTGCGCCACTGGTGCTGCTGGCTCAGTCCGAGGTTGGGTATGAGAACCTGATGAAGCTCAGTTCATGTCTTTACGTCGACAAGGGCGGGCAATTGCCACAGGTCACATTGGAGGAGCTGGCTGAACGATCCGACGGCCTTATTTGTCTGACGGGCGGGCCGGACGGACCAGTGGGTATGCTGTTGCAGCAGGGGCAGCGCCCGGCTGCCGAGGCGCTGGTGGATCGCTTGGCGGCAATGTTCCCGGACCGCCTTTATATCGAGTTGCAGCGCCATCCCGGCGAGGCGGGCCAGCCTGAGGCTGAACGTCTGACCGAGCGAGGCCATGTCGAGATGGCCTATGCCAAGAACCTGCCGTTGGTTGCGACCAATGACGTCTACTTCCCAGCCTCTGATATGTACGAGGCGCATGACGCCCTGATCTGTATTTCAGAAGGCGCCTATGTCGATCAGCAGGAAGGTCGCCGTCGCCTGACCGCGCAGCACTATTTCAAGTCGCAGCAGGAAATGGTGACCTTGTTCGCCGACCTGCCCGAGGCCATCGAGAATACGGTTGAGATTGCAAAACGCTGCGCCTTTATGGCCTATCGACGCGATCCGATCCTGCCGAAATTCGCCGATGACGAGGTGGCCGAACTGCGCCGTATCGCCAATGAAGGTCTGCAGAAACGTCTGGCCGTGATCCCGCATGCGGTGACTCCCGAGGAATATCAGGAGCGATTGGACTTCGAACTTGGCATTATCGAGGGAATGGGCTTTCCGGGCTATTTCTTGATCGTTGCGGATTTTATCCAATGGGCCAAGGATCACGACATTCCGGTGGGGCCGGGGCGGGGCTCGGGTGCGGGCTCGCTAGTGGCCTATGCTCTGACGATCACCGACCTTGACCCGCTGCGCTATTCGCTGCTGTTCGAACGGTTCCTGAACCCTGAGCGGGTTTCGATGCCCGACTTCGACATCGACTTCTGCATGGATCGCCGCGAAGAGGTGATCCGATACGTGCAGCAAAAATACGGGCGCGACAAGGTGGGGCAAATCATCACCTTCGGTGCGTTGCTGTCCAAGGCCGCCGTGCGGGATATCGGACGGGTTTTGCAGATGCCGTACGGGCAGGTGGATCGCCTGTCCAAGATGATCCCCGTTGAGGGGGTTAAACCAGTCTCGATTGAGAAAGCGCTGAAGGACGAACCCCGTCTGCGCGAAGAGGCGCGCAATGAAGAGGTGGTGGATCGTCTGCTCACCTACGGCCAGCAGGTCGAAGGGCTGTTGCGAAACGCATCGACCCACGCCGCTGGGGTGGTGATCGGGGACCGACCGCTGGACGCGCTGGTGCCGCTCTATCAAGACCCGCGCTCGGATATGCCAGCGACCCAATTCAATATGAAATGGGTCGAACAGGCTGGGTTGGTTAAGTTCGACTTTCTGGGCCTGAAAACCCTGACCGTGATCCAGAACGCGATGGATATCATTTTCAAGTCGGGACGCCCTTTGCACATCGCAGCAGATGGCACAGAACTCTACGAACCCGCCGAGGGGGCCGAGAACCAGATCAACGCAATTCCGTTGGATGATGAGGCGACATACAAACTTTATTCGGCGGCTAAAACGGTGGCAGTGTTCCAGGTGGAATCCTCGGGCATGATGGATGCGCTCAAGCGTATGAAACCCACCTGTATCGAGGATATTGTGGCCCTTGTGGCGCTTTACCGCCCAGGTCCGATGGAGAACATCCCGACCTATTGCGAGGTCAAGAACGGGTTACGCGAGATCACCTCGGTCCACCCCTTGATCGACCATATCCTTGAGGAAACGCAGGGCATCATCGTTTATCAGGAACAGGTGATGCAGATCGCACAGGTTATGGCCGGATACAGCCTTGGCGGTGCCGACCTGTTGCGCCGCGCAATGGGTAAGAAAATCAAAGAGGCGATGGATGCCGAGCGGCCCAAGTTCGAAAAGGGCGCGGGCGAGAATGGCGTGGATGCCAAGAAAGCTTCTGAAGTTTTCGACCTGCTTGAGAAGTTCGCCAACTACGGCTTCAACAAATCCCACGCGGCGGCCTATGCGGTGGTCAGCTATCAGACTGGCTGGCTGAAGGCGAACCACCCGGTCGAGTTCATGGCAGGGGTCATGAACTGCGATATTCACTTGACCGATAAGCTGGCGGTCTACTTCGAAGAAGTCCGTAAGGGTTTAGAGCTGCCTTATGTTCCCCCCTGCGTGAACCGGTCCTTGGCAACGTTCGATGTAGTGAACGGAGAGCTGGTCTATGCGCTTGGCGCGCTGAAGAACGTTGGCGTCGAGGCAATGAATCTGGTTGTCGAGGGGCGCGGAGACAAGCCGTTCGTCAACCTGTTCGATTTCGCCCGCCGGGTCGATCTTAAAAAGGTGGGTAAACGCCCGCTGGAAATGCTGGCGCGGGCTGGGGCGTTCGATCAACTGGACAAGAACCGCCGCCGCGTGTTCGAAAGCCTTGACCCGCTGGTGCAATACTCGGCGGCCATCCACGACCAGAAGAACTCAAATCAGGTATCTCTGTTTGGCGAGGCCGGTGATGACCTGCCCGAGCCGCGCCTGTCGCCAACGCCCGACTGGTTGCCTGCAGAACGCCTGAGTGAAGAGTTCAAAGCTATTGGTTTCTACCTGTCCGGCCACCCTCTGGACGACTACATGCCTGCGTTGAAACGCAAGAAAGTCATGACTTTGGACGAGGTGACGGAAAAGGCGCGTTCTGGTCCGTTCATTGCCAAGATGGCTGGTGTCGTTTCTGGCCGGCAAGAGCGTAAATCGGCGAAAGGGAACCGCTTTGCCTTTGCACAACTGTCAGATCCTTCTGGCGCCTACGAGGTCACGCTGTTTTCGGAAACGCTTGAGAAATCGCGCGAGTTTCTGGAAACCGGCGCACAAGTGGTTCTGTCCGCCGAGGCAACGATGGAGTCCGATCAGCTTAAATTGCTGGCACGCTCAGTGGGGCCGGCAGATTCGGTCGTGGCCGAGGCAGGCGCGACGGGTTTGAGAATCTTTGTGGATCTGCCCGAGGTATTGCCCACGGTTGCCAAAGTCCTTGAGGACGCTGCCGGTGCAGCCAAAAGGGCGGCGAAAGGACCGATTCACATTTGCCTGCTGGACCCTGGTCTGCCGGGTGATGTTGAGATGGATCTGGGGCAGGATTTCCCGATTAACCCCCAAATCAAGGGTGCGATCAAATCGCTGGACGGCGTGACGCTGGTAGAAGAAATCTAACCCACCCTTTTGTTGCCACACGGTTTTCGCGCGGCTAGGCTGAGATCACGCCCTGTTTGGGGGCGTGTCACAGGAGGGCACCGGTATGGCTATTTTAGCTTTTGGTTTCAGAACGCTTACCTTGGCTGCAGCGGCTTCGCTGGCGATTGCGTCGGTCGGGATGGCAGACAGCAAAGACGACAAAAAGAAAAAAACGATCGAAGGCGCTTTGATCGGCGCAGGTGTAGGGGCCTTGGTTGGGGATGGCAAAGGCGCAGCGATTGGTGGCGTGGCCGGGGCCATTATTGGACATAACTGGAAGTGATCGTGATGCAGTTATTTAAACTCAGAATGTCCGTTTGCGCCGCTATATTGGCAGCTCCGGCGGTGGCGACTGCCGATGAAGCGGCGGACCAGATGGTACAGGACGCTTTGCCTGTGATGCACTATACTTGCGCCTCGATTGCTAAAGAGGCGGATGGTGACGAAGCCTTTGTTGTGGAGGTTGTTGGGAAGATGACGGCCCTGTCGCTCTATAACCGCCAGATCAATATCGAGGATCATGCGACGACTGATGAAGAAAAGACCCAGCTGCGCGAAGCCTTCATCGCCGCGCTGTCGGAAGGCTGCGCTGCAGACAAGGATGCCTTGTTGGGCGGTGTGGTCGACAACGCGGTGAAGACGTCGCTGGGGATGTGATCCGCTGGGTTTAGGTTCGTTGGCGGTGCCGATAATTCGCGGGCGACGGTTCAGTCGGTCGCTCGCAAAGCAGGCAGACCAACACCAGTACTCTCGAAGCCGCCATCGGACGCGATTACCTGACCCGTTACATAGCTGGCCTTGCCCGAGCAGAGAAAATAAATCACCTGAGCAATTTCTTCTTCCGAACCATAGCGGTTCAGTGGAATGGCATCGTGATACGCCTCGATGATTTCGGGGGTGTGAACTGCCATTGCAAGCTTGGTGCGAACCGGCCCCGGGCAAACGCAATTGGCGCGAATACCGTATTCTCCTAATTCAGCGGCTTGCTGCTTGGTCAGGTGGATTACGGCAGCCTTTGATGTTCCGTATGCAACGCGCAGGGTGCTGGCCCGCAACCCCGAGATTGACGCGATATTGACAATAGCGCCTCTGCTTTCGCGAAGGGCAGGTGTTGAAGCCTGCGACACCAGAAACACGCCATCAAGATTGGTCTCCATGACCCTGCGCCACGCTGCAAAGCTGTTTTGCTCGATCGGTCCGAATTCTGCGACACCGGCATTGTTCACCACGGCGTCAATGCGCCCGAATTTCGACAATACAGTTTTGACCATATCATCGACCTGATCTGGGTTCGAAACATCAGCAACAATCGGCATCGCTCCTTCAAGACCGCTGGCCGCTTGCGACAAAGCTTCGGCATCACGATCAATCATCGCCACGTTCCAATCGTCTTGCAGAAACAATTTTGTGGTAGCCAGCCCGATACCGCGTGCTGCACCTGTAACCAGAGCCAGTTTCTTGGCCATGAAATTCCTCCTGTAACTGGGTTGCGACCGTTACAGCGCTGTAACCCCAAACTTGCTGAAGCAGCAAGAAAACTGACTGTTGATTGATGTGGGCAATTAGAGTTTTTGAATGGCTTAATAATGCGGTGGACGTTCGTCTCCGAACACGACCCCACCAGACCCTTCTTGCGCACGTTCCGCTTCGCGCTGCAACAACATCTCGACGCGGCGGGTCAAGCGGTCAATCTCGGCCTGTTGGCGGGTGACGACCGTGTTTAGCTCTTCAACCGTGCGGGTCAGATGGGCGATCTGTTCTTCCAGATGCTGCATGGCGTACTCCTGTGTCGCGCTGGTCATAACGACCCCGGCGGTCCATGGCCAGCGAAAGCGCGCCTTGCCCCGATGCGGACCATGGGATAGACCCCGCGCGAACACTTAACGCCCAAGGACGCCCCACATGGCAAAGCCCAAGAAACAGCCCCGCCCCAAGGCCGTAACGCCGAAAGGGTTCCGTGACTATTTCGGCGAGGAAGTTACGCAGCGCACCGAGATGCTGCGGACGATTGCAGGCGTATATCATCGTTACGGGTTCGATGCCTTAGAGAGCAGCGCGGTTGAGACTGTTGAAGCGCTGGGCAAGTTCCTTCCGGATGTGGACCGCCCGAACGAGGGCGTGTTCGCATGGCAGGAGTTTGACGAAGGCGGCAATGGCGACTGGATGGCTTTGCGCTATGACCTGACCGCGCCTTTGGCCCGCGTCTATGCGCAACACCGCAACGAGCTGCCGACGCCCTACCGTCGCTATGCGATGGGGCCGGTCTGGCGGAACGAAAAGCCAGGTCCGGGGCGGTATCGTCAGTTTTATCAGTGTGATGCAGATACCGTTGGTACGGCCTCGATGGCCGCAGACGCCGAGATCTGCGCGATGCTGTCGGATACGCTGGAAACCGTTGGCATTCCGCGCGGCGACTATCTTGTGCGCGTGAACAACCGCAAGGTTCTAAATGGCGTGCTTGAGGCGATGGGCCTAGGCGAGGACGCTGCCGCGCGCGACAACGTCCTTCGCACAATCGACAAGTTCGATAAGGTGGGCGAAGCCGGAGTGCGCGAGCTACTGACCAAGGGTCGACTGGATGCCTCGGGCGCATTTATCGACGGTGTTGGCCTAAGCGATGATCAGGCCGAACCTGTAATTGCATTCCTGACATCCAAGGCTGCCGACACGGCCGGAACCCTGGCCAACCTTAGGGCCGCCGTTGGAGACAGCAAGATTGGTGCAGATGGGATTGCCGAGCTGGAACAGATCGGCGAACTGCTGGACGCGGGCGGGTACGGCTCGGACCGGATCGAGATTGATCCTTCGGTGGTCCGCGGCCTCGGCTACTATACCGGGCCGGTCTATGAGGCCGAGCTGACCTTTGAGATTTTTGACGAGAAAGGCCGCAAGCGGCAGTTCGGCTCGGTCTCAGGCGGCGGACGTTACGACGATCTGGTCAAACGGTTCACCGGGCAGGAAGTGCCTGCGACCGGTATTTCAATCGGCGTCGACCGCTTGCTGGCTGCTCTGCGTGAAAAAGGCCGGATCGCTGCTCAGGCCACTGGTCCTGTCGTCGTTACCGTCATGGACCGCGACCGCATGGCGGATTATCAGGCCATGGTGGCCGAGCTACGCAATGCCGGTATCCGCGCCGAAGTTTATCTGGGCAATCCCAAGAACTTCGGCAATCAGCTGAAATATGCGGACAAGCGGAACTCGCCCATCGCAGTGATCGAAGGCGGTGACGAAAAAGCCAACGGGATCGTACAGATCAAGGATCTGATCCTGGGTGCCAAAATCGCCGAAAGCGCCACGCTGGAGGAATGGAAAGAACGACCTAGCCAGTTTGAAGTGCCACGTGGTGATCTGGTCGCCAAGGTGCGTGAAATTCTGGACAGTCAGGGCTGACCGATGGCTAATCGTTCACAGATACAAGCCCGCGCCGCGATGATGCGCGTCCGGTTCGAGGCCGCAGGCGCGCAGATTGTGGACCCTCCCTTGCTGCAACCGGCAGAAACGCTGCTTGACCTCTATGGTGAAGATATTCGTGCCCGCGCGTACGTTACTTCGGACGCACTTAGGGGTGAGCAGATGTTGCGCCCTGATTTCACTCTGCCCGTGGTGCAAATGCACATGAGTGAGGGGGCCGAACCTGCACGCTATACCTATGCTGGCGAGGTTTTTCGCCGTCAGGAACACGACCCGGATCGTTCTAACGAATACATTCAGGTCGGCTATGAAGTTTTCGACCGAAATGATCCTGCGGGCGCAGACGCCGAAGTATTCTCGCTGTTCGCGCTGCAACTGCGCGGGCTTCCATTGCGTGCCGCAACAGGTGATATCGGAATCCTGATCGCCGCTGTCGCTGGGTTGAAAACAACAGAGCGGCGCAAGACCGCCCTGATGCGTCACCTCTGGCGTCCGCGTCGGTTCAGGGTCTTGCTGGACCGCTTCGCCGGTCGCAAGCCAGCGCCCGAGGGGCGAGACGCTTTGTTGGACGCCAAAGATCCGCTGGCCACCGATGCACCTATGATTGGCAAACGCCGCGCGGCTGAGATCGAGGCGCGGATCGAGGCGTTGCGTGAAGATCGTGATACCCCCCCAATTTCGGACAATGAACTGGCCGGATTGGAAACGCTGTTGAACGTCCGTGAGACTATGCCGTTTGCGTTGGAGCAATTGCGCGACGTGGCCGTCGACCTGCCGCAGATCACACCGGCCTTGGATCGCCTCGAAGCCCGGATCGCAGCATTGCAAGCGCGTGGGGTTGATGTGGAGCGGATGGACTTCGAAGCCTCGTATGGGCGCACGTCCATGGAGTACTATGACGGGTTCGTTTTCGGGTTTTACGCCGAAGGTCGCCCCGATCTGCCCCCAATTGCGACAGGCGGTCGTTACGATGCGTTGACCCGGCAATTGGGCAACGGTGCCGAAATCCCGGCGGTGGGTGGTGTTCTGCGCCCCGACCTGATGCTGGAAGTCGAGGAGGCCGCACAATGAGCCTGAAACTGGGCGTGCCCTCGAAGGGTCGGTTGATGGAAAAGACCTTTTCGTGGTTCGAAAAGCGCGGGATCACACTGTCGCGCAGTGGATCGGACCGAGAATATGCAGGCAAGGTCGACGGCATCGAAGGCGTCTCTCTTATCCTGTTGTCCGCCGGAGAAATCCCGCGCGAGCTTGCCGCCGGGCGAATCCACTTGGGCGTAACTGGCATCGATCTGGTTCACGAGAAACTGCCGCGCTGGGAGCAGCAAGTTGAAGAGGTCTCTCAACTTGGCTTCGGCAAGGCGGATTTGATAATCGCAACACCTGCATGCTGGGTCGATGTAGATACGCTGGACGACCTAGATGCGGCTGCAGCTGCATTTCGCAAAACCCACGGCCACCGTTTGCGTATTGCCACCAAATATCACCGGCTGGTGCGCGAGTTCCTGACCGATGCGGGCGTGGCGGATTACACTCTGGTTGACAGTCAGGGGGCGACCGAAGGCACGGTGGTGAACGAAACCGCCGAGGCGATTGCGGATATCACCTCAACTGGTGAAACTCTTCGGGCCAATCATCTGAAAATCCTGTCGGATGGCTTGGTGCTTCGTTCCCAGGCAACGCTATGGCGCAGCCGAGTGGCAAGTTGTACTGCCGACGACAAAGCGGTTCTATCCGAACTTCTGGATCGTATAAGCTGATTACAGCACACCGATTTCCGCCAGAGCGCGGTTCAGGTCGTCGGGCAGGGCATCGTCCTGCGCGCGTCCTTTTGGCAGATCTGCTGGTGTATCTTCGGGTTTCAGATATCGCCAACCCTGGAATGGGCGTTTCAACGCGTTCTGAGTACGGTGAACTTCGGGCTCCAATACGATAGCACAGCGCCGGATGCCATCCTCGCCGCGCACCTCGTCCAGACGTAGAATACGTTGGCGGCATTGGATCACGCCCTTGATGACCCAATATATTGATCCGCCATTCAAAATCTCGGCTTCGCGTTTTGGCCACATGCGGGTGACGTGACGTGGGCAGCCGTCCTCATACAGCGGTTTGCGGCTATCCTGCCACGCAATTAGCGTATCGACGCTTTCCGAACCGACGGAAAGTTTGATGAGATTTACGTACTTATCCACAGCTTTCCCACAGAGTCGTCCCAAGGATTGTCTCTATATTGTAGCCTTCTGGAGGCTGCCATCAAGGTGTTGTGGTAAGGGGGTGATTTAGGATACTCTGGGCACTCTTTCGGAACAGGGAATCATCAATGAACCGCTTTGCTGCCCCCATCGCCGAGCAGATTTGGGATATGAAATACCGCTTCAAACAGGCGGATGGCACGCCCATCGACCAGACGGTTGAGGATAGCTGGCGACGGATTGCTCGCGATCTGGCTAGGGTGGAAAAAGACCCAGCGCATTGGGAAGAGAAATTCTATGAGGCGCTGGAGGATTTCAAATATCTGCCCGCCGGTCGCATCACCGCCGGTGCAGGTACCGCGCGTCAGGTGACCCTGTTCAACTGCTTCGTCATGGGCACTGTTCCGGACAGCATGGGCGGTATTTTCGACATGCTTAAAGAGGCTGCGCTAACCATGCAGCAGGGTGGGGGGATCGGCTACGACTTCTCGACCATCCGCCCGCGTGGCGCGGATGTGCATGGTGTGGCTGCGGATGCCTCTGGCCCGCTAAGCTTTATGGACGTGTGGGACGCGATGTGCCGGACCATAATGTCCGCAGGTTCCCGCCGTGGTGCAATGATGGCGACCATGCGCTGTGATCATCCCGACATCGAACAGTTCATCACAGCAAAATCAGACCCTGCCCGCCTGCGTATGTTCAATATGTCTGTTTTGGTCACCGATCCCTTCATGGAGGCTGTCAAGGCCGACGGTCCATGGGAGCTGGTGTTCGGAGAGAAGGTCTATCACACTGTTCAGGCGCGTGATCTGTGGAACAAGATCATGCAAGCCACCTATGATTACGCCGAACCGGGCGTGATCTTCATCGACCGGATCAATCAAGCAAACAACCTCAGCTACGTCGAAACCATTGCGGCAACCAACCCCTGCGGCGAACAACCTTTGCCGCCTTATGGGGCGTGTCTCCTAGGTTCGATCAACCTGGCGCGGTTGGTGGCTGAACCGTTCGAAAGCGCCGCGCATCTGGATGAGGCTGCGCTGCAGGAGCTGGTCGCAACCGCCGTTCGCATGATGGACAACGTGGTCGACGCGTCGAAATTCCCACTGATTGAACAAGAGGCCGAAGCGCAGGACAAGCGCCGTATCGGCTTGGGCGTGACGGGTTTGGCCGATGCGCTGCTGATGCTGGGCCTGCGCTATGGCTCGGACGAGGCGGCGCGTCAGACCGAACGTTGGTTGCACGCGATCGCCCGCGCCGCGTATCTGGCGTCGGTGGACTTGGCAAAGGAAAAAGGTGCCTTTCCCCTGTTCGACGCTGAGAAATATCTGGCCAGCGGTACGATGAAAGAGATGGATGAGGATGTTCGAAACGCGATCCACGAGCATGGCATCCGCAATGCGCTGCTGACGTCAATCGCGCCGACAGGGACGATTTCGCTGTATGCTGGCAACGTGTCCTCGGGGATTGAGCCCGTCTTCGCTTATTCATACACCCGCAAGGTGTTGCAAAAGGATGGCTCTCGTACCGAGGAAGAAGTCGTGGACTATGCAGTGCAGATGTGGCGCGACAAATTCGGCGACAAAGAACTGCCAGACTACTTTGTGAACGCGCAAACACTGTCTCCAGCCGATCACGTCAAGATGCAGGCAGCGGCGCAGAAATGGATCGACAGTTCGATCTCAAAAACGATCAACTGCCCCGAAGACATCAGCTTTGACGCGTTCAAAGATGTCTATATGCAGGCATGGGATCAGGGCTGTAAGGGCTGCACGACCTATCGCCCCAACGACGTGACTGGATCGGTTCTGACCGTGTCGGAAAGCGACGACAAAGCACCCGGAGAAAGCGCGAATGCCCCGCACGAGGTCGATGGTGGTGAGGTCGTTTATATGTCCGAACCGTTAGATCGACCGCAGTCTTTGGAAGGTTCGACCTATAAGCTGAAATGGCCCGATAGCGAACATGCCATCTATCTGACGATCAACGACATCGTCATCGGTGGTCGTCGCCGTCCGTTCGAGGTTTTCATTAACTCGAAGAACATGGAACACTACGCTTGGACGTTGGCGCTGACGCGGATGATTTCTGCCGTATTCCGCCGGGGTGGGGACGTGTCCTTTGTGGTTGAGGAACTGAAAGCCGTGTTCGATCCAAGGGGCGGTGCGTGGGTGCAGGGCAAATATATCCCGTCAATCCTTGCAGCAATTGGGGGCGTGATCGAACAACATCTTATTAATATTGGTTTTCTTGAGGGTGAGGGCATGGGTTTAAAATCCGATCCTCAAGCTCAGGTGGTCAATATGGATGCGCCCCGTGGTAAAGCCTGCCCGTCCTGTGGGCAGTTCGACATGGTGATGATCGAAGGCTGCATGACCTGTCGCAGCTGTGGTCATTCCAAGTGTGGGTAGGTTTTAGGCTCAGGTGTTTGTGGAGCGATACAGAAAGTGAAATTTTAGACGCCGAGTTGCCATATCAGCGTGTCAAACTCGCTGTCGGTATAGTGCCGTTTTTCTTTGAATATGCGAAACGGTCGGTCGGGCTTTCAGATCATTGGTGATAAAGTTCTCAACCAGATCGTTTATTTCGAGTGTAGATATACCCAACAAGTCCAGCTGGTCCAGCATGTCAAACACGGATGCTAAGAGCTTTCCAGATACCCGCATCAAATCGAATTCTTCGGGTTTTTATGCCGGTAGCAGAGGCAAAGTCTTTGGGTTGGCAGACCGGAGTTACATTTTAAGCTCAGCGCAATTTCTTGCATATTGTTTTTGTGTTCAGCACTGTCAGGCGCAGTTATTTACAGAACCCCGTTTTGGTGAGTGATGGCGTAGTTGAGCGCCTCCAAATCTTCGCTCAATTGACTGAATGAGATAGGACCGCCCAAGCAAACCCTCACCGCTTCGGCCGTTGAACCTTTAACGGTAAAGGCGTTGCTGGGCATGATCCCGATTTGGCGGTTGGCCATGTGACTCATGATGTCCGCCCGAGTGGATCCCTGAGGTAGCTCCAGCCATATATTGAAGGCTTCGCTACTGCCGCGAAAGTTTTGGTCCCACATTATCTCCGCCACCAAGTTTTGCCGGCGTTTGGCTTCTTTGCGGACAAAGGCTTGGATTGTCGTTGCTGTACCGTCTTCGATCCACCGGCTCATGAGCGCGGTTGTGATCGGCGATGGCATGACATTTGACGCTTGCATTAACCGAGTGAGGTGGGATCTCGACCGGCCCGAGGGGGGCACAGTTAGCGCTAGTCTTAGTCCAGCGCCCAGGCATTTTGAAAGGCCGGCGATATACCACCCCAACTCGGGTATCTTCTGAGAAATGGGAGGCGGGGCATCAGAAGATACAAACCTGCATGAGTCGTCCTCAATAAGCGGCAAGTCATGCTTGGTCAAAACGGACGCGATTTGTTCACGTCGATCTTGTGGTATTGTTATAGTTAGGGGGTTTTGTAGAGTTGGGTTCAGATAAAGAGCCGATGGTGCATGTTCCCGGATTGCAGCATCCAGCTCATCGGGGAGCATTCCGCTGTCATCGCAATCCACTCCGACAAGTCGGATACCAAGTTGGGCAGAGATTGCACGAATACCCGGATAGGTTATACGACCGCAGAGGACTGTCTCTCCGGGTTTTGAAAGCAGTGTCAGGATCGACAGAATACAGGCATGTGTTCCCGGAGTGATTGCAAGTTGCTCCGCTGTGACGTCTATTCCGTTCATGCTCATCCATCGAGCAGCGGTTTCTCGGTCCTGTAAGCTGCCGACAATGGACTGATAGCGAAGCAACGGTACAAGGTTTGCTGCAACATGTTTAAGACCTTGCTCCATGCGGGCGACCAAAGCCGGATCGTTTGGCTCCGGCGGCATGTTCATATTGGGGTCTTCTTCAAGTGCGCGCCGTGGGTCAGCTTTTTCCGCGGCGTCCTCGGCCTGCCTGACGAACGAGCCTCGACCGACAAATGTGTCGATATACCCTCGCTTTGCTGCCTCTGAATATCCGCGCGACACGGTCGTGAAATCCAGGCCGATTGTTTCGGCAACCCTGCGCTGCGGCGGAAGTCTGTCGCCTGCTACAAGAACGCCTGAATCGACATCTTGTTTGATTGCTTCCGCGATCTGCACATAGAGCGGTTTTCCGTTGTCGCTCAGATTTGGTGCCCATGGTTTCACGGTCATATTCCGGTCATTTCATCTGATTGTTGCAGACATATTGACGCATTTGGGAACTTTGTGCAACAAAAACTACAATTGGTATGATTAATTGATTGCAATTTGATTGCATTTTGCTTGGACGCAGACTATCTGAGGCGCGACAAAAGGAGATCAAAGATGTCCGAACTTGCAATTGACAGTCACGACGAAAGTGAAGAGCGCCCGATCAAACCCGCGATCATGAATGGGATGCGTCTGAAATGTCCCAAATGCGGGGAAGGCAAGCTGCTGCATAGCTATGTCAAGGTAAACGACGAGTGTTCGAATTGCGGTTTGGATTTAAGCTGTCAGCGCGCTGATGATGGACCAGCTTATCTTACGATCCTGATCGTTGGACATATCATGGGGTTTGCGCTGCACATTGCCTGGGTGACATGGCGGCCCGAACCATGGGTATTGGCGATCAGTATGTCCATAATTGCTGTGGCCGGTGCCTTGGTCCTTTTACCTGTCATGAAGGGGCTGATTGTTGGCTACCAATGGGCCAAGCGCATGCACGGGTTTTAAGAATATAGAAGACTATCGAGCTGCACTAACCAGCCTATGAAAATGGCCGACCTTTAGAGGTCGGCCATTTTCTTATTTTCGAGGGGGTCTTTGAGTTCTTCGTGGGGGGGGCTCGCAGTTGTTTGGCGTGTGTTCAGGCTGCCAATGCAACTGAATCCTTGCCAGCAGGCAGCCGCAGCGGGCAGGTGCTGTCGGTGACGGCTCTCCAGATTGCTTGAACGACATCGTCGGCAAAGGTGAATTCTTTCCCTTCAGCGTTCATGAATGCGGCCATGGTCTGCGCTACGAATGGTTTGTAGTCATCAGGTGTGTCATTGGATTCGGACATCATCGCCATAGCGTTCTTGCCGAAGTTGGTTGTCGGAGCCTGACCTGGCAAGACGATATGAGTCCTGATGCCCAGCGGGGCCAATTCCAAGGCCAAGCATTCGGTAAAGGCGTTCACAGCCGCTTTGCTTGCTGTGTAAACCGGTGCAAGTGGCAGCGGCTTTAGAGTGACGCTGGAAGACACGTTTACGATCACGCCATCGCCCTTGGCGCGCATTTGCGGAAGGATTGCGCGGACCATCTCCATTGTTCCGAACGTGTTGGTTTCAAAAATCCTGCGCAGGTTGTCTTCGGATGTGCCCTCAAAAGGGGAAAGCCAGCCGACACCTGCGTTGTTCACCAAGGCGTCAATGGGGCCTGCAGCATCTACGGCCTCTGCAATGCTTTCGCTGTTTGAAATGTCCAGCGGCAAGACTTTTAATCGATCCGATGTTGGAAAAAGTGTTGCGTCAGGTTTGCGCATAGTGGCGATAACCGACCATCCCTGTTCGAAGAAGAACCGAGCCGTTTCAAGCCCAAATCCCGAAGAGCATCCTGTGATCATTACGGTATTCATGATGTTGTCTCCTTGTCGTCGATGTCTTGAAGATAGACAACACGAGCAGCATTTTATATAATCAAAAATCCATCTTTTGTTACTGAAGGTCCGAAATGACAGATCCATTCTCTGAAATCATCTCGCTCCTTCAGCCAAGGGCATTGTATTCGAAACTTGTGCATGCTTCGGGACCATTTCGAGTTCATCGCGACGATGTAAATGAGGCTTTCTACTGCTCTCTACTTACAGGACGCGCTTGCTTTGAAGTCGAAGGAAAAGACCCCTTAGTTTTGACTGCCGGAGACTTTGTTCTGATCCCGGCGGCTAAGTCATTTACCTTCTCCAGCATGGATCCACCTCCACCAGATGATCTGATCAACTATCCTATTGAGGGCGAAGATGGTGTATTCAGACTTGGTTCAACTGAAACTGAACCAGAGGTTCAACAACTCGTTGGACACTGCACTTTTGCCAGTCCGGATGCAGAACTTTTAGTATCGCTATTGCCAGACATGATAATGGTTCGCGGCGAAGGCCGCCTGACTGCATTGACAGGTCTTGTCCGCGATGAAGTACGTGCAAACAGACCGGCGCGAGACGTGATCGTTGAAAACCTGTTGCAAGTTTTGTTGATTGAAGCCTTTCGATCTGGCGCGGACCCAGCCCCGACCACTGGTCTTTTGCGAGGTCTGGCAGATCCAAGAATTGCCCCCAGTTTGCGCGCCATGCACTCTGCCCCCTCATACGGCTGGAACGTTCAAGCGCTGGCATCCAAAGCCGGACTGTCCAGATCTGCGTTTTTCGCGCGTTTTGAAGGGTGTGTGGGGTTGCCCCCGATGAGTTACTTGCAGAATTGGCGAATGACATTGGCCAAGCATATGCTCCGCGCTGGTGATCTAAGTATCGCTGAAATCTCGGCCAAGACAGGATACGGATCGTCGAGTGCCTTCAGTACCGCATTCTCGCGTTCGGTAGGTTTCCCTCCAGCACGTTATTCAAAGGAAAACACGCTGGAAGTTTCTGAGTAACAAGGGTTTCGTTCCAGTTTTGAAGGGGTTGGTCAGACGACGCCGCCATTGGCGCGCAGCGTTTGTCCACTGACCCATCGGCCATCAGGTCCGGCTAGAAAGGATACTGCGGCGGCAATATCTTCGGGTGCCCCAATGCGCCCGAACGGGTTCATTTTCTTGATGTTTTCAACCACCGCGTCTGGTTTGCCCTTAAGGAAAAGATCGGTTCCAACTGGTCCCGGCGCAACTGCATTGACTGTTATACCACGCGACCCGAGCTCTTTGGCTAGTACGTGGGTCATTGCTTCTACCGCGGCTTTCGTCGCAGCATAAATACCGTAGGTTGGCTGGTAGATGCCAACGACACTGGAAGACATATTGATAATTGAACCACCCTCAATTAATCGATTTGCCGCCTCACGCATGCCGCGAAAAACACCGCCAATATTGATGGCAATTTGGGTTTCAAATTCTTCGTCCGTCACCGTACTGACAGGGGTGCATGACATGACGCCGGCATTGTTCACAAGCGTGTCGACGCGCCCAAATTCTTCCTCTGCGGTATCAAAGAGCCGAGGCATACAAGACTGTTCAGCAATGTTGCCCTGGACAGAGATTGCCTTGCCACCGGCATTTCTGATCGAGCTTACGACTTGATCAGCACCGACCGCATCAGTCGCATAGTTCACAACGACTGCGTGACCGTCCTGAGCGAGACGAAGAGCGATAGCTGCGCCAATTCCTTTGCTGGCACCAGTTACAATTGCGGATTTTTGATTGTCGGCCATATCTGCCTCCTTTGCGTTGCAAAAGAGATAGACAGTTTATTCTCTCAGATAATCTGCTTTGAATAGACATCATAATTCGTTAAAAGCGAACAATGATAGACCGGCTTGAAACCATGCGCCTTTTCGTCCGTGTTTTAGAGCGACGGAGCTTTACAAAGGCCGCAGCTGATCTGGGCATTCCACGGTCCACCGCAAGTGAAGCAATCCAGCGGTTGGAGCGCGACTTGGGTAGCCGATTGCTGGACCGAACGACCCGTCACGTCGCGCCAACACCAGACGGACAAGCTTTTTACCAAAGATGCGCATCTATTTTGGCGGACCTGGAGGAGGCGGAAGGTGCGTTGCGCGGCCATGAGCCCTCGGGCCTTTTGCGCATTGACGCTCCCGGTACTTTGACGCGGGTATTTCTGCTTCCGCATCTATCAGACTTTCTTGCGCAATATCCCAAGCTCACGCTTCAACTGGGGCAGACGGAGCGACTGGTGGACCTGGTCCGTGAGGGCGTTGATTGCGTCATACGTGCGGGTATTCCCGACGACAGTGGAATGATCACGCGGCACCTGACAGACCTTCCTGAAATCACCTGTGCAAGCCCTGAATATCTGGCCAGATTTGGCACCCCCAAATCCGTTGCCGATCTGGAGGGTCATCAGATGGTTGGTTTTCTATCTTCCCGAACCGGCGCAACAATGCCTCTTGAGTTCAAGGTTGATGACCGGTTCGAAGAAATAACGTTGCCAGCAATGGTTACCGCCAATGACGCGGACACGGTGCACCATTTGACGCGAGAGGGGTTCGGAATTGCGCAAGCGCCGAAGTATCGGTTTTTAGAGGACTTGAAATGTGGGCAGCTCGTCGAAGTTCTGCCGGATGCACCACCATCGCCCACTCCGTTGGCTGCATTTTACCCGCAAAACCGACAACTCTCACCACGTGTTCGTGTTTTTCTGGACTGGATTGTCGGCGTGTTTGGCGAAGCCGAATTGTGAGAGACACCACATGGTCATCAAGTGGGATTTGGCGTGCCGTCGAAACTTGAAAAGATTCGATAAATGAACCCGCAGCCTGCAAGCTATCGAATGGTTTTGGTGAGCGCTGTCGAATGGAATAAATCAAAGGGGGGAGGTTTGAATTCAATCATGGCAGCCGCGCAGTTCCACAAGGCATCCGACCTTGAAACAGACGAAGATTCAGTTAATGGCCGTTCAATCCAGCAGCTTCCTTGTTCAAAGTGGCTTTGTCGGGTTCAACTTATCGTGATTGTAGGTTTTCGACCCGCCGTGTTTTGGCGCCATCGCCAAGATAGAGTTCACATTCATGCAAAGAATTATTCGGCTTTAGATCCCAATTGGTTAGTGTTTAAACAACGAATGGTTTAGCCTGAAAGGCTGGTTTCTCGTCATGGGCAATAAATGAATCTCTAAAGCAACATTTATGTTAATGCTTTATTAACGTCTCTTTTCCGCCCTATTTTACGTTGATAAGACGGTCCTGTGAGCAGTGGTGGGTTAGAAGGTACGCGGTACAATGAGAGCCGGAAAAAGCGGTCGTGTAGCGATAAAATGGGATCAAACAGAAATTGATGGATTGGAGGCGGCGCCTCAGTCCTTTTTGCGTGTCGGTGCGGCCTGGTCTTGGCGCGGGCAAGCGCGTTTTCTGGCCCAAGAAATGATGGGCACGATCGACGATCGTCCTATTAGCGCAGTGCCGACGTTGGGCCAAAACATGCAAGACCAGATTGCTTTGGATGCCGCAAGCGGCGTCGTCGTTTTGACAAACGGTGCACAATCTTTCACAGCATTCTTGCTCCAAGCCTCGGGCGCTCTCGACCCAGTGCTGGTTTTCGAAGGCGACTTACCGGCACGTGATCAGGATTTTTGGATCAGTGAATATACTGAAGCCGAAGCTCAAAATGGCGACGTGGCGGCGCTGGGTGATACGGTTGTCGCGTTTCCGCCTCGACCTGTGGCGGACTTGGGTGAACACGATCAGCGACGGCTGGTATCCGCCGGGCATGGGGCCGACTGACACATCGGCTGCTTCTCAAGTTTTAGCTTGAAAACGTGCATAGTGCTTTGCGGTGTGTTGACTCTGCTGTTTTCGTGGATATAAGCGCGGCTTCATTGGTGTTGGTGGCCCCCGCGAGGGGATGCCTGTCATGGGGGAAACCTCAAGAGGACAACGCCCTTCATAGTGGCCTGCATGGGCCTCGACCTAAACGAAGGAGATCAGCCGTGACCAAACGCACGTCTGCCAAGTACAAAATCGACCGCCGGATGGGCGAAAACATCTGGGGTCGTCCGAAATCCCCGATCAACCGTCGTGAATACGGCCCCGGCCAGCACGGTCAGCGCCGCAAGGGAAAACTGTCCGACTTCGGTCTGCAGCTGCGCGCCAAGCAGAAGCTGAAAGGCTACTACGGCGACCTGACCGAGAAGCAGTTCCGCCGCATCTATGCTGAAGCTGTTCGTGTAAACGGCGATACCGGTGAAAACCTGATCGGTCTGCTGGAGCGTCGTCTGGACGCTGTTGTCTACCGTGCCAAGTTTGTCGCGACCGTTTTTGCCGCACGCCAGTTCGTGAACCACGGCCACGTGAAAGTGAACGGCAAGCGGGTCAACATCCCGTCGTATCGCGTCAAAGAAGGCGACGTGATCGAAGTGCGCGACAAATCCAAGCAACTGGCTGTTGTTCTGGAAGCTGCTGCTCTGGCCGAGCGTGATGTTCCTGACTACATCGACGCCGACCACTCGAAAATGACTGCGACTTTCGTCCGCGCACCGGGTCTGAGCGATGTGCCTTACCCAGTCGTTATGGAACCGAACCTGGTCGTCGAATTCTACGCGAAGAACTAATCTTCGCCGACAGATTTAACGGAAAAGGCCGCACAGGATGCGGCCTTTTTATTGTTACGTGCTGAGTAACCCAGGTTAAGCGATCATGCGATAAACATGAGGAAGTCACTGGCCGAGACTTCGACATCTGCTTTGTCCGTCGTGCCATCCTCAAAATCATCGTTAAGGTTGAGATCGATGAACTCACCTTCACCGGGGCCGTAATTTCCACCGTTGTTGCCGGCCTTGACCGTCAATCCGAGAATGTCGCAATCACCAAATTCTGTTGTATCTAGGAAAAGCGCCAGATCCGTGACCGAGATTTCGTTGGTCCCGTCTTCGAAATCGTCAATTTTAAACTTGATAACGTCTTCATCACCGCAATCGAGGTATAGGACGATATTGGAAACATCCTTGTCGACGGTGATACACCGAGTGCCGAACTCGAGATCATCGACAGCGCCGCTTTCGTCGAATGTAACGACGAGCTTTGATGCGCCCTCGGTGGCGGTTAGCGGTGAGAGGTCAATCGTGCCTATTTCGCCGTCTGGACCTCCGTCTGGAATTTCGATGACGCCCAGCGAGTTCCCTTCGTCGTCAAAGGCTTCGATTTCACCGCCGCCCTCGAATGCATCAACGACAAGAATGCTGGACAGGGAAACAGGTTCGTCGAAGTCAAATGTCAGCGTACCACCGTTTGCTTCGTCATCCGGATTTTCCGAAACACCATCTTCCGAAACGATTAGAATATTTCCTTGGTCATCCGTCTCCAGGTCGGTGTCACCGCCCGTCGGATTTTCGCTATCGAAAATCATGGCTTCGTTTGCAATTCCGGACGGAGAGTTTGAAACGCCTTCAACTGTAAAACCGGCAAAGACAAATTCATCGCCTGTATCGCCGGCCTCCAAATCTTGGATGGTGTCACTTTCGAAATCTATAGTTTGGGTTTTGTCGACTAACGTGATCGTCGGCTTCGAATTTGCATTAGAATTCTTCCTGGGCATGGCCCCCTCCACATATAACCAAAACAAACCCACACGCTGATACATGTGGGTTTAAAGCTGATGAGCCTTTCAGCCACTTGCGCGCAGGATACGCCCAAGAAGTTCTCGCCTGTGGATTTTGCCTACGGTTGATTGGAAGATCTTTCCACGCGGAAGATCGACAATTCTTAGCTTTTAAAACGCGAACACCATACCTGAGATGTGGAAAACCTCAATATTTTATTTTTAAACAATAGTTTAACCTGTGATTAACTTATAATTAATATTGAACTGGTGCGTGTATTTGAGCGCATACTGCTAGGCGCCACAAGCACTTATCCGGCAAGACTGTGCCAACTTCGACCTTACATTGCGCTTAAATCGGCAGCGGCCGCCCCTCCGCGATCGCTTCCATCGCGAAGTATGAAGTCACGCTGTCCAATTCGACCTTTTCGATCAGGCGTTGATAGACCTTATCGTACGAGGCCATATCCTCGGTCACGACTTTTAACTGGTAATCATAATCGCCGCCGATCCGGTGGAAATCCACAACCTCGGGAACGGTCAGCACATGGCTTCGAAAGGCCTGCAACCACTCGGTTGAGTGATGCCGTGTGCGTAGCATGACAAAAACAACAAGGCTCAGCCCAAGTTTCTCACGCGCGATCCGTGCGGTTGAGCCGGTGATTACGCCATTCTCGTTCAACGCCTTGAGGCGGCGCCAGCAAGCGTTCTGTGACAACCCAACCCGATCCGCCAGTTCGCGTTGGGATAGGGTGGCATCAGTTTGCAGCTCTCGTAAGATGCGCTTGTCAATATGATCTAAGTTTTCGCTCATAATGGATCATATGACACAAAGATTAGGAAATAAACTAAAAGAAAGGTGGAGTTTCCTCACCAAACGTCAATCATATTAGTAGGGCAATACGGAGCCTATACCATGACCCTGTCCAAATTCCGCGCAGACATCCTGTCCACTACTCGCAATTCAAGCTTGCGCGACGGGCTGATCGGAGAGAACGTACTGATCCCGGGCCTGCACGGGGACGTGCCGCTGGTCTATGCGGATTACGTCGCCTCGGGCCGTGCGCTGCGGCAGGTTGAGGATTTTGTCGCCGAACAGGTGCTGCCTTACTATGCCAACAGCCACACCGAGGCCTCCTATTGCGGGTCTTACATGACACGTTTGCGGCGCGAAGCACGCGCAGAGATTGCCCGCATCATTGGTGCGAGGGGAGAAGACGCGGTGATCTTTACCGGGTCTGGCGCCACCGCGGGCCTGAACCGGTTGGTCAGCTTGTTGGGGGTGGATGCTGCTGAACGACCGGTCGTTTTGATCGGGCCGTATGAGCATCATTCGAACATCCTGCCATGGCGCGAAAGTAAGGCTCAAGTTGTTGAGATCCCTGAAGCCGCCGAAGGGGGCGTTGATCTGACCGCATTGGAACGGGCACTGATCGACAATGCCGAATCGGATCTGATCATCGGGTCCTTCTCGGCCGCTTCGAACGTGACCGGCATAATCACTGATCCAGACCCGATCACCCGTTTGCTCAAGAAGCATGGTGCAGTTTCGGTCTGGGACTATGCGGGTGGCGGTCCATACCTACCTATGGACATGGGCCCTGAGGACGCGCGCAAGGACGCAATTGTTGTTTCTCCGCACAAGTTTCCTGGTGGACCGGGGGCGTCAGGTGTTCTGGTGGTCAACCAAAACGCGGTCACGCGCACGCGCCCCAGTTGGCCCGGTGGCGGTACGGTAAGCTTCGTCTCTCCCTGGCGGCACGACTACAGTGAGGATTTGGCAACGCGGGAAGAGGCTGGAACGCCGAACGTGATCGGTGATATCCGTGCAGCCTTGGCTTTCATTGTTAAGGATGCCGTCGGCACCGACGAAATTGCCAGGCGGGAAGCACAATACAATCGCATGGCGCTAAAAGGGTGGGCAGACAATCCAAACCTGACCTTACTGGGCACCGATAACCCGCACCGCCTGCCGATCTATTCGTTCTTGGTTCGGAACAACTCTGGCCAGCCTGTGCATCAGCAACTGTTTACCCGTATGCTCAGCGACATTTACGGCATTCAGGCACGCGGTGGCTGCGCTTGTGCGGGGCCTTACGCGCACCGTTTGCTGGACATCGACCGTGCGACTTCGGATGAGTTGCACGCAGCCTTGTCCGCAGGGGAAGAGATGAAAAAGCCCGGCTGGGTGCGTTTGAATTTCTCATATCTGATGAGCGAAGATACTGTTCAGTTCATCATCGACAGCGTCAACGACCTATCCTGTCGAACCGAGGAATTCACGCCTTTCTATAGTGCTGACCCGGCGACGGCCCGCTTCAAAGCGGCGTGACGGAATTGCCGCTTTTCTCAAAGCGTTGAGACAGGTATGAGAGGCTCCAATTAACGGAGCTTCTTATGAACAAGATCACCCCTCAACCCGGCATTATGGACATCGCGCTTTACCAGGGCGGCCAGTCGCATTTGGCTGGTGTCGAGCGTGTGATCAAGCTCAGCTCGAACGAAAACCCGTTTGGCCCAAGCCCCAAAGCGATTGAGGCGGTGCGCGACAGCGCAGCGACACTGCATCGCTATCCCAGCACCGACCATGCCAGTCTGCGTGCCGCGATTGGCGAACGGCACAAACTGGACCCGGCGCGGATCATTTGCGGCGTCGGCAGTGACGAAGTGCTGCAATTCATCGCTCAGGCTTATGCGGGGCCGGGGGATGAGGTGATCTATACCGAGCACGGATTTTCGATGTACCCGATCATCGCCCGCATGGCCGGTGCGACGCCTGTGATGGTGGCCGAGCGCGATCGCCAGGTTGATGTTGACAACATTCTGGGAGCTGTGACCGGGCAAACGCGGATCGTGTTTGTGACGAACCCGGGCAACCCGACCTCGACCATGATCCGCGAGGAAGAACTGATGCGGCTGGCCGATGCTTTGCCGCAAACCTGCCTGATGGTGATCGACGGGGCCTATGCCGAGTTTGTTGACGGTTTCGATGGCGGTGCTTCGCTGGTTGATTGGTTCGAAAATGTGATCATGACCCGGACGTTTTCAAAAGTGTACGGTCTTGGTGGAATGCGTGTCGGCTGGGGGTATGCCGCGAAGCCGATCATCGACGTGCTGAACCGGGTACGCCAACCGTTCAACCTGTCGCTGACCGCTTTGTCAGCAGCGGAAGCGGCGGTGAATGACCTAGAGTTTCTGTCGTTCTGTCAGGCAGAAAACGCTCGCCTTCGTACTTGGTTGTCCGAGGAATTGGCCAAGATCGGGGTGCCTTCGGATGCGTCCCACACGAACTTTATTTTGGCGCGTTTCGCCAATCAGGCCGAGGCCGAGGCGTGCGACGATCACCTCAAGACTCAAGGTCTGATCGTGCGCCGTGTGGCGGGGTACAACTTGCCTAACGCCCTTCGCATTACCGTGGGCGATGAGGAGGCATGTCATCGGGTCGTTACGGCGATTACCACGTTCAAAGGGGGTGCCGTATGAGCCAGGTTTACGACCGCGTTGCCCTGATCGGTTTGGGCCTGATTGCATCTTCTATGTTCTGGGCCATCAAACGCTCGGGGCTTGCGGGTGAGGTCACCGGCTATGCCCGGTCCGAGGCGACCCGCGAAACGGCGCGCCGTATCGGTCTGTGTGACCGCGTTTGCGACACCCCACGCGAAGCGGTTGAGGGCGCAGATCTTGTGGTCCTGTGCGTACCCGTCGGCGCGATGGAGACCGTGGCTGCAGATATCGCCCTGGTTCTGAAACCCGGCGCGACGGTGACGGATGTGGGCTCGGTCAAGCGGCACGTGATTCAGGCTGTGTCTCCACATATTCCCGAAGGCGTGCACTTCGTTCCCGCACACCCGCTGGCCGGGACCGAACATTCCGGTCCCGAATCTGGTTTCGCCGAGCTTTTTGACAACCGCTGGTGCCTGTTGGTGCCGGTCGAAGGTTCGGACCCTGATGCCGTCGCTAGACTGCGTGCTCTTTGGGAAGGCATGGGGGCTAATGTCGATGAGATGGACGCGGATCACCACGATCTGGTTCTGGCGGTAACATCTCACGCGCCGCATTTAATCGCTTATACAATGGTAGGTGTGGCCGACGACCTGCGTCGGGTCACAGACACCGAAGTTATCAAGTATTCCGCTGCTGGTTTTCGGGATTTCACACGGATCGCCGCCTCGGACCCGACCATGTGGCGCGATGTATTCCTAACCAACAAAGACGCGACGTTAGAAATTCTGGGACGCTTCACAGAAGAGCTTTTTGCCCTGCAACGTGCAATTCGAACAGGTGACGGAGAGCACTTGTTCGACTATTTCACCCGCACGCGCGCGATCAGGCGCGGGATCATCGACGCGGGGCAGGATACGGATGCCCCAAATTTCGGACGGGGGAAAACAAACCAATGAGGCGGGTCTTGAGGGTCTTGGCGATTGGAAGTGTGGCGTTCAGTGCCACGTTGTCCAACGCAGCCCCTTTGGAACAATCGCTTGTGCCAGTCACCAGACCCTCTTCAACGCCCGTTCTGGCATTTGCCACGGCGATGCCAAATGTCAAAATTCGACCGGAACTGCGCCCGGCGTCGCCGCAGCTGATGGCGGTGGCTGCGCGCCCGGCCGACTTGCCATTGCTAGGGCCGGATACTTCGCTGATGCCCTACCTGCGGCCCAAGACGCTGGAACAAGAGGCGTTGTTCAAGAAGCGCAAGCTTCGCAAGGGATCGGTGTGCGGGGAAATTGCCATTCAGGGAAAACCAGTTGGCAGCGTTCCCGGTAAGATCAAAGCGTGTGGCATCAAGGATGCTGTCCAGATTACATCGGTCTCAGGTGTGATACTTAGCCGCCCGTCCACGATGGATTGCGGCACCGCAATCGCGCTGAACGAGTGGGTCGACAAGTCAGTCAAACCTACGTTCAAACGGCGCGGACCAGTGGTCGAATTGCAGGTCGCTGCGCATTACGCCTGCAGAACAAGAAACAACAAAAAAGGCGCGCGTATCTCGGAACATGGCAAAGGCCGGGCTATCGATATCTCGGGCTTCAAAATGGCGGATGGAGAGATGGTGACGGTCCTGAATGGCTGGCGTAAGAACCCATCTCAGAGCCAATTGATCAAAGTTTGGCGCGGGGCCTGCGGCCCGTTCGGTACCGTGTTAGGACCAAATTCAGACCGGTACCACAGAGATCATTTCCATCTGGATACTGCGCGACATCGCCGCGGGCCATTCTGCCGTTAGCGCAGGATCAAGCGTGGGGCAGGTCCAAGTGGCACTGGTCCCAAGGCCACGAAGCCGTCGCGAAAGTTCAGCTGAAGATCCAACGCATTTGGATTGCCACCCAGTCCAGCCATGAAGTTTAGCGCTCGTGTTACCGTATCGACTGCTTGATCGGGCAGGGCACCCGCTGCGTTGGCCATCGCAACCATTTCGCGCCAGTTTTCAGCCTTTATCGCGATTTCACCGGTTGGAATGCCTTGAGGGTCGATAGCCAACTCTCCGGCAGCGAACAAGCGCAATTCCCCCCATTTCATTTCGGCAAGCCGCAGATCAATTCTAACCGGTTGTGGCCTGCTCTGCTCTAGGGCTGATCGGTCCCATACCTTGTCAAAAGTGGTCGTCATGTCCAGTTCAAGCGTGTCGAACGCTTGAGGCAGAGTAGTGGCAGAGCGCATCAGCCCACGCAGATTGTCACCGGGAGTAAAACTGTCCACTTTGGCGCTGATCAAGTAAGCCTCTGGTGTAGTGGTCTGTTCCATGACAATTGCCAACGTATCACCGCCGGCTAGGGCTTCTGCGTCATCCATGACCGACCATGGCCCGGCCGTCAGCGCCATCTTTTCCAATACCAAGGCCACGCCGGGTTGCAGTTGCAGTTCCGCTTGCAGATCACTGGCGGATACGGTTGCGGTTTGGTCGAAATAGGACAGACGCTGAGGTGTGTCAGCGAAACGCAGGATCTGTCGACCGGGCCAGATCGCGGGGCTTTGAAACTCGATCCAATCTGCGCTCCAGGCGGTTCCGTTGACCGGATCGGCAAGGGCTGGGCTGTTCAGTCGGGTGATGTGGTGAAACGGGTAGCCAGCGGTCTCTGCTTCGGAAAACTCGGCCTGCCAGCCTCGGTCCTGCTGGGCGTCGAACCAAGTTGTAATCGCATTGCGCAACCCAAAACCGGCGACGAACCAATAGGCGCTCCAGATCACAACTATGACAATGATTACTCGTATCAGACCGCGCATGGCAGTTCGCCCTTTTTCCCACCTCGGATTTGATGTTTATAGGCCCAAACGGGCAAGGACCAGTGCTATGACGATGTGGGTGTTTGGATATGGATCGTTGCTGTGGAACCCGGGCTTTCCGGTGGCGCGCAGCGAACGTGCCACTTTGCACGGGTACGCGCGGTCATTCTGCATGAGTTCGATCCACCACCGTGGCACGGAAGACCACCCAGGTCTGGTACTGGCGCTGGACGAACAGAACGACGCGCATTGCCAAGGGTTGGCCTTGGCGGTTGAGGTCGGTCACGAAGAACGCACATTACTCGAGCTGCGTGAGCGTGAGCTGGTCTCGTCGGCATATCTAGAGAAAATGTTGGACGTGCATCTGGACGATGGCGAAGTCGTCAATGCCGTGACCTATGTGGTTGATGCTGAACACGTACAGTATTGCGGTGGCATGCCTCTTGAGAAACAGGCTCAGATCATTGCGCATGCCGTTGGCGGGCGAGGGCCCAACACCGAATACCTTTATAATACTGCGGAACATCTGGCCGAGATCGACCTTCGTGACCCTGATCTTGAGTGGTTGGCGCAACGGGTACGGACCATCACCGCATAAACACTTGGCGTCACCGGTGTAATTTCGCTAGATTCGGCTCAGAGCAGGCAAAGATCGGGAACCACGCGCATGGCGCAGGCACATCAGGGCGCGAGACCGCATTTCTCGCAACCCATTCGTCAAATCGTTACGATGCTGATCGCGATTGGCCTGGCGGGGTTGGGCGTTTTTTTGGCACTCCCTTATGTGTTGCCGGTTTTCTATGCCAACCCCTACCTTAATGGCTTTATTCTGCTGGTCTTTGTGATCGGCGTGTTCGCCTGTTTTTACCAAGTAACGCAGTTGATCGGCTCGGTGCGCTGGATTGAGGCCTTTGTTGGCGGCGTTGTCCATGAGGATGCGCGCACTCCGCAATTGCTGGCGCCTTTGGCGTCTTTGCTGCGCGAACGGGGGGCGCGGTCTCAGATAAGCTCGACCTCAACCCGGTCTATTCTGGATTCTGTGGCTGAACGGATCGAGGAAGAGCGTGAGATTACTCGGTACATCACCAACGTATTGATCTATCTGGGCCTTTTGGGGACGTTCTTTGGGCTTGCCACTACGGTCCCGGCAATCGTTGACACCATCCGTAGCCTCAACCCGCAAGAGGGCGAAGAGGGTATGGCCGTGTTCAACCGCCTTATGGTTGGGCTGGAAGCTCAATTGCAAGGCATGGGCGTGGCGTTCGGATCCTCGCTATTGGGTCTGGCCGGGTCGCTGATTGTTGGCTTGCTGGAGGTATTCGCAGGTCATGGTCAAAACAGGTTCTATCGCGAGCTTGAGGAATGGCTGTCCTCGATCACTCGTGTCGGGTTCGCAGCAAGTGACGAAGGCGGCGCTGAGCTGGCCGTTCTTACACCGGTTCTGGATGCCATGTCCGAACAAATGAACGCGCTGCAGGACTTGTTTACCGCGCAAGAGGCGGATCGCGCAGCGGTATCATCCCGTCTAGGTCAGTTGGCGGACTCGATTGGTGAGATGAACCAGCGGCAAGAGAATACCGATGGCGTGACGGCAGCATTGGAACGGGTAGCACTTGGGCAGGACGCCCTTTTGGACCATATGCGCGAACATGGTGCGGGTGAGGGAATTGATGCGGAAAGCCGGATGCGACTGCGTTCCATGGACGTGCAATTGCTGCGCATTCTCGAAGAAATCTCGGCCGGTCGGCAGGAAAGCATGAGCGAGTTGCGCAAGGACATAGAACTGCTCGTCAAAGCCCTGACACTGCCCCGAGGCGCCGTACGCACCGCTCCGGAAGGGGAATAACTTATGGCCCTGTCCCGACGCACTGGTCAGCGTTTTCAAGGGTCGGTCTGGCCCGGCTTCGTGGATGCGATGACTGGGCTGTTGATGGTGCTGACCTTTGTTTTAACCATCTTCATGGTGGTTCAATATGTGCTGAGGGAAACCATTTCCGGGCAAGAGGATGAACTGACAGCTCTTTCTGACGAGGTTGCGGCACTGGCCGGAGCGCTTGGGTTGGAAGAGCGGGAGAACAGCCGGTTGCAGGCAAGGCTGGGTGTTTTGAACTCAACGCTGAATCAGGTCGAAACAGAGTTGGTACAGGCACAAGTACAGCTGAGCGATTTTGAAGCTCAAGTCGCTGCCCTGCTTTTGGAACAGGAGCAGGCTCAAGGTGAAATAGCCGAACTGCAAGATGAACAGAACGCATTGAACTTGGCTCTGGCGCAAAGCCGGGCCGAGATTGACGAACAAACTGAAGCTGCCCGGCTGGCCGCTGCCCAACGTGAGGCTCTGGAGGCTTTGGTCGCTGATCTGGAACAAAGCGATGCAACACAGGCTACTCGGATTTCTGAGCTTGAAGAGCAACTGAGCGCAGAAGAGGCCGCGAAATTGGCCGAGGCCGCCGCAGCAGAAAACCTGCGCAACCGACTTCAGAATGCAGATGCCGAACTGACGGCAATGACTTTGTCGTTGGAAGCGCAACGCAAAGAGGCCGAGGAAACGTTGACTCTTCTCGCGGCTGCACAGGCGGCGAAAGAAGAACTTGAGCGCCAATTCGGAGAGCTTAACGCAGAAGAACTGCGAGCCCAGCTTGAGGCGGCACTTGCAGCGCAGACAGAGGCGCAGGATGAGGCCCAGGAACAACGCACTTTGGCGGAAGAGCGCGCGGCCCTGCTGGCCATCGCCCGTGACACGTTATCGTCTGAACAGGCGATTTCTGAAAAAGCGCAGCGCGAAACCGCCTTGCTCAATCAACAGATGGCCGCATTGCGTGAACAATTGGGCGGGCTTCAGGCTCTTCTGGACGATTACGCAGAGCGTAACGCTGCAGCCGATATCCGTATCCAGACATTGGGCCAGGATCTGAACGCGGCACTGGCCCGTGCAGCTTCAGAGGAGCGTCGTCGGCGCTTGCTGGAAGAAGCGGAACGGGTCCGCCTTGAAGCAGAGGCAGAAGAATTGGCAGCTCAGGCCGAGGATTTGCAGCGATACCGTTCTGAATTCTTTGGCCGGTTGCGCGACGTGCTGGGGGATGAAGAAGGCGTAAGAATCGAGGGCGACCGGTTCGTTTTCTCGTCTGAGGTTTTGTTTGATACGGGTTCAGCAGTTTTGTCACCGATTGGTCGGCAAGAGGTGGCCAAGGTGGCCAATATCTTGCGCAGCGTGGCAGCGGAAATTCCCGAGGGTCTCAATTGGGTGATCAGGGTCGATGGTCACACAGATAATGTACCTCTGGCCGGATCTGGGCGGTATCGTGACAACTGGGAGCTTAGCCAAGGCCGCGCTTTATCGGTCGTGCGCTACATGGTTGATGCGCTCGGTATTCCTCCGAACAGGTTGGCGGCCAACGGCTTTGGTGAGTTCCAACCCGTCAATCCGGCGGACACCCCCGAAGCCCGCGCGCAAAACCGTCGGATCGAATTGAAGCTGACCGAGCGCTAATCGCTTTAGCCAACAATGTCATTTCAGACGCCTTGATCGGCGCGGATTACCGTGGGCAGGGTGATGAAATACGGGCCCAGCCTTCCTATATTTTACAACAAGTTATTCGGGGCTGAACGTGGAAGACAAACAAGCTGAGATACATGCTGCGGTGGAACAGGTTCTGCGTGCACCGTATCAGCGTGTCTCTTTGTGCCAAACCCGAAAGGGAAACAGATTTTGGCTGAAGCGTGTTGAGCGTTTCGCGCCGCATTTGTGGTTGGTGAAGGGATGGCCTGAACAAGCTTTTGATCGTGATCGGCGGGCGCATCGACTGTTGTGGGACTATGGCGCGGCGGTCCCCAGAATCTTGGCTGAAGGAACAGGGTTTGTCGCCGTAGAAGACGCTGGGCAGAGTCTGACCAAACTTTGCAAACACACATCTGTCGCGATGGAAGAGAAACTCAGCGCGTGCAGCGCGGCAGGGCGAGCACTTGCACGGCTGCACGGGGCGGGCCTAGCACATGGGCGTCCGGCATTTCGGGACATGTGTTGGGACGGTCGTCAGATTAGGTTCATCGACTTCGAATACTTCAATGCCGTTACCGCCGGGCGGCTTCACAAGGTCCGTGATGTCGGTGTTGCGATCATGTCTGCCCTGTCTCAGGGCATTCATGGGCCACGCTATGCGTATTGTATCCTGTCTGCCTATCGTTCGTCTCAGACTAAGCAATCAAAGACCTTTTCTGAGCCATGTGCGGTGAGCGATCCTCCTCGCACCAAGTAGCACTGCCCGACCCAGATCATATTGGTGGACCGCGCAACAAAAGAAAAAACCCGCCACGAATGGCGGGTTTTCGGTCTCGAGTATCGCTTGATCAATCCGCTGTCAGCAGCGGTGGCTTGTCACCCGGAATGCGCGGCTGATCCGGTCCGAAAATTTGAAGGTCCAATTCGCCCTTCTTGACTGAGACGCGCACAACGCCGCCTTTGGCAAGCTTGCCGAACAGCAACTCTTCGGCCAGAGGTTTCTTGATGTGCTCCTGGATCACGCGGCCAAGGGGACGCGCGCCCATTTTGTCGTCATAGCCTTTGTCGGCCAACCATTCAGCGGCTTTGGGCGTCAGGTCGATGGTCACGTTGCGATCCAACAGTTGCGCCTCAAGCTGTAGAACGAACTTCTCGACCACCTGTAGGATGACCTCTTTCGGCAGTGGCGCGAACGAGATCACGGCGTCCAGACGGTTGCGGAATTCCGGCGTGAACATGCGTTCGATCGCGGCGGTATCTTCGCCTTCGCGGCGATCACGGGCAAAGCCGATGGCAGCTTTGGCCTGCTCTTGCGCGCCTGCGTTCGACGTCATGATCAGCACCACGTTGCGGAAGTTCACCGTACGGCCGTTGTGATCGGTCAGTTCACCATGGTCCATCACCTGCAACAGGATGTTGAACACGTCGGGGTGGGCTTTCTCAATCTCATCCAGCAGCAACACGCAATGCGGATGCTGGTCGACGCCATCGGTCAGCAGACCGCCTTGGTCAAAACCGACATAGCCCGGAGGCGCACCGATCAGACGGGAAACTGCGTGCTTCTCCATGTATTCGGACATGTCGAACCGCAGCAGTTCCACACCCAACGTATCCGCCAGCTGTTTTGCCACTTCGGTCTTACCCACACCAGTCGGGCCGGCGAACAGGTAGTTGCCAATTGGCTTTTCAGGTTCCCGCAAACCGGCACGGGCCAGTTTGATCGCGCTGGACAGCGCCTCGATGGCCACATCCTGACCGAACACGACCCGTTTCAGCGAGGCTTCGAGGTCTTTCAGAACCTCGGCATCGTCTTTGGTGACGTTTTTAGGTGGAATGCGGGCGATCTTTGCAACAACCGCTTCGATTTCTTTGACACCGATTGTTTTGCGGCGTTTGCTTTCCGCGACCAAATGCTGCGCCGCACCGGCCTCATCAATCACGTCGATGGCTTTGTCCGGCAGTTTGCGGTCATTGATATAGCGCGCCGAAAGTTCCACAGCGGTTTTGATCGCATCTGCAGTGTATTTGATCTCGTGATGCTTTTCGAAATAGGGCTTTAGACCGCGCAGGATTTTCACGCTGTCTTCGACCGAAGGTTCGTTCACGTCGATTTTCTGGAATCGGCGGCTAAGTGCGCGATCCTTTTCAAAATGCTGACGGAACTCTTTGTATGTGGTCGATCCCATGGTGCGCAGCTTACCGCCTTGCAGGGCTGGTTTCAGCAGGTTCGACGCGTCCATCGCGCCACCCGAGGTAGCACCGGCACCGATTACGGTGTGGATTTCATCAATGAACAAAACCGCATCAGGGTGATCTTCCAATTCGGTCACGACTGCTTTCAGCCGTTCCTCGAAGTCACCGCGATAGCGTGTACCCGCCAGCAGTGCGCCCATGTCTAGCGAATAGATCGTCGTTTCGGACAGCACATCGGGCGCTTCTCCGGCAACAATCTTATGCGCCAGCCCCTCGGCAATAGCGGTTTTACCGACGCCGGGATCACCCACCAGCAGCGGGTTGTTCTTACGGCGGCGGCATAGAACTTGAATGCAGCGCTCGACCTCATCTGCGCGACCAATCAGCGGGTCAACGTCGCCTGCGCGCGATTTTGCGTTCAGGTCGATACAGTATTTCCCCAGAGCGCTTTCTTTCTGATCACCTTCGCTTGCGGTCGCCTGAGCTTCTTCTTCGACTTGATCAGCGCCGGAAACCGAGCGGTTTTCGCCGTAAGCGGGATCCTTGGCCACACCATGCGCGATGAAATTCACCGCGTCGTAGCGGGTCATATCCTGTTCTTGCAGGAAGTAGGCTGCGTTGCTTTCACGCTCGGCAAAGATTGCCACTAGGACGTTTGCGCCTGTCACTTCGGTCCGGCCCGAGCTTTGGACGTGGATCGCAGCGCGCTGAATGACGCGCTGGAACGCGGCGGTCGGAACAGCCTCGGAGCCATCAATGTCGGTCACTAAGTTCGACAAGTCTTCGTCGATGAATTCGACCAGAGTGCTGCGGAGTTCGTCTAGATCGACGCTGCAGGCTTTCATGACGCGGATGGCATCAGGTTCCTCAAGCAGCGCCAGCAGTAGATGCTCCAGCGTTGCAAATTCATGGCGCCGTTCATTCGCTGCGGCCAAGGCAGCGTGAATGGCTTGTTCTAATGTGCTCGAGAATGAAGGCACGCGGGTGCTCCTCTGTCTTGGGTCGAAGGGGGCGGGTACGGCCCCTATCCAACCATGTCCTCATACTATTAGAGTTTGGTTGATCGTGGCCCGGCTTCAAGGGTTTTCTTTCACTTGACAGTCACATTTAACGTGACCGTTGCCGTGAAGAACGGGAAATAGGCACTAGAACCGATCTTTTCTAGCCCTGATTTCCGCAAAAACAGCGGCCGGGTTGGCGTTTTCCATGCCCAAATGAGACTGAATTGCTGGATCGGTAGCGCGCAAAAAGGGATTTGTGGCCTTTTCCAGCGCCAAAGTTGACGGCACAGTAGGCCTCCCCGCCGCGCGGGTGGCATCGATGTCACGCATGCGTTTTTGCAGCGCGGCGTTTTCTGGGTCTACTGTAATAGCAAATTTAGCGTTGGATTGTGAATACTCGTGGCCAGAACATACGATTGTTTCGTCGGGCAGGGCCGCCAGTTTGGACAGTGAGGCCCACATCTGTGGCGCGGTCCCCTCGAACAAACGTCCGCAGCCGAGCGCCATCAGGCTGTCAGCGGTGAACACAACACCACTTTCTGGTAGGTAATATGCGACATGGCCGATCGTGTGCCCAGAGACGTCCAGCACCTGCACCGGTTCGCCGCCAACATCAAACGAGTCACCATCGGCCACTTGTTGATCCAGAGGAGGCAGGCGATAGGCGTCGGCGGCAGCACCGATGACTGTAGCGGATTGTTTTTCCAGAATGCCCGCCAGACCATCCACGTGGTCCCAGTGGTGGTGGGTCAGAAGAACATGGCTGAGTGTCCAGTCGCGTGCATCTAATTCGGCCAAAATCGGGCTGGCTTCCGGCGCATCGACCAATGCGGTCTGGCCACTGGCGGCATCATGCGCCAGAAAGGCGTAGTTATCACTGAGACAAGGGATGGTGACGATCTCAAGAGGCATGGTCTTTTGCCCTTTCGTTGCTAGACTGCGCCCAGCTAAGCCGATTGACCAGGTGTCCGCAATGCATCTTGATGTGCAGGATTTGAGGAATTTCTACTACCGAAGCACTCTGGGTCGTGCGGCGCAGGCGGCTATTCGTGGTCGTCTGACGGAATTATGGCCCGAGGCCAAGGGGCAGACCGTCGTGGGTTTCGGTTTTGCCGTGCCTCTGCTGCGACCATATTTGAAGGACGCGCGGCGTGTGATCGGACTGATGCCTGGCCCACAAGGTGTCATGCCTTGGCCTGCAGGAATGTCCAATGTCTCGGTTCTGACCGAAGAGACGATGTGGCCTATCGAAACAGGCCATGTGGACAAACTGGTTGTGATGCACGGGCTCGAAACCTCAATCCGTCCCAGCGAACTGCTTGATGAGTGCTGGCGGGTTCTTGGTCCTGGCGGACGCGCGGTTTTCATCGTGCCGAACAGGGCCGGTTTATGGTCACGTACCGACAAGACGCCTTTCGGGTTTGGGCGCCCGTATTCGGCATCGCAACTTGAGAGCCAACTCAAAGCGCATCACTTCATACCGGAAAGTCACTCTTCCGCTCTGTACATGCCTCCGTCGTTTCGCCGGTTCTGGCTGAAATCGGGCAGCTTGATCGAGAAAACCGGTCAGCGCGTACCGACGGTCATGGCAGGGGGCGTATTAGTGGTCGAAGTCACCAAACACATTCGGCCACCCAGTGGCAGCGTCACCAAGGACGCGGAGCGGCGCCCGATCAAGGCGCTGGATGGGCTGTTGAAACCCGCATAGATGCCAGTCGCGTTTCGAGACATGGAAAACTGCAGAAATTGCGGGAAAAAGGTCACAGGAATCGCAAAAACCTACACTTTGGTAACATTTTTCTCGCGTGCCAACCGGATAAAAGGGTCGCACCTTGTCTAACTATCTGAAAAATAACATTTTGTGGATAAAGTGCTTGCCGTGATAATATATTGCTAGGTTGGTTCGGCTCTGCTACATCCCCGGTGATTTTGATCCCCGCCCTTCATGGACGGGGTTTCCTCACGCCCCAAGGTAGCGGCCGCTACTCAAAATCGGGGCCTCAAATATCGGAAGGGTGGACGTGTCCGAACCAGCTTCGATTTCCACAGGCATCGCTGAGCGCTATGCCACGGCAATCTTTGAGATTGCAAAAGAGAACAACGACCTTGCAGGTCTGGAATCCGGCATCAATGACTTGGCAGCAGCTTTGGCCGAAAGCGCTGAGTTGCGCGACCTGATTGCCTCGCCCTTGGTTTCCCGCGCGGAACAAGAAGGCGCGATTACCGCTGTCGCGGACAAGATGGGTCTGCACACCATCCTGCGCAATACGCTGGGTCTGATGGCCGAAAAGCGCCGCCTGTTTGTTATCCCGCAGCTTGTACAGGTTTTGCGCGACATGCTGGCTGACGAGCGTGGCGAAGTGACCGCAGATGTCGCCTCAGCCAAGGCGCTGACCAAGACTCAAATGGATAAACTGTCCAAAACGCTGTCCGAGCGTGTGGGCAAGACCGTGACAATCAATGCGACCGTTGATGAAAGCCTCATCGGCGGTCTTGTCGTTAAAGTGGGCTCGAAGATGATCGATAGCTCGATCCGTTCGAAGCTCAACTCCCTACAGAATGCAATGAAAGAGGTCGGATAAATGGGAATCCAAGCTGCAGAGATTTCTGCAATCCTGAAGGACCAGATCAAGAATTTTGGTCAGGAAGCCGAAGTGGCCGAGATCGGCCGCGTGCTGAGTGTCGGTGACGGGATTGCCCGTGTATACGGCCTGGACAACGTGCAAGCGGGTGAGATGGTCGAGTTCCCCGGTGGCATCATGGGCATGGCGCTGAACCTGGAAAGCGACAACGTCGGTGTTGTTATCTTCGGTTCTGACCGTGACATCAAAGAAGGTGACACTGTTAAGCGCACGAACTCGATCGTGGACGTTCCGATCGGTGACGAGCTGCTTGGCCGTGTTGTTGACGGTTTGGGCAACCCGCTGGACGGCAAAGGCCCGATCAACGCTACCAAGCGTGGTGTTGCAGACGTTAAAGCGCCGGGCATCATCCCGCGTAAATCGGTGCACGAGCCGATGGCAACCGGCCTGAAATCGGTTGACGCGATGATCCCGATCGGCCGTGGCCAGCGTGAGCTGATCATTGGTGACCGTCAGACCGGTAAAACTGCCGTTGCTCTGGACGCGATCCTGAACCAGAAAGTTTACAACGACGCAGCAGGCGACGACGAGTCGAAGAAACTGTACTGCATCTACGTTGCGATCGGTCAAAAGCGTTCGACCGTTGCGCAGCTGGTTAAGAAACTGGAAGAATCCGGTGCGATTGATTATTCGATCGTTGTGGCCGCAACCGCGTCTGACCCGGCACCGATGCAGTTCCTGGCACCTTATTCGGCGACCGCGATGGCTGAATACTTCCGTGACAATGGCCGCCACGCGCTGATCATCTATGATGACTTGTCGAAGCAGGCTGTTTCGTATCGTCAGATGTCCCTGCTGCTACGTCGTCCGCCCGGACGTGAAGCTTACCCAGGTGACGTTTTCTACCTCCACTCCCGTCTACTGGAACGTTCGGCGAAGCTGAATGAGGACTTCGGTGCGGGCTCGCTGACTGCTCTGCCGGTTATCGAAACTCAGGGTGGTGACGTTTCGGCGTTTATTCCGACCAACGTGATTTCGATCACCGACGGCCAGATCTTCCTTGAGACCGAACTGTTCTACCAAGGTATCCGTCCTGCTGTGAACACCGGTCTGTCGGTTTCGCGTGTGGGCTCTTCGGCTCAGACCAACTCGATGAAGTCGGTTGCCGGTCCAGTTAAACTGGAACTGGCTCAGTACCGCGAAATGGCTGCGTTTGCGCAGTTCGGTTCCGACCTCGACGCCGCGACCCAGCAACTGCTGAACCGTGGTGCACGCCTGACCGAGCTGATGAAACAGCCGCAGTACTCGCCTCTGACCAACGCCGAAATCGTTTGCGTCATCTTCGCGGGTACCAACGGTTACCTCGACAAGATCGACGTAGCGGACGTTGGCCGTTACGAAGCTGGCCTGCTGGCGCACCTGCGTGGCAAGCACGCGGATCTGCTTCAGTGGATCACGGACGAAGATCCCAAGATCAAGGGTGACGCTTCCGACAAGATCAAGGCTGCGCTGGACGAATACGCCGCAACCTTCGCTTAAGGGAGAGGCGGGCATATGCCAAATCTTAAGGACCTTAAAAACAGGATCGAGTCGGTCAAATCGACCCGCAAGATCACCAAGGCCATGCAGATGGTCGCGGCTGCAAAATTGCGCCGCGCCCAGGAATCTGCCGAAGCCTCGCGTCCCTATGCCGAGCGGTTCAATGCCGTGATGGCGGGGCTGGCGGCTTCGGTCGGGGGCAGCGACAGCGCCCCCAAGCTGCTCCGTGGTACGGGCAGTGATGATGTCCATCTGCTGGTTGTCATGACAGCTGAACGCGGCCTCTGCGGCGGCTTCAACTCGAACATCGCCAAGCTGGCCCGTGTCAAAGCGGAAGAGCTGCGCCTGAAAGGCAAGACGGTCAAGGTTTTGACTGTCGGCAAGAAAGGCCGTGACGCGCTGAAGCGTGATTTTGGCGATCTGTTCGTTGGACATATCGACCTGAGCGAGGTCAAGCGTATCGGTTACACCAACGCGCAAGGCATTGCGAAGGACGTCCTGTCCCGCTTTGATGGGGGCGAGTTCGACGTTGCCACGATCTTCTACTCGAAGTTCGTCAACGTTGTGACCCAGATCCCAACGGCGCAGCAAGTCATCCCCGCCTCGTTCGAGGAAACCGAAGGTGACGACAGCGGTGCAGTATTCGATTACGAGCCCAGCGAAGAGGCCATCCTGGCCGACCTGCTGCCCAAGGGGGTTGCGACTGCGATCTTCTCGGCTCTGCTCGAAAACGGAGCGTCTGAACAGGGTGCACGGATGTCCGCGATGGACAACGCGACACGCAACGCGGGTGAAATGATCGACAAGCTGACGATCCAGTTCAACCGCTCGCGTCAGGCCGTGATCACCAACGAGCTGATTGAAATTATTTCCGGCGCCGAAGCGCTGTAGAGACATACCGGAGACGAAACATGGCGAATGCAAAAGGCAAAGTCACACAGATCATCGGGGCCGTCGTCGACGTGCACTTCGAAGATCAGCTGCCTGAAATTCTGAACGCGCTGGAAACCACCAACAACGGCAAGCGCCTGGTGTTGGAAGTTGCTCAGCACCTGGGTGAAAACACCGTCCGTACAATCGCGATGGACGCGACCGAAGGTCTGGTCCGTGGCGAGGCAGTCACCGACACCGGCGCACCGATCTCGGTTCCGGTTGGTAACGCGACCCTGGGCCGTATCTTGAACGTTGTCGGTGAACCCATCGACGAAAAAGGTGAAGTTGCAGCAACCGAAACCCGCGCGATCCACCAGCCCGCACCTGCGTTCGACGAACAGTCGACCGAGTCGGAGATCCTGGTCACTGGCATCAAGGTTGTTGACCTGCTGGCCCCCTACGCCAAAGGCGGTAAGATCGGCCTGTTCGGCGGTGCCGGCGTTGGTAAAACCGTTCTGATCATGGAACTGATCAACAACATCGCAAAAGTACACTCGGGCTTCTCGGTGTTTGCGGGTGTTGGTGAACGGACCCGTGAAGGGAACGACCTGTACCACGAGATGATCGAATCGAACGTTATTAAGCCGGACAACCTGTCGGAATCGCAGGTGGCCCTGGTCTACGGTCAGATGAACGAACCTCCGGGAGCCCGTGCACGTGTTGCTCTGACCGGCCTGACCTTGGCCGAGCAGTTCCGCGACCAGTCCGGTACTGACGTTCTGTTCTTCGTCGACAACATCTTCCGCTTTACGCAGGCGGGCTCCGAGGTTTCGGCTCTGCTGGGTCGTATTCCTTCGGCGGTGGGCTACCAGCCGACGCTGGCCACCGACATGGGCGCGCTGCAGGAACGCATCACCTCGACCAAGTCGGGTTCGATCACCTCGGTTCAGGCGATCTACGTGCCTGCGGACGACCTTACTGACCCTGCGCCGGCAACCTCGTTTGCGCACTTGGACGCGACCACCGTTCTTAACCGTGCGATTTCGGAAAAGGGTATCTACCCGGCCGTTGACCCGCTCGACTCGACCTCGCGTCTGCTCGACCCGGCCATCGTTGGCGACGAGCACTACAAGGTTGCGACCGACGTTCAGCAGATCCTCCAGCGCTACAAGTCGCTGCAGGACATCATCGCCATCCTTGGCATGGACGAACTGTCGGAAGAAGACAAACTGACCGTGGCACGTGCCCGTAAGATTGAACGCTTCCTGTCGCAGCCGTTCGACGTGGCCGAAGTCTTCACCGGCTCGCCGGGCGTTCAGGTTCCTCTGGACGTGACCATCTCGTCGTTCAAAGCCGTTGTGGCTGGCGAATACGATCACCTGCCCGAAGCGGCCTTCCTGATGGTTGGCGGCATCGAAGAAGTGATCGCCAAAGCGGAAAAGATGGCCGCAGAAGCCGCCTAAGGAGTATCCCTGATGGCAAACACGATGCAATTCGACCTCGTCAGCCCCGAGCGGAGCCTTGCTTCGCTCAGCGCGACGGCGGTCCAGATTCCCGGCGCGGACGGGGACATGACGGCAATGCCCGACCATGCCCCCACAATTACCACGCTGCGCCCGGGCATCCTGAAGGTCGAGGCACCCGAGGGGTCCAGCGAATACCTGGTCACCGGTGGGTTTGCTCAGATCAATGGCGATGGCCTGTCGGTTTTGGCCGAAAAGGCCATTCCGGTTGCCGAAGTGACCCGGTCGCATCTGGACGACCTGATCGCCGAGGCCCGGGCCTCGCATGAGGCAGCCAAGGCAGGCGATGATCAAACCATCGTCGACGATGCTGCCAAGTTGCTGGCCGACATGGAAGCCCTTGGGACGCATATGAGCCTGTAAGGCTCGAACAATGCTAAGCAATAGAAACGGCTCCGCCTAAGCGGGGCCGTTTTTTTGTCGTGATTTTGCTGGGGACGCAAGATAAGTGTAAGGGATAAATAGACAAAGATATCCGAATGAAGACATTTCGAACCCACCCAATTGGCATTGACCAAGGCGAGGCAGTGCTATTTTCCGATTTCGCTGATGGCGGTGATATGTGGACTGGCGAAGGGCCGCGAGAACGGCGTACAGCCGTCACTTTCAGCCAACCCTTCCGGTCGGTGCCTGTGGTTCAGATCGGCGTGTCTTTGTGGGATGTAGACACGTCTTCGGCACTTCGCGCCGAAGTGACTGCTGACGACATCACAGCCGAAGGTTTCATAGCAATCTTTCGAACCTGGTCCGACACACGCATTGCTCGGATCCGGGTTAACTGGACAGCCATTGGTGAGATTGCGCACGAGGATGACTGGAACATTTCTTAGCGCGCCTTTCGTGGCGCGTTAAAAAGCGTCAGCCTTCCTGTGGCTCGATCATATCCACGCGCGTCGCGTGGCGGCCGCCTTCGAACTCAGCACTCAGGAATGCATCGACGATATCCAATGCCGTTCCTTCACCCACGACCCGTGCGCCGATGGACAGCATATTGGCGTTGTTGTGCTGACGGATCATCCGAGCTGAGAACGTGTCCGAGCACACACCACAGCGGATGCCAGGCACTTTGTTTGCTGCCATCATGATGCCCTGACCGGTGCCGCACAGAACGATCCCAAGCTCACAATCACCCGAGGTCACAGCCTCTGCCGCGGCTTTGCCATGCAAGGGGTAGTGCGTGCTTTCGGGTGTGGTGGGGCCGATATCGACCACATCCCAACCCTGCGCGGCGACGTGGTTGGCTACGGCCTGACGCAGCTCAATGGCTGCGTGGTCGCTGGAAAGGACAATGCGTTTAGTAGAAGTCACGGAAAGGTCCTGCCTTTGAGTTTGTATACATAACAAGGGCGACCCATTAGGTCGCCCATTGTAGTTAATCCATTTGGTACATGGATTCGTAGATTGGGGTCAGGGTCTTATCCTCGAACAGGGACGACACGCTGGTGCCATTCCAGATATTAAGGATTGCCTGAGTAAAGATCGGAGCGGTTGGCACGATCCGAATGTTCTTGGCTTTATTGATCTCGGGCGTCGGCTGGATCGTGTCTGTCAGTACCAGAGATTTCATCACCGAATTGACCACACGTTCGACCGCAGGCCCGCTCATGACGCCGTGCGTGATGTAAGAGTGGACCTCTTTCGCGCCGTTGTCCATCAGCACCTCAGCCGCTTTGCACAACGTTCCGGCCGTGTCGCACATGTCGTCGACGATCAGGCAGATCTTGTCCTTAACGTCGCCGATCACGGTCATCTCAGCCACTTCACCGGCCTTTTCGCGGCGTTTGTCTACGATCGACAGAGGGGCATTGATCCGCTTGGCCAGCTCACGTGCCCGGGCCACGCCGCCAACGTCGGGTGAGACGACCATAATCTCGTCCAAGCTGCCCTTGAACTGGTTTTTCACATCCAGCGCAAAGATCGGTGAGGCATAGAGGTTGTCCACCGGAATATCGAAAAACCCCTGAATCTGCGCGGCGTGCAGGTCCATGGTTAGAACCCGCTCGATCCCAGCGCCGGTTAACATGTTGGCAACCAGCTTGGCGGAAATCGGCGTGCGGGCCTTGGTGCGGCGGTCCTGACGGGCATAGCCGAAATACGGGATTACTGCTGTGATCCGCTGCGCCGAGGAGCGGCGCAGTGCATCGGCAATGATCAGCAACTCCATCAGGTTGTCATTTGCCGGGTTCGAAGTTGGTTGGACGATGAACATATCCTCGCCGCGAACGTTTTCGAAGACTTCAACAAAAATCTCACCGTCGTTGAAGCGTTCGACGCGTGCATCGACCAGGCCCTGGTCAACGCCTCGGTACAGGCTCATGCGGCGTGAGATGGATTCGGCAAGAGGAAGATTAGCGTTCCCAGCGATTAGCTTGGGTTCGTTGAGTGTCGGCATCGGCTGAGGTCCCCGGGCAGCAATGGCAAATGTGACAGATTCGTGATGTTGACACCGCTTAGCATGGCCTTACCGTGCAGCAAAGGTAACGCAGCGGAGAAAGTGCAGATGGCCACCATTGACTACTTTTTTGCGACAATCTCGCCATACACGTATTTGGCAGGTAACCGGCTTGAGGAGATTGCCGCAAAGCATGGTGCGACTATCAACTACAAGCCGCTGGACATCGTGTCGCTGTTTGGACGCACAGGTGGAACACCGCCGAAGGATCGCCACAAATCGCGGGTTGAATACAGGGCGCAGGAACTGCTGCGCCAGTCGAAGAAACTTGGTAAGGCGTTCAATTTGCAACCGGCGCATTGGCCGACTAATGCTGCTCCGTCCTCATACGCAGTGATCGCCGCAATGAAGGATGATTCAGGGAACGTCGGCGAGTTGGTGCAATCTCTGCTGCGCGCTTGCTGGGCCGAGGAAAAGGACGTTGCGCAGGACGATGTGATCCGCGATTGCTTGTCGCAAGCCGGGTTTGATCCGAACCTGGCCGATAGTGGCTTGCTGGTCGGGGCCGAGACATATGCCGCAAATCTGGAAGAGGCCGTCGACCGTGGCGTTTTCGGCGCGCCCTTCTATATAACCGAAGACGATCAGAGGTTCTGGGGGCAGGATCGTCTGGATGACCTGGACCAACACCTTACCGATATGAAAAGTCTTTAGAGTAGGGCTAGGAACCGGTCGATATCTTCCGCGCTGATCGACCAGTCGCAGACAAGGCGGCAGGCGAGGGGTTCTTCGTCATTTGCTCCCTCCAATTCAGCGCCCCAAAGGTGGTAGACAGCACCGGCCTCATGCAGTTGCTTGTGCCTGGCGCGGGAAATCTGGGCAAAGATCATATTGGCTTGGGGTTCGTGCAGGAACGATGCACCATTGGCCCGCAATCCGTCGGCCAGCCGCGCGCAGTTTGCGTTGGCCTTTCGGGCCAATTTCAGCCACAGGTCGTCCTTCAAATAGGCCGCCATCTGAGCTGACAGATAGCGGTGTTTCGAAAACAGATGCGCGCCGCGTTTACGCCGCAGCTCAAATTCCCAGGCCTTGGACTCGTCGAAGAACACAACCGCCTCGACGCCCATCAGCCCATTCTTGGTGCCGCCAAAGCTGACGGCATCCACACCCGATTTCCATGTCATCTCAGCCGGCGAGCAATTCAACGCGACCAGAGCATTGGTAAACCGCGCGCCGTCCAGATGCACCGGCAGCCCGTATTCTTTGGCGACACCACACAGTGCTTGTAGTTCTGCCAATGAATATACAGATCCGCGCTCGGTTACTTGGGTGATCGATACCGGTCCGCGCTGAGGGCCATGCACGCCGCGCGTTTCCTCGGCCAAAATTGAGCGGCGCAAGGCCTCTGGCTCCATTTTGTCGCTGCCGGGTACCAAAGTCAGCTTGGCACCGCTGTAGAATTCCGGCGAGTTGCACTCATCCTCGTGGATATGGGCTGTGGGTGAGCAGAACACTGTATCCCACGGGTTCGCGAGCGTCGCCAGTGCCAGCACGTTAGCCGCTGTACCTGTCGCAACCAGATACACCGCCGCGCCCGGAGCTTCGAAGATGCCGCGAATGCGATCCCGCACCTCGTTCATCACGGTGTCGGCCCCATAAGCCATCTGATAACCTTGATTGGCTTCGTTCAACGCGGCCATGACGTCAGGGTGTACCGGACCGGAATTGTCAGAAGCGAAGTACATCAGTTGGGCTCCTCAATAATATAGTCTTCCCACTCTTCCATGGGGGTTTCAAACTCGGACACTGTGCGCCCTTTTACGGAAACACCGGCGGCGTGCACGCTGTCCGGCGTACCAGATATCAAAGGGTGCCAGTCGTAAAGAGGTTTCCCTTCCCACAGCAGCCGATATGCGCAGGTCTGCGGCATCCAATAGGCGTGATCGTCGATGTTGTCGGGCGTCATTACGATACATTCCGGAACGAACTGATGGCGGATGTCGTATTGCGTACAGCGGCAGCTTTCATCGTCCAACAAGCGGCAGGCGACGCAGGTGAGGGCGACTTCGCCCGTGTCTTCGTCCTCTAGCTTATTCAGGCAGCATTTGCCGCAACCGTCGCACAGTGCCTCCCACTCTCGCTGGTTCATCTTGGTCAGCAGTTTCCGCTCCCAGAACCGAGGGGCAAGGCCGTTGCGATCTATGGGATCAGAGGTCATAGCGCGGCCAGCAGGGTGCGGGCCTTATCGCAATCGGCGTCCATCTGCGCGATCAGGCCATCCAGCCCGTCAAAAGTCATTTCCGGGCGCAGATACTCAACCAGCCCGACTGAAAGGGTCGCGCCATAAAGATCGCCGGAGAAATCGAAAAGGAAGGTTTCGATATTAGGTACTTCTCCGCTGAACATCGGCCGTACACCAACCGAGGCCGCACCGTGATAGCTGCCTTGATACGGCCCGTCCAATACATCGACCAGGACTGCGTACACGCCAAATTTCGGAGGATGCAGGCCTTCGATTGACATATTTGCAGTGGGAAAACCCAGCTCGCGACCACGCTGCTCGCCGCCAATCACTTCACCTTCGATCCGGTGCCAATGACCCAGCATCGCTGCTGCATCTCGGGGGCGGCCTTCGGTCAACGCCGTTCGGATCGCAGTTGACGAGACTACATGCTCGGACCGTTCCATCAGCGGCGCGATGGTAACGTCAAAGCCCATTTCCTGCCCGAAGCGGACCATGTCATCCGCAGTGCCAATGCGGCCTTTTCCGAAACAGAAATCAGCGCCAACCACCACGTGCGATAAATTTAGTCCGTCGCAGATGACGTTGCGCGCGAATTCTTCGGGTGTAAGCCCAGCAAGGGCAGCATTGAACGGCAGTTCGTAAAGCTTCTGAACACCAAGCTTCTGTAGCCGGTGCGCGCGCGCATTGCCACGCATCAGGCGAAAGGGTGGGGCATCTGGGGCGAAATACTCACGCGGGTGCGGTTCGAAGGTTAGAACCCCCAAGGGCGCTTCCGGATCGGCACGACGTGCGAGTTCGATCACCGATTGGTGGCCGACGTGAACGCCGTCAAAATTCCCGATCGCCACACTGGCGCCGCGGTCTTCAGGCTCGGTGAATTGAAAATCTCGGATGATGCGCATAGCGACTGCCTAGCGGCACTAGAGAGCAGGTTCAAGCATCTGATTGCTGGGAAAGGTCATCCACAAAACACGAGGCTCTAGCCAAGTTGGTAGTGTCTAACAATTTGCTCGCGGAAAGGTGAGCCAATAGGGTCTTTTGCGCCTTGGGTTCGCAGTGGGTTAAGAAAATTGATTAGGACCCGGTCGTCGTCAGCGGTTTCGACGGGGGAAGCGTTGGGTGGGGTGCGCGCAGAACCTCGCACCCCTGCCATTAAAGTAAAGGGCGTCAGCGCAACGCCCTTTGTCCTAATGCTTGAAATCAGTCGAACTTGCGCGACGGGGCCAGAACCATCGCCTCGCCGACCAGTACCTTCTTACCATCCACGGCGCAGTGGCAATCCAGTTTGACGCGGCGCTTGGCAAAGTCGATGTCGATCACTTTGACCTCGGCATAGACCATGTCGCCGGGGCGTACAGGGGCCAGGAACTTCAAGGACTGGCCCATGTAAACGGTACCGTGACCTGGCAGCTGTTCGCCAATCACGGCCGAGATCAGACCCGCGGTCAGCATCCCATGCGCAATACGGCCTTCAAAGATCGTGTCACGAGCATAGTCATCATCCAGGTGGACTGGATTCCGGTCAGTCGAAACCTGCGCGAACATTTCGATGTCTTCGTCCGTCACCACTTTGCGCAGATGACGGGTCATGCCCATTTCAATGTCCTCAATACAGATCGTGCCGCGCGGAAGATTGTCCAACATGTCGCCCTCACAGATTTCTGTGGGCAACAAAACAATCAATGTTGCCCGTGTTCGGCAACTTTATTACTTCGCAGTCGCAGAAAATCAAGTCTTTTCTGCTTACCTTAAACGGCCGATCGTAAAGGTTGGGTTTATATTTTCCCTTGCAATATAATCGGTTAGAGATTCGTGGTGTGGGTGGTGCTCAGTTTTTGTCTCGGCTGCGGCTAATCCGCCCGATATAAACAGAGAATCAATCCCCTCTCCCATGCCACCCAAAATGTCGGTATGCGGGCCGTCGCCGATCACCAGAATGTCGCCATCTGGTATGTCTTGGCCCAACTCTTGCAGCCTACGGCGCGCAAGATCGTAGATTGGCGGATGTGGTTTCCCGAAATAAAGGCTCTCACCTCCCATCTCGGTATAAAGCTTCGCCAGTGCCCCCGCGCACCATTCCCGAACCTCGCCACGGTCAACAACGATATCTGGATTCGCGCAGAGCAGCTTCATGCCCTTCTGTTTGGCATAGAGGAACTCCGGGCGGTTAACCGACGGGTCCGCCATCGGATCAAACGGGCCGCAGCAGACGATGCCTTCGGCTTCGTCCAAGGGTACACGTTCAATATGGATGGGGTGGTGCAGTATTTTTAGAGGTTCAAAGAAACCCGCGTCGCGTTGCCATTCGCCCATGAAATACACTTTGTGCCCGACAGCACCCCGGAACATTGCAGACCGTGCTGAATCTCCGCTTGTGGCGATGGTGTCATAGGCATCAGCGGGCACGTTGAATTGCTCCAACTGCACGGCCACGCCTGCGCGGGGTTTAGGAGAGTTCGTAACCAGCACCACAATCCCGCCTTTTGCGCGGTATTCCTGCAGGGCAGCGACGGCTTCGGGGAAGGCGGTGATGCCGTTGTGGACGCAACCCCAAAGGTCAACAAACAGAGCCTTGTATCGGTCAGAGACTTCGGAAAGGGCGTGGATGATCTGGGTCATTGAATGCCTCGGGCATAAATAATCTGAAGGTGCGCCAGCTATCGCAAAGCTGGAGCATTTTGACCATCCCGCAATTCGGATAGCCGTTGCAATTCGCCGCTTGTCAGTCCTCTTCAGTGATCTTGTCCACGTCCGGCGCTTGTTGGACAGCCTCGGTGCCCAGAATAACTTGTGCGCCGATCCGGTTCTGGAAACGAACGACGACCAAGTAACCCGGTCCCAACTCGTCTTGCAGAACGTCGACCAAGGGTGTTTCACTTAAGCTATCCGGCAACAGACCCGCGATTGACGACACTTTATAAGCTGCTTCAATCGGAAGATCGACAATCAGCCAAATATCGGCGTGTTTCCGTTTGGCATTGACGTCGACGCGGATGATCTCGACCGAGACGGGATCTGCCCACTCACGTATAGTTTGGGCAAGCTGTGCTTCGGTTCTTGTTTCCAGATATCGGTTATAGGTGGACTTGCCCAATTGAAGAACAACAAGGGCCAGAAAAGCCAACGTCACGACCACACTGGCTGTGAAATTCAATTTCCGGCGTCCTTTGCTGAACACCACCGAGCGAGCCGCGTACACAATGTAGACAGCACAGGCAGATAAGATAATTGCGCCCAGGTTTGTGGCGAACAGCAGCCCCGCCTCATAGGCTTCGGCCGGTTCACCAAAATAAAGCAGGACCCCTGAGGCTGACAAAGGAGGAACCAGCGACACGCCGATGGCCGCACCGGGCAACAGGCTGGCTTCGGAGCGGTTGATCTGCACATATGCCCCAGCCACACCCGCAGCTAAGGCCACGATCAGGTCCTCGGTTCCGGGATCGGTTCTGGCTAAGATCTGATCGGGGATTAGAATGCCGCGCGGAACGTCAGCCACGTATACAAGGCACCAAGCGAGCAGAACGCATAAAACTGCCGATCCGCAGACAATCAAGGCGAGTTTGAACGCACGACCCAACCAACCCATGACCATCGAGGCCGCTACACCCAAAATGGGCGTCATCAGCGGGGCCACCAGCATTGCGGCGATAACCACTGCTCCGGAGTTGCGCAACATTCCCATAGTGGCAATCACCACGGACAAAGTCAGCAACATGGCAAAGCGACGCCAATAGGCTGCTTTGTCGTTGCCTTCGAACCGCAGGATGCTGCGTGTAGTGCTTAACTTGCGCGTACTCATACGTTGGATTTGATCCGGCACCTCTTGTTCAAGCCAGAGTAGCAACGGAAACGGTTCCCGCAAATCCCCACCAACAATGAAAAAAGGCGCCCATTATGGACGCCTTTTCATTGGGGTGTTCCGAAAGTCAGACTTTGAGGTTCGGAATGATCTGCTTTTTGCGGCTCATGATGCCTGGCAGGACCACGGCGTCGCCGTCAACCAATGCGCCAAAGCTTTTCTCTGCTACGCCTTTGACCAGATCGTTGGGCACCAGCAGGGTGGCTTCTTCGTTCAGGATGTCGACCACGAACAGCAGAACCTGATCAACACCGTCTTCCTTGGCGACGTCGACCATGGAACCCGCCAAGCTGGCCTTGCGGTCCAGCACCACGCCCGGCGCGGTGGTTTCCAAAACCGAAACACGGAACTTGGTGCCGTCGACTTCGTATTCTTTGCTGTCCATGCGGATCAACTCTGCGTCCGAGAAGGACGAGACGTCCGATTTCGCCGCGAACATGTCGGCGGCGTATGCTGAGACGTCCAAACCCAAATCGGCGGCCAGTTTCTCAGCCACTGCGCGGTCATGCGCGGTGGTGGTGGGCGAGCGGAATTCCAGCGTGTCTGACAGGATGCAGGTCAGCGCCGCGCCTTTGATGGCTTCGGGCATTTTGGCCGCGTCATCACCCATCAGGTCGACCATGATCGTCGCGGTGCAGGCCAGCGGGCGCACTGTGATGTCGATCGGGCCTTTGGTTTCCAGACCGCCAACCAGCTTGTGGTGGTCGATGATGGCGCGGATGTCGGCGCTGTTGACGCTGGCAGGCAGCTCGGCCGGGTTGTTGGTGTCTACGATGACAACCGGTGCGTCGGCTTCGACGTCGTCAATGATGCGCGGTTTGGGCAGGTCCCAGCGCTGCAACATGAAGGCGGCTTCTGTGTTAGGCTCGCCCAGCAGTACAGGCTCAGCCTGTTCGCCTTTGACTTCGTTCAGGTACCAGGACCACAAGATCGGAGAGCCTGTGGAGTCGGTGTCGGGGGATTTGTGACCAAATACAAGGGTTGTCATGTCAGCGTCCTGAGGAATGGAAATTTGCGCGCCTTATAGGGCGCTCTGTCGGGGTTGTCACCCGGCAGTGGTCAAGCTGCGACGGTTGGTCTGATATTATGTGTGCGTGGTCAGAAGGGGGCGCGGGTCAGAGTGTACCCGGCCTGTTGCAATTGGTTCAAAAGCCCATGCTCTCCTCCCAAGTGTCCGGCACCTACCGCGATGACCGCGGTCTGGTCTTGGATGCCCAGAATGTGCTCCATCCAATTGTTATTCCGGCCAACAAGAAGCTGCTGTTCGAACCCGCTCCATTCCTCATCGAAAACCTCTGGCGAAAGACCTGAGGCGTCGCGCCCTTGTATGCGAGCCAGTTGAATGACTTCGCCATGCTGTTCTTCGATATAGGCGTTGGTTAGTGTTGCAAGCTGATCTTCGTTGCCACCAAGAGCATCGGCCATTCGCACAAGGGACTGCACTTGTTTATCGATTGGGTGGCTGTCGAACATGGCCATCAGATCTTCAATCTCTTCAAGCGAGTATTGCGGAATGCCGTGTTCTTCGGCCAGATCGGTCAAGCGGGCGTCCATCCCATGTTTGGCGGTGGGGTCTTGCATCATGCAAGGTGGAACACCCAGTGTCATACTAAGGAACCACGGGCGCATTTTGGCGGCCATCCAACTAGGAATCCCGCGCTCGGCCAGCCCGGCGGAAAGTGCAGTCCAGTCTTCTTCTGACATCATGTCTATTAACGTTGGCCCAGAGGTGATCAGAATGGGGCTGGGGTCGCTGGCCAATCTCTTTTCAAAGTCAGTTAACTTTTCTTCGGTGACTTCGAAGAAAAATGCATCAGCTTGGCTGAGTGTCGGCGTTAGGCGTTCGACCACAGCATCCATGCGCATGTCGTTACTGTGAAGGGTTCCGATTAGGTGCAGAACGGTGTCACCCTTGGCGGCGATCCAGTGATTGCCTTCGGGAAATGGGGTTTCTGCCAAGGCCTCTTTGATTTCGGCCTGTATATCGGCGGTTAATTCCTGCCTCAGATCGCGCCCTTCGCAGGCCGCGTAGGCGCCAATTGGCAGCAACAAGGTAATGAAAAGCGACAACAAACGCATTGGGGCCATCCAGAGCTCGGTAATGATGATTTATCTGACCTTGCCGTGGTCAAAGACTTGGTTCAAGCGACTTGCCGCTTCGTTTGGTTTTTCTGTGTCTGGCATTCCACAGCAAATCGCCTAGCATGCGGTCATGGAGCGAGAACAAGATCTTTATCCCCCCATCAAAACGCTGCTAGAGCGTCAAGGTTACACCGTAAAAGGCGAAGTTGGCGCGGCCGATGTCGTCGGCGTTCGCGACGGAGACGAGCCGGTGATCGTTGAGCTAAAGCTGAGGTTCTCGCTGGCTTTGTTCCATCAGGCAGTCACGCGGCTTAGGGTGACGGATCAAGTTTATATCGGAGTGTGCAAGCCCAAAGGTCGAACGGCACGACGGGCACTGAAGGATAATCTCGCCTTGTGCAGGCGTCTGGGCCTGGGGTTGATCACCGTGCGTGCAGATGGCGTGGTTGAGGTTCAGTGCGATCCCGGTCCCTATGCTCCCCGCAAGAACAAAATCAAAGCCGCGCGTTTGCTGCGTGAGTTTGAGCGACTGGAGGGTGACCCGAACGCGGGCGGCGCCACGCGACATGGAATCGTCACTGCGTACCGTCAGGACGCTTTGAGGTGCGCGGCGCATTTGGCTGAGCATGGTGCGACCAAAGGATCGGAGGTGGCGAAGGCCGCTGGTGTTCCGACAGCCACGCGTTTGATGCGCGAAAATCACTATGGTTGGTTCAACAAGGTTGAAAAGGGCGTATACGCCCTGACAAAGGCCGGGCAGGAGGGCCTTAAACACTGGGCTTATAGTTGGGAAACGGCCAGCTGAAGTTTGTTGCTAAAAAAACCATCACAACTTGTTGACTCGGGGTTTCAGACTCCCTAGCTATTCGTCGTTGTCACTCGCAAGGGTCGAGTGCTAACGCCCCGCCAGTCGGCGAGGGGAGGATAAACAAACTTTGAGCCCAAGGAGCTGCAAAGATGGCATTGAAACCGCTTCATGACCGCGTGCTGGTTCGCCGTACCGAAAGCGAAGAGAAGACCGCAGGCGGCCTGATCATTCCTGATAGCGCAAAAGAAAAGCCCAGCGAAGGCGAAGTCGTTGCAACAGGCGAAGGCGCTCGCAAGGACAGCGGCGAACTGATCGCAATGGCTGTTAAATCTGGTGACAAGATCCTGTTCGGCAAGTGGTCGGGCACCGAGGTTCAGGTCAACGGCGAAGAGCTGCTGATGATGAAAGAAAGCGACATCATGGGGATCATCGAATAAGCCCGCGCGCTTCTCTGATCTTCATCTCAATATATTTTCTCGAGGAGAAACGACATGGCTGCAAAGGACGTCAAGTTTGACACCGATGCCCGTAACCGCATGCTGGCTGGCGTAAATGTTCTGGCCGATGCTGTTAAAGTGACCCTGGGCCCCAAAGGCCGCAACGTGGTTCTGGACAAATCCTTCGGCGCGCCGCGCATCACCAAAGACGGTGTATCGGTTGCCAAGGAAATCGAACTGGAAGACAAGTTCGAAAACATGGGCGCGCAGATGGTGAAAGAAGTCGCCAGCCGCACCAACGACGAAGCCGGTGACGGCACCACCACCGCAACTGTTCTGGCTCAAGCGATCGTTCGCGAAGGTCTGAAACAGGTTGCAGCGGGCCTGAACCCGATGGACCTGAAGCGCGGCATCGACCTAGCAACTGCCAAGGTTGTTGAAGGCATCAAGTCCGCTTCGCGCGAAGTCAAAGACTCGGCCGAAGTTGCTCAGGTTGGCACCATCTCGGCCAACGGCGAAGCTGAAATCGGCCAGCAGATCGCAGACGCGATGCAGAAGGTTGGCAACGAAGGCGTCATCACCGTCGAAGAAAACAAAGGTCTGGAAACCGAGACCGATGTTGTCGAAGGTATGCAGTTCGACCGTGGCTACCTGTCGCCTTACTTCGTCACCAACGCAGACAAGATGATTGCAGAGCTCGACGACTGCATGATCCTGCTGCACGAAAAGAAACTGTCCTCGCTGCAGCCGATGGTTCCGCTGCTGGAACAAGTGATCCAGTCGCAGAAGCCTCTGCTGATCATTGCCGAGGATGTTGAAGGCGAAGCGCTGGCGACCCTCGTGGTCAACAAACTGCGCGGCGGCCTGAAAATTGCTGCTGTCAAAGCACCTGGCTTCGGCGATCGCCGCAAAGCCATGCTGCAGGACATCGCAATCCTGACCGGTGGTCAGGTCATCTCCGAAGATCTGGGCATGAAGCTCGAGTCTGTCACCATGGACATGCTGGGCACCGCCAAGAAAATCGAAATCACCAAAGACGAAACCACCATCGTCGACGGTGCTGGCGAGAAAGCCGAGATCGAAGCACGTGTTGCTCAGATCCGTACCCAGATCGAAGAAACCTCGTCGGACTACGACCGTGAGAAGCTGCAAGAGCGCGTTGCCAAACTGGCAGGCGGTGTTGCTGTTATCCGCGTCGGCGGCATGACCGAAGTTGAAGTGAAAGAGCGTAAGGACCGTGTGGACGATGCTCTGAACGCAACACGCGCTGCTGTTCAGGAAGGCGTTGTTGTGGGCGGTGGTGTTGCTCTGGTTCAGGCCGGTAAAGCACTGGAATCGCTGGAAGGTGCAAACGCTGACCAGAACGCCGGTATCAACATTGTTCGCAAAGCCATCGAAGCGCCGCTGCGCCAGATCGCTGAGAACGCGGGTGTTGACGGTGCAGTTGTTGCTGGCAAAGTCCGTGAATCCGCTGACGCAGCATTTGGCTTCAACGCGCAGACCGAAGAATATGGCGACATGTTCTCGTTCGGTGTCATCGACCCGGCCAAAGTTGTCCGTACCGCTCTGGAAGATGCGGCATCGGTTGCTGGTCTGCTGGTCACCACCGAAGCGATGGTTGCAGATCGTCCGGCCAAAGAAGGCGCGGCACCTGCAGGCGGCATGCCCGACATGGGCGGCATGGGCGGCATGATGTAAGCAAGTCGAATTCGCGCTGCGAATTCTGACGACCCCGACAGGCGCTTGGCCGAAAGGCTAAGCTGCCGAGAGGGACCGCCAAGTAGCTTAGGAACGGGGTCGCCTTCGGGCGGCCCCGTTTCGTTATGCTGACAGCCAAGCAGGAAAGTGAGTGTGCAAACGTCCTCAATGTCGCTATGCGGTTGATATGCGTTTGTTTCTTCTCAGCTCGTTGACGATGTGCGCATTTGCGGCGAATTCGATCCTGAATCGTTTGGCCATCGACAGCGGCGCCAGCGATCCTGCGGGTTTTGCGGTTGTTCGTGTTCTGACTGGGGCTGCGGTGCTGACCGGTTTGGTCTGGTTAAGGGCCGGGCATTTGCCACTGCGCAACCGGCGCAGGGTTGCCGGAGCAGGAGCGCTTGCGCTTTACATGATCGGCTTTTCGGTTGCTTATCTGACGTTGGATGCTGGATTGGGCGCTCTGATCCTGTTTGGGGTGGTGCAGGTTACGATGTTTGCAGTGACTTCGGTGACAGGCAACAAGCCAACCGTTCGTCAGTTGGCCGGTGCTGCGATTGCGCTGGCAGGGTTGGGCTATGTGCTATGGCCTTCGGGCGCAGTGCAGGTCGACCTGACCGGCGCGGTTTTCATGGCCGCTGCCGGGATTGGTTGGGGGATTTATTCATTGGTGGGACGATCTGAGCCTGACGCGCTGGCCGGAACTGCCGCCAATTTCGTCGTCGCGCTGCCGGTAACCACGCTGGTTCTTCTGGCGACCGGAGCGGATTGGCAAATGACGGGGATCGGCTACATGCTAGCTGCGATTTCCGGTGGCATAACGTCCGGCATGGGGTATGCACTCTGGTATCGAGTGCTGCTGCAACTTGCCTCCACAACTGCGGCTGTGGTGCAACTGAGCGTGCCGATTATTGCTATCCTTGGTGGTGTTTTGCTGTTGGGTGAGACTGCCAACATGCGCCTGATCCTCGGGACGTTTCTGGTGTTGGGCGGAATCGCACTGGCTGTCCTGCGCCTGAAGTCGCGCTAGGGGTTTTATCGCGCTCGGTTAGGCCTTATCTGGCGATCATGAGATATCTGCTAGCCCTCTTTTTGTTCGTTGTTCCCGCAGTGGTCCATGCAAAATGCGTGGTGCTATTGCATGGGCTGGCACGGACAGAGGCGTCCTTTGCAGTTATGGAACAGTTATTCCAAGCACATGGGTACACAGTGGTGCGACCGGGATATCCGTCGACTGACCTGCCGATCCCAGAACTGGCCAATCAGACGCTTCCGGATGCTTTTGCGGAATGTGGCGATGACACGGTGAACGTGGTGGCGCATTCGATGGGCGGTATTTTGTTGCGCTATTGGTTGCAGGATCATCACCCGGAAAATCTGGGCCGTGTCGTCATGCTCGGGCCCCCAAACCAGGGCAGTCAACTCGTGGATGAACTTGGTGCTTATGAGGTTTTTGGTATGTTGCACGGACCGGCTGGTCTTGCGCTGGGCACCGGTCCCGAGGGCATACCGCGAAAATTGCCCCCCGTAGATTTCCAATTGGGTGTGATCGCAGGTGAGAACTCTTTGAACCCATTGTTTTCGTCAATGATTGACGGCCGGGATGATGGCAAGGTGTCAGTCGAGACCACAAAGGTCGAGGGTATGGCGGACCACATCGTTCTGCCAGTGACCCACACTTTCATGATGAACAATCCTCGGGTGATGGCGCAGGCCTTGCATTTCATCGAATTTGGACAATTCGATCCGAAAATCACTTGGGTGGATGGGGTGATGGATATCATCGACGAAATCTGTATTGGGCAGGATTGCTCGGAACCAGCGTCGGAGCCATCACAGTGACCGCATTGAATTTGACCTTGACCGGTGCAGAGGTGCTGTTGCCGGATCAAGGGATGACATCCGCCGAATTGCATCTGGCTGATGGCGTCATTCAACCGGATCAAACTGGACGATCGGTGGACTTGTCTGGCTATCTCGTTCTGCCTGGTATCATTGATCTGCATGGCGATGGGTTCGAACGACACATCGCGCCACGCCGTGGCGCTATGAAGCAGATGGAGGAGGGCATCCTCTCGGTCGAAGCCGAACTTGCTGCGAATGGTATCACCACTGCCGTGCTTGCCCAGTTCCACAGCTGGGAGGGCGGCGTCCGAGGGCCGGAATTTGCAGGGCAGGTATTTGACGCCATCGCCTCGGTCAAAGATCGTGTTGTCACTGATCTGATGCCTCAATTGCGGTTCGAAACGCATATGCTGGACGACTACGCGGACCTGCCACAGCGGATTGCCGAATGGCAGGTGCCCTATATCGTGTTCAACGACCACTTGCCGCACGACCGATTGGCAGAAGGGCGTAAGCCACCGCGTTTAACAGGTCAGGCTTTGAAGGCTGGGCGGAACCCGGACGTACATTTTGAGATGCTTCAGTCTATGCACGCGCGCAGCGCCGAAGTTCCGGCCGCATTGGATAACCTTTGCGCAGTGTTGGCAGAGCAGGGTGTTCGAATGGGCAGCCACGACGACGCCACCGCCCAGACACGCGCTGATTGGCGCGCGCGGGGGGCCCAGATAGCTGAATTTCCAGAAACACTCGAAGCCGCTGAGGCCGCCCGCGCAGCCGGAGATCACGTTATTCTGGGGTCACCCAACGTGGTGCGCGGTGGATCGCATAAGGGCAATGCCAGCGCGCTGGATCTCATCGCGATGGGGTATTGTGATGCGCTGGCTTCGGATTACCACTATCCCAGCCCGCGACGGGCCGCGCTGATGTTGGCCAAGTCTGGTTTGGTCGACATGGCTGGGGCGTGGGCCTTGGTGTCATCTGGCCCGGCCCGCGTCCTTGGCCTGCACGATCGCGGCACGCTGGCCTCTGGTCTACGTGCCGATCTGGTTATTCTTGACGCTGAAACGCATCGTGTTGCCGCCACGCTGGCTGGCGGGCGCGTCAGCTACATGGCCGGCGAAATCGCAGCGCGGTTCTTCTGCTGACTTAGCGGGAAACCCGGTTGAAGTGCCCCATTTTCCGGCCAGCTTTGACCTCGGCCTTGCCGTATAGGTGCAGGGCCACGTCGCGTTCCTGCGCCAGTTCAGGGACGCGGTCCATATCGGCACCGATGAGGTTCTCCATCACTACATCCGAATGGCGCTGTCCATCGCCCAAAGGCCATCCCGCCACGGCACGGATATGCTGTTCAAATTGATCAACCGCGCAGCCATTCTGCGTCCAATGGCCCGAGTTGTGCACTCTTGGTGCTATTTCGTTCACGATTAGACCGTTTGGTGTTACGAACAGCTCGACCCCCATGACCCCGACATAGTCCAGCGCGTTTAAGATGTTTGCCGCCAAGAGAACCGCATCGGTGCGCTGTGCCGGACGCAGGCGGGCCGGAACAGTGGTTGTGTGTAGGATGCCGTCACGATGAACATTCTCGCCAGGATCGAAACAGGCGACCTGGCCATCTACACCACGGGCTGCGATGATTGAGACCTCATGGGTGAACTCGACGAACCCTTCCAGGATCGCGGGCGCACCAGCCATGTCGGCCAGCGCGGTTTCGGCATCCTCGGGAGTGCGCAGCCGCGCTTGCCCCTTGCCGTCATAGCCAAAGCGACGTGTTTTCAAGATGGCTGGTGTGCCTATCTGTTGAATTGCGTCTTTCAGGCTGTCCAAATCGGTGATGTCGGCAAAAGGAGCCGTGTTCAGACCCAGACCCTGCAAAAAGTTCTTTTCTGTCAGACGATCCTGACTGACGCGCAACGCCTCGCGACCCGGGCGGATCGGGCGATGAGCCTCAAGAATGTCCAGTGCTTCGGTTGGGATATTCTCAAACTCATAAGTTATGACATCGACCGACTCGGCGAAGGCTTTCAACGCATCGGTATCGTCGTAAGCCGCAGTAGTCACACGATCAGCTACCTGCCCTGCAGGCGGGTTGGCACCGGGCTCGTAGATATGGGTTATGAACCCCAGACGGGCAGCAGCAACAGATAGCATTCGACCCAACTGGCCACCGCCCAGAATTCCGATTTTAGCGCCGGGTTGCAGTGCATCACTCATCGACAGGCTCCTCGGGGATCGAAGCTGACAGAGCATCACGCCATGCGTCTAGCCGCTGGGCCAGAGCGTCGTCCTGCAAGGCTAAAATACCGGCGGCCATCAGACCCGCGTTGGCGCCACCGGCTGATCCAATAGCCATGGTCGCCACAGGGAAACCCTTGGGCATCTGTACGATAGAATACAGCGAGTCGACGCCCGACAGCGCACGCGTCTGCACAGGCACGCCGATCACCGGCACCCGCGTTTTTGAAGCCATCATACCGGGCAGGTGTGCGGCCCCTCCAGCCCCAGCAATAATCACATTCAGTCCACGAGAGGCGGCGGTCTTGCCGTAGTCCCACAAGCGGTCGGGGGTGCGGTGCGCCGAGACAATGCGTTTTTCATACGCAATGCCCAGTTCGTCCAGAATGTTTGCGGCTTCTTTCATCGTAGGCCAGTCCGATTGGCTGCCCATGATGATCCCCACTTTCACGTCGCTCATCCGCTTGTGTCCCTGCCTTTCGAAAGAGCGCGCACTATAGCCAAATCGGGTCCGGAGGCAATGTAGTTTGCAGACTAAGCGGCCATTTGGCGGTGTGATGAAAATATATTCAAATTCGTGTATGATTGCAGAGGGCCATAAGTCCCCGAGGAGGTACCCATGACAGCCACAGTATTGAAAGATCGGGACGGTAATTCCGTGCCGCAAGACAGTATTGAAGACTTCAGAACGCAACTTCGCGGCACGCTGATTTTGCCCGGTGACGCCGAATATGACAGTGCGCGCAGCATTTGGAACGCCTTGATCGATAAATATCCCGGCGCCATTTTGCGGTGCCACGGTACGGCAGATGTTGCTGCAGCCGCCAAATTCGCATTTGCAAATAACATTTTGGTTTCGATCCGAGGGGGCGGCCACAATGTCGGTGGGCGAGCGGTTTGTGATGACGGGCTTGTAATTGATCTGTCAAATATGCGCGCTGTGCATGTCGACCCAGACGCCCAGACCGTACGCGCGCAGGGCGGGGCACTATTGGGTGACGTAGATCGTGAAACCCACCTGCATGGCCTTGCCGTACCTTTGGGGGTCGTTTCGCAAACTGGAATTGGCGGCCTGACAACCGGAGGCGGGTTCGGTTGGCTGGCGCGCAAATATGGTCCGGCCTGCGACAACGTTATCGAAGCCGAAGTCGTCACTGCGGATGGTTCAATTAGAACAGCCAACCCAAACACAAACCCGGATCTTTTTTGGGGTATCTGTGGTGGCAGTGGAAATTTCGGAGTGGTGACGTCTTTTCTGTACAAGGCATACCCACTTTCCACCGTGCTAGGAGGCATGATTGCGTATCCGCGCGCGGCGGCTGCCGAAGTTCTTCGTGGTTACCGAGATGTCATGTCACGAGCACCGGATGAGCTAACGGCGTATGCGGGGCTGCTTTGGGGGCCGGACGGAACGCCGTTGATTGCGTTGGTGCCGTGTTGGATCGGTGACGACAAAGAAGCTGGACACCAAGCCATCAAGCCGCTGACCGAAATCGGTGAACCATTGGTTGCAGACGTGCAGGAAATGCCTTTCCCAGCCAAGCAATCCATGTTGGATGGAGCCTATGGCCCTGGCAGTCGGAACTATTGGAAGTCAGCTTATCTCAGCGCGCTGACGGATGATGCGATCGACACGATTGTTGCTCAGTCCGAAGGCATGACCATACCGGGTTCTGGTATTCTGATTGAGCATTGCGCTGGGGCAGCGAAATCCAAATCCAATGGTGACAACGCATTTGCACAACGAGGTCATGACTACTTGATCGCAATTTTACCGCTTTGGACCGACCCTGCCGATGATGCAGATCAGATCGCGTGGGCGCGTGAGATGCACGAAGCGTTGGAACCGTTTTCAACGGGTGGAACCTACCTGAATTACCTGGGGGCAGATGAGGACAGCGCTGTTGAAACGGTCTTTGGTGATAGCCTGGGCCAGTTGAAAGAGGTCAAACGGAAATACGATCCGACGAATTTCTTCAGCGCTAACGTGAACATCTCACCCTGACGTGGTTTGTGTGCTCACATCTGTTCATCCGCTTTCATCAGAGCGGGTGAACAGGAAGACCGGATTGTGAAACCGTCTGCCTAGGCGCTATGCAATGATATCCGGCGTCAGGCGATCTTCGATCAGCCGAATGATATCCTTCAACCGCAGTTTCTGCTTCTTGAGCCGTTTGATCGTCAGCTGGTCGGCCGTGCCGGTGGCTTGCAGCGCCTCGATCGCTTCGTCCAGATCACGGTGCTGTCGGCGGAAAACCTCCAGCTCGACCCGCAAAACTTCGTCTGTTTTCATCGAAAGATCGGTGGGCGCGTTCATGGGCGACTCAGTGGTTGTTGTGGTGCTTACCACACAAGATAGTGTCTCAGGGTTTATCCGGCCAGACCTTGTGGACATCCCTGTATATTCCCATATTCTATCTTACGCGGTTGCCGCTACGGGGCCGTAAAACACGTCGCTTTGGCAAAAAGGACGACAATACGTGTCAAAACTTACTCTTGGCTCATACCCGCATCTTTTGGGGTTCGAGCAGTTGGAACGCCTTTTGGAACGGTCTGCAAAGGCTGGCAACGAAGGGTACCCGCCTTATAATATCGAGCAGACCTCGGATTTTTCATACCGCATTACATTGGCCGTCGCCGGCTTTGCGGAAGAGGATTTGTCGATTACCATCGAGGATCGCCAATTGGTGATCCGAGGCCGTCAACGCGACGACAGCGAAGGGCGTATATTCCTTCATCGCGGTATTGCGGCCCGTCAATTCCAGCGCATGTTCGTGCTGGCTGATGGCGTCGAGGTCGGCGAAGCGATCATGGAAAACGGCTTGCTGCATGTGGACTTGACCCGTGCCGTTCCAGAAACCGTGGTGCAAACAATCAATATAAGAAAGGGGTAAGAGCTATGAATACACCGATTGAATTGAACGCCGAAGGCGACCGGATCGTTTATGTAAAAGCAGTCGACGTTGCAGATCTGCCTCGGGAAGTTCGCGAACAGGCTGGTGATCTTGACCAGCTATATGCGGTTCACGATTCCGAAGGTCAGCAACTGGCACTGGTTGCCGATCGCAAGCTGGCATTCGTTCTGGCGCGCGAGCACGACTTTTCACCGGTTGCTGTGCACTGAGCCAAACGATTTCCCCGTGACATCTGCCGCCCCGTGGGTGAGATATGCGGACCCGTAACGGTTCGCATATCCATAAGGGGCAATACATGAGCTGGTTTGACTTTGACTGGGTAGATGCCTTTAGCGACAGCGCTTTTGGCGGCAACGGTTGCGCCGTGGTTCACTGCGGGGCGGTTTTGCCCGAAGAGGTCTGCACCGCTTATGTGCGCGAAACGTCTCTGGTTGAATGCACGTTTACTGGGCCATCCGAAGTGGCTGATATCAGGGTGCGTTATTTTCTTGCCAGTCGGGAAATCCCGTTCGCTGGTCACCCCACCATTGCGACCGTTGCCGCAATGCAGTCGCGCGGCCTGTTTCAGGGCGACGCACTGACATTGGAAACGGGTGCGGGGATCGTTTCGATCCGACTGAACGGTGCCGAGATTGAGATGACGCAAGTCGCGCCGCAATTCGGTAACCTTGTCCCGACCGATTTGGTGGCTGCCGCCGTCAGCCTGCCCGAGGAAGCTATCGTCTCGCCGCCGCAGTTTGTATCTACCGGACTGCCTTTCTGCATTACGGTGCTGCGCGATCATGACGCCCTGCGTGCCGCAAAACTGGATGTGGACGCTCTGCGTAACGTTTCTGCAAAAGCTGGTTATTCCGGTTCGGATATGGCTGAACCTTTCCTCGTGAGTCTCAAAGGCGCAACGGACGCTGGGGATACATTTTCGCGCCTTCTGATGGCTCCTCCTAACCCGGCTGAGGACCCATTCACTGGATCCGCGACCGGTGCGATGGCTGCCTATCTTTGGAAATACGGTTTGATGTCAAAGGACAGCTTTATCGCTGAGCAGGGCCACGACATGGGTCGGCCTGGTCAGGCTATCGTGACGCGCGTAGGTCCAGCTGACGCTATGACCGGCATCAAGGTCACCGGGCGCGGGTATGTGTTGATGCGTGGGCAAGTCGATTTGCCGGAATAAATTCACTGAACTGCGCTTCTACTCGAACCTATGGTGCCAACCAACCTTCGGGTAAAATTGGGTTCAAACTGGGATCAATGTCATGCCGGTCGCACAGATATTGTAAATAAGATCCACGTCCCGGTAAGCCGTTCATCTGTTTCAGCATCACCCGTTTTTGATGGCCATAAATATGAACTGAATGTACGGCGTCTCTTTCGATCTCAGCGATTTGAATTCTCGAGTGGTGCAGTTTCCACAGCTCCTTCGGCGACAACGGGTAGAAAACATCACTTTGCATCGCGTGACTGTATTCATTCGTCTGACGTAGATAGTGCTCAAAAGACTTTGGTCCGGAACTGCCCCAAGGCAGCGCTTCTATGCCCCAAGTCTCTCCATTTCGGATGCGCCTTCGGTTGTGGCGATGCAGCCGGGCCCCACGCCAAGGTTGGGTTGGGTTTTTCGTCGTTACAAACTCCAGCATCAGTGTCAAAGTTTCGCTGTCCGGAGGCAGGCGAAGAACGCCAGTGGGGAAGTTTCCAGTATGCGATTGACCGAATACAAAAACGTTTGGAAAGTCGAACGGTTTGACGCAGTAGGCATCCAAGTCCACCCAGATGAAATCGGTCTGCCGCATCAGGTGTAATCTGAAGATATCGGAGAATACAGCGACGCCCTGCCTGTCCGCGCCGTGCAGCTCAAACGGAGCAGGCCAGAAAATGTCGCTGGCTGATCGTATCTCGACACCGTCGGGAATACCTTCGATCTGATGAGTAGAATAGAGAATGAATTGATGACCTTGATCCAAATAGGACTGGATACATAGCTCCTCTACCCAACTTAAGTCTGATCCAAACCAGAAACTGGCGATAGTGGGCAAAGTTGAGGTCATGTGCGTGTTGCGCTTGGATCTGATCCTGCAACTGCACCAAGGCGCGCGCGCGATGTCAATCAAGGAAAACGAAAACGGCCCCCGGAAACCGGAGGCCGTCTGCAAATTTCGAAAGCAGTTACGATGCCGCGATCAGACCCATGCTTTCCAGCTTGAGCAGCACCTGATGGGCGCAGTTATCGACGTCGACATTCTCGGTCTCGACGCTTAGCTCGGGGTTCTGCGGAACGTCATAGGGGTCCGAGATCCCGGTGAACTCTTTGATCTTGCCTTCGCGCGCAAGTTTGTACAGGCCCTTGCGGTCACGGCGTTCGCATTCCTCGATCGAGGTCGCAACATGAACTTCGCAGAAGGCGCCGAACTGTTCGATCTCTTCGCGAACCGCCCGGCGGGTGGTGGCGTAAGGCGCGATCGGAGCGCAGATGGCGATGCCGCCGTTCTTGGTGATTTCCGAAGCCACATAGCCGATACGGCGGATGTTCAGATCACGGTGTTCTTTCGAGAAGCCCAGCTCCGACGACAGATTCTTACGAACAATGTCACCATCCAGCAGCGTAACCGGACGGCCACCCATCTCCATCAGCTTGACCATAAGCGCGTTGGCGATGGTGGATTTGCCCGAACCCGAGAAACCGGTGAAGAACACGGTAAAGCCCTGTTGGCTGCGCGGCGGTTTGGTCTTGCGCAGTTCTGCCACAACCTCAGGGAAACTGAACCACTCGGGGATTTCCAGACCTTCGGCTAGACGGCGGCGCAATTCGGTGCCCGAGATGTTCAGGATCGTGACGTTTTCCTTGTCCTTGATCTCGTCATTCGGCTCGTACTGCGCGCGTTCCTGCACATAGACCATGTGTTTGAAATCGACCATCTCGACGCCGATTTCATCCTGGAACTGGCGGAACAGATCTTGCGCGTCGTAGGGGCCATAGAAATCTTCGCCCTGACTATTCTTACCGGGGCCCGCGTGGTCACGACCGACGATAAAGTGGGTGCATCCGTGGTTGGCGCGGATCAGGCCGTGCCAAACCGCCTCGCGCGGGCCAGCCATACGCATCGCCAGGTTAAGCAGCGACATTGACGTGGTCGAAGCAGGGTATTTGTCCAGAACAGCCTCGTAACAGCGGACACGGGTGAAGTGGTCCACATCGCCCGGCTTGGTCATACCGACAACGGGGTGAATCAACAGGTTGGCTTGCGCTTCCTTTGCGGCGCGGAAAGTCAGTTCCTGGTGTGCGCGGTGCAGCGGGTTGCGGGTCTGGAACGCAACGATACGGCGCCAGCCCAGCTTGCGGAAATAGGCGCGCAATTCGTTCGGGGTGTCGCGACGACCGCGGAAATCATAGTGGATGGGCTGTTGGATGCCGGTCACCGGACCGCCCAGATAAACCTTGCCTGCAACGTTGTGCAGGTAGTTCACGGCGGGGTGCGCATCGTCGTCAGCGCCAAAAACCTTCTCGGCCTCGTTCGCCTTGTTCGGGGTCCAGCGGTCGGTCACGGTCATGGTGCCGAGGATGACGCCTTCCTGGTCACGCAGGGCGATGTCCTGTCCCAGTTCGATCTGTTCAGCAAACTCTTCGTTGACGTCCAATGTGATCGGCATCGGCCACAGTGTGCCGTCAGCAAGTCGCATATTTTCAACGACGTTGTCGTAATCAGCCTCGCTCAGAAAACCTTTGAGCGGGTTGAAACCGCCATTCATCAGCAGTTCAAGATCGCAGATCTGGCGTGGGCTTAGGTCCCAGCTGGTCAGGTCAGCGGCTTCTACTTTCAGCTTTTGGGCCGACTCATAAGATACATAAAGTTCTGGGATAGGAGCCAGATTGCTTAACATCGTCATAGGAATACTCGTGTCGAAGTGCGGTTTTACCGGTGATTCAAGGGTACTTGCGGGGCATGTGCCCCGACTTTTTGGCGAAGTCCATATACATTCACAAAACAAAGAACGATATGCGCGGTTTTTGACCGGATTGGAAGGATTTTCCGGTTCGCGAGGCATTTCGCGACTGGAATCCCGTTGGTGCGCTTCGTTTTGTCGAATTTAGTGTGCGTGTTCTTCTGCCGCCATTTCTGGCAGCAAGTTTGCTGCATCGGCTACTGGAAGGGCAGGGATCGGTTGTGTCACACCGCGCAGATCAAAGGACTTCAGATCGCTCAGGTCGCCGTCATATCGCGCTGCGTGCAGCAACTCTGCCGAGACCAAAAGCTCGACCCCTAGTGCTTTGGTCTCGGCTTCCAAACGGCTGGCTACATTCACAGCGTCACCAATGATCGTGCGAGCTGCATTGCCTGCGGCACCGATTTCGCCAAGTACGAGGTCACCCAAGTGAAGGCCCATGCCGATACGAATTCTGGAACTGCCTTCGGTTTCAAGTTGCTGGTTAAAGCGGTCCAACGCACGACTGACATCTGCGGCTGCCTTCAAGGCGGCCCGGGCAGAGCTTTCGGCATCAGGCGTTTCGAACACGGCCAGAAGACCGTCGCCCATGTATTTGTCGACAATGCCGCCATCCGCCGTGATCGCTGGGACAATCGCGTCAAAGAACCGGTTCAGCAGGAACACGATATCATAGGGCAGTTGGCCTGTGGTTCGCGACGTGAACCCGCGCATATCCAGAAAAAGAACTGCCAATTTACGTTCTTGCCCCTGACTAGCATGCGCTCTGTTGCGTCCACCGCCTGGTCGGAACATGCGAAAGGCGGTTATCGGTTCGGTGGGGCGAATTTGACAAGCCAGTCTGGCGCCTTCTGGGGCACTGACGGCGGCAAGGCTTCGGGCTTCGACTTCGCTGGGGGCAGGGAGGTTGTGACCCCCGTCCTCGACAATCACGCGGCAGGTAGTGCATCGCCCCTTGCCCCCGCATAAGGATGTATGTGGAATGCCATTGGCCTGCGATATCTCAAGTAGGGTCATGCCCTTTTCAGCCACAACTTCGGGCCCATCGACATAGGTTACCCTTACTGAATGTCGGCGGCGCCACAATTTTCGGACGACGAAGACGGTCAAAGAAACACCCAATGCCGCTCCAAAAGCCGCGAGAGCGTTGTTTTTGACGCTGAACATGGTCTGAAACGCTTCGGGCGACGGCCAATTGTAGTGTTCAATATATTGATCGCGCAGAAACGGGTCCGCGAAATCGGCCCATAAGCGCCGCCCTTCCGTCAACAGACCGGCCAGAGCAAACGAAGGCACAAAAACTGCTGCACCGATCAGATAGGGCACGGTCTTTGACCACCAGCGTGTCAACCTCAGCCACATGTGCAGTCCGATACAGCTGTGAACCCAGACAACCAGCAACAAAAGGCTTTGAGTCCAAATCGCAGAACTGGGCCACATCAGTGCGATGATGTATCCCATTTCGTCGTTGACGTCGTAGATTTCATGGGCATAGCGCGTATGCACGATGTGCGAGATCAGTTGCAGAGGGATCAGCAGGCCCAGTATCACCTGCAAAGCCATGCTGAACGGCATTCTCATCGTGCGGCGCTGGCTAATGGAAAAAAGGGCCAACCCGGCGTGAGTAAATAGCGCCAAGTAGATGATCACACTGCCCAGAACGTGCCGCGTGACGGCTTGGCGTCCATCTTGCATACCGTGCAAATAGTCGGTGTGAAACAGGCCTAGCCCAATATTGATAAAGTGAAAAAAAGCATAAGCAAACAGGACCAGGCCACTGCTGATCCTCAGCCGGGTCGTCCACCCGCCTTGCCATAACACACTTTTCAATCAAGCCACCTGTATTCGCTAAGCTTGTCGCTGAGTCTGATACGTGCGCTCGAAGGGGTCAAGCAGAGGTTGTACGGAGCAAGAGAGTTTAGAATTCCCCGCATAGTGCGGGGAATTCCGAATGTCTGTTAGTCGTTCTCGGCCAGAAAGCGCTCGGCATCTAGTGCGGCCATGCATCCCATGCCAGCGCTGGTGACCGCCTGGCGATAAATATGGTCTGTCAGGTCACCTGCGGCGAACACACCAGGTACCGATGTCTCGGTCGAGCCCGGCTTGGTCACGACATACCCGCCCATATGAGTTTCCAGCGTGTCCTTTACCAACTCGTTCGCCGGAGCGTGGCCGATCGCTACGAAAACGCCCTTACAAGGGAGTTCACTGATCTCGCCGGTTTTCACGTTCTTGACGCGCACAGCTTCCACGCCCAAAGGCGCATCGGAGCCAACCACTTCTTCCAACTCGTGGAACCAAAGTGGTTCAATCTTTTCGTGCTTCAATAGGCGGTCTTGCAGGATCTTCTCAGCCCGCAGTTCGTCGCGACGGTGGACCAGCGTAACTTTGCTGGCGAAGTTTGTCAGGAATAGCGCTTCTTCCACAGCAGTGTTACCGCCGCCGATTACCACGATTTCCTGCCCGCGATAAAAGAAGCCGTCACAAGTGGCACAAGCTGAAACGCCAAAGCCCTTGAACTTCTCTTCCGAGGGCAGTCCCAGCCATTTGGCGCGGGCACCAGTCGCCAGAATGACCGCATCGGCCGTGTAAGTGGTGCCGCTATCGCCTTTAGCAGTGAACGGTCGCTTCGAGAGGTCCAAGTCGCTGATGATGTCACCGATGACCTCGCAGCCCATCGCTTTGGCATGGTCTTGCATGCGTACCATCAGATCGGGCCCTTGAACCTCGGTATCGCCTGGCCAGTTTTCGACTTCGGTGGTGGTGGTCAGCTGGCCGCCAGGCTCGATACCCTGAACCAGAATCGGTTCCAGCATCGCGCGGCTCGCGTAAACGCCTGCAGTATAACCGGCCGGTCCCGATCCAATGATCAGAACCTTAGTGTGACGTGTGTCGGCCATGGTACCCCCAACTCGATCTGCCTGATGTGGGCGTGCAGCCCTTGGCCGATGGATATAGCGACCCCTTTGCCGCGCTTAAAGCCCCTTCCTGTTTGGCACCCGCTATGCGTCCAATGAATGGCGCCAGAAATAATATTGAAAACAAACAATATTGCGCATTCACGAAAGATTATTGCGCATCCTCAGGGTGCTGATATAACAACCGAAAAATCAGGAGTATTTGATGGTCGCGATACGGCTGGATGAGATTGACCGCAAGATACTGGCAGAATTGCAGGCAGACGGTCGTATGACCAACGTCGAGTTGGCAAAACGTGTCGGGATTTCAGCCCCGCCTTGCCTTCGCCGTGTCCGCACGTTGGAAGAATCGGGTCTGATCCGCGGTTATCACGCCGATGTAAATTCGCGCGAGTTGGGATTTGAGGTTCAGGTCTTTGCAATGGTCGGCCTTGAAAGCCAAGCCGAAATAGAACTGAGCGCTTTCGAGGAACGCTGTCGGGAATGGCCACTGGTCCGGGAATGCCACATGCTGAACGGCGAAGTGGATTTCATCCTGAAATGCGTGGCACCGGATCTTAGTAGTTTTCAGCAGTTCCTTACGGGCGAGCTGCTGACCACACCGAACGTGGCCAGCGTCAAAACTTCGCTTGTCATTCGCGGCGCGAAGGACGAACCCGGTGTTCCCTTTGACGTTTTGGAAGAACGGATGAGCCGGACGGCCTAAATCCGATTGTCGCAGGATGCGGTTTCATAGGTGGCAGCAAGGCTGTCACCATCAAACATAAAATCCAACTCAGAAATAACTGCATAATGCCCCCACATTGCAGAACTCGTTAACGTTTAGGCGGTAATCGCATCTACCTCGCCATCCCCGGCACGCGGAAAGACCAGTGGCCCGAAATCGTTCAGTGATTCGACGTGCGCGAACAGGTTCAGGTAAATTGATCGCAGCGAATGGCTTACTCTGCGAACTGCGCTAAGGCCGGGGTGGTAGGTTTCAAACTGCAATCCATCGACCTTGATAACCGCGTGCCGTTTGAGACAGATGTGAAACAGCTCAATCGGCGTCGGTGGCAGTGTTTCAATAACGCTTGTGCCATCCTGAAATTCATGTACCGGCGTCAACACCTGACCACCGCCGTGCAGATGTCGCAGGTGTGCCGGAGTGCCCAGCAACCGCGCGGCGGGACCGGCAATCACACCTGACATTGGTTTTTGCATACCAAACGTGTCCGCCATGATACGTGTCAGTGGTCGGGTTCGACCTTGTGAATCTTCGCGACCGGGAATGAGGGTGACAGAGCCCTTCCAAAGTACGGTTTCAGATTTGTTGTTTTGCGTCAGAACAGTATCTCCGGGCAACAGATCTTCGATTGCTGTCGGCCCGGATTCAGTTTCGACAAGCGAGCCCCGAGTAAAGGCGCAGAATGCGTCTTCGAAAAAGGGCAAAGCGGGCGCGATGTGACGCGTCTGGACGACATCACCATTTTTCATCAGCGTACTGACTTCATAGCGCCGCAGCTGCGCCTTTGCCTTGGTCGTTGGTCTTGGCGCGTCTCGCAGTAACGGCGAGGTCCCAACGGCGTTTCTAGCGGCGCGCGCTAAAGAATTTGGAATAGCCATTCAAGTCCGTCCCTTCTAGTTTCCGCACAGGCAGGTTGAACCCCCGTGCAGGCCCACCTGTTCGGTTCCTTTTTTGCCTTGAAAGAGAACGGTGACCGCAGGATGACAAACGAGAAGACCGTTTGTTTTACTAATAATTCCTACACTCTTGGTCATCACATTGACCCCCCAGACAAACTCATAACAACGCAGGCGAAATTGCCGACGACACATGCCCCAAAACCTGAACCGCACAAAATACGAGCGGTAGGTCGCACATCGGATCGGAGCACCCCTCCGTTGCGCGTCTTGCCCCCTGAAGCCGGCAGCTTGGTTTCAGGGGATTTGAGTCAGCGCCGAGCTGCCAAGCGGCGCACGACCCTGATCGATTGACTGGAAACCCGTTTCCACGGCATTTCCACCTGTTGCTTTCCAGTGGCCGCGATCACGGCACTTAGAAAGCGCGACTTCGTTCTCATTTCGTTGCCCTGCTCGCTTAGGGGTATTCACCCCACTTTCCTCTCACCCTTCAATGTGCCGAGCCATTACGGCGGCGATAAGGCTGATCCGGGATGAATTCAGGACACTCGGAGTTTTGCGATTCCCTTTGGCTGGTACTGCCGCGCTCTACTGGAGAATCGACCGATAAACACCTGAGAGCGGACAATAATTCTTGAACTGTCGGGAATCACAAAACACAAAAAATGTGGCAAAATAGCGGCCAAATCGCCACAATTCAGACCTAACCTTAAAGTTTTATGGCGGAAATCAGGCGACCGTAGTCGGCTTCCTTCGCGTGGGTCGATCGGCGGTAGGAATAGAATCTGTCAGGATCGGAATAGGTGCAATGGCGGGTCCATTCGGCTTGGCCAATGCCCGCTTGCCGCAATCTGTGCAGCCCGAATCCAGGTAAGTCAAATTGCAGTCTGTCCTCTTTGCCATTCGCAAAGAATCTCAGGTTTTCCGAGGAATCCGCGACAAATTCGTCCAGAAAATCCGACCCCACTTCATATGCGGCCTGCGAGATCGAGGGGCCAATCACCGCCATGGTATTTTCCCGCTTTGCACCCAAGGATTCCATGGCTTCCAGCGTTGCCTCAAGCACACCATCAAGTGCGCCACGCCACCCTGCATGAGCAGCGCCGATCACGTTTGCGTCAGTATCTGCGAACAGAACCGGCTGACAGTCGGCAGTGAGAATCGTCAAGGCCAGACCCGGAGTTGCCGTGACCACAGCATCAGCCTTGGGTTTCTCGCCGTTGATGGGGGCGTCCACAGTCAGAACCACAGGCGAATGGATCTGATGCACTCCGATCATCGCGTCGGGATCGACTTCCATGGCGCTGGCCACTCGGTTGCGATTGACCGTAACGGCCTCGGTCTGATCCGAGGAGCCATAGCCACAATTGAGCCCTGCGAAAATACCCGAAGAGGCTCCTCCGCGGCGGCTGAAAAAACCGTGGCGCAGTGGGTCCAGCAAATCTGAAGTCAGAATTTCCAAGGTCATGGTTCCAGTCCCGGTGGGGGTGCGGCAGGAGAAGGATAGAGGCCAAGCACTTTGAACAGGTTTCCCATTTCTTCCGGGTGCGTCAACCGGCGATGTGCGGCAATCAGGCCATCGCGTTGTGATCCGCTCATTTGTGCAGCGAGTGCTTGTGCTCGGGTCGTTATTCCCAACCGTTCAAGAAACACACCTTGCGGCGTCAGGCGCGAATGGGCGCATCCAGCGGCGCGGGTCGCCAAGGCCAACGGCTCGAAATCCACATGCGCGGTAAGATCAGCCTGACCGGGCATGGTAAGCGGATTTGAGTGTTCATGGTTGCGCAGTGCTTGGAACGTATCGCCCTGCGAATGCCAATCACCGTAATCCACAATCACACCGGCACCACCATACGTACCGATTCGTCCTGCGATCACGGTAATGATGGGGATTGCCGCTGCGCACAACTCGACGATATCGCCGTCTTTGGTATCGTTCAGTCGATCTTTTAGCGCAACTTGCTCGACTGAAGGTCCAAGTCCCCAAATCAACGTGTGACCGTCCGAGCCGATTAGCCGTTCTCGCCATCCATCGCCATCACGCTGGAATTGACGGATGGGCAGCGCATCGAAGAATTCGTTAGCGACCAAAAACAGCGGAGCTTCGGGTAGATCCGTAACTGACTCGATCCAACGCGGGTTATATTGCTCAAGTGTTTCGGCCTGTATGTTTCTGAGCGTGGGTGACGCTTCAAGCAGCACGATTTCGGATGCGTCCAGAAACCCCGGCACACGGGATGTGGCGCGCAGTAGGTCCGCCATTAACGTTCCACGACCAGGCCCGAGCTCGGCCAGAATGAAGTGCTCTGGGCTTCCCTGATCGAGCCAGCTTTGTGCCAGTGACAGACTAATCAGTTCACCGAACATTTGACTGATCTCGGGGGCGGTGATGAAGTCCCCTTGCGTACCCAGTGGATCGCGGTTGGTGTAGTATCCATGTGTAGGGTGCAGTAGGCATTCTGCCATGAAATCGGCCACATTCATTGGGCCGTCTTGTGCGATCCGCGCCAGAAGATGATCCGTCAGACTCATGGTGTCGATCTTGCGCGCAAGGCAAACCACAAGCCAAGAGCGATCATCGGCACCGATAGCAATTGGCCCATCGTTAGCCCGAATCCACCAATGTGCCATGCTAACCCCAACGGATTGTCGGGCGAGATAAACTGCGCATCCGGCTGCCGGAAAAATTCAACGATGAACCGTGAGGCACCATAACCCGCCAGAAATAGGCCCATGATTAAGCCAGGCTTGTGAAATGCGCCGCGGCGGTAGGCGAGCCATATGAGCAAAGCGCCAAGAAAGAGTCCCTCCAGCGCTGCTTCGTAAAGCTGCGAGGGGTGTCTTGCGCACATACCGGCCACAACGCCGGGACAATTCTGAGCGGCAGCACCGGGGAAAATCACCGCCCAGGGCAGTTCACTTGGTCGACCCCAAAGCTCGGCATTGACGAAATTTGACAGGCGCCCCAACAACAATCCCGGCGGCACCGCGTGGGCAATCAGGTCGGCCAGGGACAAAATCGGGATACGGTGACGCAACGCATATAGGTATGACGCGGCTACAACACCCAGAAGCCCACCGTGGAACGCCATACCGCCCTGCCAAACCTTTAGAATCTCTATCGGATTCGAGAGGTAATAAGAGGGCTGGTAAAAAAGCACGAAACCAAGCCGACCGCCCAGAATCACGCCTAAGATGATCCAGGTGATCAGGTCCTCAAGCTGTTCAGGCTTCAAAGGCGGTGTTGCGTTGGGCCACAAAGCCGGACGGCGCAGCGCCATCACCCCCATTCGCCAAGCAATCAAGATACCGGCGATATAGGCCAGAGCGTACCACCTGAGAGCAAACTCCATCCCGAATAACGATATCGAGAACAATTCGGGCGACAGATCGGGAAAATTTAGAACAGCCTGCATGTGCGTCTCATTGCCCGGGGTTAGCGGGGCAAGTCAACCTTGAGCCCGAGCCATTCTTTCCCCATATAAAGACCAACCGCGATATCGGAGTAAACCCATGCAAACCCGCAACAAGATCCTTGATGACGTTTCCCAGCTTATGACTAACGCCATGGGCGTGGCGCAAGGCGCGCGGGAAGAGGCCGAGAATGCGATGAAGTCGATGATCGACCGCTGGCTGGCCGACCGTGATTTTGTGACGCGCGAAGAATTTGATGCAGTTCGCGCGATGGCCCAAAAAGCGCGAGAAGAAAATGCCGCGCTCGAGGCGCGAATTGCAGCACTAGAAGCGAAGCTGGAAAAGTAACGCGGGCGCGTTTCCTGATCTTCAAACTTTTGGGACGAACGAAAATCACCGCGCAATCTGAGTTTGGATTGTGCGGTGTTGTGCATCTTGCAGCCATATAAAATTTTATCAAGACAAAGCTGCTCGTCGCGCCAATATTTTGATCGCCGTTGCCGTTCGTCCACAACTTATTGCTGTTATCCCCAATAAATAGGGTTGCCAGAACCCATCTCGCGTCGCACCATATTTAGTACAGGCCAATGGGGGAAGCCCGGCTTGTAGAGCAGGCAACTAGTGCTGGGGCGCTGTCGGCCCCAAAATGCTAGAGATTAGTGAGGTGGCATTATGGCCCTTTCCGAGCAGTTTCTCGAAGAAGACCTTCATCCGATCGATATAGTTGAACATCTTGCAGAACATCACGACTGGGACTTTGACCGGATCGGAGATGATCAGATTGCCATGGCTGTTGAGGGGCAGTGGCGCACATACTCGATCACCTTGGCCTGGTCGAACTATGACGAAACACTCCGGATGGTGTGTTCGTTCGAGATGGAGCCTCCCTCGGATCGCGAATCCGAGTTGTATGAGCTATTGAACAAGATGAACGATCAGTGCTGGGCAGGGGCGTTCACGTATTGGGCCAATCAAAAGCTGATGGTTTATCGGTATGGTCTGGTTCTGGCTGGTGGCCAGATGGCCAGCCCGGAACAAATCGACACAATGATCACGGCAGCGGTCCTTAGCGCCGAACGTTACTACCCTGCGATCCAACTGGTCACATGGGGCAACCGTACCCCAGAACAAGCGATGCAAGTCGCCATTGCAGAGGCCTACGGCCGCGCGTAAAGCTTTGCCCCAAACCGAGTAAGGAGAGGGGCAATCATGGACATGTCACGCGTCGCCGAGCAGGGGCTGGTTCTTCTGGGATGCGGCAAGATGGGATCGGCCATGCTCGCCGGATGGTTGGAGCATGGCCTTCCCGTGTCGGCGGTCTGGGTCATCGATCCTAACCCTTCTGATTGGTTGAAGGCGCAGGGCGTCAACATCAATACACCTTTGCCAGAAGCACCCGCAGTCGTGCTGGTCGCCGTTAAACCGCAAATGATGGGCGAGGCCCTACCTGCGATCAAAGCGCTGGGTGGTGGCGGTAGCCTTTTTGTTTCGGTCGCCGCGGGGACGTCGATTGCGACGTTTGAAAGCGTACTGGGCGAGGGGACTCCGATTGTACGGGCCATGCCGAACACTCCGGCGGCAATCCGGCAAGGGATCACAGCGCTGATCGGGAATGCGAACGCCTCAGATACAGACGTTGCGCTGGCTGAAAACTTACTCTCTGCCATTGGTGAGACAGTCGTCCTAGAGGACGAGGGGCAGATGGACGCCGTCACCGGCCTCAGCGGATCAGGTCCTGCTTATGTCTTTCACCTGATTGAGACGCTCGCGGCTGCGGGTCAAGCGCAGGGCTTGCCGCATGAACTGGCGATGAAGCTGGCGAAATCCACCGTCGCGGGGGCAGGGGCGCTTGCCATGGCGGCCAAAGAGGACCCATCGCAACTGCGCATCAACGTGACATCACCCAACGGCACAACGCAGGCTGCGCTTGAAGTCCTGATGCACGAAGAAGAAGGCTTTCCTGACTTGCTGCATCGCGCAGTCAAAGCCGCAACCGACCGATCTAAGGAGCTGTCTCGTGAGTGAGATTACATTTGACGACTTTCTCAAGGTAGACATCCGCGTGGGCAAAGTAATCCGCGCCGAGCCGTACCCCGAGGCCCGTAAGCCCGCGATCAAGATGTGGATCGACTTTGGAGACGAAATTGGTGAGCGAAAAACCTCGGCCCAAGTTACCGCTCATTACGATCCCTCTACTTTGGTGGGGAAACAGGTGATGGCGGTCGTCAACTTCCCTCCGCGTCAGATCGGTCGTTTCATGTCAGAAGTTCTGGTGCTGGGACTGCCCGATGAGAATGGTGAGATCGTCTTGATCGGTCCCGACGGTGATGTTCCCGTCGGTGGGCGGATGCACTGATGAAGCTGCTGATTGCCCGCCCCATGACGGCCGCGGTCGAGGCCCGTGCTCGTGCAGAGTTCGACGTGGAGATCCGCGCTGAGACCTTACCGATGACGCGCGATGAAATGCTGCGTGCCCTAACAGAATTCGACGTTGTTGTGCCAACGCTCGGCGATCTTTTCTCGGCGCAGGTCTTTGCCGAAGCTCCGGCCCCACGTTGCAAACTGCTGGCTAATTTTGGGGTTGGCTATAATCACATCGACGTTGACGCCGCGCGTGCCGCAGGCGTCGCGGTCACCAATACGCCAGGCGCGGTAACGGACGCCACCGCAGATATCGCCATGACACTGTTACTGTCCACCGCCCGTCGCGCGGGTGAAGGTGAACGGATGGTTCGTGTCGGAGATTGGCAGGGTTGGCATCCGACGCAAATGCTGGGTCATCATGTGACGGGCAAACGCGTTGGTATCGTTGGCATGGGTCGCATCGGTCAGGCCATAGCCCGACGCTGCCATTTCGGTTTTGGTATGCAGGTTTTGTATCAGTCGCGCGGCCCAAAGGACGTCGAATTCCCAGCCGAGTATATCCCTGACTTGGCGGCGCTCGCCGCATCGGTGGATTTCCTTGTAGTTGCCGTTCCCGGAGGAGCAGAGACCAGCCATCTGATCGACGCACAGGTACTGGAGGCCATGAAACCCTCGGGCATTCTGATCAACATCGCGCGCGGAGAAGTGGTTGACGAAGCCGCCCTGATCACTGCCCTGCAATCAAGCCAGATCGCGGGTGCCGGGTTGGACGTCTATGAATTTGAACCCGTCGTACCGCAGGCCCTGCTTGATATGGAAAACGTGACACTGCTGCCGCATCTGGGTACTGCGACCGAGGAAGTTCGAACGGATATGGGGCATATGGCACTGGACAACGTCGCGGCCTTTTCTTCGGGCCGCCCGCTGCCCAATCCAGTTTAAGACCCGACTGCCTCACGCCAGTGTTTGCGGCAAAGAGACACATAAGTCTCGTTGCCGCCGATCTGCACCTGTGCGCCCTCGGTAATGGTATTGCCGTTCTCGTCCTGACGAATCACCATAGTCGCTTTGCGACCGCACTTGCAGATTGTGCGGACCTCGCGCATTTCGTCGGCAAGTGCCAGCAAAGCCGCCGAACCCGGAAACAAATGCCCCTGGAAATCAACTCGTAGCCCGTAGGCTAGGACCGGCACTTTTAAGTCATCTACCGCGCGGGCCAACTGCCAGACTTGTTCTTCGGTTAGAAACTGCGCCTCATCGACAAAAACGCAGGCAATCTTGCTCTGCTTCTGATGCCTTTCGATCATGGCGAAAACATCGTCGCTGGCAGAAAACGTATCGGCCTCGGCGGAAATTCCGATCCGAGATGCGATCTTGCCTAAGCCGGCGCGCCCGTCCAGCGCGGCGGTCATCAGATAGGTGTCCATGCCCCGTTCGCGATAGTTGTGCGAGGCCTGCAGCAACACGGTCGATTTGCCCGCGTTCATAGTGGAATAGTTGAAGTAAAGCTTTGCCATGCGTCCGGGTCTAATTCGGCAGACCGACCTGGGCAAGGCGGCAAAAGCCGTAAAAGAAGCGACGTCGCCGTTGTCGTTGCAGAGGCAGAGCATATGCTCAAAAGGGGATGGATCCCCCGCGTCCACAACAGCGACGCCGTCGGCCAACATGCGGCCTATACAAAGCGAGGCTTAAATAGCGCCCCGCAACCACTCGTTACCGGCCAGAACGGCCTCCACTCACTCACAAAACCCCCGCATATCTGAGGGATAGCCAACATATGACATTTCAACTATGACTGGACTATGGGAAATTTCCTGTCCCTTTCCCCCACACTGGCAGATGTTGTGGGTGAGGCAGGCAGCAAGGGTAAAATTATGGCAGATATCGGGGCCTATCTGAAAAAGCACACAGAAGCTTTGGTCAAAGACGTTGGCATTGAATCTGCTTGCGAGATTACCGGCAAGTCTAAGGCGACACTGGGTAGGTATTATTCGGACAATGCCGAACATGCTGACCGTTTCATGCCCGTTGACGCCGTTGCCCGGCTAGAGGCTGTGTCGAACTATCCGCATGTAACGTCAGCGTTGGCTGATCTGAAAAATATAACCCTGTCGTATGATGGCCGAAACACAGACACTCCGCGCACCGGCGGTGTAAATTCGGACGTCATCGCCCTGAGCCAACGCTTCGCAATGCTGATGACCGAATATCAAGCGGCCATCGAGGACGGCATCATCACCGTGAACGAGGCCAAGCGCCTGCTCAAGGAAACCAGCTTGCTGCAACAGGTTCTGATTGAGATGAAGCTGCATCTGGAAGAAGAAAGCGTTAGCTAGGGTGATCGTTGACCTTCCTTTAGGAATTGCAGCTGACATGAGTTTCGAATGTCTGATTTGCGGACCAACCAGACTTTCGCCGCATCCGCACCAAAGTCCGCTTCTGGTTCTTGGGCAATTGCTTCACAATAAATAATAGTAAAAATTCCTCTTGAGAGTAGAGGGTTGAGCGTGACAGAAATTGCAGTTCGGCTGGCCAGCAATGGAGAGGACATTGAAGCCGCTCGTGCGCTATGCCGCGAATGGTTGGATTGGCACTGGGAAAACTATCCAACTGATTGGCCTCGGGGCGACGACCATCCGATGGACCCTGTCAGCTTTGAGGCGGTCCTGAAGAATTTGCCAAAACTGCACGAACGGCCACTTGGCGGCATTCTGATTGCATCAGTTGATAGCAAACCTATGGGGTGCGTCATGTATAGTGAAGCCAGTCTAGGAACCGCTGAATTTAACCGAATGTTCGTGCGTCCTGCTGGTCGCGGCCATCGCCTTGGTCGAAAGCTTCTAGAGCACATGTTCGAGCAGATGGCCGCTGACGGCTACACCCGGGTTTTCTACTCATCCGCAACTTTTTTGACGCATGCACGCGCAATGTATGAGAAGGCTGGTTTCGTCCCAATGCCACATCCAGAGGGCTTTCCCCATTCTTGGCGCGACAAAGTCTATTTCATGGAAAGATCTCTCACCTGAGCTATCGTCTATCGCTCGGTTAGGTCCATCCAAAGCTGCCGTTAAGTCGAAATGCAGAATTAGTGGATTGGGCTCACAGCAGTCAGTTTAACACGCTTTTGCGTTACTTCTGGAAACTGGCCGTTATCCGTGCCGCTTCACAATCACTGAGCCCACCGAATACCCCGCCCCGAACGAACAGATCAGGCCCACATCCCCATCCGTCAGATCATCAGAATACTTGGAAAACGCGATGATCGATCCGGCGGAGGACGTATTGGCATAGTCCTGCAAAATGTTGGGTTGCTCACCTGCCTCGGGCTCTCGGCCCAGCACCTTTTTCCCGATGAAATCGTTCATGGTTTTGTTGGCCTGATGCAACCAAAGGCGTTTCAGGTCTGCGCTGGTCAGCCCCTCAGCTTCCATGTGATCCGAGATGTGCTTGCTGACCATAGGTAGCACTTCTTTGAACACTTTGCGGCCGTTCTGCATGAACTGCATGTCGCGGCGGTCGACCACTCCGTCAGGGCGCGAGCGGCGCAGAAAACCGTTGTTGTTTCGGATGTTGTTTGAAAACGAGGTGGCGCAGCGGGTGGAAAGAACTTCGAAATGCGGACCCATCGCGTCCTCGATCCGCTCGACCAGAGTTGCCGTGGCCACATCGCCGAAAATGAAGTGACAATCCCGGTCACGCCATTCCAGATGACCCGAGCAAATCTCGGGGTTCACAACCAACGCTGAACGGACCGAGCCCGAGCGGATCATGTCCGCCGCTGCCTGAATTCCAAACGTGGCCGAGGAGCAGGCGACATTCATGTCAAAGCCAAACCCTTCGATCCCCAATGCTTGCTGAATTTCAATCGCAATCGCGGGATAGGCGCGTTCGTGGTTTGACGCGGCGCAGATCACCAGATCGACATCCGCGGCCTTACGACCTGCTTGAGCCAGCGCCTTGTTGCAAGCGTCCACTGCCATCTCGGTCATGATGCCCGGCTCGTCATCACTGCGCTGGCGCAGCTCGGGATGCATCACGTCCGGGTTTAGAACACCGGATTTGTCCATCACGTAACGGTTGTGGATACCCGACGCCTTGACGATAAACTCCTCCGAGGAATGCTGCACCGCGTCCATTTCACCCGCTGCAATCGCATCGGCATTCTTGGCGTTCTGCTTGTCGGCATAGGCGTTAAACGCGGAAACAAGTTCAGCGTTGGTGATGACGCTTTCGGGCGTGAAAACACCTGTGCCGGTGATTGCGGGCGTATACATAGCAGGTCCTGCAAGTTTCGAACCCGCTTAAAATGCAGTCGCAGCAGAATTTGATCAAGGGAAGGTGACCTAACGGAATATACTGGGATTGAACAAATTCAGTTTCATATCTTGAATAGTTCATAATTTGAAGTATATGGCGCCTCACGCGTGTACGGAGCCCCGATATGTCAGAAGATATCAGTACCAGGCTTGATCGTCTCAGCCCCGAGATCCAATCCATCATGGGTGTGTACGCCCTGTATTGGAAACTGGAAGAAACATTCGACTGCATCGAAACGAACCTGAGCCATTTGGAATGCCACATGTTGATCAAGCTTGATCAACCCAAACGGATGGGCGTTCTGGCAGCAGACATGCTGAGTGTTCCGTCGACCATAACGGCCACGGCGGATGGCCTTGAAAGGGCTGGATATCTGACCCGCGAACGTGACCCCGAAGACCGCCGGGCTTGGCTGTTGGTTTTGACAGAGCAAGGCGAAGAAGCCCGAAATATGCTGGTTTCCGAAGCAGGGGAGTTGTTCCACCGCGCCTCGGGGCTGGACGCTGAAGAAACAGCTGAATTCGCGCGTTTGGCGCGCAAAATCCGAGACAACATACTGAAAACGGGAATTCCCGAGGGATTAACGAAATGAAACTCCTATCTGTTCTGAGCGCGGCTCTGATCGCGTTAACCACGCAGGTCTCGGCTCAAGAGGCAAGCAAGCCAGTCAAACTGATGCAGGTGCGTGAAACCTCTCCGGGATTTTCGCGTCAGTTCTTCGGGCGCGTTGCGGCTAGACAAACCGTTGACCTGGCTTTTCAGGTCTCAGGTCAGATTGTCGAGATGCCGGTGACAGAAGGATTTGTAATCCCCAAAGGTGAGTTGATCGCGCAATTGGATCAGGAACCCTTTCAACGCCGGTACGACCGTGCGCTTTTACAAAAGGATCAATCCGACCGAACCGTGGCGCGCTTGTCGCGCCTGCGCGGGACGACTGCAAGCCAAGTGGCTGTTGACGACGCCGAGACCGAGGCGCAGCTGGCAGATATCGCTGTTAGAGACGCCGAATACGATCTGGAGCATGCCACATTGACCGCTCCGTTCGATGCACTGGTGTCCAGCCGTGCGGTTGAAGCCTTTACAACAGTATCCGCTGGCGCACCGATCGTGCGCATCCACGACATGTCCGAGCTGCGAATCGAAGTCGATGTACCTGAGATTCTGTTCCAACGCTCAGGTCAGGAAGAAGACATCAAGATCACTGCGAAATTCCCGGTCAGTGATGAAGTCTTTCCCTTGCAGATCCGTGAATTCGATGCCGAAAGCTCGACTGTCGGACAAACGTTCCGCATCCAGTTCGGTCTGACCCCACCCGAGGGTTTGCAAATTCTTCCAGGTTCTTCTGTGACCGTGAATGTTCAGGTTCAGGATGGCCTGACCGGTATTGTCATTCCAGCCTCTGCAATTGTGGCTGATGCCGATGGTGGGTTGGGTGTTATGGTGTTTTCGCCGGTTGGGGCTGATGAAGGCACTATTCGCCTCGTGCCCGTGACCATTGAACCCACTCAAACTGGTGAGGTTCGGGTCCTGACCGGGTTGTCGGATGGTGACGAAATCGTGGTCGCCGGGGGTGCCGCCTTGACCGATGGTCAGGCCGTTCGCCGCTTTACCGGCTTTGCGAATTGAGGGCCGGCAGATGAACATTGCACGCGCCTCAATCGATCGACCGATCTATACGTGGCTGATCATCCTGATAGCGCTGTTTGGCGGTATCTGGGGTTTCATGTCGCTGGGTCGTTTGGAAGACCCGGCCTTCACTATCAAAAACGCCGTCATTGCAACGCAGTATCCTGGAGCAACAGCAGAGGAAGTGGCGCTGGAGGTCTCGGAACCTTTGGAGTCTGCCATTCAGCAGATGGGAGAGGTTGACACGATAACCTCAGTCAACCAACCAGGCTTTTCGCTGATCGAGGTCGAGATCAAATCGACCTATGACGGCACCGAATTGCCGGAAATCTGGACCAAGTTGCGTGCCAAAGTGCGTGACGCCGCCCGCGTGTTGCCATCAGGGGTCAGCCAGCCACTGGTGAATGACGGGTTTGGCGATGTATTCGGGTTGTTCTATGCCGTTACTGCCGATGGTTTTTCGGATGCTGAGAAACACGAGCTATCCACTTTCCTGCGGCGCGAGTTGCTGACCGTTCCCGGTGTTGCGGACGTTGAGGTGATGGGGCTTCCAGACGAGGCAATTTTTGTTGAGCCTGATCTGGCCATTTCTGTAAACCAGAATGTGCCGATTGCGGCGATCAACGAAGCCATTGCCAATGCGGACTCGGTGAACGCGTCAGGCTCGGTCCGCACAGAAAACGACCGCACAACGATACTGACTGCTGAAGGGTCGGATACTGTATCGGCCATCGCGGGGTTGTCTTTGGGATCGCAAGGGCAGGTCATCAACCTGTTCGATATGGCGCACGTGTTTCGCGGACGTCAGACCGACCCCGAAGTCATGATCCGGTTTAATGGCGCTGAAGCATTCACACTGGGTATCGCGGGCTTGTCGACCGAAAACATCGTCGAAGTCGGTCAACGCGCTGACGCCAAGTTCGCCGAGTTGGATTCGCAAATCCCGTTTGGCGTTGAAATCCTGCCGATCTACCAGCAGCACGTTGTGGTCGAGCAAGCCTCGAACGACTTTTTGGTCAACCTGGCCATGTCGGTCACTATCGTTGTGGCAGTGCTGGCTATCTTTATGGGTTGGCGCGCAGCGGTGGTTGTGGGCTCGACCCTGTTGCTGACGGTTGTGGGGACACTGCTGTTCATGTCGATGTTCTCAATCGAGATGGAGCGGATATCGTTGGGCGCCTTGATCATTGCAATGGGCATGCTTGTGGACAACGCCATTGTGGTCGCCGAGGGAATGCAGATTGCCATGTTGCGCGGCAAGAATTCGCGCGATGCTGCGGATGAAGCAGCTTCCAAGACACAGATCCCACTGCTGGGAGCCACAGTCATTGGCATCATGGCCTTTGCCGGCATCGGCCTAAGCCCGGACGCCACAGGGGAATTCCTGTTTTCGCTATTTGCGGTTATCGCCATTTCGTTGCTGCTCAGCTGGGTGTTGGCATTAACGGTGACGCCGATGCTGGGGCACTATTTCTTCAAGCAGGCCGAAGTGGGGGCAGTGGACGCTTATGGCGGTGTTATGTTCCGTGTCTACGGCGCAATCCTGCGTGGCGCTCTTCGGTTCCGCTGGCTAGTAATTGCTGGCCTTGTGGGCGTTACGGCGATTTGTTTCGTAGGGTTCGGACAGGTACGGCAACAGTTCTTTCCAGACTCGAACACGCCTTTGTTCTTTGTTCACTATAACTTGCCTCAAGGCACGCCCATCGAGCGTACGGCTGAAGACATGGCAGTGTTCGAAGATTGGTTGGCCGAACGCGAGGATGTTGTTTCGGTCGCCACCTTTGTCGGACAAGGCGCAACCCGGTTTCTGTTAACTTATTCCGCAGAAAAACCGAATCCAGGCTATGGCCACATGATCATCCGCACCAACACGCTGGATGATATCCCGGCCTTGCAAGCAGACCTGGAAACGTTCGGTCAGGCGCAATTCCCCGAAGGCAAGTTTCGGACCAAGCGACTGATCTTTGGTCCCGGTGGTGGAGACCCGATCCAAGCTCGGTTTTCGGGCAGTGATCCAGCTGTGTTGAGACAACTGGCCGATGAGGCGGTCCTAAAAATGCGCGAGGCATCGCCCAATGCCTTGAACGTTTATCATGACTGGCGTGAACAAGAGTTGGCTGTACAACCCATTTATGCGACCGAGCGCGCCCAGACCGCGGGCGTCTCACGTGAAGACATTGCCGCGACGTTGCAGTTTTCGACAGACGGTATTGTCGCTGGCGAATTCCGCGAACGCGATCGTTTGATCCCCATCATCCTGCGCCGACCAGCGGATGGCGACTATTCGATCGTGGATCAGGTGGTGTTCTCGGATGAATCGCAAAGGTTCGTACCAATCGAACAAATGGTCGATGGTTTCGAATACAAACCGCTGAATACGCTGGTTCATCGTCGTGATCGGGTGCTTACGATCACTGTTGGAGCGGACATCCCGCCGGACATGACAGCAGCGCAGGTTCATACCGAAGTGCGTGCAGCCATCGAAGCCATGGAATTGCCGCCGGGCTACCGAATGGAATGGGGCGGTGAGTTCGAAAACGCGGGCGAAGCCAATGAAAGCCTGGGCAAGCAACTGCCGCTGAGTCTTTTGATCATGGTGTTGATCTCGGTGTTGATCTTCAATGCGGTGCGTCAGCCAATCATCATCTGGTTACTGGTGCCAATGTCTGTGAACGGGGTTGTGATCGGATTGTTGGGCACTGGCTTGCCGTTTACCTTCACGGCGCTTCTGGGGCTGCTTAGCCTGTCCGGTATGCTAATCAAAAACGGCATCGTTCTTGTCGAAGAGATCGATCTGGTTCGTGCTACTGGAAGGCCACTGCGTGAGGCGATTATCGAAGCCTCGGTATCGCGTCTGCGGCCTGTGATGTTGGCTGCGATCACCACCATATTGGGTATGGCACCACTGCTGACGGATGCGTTCTTCCGCTCGATGGCCGTGACCATCATGGGTGGTCTGGCTTTTGCAACGATCCTTACAATGGTCGCGGCTCCGGTCTTCTACATGGTTTTCTTTGCGCGCGATGAAAAACGCGAGGCCGCACAAGCCTGATGGACACCGGGCGGCTGTTTTAGCCGCCCGGATCCTTTTCCGGATCGTAGTGATAGTAAAAACAGGACAGTTTGTTGCCGTCCGGATCGCGGAGATACGCAACATAGAAATCGGGCGCGTAATAGCTTCGTGTGCCAGGAGCACCTTCGTCCGTACCGCCATGTTTTAACCCTGCAGCGTGAAACCGACGAACCTGTTCCGCGCTGTCGGTCGGGAAAGCCATCATCGTCCCGTTGCCCACACTAGCAAACTTGCCATCATATGGCCGGCAGACCCAAAATCCAGTTCCGGCCGTATGGTCGGAACCCCATCCGGCGCGATCGTCACCCCAGCCTGGTAGGCGAGGTTGGTTCAATACCGCAAAGATCGCGTCATAGAACCGTATCGCCCGAGGCAAGTCATTGGTTCCGTATGTCGTGTATAGGTGCACCGATCTCTCGCCTTGCTTTGGCGGTCAGATCAAAGGGATCAGCGGTACATCGCACGCGGCGAGTGTCATCAAAACGGTCAAAGCGAATACCCTGCACATCTGTTTTTCCTTCTGCTCGGTTGCAGAAAAAATGCGCGCCCGAAGACACAGGGTCAACGGGCGCGCCAAATGTGTCCAGATATGAGCGGGTTCCGCCGCAGGCAGGACCGGTTAGCCCTGCAGCGATTTCACCTCAACATCCCCTTCAGCCTGCGCCTTGATCGCCAACGCAGCGGCATGACTTGCAGCAGCAGTCGTATAGTAGGGTATCTTGTCGTACAGCGCGATCGAGCGGATGGATTTGCTGTCCTCAACCGCTTGTGCACCCTCGGTGGTATTCATGAGCAGCTGAACTTGACCGTCCTTCAGCATGTCGGCAACGTCCGGGCGGCCCTCGTATACTTTGTTCACCACATCACAGGCTACGCCCTGTTTGGCCAGCCACGACTGGGTGCCGCGTGTCGCCACCAGCGAGAAACCCTGCTCTGAAAGCACTTGCGCGGCCTCAAGCATAGCCGGCGTCTTGTCAGCATCCTTGATCGAGATGAACGCGCGGCCAGAGGATGGCAGCACCATACCGGCCCCCATCTGCGCCTTGAGGAAGGCGCGCGGGAAATCGCGGTCCCAGCCCATGACCTCACCAGTCGAGCGCATTTCCGGTCCCAGAATGGTGTCGACGCCGGGGAAGCGGGCAAAGGGCAATACAGCCTCTTTCACCGAAAACCATGGCATGTCTGGGTCGGCAAGGGTCATCTGGTCGGCGATCTTGGTATCCTGACCTTCTTTGTACGCCGGGCGCATCGGGAAGTTCGACAGCTTCTCGCCCGCCATCACGCGTGCAGCAATCGATGCAATCGCGCTGTCCGTTGCCTTGGCTACGAAAGGAACAGTACGCGAGGCGCGGGGGTTCACTTCGATCAGGTAGATCTCATCGTCTTTGATCGCGAACTGCACGTTCATCAGGCCTACGACATTCAGTGCCTTGGCCAGTTTGAACGCCTGCTCTTTGATCTGTTCAATGATTTCTTTCGACAGCGAGTAGGGCGGGAGCGAGCAGGCCGAGTCGCCTGAGTGAACGCCTGCCTCTTCGATATGTTGCATGATGCCTGCAACATGCACGTCAGTGCCGTCGCACAGCGCATCCACGTCCAGTTCGACCGCGCCTGCTAGATAACTGTCCAGCAGAACAGGACTGTCGCCTGAGACGACCACAGCCTCGTTGATGTAACGCTTCAGCTGCTCCATATCGCGCACGATTTCCATCGCGCGACCGCCCAGTACGTAAGACGGGCGGATGACCAGTGGAAAGCCGATATCTTCTGCGATTTCAAGCGCCTGCTCGTCGGTCGAGGCGATACCGTTCTTGGGCTGCTTCAGGCCCAGATCGTTGACCAGTGCCTGAAAACGTTCGCGGTCTTCGGCGAGGTCGATGGCGTCCGGGGTGGTGCCCAGAATCGGAATACCTTCAGCCTCAAGCGCGTTGGCCAGCTTCAGAGGGGTTTGACCGCCGAATTGAACGATCACACCGTGCAACGTGCCGTTTTCCTGCTCTTTTGTCAGGATTTCCATGACGTGTTCGAAGGTCAGCGGTTCAAAATACAGACGATCCGAAGTGTCGTAGTCGGTTGAAACCGTTTCAGGGTTGCAGTTGACCATGATGGTTTCATAGCCGGACTCGGTCAGTGCAAAGCAGGCGTGGCAGCAGCAATAGTCGAATTCGATACCTTGACCAATCCGGTTCGGACCACCACCGAGAATGACGACTTTTTTGCGGTCGGACGGACGCGCTTCGCATTCAACTTCACCCATCATGGGCGCTTCGTATGTCGAGTACATGTACGGCGTCTGCGCCTCGAATTCTGCTGCACAGGTGTCGATACGTTTGAAAACAGCGTTGACGCCCAGATTGCGGCGCGCACGGCGGATATTGTCTTCGTCACGACCGGTCAGGTTGCCGAGGCGCGCGTCGGTGAAGCCCATCATCTTCAGCTTGCGGATACCGTCTTCGGTCACTGGCAAGCCGTCTTTGCGTACGGTGCGTTCGGCTTCGATGATCTCGCGGATACGAGCCAGGAACCAGGGGTCAAACTTGGTGACGCCGAAGATTTCGTCATCGGTCAGGCCGTGGCGCATTGCTTGTGCGATTGTGCGCAGACGGTCAGGCGTTTGCTGGCTGATCGCCTTGATGACGGCGGCTTTGTCGTCGGCTTCGTCCCAAACGCCCACGTTAAGGCCGGGGATTTCGACCTCATCAAAGCCAGTCAGGCCTGATTCCATTGAAGCTAGCGCCTTCTGCATCGACTCGTGGATCGTGCGACCGATGGACATTGCCTCACCCACCGATTTCATCGCGGTGGTCAGGTGGGGCTCGGAACCCGGGAATTTCTCGAACGCAAATTTCGGGATTTTGGTAACGACATAGTCGATGGTCGGCTCGAACGAGGCGGGCGTGACCTTGGTGATGTCGTTGTCCAGCTCATCCAGCGTGTAGCCTACGGCCAGCTTGGCGGCGATCTTGGCAATCGGGAAACCGGTTGCCTTGGATGCCAGAGCGGACGACCGCGACACGCGCGGGTTCATCTCGATCACGACCATGCGGCCATCGACCGGGTTGATCGCCCACTGCACGTTCGAACCGCCGGTCTCAACCCCGATCTCGCGCAGCACGGCAATCGAGTGATTGCGCATGATCTGGTATTCTTTGTCGGTGAGTGTCAGGGCCGGGGCAACGGTGATCGAGTCCCCCGTGTGAACGCCCATCGGGTCCACGTTCTCGATCGAGCAGACGATGATGGCGTTGTCAGCAGTGTCGCGCACCACCTCCATCTCGTATTCTTTCCAACCCAGCAGGCTTTCGTCGATCAGGATCTGACCGACAGGAGACGCATCCATGCCCGAGCGACAAATATGGATATAATCCTCGCGGTTATAAGCTACACCACCGCCGGTGCCGCCCAGAGTAAAGGCCGGTCGAATGATTGCGGGCAAGCCCACTGTTTCGAGGGTGTCCAGAGCCAATGCGACGCCTGCGTCCAGGTCCTTTTTGCCGTCTGCATCTTTGGGGGCTGTTACAATCTCGGCTTTCGGGTTTTCAATGCCCAGCCGGTCCATCGCCTCGCGGAAAAGGGCGCGGTCTTCGGCCATTTCGATGGCGTCGCGCTTGGCGCCGATCATCTCGACCCCGAACTTCTCGAGAACACCCATCTCTTCCAAAGCCAGCGAGGTGTTCAGGCCGGTCTGCCCGCCCATGGTGGGCAGCAGCGCGTCGGGGCGTTCTTTTTCGATGATCTTGGCGACAACTTCTGGGGTGATCGGCTCGATATAGGTGGCGTCCGCCAGTTCGGGATCGGTCATGATCGTCGCCGGGTTTGAGTTCACCAGAATGACCCGGTATCCTTCTTCGCGCAGCGCCTTGCAGGCCTGAGCGCCGGAGTAGTCGAACTCGCAAGCCTGACCGATAACAATGGGACCTGCCCCGATGATCATGATCGACTGGATGTCGGTTCTTCTGGGCATGGCCTGGTTCCTTCGGTTGTCTGCGAGTCAGGACGCCCCCAAGCGCCCAAATTGTCCTGCGTTATAGGGACAGCGCGAAAAGGTTCAAGGGGTATCGGAAACAGGTATGAAATTGCCGCTTTCCCCTCTTCCCCTTGCCGCCGTATTCTCTATACCGCGCAGCACGACAAATGAGGATGCACTTGCGTATTCGTTTCGATCAGGGGCTAGCCGGGCCAGGAACCAGCTTTGACCGGCCAGCCAGTGTGATCCGAGCAGACATGCCGGATGATGTGCCCCAGGCTTTGGCGGCGCTGGATGAGGCGCGCGCGGACGGTGCTTGGTTGGCAGGCTACGCGAGTTATGAGCTTGGGTATGCGCTGGAGCCCCGTCTTGCGGGCCGTTTGCCCGCAGATCGCCGACTGCCTCTGTTGTGCTTTGGGGTCTACGACGCGCCGGAGCGTCGTGACCTTCCTGCTGCGTCTGGTGGTGTTACTGGCTTTGATCCTCGTTGGGACGAAGCGCGGTATACGCAAGCCTTTCAGCAGGTGCATGACTCCATCGGAGCAGGGGATATATATCAGGCCAACCTGACCTTCCCGATCGACCTGACAGTTGAGGGCGACAGCGCCACGCTTTATGCCGCGCTTGCCGCCGGGCAATCAGTGGGTCATGGCGCGTTGGTGCAGCAGGACGGGTTGCCCGATCTGCTCAGCCGCTCGCCTGAGCTGTTTTTCCGCACCGATACCGACCGGGGGATCGAAACGCGCCCCATGAAGGGCACCCAACCGCGTAGCGAGGATATGGCCGAGGACGCGCGCCGCCGCGCCTTTTTAACGAGCGACGACAAGAACCGGGCCGAGAACCTGATGATCGTCGACCTTCTGCGCAACGATATCAGCCGCGTCGCTCTGCCCGGGTCCGTCAAAGTGCCCGAGCTGTTCAAGGTCGAAACCTACGCGACCGTTCATCAGATGATCTCGTTGGTGCAGGCGCAATTGCATCTAGGTGCCGAATTGTCCGACATCTTAACCGCGTTGTTCCCTTGTGGTTCGATCACTGGAGCCCCCAAAATACGCGCGATGGAGATTCTGTCCGACCTCGAACCCTGGCCGCGTGATATCTATTGTGGCGCCATCGGCTGGGCGGCTCCGGACGGGCGATCCGAGTTCAACGTGGCGATCCGTACTCTGATGGTCGAGGATGGTAAGGCTACTCTGAACGTGGGCGGGGGCGTGGTCTGGGACAGCACTGCCCCATCGGAATACGAGGAAGCGCTATGGAAAGCCCGTTTTGCCCACCAGCTGACCCTGACTTCCGCATAATTGAGACGCTGGCTTTTCGTCCGGAGCGGGGTTTTGTGCGACAAGATCGCCATCTGGCCCGCATGGCACGGTCTGCAGACGCGTTTGGGCTCCCTTTTGACGCCGGGGCGGCTGTTGAGTGCCTGAGTGGCGTCGCTGGTGAGGTTCCTCTGCGGTGCCGGTTGACTTTGGCGGCGGACGGCAAGTTGGAAGTAACAACAGGTGCGTTGGCCGAAAATCCTCCAGTTTGGCGGGTGACGATTGCCGAGACGCGTCTGACCGCAGATGACGTATGGCTACGGCACAAGACAACCCAACGTGCGCTCTATGACAGCGAACGCGCCTCGTTGCCTCGCGGAATTGACGAAGTCCTGTTCCTGAACGAACGCAGTGAACTGTGCGAAGGCACGATCACTAATCTGTTTCTTCAAATGCCAGATGGGCGCCACCTGACACCAGCCGTTGCCAGCGGCGTTCTCCCGGGCATCCTGCGTGAAGAGTTGCTTGAAAACGGGCAGGTTACGGAAGCCATCCTAACCTTGACCGACCTGAAAAACGCATCAAAACTCTACATGGGTAATTCGTTGCGTGGTCTGATCCGGGCGGAGTTGGCAATACAGTGAGCAAACAAACCGATTGGGCGGACAACGCGTTACCGCATTTGCGGTTGCGATTGGAATTCGGGCTTTTCTTTATCGCAGCGCCCGTGTTGATTGCGGTATTTTTCCCTCCGAATTGGATGTTTCCATCGCTGTTCACGTTCACGGCTATTGGGATCATTTTGCTGCATTTCACGCCGGGCTTTGCCTGGGCGGAACTTCGGTACAATTGGCGCAACTGGTCTTGGCGTGAGGTCGCGGTCTTCACCGCTGCCATGACAGCCTTTTGCACGGCGCTTGTGATGACGACACGTCCAGAAGCCGCGTTTTTCCTGTTGCGAAACCGTCCGGAGTTTCTGCTGGTGATTTGGCTTGGCTACCCGGTGTTGTCAGCCTTGCCGCAAGAGCTGTTGTTCCGCTCGCTGTTTTTCCGTCGCTATCATGCGATCCTGCCGAATGGGCGGGCAGCTTACCTGCTGAATGCAGCGCTTTTTTCGCTGGCCCATCTAATGTACTGGAGCTGGATCGTCGCCGTTATGACTTTCGCCGGAGGTCTGCTGTTCACCTGGGCCTACCGCAAGCGCGGATCGTTTTTCTACGCGGTCCTGCTGCATGCGATTGCCGGGAACATCATCTTTGCCGCGGGGCTTGGCATCTATTTCTACTCAGGCAACGTGCAAAGGCCGTTTTGAGCAGGATACCCGCCTTGACTTTCCGGGCCTGACAGGGTGTATCGGCGCGACGAATTCTGCGCCCGAAGGGATACAATCCATGCACGCCTATCGCAGCCACACCTGCGCCGCTCTGACCGCCGCCAATGTCGGTGAAACCGTCCGCCTTTCTGGTTGGGTGCATCGGGTCCGAGATCACGGCGGCGTGCTGTTCATCGACTTGCGCGACCATTTCGGCGTAACTCAGGTGCTGTGTGACGGTGACAGCGCAGCCTTTGCCGAGCTGGAAAAGGTCCGGTCTGAGTGGTGTATCCGTATCGATGGCACCGTCAAAGCGCGCGCGCCAGAATTGGTAAACCCGAAACTGCCGACTGGTGAGATCGAAGTTTACGTACGCGAGCTTGAGGTTCTGGGTGCTGCCGACGAACTGCCGCTGATGGTGTTCGGCGATCAGGAATACCCCGAGGAAACCCGCCTGCGCTATCGCTATCTGGACCTGCGCCGCGAGGCGATGCAGCAGAACATGACCCTGCGTTCGGATGTTGTCGCCTCGATGCGCCGTCGCATGTGGGATCAGGGTTTCCGCGAATACCAAACCCCGATCATCACCGCGTCATCGCCTGAAGGAGCGCGCGACTTCTTGGTGCCCTCGCGTTTGCACCCGGGTAAGTTCTATGCGTTGCCGCAAGCGCCGCAGCAGTTCAAACAGCTGATCATGGTGTCGGGCTTCGACAAGTACTTCCAGATCGCGCCCTGTTTCCGTGACGAAGACCCACGTGCCGACCGCTCGCCCACCGATTTCTACCAGCTTGACCTTGAGATGTCGTTTGTCGAGCAACAGGACGTTTTCGATACCATCCAGCCGGTGTTGACTGGTGTGTTCGAAGAGTTTGGCGGTGGTCGCAAGGTCGATCAGGACTGGCCGCAGATCTCCTACAAGGACTCGGCCCTGTGGTACGGCACCGACAAGCCCGATCTGCGGAACCCAATTAAGATGCAAGTGGTCTCTGACCACTTCCGTGGATCTGGCTTCGCGATTTTCGCGAAGCTGCTAGAGCAGGAAGGCACCGAAATCCGCGCTATTCCCGCGCCGACTGGTGGCAGCCGTAAGTTCTGTGATCGCATGAACGCGTTCGCCCAAAAAGAAGGTCTGCCGGGTATGGGGTACATCTTCTGGCGTGATCAGGGTGAGGGGATGGAAGCCGCAGGGCCGCTGGCCAAGAACATAGGCCCTGAGCGCACCGAGGCGATCCGTCAGCAGTTGGGTCTGGGCGTGGGTGATGCTGCGTTTTTCCTTGGTGGTAAGCCAAAAGCCTTTGAAAAGGTTGCTGGTAAAGCCCGCGATGTGATCGGCGAGGAACTGAACCTGACCGAGAAAGACCGCTTCGCCTTTGCCTGGATTGTGGATTTCCCGATCTACGAGCAGGACGAGGAAACCGGTGCTATCGATTTTGAACACAACCCGTTCTCGATGCCGCAGGGCGGGATGGAAGCGCTACAAGGTAATCCTCTGGACGTGCGCGGATATCAGTACGACCTAGCCTGTAACGGGTATGAGTTGGTCTCGGGCGCGATCCGGAACCACAAGCCCGAAATCATGCTCAAGGCGTTCGAACTGGCAGGCTACGGCGAGGACGAAGTCAAATCGCGTTTTGGTGCTCTGTTCAACGCCTTCCATTACGGTGCCCCGCCGCACGGCGGCTGTGCTGCTGGTATCGACCGCATCGTGATGCTGTTGGCAGATGAGGCCAACATCCGCGAAGTCATGATGTTCCCGATGAACCAGCGCGCCGAGGACCTGATGATGGATGCGCCGTCCGATCCAACTTCGGACCAACTGATGGAACTGGGCCTGCGGGTCATTCCTCAGGAGTAACCAATTGCCCGTCGCAGTTTCTGCGGCGGGTTTTTTCTATCGGTTTGGAACCGTCACAGGCGCCTTTAGAATTCTGTGAAATTCGATTCTTGGTTGCCACTTCTAGTGGGCAGCTTAGGGATTCTCGCGCGATCCGAATATTTCTGGCCGCAGCGCGAGTTAGAAAATAGGCCCAAGTGGTTACGATTGCGGCCGTCAGAAAATAAGCCGTTACCATCTTAGATCGCCTCGCGCTGTTCCAGGCGCGCCTGAACTATTCCGGCAACTTGTGCGGCCAGAGCGGTAACTGGTGTACCGCCCACGCGTGAATCAGCTAGTTTTTGGGCCGCGTTCGCCAGAACGTGGTCCTCAGCGTCCAAGGCGACACCACGTAAGAACTGTGCTGCATAGTCCAGCGTTCTGTGATCATTTGGCCCGGCCAACACGTCTGCGATATGGGCCATGTCGTCCTGATACGCCATGGGGTCAGGGCGAATGACCTCATCCCGAACGACGTGCAAGTTGTTTGGGCGGCGGTCTTCGGGCAGGCTTTCCAGAATGAACCGCTGGAAATAGGAAAGTGATTTTAACGGCTTGGCCAGAAACCCGTCGGCCCCCGCGCTGAGTGCCGCTTCCTTCCCATTTTCATCGCCCGACATGCCCAGAATAGCCCCGATGCGCGGTGTTGCCTCGGTCAGTTCAGCGATCAATTCCGCGCCGGACCCATCGGGCAGGCCGATATCCACCAGGATCACCGAGGGACGGTAGATCTGGAGGTGCCGTCGCGCCGAGGTCAAACAATCTGCTCGCCGGATGCGCGCACCGCTGTGCAGACACATCATCCTGATTGCATCACAGGCATAGCGGCTGTCCTCGACAACCAAAATTGTTTGACCCAGCAGAGGCCGCGTGGCCGTTGGCTGCGCGGGAGAGGCAAACGGGCTCGAATCGTCCATGGCGAACCTCCTATTCAGCAGATGCCTCACGCTAGGAACTTCTGGCTAACACAGCGTTAACGGCAATTTGGCGCACTTGTTCTTTGCACGAACTGCCCTCATAACCGCTGCAACGCAGAACAGAGGAGAGTTCTATGATTGGTCGCCTGAATCACGTTGCTATCGCCGTGCCCGATCTTGAGGCAGCGTCAGAGCAATACCGCAGCGCGCTAGGCGCAAAGGTAGGAGCGCCGCAGGACGAACCGGATCACGGCGTTACCGTTGTATTCATCGAACTTCCTAACACAAAGATCGAACTTTTATACCCGCTGGGCGACGACAGCCCGATAAATGGCTTTCTGGAAAAGAACCCAGCCGGTGGCATTCACCATGTCTGCTATGAGGTCGAGGATATCATCGCGGCCAGGGACCATCTGAAGGAAACCGGGGCCCGCGTTCTGGGCTCGGGCGAACCCAAGATTGGTGCGCATGGCAAGCCGGTGTTGTTTCTGCACCCCAAAGACTTTAACGGCTGCCTGGTCGAGCTAGAACAAGTCTAACCCAAGAGAGGCTGTCATGACGATCACTGCTGCACTGGTTCTGTTCGCCGTCATCTGGTTCATGACGCTGCTGGTTGTGCTGCCTATCCGCATCAAGACGCAAGGTGATCTGGGCGATATTGTTCCCGGTACCCATGCGGGCGCGCCTGAAGTGCATCACATGAAGAAAAAGATGTGGATCACCACAGGAATTTCGGTGGTGCTTTGGGCGATAATCGCCGGGATCATAATCTCGGGAGTGATATCGGTGCGCGATTTCGACTGGTTAAACCAACTGGAACCGCGCGAGTAAGCGTCAGGGCGTCGGCCCTGATAGCTTGTGGTAGATGTGCGTAAAGGTCGCAGCCCCAAGTATCGGGATCACCAGATTTACCAAAGGCACCGACAGCGGGATGGCCATCAAAGTGCCCGCCAACCATATCGTTGCGGAATGTTTGGCGCGTAGCTTTCGCGCCCCTTCACGCCCAATTCGGCGCATGGCGGCCAGCGTGAAGTACTCCCGACCCAGCAGAAACCCGTTCATCCCCCAGAAGATAAACGGGGCCAGCGGCGTGAAGATTGCATACAGGATCAGTGCCAACAGATTGGCCGCGATCAGAACCCCCATGAACCCCAACGCATCCCGCAAGCCTTCGCTGAACGGGATGCCCGGTACGGCGGGTAGGGTGGGATAGTGTTTGTCTTCGACCGCCTGCGCGACCTCTTCCAGAAACATCGACGTGATGGCCGAAGCAACGGGCACCATCAGAAATACCGGTAAGATCAACACCACGAAGATGCCCGAATAGTTCAAAACATCGTTCAGCCACGGCACGGCACCGATCCACGGCAAGGAAATCTCGTTCCCGGATGCCCGGTTGATCAGCCAGATGGCTCCGGCACAGGCAGCGATCAGCAACACAATCGTCAGACCAACTCCACGCGTCAGAACGGCGCGAAATTTGGGATCTCCGATCTGGCCAAGCGCCGCGAAGAACGCGTTTAAAATCATCATTCCGTAACCCACTCGGTTATGGCCGCCACATCAGGGCGGGGGCGTTCCGGCGGGGCTTTGCTTTCGGTTGCGATATGGATCAGCCCGGCAACGCGTTCGTTGTCCTGCAAGCCAAAAGCTTGACGGCAGAATTCGGGGTCGTGCACCTGCCAACCGGACAGCCAATTTGCGCCCCAACCCGCTGCAAGGGCGGCGTTCAGAAGAGCGAGACAAACTGCACCGGCGGAATAAGTTTGCTCAATCGCAGGGATTTTTTCGGATGGTTTTTGAACCTCTATCACTGCAACAGCAAGTTGACCCATTTCGAATTGGCTGCGGGCTTTTGCGATGTCCTCTGACGTCTTGCCCAGTGCAACGCCCCGGTCGTGGGTCAATGCTGACAGACGCGGCATCGCACCTTTCTCAAGCACGATGAATCGCCACGGCTCTAGCTTGCCGTGATCGGGGCTACGGGCCGCGGCAGTGAGTAAGGGCAACAGCTCGTCCCGACTTGGGGCCGGAGCAATCAAGGTTTTCGCTGGACGCGACCGGCGAGATTGCAGGAACTCAAGAGCGGCCGGGTTTTTCAAGGACATATGTTAACTTCCTTTACATGGGCAGACTTTATCTGGTCCAGCGGTTTGCGCGTTTCAAGTGCAATCTGCCAGCGTTGCAGGATCAATTTCATTACCCTCCCTTCCACGCAAGTGTCACTACAGGCAGAAGTTGCCAGACGAACAAATCTGGACTGTGCACTATGCCGGATACAGGTCGCAGACACGCCGTTCGCCTCGTCTGCTATGACTTTGAAACAGAGGCAATCCTGACAGGATAGACTGTTTTTCTATGCGTCTTGATCGGGTCTTTCGTGGATCTGATACACACCTTCCGGCAGGTCCAGTGCCGCAGCCAGATCGCGGACCTGTTCGGGAGACAGGGTGATCCTTTGAATCTGATCTGTGCGAGGGTCCAATTGCTCAAGCGTCACACATTCGGCGAAGCTGTTGATGACGACATCCTCTTGCAAAGGCTTTTCACCTTCATCCACCAGAGTAATGACAGTCGAGTCGAATTCATGCTCAATCGAAAACATGTGGGCAGAGTGCAGGGCGATTGTTGGCAATGCAACCCGTTGTGTGGCAATCAGCCTGTGGCAACCCTGTCAGGACCGCGCTATTGTTTTTCTAACGGATCGCCGTTCCAAAGGAATTTCAATGCTCCGCCTGACCTTTTTGCTGTTTCCTATGGTGCTGGCGGCCTGTGGTGCTGGTGTTCTGCGTGTGCAGCCGGCGGCAGAATGGTCTCAGGATTCAGAAGAGTTTCAGGTTGAAGCCGCGGCCTTTCAAGAAATCAGCCGTGCTGTTGGCAAAGAAGCTCGTGCCGAGTGCTTGCGCCAGGCAAGGGTTCGAAACTGTGATTTTACGATTCTGGTTGATCTGAACCCACGTGCACCCGCAAATGCGTTTCAAACGCTGGACAACAAAGATCAGCCAGTGATTATTTTCACCCGCGCGATGATTCAGTCAGCTCAAAACGCTGACGAGCTTGCCTTTGTCATGGGGCACGAAGCGGCGCACCACGTTTTGGGTCATATTGCCCAACAGTCAGAAAACGCAAAAGAAAGCGCGGCGATTTTCAATGATCTTGGCAAGTTGTACGGCGAAAGCGGGAAAGAGCTTGAACGCTCGCAAAAACTGGGGGCCGAGGTGGGCGTGCAGGTGAACGTAAAAACGTTTGAACTGGAAGCGGACCAACTGGGTACAATCATAACGCACAATGCGGGGTATAATCCCCTAGTAGGGGCAAAGTACTTTGATCGCATTCCCGACCCCGGGGATCGGTTTTTGGGCACTCACCCACCTAATGCCGAGCGAGTCGAGATTGTTCGTGAAACAGCCAGGCAATTGGGTTTGAAGTAATGGCAACTCTGACAAGGCTGGGAGTGATCTTGACGGATCGCGGTTCTAAGTATGCCGTGTCGGGCGCGACCGTCCAAACGCGTGCGGATGTCGATCGGGTGCTGCAAGATCTCAAATCAGACAAAGCTTATGCAAAGGCCACCCACAACACATGGGCGGCCGTGCTGCCGACTGGTGCGCTTAAAGCCGATGATGGCGAAAGCGGTGCGGGTATGGTGATTTTGCGTATGCTCGAACGAGCCGAACTGAAAAGCCATGTTGTGATCGTCACCCGCTGGTACGGTGGAAAGAAATTGGGCGGTGATCGATTTCGACGGGTTCAGGATGCCACCCGCGCGTACTTGGATCATATCGGGGCCGTGTCTTGACCTGAATCAAAGGCCAATAAGCTCTGGTCGTCTATCCTGTTACACACGTGCGACAGGAAGAGGACCTTTCAATGGCTAACCGAGACTTGTTGAAACACCACGCCGGTCTGGTTGACCGGATGGCAACCAAATTGGGTGTGGACCTGCAACAGTCGGCGATTGACGGCGACGTTTTAATTGATGAGCTGACCGACGCGGTTCTGAGATGCACCGGCTGCCCGAATCCGAAGCATTGTGAAAGTTTTTTAAGTCAACTAGCGCAAGTGGAGCGAACTCCGGAGTACTGCCGCAATCAGGAACTGCTTGGCAAACTTATCCCTTAACCAACGGAATCCCCAATGCTGCATCTCGGAGAGATCATGACCCATTTACGCCTGGTGTTGCGTATGGGACAGACAACCGGAACAGATCTGGCCGCATCGCATCGGCAAGGCCACCTGACGCAACAGGACTGGGCCGAGATGGTTCAGCGGTGTCGTGGTTGTGGTTGGGCCAATCGATGCTCGGATTGGATGGACAGGCATCAAGGTGTGACGGGTGCCCCGCAGACCTGCAGAAATCATCAACGGTTTAAGACGCTCAAGGCGATGCAAACGCGGGCAAATTGATGGCTTGGGATTTATTAGGGGACTTTGAAAAGCACTTTTGGCTGACCCGATCTGTGGCGCGGTGCATGAACATTTCGCTGACCGAGGCGATGGCCGAGGGTCGGCTGACGGAAAATAGCTATGCCGAAATGGGCACCCGCGGCCGGGCGTCACAGTGTGTTGACAAGTGCGCGCTCTGGTTGGCAGAGCAACAGTCCGAGGTTCAAACAGCCCCTGAGTTCTGTGCCAATGCCGAAAGTCTGAACGCGCTGAAAACCCGCTCACAATTTGGAGTGTGAGCCGTCGCAAAATGGTGCTTTCGCGCTGTGCTTGCAGCCACAGAAAAAGACCTTTTTGGTACTGTTAGCAGTGTATTTTATTGGTTCAAATGCAGTGTCTTTGTGCGATCCGTCACAAAAAGGTTGGCGCTTGGACTTGCCGCATGCGCACCAGAAATAGCTTTTTCCTTCGGTCACCTCGACAGGGAATGGGCCTTTTTGCGCAACGGTTGGGTCATCTGACATGTGGCTACTCCGATTTTGGCTAATATCGCATCAACAGTGTAGGTCAATGTGCGGAAAACGGTAGCTTTTGCACAAAAAATCGCTGTTTCAAAGGGAGTTAACGGCGTGGTTCCGCCGTGAATCACATTCGCGTGATACAATTTGTTGCAATAATACAATCGACGTCCTATCCTGACGTCGGCCTCGAATTCTTGGGCAATATCAGAAATTTAAAAGAGGAATGACGGACATGAAACTCAAATTTGCTGCCGTTGGTGCATTTGCTCTTATTCTGGCTGCGTGCTCGCAGCAGGAGGAGCCGACACCGGTTTACATTACTCCTGAATACGACAAATTCGGTACGCCAAGTTGCCCAGCAGGGACTGAACTGGCTACAACCGAAGCCGGTCAGACCATTTGTAACCCGGTCGCACAATAAGAATTTCGCGGGCGGTTTTATTTGAAGCCGCCCGCACACCGCTTCTGACATTGCCGCCCTTTGGGCGGTTTTTTCTTGCTTGTTTTGTGTTGATGAGGCTTCAGTTTTATTCACCAAAAGCAGAGGGCAGATGAAAAATTTCTTTACTCGCCTCAAGGATCGAACACGTTGGAGTTGGCAAGGACTAGCCGCAACGTGGCGGGACGAATATTCGTTTCGTGTGTGGGTTTGGGCCAACGTCGTCTCGGTGATCTTGGCCTTTTTGCTGCCGTTGGGGATTGGGTTACGTGTTTTGATATTGGTTCTGGGATTGCTGGTTCTGGTGGCCGAATTGTTCAATACCGCGATTGAGCGGGCCGTCGATCACACGTCAACAGATCACAGTGAGTTGGCCGGTCAAGCCAAGGATGCGGCAAGCGCAGCGGTCGCACTGACCGCCATCGCCGCGGGGGTGGTTTGGGCTGTTGCGCTTATTGGCCTGCTCTGAAAACGAAGAACAGCCTCAATATCTACTTCGCGGGAACCCATAACCAAAACTCCGGCGCTGGATGCCATAGTTTTGCGGGATATAGTAAGGCGACGAACGTGTTCTGAGAGCAGTCTGTGCCGAATTGCGATTCCGTTTTTTCAGTTTGGCATATTTCAATCGGTGTTTGGGGCGATCGTAGACCAGTGGTTTCGGCCTGCCGTGATAAACCTCGGGTTTTGTTTGGTGTTCATACACATAAGGCACACCGTAGTACCGGTGTACCTTATGTTTGCTGCGGTGGTGCAAACTTAGCGGTGGTGAGCCGATGATAATGAAACCACCAACGCTAACGTCGTCAGCAGCCGCTGGCACTGCATAAAGCTGAGCCACAAGCATAAGCGCGGCGCAGTTCAGGGAAATCGGGTGTAAAAAGAACATCAAACCCTCCTTCAAGCGAGGCTGAATGTCCTGTGATATTCTATCAAATGGACGCAAAACGCCAATAAACTCGTCTCACGCTTTTCCGATCTCGGTTTATCGGGTCAGGCAAGCTTGCCCCACAGGTCGTATTCTCCGGCCTCATCTACCTCGACCGAGACAATGTCACCGGGTTTGAGGTCCTGAAACCCTTCGTCGATGAACAGGTTGCCGTCGATCTCGGGTGCATCCGCTTTGGTCCGGCAAGTGGCGGCTTCGTCGTCGATCTCGTCGACAATTACCTCGATTGTCTTGCCGACCTTGGCTGCCAGCTTGGCTTCGGAGATTGCCTGCGCCTTTTCCATGAAGCGTTCCCAGCGCTCTTTTTTGATCTGGGCTGGAACGTGATCGGGCAGGTCGTTTGACCTTGCGCCGTCGACATTCTCGTATTGGAAGCAACCGACGCGATCCAATTGAGCCTCATCCATCCAGTCCAAAAGGGTCTGGAATTCGGCCTCGGTTTCACCTGGGTAGCCCACAATGAACGTCGACCTGAGCGTTATGTCCGGGCAAGTTTCACGCCACGCGGCGATTTCGTCCAGGGTTTTGGCCGCCGCAGCTGGGCGCGCCATGCGTTTCAATACGTCCGGGTGCGCGTGCTGAAACGGAATGTCCAGATAAGGCAGTACGTTGCACCCCGCATCCGCCATTAACGGGATCAACTCACGCACATGCGGGTAGGGGTAGACATAGTGCAGTCGAACCCAGGCATCGAGCTGCCCCAATTCGCGCGCCAGGTCGGTGATATGGCTGCGGACCTCGCGGTCTTTCCACGGGTTCACGTCGTATTTCCTGTCCAACCCGTAGGCCGATGTGTCTTGAGAGATCACCAGAAGTTCCCGAACGCCGTTCTCCACCAGTTTTTCTGCCTCACGCAGGACCGCGTTGGCGGGGCGGCTGGCTAGTTTGCCGCGCATATCGGGGATGATGCAGAACTTGCACTTGTGGTTACAGCCCTCGGAAATCTTGAGGTAGCTGTAATGGCGCGGTGTCAGTTGTACGCTCGCCGCTGGCAGAAGATCGACGAACGGATCTGGATCAGGGGGAACGGCAGAATGCACTGCATCCAACACCTGTTCGTACTGGTGCGGACCGGTTACGGCCATGATGCGCGGATGGTGCTCGCGAATATAGTCTGGTTCGGCCCCCAAACATCCGGTCACGATGACCTTGCCGTTTTCTACCAGCGCCTCACCAATCGCGTCCAGAGACTCGGCCTTGGCGCTGTCGAGGAACCCGCACGTGTTCACGATCACGGCATCTGCCCCAGAATAATCCGGTGAAATGCCGTATCCTTCCGCTCGCAAGCGGGTCAGAATTCGCTCACTATCCACCAAAGCCTTCGGGCATCCCAGCGATACCATACCAATGGTAGGTTGGTTGGGGCGCGGCGTGTCAGTGATCCGGGCAGAGGGTGCTAGGTCGGGGCGGAGGTTTGGCGGGTTTGAGCTCATGGCGCGGCATATAGTAGGGAAAGCTTCCCCTTGCAAATGGGCGCTAGGCTTTGAATGATCTTTTCAACGCATGCCCAAAAAGCGGAGAGCAGAAAAATGAAGTGGCTGTTGCGCATTCTATTTCTTTTTGTGGTCGCATTTGGCTTGGTCATAGGTGCGCTACTGCTGATGCCAGGTGACAAGCTGGCTGCAATTCTGGCTGAACAAGTCAAGAGTGCAACGGGCCGAGATCTAACGCTGTCAGGAGATGTGAATATTTCCTTCTGGCCGGTTCTGGGAATGGAAACTGGTCCGGTGACTTTTGGCAACGCGCCATGGGCGGGGTCCGAACCGATGCTCAGCGCGGACAGCCTTGCCGTTGGGGTGGACGCTTCGGCTTTGCTGAACGGAGCTTTGCGCATTCGGCGCGTCATTGCGGACAACCCGACACTGCGGCTTGAGCTGTCCGATGGACGAGGGAATTGGGAGTTGCACTCTGCGCCTTCGCAGGCGAACGCGGGCGGGGGAACAGCTGCACCATCAGGGTCGCAACAGGGTGCGGTAACTTTGGACCGCCTAGAGCTTACCAACGCGCAGTTGCTCTACATTGAGAACGGCGCGAAAAAGTTCGATTTTTCGAATGTGGATCTTTCGGCCAGTTGGCCGGGGCCAGCCTCTCCTATGATCATGCAGGCGCAGATGGCGGTGCCTGGGGGCGAGGTGAACGTCGATCTCAAGATACCTGACTTGCCGGCCTATGCTTCAGGAGCAGTCAGTCCGCTGCAATTGGCCCTAACCGCGCCTGGGGGCGAGCTTGGTTTCGACGGCCGGGTTAATCTTGCAGGTGAAATGGACGGCAATCTGGAGGTCAAAACTAAGAACACGGAAAAGATGCTGGCCGCCTTTGGTCAAACCGGCGTTGGGGTTCCTCTGGGGTTGGGGCGTGTGGCCGACGTGTTCGCACACATGACCTATACGCAAGAGGGGCGCATTTCGCTGCGTAAAATGGTGGCGAAACTGGATCACAACCGTTTTGAAGGAGAGGCGGATATCGAGATCGCGGACCCGCCAAAAATCACGGCGCGGCTAAAGGGCGGAGACATTGATTTGTCCCGATACAATGAATCTACTGGGCAAAAGGGGGGTGGTTCCAACGCAGAATCGTCTACTGATGGCTGGTCAAAGGACCCGATTGATGCCTCGGCCTTATCTTTAGCAAACGGAGAAATTCGTCTAACGGCCTCGTCCATTGCAGTTCCTGAAGTGAAGCTAGGCCCTAGCGATCTGACGCTTACCCTGGATCGGTCACGGGCCGTGTTGAAGATGAATCCAGCAACCCTGTTTTCGGGTCAGGTTGTCGGGCAAGTCGTTGCAAACAATCGAAACGGGCTGTCGGTTGGCGGCAAGCTGAACGCGAAAGGTGTGGATATCAAGCAGGCCTTGTCTACCCTTGGTGATATTGATCGATTGTCGGGCGCGGGATCTGGAGAGTTTGAATTTCTAGGGGTTGGCCAGACCGAACACCAGATCATGCGCTCACTCAGCGGCAAGGGCAGTATTGATGTTGGAAAAGGTGTTATCTCAGGCTTTGACCTGGATCGCCTTATGGGGCGGGGCAAGGGGACCGGTGGGACGACAGTGTTTAACAGCCTGACGGCCAGTTTTACTATTGATAAAGGCGTTCTGACCAATCGCGATCTGCTTATGTCACTCGATAATTTCCGAGCTGATGGAACCGGGAAGGTCAATATCGGAAAACGCACTATTGACTACCTGTTCACTCCGGTCGCGTTACGGGCCAATTCCGGGCAGGGCATTTCTGTGCCTGTTCGCATCGTCGGGCCGTGGAGTAACCCGTCCATCAAGCCTGATCTGACTAAAGTGATAGAAGCCGCCGCCGAAGGTCAGCTTAAAAATCTGGAAGATGATGCCAAGAATAAGGTGCTCGATAAGGTCGGTGGCGAACTCGGCACCACGGTGACCGACACCGAAAATGTCGAGGATGCGCTGAAAAACAAGCTGGAAGAAGAAGCTAAAAAGGGCCTGCTCAAATTGCTTGGTCGAGATTAAGGGGCAGGGCGCCAATGACGCCCCAACCCCGGATCATATGGTCTGGTCGTAATCGCCAACACCCGGTTCAGTTCGAATAACGGCGTTAATGTCTGCGAAGATGGCGCGCATTTCCTCTTCGCTTTCGCTGCTTTCACAGACCACAACCAGATTGGGGGTGTTCGACGAAGCGCGCACCAAGCCCCAGCTGCCATTATCCAGAATGACCCGTGCACCGTTGACTGTAACAACCTCTTTGATCGGGCGGCCTGCGAGCGTTTCGTTGGCATCAGCCTTGGCGACCAGTTTGTCCACCAATCGTTTGAGGATGTCGTATTTCTCAGTATCGGAGGCATACGGTGACATCGTCGGTGTTGACCATGTTTTCGGCAACGCCTTGCGCAGGTCGGACATGCTTTTGTCCGGGTTGCGGTCCATCAGTTTACAGATTTCCACGGCCACCCGCATGCCGCAGTCATAGCCACGCCCGATCGGCTCAGCCAGAAAGTAGTGGCCCGATTTTTCAAACCCGGCCAGAGCATTGATTTCCTTGACCCGCCGTTTCATGTGGCTGTGGCCGGTTTTCCAATAATCCGCCTTTACGCCATGGGCCTGTAACTCAGGGTCGCTGGCAAACAGGCCAGTCGATTTCACGTCGGCGACAAAGGTCGAGTTCGGGTAAAGCTTGGCCAAGTCTCGGGCCATGATCACGCCGACTTTATCTGCAAAAATCTCTTCACCCTCGTCGTCCACTACGCCGCAGCGGTCTCCGTCGCCGTCAAAACCCAGCGCCATATCGGCACCACTGGATTTCAAGGTGTCGGCCATATCATGCAACATCTCCATGGCTTCTGGGTTGGGGTTGTAGTTGGGGAAGGTGTAGTCCAGCCGATTGTGGCTGGGTACAACTTCGACCCCCATCCGTTCAAAGATCTCCGGTGCAAAGGCCGAAGCGGTGCCGTTGCCTGTTGCGCAAACAACCTTGAGCGGTCGAGACATTCTGAAATCACCGACTAGATCGTCGATGTAGGCCTCTTTCACACCGTCGACGAATTCGTATGAACCGCCCTCATGCGGGATACCTTCACCGTTCAAAACGATATTGCGCAGCTCCGACATCTCGTCCGGGCCATGGGTCAGAGGGCGGTCAAAGCCCATCTTCACGCCGGTCCAGCCGTTCGGGTTGTGGCTGGCCGTAACCATGGCCACTGCCGGAACATCCAGGTGAAACTGGGCGAAATAGGCCATGGGGCTGAGCGCCGGACCAATATCCTTGACCTGAATTCCCGCCTGCATCAGGCCGAGGATCAACGCGTTTTTGATCGCCAAAGAATAGTCGCGATAGTCGTTGCCGACCGCAATCACCGGTTCGATACCGCGCTTGCGTATCTGCGTGCCTAAACCCAACCCCAAGGCAGTCATACCAGGCAGATTAATCTCTTCCGGGTATTTCCAACGTGCGTCATACTCACGAAACCCAGTGGGCTTTATCATGGCGTCGCGCAGAAAGCTCCAGGTGTTCGGTATCACCTCGGGGATGGGTTTGGTCATACTATCACTCGTGGTTAAATCTGTATCGGGTTGGCTTTGGCCAAAGCGTCAAAGCGCATCAATGTGTCAACCAGTTGAGGCATTTGATCCAAGTAGATCATATTTGGACCATCGCAGGGGGCGTTGTCTGGATCTTGGTGAGTTTCCATAAAGACCGCGCTGGTTCCCACGGCAACCGCAGCTCGTGCCATGACCGGGGCGAACTCCCTCTGACCACCAGAGGAGCCGCCTTGACCACCTGGTTGCTGAACCGAATGGGTTGCGTCCATGACCACCGGATAACCCGTTTGTGCCATCTGCGGCAGTGAGCGCATGTCGGCAACCAGAGTGTTGTACCCAAAGGATGAGCCGCGTTCCGTCAGCAGTATATTCGTGTTTCCAGTGCTTTCGATCTTAGTCACGATATTGGGCATTTCCCACGGTGCTAGAAACTGACCTTTTTTGACGTTGATCACAGCACCCGTGTTTCCTGCTGCCAACAACATATCCGTTTGGCGGCACAAGAAGGCTGGGATCTGCAGAACATCAACGGCGTCAGCAGCGATGGCGCACTGGGCTTCGGAGTGAACGTCAGTCAAGACGGGAATGCCCATCGACTTGCGGATGTCATCCAGCACCTTCAGCCCGGCATCAATCCCCATGCCGCGTGCGCCGGACAGAGAGGTGCGGTTCGCCTTGTCATACGACGCCTTAAAAACGTACTGCGCGCCAACGGCGTCGCAGGCTTCTTTCATTTTTCCCGCGATCATCTGGGCGTGATCAGCGGTTTCAAGCTGGCAAGGGCCGGCGATGATCGTCAAAGGCAGATCATTGCCGACCGTGAGGTCGGAGATTTTTACATGTTTCATGAGTCTTACGAGGATACCTGTTCACGAAGGACTGACGCTGTTAGTGAGATCATCAGGTAGATACCAGCAAACAACAGGAAAGCCAAAATCGTATTTTCAAACTTGCGCGGATAGGTGGGTTCCTCGCTGGCAACCGGGTTCACCGACACGGACAGATAGCGCACTTTGCGATTGGCTTCGGTTCGAGTGGTTTCCATTTGTTCCAAGGCGGTCTGCATCATCATATCTCGGGCCGCTAGATCGGCTTGGGCCATTTGAATCCGAACGCTCAACCGTGCTAGCGAATTTTCGCCAGCTGACGCGTCCAGCATTTCCGCGTTCAACTCGGCCAGCACAACCTCGAGTCTTTGAATGTCGGATCGGACACCAGCTACCTTGGCTTCGTTCGGGCGTAAGTTGTCTAACAAAGCGGCCAGTTGCAGCTCTTTTTCTTGCAGCTCGACTTCGATCGCGTCGATACGTGCACGCAGCCCGGCAAGAACGTTCTCTGGGTCCAGCACGGCCCCTTGCATTTGAAGTTCGATCAGCTGTTCTTGCGCTTTTCGGCGTTCTTCCTGCGCCAACTCAAAACCGGCAATGGCATCGCGCATTTGATCATCGCGCTTCAATTCGGTTAGCCCATTTATCCTGTCCTCAGCGTAGGACAGCAGCAGATTGGACAACTCAACCGAAATCTCAGGAGCGGGCGCTGCGACTTCCATGCGAATGATGCCATCGCTTGGGTCGTAACCGATCGTGATTATACGCCGAAACAGCTTGTAGGTGTCTTCCAGCGTTGCATCTTGTGGCAGGCGCTGGATGGGATCAATCCACTCTTGCTTGAATATGTCCGAGAAATCTGTGTCCCGTTCCAGTCGCAAAAGAGCGTCTTTTGATTCCAGGAATTCCTGAGTGGCAACAGAATCTTGTGCGGTTGCATATTGCGTACCTGCAAGAAAACCACCGAAAGATGCCCCGCCGCCATCTGCCTGCAAGATCGAAAAAGCAGAATCGCTTGCGTACATCGGCGTTGAAACTCTGTAGAAATAAGTTCCCACAATCAAAGTGGGCAACAAGACAAACACCGCGAGACGCGCGAAAAGGGCAAATAGCTTACGTTTGCGGCGGCGCGCTATGTCCTTTTGGATTTCACCGATCTCACGGTTGCGGCGCTCTGCTGGACTCAACTCGGGGCCGGGTAAGTCTTGCGGTGCTTGCTTGATTGTTTGAGGCAGTTGAATAGTGATCTTGTCTGTTGACTGATTACTCGCGCGGTTTTTTTCGGCGGCTAAATCCAGCAAGTTGGCGCGCTCAAAGGGGTCTATTCCCTTCAGACGCAGCAAGCGTACGGCTTCGTAATCCGAGGTTGCCGCAAGACCATTTTTCTGCGCCAATCGACGTGCGACGCGCAGTTGTCGACCGGTCAGCCCCTCTCGCTTAATTTCGTCAATGTCGGTTGCAGGTTGCGTGCTGCTCTCTCCATCAGAGGATTGCATAGCCTTTCTGATGCGCGACATTGCATCCGCTCTTGCTTCAGGCGAGCTTGCTTCCTCGCGGTTGCGACGCCAACGATACTTTTTAGCCTTGGGTTTGGTAGTCATATAGCTGCTTTGCCTCTTCCAAGGTATCGAACATATGCAGTTGTCCGTCCACTAACACGGCGGCCTGCTGTGCAAATTTTTCCAGAATTTCGGGACTATGAGACACGATCACCAGGGTTGTTGTGCGTAACCGTTCTCTGAGGATGTCACCAGCTTTTCTGTTGAACTCAACATCGGTGGTCGCAGGCATGCCTTCATCAATCAGGTACATGTCGAAGTCCAGTGCCAGCATCAGAGCAAAGGTGAAACGCGCCCGCATGCCAGATGAGTATGTTCCCAGCGGTTGATTGAAGTATTCGCCAAGATTGCAAAGCCAACTGCAATAGGCTTCGACATAGTCGGGATCCATACCGTAAATCTTGGCGATGTAGCGCGCGTTTTCTAGTGCTGACAGTTTTTTTGCCACGCCACCGGAAAACCCCATCGGGAATGAGATCCGGCAGTCTTTTCGGATCACACCTTCGTCTGGTTTCTCCAGCCCGGCCATCATGTTGATAAGCGTTGTTTTACCCGTGCCGTTAGGAGCGAGAATGCCAATGGACCGGCCCAGTTCGATACGGAACGATACCCGATCCAGGATTACCTTGCGGCGCGTCCCGGTCCAGAAGGACTTACTGACGTTCTCGAACTCAAGCATTCACGGCCTGCTGCCTTGGTGTTTGTTATACCGCTCTGGTTGGGTGGCGAGCGGCATATTTATTGCTCCATGTTGGCCACATTATGTCGAATTATGAAACAAATGATCAATGCGCGCCCAATCTCACTGTTGCGATTGTGACTTTTGCACCGGTTGGACCCAGACTGTGCGTTGACTATCTTTCACTCTTATCGTCAACCAGTTTGATGCAGGAAACCTTGCGATCTGATGAATTCGCTACAGAAAGAGATAAAGTCCTGCCGTATTTGCGCAGATAGGTTTCGTGGAACGCATACTGCGCATGAGCCACGACCTGTCGTGTGGTTCAAGCGCGGTGCACGTCTGCTGATTGCCGGACAGGCACCAGGGGCCCGCGTGCATGCTTCTGGAAGTCCGTTTACGGACCCGTCGGGCGACCGGCTGCGCGAGTGGTTGGGGGTTGACGATACGGTATTCTACGACCGTAGTCGCATCGCAATTGTCCCGATGGCGTTTTGTTTTCCAGGTTACAACAAGCGCAAAGCCGACTTGCCGCCGCCGCCTATCTGCGGACAGACTTGGCATGGCAAGGTGATGGAGGAATTGGGTGAGGTGCCATTGACTGTTTTGGTCGGTGGGCATGCTCATAAATACCACCTCGGGTCACGCACATCCGTAACCGAAACCGTAAAGAGCTGGCAAAACCGCGCGCCGCGTGTCTTCCCCTTGCCTCATCCGTCCTGGAGGAATACGGCGTGGCTCAAGAAAAACCCGTGGTTCGAGGCGGAACTGCTGCCGGTTCTGCGTGCGCGGGTGCAAGAGGTTCTGAATGACTGATACAACGCCCCTTGATACAGCCCATGCCGCCATGGAAGCCGACCCACAGGATGACGCGGCACGCTTGCGGTTCTTTGAACGCCTCGCCGATAGCGAGCTATTCCTAATGCTGACGGAAGAGGCGCAAGGCGAAACCATTTCGCCCGAGCTGTTCGATGTAGCCGACGGCAGTTTCGTATTGGTTTTTGATCGTGAGGATCGTTTGGCCCGTTTCGCCGGACGCCCGGCACCTTATGTGGCGCTGTCTGGGCGGGTGCTGTCGTCTATGCTGGCCGGGCAAAAAATTGGTCTGGGTTTGAACCTTGAAGTTGCGCCGTCGTCTATGCTGATTCCGCCAGAAGCTCTGGCGTGGCTCGTTCAGACGCTAGAGCATGCGCCTGAGCAGGTGCAGCAGCGACTGGCCGAGTTCCTGCCGCCTGTCGGCATGCCTGATGATTTACTTAAGGCGTTGGACACAAAATTGGCCACGGCGGTTGGTTTGGCTGAGGCCGCGTATTTAGTCGGGACCAAGACCGAAGAGGGTGGTTCAGGTCACCTTCTTGGCTTTGTCGGCGCGGTTGATGGGGCTGAATCCGCTTTGGCCAAAGCGGCGTCTGAGGCTCTAACTTTTTCCGGGATCGACGCGGGGGCGATGGATGTTGGATTCTTTGATGCGCATAACTCAGCGGCGGCTGCGCTTGCACGGGTTGGTCTGAAATTCGATCTGCCGAAGCCAGCGAAACGAGTTGTCGAGCGGATCGCGCCAGGTAGTGACCCAGAAAAGCCGCCAATCTTGAAATAATGACACCCTACGAGCCGAAGGATCGCAGGGCCACTCGCGTCACTCTGCAGCTGGTTCCAGCTTGTCCTGAGTGCGGGTTTCAAAGTCGTTAGCGTCGTGGCGTTCGCGTAGCTGGGTGTGTGGTTCTCCGAACGCGCGATTTACCATACGACCACGTTGAACCGCGGGACGTTCGTCAATTGCTTTGGCCCAGCGCATCACGTTTTTATAGGATTGAACGTCCAGGAACTCAGCTGCGCTGTACAGGCGTCCCAGAACCAATTGGCCGTACCATGGCCAGATCGCTATGTCGGCAATGGTATAGTTCTCACCGGTTATAAAGGTTTTGCCCTCTAATTGCCGATCCAGAACGTCCAATTGACGTTTGGTTTCCATTGCGAATCGGTTGATCGGGTATTCCCATTTCTCAGGCGCGTAGGCGTAGAAGTGACCGAACCCGCCGCCCAGGTACGGCGCGCTGCCCATTTGCCAGAACACCCAGTTCATCACTTCTGCGCGCTCTGGTCCTGATTGCGGAAGGAATGCACCGAATTTCTCAGCCAGATGAAACAGGATCGAGGCACTTTCAAATACACGAACCGGCTCGTCACCCGAACGGTCCCACAGCGCAGGAATTTTTGAATTCGGGTTGGCATCGACAAAGCCCGAGCTGAACTGGTCGCCTTCTCTGATGTTGATCAGCCATGCGTTGTATTCCGCTTTTTCATGTCCCAGGGCCAGCAACTCTTCAAGCATTACCGTGACTTTGACGCCATTTGGTGTCGCCAAGGAATAGAGTTGCAATGGATGTTTTCCGACCGGCAGATCCTTGTCATGGGTTGCGCCAGCGATGGGGCGGTTGATGTTGGCAAATCTGCCACCGCTTTCGCTGTCCCATGCCCAAACTGTAGGGGGGGTGTACGGGGATTGCTCGGTCATGTGGTTTCTTTCTTTTCAAAATTCGGCTGAGTTGTCCGTTCGCGACAACAGCTAATGTTGCAATGCGCTAAGTCCAACCCCGGACGTCGCAGCAGCTTTGTAACATTTGTGATCGATCCCCTCACGTTTATTCATTCGCGATCACAGCGGCGCGAGGGGTACTGCCCAATAGCGGGCAAATACCTATCCTCTCAACAAGCGCCAAACCCCGAGTCTAAAAGGATTGACCACATGAAACGCTTTGCTCTAACTTTCGCGACTGCATTGACCCTTGCCGTTCCGGCGTTCGCCGGTGATCAGTACGTTGACGGCACTGGATTTGCTGTCTCGGGTTATGACGTAGTTGCCTACCGCAACTTGGATCAAGTGCCGGTCGGCCAAGCCCAGCCTGAGGGCGTGCGTGGCAAAGCTGACATCACAGCGGAATATAATGGCGCGACCTGGGCGTTTTCATCGGAAGAGAACCGCGACAAGTTTGTTGAAAACCCGGCTTACTATGCACCGCAATATGACGGTCACTGTGCCTATGGCGTATCGAAAGGCGGCAAGGTTCCGGCAAACCCGAACCTGTGGCGGATTGTTGACGACAAGCTGTATCTGAATATCACGGATGTTGTCGTTGGCTTCTGGGAAGAAGATGTTCCTGGAAATATCAATCTGGCTGAAGGCAACTGGCCGGGCATCGAAGCAGATGCTGCATCGAGCAACGTGATCCCCAAATTCACTTCAGAAGGCCCGATCACCAACTAAGCAGCTACTGACCAATCCCAAACCCGGCCACCACTAGGCCGGGTTTTCTAGCCCGCCATCCAGAAATCATCGCGCATCTGCTGGTCCGCCTTGAATTTGATGCGAACACTTTTGGCGCCAGGAAATTTTCGTGCGGTAATATTGTCCGGAACCACGACCTCGCCACCGCCGGTTTCCTGAGACTGAAAACTAAGAACTTCTGTTTCCATCCGCCGAGCCGACGCCAAAAACGATGTCGGAAGGGCGACCCGATTTGCGCCTTCTTGAACTGGTGTCGAGACGAAGTAAGTCAAGTTGCGACCGTAGAAGCCAACGGCTTCGGGAATGTGGTCCGCGTCAACCGTATGTTCCACCTCAGATTGGGCGTCACCCACATCCGGGTTATGCCCCAATGCTGTATTCAGAAGCACACGACAGGCATCGATGTCCGCACTTTCAAGTTCAATAACACGTTTGCGCAATTTTGGCCGCCGTGGTTGGCCGCCTGCTTTGCCTTTTACCGTCAAACCTTCTCGACGGAGAAAGTCATAGGCTTCCTTGGCGCGGGCAAAATTGGCGCAGTCACCGTTAGTGTGGTCTGGATGTGCGTGAAATGCGATATGGCGCCATGCCTCGCGAATATCGTCAGACCCCGCGTTTTGGCCCAGCCCCAAAGCCTCCAACGCGTCAGCGCGTGCATTAATTTTTTCTACAGGCTCCATAACCAAAACAACTCGTTAACAAACACAACAACATCAGTTTGAGAGCGCGCGAGAATTTGTCAAACTTACCGAATTTTTATCCTAGCAGGGGAAACAGTAGCAGTATGATTGGCTGAATTGTCTGTTTTTAGGCGTGCCCAGAACAGCGCAAACAGGACAAAAAAACCCGAAACCTGAAAGGGTTCCGGGTACATGTGCCGTTCTTTTTTGGGTTCAGGCGACGTTCTGCAGCGCGGTCCTGGGCGTGATGCCCAGTGCGAAACACACGTCACGAGTTAGCTCAGGCCGGTTCAGGGTGTAGAAGTGCAATTTGTCCACGCCGCCTTCGATCAGATCCGAGCACAATTCCGTGCAAAGCGCGGTGGCTAACAAATCCTCGCGATCATCTCGGATCGCTTTTTCAAAAGCATGTTCGATCCAATCGGGAATTTGGGCTCCGCATCGGCGGGCAAACTTACGTGCTCCTTTCCAATTCTCGATCGGCAGGATGCCTGGAACGATGGGCTTGTCGATCCCGGCTTTTTCGCAAGCATCGCGGAACCGGAAAAAGGTTTCGGCCTCGAAAAAGAACTGGGTCAGGGCTTCGTCAGCACCGGCATCCAGCTTGGCTTTAAGCCAGTCGATATCGGCTGAAAAGTCTTGCGCCTCGGGGTGTTTGTCCGGGTACGCGCCAACGCGGATGTTGAACATCTCAGTGTCAGCCAATGCCTCGATCAGTTCGACCGAGTTCTTGAACCCGTCTGGGTGCGGCACAAATCGATCATGGCCCTTCGGCGGGTCACCGCGCAGGGCGACGATGTTTTGAACACCTGTACGTGCAAAAGTATCTGCGATTTCTAACGTTTCCTGACGCGAGGCGTCGACACAGGTCAGGTGTGCTGCCACTGGCAGACCCGACGATTTGTGCAGGGTGGACACTGCATCGCGGGTCAATTCGCGCGTTGTGCCGCCCGCGCCATAAGTGACCGATACGAAACGCGGCTCCAACGGCGCAAGTGTCTGCACCGTGTCCCACAGGCGAAATGAGGCCTCGAGCGTTTGCGGCGGGAAAAACTCGAATGAAATTTCTGGTTTCTTCATGTCAGCCTCACAAGTCCAAGTTGCCGCCCTTGTGCCATCTTATGCATTGTGAGACAAACTCATATTACTCAAGAACAACATGAGTCACACAACAATGCACATCGAATTCCGACACCTGCGTACGATCAAGGCGATTCATGAATGCGGTGGTCTGGCGCGCGCGGCAGATCAACTGAACATCACTCAATCAGCGCTGAGCCATCAGATTAAAGGCCTTGAGGATCAGGCAGGGGTCGAGCTGTTCCTGCGTCGTTCCAAGCCGATGAAGCTGTCTGCGGCGGGTTTGCGTCTGTTGCGATTGGCCGAACAGATATTGCCGCAAGTTGAGGCGACGCAGCAGGAGTTTTCATCTCTGCGCGAAGGGCGAACAGGAAGGATGCATATCGCTATTGAGTGCCATGCTTGTTTCGAATGGCTGTTTCCGGTGCTGGAGACCTTTCGCAAGACCCGTGGAGATGTTGACGTTGATATCCGCCCAGGTCTGGCTTTTGATGCCTTGCCCGCGCTGCAGAAGGAAGAGGTGGATCTAGTAATATCGTCCGACCCCGAAAACCTGCCTGGCGTCGACTTCATCAAATTGTTCGACTATGACGCGGTGTTCGTGGCGGCCTCGACGCACCCCTTGGCGCAGAAAGAGTTTATCGAAGCCGAGGATTTTCGTGGCCAGACCCTGATCACTTATCCGGTCGAACGAACACGTCTCGATATTTTTAGTCAGCTGTTGATTCCTGCGCGGGTCGAACCCGCTGCGATCCGCCAAGTGGAGCTGACTGCTGTGATCCTGTTGTTGGTGGCCTCTAATCGTGGCGTATCTGTGCTGCCCGATTGGGTAGTTCGCGAGGTTAAATACAATTCCGACTATGTTACGCGACCACTAACTAAGAATGGGATCACACGTAGCCTATACGCGGCGGCACGCACGGAAGACCTTGAAAAACCCTTTGTCCAAGAACTGATCCAACTGGCCGGGACCGAGGCGCGAAAGCTGCAGGCGCAATAGGGCGTAACAGGCAGGTCTGATATGCGCATCATTCCTCTTGGCAATGGCGCATTGCCCCAGTATACGCGCGGTTTGACCGGACAGGAGCCTTTGGACAATGGTTGGCAGTGCAAACCTCAACATCATGATCAAAGCCGCGCGCAAAGCGGGGCGTTCTTTGGTCAAGGATTTTCGTGAAGTCGAGAACCTCCAGGTGTCGATGAAAGGCGCGGGCGACTTTGTCTCCAAGGCAGATATTGCTGCTGAGGCAATCCTGAAAGAGGAACTGCTGGGTGCGCGTCCGACCTATGGCTGGCTGGCCGAAGAGGGCGGAGCTATCGACGGCGAAGATCCGACCCGCCGTTGGATCGTCGATCCGTTGGATGGCACCACGAACTTCTTGCACGGGTTGCCGCATTGGGCGGTATCAATTGCCTTGGAACACAAGGGTAAGATCGTCGCCGGTGTGATCTACGACGCAGCCAAGGACGAGATGTTCTTTGCCGAAAAAGGCGAGGGCGCGTGGATGAACGACACCCGCATCCGTGTCTCGGGCCGTCACCGCATGATCGAGTCGATTTTTTCGACGGGATTGCCCTTTGGTGGTCGTTCCGATCTGCCTGCAACGTTGCAGGACCTCGCCCGCCTGATGCCTGCCTGCGCCGGAGTGCGTCGCTGGGGAGCAGCAGCGCTGGACATGGCCTATGTGGCCGCTGGCCGTTACGAAGGGTTCTGGGAACGTCGCCTGAATGCCTGGGACGTGGCCGCCGGGATTATCATCGTAAAAGAAGCCGGAGGTTTTGTTCAGCCGCTGAACCCCGAAGGCAGCGTACTGGAAGATGGCGAAGTGATTTGCGCGAACGAGCCGATCTTTGATCAATTTGCCAAGGTGATCCGGGGCTAATCCTATTGCATACCTCCTGAGCAAGCGCGCCCCGATCGAGGCGCGCTTTTTTGTTTCAGAGCGTGGCTTGCACTGCTTGCCCACTTTCTTCGGCGAGTCTTGCTGCGACGGATGCGACGGCGAGGTCTTGCAGTCCGACACCAGTTCCGTCGAACAGAGTGATTTCATCCGCGCTGCTACGCCCTGGATGGTCGCCGTTGATGACGGCGCCGATGGGGGTGATCTGGTCCTCGGCCAAGGTGCCGTTGGCAATAGCATGCTGGGCCTCGCCGATGGTGGTCGACTGGGCGATTTCGTCGGTGAAAACCGACGCACTGGCGACCAACGCTGCGTCGACCTCTTGCTTGCCCTTGGTGTCGGTGCCCATGCAGGCCAGATGGGTACCGGGTTTGATCCAGTCTTTCATCAGCAGCGGCTCAAAGGCCGAAGTGATGGTGATGATGACATCGGCTTGCGCGCCAAGTTCCTCCTGCGAGACGGCTTCAAACTCCAGACCCAGCTCGGTTGCAACCGCACCCAGGCGGGGCAGCATCTCGGGGTGGGGGTTCCAGGCGACGACCTTCTCAAAATCACGCTGCTCGGCGGCGGCGCGCAACTGGAAGGTGGATTGATGGCCCGCGCCGACCATGCCCAACACCTTGGCATCGGTGCGGGCCAGATGGGCGATGGAGACGGAAGATGAGGCAGCGGTGCGCACGGCGGTCAGGTAGTTGCCGCCAACCAGCGCCGACAAGCGGCCAGTGTCAGGGTCAAACAGGAACACGGTGGACTGGTGATTGGTCAGGCCCTTGTCCATATTGCCGGGCCAATAGCCGCCGGATTTGACACCCAACACCTGACCGGCGCGGTCAAAGCCTGATTTGAAACCATAAAGCGCGTCGGCATAGCCGATGGCCTCGCGAATGACGGGGAAGTTATAGGCGTCGCCACGTGCCATGGCGGCGAAGACGTCTTGCACCGCGTCGAACGCCTCGGCGCGGCCGACCAGTTGCTGGCACAGGTCTTCTCCGACGATCAGCAGGGGTTTATCAGTCATATCTTTCATTGTCCTTCCCTCGCCTCAATACGCTTTACCGCGTGCGGATACGGGCCAGAGGGTCTCGACCTTGCCGTCGCGCACGCCCACATACCAATCATGCACATTGGCGGTCGGGTCGCAGTGGCCGGGCACCAGATGCAACTTGTCATTGACCTTGAGAACGCCGTCCGGGTCGGCAACCACGCCATGCTCGTCGGAACATTTGACATATTCCACATCCGTACGGCCAAAGATCACCGGTAACCCGCTGTCCACGGATTGGGCCTTGAGGCCCGCATCTACGATGGCCTTGTCGGCCTTGGCGTGGCTCATGACGCTGGTGAGGATGAAGAAGGCGTTCTCCCACTCTCCCCGGTCGATGCGGTTGCCGTTTTCATCGAGGATACGGCCATAATCGGCGTCCATGAAGGCGTAAGAACCGCATTGCAGTTCGTTGTATACGCCCGAGGTGCTTTCGAAATAATAAGATCCGGTGCCGCCACCGCCCACGATGTCGCAGTCCAGCCCTTGGGCGGCCAGCCCATCGACAGCGTCTTTGACCTGCGCCACGGCGATATCGATCTTAGCCTTGCGGCTCTCATACAGATCCATGTGCTGCATCGCGCCCTGATAGGCCTGAATACCGGCAAACTTGAGACCCGGGGCCGCGTCGATGGCCTTGGCGATGGCGATGACTTCGGGCGTGGTGGTCACGCCGCAGCGGCCTGCGCCGCAGTCAATCTCAACCAGGCATTCGATCTGGGTGCCATGGCGCTGCGCGGCCTCGGACAGGTCGGCAACATTGTCGATATCGTCGACGCAGCAGATCGTCCGAGCGCCAAGCTTGGGCATCCGCGCCAGCCGGTCGATCTTGGCCGGGTCGCGCACCTGATTGGACACAAGCACGTCCTTAATGCCGCCACGGGCAAAAACCTCGGCTTCCGAGACCTTCTGGCAGCAGATGCCACAAGCCCCGCCCAGCTCGACTTGCAGCTGCGCCACGTCGACGGATTTGTGCATCTTACCATGCACCCGGTGGCGCATCCCATGGGCCTTTGCGTAGTCGCCCATCTTTTTGATGTTGCGTTCCAGTGCATCCAGATCCAGCACCAGAGCGGGCGTTTGGATGTCGGATGCGTCCATGCCGATGGCGGCGGGGATGTCAAAGCCGACCTCAAGCTGGTCGATATTTACGGGCTTGTTCATGTTTTCCTCCTCAACCCTTGAACCAGGGCAGTTTGTCCAGATCCACATTGCCGCCGGTGATGATCACGCCGACGCGTTTGCCTTTGAAGGCCTCGGGATGCTTCAGGATCGTGGCCAGCGGCACGGCGCAGCTGGGTTCCATCACGATGCGCAGGTATTTCCAGGTGGTCTTCATCGCGGCGATGATCTCGTCTTCGCTGGCGGTGTGGATGTCGCTGACGAAGTTCGACACGAAGTGCCAGGTGTTTTCCTTCAACGGCACTTTCAGCCCGTCGGCGATGGTGACCGGCGCATCATCGGCGATGATGTGACCGGCCTTGAAGCTGCGATAGGCGTCATCGGCCTGTTCCGGTTCCGAGGCGTAAATTTTCACTTCGGGGGCCAGATTCGACAGGGTCAGGCAGGTGCCCGAAATCATGCCGCCGCCGCCGATGGGCGCAACCACCGCGTCCAGACCATCGGTCTGTTCCAGCAGCTCGGCCGAGCAGGTCGCTTGACCCGCAATCACGCGCGGGTCGTTATAGGGGTGCACAAACTCACCACCCGTGCGGGCCTGCACCTCGGCAAACACCGCCTCGCGCGAAGTGGTCGAGGGCTCACATTCGGTGATGATCCCGCCATAGCGGCGCACCGCGTCCTTCTTGGCCTGCGGCGCGGTGCGTGGCATCACCACGTTGCAGGGGATACCCCGGCGACCGGCGGCATAAGACAGGCTGAGCGCGTGGTTGCCGGAAGAATGCGTGCAGACGCCACGTTCGGCGGCTTCATCATTCAGGCCAAAGACCGCGTTGCAGGCGCCGCGCACCTTGAAGGCACCGGCCTCTTGAAAGTTCTCGCATTTGAAGAACAGCTGCGCGCCGGTCAGATCATCCAGATACTGCGACCGCAGCACGGGCGTGCGGTTGATATGGGGTTTGATCCGCTCATGCGCTTCGCGCATATCCGCGAGGGTCAGGCAATCGGCTGTGGTCATGTCGTCCAACATCACACTCCTCCTTAAGCTGCGGATTGCATCGGCGTGGCGCTGCCGGAACGGAAATACTCCTGCGCCGCAGCCACACCGCTGCCCAGCTCGATCGGATAGTCCAGATCGGCCATCGCCATTTCGATCGTGGCGAGGCCTGACAGCACCATCACATCCGTCAGGCTGCCCAGATGGCCGATGCGGAAGGCCTTGCCGTTCATCTCGCCCAGACCGATGCCAAAGCTGACGCCATAGGCGTTGAAGGCATGATCGGTCAGTGCATTGCTGTCGAACCCTTCGGGAACATAAATCGCACTGACCGTATCCGAATAGAGATCCGGCGACTGCGCCACCAGCTCTAGCCCCCAGGCAAAAGTAGCCTTACGTACGCCTTCGGCCAATCGGAAATGACGGGCATATACGTTGTCCAAACCTTCTTCGAACAGCATCTTCAAGCTTTCGCCCATGCCGTAGATCAGCTGCAGCGGCGGGGTATAGGGAAAGCCGCCCGACGCATTGGCATTCATCATGTCGCGAAAATCAAAGAACGTGCGCGGCAGTTGCGCCGTCTCCACCGCCGCCAGCGCCTTGGGGCTGATGCACAGGATCGCCATGCCGGTGGCCAGCATGAAGCCCTTTTGAGAGCCTGAAACCGCGATATCCACGCCCCAGTCATCAAATTCGAATGGCATCGAGGCCAGCGAGCTGACGCAATCGACAAACAACATTGCCGGGTGGCTGCTGGCATCCATCGCCTTGCGCACTGCTGCAATGTCTGAGCGCACACCGGTAGCCGTTTCGTTATGGGTGACCAGAATCGCCTTGATCTTGTGGTCCGTATCGGCGGCCAGAGCTTCGGCGAACTTATCCGCCGGCGCACCGCTGCCCCAGGGGCATTCGATGATCCGTACGTCCAAACCGTGGCGCTGACACAGGTCGATCCAACGATGGCTGAACATACCATAGCGCGCAACTAGAACCGCATCACCAGGGCTGAGCGTGTTGGTTACGGCAGCTTCCCACCCGCCCGTGCCGCTGGCTGGGAACGTGATGACCTGACCCGAGGTCGTTCCGAACACGCGTTTGGTGTCTTCAAGCACAGGTGCAAACGTCTCGACAAAGTCAGGCGAGCGGTGGTCCTGCGTCTGCACATGCATCGCCAAACGCAGTCGATCCGGAATGTTCGTCGGGCCGGGAATAAAAACCGGGTTTTGGTTTGACATCATCTTTCCTCCGCTTTGGAGGTAAGTGTTGTGGAAATTCCCCTGCTGTGCAATTTTCTTGAAAAATACTTTCATTTTAATTATAAAATACTTAACGCATTGAATATTATATAAATTCTGTTTTTCAATTTTGCTTCACGCAAAATGGACCCCAAAAAATCTTTCTGGCTTGAAAGGAAAAAGCAGAGATGGAGAGCGAGAAAAGACCGCGTGGCAGACCCAAATCGCTGTTCAAGGAAAGCTCGGCTGGGACAATGCAATCGTTGGATCGAGCGCTGGGCGTTTTGGCCGCGATAGCACGGATGGAGCGGGCAGCGCTGAGCGATCTGGCCCGAGAGGTCGATGTGCCAACTGCAACAACTCATCGTATCCTGGCGACTTTGCAGAAGCACGGGTTCGCAGCCTTTGATGCTGAGCGGCAGGAATGGCTAATCGGGATCGAGGCCTATCGAACCGGCGCCTCGTTCCTGCGACGTAACAGTGTCATTGAGATCGGTCGCCCAATCCTTCGACGCTTGATGCAGGACAGTGGCGAGACCGCCAATCTGGCGGTGCCGGATGGCACTGAGGTGGTTTTTGTTGGGCAGGTCGAGACACAAAACCCGATCCGCGCGTTTTTCTCTCCGGGGGCGCGGACTCCGATGTACGCGTCTGGTACCGGCAAGGCAATTCTGGCGGCAATGGGCGAAGCAGCGGCGAATAAGACGCTGGACCTGTTCGACCCTGTGCAATTCACCGGTCGGACGCTTGTTTCTGGAAAGGAATTAGCAGCCGACTTGGCAGAGACACGCGCTCGAGGCTGGTCGTGCGACAAGGAAGAACGCTATGACGGGATGTCCTGCATTGGGGCGGCAATCTTCAACGACCGGGCCGAGCCGTGCGCAGGGGTTTCCGTCTCGGGTCCATCCGTTCGCTTTCACGCGAGCCGGGCATCAGAGTTAGGGTCGTTGGTAAAGAACGCAGCGGAAGAGATCACGCACCTTAGCGGCGGTCGTTTGCCCAACAAGTAAGAATAAGAGGTCTACTTTCGTGGCACGCGAGGGATACGCGTTTGCGACAGCTTGTACTGATGTTCAGGGTGCGGCGGGTGGCCGTGGGTGCGGCTCCAAAACGCTGGTCCACCACGTCTAAGCCACAAGGGCACGCACAGGATCAAACCGACAAAGAAGCCGCCCGTATGCGCCCAGTACGCTATGCCGCCTTCGTCGGGATTGCTGAGAAGGCTGCCAGTGAACTGAAGGCCCAGCCAGATGCCAAGCATAATAAAGGCCGGAATGGTAAAAACCCGGAAGTAAACAATCAGGATCAACAAGACATCCACACGGGCCTTGGGAAATAGCAGTAGATAACCGCCCATCACTCCGGCGATTGCGCCAGACGCACCGATGGTGGGCACCAAGGATTCTGACGCGGTCACCACATGGATCAGGCCCGCGCCAATCCCGGCGAGCAGATAGAACAACAGGAAGGGCAAGTGGCCCATTTCATCTTCCAGGTTGTCTCCGAAGATCCAAAGAAACAGCATATTGCCCGCTAGATGCATCCAGCCGCCATGCAGAAACATCGAAGTTACAAGCGTTTCAAACGCGAAGCCATCCATGATCCGCGCCGGAATGATCGCATAGTCGAAATACAGACGATTGATCAATGGGGCGTTGTCCATCATGCCCACATAGCTGAGGAAAATCAGGATATTGGCCGCCATCAGCAAGTAGACGACGTAAGGTGTGCGCCCCGAGGGGTTATGGTCACGGATCGGAAACATGGGGCGACGCTGGGCTTTTCCCAGCCCAGCGTCAAGGTCCGCTTACGCCGCACCTCCCAACAAGGCGGCGTTACCACCTGCAGCAGTGGTATCGACGCAGACATGGCGCTCGCCCAGTATCCGCGCACGGTCGGGGCGGCCGGGGATCAGCGGCAGGATTGGGCCATTGCGGCGCGCCAGCTTGAGTTCGATTTCACGCGCAGTTTCTTCTTCGCCCCACCACAGCACACCCGAGATTTCTGCGACGTTTTCCAACCTGTGCAGGTCAATCATTCCGGTCGTTCGGATTGCAATTCCACCCAAAGCCTCGACGGCCTCGGCTTGAGCTTTGACAGTTTCAGCCCCAGGTCCCATGCACAGCAGCGGCGCGCGAGGGAATTCACTCAATCGGTTGGATTCGCCGGTTGGCCCGGGCAGGGATTGAGTTCGGATGGAAGCAGGTTCGCCCTGTGGGGCCGGTACGTCCCCCATAGGGCTGTCCCATTTGTTAGGGCTGTCTTGCCGATCCGGCGCGCAAAAGCGGGCCATATAATTCGGTCCTCCAGCCTTGGGGCCAGTACCAGACAGACCTTCACCACCGAAGGGCTGAGATCCGACGATCGCTCCGATCTGGTTGCGGTTTACATAGATGTTGCCAGCGTGGACGGCCTCGGTGATATGTTGCACACGGTCGTCGATACGGGTGTGCAACCCAAAGGTCAGCCCGTAACCTGTCGCGTTAATATCAGCAATGATCTTGTCTATTTCGGATGCCTTAAACCGCGCGACGTGTAGAACCGGGCCAAAAATTTCGCGCTCTAGCGCTGCGATGCCGGGGATTTCGATCAGAGTTGGCGCGATGAAAGTGCCCTCAGGTGGTGTGGGCATTTCCTTCAGGACCCGACCTTCCGAGCGCGCTTTTGCGATGTGATCAGCAATACCTTGCTTTGCGTCTTCGTCGATCACAGGGCCGCAATCTGTCGACAACCGCCATGGATCACCAATCTGCAACGCCTCCATCGCACCGGTAAGCATAGTCAATAGATCGTCGGCGATGTCCTCTTGTAGGTAGAGGCAGCGCAGGGCTGAACACCTTTGGCCCGCCGATTGAAATGCGCTTTCGATGATGGATTGTACAGCCTGTTCGGGCAGGGCAGTGCTGTCCACGATCATCGCGTTTAATCCGCCGGTTTCGGCGATCAACGGTGTACCCGGACGCAGGTTTTCTGCCATTGACGCTCGAATTTTCAGTGCTGTAGCCGTGGAGCCAGTGAAAGCTACCCCAGAAACTCGTGCGTCCGAGGTCAAAGCTGCCCCGACGGATGGCCCGCCGGGCAACAGCTGCAGTGCTTCGCGTGGTACTCCGGCCTCATGCAGCAATTGTATGGCGCGATGTGCGATCAATGGTGTCTGCGGCGCAGGTTTGGCAAGCACAGCGTTTCCGGTGGCCAAAGCAGCCGAAATCTGACCTGTGAAAATCGCCAATGGAAAGTTCCATGGGCTGATGCAGGTGAAAATGCCTGCTGGTTCAGCTGAGGGAATATTGGCCGCGTAGTACCGCAGGAAATCAACCGCCTCACGCAGTTCAGCGACCGCGTCTGGAACAGACTTCCCGGCCTCGCGGGCCAGCAAGGCGAACAACTCTCCGAAAAGTCTTTCGTATAGGTCGGCAGCCTTGTTCAAAACTAGCGCGCGTTCTGAGGCCGGGGACTGCCACGGATTGGCTGAAGCCAACGCAAGTTCAACATCACGCTCGCTGGCTGGTGCAACCGCTCCGGGCTGGTCCTGCGGGTTCGCTGGATTGACGATGGGTCGGTCGTTTTCGGGGTATGCGTCGTCCGACAAAAGCGGCTGTGCAAACCAATGATGCGCGCGGAATTCATCACGTGCAGCGTCTATCCGGTCGAGCGTCGGCGTGTGGTGCAGGTCAAACCCCATTGAGTTTGGCCGTTCTGGTTCAAACAGTTCGGGACCGGTGGGCAGGGGAGGCTTGGTTTCCTGAAGTGTGTCGAAAGGGTCCGAGGCGACTTCTTCCGGCGGTACGCTTTCATCCACGATCTGGTTCACGAAGGATGAGTTCGCGCCGTTCTCCAACAAACGTCGCACCAGATAGGCCAGAAGGTCCCGATGCGCCCCCACCGGCGCGTAAATCCGGCAGCGCGTGTCGTGGTTGTCCTTGACGATCTGATGTAGCGTTTCACCCATACCGTGCAGGCGTTGGAACTCGAACGGTTGCGTGTCGGCCATGTGCAGGATCGCGCTGACGGTATGAGCGTTATGGGTCGCGAATTGCGGGTAGATTCGATCTGTCATGTTCAGCAGTTTCCGCGCATTGGCGATGTAAGACACATCTGTCGCCGCCTTATGGGTGAAGACTGGGAAGCCATCGACACCTTCGACCTGAGCGCGTTTGATCTCGGTATCCCAATAGGCCCCTTTGACCAGTCGAACCATCAGTTTGCGGTCATGACGTTCTGCCATGTCATAGAGCGTGTCCAAAACTATCCCGGCGCGCGGCCCATAGGCCTGCACCACGATGCCGAAACCGTCCCAACCGGCCAATGCGGGTTCACCCATAACGGCCTCGATTACTTGCAGCGACAGAGACAAACGGTCAGCTTCTTCAGCGTCGATATTCAGGCCCATCCCGGCGGCCTTGGCCAGCAGGCACAGCGCGCGCAGACGGGGAACAAGTTCATCCATCACGGCTTGTTCTTGAGCTAACTCATATCGTGGATGCAGCGCCGACAGCTTCACCGAAATCCCCGGATTGGCACGGATGTCGTCATGGGTGCAGGCGTCCGCAATGGCTGCAATCGCACGCGAATAGGACAGATGATAGCGGGCGGCATCGGCCTCGGTGCGTGCGGCTTCGCCCAGCATGTCGTAGGAATAGGTGTAGCCTTTCGCCTCCATCCCACTGGCGCGGTCCATGGCAGATTGGATTGTTTCCCCCAGAACGAACTGACGACCCATTTCCTTCATTGCACGGCCGACGGCGGTGCGGATGACCGGTTCACCCAAGCGCTTGATTGCTCCGCGCAAGGCACTGACCGGAGAGGTTTTGCCCTCGTCCAGAACCTTGCCGGTCAGCATCAGCGCCCAGGTCGATGCATTTACCAGTGAGGACGAGGACTGACCCAGATGCTTGCCCCAGTCGGACGGAGCGATCTTGTCTTCGATCAGCGCGTCAATCGTTTCGGCATCCGGCACGCGCAACAACGCTTCGGCCAGACACATCAGCGCGACGCCTTCGTCGGTAGACAGGCCATATTCGGCAAGAAACACTTCCATCATACCGGGTGAAGTGCTGGATCGGATATCGCGCACCAACTGCGCAGCGGCAACGCAGATCGCGGTGCGGTCGGTTTCGGACAGCTTGGCCTGAGTGATCAACTGATCCAGAACTTTGGACTGATCAGCATAAGTCTGGCTGTCGATATGGGTGCGCAGGCTGTGTGTCATGTATCCTCCGAGGCTTTTGGCGAGTATACAGTCGATTTCACGGGACAATCGCCTTAAATTGTGGTTTTAGAGGGCGAATGATCTGAAGTTTTGAGGGAAAGGGGTGCAAATGAACCGCCCGGATCTGGATAGGTTTGATAGATCGATCCTGACGATTCTGGCCGCAGACGGTCGCATCTCGGTGGCCGACTTGGCGCGGCGTATCGGGTTGTCAAAGTCGCCAACTCAAGCACGTGTGAAAAGGCTTGAGGCCGAAGGGATCATCACCGGATACCGCGCCTTATTGGACCCAATTCGCCTTGGGCTGGATCATGTTGCCTTTGTCGAAGTGCGTCTGACGGACACGCGTGAGAAGGCCCTGGCCGAGTTTAATGCGGCGGTGCGCAAAGTGGCTGAGATCGAGCAAGCCCATATGATCGCTTCGAATTTCGATTACCTACTGAAAATCCGAACTGGTTCGATGTCAGAGTATCGCGCGGTTTTGGCTGAGAAGATTTCGTCCCTTCCGCATGTAGGCAGCACATCCACTTTTGTAGCGATGGAAGCTGTGAAGGAAACGGGTGTGTCCGGGGCAGTTGACGGCATGGGTTGACGAATATCCTGCGTGCGTCACCATTGGTGCATGAAACAGCTTGCCTTTGCCTCTTTCTTGCTTGTCGCGCCCATGGCGCAAGCCGAGAACTGTCCTGTCGCACCAGATCATCGCGCCGATGTCAGTGGCGTCATTGCTCAAATCCAGAAAGCTGAAAACGAACAGGCCGCACGGGTGTTGTCCAATCAGCTTTGGGAATTCTGGACCGACGCGCCGGATGAAAGCGCGCAGGCCGTGTTGGATCGGGGCATGACGCGCCGCAACGCCTGGGATCTTCTGGGTGCGATTGAAGACTTTGACAAGCTGATTGCATACTGCCCGTCGTACGCCGAAGGATATAACCAACGAGCTTTCGCGCACTACCTGCGGCAGGATTTCGAGGCAGCACTGCCCGATCTAGACAAAGCTATTGAACTGTCGCCGAACCACGTTGCAGCCATAAGTGGACGCGCACTAACCCTATTGGGTTTACAAAGGCTGGAAGAAGCTCGTGAGGCTTTAAACGAAGCGTTGGAACTTAATCCCTGGCTGTCTGAGCGCTATCTACTTGAACCGGGTGGGCCGCTTGCGCCACCGGGTCAGGATATCTGAAGAAAAACGCCCCCGAAACCGTAAGGCTCGGGGGCTTTTTGTTTTCGTAGGGATTAGCCGACCAGCCCGTTGTCGGCTCGCTTGATCGCGATCACCGAGGAACGAGGCGTGCCACCGTCGGGCCAGTTGCTGCCCGGGTGCTGAATACCAACGAACATGGTGCGCAAGTCTGTAGACCAAGCCAGACCAGTGACCTCACAGCCGTTCGGGCCGGTCATGAAGCGTACGATCTCGCCGGTGATCGGGTCGCCAACCAGCATCTGGTTGTTGCCGTTGCCAGCAAAATCTTCCTCGTTGCCGTCGTCGCCATCGGTCTGAATCCAGATCAAACCGGTCGAGTCGATGACCATACCATCCGGCGAGTTGAACAGGTTCCCCCCGTTCACGTTCGCAGAACCGGCGCGGTCGTCGGAATGTACGGTCGGGTTGCCTGCCATGACATAAAGATCCCAGTCAAAGGCGTTGGCGGCATGATCATCATTCGCCGGACGCCAGCGCACGATCTGGCCGTACTTGTTGGCCTCACGCGGGTTCGGACCATTGACCGAGGTGTCGTCGCCACCAGCATTCGGCTTGACCCCACGGTTCTTGTTGTTGGTCAGGCAGCAGTAAGCTTCGACCGCAACCGGGCTGGATGCGACCCATTCGGGACGGTCCATGGTTGTGCCACCTGCAGCAGACGCGGCCATGCGGGTAAAGATGCGGATCTCGGCATCGTCCATACCTGTAGATTCTGGCGTTAGGGCCAGCCACTCACCAGTTGCGTCATCGTTGAACTTAGCAACATATAGCGTGCCGTCGTTCAGCAGGTTCTCGGTTTCGCCGCCTGGCTTGTAGGTGCCGTTCGAGACAAATTTGTACAGGTATTCTCCGCGCTCGTCGTCGCCCATATAGACAACCACTCGACCATCGGCCGCCAGCGTGACCTCGGCGTTTTCATGTTTGAAGCGGCCCAGACCTGTGTGCTTGACCGGCGTGCTCTCTGGTTTAGTGGGATCAATCTCTACGATCCATCCCGCACGATGCGGCTCATTCGGGTTTTTTGAGGTGTCGAAACGCGGGTCGAACAGCTCGTAACCGTTCCAGCTTTCTGCCTTGATGCCATAACGGGTCATGCCGTCTGCGACCTTCTGGTCGTAGCTGGCGTTTTCGTCTCTGGAACCGAAGTAACCGTTAAAGTTCTCTTCGCAGGTCAGGTATGTGCCCCAAGGGGTCTTGCCCGCGCCACAGTTGTTCATCGTACCCAACGAAGTAGTGCCTGTCGGGTCGGCTTCAGTTTTCAGCAGGTCGTGACCGGCTGCAGGGCCAACGATTTTCATCGGCGTGTTGTGATGGATACGGCGGTTGAATGGGCTGTCTTTGACAACCGACCAACCCTCCGGACCTTCGGCGATTTCCATAACGGTCACGCCCTGAAGGTTCTGAAGTTTCAGAACGTCATCCGCGTTGGCCGGTACGCCTTCCTGCGAGGCAGGCATATTGATCTTACGGTTCGGATATTCGTGGTTGATCGCAATCAACTCGTGGCCTTGGAACGAGAACGTCTCCATCCCGTCGGTGTTTTCACCAAAAATGCGATCCGAGTTTTCCAGCGGTCCACCATCGGTCACGTCATAACCATCTGCGTCGGAAAACAATGGGTCGCCCCAGCGCATCAGCATCTTCCACTCATACCCTTCGGGTACGTGTACGGTGCCGTCGGTTTGCGCAGCAATCGGTGCAAAGGCAAAGCGTGAAGTGGTCACAGCGTGGGCCGCGGTCGAATTCATCAGGCCCGCACCCATGGCCGCAGCACCCGAGCCATATGCCAAAACGCCGCCGAGGAAACCACGGCGTGAGATGGCGCGTTCTACTACGCGGTCAAAGTCGTTTTCCTCGGGGCGGGGGAAGTGCAGCTCGTCCCAATCATCGGCGGAAAGGGTGGTGGGGTCAGCGTCTTTCATAGATGGCTCCTGGCTGTCTTGTCATGATCGATGAGTGGCATTTAGGGAGTCATTGTGACAGGTCGGTAACAGCTTTATGAAGGTTGTTCTACGGCGCGGATTTGAGAAGATAATTGCCTACGAAGGTTGTTTCCGCAATGGCGTTCAGATTCAGTTTAAGCGCCGGTTGTTTTAGGCCCGAAAGTAGTTGCAAGCTCGACGATTAGCGTTGGTGTTCCGGGCGTGGCAGGGTTGCATCTGGAAGGGCCACATCTGTGGGTAACGCGCAAAGGCGCGCATGACGGTGCATTGATCCGACCGATGGATGGCGACGATATAAAAGCCTTGCTCTTTGCGGCAAAGGAGTTGCCGTGCCTAATGATGACCATAGTGCCCGAATCCGTCTTGGTTCAGCAGGTAGAGGCTCTGTTTCATGCCGGAATCCTGGTATAGCCGGGTCATAGCGATGCAGATTTCGCGACATGTCAGCGTTATGCAGCAGCGGGTGCCAGATGTGTCACGCATCTGTACAACGCGATGAGTAAGTTGGGAAATCGCGAACCTGGGTTGGTCGGGGCGGCGCTGTCAAATGCTGGCCTGTCTGCTGGACTGATCGCCGATGGCATCCATGTCCTCCCTGAAGTCTCCCTGAAGTAATGCGCGCGGCATGGGCCGCGAAATCCGCGCCGGGACAAATTTTCCTTGTCAGCGATGCTATGGCTGTCGCGGGCACGGATCAGACAGAATTTGACCTGGAAGGCCGGCGGATCGCACGTTCAGGCGGACGCCTAGCGCTTGGAGACGGAACGCTTGCTGGCGCCAATCTCGACCTGACAACTGCCATCCACAATCTGGTCACGCAAGTAGGTTTGCCAATGCAGGAAGCGTTGGTTGCTGCAACGACCTATCCGGCGTCTCTGATTGGACAAACCAGTGCACAGCCTTTGCAATACGTGTCGATGATCCGAATTTCAGCCGCGCTCGATTCATACTCGTGGCTTGCTGACCAAGCATGAACAACAGGGCAGTAGCTTACAGCAATGTGAGGAAGAACACATCTCAGGCGAAACCTTTGGCCGCAATGCCGACTAGTTGTAATCCAGTTGCAGCGGAGTGTGCCGTTAAACAACTACAATAAATGCCTTTTCTTCTCCACTCAGGACAGTTGAACTCGTCGTTATGGGGCTAAAATTCTGATCCTCAAAGGATTGCCGATTCCGCACTTTTTTGGTTGATGCCAAGTTTTTAATTCAGCTCCGCGATTGAAGCCTGCGATCACTTAATTTCTACTAAGAGCTTGTGTTATCTCGGTGCTACCGTGACGGGCTTGTCCTAAAACGCGTCCGCTAATTCCTTATCGTCAAATGTTGGGATCAGTCACCTAGTGCTGCACCACGGAAAAGCGTTTACGATAGTCTACTGGAGAAATACCTAGATTTCGGTAAAAGCTTCGCCTCAGCCGCTCCGCTTCTAAAAAACCGCTTTTAGCAGCAATGACTTTTATTGGTATCTCTGTTTCCTCAAGAAGGTCTTTGGCCGCTTCCAATCTGCACATCTCTACAAACTTAGCGGGCGTGCATCGAAAAGAGGCTTGGAATTTTCTCGTGAACGACCGCGGGCTCATTCTGCAGTGCTTTGCCAAAGTATCGACAGATAAATCCAAGGTAACGTTTTCTCTAATCCAGGAAGCCAGTTCGCGAAATTGCTCATCGGCCTCGGACATTTGGTTTTTGAGTGACGTCGAAAATTGGCTTTGCCCACCTGGGCGTATCATGTAGACCACCATCTCGCGTGCGACCTCAATCGCGACTTTACGCCCATGATCTTCTGCGACCATGGCCAAAGCCATATCGATCGCTGACGTCACGCCCCCAGACGTCCAAATATCTCCTTCTCGGATGTAGATCGGGTCTTTCTCAACTTTTATATCAGGAAAGGACTGGGCCAACAGATCACAGTATTTCCAATGCGTGACCGCCCGAAGCCCGTTCAACATGTTCACCCGAGCAAGCGCGAAGGCCCCAATACAAACAGAGCCTACCCTTTTCGAGTTTTGGGCGGCCGAACTGACGGTTTTCCTGTCTTCGATAGTAAGACCGGAATTCTCGTTCCCGATGATCAAAGTCGTGTCGAAAGGAACATCAATCGCTTGCTTTAACGCTTGCGTATCCGGCGACAAAACAGTGTCGGTGAGCTTTGCGCCAGCCTCGGAAGAGAGGACTATGGTTTCATATTTCTCGTCTTCCGGAAGATACGCGTTTGCATCGGTGAACACCTGCAGCGGTCCAACGAGGTCGAGCAACTTAAAAGGCTCGAGGCAGACAAAAGCAACTCGCTTCATTTTTCACTCGGTAAACAATAAACCGCAAAAACAGTTCATCTATTTTCCCTTTTTTGAATGAGGGTATGAGAGTTGTATTGGTGCGTGTGCGGATAAACTTTGTGAAACCAATATATTGAAAGCAATCGGCGCGGCAGTCGGGTTTTCCTCTATTGAACGAAGAGAATACTTATCATCAAAAATTTTTATCAGGAATAAGGATCGATTGGAGGGAGCGACCCTTTGAAACTGAGCGACGGTATAGAGCGGGCGGCCCGCACGTCGGAAGAAATCTCGATGCTGGATGTTATTGAGGCCATCGAGGGTAAATCACCTTTGTTTCGGTGCACGAACATCCGCCAAAAGACGCGATATTGGGCGTTTGTTTTAGGTGGACCGAAAATAAACCCAAAAAGAATGAAACTTGGTTCTGAGCAAGACAGTGAGGCACGGTCCTTTTGAGGGACCGTGCCATTTTTTTAGTGCCAGAGATCGTCAACAGACACAGTCTGGTCTGAGAAGATGAGAAGGTCCATGTCCAACAAAGTGTCAGTTCCTTCGTTAACACCATCCGCACCACCGTCGTCAGCGTCTTTGATGACAACCTGCGTCATGTATTCGCCACGGGTCCCATTGTAGACTGACGTTACGCTGATTTCGTAATCATCGAAGTTGCCAAGGTAGACGGCCGAGTCCACAGCCTCTTCACCCGCGTCGCTGCGGCTGTTGGCAAAGATGAAATCGTCACCTTCCTCGCCGATAAAGACGTCGGCACCATCTCCGCCCATCATTTCGTCGTCACCAGCGCCGCCGATCATCAGGTCGTCATCGGCATAACCGTACAACCTGTCATCGCCGTTTCCACCGTTCAGCATGTCGTCGCCATCGCCTCCGATCAGCGTGTCTGAACCGTCCTGGCCATACAGATGATCATCCCCGTCATTTCCGACAAGCCGGTCATTGCCCATGCCGCCGAGGATCAGATCATCGGTGTCATAGCCTCGGATGACATCGTCTCCGTCTGTCCCGACAAGGATTTGACCAATGCCGAAGGTACCAGAGTCGAATTGCAAAAACTCGACCGAGTCACTGATTTCGACGTCGCCATCGTCACGGGATACATCCAGAGACCCGTCATCTGCCATGGAAATCGTGTAGTCTTCCAGCGCGCCATCCAGTGACAGAACAGAGTCATCTGCCCCCTCTCCGTACAAATCGGCCGAGGAAAGCTGACCTTCGTACACGCGGAAGTCCGTGATGCTGCCATCCAAGTAGCCGTAGACTTTATCTGACGTACCCGGCGTGCTTGCCCAGGCACCCGCGCCCAACAGTAGGTCTTCCATGTTGGAGCCCAGCCCAACGGTCACGTCTGGCAGAGTTGCCATTACCACGCCGTTCAACATGACCTGAAGTCCCTGGTCACCAAAGCTCATCGCGAACTCATAGTTGACGCCGGCCTGAACGGCATTAGGTATCCTGATAACGTGACAGTCTGTTCCATCGTCAAGCGTGATGGTGAAGGTCCCATTCAGGTCGACTCGCACGCTGAACTCGCCTTCCGCCTTCGCATTGGATTCTTTTGAAACCAGCGTGGATACTCAGTTCATTTTCTCAATGTTGAAGCCAAAGGCAAGTGTGGCCGAGTCGAGCGCAATGCTCTCGGGCGATCCGAGGTTGACTTCCTGCGCGTCCTTGCGGTCGAACTCCATCGTGCCGGGTACGAAATACACGGCGGTCTGGCCACCTGGTGTCTCGGTGCTTGGCGCTTCGAGGGTCGGTTCCGGAGTGGGCGAGGTGTTCTCCTCTCCGTTCGTTACCGGCGCGATCGCTTCGTCCAGGTCTTTGATGTTGTCGACGATACCATATGCAGATCCTGCATTCTGGTCGATGTCGCCTTCCTGCACCAAGTCCCCGTAAACAGTGATCGTGCCAAGCTTGTCGTAGTTATGCGCGCCGCCATTTGCACCTTGGTCGGAATACAGGTGGATGATGGAGTGATCGAGCACGCCATCGCCATTGGAATCGCCATAGGTAATTTCAAAGATCTCTGTCGTGTGGCCATCAATGACGATCTTGTCGCCTTCCGCCTTGTTATAATCCAAAATCACATCGTTGCCGATCTCATCGACCCAGTGATCATGCAACTTGTCGTTTTCGCCAGCGACCCCATGCCAGTTGATGGTGCCGTCTGCACCTGTGTGCTCGCGAATATAGCGTTCTTTGGCGTTGATCAGAGTCTGGAAATAGAACGTGTCGGCTCCGGCCCCGCCTTCCAGCACATCGTCTGCCGGAATGGGCTGATCGGGATAGAGCTTGCCGTCTGTCAGCTCATTGTAAGGATCGCCCTCATCCCGGTCAGGATCGTAGGTGATGTATGGTTCGCGACCATCAGACCGTGCAATCAAAAGGTCATTGCCGTCGCCGCCGCGCAGGACATCCTCGCCGTGGCCGCCATCAAGGATATCATCGCCTGCGCCACCCATGAGAGTGTCGTTACCATAGCCGCCTTGCAGGACATCGTCGCCTTCGTTGCCGTCGATGATGTCATCGCCTTCGCCACCAAAGATACCGTCGTCGGAACTGCCGCCGGCCATGTTGTCATCTTCTGAAGTGCCCGCTTGCATTTCGTCCAGCGGTTCGGCGGGTGTGCCGTCATGGTTGAAGCCATATTCCGACATTAGTTCTTTCAGCGTGTCACTGCCGTGATGGGCTTGTAGAAAGGCTGGCACGAGGTCGTTCATGGCCTCTTGCGCGATAGCTTCGCTCGCCTTTTCTTCCACGATGCTCAGGGCTTCGGACTGGATTTCGTGCTCGGTCAACTGGCTGTCAAAAACCGCGATTTCAGCGATTTCGCCTTCGAACAAGGCTTTCGCACCGTCCGTATCGGGGCCGTAATCTGCATTAGAGCCGCCAAAGACCAACGCGCGGGTGTTGAGCTCGATGCCCTGCGTGAATTCCGGTTCTGCCGCAACGATTTGGCCGTCTAGCCAGACTTCCAAACCGTCTTCCCCGAAGGACATTACGATATGGTATTCTTCGCCTTCTTCAATCTGAACGTTTGGTACGCGGAACATATGTGTTTTGTCCGCTGTTTCCATGCTGAGCAGTATCTCGGACCCATCAAGCGACATGGTAAAGTGCCCGCCTTCATCATGGCCGCTGCCGTTCTTCGACACTAATGTCTGGCGACCTGTCGTGTGCGCAGGGGTAAACGCAAACGAAATTGAGCCGGAGTCCAGTGCCAAGGCATCGGAGTGTCCGCTGGAGATGTAGCTCCCTGGTTCACCGGTGAGAGTTGCGCCTTCGACGTTTTCATAAACCTTGTTCGTCGGGCGATGCATCGCGTTTAGCATGTTAAAAGCCTTTTTGGTTTCGGTTGATCAGATGACAACCAATAGGTGTGTATTGTGGTGCATCTTGGAGGTCAGGGTGAAGTGAACTTTTAATAAAAACTTTTAAAAACAGAGTATTATGCGACCTTCAAGCGTAATTCGCATACAATCTATAATTGTGTTTAGTTGATGGCTATCGATGGAATTGACCGAAATTGCAGCCATTTTGGCCGAAAAAGGAGGTGCCTTCCTCAGTAGGTCCGGAACCTCTAGTGACTCTTTTCTGCCGGTAGAATACTTGGGAGGTGCGTGCGCCAATGCATGTCGAACAAGTCGTACCCCCACATACACGGAAAATAACGTTAAGTCTGGCGATGAACCGAATAAGTGTACGAGTTGGGAAACCAGTCCAGAGCGAACATTTTCGAGTCCAAAATCCTCCCAGACGAGTGTTCTCCACCGTCGTAATTGGCTTTTGCGGAAGGGTCGGCCGCGTGCAACGGTCACCGGATACAACTGACTATTCTTTAATTTCTAGCCAATTGTCTTAGCTCCAGTTTTCTTCCAACCGAAGGTGAGTGTAACGGCTTCCCGTTCGTCATCCCCCGTAAAACACTCCACGTTGAGACAGAATGTGCACATCGTGCGTAAACCTGCCCGCCACAATTCCCGCAGCTCTGCCAGCCAAAAGATGTTAAGTTAAATGCGGAGTATTCAGCCTCCAAAGTCAGTGTCTAGATAGCGGCCTGTGCAGGCGAAAAATTCGGTATCTAGCCCGGAACCAGCGAGTTTAGAGCACTTCTTTCCGCCATTTACTTTCTAGCAACCTTCGTTTTCTGATCGTCAGTTGAGCGGGGATTCGCTCGGAAATTTTGACGCTAAATTAGCCGCACCACTTGCTTTCAACACTATTGGTGTAAAGAAGACCTCACATGGCGCGCTTTGCGATTGTAGCCTTTCGGAATATCAACTACCGATTGCTTATAGAATTGGGTGTCCGGTCTTGGTTTTCTGCCCTTCCTGAATGAATGAAGTCGCCACGAAATAAAGCGAAGAGTTCGCTTGGCGGCATATTCAGTTCACAAAAAACTTGGAGATACAATTGACGCGTTTTTTTGCTGCATTTTTCATCGTCAATAGCCTGCTAGCCGGAGCATCAGCTGCGCATGAACGGTTTGCTTTGGTTATAGGGAACGCTGACTACACAAATGTCCCAGCGCTAGACAATCCTGTGAACGACGCGCGGTTGATGAGCGATGAACTGCAAGACGTTGGATTTACGGTCACAACGCTAACAGACACAAACCGTGCGGAGATGATGCAGGAAGTTGAGACCTTTGCAATCAAAGTGCGCGCTGCGGGATCCGAGGCGCTGGCCGTGTTTTACTTCGCAGGGCATGGTGTGCGCAGTGACGGTTTTAACTACCTACTTCCGCTGGGTGTGGCCATTCAGTCCGAAGATGACATTGCGGACGAAGCTGTTTCGGCAGAATGGATCCTAGATCGCATTCATACACCAAATGCTGTCAGCGTGATGATATTGGACGCCTGCCGCGACAATCCATTTGGTGACCAACCGGACGTGAACCTGGACGTGGGCGATGGGCTTGCGCGTATGACCGCTCGTACGAACAATTTGATTGCCTACGCCACAGGGCCCGGCGATGTTGCACTGGATGGGACAGGAGCTCACAGCCCTTACACAGCGGCGATTGCGCGTGCTATCAGCCAATCTGGCCTATCCTTGGAGAAGATGTTTGATCAGGTGCGTTCAGATGTGATGACCGAAACGAGCGGTGTTCAGTCGCCCTGGGCGCGGTCGTCCTTGAACATACAGATTGGTATGAAGGATCCGACTGCGGATTAACCAAGATCAACCTTGAAGAAATTGCTTGTGAGATGCTTCAAATCACAAATTTCTTTGTCTTTACTCAGGAGCCCTTGATCTTTGCATTCCGCAACCTTCGTTCAGGTGACCTATACGAACGATTACAGAAGTTCTCTTGGTAGATAGGACATTTCGTGCAACGACTTTGGTGCACGCGTGCAATTAGTGCGCTTATTCAGCCAGTATCTTCTTAGTATCCTAGTTACTCATCACCGTTTGTTGGCCAGCCGTAGCATGGTCAATGACGATTTTGTGGAAGTTATCAGCCACTGGCGCAGAGTGACGCACTTAGGCAATTGCCAGCTTAGTCTTCGGCTAAACCCCAAGCCTAACTTGCAATTCCGCAGTAGATTTTTTGGTCAACAAAAGTCAGCTACCAGAAAAAACAAATCCTCTATTGACCGCAAAATCGGGATGAAATACACCCGCTCGAGCTGAGCGGGCGTCGTATACTGGCTATTACCTCAGCCTTCCAAGCTGATGAAGCGGGTTCGATTCCCGCCGCCCGCTCCAAGTCAGCCCCAAATTCTGCGTCAAATGGCCCTGACAGGTGGTCAATTCGTGACGCGCAACTTGACCGCGCCGTTTGCTGCAGCCAAGAAGCGATCACTCGACTACAAAAGGATCTAAGGGCCAAGCATGGCAAGAAACGCCCAAGCCAGTCCAGCACCAGGTGCTAGCGAAGAACGTGCCAAATCCAAGAAAATTGGTGTTTTGCGGTCGCTTTGGCCCTTTATGCGTCCTTATCGGACGCTGATGACGGGCGCGTCGGTTGCGTTGGTATTGACTGCCAGTATGACCCTGGCATTGCCGCTGGCAGTGCGCCGCGTCGTTGACAACTTTCGCATCGAAGACGGCGACTTGCTTGAGTGGTATTTTCTGGCGGCCCTGGGCATCGCTGCGATATTGGCGGTGGGGACCGGTCTGCGTTACGCGCTGGTGACCCGATTGGGTGAGCGCGTGGTGGCGGATATTCGTAAGGCTGTGTTCAACCGTGTCATCGGCATGAGCCCCGAGTTCTACGAACGCATCATGACCGGAGAGGTACTGAGTCGGATCACCACTGACACGACGTTGATTCAGTCGGTTTTGGGCTCATCCGTGTCCATCGCATTGCGCAACATGCTGTTGTTTGTCGGCGGTCTGGTTTTGATGCTGCTAACCTCGGCAAAGTTGACGGGCATGGTGCTGCTCCTCATCCCGTTGGTGGTGGTGCCGATCCTTGTGCTTGGTCGCCGTCTACGTGTGATCAGCAGGGAAAATCAGGATTGGATTGCGGCCTCATCTGGAAACGCCGGTGAAGCGCTGGGCGCGGTGCAGACCGTACAGGCCTTTACCCACGAACAAGCCAGTCGCAAGCAGTTCGGTGATATGACTGAAACGTCGTATGATGTCTCGCTGCGCCGCATTCGCACCCGCGCCGTGCTGACCGTTATCGTGATTTTCCTTGTGTTTTCGGGCATTGTCGGTGTGCTGTGGATGGGTGCAAATGACGTTCGCAACGGTGTTATGACCGAAGGCGTTCTAATCCAGTTTGTTATCTATTCGATCATCATGGCGGGCTCGGTGGCGGCCCTGTCCGAAATCTGGAGCGAACTGCAGCGCGCCGCTGGAGCGACCGAGAGACTGGTCGAGTTGCTGAACGCCCAAGACACAGTTGTTGATCCGGTCACGCCTAAATCACTACCATCCCCGGTTCGCGGTGAAATCCGCTTTGATGACGTGACCTTCCGCTATCCCTCACGCCCAGATGTTGTGGCGCTTGAAAGCATGAACTTGCAGGTCAGTCCAGGTGAAACTGTGGCATTCGTCGGTCCTTCTGGTGCGGGCAAGACGACCGTTATCCAGATGATCCAGCGGTTCTATGATCCTGTCTCGGGGCAGGTCAGTTTGGATGGCGTCGACCTACGAGATATCGACCGGGCCGAGTTCCGCCGCCACGTGGCGCTGGTGCCGCAAGACCCGGTGATCTTTGCGGCTTCGGCACGCGAAAACATCAGATTTGGTCGTCTTGATGCAACTGACGCCGATGTTGAGGCTGCCGCCCGTGCCGCAGCCGCGCATGAGTTCATCTCAGCCCTGCCGGAAGGTTACGACAGCTTCGTAGGCGAGCGTGGCGTTATGCTGTCCGGTGGCCAGAAGCAACGCATCGCAATCGCCCGAGCAATCTTGCGCGACGCGCCGGTTCTGCTGCTGGATGAGGCGACCTCGGCGCTGGATGCGGAAAGCGAACGCGCGGTGCAGGGGGCCGTTGACAAGATGCGCGCCGGTCGTACTACCCTTATCGTGGCGCACCGGCTAGCGACCGTCAAAAAGGCGGACCGGATCGTTGTGATGGAAGCTGGTCGTATCGTGGCGCAAGGCACCCATGAGGACCTTGTGGCACAAGATGGGCTGTATGCTCGTTTGGCCCGCCTTCAGTTTACCGACGGTGTGGCTGCCGAATGACGTGACGCTGGGGCAGTTTCGTTCGGACCGCAGCGTAATTCTATCCCTTTGTCGCCTTCACAGATAAGGCATTTCTTGAACCTGCACAGTTTTGCTTCCATCTTGGCGAAGGATAAAAAAACTCGTGCCGGACACGGGAGAGATAAGGGAGGAACCACATGGCCTTTGTGGGTTTGGAAGACAAGGCAAGGATGGAGCAGGAAATGCCGTGGGAAGACCGCGACGTTCCGGTCACATTCCACCAACTGTTGTCGCGTACGGCAAAAAAATTTCCTGACAGCAATGCGATCAGCTTTCAGCTTTTTTCTGGCCCCACCGACAAGGCCGAGACCCTGACATGGTCCGAATTACTGGGCAAGGTCAATCAAGCCGCAAACCTGTTCCGTTCCTTGGGAATCGGTGAGAAAGATGTGGTGGCTTATGTGCTGCCCAACTGTAACGAGACGCTGATTACCATGATGGGCGGGGCGGTTGCCGGGATCGTCAACCCGATCAATCCTCTGCTGGAGCCAGAGCAGATTGCCGCGATCCTGCGCGAGACTGAGGCCAAGGTCGTGGTGACGCTGAAGTCGTTCCCCAAGGCAGATGTGGCACAAAAGGTGGAAGAGGCCGTACGTCATGCGCCCACCGTTAAGACCATTCTTGAGATTGACCTCAACCGTTATCTGACGCCGCCGAAATCCTGGTTGGTACCGTTTTTGCGCCCCAAGATGGGCAACAAAGAAAAGCTAGCTCATGCGGACTACAAGAGCTTTAACAAAGAGTTGGCCAAGCAGCCAACGACGCTTACCTTCGAGGACAGCAAGGAAGACCGCGTCGCCTGTTTCTTCCACACCGGTGGAACCACGGGCATGCCCAAAGTGGCACAGCACAAATATTCGGGCTTGATTTACAATGGTTGGCTTGGGCACACGCTGCTGTTCACCGAAGAAGACGTGATCATGTGTCCTTTGCCGATGTTCCACGTCTTTGCGGTGCATGTGATCGTGATGGCCGCGGTGTCTTCGGGCGCGCACGTGATCTTTCCAACACCTGCCGGATATCGCGGCGACGGCGTATTCGACAATTTCTGGAAATTGATCGAACGTTGGAAGGTCAGCTTCATCATCACTGTCCCAACTGCGATTGCAGCCAAGATGCAGCGCCCGGTTGACGCCGATATCTCAAGTGTGAAGACCGCATTTTCGGGATCGGCCCCATTGCCGGTGGAACTGTTCCGCCGCTTTGAGGAAGCAACCGGCGTTACCATCGTCGAAGGTTATGGCCTGACGGAGGCAACCTGCCTAGTGTCATGTAACCCGGTCGATGGCGAAAAGAAGATCGGCTCGATTGGCATTCCTTTCCCATACACGGACGTCAAAATCCTGCAGGCTGGGCCGGATGGACCCAAGGAATGTGGCGCGGATGAGATCGGTGAGATTTGTATCTCGAACCCCGGTGTTTATGCAGGTCACACCTATACCGAGGCGGACAAGAACATAGACCTCTATCACTACTATAAGTATCTGCGTACGGGCGATCTGGGTCGGTACGACGAAGATGGTTACCTTTGGATAACAGGGCGTGCCAAGGACCTGATCATTCGTGGGGGTCACAACATAGACCCGGCCGAAATTGAAGAGGCTCTGCTGGGTCATGACGCCGTTGCCTTTGCTGGGGCCATCGGTCAGCCTGATGCTTATTCGGGTGAAGTGCCATGTGCCTTCGTCGAGTTGGTAGAAGGAGCCAGCGTGACCGAGAAAGAGTTGATGGAATATTGCGGAGTGCATGTCCATGAACGTGCGGCGCAGCCCAAGCATATGACAATTCTGGACGAATTGCCCAAAACGGCAGTGGGCAAGGTCTTTAAACCGGAATTGCGCAAACAGGCGATCACTCGCGTCTACAACGGCGCTCTGGAAGAGGCCGGTCTAAATGCGCGCGTCGTCTCTGTGATCGACGACAAGAAGCGCGGGCTTGTCGCACAGCTTGACGCGAACGGTGCATCCGAAGACGATGTTAGCAAAGTGCTGGGATCGTTCACCCGGCCATGGGAGTTGGCTGCCTGACCGCGGAGGGAAAATGGATTATGAACGTCTGATTGATGAAGAAACTTGGGCGTTCATAAGACGAACGGCTGAAAGCTATCCTGACGACGCCGTTGACTTGTCGATCGAAGATCAGCGTCGCGTTTACAACAAGATGTGTCAGGACTTTCGCCAACGTCACCCTTCAGGACTGGACGTGCAAGACAGGTCCGCCAACGGCGTACCTGTTCGGATCTATACGGCCGGCAATCCAACGCGAACTGTTGTCTATTTTCATGGCGGTGGGTTCGTTGTCGGCGGGTTGGACAGCCACGACGATGTCTGCGCCGAGATTTGTGCACAAACTGGTTATCGCGTTGTTTCTGTTGACTACCGGCTTTGCCCTGAACACGTTCACCCAGCGCAATTCCAGGACAGTTGGGGCGCTGCGAATTGGGCCGTGCAGGAATTTGGTGATCCTATAGTGCTGGCTGGTGACAGCGCTGGCGGTAATCTGGCCGCTGCTGTGGCGCATCACGCACGCGGACGGCTGGACAACGTGTTGGGGCAGGTTCTGATTTATCCCGGCCTGGGCGGTAATAGATCAGTCGGGTCCTACGTTGAGCATGCGAAAGCGCCGCTTTTGACGCTGGAGGAAATTCGCTTCTACGAAAACGTTCGCTGCGCGGGTGACGTGCCCGAAGGCGACCCGACATTTGCCCCGCTGCAAGACGCCAACTTTTCGAATTTGCCACCCACCGTAGTGGTAACTGCCGATTGCGACCCTTTACGTGATGATGGCCTGACCTATTGCGAAAAGATTGCCGAGGCTGGGGGCAAAGCGCATTGGGTCAACGAACCGGGGCTTGTGCACGGCTATCTGCGCGCGCGAACATCGGTGAAACGCGCAGCAGCCAGTTTCGAGCGGATCTCAGTTGCCATTGAGGCATTGGGGCAGGGGATCTGGTCCTACGATTAATTAGGTCAGGAAAGGTTTTGCTTTCATCGTCTCAGCCAATGGGGCGCCCATGCGGTTCAGGATTGTGGGTGCAAGTTGCAGCTGATCAATTACGGTGTTGGCCTCGGGGCCTTTAGCGTCACCAAAGTAATACAGCGCGGTTTCTTGCTGCAACGGCCCGCGCCCACCGTGATGGCCACGTTCATCCTGACCGTGGTCGGCAGTGACAATGACCTCGTAACCCAACTGCCGCCATCGGGGAATGAAGGGGGCGAGCATCTCATCCGCGACGAAACAGGCGTGGTCCATCTCCTCGCAATCGTGAAAAAAACGATGGCCCATACTGTCCAGCGTGCAGGTATGAAGTATGCCGTAATCCAGCCCAAAGCGCAGACATAGGTTGGTAAGCGTCGCATAAAGGTCAACATCCGAAGGCGTCATTTGATTGGCCTTGCCGTAACCTGTCATGCTGTGGAAACGGCCGTGGTTGATCGTCTTGCTTTCTGGTTCGTCATATTCGATGTCACGGACGTAATCGAAGGGGTGACGGTTGAAGAACTGCGACCAATAGCTGTGGGTAACAGCTCCGGTCACACCTTCTGCCTCGCGCACCTGACTGAACACGTCCTTATGGTTTAGCCGGAAGACATTGCCATTACCGGTGCACCCATGTTCCTGCGGCGTGACGCCTGTATGGATCGAGGCATAGCAACTGGCCGAGGTCGACGGCAGCACCGCGCGCAGTTTCCAAACCTGCGCCTCACCGCTGTCGACCCATCCTTCGAGATTACCGAATAGGCGACGGAAATTACGCCATGGAACACCGTCCAGAAGGATCAACAGGAGTTTGCGGTCCATGCCCAGACCCTTTCTTTTAATTCTTCAGGCGACCCTATGAGATTCGCTGCACACGGGCCGCCTGTTCGCGCCCGAAATAGCAAAATCCCGACACCTGTCATCAGACAATGCGCCGGGATTTAAAGTTTTCATCAAACTGTCACGAAGTGGATCAGTTGCCTGCGCTTTCCATCTTGCGATGGGCGACAACTTCTTCCAGCCAGCCCAGATGCATCTCGGGAACCGAGCTAAGCAGCAGATCGGTGTAATCGTCGAACGGCGGGCTCAGCACCTGTGATTTCGGGCCATAGCGTACAACGCGACCCTGATACATCACCGCGATGCTGTCGCTGATCGCGCGGACCGTGGCCAGATCGTGAGTGATGAACAGATAGGCAACATCCTCAATCTTCTGAAGATCGAGCAACAGCTTCAGGATGCCATCCGCCACCAGAGGGTCAAGCGCCGAAGTGACCTCATCGCAGATGATCATTTTGGGCTTTGCCGCCAGCGACCGCGCGATGCAGACACGCTGTTTCTGACCACCTGAGAGTTCTGCCGGATAGCGGTCGATGAACTTCTCACCCAATTCGATCTCATCCAGCAACTCGATGATACGTTTGCGTTTCTCGGCCCCGCGCATGTTGAAGTAGAACTCGAGCGGACGACCGATGATCGTGCCAACGGTTTGACGTGGGTTCATTGCCACGTCCGCCATCTGGTAGATCATCTGAAGCTCACGCAGGTCTTCGCGGGTGCGGCCTTGCAAATCAGGCGAGAGTTTGCGCCCGGCAAAGGTGATCTCACCATCGCGTGGAGGCAGTAGGCCGGTGATTACCCGGGCCAGCGTCGACTTGCCGGATCCGGACTCACCCACAACCGCCAGCGTCTGCCCCGGATGAAGCTCGACATTTACGTTGTGCAGCACGTCAAAATTCAGCCCCTTGTAGCGCGCGGTGATGCCGTCGACGCTTAACACCGGTTCAGGTGTGGGCTGTTTTTCTTCATGCTCAATAGAACGCACAGAGACCAGAGCCTGCGTGTATTCTTCTTGCGGGTTGTTGATGATCTGGTCGGTATTTCCGTACTCGACCGTGTTACCCATCCGCAGCACCATGATGTCGTCGCTGACTTGCGCAACGACCGCCAGATCATGAGTGATATAGAGGGCTGCAACGCCAGTGTCGGCAATGGCCTCTTTAATCGCCATCAGAACGTCGATCTGAGTGGTCACGTCCAACGCAGTGGTCGGTTCGTCGAAAACCACCAGATCGGGTTCGGGGCAAAGTGCCAACGCGGTCATGCAACGTTGCAACTGACCGCCCGAAACCTGGTGCGGATAACGGTCACCGATATTATCAGGATCGGGTAGACCCAGCTTGGCGAACAGTTCGCGCGCACGTTTCTCGGCTTCTTTGCGGCTGAACTTCTTCTGTTCGACCGCGGCTTCAACCACCTGATCCATGATTTTCTTGGCAGGGTTAAACGACGCCGCCGCGGACTGAGACACGTAAGTGACCTCGCCGCCGCGCAGCTTACGGATATCGCCGTGGGACGTTTTCAATATGTCACGTCCGTTGACCCAAACCTCACCGCCGGTGATCTTCACACCGCCCCGGCCATAGGCCATCGAAGCAAGACCTATGGTAGATTTACCAGCACCGGATTCACCAATCAGACCTAGAACCTTGCCGGGCGCGAGGTCGAAGCTGACTCCATGCACGATTTCGATGTCATGAGGCTTTTCACCCGGAGGGTAGACGGTCGCGCCAATCTTGAGGTCTCGGACCTTGAGAAGCGGTTCACTCATCCCCGGCCTCCTTTCAGCGATGTAGTTCGGTTCAGGACCCAGTCAGCGACAAGGTTGACCGAGATAGCCAGCGTCGCGATGGCCACAGCGGGGTAAAGCGCCGCACCGATGCCATAGACGATACCGTCTTTGTTTTCCTTCACAATGCCACCCCAGTCGGCCAGCGGCGGCTGCACGCCCAGACCCAGGAAAGACAGGGTCGAGACAAACAGAACCATGAAAATGAACCGCAGGCCCAGTTCCGCGACCAGCGGTGACAATGCGTTGGGCAGGATCTCACGGAAGATGATCCAGGTTTGCCCTTCGCCCCGCAGCTTCGCGGCTTCGACATAGTCCATCACGGCGATGTCAACGGCCACTGCACGGGCCAGACGATAGACGCGGGTTGAGTCCAACAAGCCCATGACGATGATCAGGACGGGTACGGTGACAGGCACCATCGCCAGAACCACAAGTGCAAAGATCAGCGTCGGGATAGACATGATGAGGTCAACTGTCCGCGACATGACCTGATCGGCCCAGCCACCCAACACAGCTGCCAGAAAGCCAAGAATCGAACCCGTCACAAAACTGAGGATCGTCGCGGCGGTCGCGATGAAGATTGTTGTGCGCCCGCCATAAATCATGCGGCTAAGCAGGTCGCGTCCGATGTTGTCGGTGCCCAGCCAGAATTGCGAACTGGATGGTTCCCACACATCGCCAACGACTTCGGCCATGCCATAGGGGGCCAGCAGAGGCGCGAAAATCGCGATCACGAAGTACAGGGCTGTAAAGGCCAGCCCGATCATTGCAGAGATTGGGATATTCTTCATTTCGGATGCCTCAGCCTTGGGTTGGCCAGAATGGCAACGATGTCTGCAATCATGTTCAGTCCGATGTAGATGGCAGCGAAGATCACGCCGCAGGCCAGAACCACCGGCACGTCACGCTTGGTCACGTGGTCCACCAGGTACTGTCCCATGCCGGGATAAACGAACACCACCTCAACCACGACGACGCCGACGACCAGGTAGGCCAGGTTCAGCATCACCACGTTGACGATAGGTGCGACCGCGTTTGGAAAGGCATGGCGGTAGATGACCTGGAAGTTGCTCAGGCCTTTCAATTCAGCCGTTTCCACATATGCCGACTGCATCACGTTCAGGATGGCGGCCCGGGTCATGCGCATCATGTGGGCCAGAACGACAAGAGTAAGTACAATAACAGGCAGAGCAATCGCATTCAGCTTTTGTCCAAAGCTCATGCTGTCATTGATCATCGCCAGCGGCGAGAACATGCCCAGTTTAACAGCGACGAAATAGACCAGAACATAGCCGATCAGAAATTCGGGGATAGAGATGGTCGTCAGAGTAACGGCTGAGATCAGCTTGTCTGGCCAACGATTACGATAGCGGACTGCGAGCAGGCCGAGAAAGATGGCCAGAGGCACCGAAATGACAGCGGCCCAAAAGGCCAAGAACAAAGTATTGCCCAGACGGTTGCCGATAGAGTCGGCGATGTCGAGCTTGTTGGTCAGGGATTGACCCAGATCGCCCTGCACAATGCCGCCTAGCCATTCGAAGTAGCGGGTTAAGGCGGGACGGTTGAGGCCCATTTCCTCGCGCAGGTTTGCCAGCGCCTCGGGGGTTGCGGATTGGCCAAGGACAGCTTGCGCAGCGTCCCCCGGCAGGGCTTCGGTGAGGCCGAAAATCAGAGCCGATGCACCGAAGAGAAGCAGGAGTCCCAGCGCAAGGCGCTGGGAAACCAGTTTGATGATAGGATGCATTAACCGTGCGCCCTATCAGGAGAACCACATCTTGCGGGACATGTTGCCATTCATCATCTCTTGGGTTGGATCGCTTTCCCAACCTTCCAGCTGATTGCTGACGCCTTCGACAAAGTCGTTGAACATTGGGCAGATCAGGCCACCCTCGTCGCGGACCATCATGCCCATCTTGCTATAGATGTCCTTGCGCTTGTCGTTGTCCAATTCGGCACGCGCCTGGAACAGCATTTCGTCGAACGCCGGCACCTTGAAGCGAGTGTCGTTCCAATCTGCAGTCGACAGATACGCGGTCGAGTACATCTGGTCCTGCACGGGACGGCCGCCCCAGTAGGACGCGCAGAAGGGTTGAACGTTCCAGACTTCGGACCAATAACCGTCGTTGGGTTCACGCTTGATTTCCAGCGGAATACCAGCCTGAGCAGCAGTTTGCTGGAACAGGGCCGCAGCATCAACAGCACCCGGGAAGGCGCCATCTGCAACGCGTAGGATAATCGGCGAACCGTCATGGCCCGACTTTTTGTAGTGCTCGGCTGCTTTCTCAACGCTGAACTCTCGCTGTGGGATCGAACCATCAAACAGCGGGTATGCTGCGTTGACTGGCATGTCGTTCCCGACGGTGCCGTAGCCGCGCAGAACTTTGTCGACCAGGTCCTGACGGTTGATGGCGTGCTTCAGGGCCAGACGCAGTTCGTTTTGGTCAAACGGTGCGGTGTCACAGTGCATGATGAATACATAGTGACCGCGACCAGCTGTCGAGTGCACTGTCAGGTTTGGTGCGCGACCAAGCAGATCAGCGACTTTTGGTTCCACCCTGTTGATCGCATGGACCTGACCCGACTGCAGTGCTGCTGTGCGGGCAGTCGCATCGTTGATGACGACGACCTCAACGCTGTCGAAGTTGCCGAAATCGGGGTTCCAGTGGTTTTCAAACTTCGTGTAGAGGTGGCGCACACCGGGCTCATCCACTTCTACTTTGTAGGGACCCGTTCCGATGCCTGCGCCAGGGTTTTCCATGCCGCCATCGGGCTGAATGATCAGGTGATAGTCGGCCATCAGATATGGCAGGTCAGCGTTCGGCTCGGTCAGTGTAACCTGGAAATTGTCACCATCGGCCTTCATCGACTCGATGCCCTTCATGATGCCCAGAGCACCAGACTTCGAGTCTTCGTTTGAGTGGCGTTCCATGGTCTTCAGAACGTCTTCACTGGTCATGGTTTTGCCGTTGTGGAATTCCACGCCCTGACGCAGCTTGAACGTCCAAACCTTGGCGTCCGCGCTACCTTCGACGCTTTCGGCCAAACGCGGCTCGATCGAACCGTCAGGGGCAACCTCAACCAGTTGGTCGCCAAACTGCTTACCGTTCTGGAAGGGAACCGAGCTAGCATAAGTCGCTGGGTCCAGAGAGTTGGTGGACTCGCCGCCCTGCAAACCGAATTTTAGATCGCCGCCTTTTTTGGGACCAGCGGCGCGCGCGGCATCGGCAAACATCGTGCTGGCCAATGCTGCCGACACACCCAGTGCCGCTGCTTTTCCCATGAACTCGCGGCGAGTCAGCTTACCCGCCGTGACCTCTTTGGTCATGTGCGTGAGTTGTTCGTTCATTTTTTTCTCCCAGTTGAGTGTATCATCAGCCCTTGATGAGCTTTTTATTGACGCGTGAGTCAAAGTAGGCGCATTTCGGTCGAGCGGGCAAGGACAAATGTCTCGCCCAATTGGGTCAGGAAATCACATTTGATCACGTGGTATGGAATCCTCCAGCTCCTTCGTTGATACCAAGTTTTCGCCCTCATAGGCATTCAATTTTGCCCTAAGGTAAAAGGTCGATTTGTCTGCCCACATTTCGCAAGACGTTTCGGTGCGTAGATTAATGCCGTCCCTGCTGATTTCCTGCGTCCAGCTACAGTAGCCCCGTGCCGAAAGCGGGTCGTCTGGGTGGATCGTCCAGCGCTCAAATGCTGTGCCGCCATGGGACAGACCGTGATCTTCATTTGCGAAGAGGCCAAAATCGTCCTCGATGATCAGGTGGGTTTCGCCTGAGTTCATATCTGTTTCCACTCGACGTGAATTGCTCGATTCGCGCAGAACCGTCTGCCTCAAGGGCTGGGCTGACTCTGGCGGCGGGAACGTGTATTCGTCCTTGATCGCAGGGCGCTGGGGCAAGAAGATTTCCCCCCCAGTCAGATGCAGTTCGGCGCTTTCAGGCGAAGGCCAGATCAGCGGCCAATAAGCGCTTGAGATCGCGACCCTCAGGCGATGTCCCTTCGGGACGCGATAGGCGATGTGATCCAGATCCAGAGTGACCTCATAGATGGCGCCGGGCTGCAATGGTTCGGGTTCAGCATGGCTTTCTCTATGAGACAGGTTCAGCACGCCATAGGTAATGCGAGTTGACGCACCGTCCGGTTGTAGGTGGTTCAAACGCACAGCGATCTGTGCTTGCGGGCGATCGGAACTCAGGCGCAGACGAATACGCGGCGCGCCGACGATATCCAAATCCTCAGCCAAGGGCGCGCCATCGAAACTGGCTGACAGGGCGTCATCTGCGCGCTGGTCTCCGGGCATGTCCGGCCCAAGCCAAATGGCGCAGTATTCGCCAGCCTCCAAGCCGCAGGTCTGGGGCGAACGCAGCTTCTGGTCCAAGGCTCCATCCTGTCCCAAGCCTTGGCTCGATAACCTTAGCGAAACGTTCGCTAAGTGAGACGTCGCGCCTTTTTCTTCGGCAATCCAACGCCCCCGCCGCTCACTGTACCAGCGTTGCGGACGTACGCCGTCCATCAAAAAAGCGCGGTAGTCCGGATCAGAGACGACACCTGTGTCGATACCTTTCAGCCAGTAGTCCCACCAACGCAGCGCTTCTTGCAGGAATCCGATCCGAGGTTCAGGAACCGCGAAATGAGGATATTTATGAACCCATGGGCCGACGATACCTTTAACCGGTGCGTCCAGCTGTTCAACCAGCAGCGGAACTGTGTTTTTATACGCATCGCCCCAACCACCTACTGCCAATGTTGCTGCTCGGATGGCCCCGAAATCTTCACAGACAGAGCCGTGGCGCCAATAGTCGTCGCGTCGCTGATGGCGTAGCCAAACTGAAGGTAGGAATGGTTCTTTCTCTAACCGTTCCAGCCACAATTCGCGCCAGTTCGGCCGCAGACTTGGGTCCGGCGGTCGGGAGGAATAAGACCACATGGTGGCGCCCCAGCCTAGGTTCTCATTCAGCAAGCAGCCGCCTTTGTAGTGGATGTCATCGGCATAACGGTCAGCTGTCGAACACAGGGTGATGATTGCTTTGAGTGGTTCAGGCTGCAACGCCGCGACCTGAAGCGAGTTGAACCCACCCCAGCTGATCCCCATCATCCCGACAGCGCCGGTACACCATGGTTGGCTGGCTAACCATTGGATGGCTGCGACGGCATCGTCTAGTTCCTGCTGGGAATATTCGTCCTCCATCAACCCTTCGCTATCGCCGTTGCCGCGCATATCCACCCGGATGCAGGCATAGCCGCGTTGCGCAAACCAAGGGTGGGTCAAAGCGTCTCGGACAGATGTGCCATCGCGTTTGCGATAGGGAAGAAATTCCAAAATAGCAGGGACGGGATCCTCCGCCGCATCAATTGGTCGCCAGACCCGAGCGGACAAGCGGCAACCATCGGGCATTTCAATGCCGACGTCAGGAATATCTTCAATTTCACGTAGCGCGTTCACAGGCAACGTCATTGCTGCACTGTCCGAGCGTTTCGCCGTCGGGTCGTTGTGGAAACCGTCAAATCATGCGCGGATTGCGACAAGAAGATCCATCACGTTTGTTCCAGTGGGGCCAGTCTCCAACAAAGCGCCGACACGTTCCAGATAGCTGCCGCTATCTGCTTTTTGTAAAGCCGTTTCAGCGCCGTCACCCCACGTGGTGCCGTCAACAACTGCTCCTGCCGCTTGCGTAGGTCCATCCGTGCCATCAGTGCCGCCTACGACTAGGGTTATTCCGTCGCATCCAGAAATTTCTTGTGCCAGAGCCAGCGCCAATGCTTGGTTGCGACCGCCGCGCCCAGGATTTTCCGGCAGAACAACCGTAGGTTCTCCGCCGAACACCATGACACCGGGTGGCATGTTTCGGATGCGCTCGCCCAAGGTTTTGGCGACATTCTGGAAATCGTCGTGCATGCTTTCGTCGTTCGCATGCACCGCGAACCCTTCGCCTTGCGCCAGTTCCATCGCGGCGTCACGGGCATGGGCGTTCGAGGCGACAATCTGCGTTTGCGCTTGAAAAGCAACCGAGGCCGGCAGCGCCCCAATTCCTGAACCGACAACGTTCAGATCGTCGCCCGGCACGTCGGAGATCGCCAGAACTGTCGCTTTCTCGCCTTGGAAATGGGACAGCAGCCCTCCGCCTTTGATCCGCGACAGCTTGCGCCGTTCCGCGTTCATGGCCGTGATGTCCAAACCTTCCGCCAGAAGCCGTTTGTTCAACTTCTCCAGGTCATCCAGTGTCTTTCCCGGCAGCAGATCCTCGGCCAATGAGGACGCACCACCTGATACCAACAACAGCAGATGCGAACCCTGCTTCATGCTCTGGACGACTTCGCGCAGAGCCTGCCCACCCTGCAGGCTTCGCGTGTCCGGAACGGGATGCGAGGCCTCAATCACCGTTACATGATCAGGTAAGTCACGCCCGTGATCGTCCTTTGTAACAACCAGTGTGGGACGAGGTCCAAAATGCTCTAATGCAGCACGCGCCATTGCTGCTGCGGGTTTGCCTACGGCCAGGATCTGATCGGGTTCGGGTATGTCGCTTAAAACTTTGCTGGTTGCGGCGTATCCACCCACGGCATCCACACCGGCCTGCCAGATGCGAATTGCTTGCTCTTTTCTGTCCATCAGCTTTCCATCCAAATCGTAACTGGCCCGTCATTGACCAATTCAACCGCCATATCTGCACCGAATTGACCGGTTTCTACGGGCACGCCAAGAGCCTGAAGTTGTTGGGCAAAAACTTCGTACAGATGTTTTCCTGTGTCTGGCGGGGCTGCCTCTGAAAATCCCGGGCGGTTACCACGGGACGTATCGGCTGCCAACGTAAATTGGCTGATCACCAGCGCCGAGCCTTCGATGTCCAACACCGAGCGATTCATTTTACCTGCGTCATCCTTGAATATGCGCAACTTAGAAATCTTAGCTGCCAGTTGACGTGCTTTTGCCTCGTCGTCGGCCTGTATCGCACAGACAAGGATCATTAAGCCCGGTCCCGTTTGGCCGATCACTTGACCGTCTACTGACACTTTGGCGTGTGAAACACGTTGCAAAACTGCGCGCAAAACTATTCTCCGCTTGGTGTGTTATCCGAGCCATTCGACGATTTCATCCAGATCGGCGCGGTCGGTGCGAAAGCTGTTGGCTGGATGCTCTTTATCTTCATATCCAAATGAAATCGCGCACAAAATTTTGCGGTCATCAGGGATGTTGAAGTAGCGCCGCAAAAAGGGGCTGTACGTTGCCAGCGCCGCCTGGGGGATCGTTGCCACACCAAGCGCCTGTGCGGCCAGTGAAAAAGCTGTGATAAACCCTCCGCAATCCAGCGCCCCATAAACCCCAAGTTCCGCCGGGCTGGACAGGATCGCACAATGCGGTGCACCGAACAGGTTGAAGTTTTCCATCATCTGTTGGGACGAAGCGGCTCGGTCCCCACGTTCTACTCCCACGGCCTGATAAAGAGCCCAGCCGCACGCGCGTCGGCGATCTTTGTAGACCCCGGAATAAGACGTAGGAAAGGGCAAGTCGGGGGCCGGGGTGCCCGTCCCGGCCTCTACTCGCAGCGCAGTGCGAAAGCGGTCAGTCTCTGCGCCGTTGGTGATCACGACGTGCCACGGTTGTGCGTTGCACCAGCTGGGAACACGTGCTGCACTTGTCACAATCTGCTCGATCTGGTCCCTCGGAACCGGATCAGGAAGAAATGCCCGGCAAGAGTACCGAGCAGCCAGCAGCTGGTTAAGTTCGGATAACGTCACACTGGCCTCTCCCCTCGGCGTTGACGCGGCGCACAATGGCGTTTGAGAGAGGGAAGTTCAAGCGCTAACATTTCTGCTTTTCTGGGGGTTTTTCGGAGAGCAAGGGAGCTTTAACCTTGCTGGCCAGTGGCCATCAGATACCCCACACCAGCAGCTACAAGCAAACCCAGTACAACAGCTATGGTGATCTTGATGGCCGACCACGGGCGTTCCCCCTGAACGCGGCCCGTCCGACCGTTGACAACAAAACGATATGTCTGGCCGCGATACTTATAAGCCGCCATCCAAACCGGCAGCAGGATATGTTTGAAGGTCACATTGCGCACGTCAGTATCAATTGCGTGTATTCTCTGACGATCACCGCCAATGTCAAAACGAACATCCCGCTCAATCACCCGCGCCATGTATCCGCGGGCCTCGGTGTAGCCCTCCTGCAGTTCGACCGTATAGGCCTCGGCTCGGAACCCCGCCAAGTATTGCGGTTGATAGGGTTCAAGCGCGGGCAAATCCCACGGTTCCAATGCGTCGGTGTAACTTTTGGGCAAGGACCGCGACGCCAGCACCAAAACGTCGTCAAAGAACCGCTTCACTCGCCCGGATTTCGGCGACCACCTGACCTTAGGCACCTGTTGCTGAACGCGTTTACCGTCTCGCATTACAGTGCGGGTCTCATAGTAAACTGTGCCACGCTCGCCGCGATAGCTGGACTGGGTGTCTGCATCAAACGTCCAATAGGGCACATAGATTCCCTGCATCTTGCGGCCCTTGCGGGCGTAATCCTTCAAACCGTTCGGCGCGAACCACAAACGCCCAAGCCAATCTCCCATCGCCTTATGCGCCGCGCGTTCATCCAGCGCAAAAGGCAAGACACCCCGAGGTTTGATATGTCGATTGACACCTGTGTCCGTCACGACCGGTGTGGCACAGAAAGGGCATTCTGCAGCGTGTGTGGCGGGATCAAACTCAACCTGAGCTGCGCAGTTTGGGCATGAAAGAACACGGGTTTCTTCGATTTCGGTTTCCGGTAGCCGGTCGGCAATAGCCGCATCAAAATCCAGTTCCTTTAGGCTGGCCCCGCCCCAAGGACCAGCTCCAATCGCCTCGGAGTGGCCGCAATGGTCGCAGGTCAGGCTGCCGTCTCCGGGGTTGAATCTGTAATCCGCGCCGCATTGCTCGCAGGGAAATCTGTGTTCTTCGGTCATGGTACAGCCCTGTTGTTACTCCGACGTCTAAAGGGTCATGCACCGGGCGGCGGGGGAGGCAAAATGGTGAACAGTTGGGCCAATTCCTGCACGTCACCAGCCTTTTTCCAGCCATCCTGACCTGCGGTCCAAACATGAGTGTCTCGCGTGATTTCACCTTCGGTTGCCATGCGTCCCATCTTTGCCTTCGAGAACGGCCCGCTGGTCTGACCGTCGACTGCGATGTGCCAAACATGTTCGACCGGAGGAGGAGGGGGCGGTGCAGTTTGCGTTGTCGGTTGCGGGGCCGCGGGTGCCGAGCTACCCCAAGGGCCGCTTGGTTGACCCGCTGCCATGTTCGCCATCTGATTAGCCATGACCATTCCCATGCCCATGCCGAGACCCGCACCCATGCCGCCACCTTGGCCGGGGTTGCTGGCGGCAGCCGTCATCGCCTCGGCGGCGGAGTACTGAGTAAACTTACCTAAATCACCTGCCAGCCCCATCGAAGTCCGCTTGTCCAACGCAGCCTCAACCGCAGGAGGCAGCGAGATATTCTCGATGTAGAATTCAGGCATCTCAAGCCCGTAGCTCTCTAGTACAGGAGAAACTTCTGCCGCGATCAGCTTGCCCAGATCGGCGGTGTTGGCGGCCATATCCAAAACTGGGATACCGGATCCGGCGATCACGCGGCTGAACTCCTGCACGATGATGTTGCGGATTTGGAAGCTGATCTCTTCCATGGTGAACTCGCCATCGGTTCCGACGATTTCAATCATGAATTTCGCGGGGTCTTTCACCCGGATCGTATAGGTCCCGAAGGCCCGAATGCGGGTTGGCCCGAATTCGGGATCGCGCAGCATGATCGGGTTCTTGGTGCCCCATTTCAGATCGTTGAAGCGCGTCGTGTTTACGAAATAAATTTCTGATTTGAACGGAGATTGAAAGCCATGATCCCAGTGTTGCAGGGTCGTCATGATCGGCATGTTGTTGGTCTCAAGCATGTAGAGACCCGGCGTGAATACATCCGCTAGTTGCCCTTCATGCACGAACACCGCCGCCTGACCTTCTCGTACTGTAAGCTTGGCACCGTATTTGATCTCATGGCCTTCACGTTCGAAACGCCAGACCATGGTGTCGCGGGTGTCGTCGACCCAGTGAATGACGTCGATAAATTCTCCAGTCAGAAAATCGAAAATACCCATTGGGGTCTCCTTTCCTTGGGCCTAAAGCTGCTGGCCCATCAATTCGCGTGCGATGATCCGCACCACCGGACGAGCGTCTTCCACTGTTACACCTAGTTCCAAACGCGGATCGTAAAGCATCGTCAGCAGTTTTTCGTCGTGGCTTGTCAGCAGAGCAAATTCATCATCGTCATTGAAAATCGAGGGCCGAGCGGCGGGGCTGTCGTTGGACAGGCCAAGACCCTGAGCAATCTCTTCATGAATGCAACTGCGGCGTAGTAGATCGGGTAACTCGGTCCGGATCAGGGTAACCGCGCGTACGTAGCGGTTCGGCGAGGTGCTTGTCGCCGAAGCAAACACAAAGCAGTCGATATTTGAACGCGGGTTGGCAACCAGATCGAGAGAAGCTTGGCTTATATTGGGAATTAGTTGTTTTAGACGCGCCACCACGTAACTGCTGTCGTCCTTACCCGCAAAGAACACATGGAAATTGGCCTTTCGGTTGACGACCGAAATTGGGTGGTCCGTTAGCCTTGCCAGTCGGGCGGTATATGCCTCGACCTGTGCCGCGTCCTGTTCGCGCGCGTCAGGGGCAACGGATGGGGCAAACTCTGTCTGCACACGCACCGGGCCCGACCAACGGCTGAGTTGCCCGTCCGTCTGGCGCGACGAAGCTGTTACGGCATGATCGGGGTATTCGCTGTAGAACGCGATGGCTTCGAAGTTGCGTGCCAAATCGTCGGCATCATAAGGCGTGTCGGGGCCACCACCGTCCACTCGCAGCAGGCCGCGGGTCAGCAGATCTCGTTCAACCCGCTGATAGAACCGGGCCAAATCCTGACTGGCCGCGGACGGCGGTACGTAGGCATTGGGCGCGGGGGTGACGGCAACCGGTCGCGGTTGCGGTACAACCGAAGTTGTCAACGTCTCATCGCAATTGGCCAAAGTCAGCAACAAGACCATGCAAAAAAGAGGCTTTAGATATGCCGGTAACCGCACGCTTAGCCCGCCGTCAGCCTGGTACTGCTGTTCCGGCGTTGTCGCCGATTCCGTCCTGGCGCGCCTTGGCCGAAGCAAGGGTGTCACGCAATTCGGCTTCCATCTTTTGCAATTCCTGTTCGGCGGCGGCACGTTTGGCCTTACCTTCATCCGCAATCGCCAAGCTTTCATTGATGGTGCCAATCAGGTCGGCATTCGCCTGCTTTACCGCTTCGATATCGAATACGCCGCGTTCCATTTCTTCGCGGATCATTTTGTTGGAATCGCGCAGATTGGCAGCGTTTGAGGTCAGCAATTCATTGGTCAGATCGTTTGCGTCGCGCACGGCTGCAGCAGCTTCGGCGCTGCGCTGGATAGTAACGGCCTGGGCCAGCTGAGTTTCCCAAAGCGGCACTGTATTGACCAAGGTCGAGTTGATCTTTGTCACCAGCGACTTGTCGTTTTCTTGCACCAAACGGATCGAGGGCAGGGATTGCATCGTCACCTGACGTGTCAGTTTCAGGTCATGCACACGGCGTTCCAGATCATCGCGCGCAGCACGCATGTCTCGCAGTTCTTGTGCTTTCATTACCTGCTCATCTTCGGGCGCGGCCTCAACCGCAGCTTCTTTTTCGGGGATGTCGTGGCTGTCGAGCTCGGTCAGCTTTTCCTCGCCTGCCGCAATGTACAATGCCAGTTCGTCATAGAAGCCCAATGTCTTTTCATAGAGCAAGTCCAGCGACTTGATGTCTTTCAATAGTGTGTGCTCGTGACTCAATAGGTCATCAGTGATCTTGTCTATCTGGCCCTGAACGTCTTCGTACTGCGCCGTGAATTTGGCGAAAGGCGCCGCTTTGCCCAGCAGTTTCTCCCACCAACTCCGCTCACGCCGCACGTCCAGTTCACTTACGGAAAAGCCGCGGATCGTGGTTACGATGTCGCGCAAGCTGTCTCCGGCAGGTCCGACATCCTTGTTACGCACATCCGCCAGCATGGCCTGGCTTATTTCTTGCAATTCTGCTTGCGCGGATGATCCAAAAGAGACGATCGAATTGGTGTTCTCCATGTCGATTTCGTCCATGCGCTTTCGAATCTCGGCACCAACTGGATCGTCTGCTTCTTCCAGCGAGATTACCTCGGTCGAGGGTTCGGGCAGAGCTACAGCCGTCACCTCTTGCACCAGCGTTTCAGCCTCGACCGCCTTGTTCTTGATTTCATCGGACATTAGGTAATCCTTTCTCAAAAATATGGCCGGTCAATCCAACCGGACGCCTTCGCGTTGCAGCCGTTCGCGCAACACGTCAATTTCAACCGTCAGATCGCTGCGGTCATCCAAAAGCATCTTGCGGGTACGGGCCGCGAAATTCTGTTCCAGATCGTCCAGAAGGGACGTATAATCCGCCAGTGCTTGCGGATCGCGAGTGCGGGCATATACATCCGCAAATTTCACAGTCGCATCACGGGCACCCTGCAAATAGACGGTCAGATATTTTCTGGCCCCAGCCAAGTCGCGCGGATCTTCTTCTACCGTGCGGAACAGGTCGCGGGCGGTGTCCTGAAACCGCTCGACCCGGGCTTCAATCCGACGATCACCGGCGCGCTTGATGGCGTCGGTCATCTCGGTCAGGTGCGTTTCGGCGTCTTCTACCACTCGGGCGACACGGTCTTGTTGAAAGGTGTCGATCCCTTCCATGCCCTTGTCCTTCATCGGGTCCAGCCCGAAGGATACGGAATGCAGCGCGGTCGCCACGGCTCCGAACAGGATTGGGGCCACTAGGCTAGCGTTTGCGGCGGTTTCGGCATCCAAATATTCGGTTCGGTAAGATGCCAACGCCGCGCCAAGCCCGGTCAATACGCTTGCAAATATCTTGCGGGGAAAAGCTGGTCGTCGGGCAGTGCGGCGCGCGTTGTATTCTGCTTCGGCGCGCAGACCTTCGCGCAACAGGAAAGCGGCCGCCGTCAGCATGCCTGCAGCGACCAGCCCAATGGTCATCCCGACTGCGCCATCATTTAGCGACAAAAACACCAAAGGAATAGCGGGCAAGAACAGGATGTTGACGCGCGCACCCGCAGGCTCGACCCGCGCGCCATGGAATTGACCGCGTGGTGGTTGACCGTCCTCTGAGCTGCCGCCCTGCGGGCTGAATTTTCCGCCGTACCGCTTTGCCATGCGTCAAAGGCCTCCAAGCACGCCGGTACAGACGCCAAACAGCAGCACCAATAGGGCCGCGTAGGCCAGTTTTTGCACTCCAGTCCCTGACATGGCGCCCCCCATTTGCAGCAACTAAGGAAAATTTAGGCGATGCGAGGGCTTGGCGCTAGGGGAAAGGTTGCTAAACCCGCGTCACTTGCGAGTTTTCTTGCCGATTGCCGCCCGTTTTCGTTGCGGTCGGGCCGGGCGTTTGGGCTTGGCGTCCGGTTCCGCGTCCAACCCTAGCTGATCGCGCATTACACGGCGGCGGATCTCTTCTACTTCGCCGGCTTTCAGGTTTCCCAACTGGAACGGACCGTAAGAAACGCGAAGCAGGCGGTTCACGGAAAATCCGATATCCTCCATCGCGCGGCGAATCTCGCGGTTCTTACCTTCGCGCAGACCGATGGTCAGCCAGGCATTTGCCCCTTGCTGGCGGTCCAACGAGACATCCATTGGCAGAAACCGCTCACCTCCGATTACCAAACCCTTGCGCAGGGGGGCAAAATCCTCGTCTTTGGGGCGTCCGTTCACCCGCACGCGGTATTTGCGCAGCCACCCGGTGGAGGGCAGTTCAAGCTTGCGCTTGATGCCGCCATCGTTTGTCAGCAACAGGAGCCCTTCCGAGTTGAGGTCGAGCCGCCCGACGCTCATGACGCGGGGCATATCTTCGGGCAAGTTGTCGAAAATGGTGGCGCGCCCCTTTTCGTCGCGCGTGGTCGTCACCAGACCTGGCGGCTTGTGGTAAAGCCACAGGCGCGACGGTTCGGGCTCGGATACGGGCTTGCCATCTACAGTGATCTTGTCTTTGCCGGTAACGTTCAGCGCAGGACTGTTGATGGTCTTGCCATTCACATTGACACGGCCAGCTTCGATCATGCGTTCGGCTTCTCGGCGCGAGGCGATGCCCGCGCGTGCCAATACCTTGGCGATCCGGTCGCCGGGAGGAGGAGGGGTTTTGTTCATCCGCAGGCCATAGCGCATCCCGTCGCCTTGCGAAAGACAGGTTTCTGATGCAGTCAGTGGCATGGAGTTCAGATCGCATATGGATATGGCGCTGGTCGAGGCGCGCGCAGCCGCAGATCGCGGAGAGGTCCCCGTGGGGGCGGTCATCGTTGCGCCTGATGGTCGCGTTGTAGCCGCGGCGGGGAACCGGACGCGCGAATTGAACGATCCAACGGCCCATGCCGAAATTCTGGCCCTGCGCGCGGCCTGCGCCGAGGCGGGCTCAGAGCGGCTGCCTGATCATGACCTCTATGTCACACTAGAACCCTGCGCGATGTGCGCGGCGGCGTTGGCAGCGGCTCGTATTAGACGCATCTACTACGGTGCGGCCGATCCGAAATCAGGCGGAGTGGCCCATGGCGCGCGGGTCTTTACGCATAAACAAGCGCACCACGTTCCCGAGGTCTATGACGGCATCGCCGGAGAGGAAGCCGCTGAATTGCTGAAAGCCTTCTTCGCCGCACGGCGCGATCCTAAAGAGTAATGGGTTTCATTACCTCCGGCTCGATTACGTCCACCCCCGGTAACCCATCGATTAACACCTGAGCGGATTGTTCCAAGATCGGGAAAGTCTTGTAGTGGCAAGGAATTACGGTTTTGAAGTTAAAGTATCGTTTGGCAGCATAGGCCGTTGCTTTCATGTCCATGGTGAAATGCCCGCCCGCTGACAGGATGCCGATATCGGGTTTGTAGTAATCCCCCATCCAATCCATGTCGGCCATGATATCTGTGTCACCGGACACGTAAAGCATGAGCCCCTCGGAGGCGATCATGAAACCAACCTCGCTGCCGCCTGTGCGCAGACCGTCGGGCGTTGAAAAAGTTGAGCTGTGCGATGCAGGCACCATGGACACCATGACGCCATTCAAGTTCACTGTGCCACCTTTGTTGAAACCGATGGTTTCCAACTCCTCGGCCTCGCTCCAATACCCCATCAAGTCGTATTGGCCGACCACTGGCACCTTGAGGTGTTTGGCCAACGACACCACATCGGCCACATGGTCGAAATGCGTGTGGGTCAGCAAGATGTGGGTCGCGCCGTCCAGAGCGGTGTCGTGATGCGTTTCGGACAACACCGGATTTCCGGTAAGCCATGGGTCGATCAGAAAAACTTGCCCTTCGGTTTCAATTCGGAAACTGCCATGGCCCAGCCAAATGATTTTCATAAAAAATCCTCCCTTACAGACTGTTGGCTTCAACTTAGCATCGGCTATGTAAAAGTTCATGGACTGGTTTCAGGAAATTGACGGCTATTGCGAGCGTTTGACGCCCGCCTATTGGGCCGAGCCAATCAATGCGGTGACAAATGCAGCGTTTCTGATCGCTGCCTTTATCATGTGGCGGCGGGTGCGTGGGCAGGGGCTACCACTGGCCATGGCATTGGTGGTTATTCTGACTGCTATCGGCGTCGGCAGCTATTTATTTCATACCCATGCGCAGGTCTGGGCAGCGATGGCGGATGTCGTGCCGATCCTGTTGTATATTCTGGTCTACATCTTCGCGATCAACCGCGATGTTTGGCAGATGAGGCCTCTGCCGGCCACGTTCTTAACGGGCTTGTTCATCCCCTACGCCGCAGCGACGATTCCGCTGTTTCAATTCGTATCAGGTTTGGGCGGGTCAGCGGCCTACGCGCCGGTGCCACTACTGATCCTGATTTACGCGGTTCTGTTGCGCCAGCGCGTGCCGGATACCGCCCGAGGTCTGGCGATCGGAGCGATGATTCTGATCGCTTCGATCACCTTTCGCGCGTTGGACGAGCCCATTTGCACGCATGTGCCGCTGGGTACGCATTTCATGTGGCACATCTTGAACGCCACTATGCTGGGCTGGATGATCGAGGTTTATCGCAGGCACATGATCCGCGCGAATTAATCCTGAAACGCGGCGGCCAAGTGTTCGGGAAGATCGAACTCTGTCAACACTCTTGCTCTGCCCTCGGCCGACATCTTGCGCGCAGTTTTCTCTACTATGTTTTGGATTTTTCCAGCTGAGTGTTTTTCCGCGAATGGCGCAAAATACCATTTCAGGAACACGAAACAGATGACATCTTCCAATGCCTGAACTTCAGCATCGCGCTTGATACCTTGCTTGCGCAACATACGCCCTACGGCTTCGGCTTCATCCGAACTGTAACCGGATTCTGCCATCATCGACATGACAACTTCGGCGTGGTGCACCCCTTGCGCTTTGCGCCACGCCAGATAACCGGCACGGCCTTCGGGGTATTCACTGCGCGCTAGCTTCCAGCGTTCTACATGCTGCCCACGCGCAGCTATTTGCAGAGTGTCAGAAGCGTCAGGAAACAGCCTGTCCAACTCGGCGCTCATCCGTTGGCCGTAAAGCAATTCAACGGGCTGGCCGCCTTCGTTGTTAGGGTCTTGCTGGTTGGCCGCATCTATTGCGTCCAGTACCGCTTGCTTGCGTGCGCTCATGTTCCGCTCCGTTGGCTTGCCGGATCTGAAATGCTGCCCGGCGGGTTCGTTCATACCATCGTAGCGATTGGATAATGTGGATGCAGCAGTCAAATGCATCCTGGCCGGGCCGATAGGGGGGATTCTGGCCCGGCCGCAAACGTCATCTTATTTGCTGGGGTTGGTATTGCCGCGGGTCACGGGCTCTTGATCCGGCTCAGGGTAGGTCAGGTTCGGGATCAGGGTGTGAGTGCTGAGGCTGAACGCCATGGCCGGGGTGCTTAGAACGGTTGCGGTAAGAAGGGCTGCAGTGATGAAAGTTTTCATGTCAGTCTCCAGTGATTGGCTTTGACGTGATTATGAAATGAACCGCACAGTTTAGTTTTTCAAGGCGCGAAATGAACTAATCAGTTTACTTCTGCGCATACCGGATATTCAGTTTTGAATAGCATGGCCAGACCTTGAGGGTGGAACGTCGGCACATAGGCTCCATGGCGCTCTTGCGACTGCGGCACCAGACAGGTAAACGCCCCCTAAAGCATATGAGGTTTTCCGATGTCGATAGACCAAAGCACTGCCGCCAAGGTGGCCAAACTGGCCCGGATCAAGGTCGAGGATGACGCGCTGCCTGCGCTCGCGTCCGAATTCAACACCATACTTGGTTTCATCGAACAACTGAACGAAGTGGATGTCGAAGGCGTCGAGCCGATGGTTTCGGTCGAGCCGATGCGCCTGAAGCGTCGTGAAGACGTGGTCACCGACGGAAACCAGCAGGACAAGGTTCTGGCCAATGCCCCCGACGCGCGCGAAGGCTTTTTCGCAGTCCCCAAAGTGGTGGAGTAAGACATGAGCGATCTGAACAAACTGGGGCTGGCCGAGGCCCGCGACGCGCTGCGTAAGGGTGAAGTGACCTCGGTCGAGCTGACCGAATCCTGCCTGAAGGCCATTGACGACGCCGACGCGTTGAACGCTTTTGTCCACAAGACGCCCGAGATTGCTGTGGAACGCGCCAAGGCGGCGGATGAGCGGATCAAAGGCGGCGACGCGCCATCGATGTGCGGTCTGCCAATCGGCATCAAGGATCTGTTCTGCACCAAGGGTGTGCCCTCGCAGGCGGCCTCAAAAATTCTGGAAGGCTTCAAGCCGGAATACGAATCCACCGTGTCGCAGCAACTGGCCGATGCTGGTGCCGTGATGCTGGGCAAGTTGAACATGGACGAATTCGCCATGGGCTCGTCCAACGAAACCTCGACCTATGGCAACGCAGTCAGCCCCTGGCGGCGCGGCAATGATGACGCTCAGTTGACACCGGGCGGCTCGTCGGGCGGGTCGGCTTCGGCCGTGTCCGCCGACCTGTGTTTGGCTGCGACCGGTACTGACACCGGCGGCTCGATCCGCCAGCCTGCCGCGTTCACTGGCATCACCGGGATCAAGCCGACCTATGGCCGTTGCTCGCGCTGGGGCATCGTGGCGTTTGCGTCTTCGCTGGATCAAGCCGGTCCAATGACCAAGAATGTACGCGACGCAGCGATCATGCTTGAAACCATGTGCGGCCACGACCCAAAGGATTCGACCAGCGCCGAACTGGCTGTACCGAATTTCGAGGCAATGCTGACCGGCGACATCAAAGGTAAGAAGATCGGTATTCCTAAAGAATACCGTATGGATGGTATGCCCGCCGAGATCGAAAAACTTTGGTCCGACGGCACGGTAATGCTGAAAGACGCAGGTGCCGAGATTGTAGATATCTCGCTGCCGCATACCAAATACGCGCTGCCAGCATATTATGTGATTGCCCCAGCCGAGGCGTCCTCGAACCTCGCGCGCTATGACGGCGTCCGTTATGGCCGCCGCGCGCAGCTGGCGCAGGGCGACGGCATCACCGAGATGTACGAAAAGACCCGCGCCGAGGGCTTTGGCCACGAAGTGCAGCGTCGTGTCATGATCGGTACTTATGTGCTGTCGGCAGGCTTCTACGACGCATATTACAACCGTGCGCGCAAAGTTCGTACCTTGATCAAGAAAGACTTCGAAGATGTCTTCGCGGCGGGTGTTGACGCTATCCTGACCCCTGCAACGCCGTCGGCGTCGTTCGGTCTGGGTGAGATGACCGAAGCTGACCCAGTGCAAATGTACCTGAATGACGTCTTCACCGTAACAGTGAACCTTGCAGGTTTGCCGGGTATCTCAGTGCCCGCAGGTCAGGATAAGCAAGGCTTGCCGCTTGGTCTGCAATTGATTGGACGTCCGTGGGAAGAAGGCGATCTGCTCAACACCGCCTACGCTTTGGAAAACGCCGCTGGTTTTGTGGCCAAGCCGGGCAAATGGTGGTAATCCTCAGTTCAAGCAGAGTATCGACAGACGGAGCAGCAGGATGCGCTTTTCGCTTCTGATCCCCGCAATCGGATTGATGGCCGCCTGTAATTCGGTGGGCACTGTGGGTGGCACAGATTTCAATACGCCGACCTATCAAGCGCAACGCGAAGCGCAACTCTCGGGGCAGGGTCAAACTGGAAACCCATTGCTTGGCCCGGACGAAGTCTCCGAGCAAGAGCTCGGGGCACCGGGTGAGGTCGCCCCTTTGCCGACGGGCGACAGTGCTGACCTAGCTGCGGCAACAGCCGCTGCGCTGGCCATAACGTCCGGTGAAAACACGATCACACCTGCGCCATCGCCCGTTGAAGATCCGATCAACAACGGGATTTCGGACGAACAGGATTTCGAAGCTGTCTCTGGCCGCCGCAGCATCGAGGATGATGCGGCGCTGGTTGAACAGAATCGCCAAACCTACGAAGTGGTAGCACCCACTGCTGTTCCTCAACGCGGTACGGATGGGCAACCCAATATCGTACAATACGCGCTGAACACATCAAATCCCGTTGGGACTCAGCTCTATAGTCGTTCGGGATTCAACCTAGAGGCCAAAGCACAGCGCAACTGTGCACAGTTCCCATCTTCAGATCAGGCTCAGATCGAGTTTCTGGCGAATGGCGGTCCCCAGCGTGATCGCAAGGGTCTTGACCCGGATGGTGACGGCTACGCCTGCAACTGGGATCCAAGCGCGTTCCGCAGTGCCGTTAATAACTGAACCGCTGACACCAATCTGGCATCCGTCGCCCAATTTCGGCGAACGAAGGGACGGTTTGACACCTTCCCTAATTGTCTTGCACTACACAGCCATGGATAGCGCTCAGGCCGCACTAGATCGGCTGTGCGATCCCAAGCATGAGGTTTCTGCACATTACCTGATTGGCTCAGACGGTATGCTTTGGCAGATGGTTAGTGAAGACCACCGAGCCTGGCATGCCGGTGCAGGGGAGTGGCGCGGTCAGACTGACATTAACTCACGTTCCATTGGGATTGAACTGGACAACACTGGGTCACATCCCTTCGCTGAACCACAGTTGGCGGTACTGGAAACGCTGCTGCGACAAATCTCGGAACGCTGGTCGCTTTCCCCTGAAAATGTCATTGGACATTCCGACATGGCACCGGGCCGTAAATCCGATCCTGGGCCCCGGTTTCCTTGGCAACGGTTGGAACATCTGCGACTTGCTGGCCCACGCAGTCGGGGTGCACCGCAGAGGGCGCAGATGGATACCTTCCGTGCCATGGCGCAATCCGCAGGTTACACTTCCGAAACGGACGACGAGACCCTGCTCGCAGCCGTGCGTCTCAGATACCGTCCTTGGGGAAAAGGGCCGCTGGAGTCGGCAGATATTGCACCACTGGCCAAGTAAACTCGATCCGCGCTTCATCTGGCTGAAAATATCCCGGGGTTGAATTGGCCGAAGGCCAAGAAGGGGCTGGCCCCTTCTTGCTCCATACGCCCTTGACGCCGACGGGCCCAAAGCATACCCACCCGAATGCGCGGAGGGCCGGATGGCCGCTGGGGCTTTCGAGCCCGAGAGGAAAGTCCGGACTCCACAAGACAACGGTGCCGGGTAACGCCCGGGCGGGGCAACCCGACGGAAAGCGCCACAGAAATCAGACCGCCCAGAACTTTGGTTCAGGGTAAGGGTGAAACGGTGGGGTAAGAGCCCACCGCGCTGCTGGCAACAGCGGCGGCACGGCAAGCCCCACCGGGAGCAATGCCAAATAGGGTCCCCGCGCGGGCCGGTCGGCGTCAGCCGATACCGCCGCTAAGCGCGTCTTGGCCGAGAGGGACCGGGTTGGCAGCTTGAGCCGCGCAGCAATGCACGGCCTAGAGGAATGGTCATCGAAGGGGGTAACCCCGGAACAAGATCCGGCTTACAGGCCCTCCGCGCGTATATTCTGATTAGTTCCCCGGAGGTGCATAGGCGCCTGTTAACTTGGCGGCCTTTTTCGTAATAGCTACGAAATCTTTTGCCTTCCAAGCCTGAACCGTTTGAACGTTTGACACTGCGCCCGACGCGGCGACGGCCATACTAATTGAGACTGCATCGGTACTGTCGGGCGCTTCGCTTATGACTAAAACGTCATTGTCCCCCGTGGTCATGTAGAAAGCCACCAGCTTGCCACCTGCTTTTTTCAGCAATGCCCTGACTGCGCTTGTACGGTCCGCAGGTTTTTTCAGCATGCCTTTGATGCCCGCCTGAGAATAGGATGCGTAGGTTATAAAAGTTGGCATTTGAACCTCCTTTAATTTTTGATGCAGGACTCACAAATTGGCCGGTCCTTTGGCCTTCACTTGCGCGTCAGCCCGCTATCGCCGCTGGGGCAACAACAAACCAAACGCCGGTGACAATCAGTGCTAAACCGCTAAGGGGAACAAGCCACCGCGCCCGCGGTAACAGCTTTTCCAGGGCAACATAGAGGGCGACGCCGACAATCCAATACAGGTTCATAACACCGCCCACGAACAGCAACAGCATCAGGGCCCAGCAGCAGCCGAGGCAGAAAGCTCCGTGGATTGCGCCGACGCGAAATGCGCCATAAGCGCCTGGACGGATATGTTCGGCGAGGAACTGAGCAGGGCTTCTGCAATGGCGCAGGCATGCGGATTTCAGGTTGGACAGCTGATACAGTCCCGCCGCAATCAGAACACTGCCGGCAAAGGCCTTGGACCGGATCGTCATCATTGGTCCATCTGACAACCCGATCAGTTCAAGACCCCATTGCGCACCTGTCGCAACGGCACTGAATATCGCCCATGTAACCAGGTAACCGACCAAGAAAAACAGGCTGAGTCTGGATGCGCGGTCTTTGTCTGGTCCCATCCGCTTGATGGCGGTGAACAACAACACCGTGGGTGCAGCGCTTGGCGTCATCATCGCGATCATCATGACCCACCACATCAGGAAAATCAGGACAGCGTAAGCGGGAGTCCATCGGATCTCACCACCCATTCGCATCGGTTCGCCTATTGGGCCAGCCATGCGGGTCATGTCGATTGCAGACATATTCATGCCAATTCCGGCAACGGTATACCAAGACGCGCCGAGAACAATCAGCAGCACGCAGAACAGAACGATACCGCGATCACGCCGCAGTACCCGATCCACCACACCCTGATCGGGAGGAATCGTGGCCATTTTGACCTCCGGTTACGCGCCCAGGACGCCGTGGCCCGAGATGTTGAGATGCGCCAGATGCGCGTGAGTCGCTTCAAAGGTCAGGCTTATCGCACCACCGGTGGTTTTGGCGCTCCCTGAGGCGGCTTCCGCGTGCCGATATTCAAATCCGTTTGGCAATTGGATTGAGGCCCGGTGGGGCGCTCCAGAGACAATGTGCGGTATCGGATTCACCTCTACGTCAAAAACGCCAGAGACCTTAGCATACCCCGTACGTTCGTCGCGGTCCCAGTCCAACTCAATCGAGGCGTACAGAGTTTCGTACTTCGTAGGTGCCATAGCGCTGTAGACGTACCACATGGTTGCCATCTCATCGGTGTCTTCCCCGGTCATGATGGCCTGAATGGCAGCTCTTTGATCGGCGGATGCGCTCTCGTCTATGATCAATTGCATTTGGCCGTTACCTTCGTGAATTGGCCCGGGCCAATGATAAACACCTGCCGCGCGTAGTCCGGCAAGATCGGTGTCTCCGTAGTTTCCAGACTTGATGTCGAAAACGACGACAGCCTCACAGTTGCCATGGCTAGGAAGAACGCTGAACTGGCAAGGGCACCCGAAATTACAGTTGCAGTTCGCCAGCTCTTCGCCCTGAAGTTTCCATTCTGTCATGATAGCCCCCAAAAAAACATGCAGTAAAACTCTGCTGACAGAGTGCTCCGCCTGTTCCTTGAGCCTCAGAAATCGAGCCTGGTGCCGGCTTTCTTGTTGGATCCAATAGCGAGACTTTATCACAGAACCGTGAGCGCTCCAAACTAGGGTAGGGACGACGTCAGGTTTTGTACGCTTAAAAGGCGGATTCTGGTTGACTCGGTCGCGCGACCGGGTAAAAGCGCACGCTCATAGGAATTCAACCGAAAGGCCCCTGCCTTTCCGGACGCAGGAGATAACCATGGCGAAGCCGACGACAATCAAGATCCGTCTGAACTCGACCGCGGGCACGGGCCACTTCTACGTGACCAAAAAGAACGCTCGCACCATGACCGAGAAAATGACCATTCGTAAATACGATCCGGTCGTTCGGAAGCATGTCGAGTACAAGGAAGGCAAGATTAAATAATCTGCCCTTCAATTTGGACAATTTCAAAGGGTTCTGCCGCGGCAGGGCCCTTTTTCGTTGTCCATTTTTCTAGGGAAAAGACATCACGCTTGTTTTTGGTACGTTGCAACGAAGCATCAGCAGCCAAAGCAATCTAATCTGTGACGGGTTGCTTTTTCGAATGGCTTACCCCTACGCTTCAACAAACCGATCCAAAATGTTGGCCATCATGAAAAAAATCTTGTTATCCACAATAACTGTACTGGCCCTCGCGGCCTGCGAAGACCCCTATAACCGGGAAGGTATCGGGTTTACCGGGATAGATGGTGAACCCCAGGGCTTTTCGGACGTTCCGGGTGCAGTAGGCATTCTTCCCCCTGCGACGAATGTGCCGGCAGAGCTGGCCGTTCTCCCCACGGTTCCAGTTACAACTGACGCGACCGATCCCGAACAGATTGCCCGGGTCGCAATCGACAACGGAGGACGCAGCGATACTAACTCGGTTGTTCTGACCGGGCTGGATACAAATCTGTTTCTGAGTACGGTTAGCGTGAATGGCAGCCTCTACGGTGTTCTGCGTACCGAGAACAACTCGACGCGCATCGACAACGGTGTGGGCGCAAGATTTGGCCAAAACGTTGAGCAGTTCACAGGCTGCCTACCAGCAGGTGACGTTTACCGCAAAGGTTCTTCCAGTAGGAGTTCGGGCTTTGCTATCGCGCTGAATTGCAGCTGAACCAGCTCGATTTAATGCTTTCAAGGCCTCGTCTTTTCGACGGGGCCTTTCTCTTTTTTGAGATGTTGAGACGGAGTTGAATCGGGAGAGCAACGCAAAGGTGGCTGGCAACAAAAAAGGGCGGGTCGTTTCCGACCCGCCCCGTTTGTTCAGAATAGCGATGTTCCGCGTTATTCTTGCTGACCCATGAACATCAGCAGGAACTGGAACATGTTCAGGAACGAGATGTACAGGCTCAGCGCACCGTCAATCGCCGCTTTATCCAGCCATTCCTGATCGCCATGAGTTGCGTGTGCAACGTAGGTGTTCTTGATGTCCTGAGTGTAGAATGCGGTCAGGCCAGCAAAGATCAGAAGGCCAATAGCCGAGATTGCCAGCATCATTGGTCCCGACTGCAGGAACAGGTTGATCACCATTGCCACCAACAGACCGATCACACCCATGATCAGGAAGGTACCCATGCCGCTCAGGTCACGCTTGGTGGTGTAGCCGAACAGGCTCAGACCAGCGAATGCGATAGCAGTCACCAGGAAGGTCTGCGTGATCGAGTAGGGGGTGTAGATCATAAAGATCGAACTCATCGACACGCCCATTACAGCGGCAAAGACGAAAAAACCCAGTTGTACTGCGGCGGCGGAACCGCGACGCATCAGTGCACCCCAGCCAAACAGCAAGAAGGCGAGCGGTGCGAACATGACGATCCACTTCAGTGGCGACAGGAACAGTGCACCACCCAAGCTTGTCAGGTAACGATCAGTACTGATCTGAGCCACGGCATTGGCTGGGTCGGACGTTACAGCAAGACCAGCAATCGCCCACGCAGCGAGCGCAGTGATCAGCATGCCTACGGACATTGTGCCGTAGACTTTATTCATATGGGCGCGTAGGCCCTCATGGATCTCGGCAGCGCGCGCGCCGGCCGCCGTCCGGATCGTGTCAAATTGTGCCATTAAGGGTCTCCCTTCACATAATTCTTGTCGTGGTCCGAAAATCAGACCCCGTTCCTCGCAAATATCGGCAACTACGGGCCGTGTTTCAAGGTTTTAGAGACGGAAACCGGTGAAAACTCGCAACAAAAATGGCGACCTGCGGCAGCGGGTCGCCATTCAATAGGAAAAGATTCATTTCAAAGTCACTTTTGCCAGAATTCCGGAGCGTCCCAAAGCGGCCGGGCGGCCTCGGCTTCTGCCTGTTCGCGGGTGATTCCGATATCCTCGAGCGCACGAGCGTCCAGCTTTGCAAGGGTGCAGCGCTGACGGTGTAAAGACAGCGCATTTCGTAACATTGTCAGGCCAAAGCGGCGGCGCGGCTGGCAGGTGCTATGAAGGGCTATTTGGGTCATAATCTTTGTTCTTTCTTCGGTTTTCGATGATTTCTTCGCCTCTCATCAGGTTCCTTGATTTATATGGCATGGTATGACACATTTTAAAAATGAATGTTTTTGAAGGGAACCATAAGGAATCGTGAAGATGCGTAATTTGGACGTTACAACCTTGCGGTCGTTTGTGGCGGTGGCAGATCAGGGCGGCGTTACGCGAGCTGCTGGTTTTCTGCACCTGACCCAATCCGCCGTTTCGATGCAGTTGAAGCGGCTTGAGGAACTGCTAGGCTTGGAACTTTTGGACCGAAGCGGCCGGACCATTGCGCTGACCGCATCTGGTGAGCAGCTGTTGGCCTATGCGCGTCGTATGATCGCGCTAAATGACGAGGTGATTTCGAAACTCACCGATCAGGCTTTTGAAGGCGAGGTGGTTCTTGGCGTTCCACATGACATTGTCTATCCGGCGATTCCGCGTGTTCTGCAGCGCTTCAACGTAGATTTCCCACGGGTCCGGGTGCAACTGGTGTCGTCATACACGATGCAGCTTAAGGAAATGTTCAAACGCGGCGAGTGTGATTTGATCCTGACAACTGAGGCGAACGCGGACGGAGGGGCGGAAACCATCGCCGAGCTACCGCTACGTTGGATCGGTGCGCCCGGTGGGTCCGCTTGGCGCAAGCGGCCGATTCCCATTGCCCTAGGCCGCCGTTGCATGTTCCGGCCGCAAGTCATCGCGGCATTGGATGAGGCGGGTATCCCTTGGGAACTGTCGGTTGAATCCGAAAATGACCGCACGATCGAGGCGACCGTCGCTGCCGACTTGGCAGTTCACGCTATGCTTGACGGAACCGAGGCAGCGCACCTGTCTCAAATCGACGATGGCGGCGTGCTGCCCGAACTGCCCGCGCATATGATCAATCTTTATGGCGGTGAACCTGGACGTGGCCCGCTTGTCGAAGCGCTGGCAGCCTTGGTCCGTCAAAATTTCCTGATGCTTGGCAGCGCGCCTTTGAAGGCAGTCGTTGGTTAGGGTGTAATAACGACCTTGCCGGTCGCCGTACGGTCGCGCAGCAATTGCAGACCTTTCTCGGCGTCCGGCAGGGGCAGTACATGGCTTATGTGTGGCTTGATCCGCCCTTCGGCACACCAACGGAACAATGTTTCAAAGCTGTCCCGCACGATCTGCGGACGAAAACTCAGGTAGCCACCGATATAAAAGCCGATGACGGTCAAGTTTTTGACAAGCAGGTGGTTTGCAGGGATCTGCGGTACGTCTCCGCCAGCAAAGCCGATGGGCAACAGACGGCCTTCGGGGTTTGTTGCGCGGAAAGCCGCTTTGAACACATCCCCTCCGATGGCGTCATAAACAACGTCCGCTCCACCCAACTCCTTCACACGTGTTCGTAAGTCTTCGGATGCATCAATCAAGTGATCCGCACCTGCGGATTCAGCAACGGCCAGTTTTTCTGCGCCCCGGGCTTGGGCAATAACAGTCGCACCCATCAGCTTGCCGATCTCTACCGCTGTCAGGCCAACGCCGCCCGCTGCTCCTGTGACCAGAAGGGTTTCGCCGGGTTGCAGGCGGGCGCGATGGTCCAGCGCGATGTGACTGGTGCCATAGGCGATCTGTATGGCAGCGGCGTCCTCGAAGCTGACCGACTCTGGCAGCAAAATCGCGCGTTCAGCGTCAAATACGCCAAATTCGGCAAGACCGCCCTGACCGGAATACACGGCAATGCGGTCCCCTGGCACCAAGTGTGTGACACCGGGGCCGATTTCATCAACTATCCCTGCAATTTCCATACCTTGAGTGAACGGCGCAGGTGGTGTGTCTTGGTAGGTTCCTTTCTGCATCAGCAGATCGGCGAAATTCAAACCACAGGCTTTTATTGCAACGCGGACTTGCCCCTCTTGCGGATGTGGTACGTCGATATTGCATATCTGGGCCGCTGCGCCCTTAGCTTGAATTCTATAGGCCAGCATGGTCGCACTCCTGTGGTTGTTTACATAGGTTCGCGCTGACTGGAATTTGTCAATCTTTTACCTCGTCGCGGCCGCAAGAGTTGTGGCGTGAGCAGGAATTTACCCAGTGTTAAGTGCGTGTAATGGATCGAAAGGGCACAACCTTAATCCTTTACCTAGCAAAACTGATTCAACCTTCTTGAAAAAAAGCCCGAAAAGCGCGATATTGTCTCTGGTGCTGATTTGGGGGCTTCGTCCTGATTAGGGAGTGGTTAAGGGCGTCTCGCTAGTGTTGCGGTAGAATTAATACGTCGCGCACCTGAATTAGTTGTGTGTGTGTAGTAGAGGAGAATACCAATGACCCATCACGTCGATGTCCATGTGGGGAAGCGCGTCAGACATCGCCGCTGGCTGATTGGCATGACCCAACAGCAGTTGGCGCAACAAGTTGGTATTAAGTTTCAACAAATCCAAAAATACGAAACGGGGGCCAACCGGATCAGCGCGTCGCGTCTTTGGGACATCGCCGAGGCATTGGATGTGCCTGTCAGCTTTTTCTTCGAGGGTCTTGAAGAGTCCGAGAAAGAAGACACTAGCAAAAAATCGGTACCTGCCGATTTGATGGGGGACAAGGAAGCCTTGGATCTGGTTCGGTCCTACTATGCGATTCCTGAAAACCAGCGCCGCCGTCTGTTTGAACTCGCCCGCGTGCTGAGCGACGTCGCCTAAGCAAACGGGGTTGACTCTGGCACTCGCTGACCGCACGGGTAGCGAATGCAAGAGACTTCTTTAAGCGATCTGGAAGTAGCCGAAAAAATGGCCGACGCGGCGCGTGCGGTCATTCTTCCTCTTTTCAGACAACCGAACCTTGAGACATCCAACAAGCTGACCGAAGGCTTTGATCCAGTCACCATCGCCGACCGGAATGCTGAAAAAGCGATGCGAGAAGTCCTAGCCAAACATCGGCCTGATGATGGGATATTTGGCGAGGAATTCGGTAAAGATCAGGGGACGAGCGGGCGAACATGGGTATTAGACCCAATTGACGGCACGCGCGGTTTCATCAGTGGCACGCCCACTTGGGGCGTTTTGATCGCTCTCAGCAATGAGGACGGTCCGATGTTGGGCGTTATTGACCAGCCTTATATAAGTGAGCGGTTCGTAGGATCGGTGGATATTGCGCAGTCGACTGGTCCGACCGGTTCGTGGCAATTAAAGACCCGTTCCACTTCCAATCTGGATCAGGCAATTCTGTTCACCACTTTTCCTGAGATCGGTACTTTGGACGAAAGGGAAGGTTTTGAGTCCGTGGCCAAGCACGTGCGGTTAACGCGCTATGGTATGGACTGCTACGCTTATGCGCTTCTGGCGGCGGGGCAAATAGACTTGGTAATTGAGGCCGGGTTGAACGCTTATGATATTCAAGCGCCGATTGCAGTCATCGAGGCTGCCGGAGGTATCGTAACCAATTGGCAGGGCGATCCTGTCCACGAAGGCGGTCGGGTTTTGGCGGCAGCGAATGCGGATTTGCACGCGGCGGCCTTAGAGCATTTGCGCAAGTATTGATATCGGTTGTCGAGGGCCGATTGGTCGGGTAAACTTTTCATAGCTGGTTCTTGTGCCCGTTTTCCGCCAGCGCTTGCCTTCTTGCACGAAACGGGTGGATGCAAGAGGGTGAAATGACTGAAATCCTGATCAAAAACGCTGATACCATCCTGACCATGGACGACACCCGCCGTGAGCTTTCTGGCGCAGATATACTGATCCGCGGCGGGCAGATCGAAAAGATTGGCCAAGGGTTGCAAACAACCGGAGAGGTTCATGATGCATCCGGCTGTGTTGTAACGCCGGGCTTGGTGAACACTCATCATCACCTTTACCAAACTCTGACGCGCGCGGTGCCTGGCGGGCAGGATGCTTTGTTGTTCGGCTGGCTTAAGACACTCTATCCCATTTGGTCTCGGTTCGGGCCAGAGGAGATGTTTGTCTCGGCCCAGATCGGGTTGGCCGAATTGGCCTTGTCTGGTTGCACACTGAGTTCAGACCATCTGTATCTTTACCCTAACGGTGCCCGGTTGGACGACACGATCGCGGCCGCGGCAGAGATTGGTCTGCGATTTCACCCTACTCGGGGCGCAATGAGCATCGGGGAAAGCGACGGCGGTTTGCCGCCGGATGCTTTGGTAGAACGGGAAAGGGCGATTCTCGACGACATGATCCGTGTGGTCGATGCGTTCCATGATCCGTCCGAAGGGTCGATGTGCCGTGTCGGGTTGGCGCCCTGTTCGCCATTTTCGGTCAGCCGCGAATTGATGCGCGATACGGCTGTGCTGGCGCGGGACAAGGGCGTTATGTTGCACACCCATTTGGCGGAAAACGATGAGGATATCGCCTATTCACAGGCCCAGTTTGGCTGTCGCCCCGGTCAGTACGCCGAGGAATTGGGGTGGACGGGTTCAGACGTTTGGCACGCCCATTGCGTCAAGCTGGACGGGGCCGAGATTGACCTTTTTGCAAGAACCCAGACCGGGGTTGCGCATTGCCCCTGTTCCAATTGTCGCTTGGGGTCAGGCATTGCGCCCGTGCGGGCCATGCGGGATCAGGGCGTGCCAGTTGGGCTGGGTGCGGATGGGTCGGCTAGTAATGACAACGGCTCTTTGATCCTCGAAGCGCGTCAGGCGATGCTGCTGCAACGGGTGGTGAATGGGGCTGATGCAATGTCTTCTCGTGAAACACTAGAAATTGCGACCCGGGGCGGTGCCGATGTGCTTAACCGTCCTGATTGTGGTCGTCTTGAGCCCGGCAAACGCGCCGACATTGCCATCTGGGATACGCGTTGTATTGAAAGTGCGGGCAGTTGGGACCCAGCGGCGTTGCTGCTGGCCGGGCCGATGAAAGTTAAGCATTTGTTTGTGGAAGGCCGCCAGATCGTGCGGGACGGGCATGTCACTACGTTGGACATGCCCCGCGTGATCGAGCGGCAGAACCAATTGGCCCGCGCGTTGCAAGGCTAAGGATTGACGCGCTGACCGCCAATCCAAACTTCGGCAATCGCCCGGTCGTCGCCCATCATGATTGTCGGGAAGATGGCTTCCCAAAGGTCTTCGGCGCAGGCTTCGCGCTGGGCGATAGCCGGGGTTGAGGCGAGATCGAGCACGATCAGATCAGCCTCCATCCCCGGCGCGACATTGCCAATGCTGTCGTCCAAACGCAGCGAGCGTGCCGAGCCCACAGTTCCAAGCCACAACAATTGAGCGGCGTGCAAAGGTGATCCGCGCAGCTGCCCGACTTCATAAGCCGTGGCCATGGTGTGCAGCATCGAAAAGCTGGAGCCGCCGCCTGTGTCAGTAGCCAGCCCGACCCGATGACCGTTACGCATCAGCCCGTCCATGTCGAACAGGCCCGAGCCGATAAAGGTGTTGGAGGTCGGACAGTGAATAAGTGATGCGTCAACCTCTCGCAGGCGATCGCGCTCACGCGATTCCAGATGGATGACGTGGCCGTAAACGCCATTTGATCCCAGCAGGCCAAACTTCTCATAAGTATCTAGATAGTCCCGGGCGTCGGGGAAAAGCTCGCGGACCCAGGCGATCTCATCGGTTTGCTCGCTCAGGTGCGTTTGCATCAGGCAATGCGGATGCTCTGCCCATAGTGCGCCCATTGCTTCAAGCTGCTCAGGCGTAGAAGTGGGCGAAAACCTGGGGGTGATTGCATAGGACAGGCGATCGACGCCGTGCCATTTGTCCAACAGGGCCTCGGACTGATCATAGGCTGATTGCGCCGTATCGCGCAGCCCTTCCGGGGCATTGCGGTCCATACAGGTCTTTCCTGCGACCACACGTTGATTGCGCGTTTGCGCGGCGGTGAAGAACGCATCGACGCTTTCTGGGTGGATTGTACAGAAACTGCACATTGTCGTTGTGCCATGCGCCGTCGTCAGATCCAGATACCGGTTTGCAATCTCAGTGGCATAAGAAATGTCACCGAACTTCATCTCTTCGGGAAAGGTATAGGTGTTCAGCCAGTCGATCAGGCGCTTGCCCCAACTGGCGATCATTGCAGTCTGCGGATAGTGCACATGGGCATCTACGAACCCGGCCATAATGATGTGCTTACCGTGATCTACGACTCTTGCGTCCGGGTGGGTGGCGCGCAGGTTTTCGGCATCAGCCACGGCGGAAATACGACCGTCTTCGATAAGAACAGCCTCGCTGATTTTAACGGCTTCGGTCGGCTCACCCTCGAATGGCGAGCCTGTGAAACTCAGAACACGCCCTTTCAGCAGCGTTTTGTGCGCCATTTTCATTCATCTCCGCCTGTATGGGACTGTAAAACAGCATAGGCGGGTGAAACTTGTGGGTAAATCGGCGCATTGTCATTGTTTTCCGGTAGCTGCTTCTTCTAATTAGGGGTCAATGATCGAGCGACCGGGGGCAGACATGACGACAGGCTTTGATGAACCCGTAACCGACGCCACCAGTGACGAAGACGTCTATGCACTAGATCGCCGGACCGTGGCAGCGATCCTATATGCCGTTGATGTAGATGACCGCGACAAGCTGGTCGAGCTGATGGACCCGCTGCACCCGGCTGACATTGCAGACCTTCTGGAACAGATCAACCCGTACGACCGTGCGCGCCTGATCCGCCTTTTCGGTCAGGATTTCGACGGTGATATTCTGTCGGAACTGGATGAAGCCCTGCGCGAAGAGGTTATCCATGTTCTGCATCCGGATGTTCTGGCTGATGCCGTGCGCGACATGGAAAGCGACGACGTTGTTGACCTGCTGGAAGACCTTGAGGAACCGCAGCAGGAAGCCATCCTTGATGCGCTTGACGATTCCGAGCGGATCGCAGCCGAGCAGGCGTTGTCTTATCCGGAAAACTCTGCCGGTCGTCTTATGCAACGCGAGGTCGTCATGGCACCCGAGCATTGGACGGTGGGACAGGCCATCGACTTCATGCGCGCGAATGATGATCTGCCCGAGCAGTTCTATCATGTCGTTCTGGTTGACCCTCGGCTAAAGCCAGTGGCGCAAGTCACATTGGGTAAGCTCATGGCGACGCGGCGGGAAGTGCCGCTGCACGACATCATCGAAGAGGAGTTTCACACCATCCCCGTCGATCAGGACGAGGAAGACGTGGCCTACGCCTTTAATCAGTACCACCTTATTTCTGCTCCTGTCGTCGACGCAGATGGGCGGTTGGTCGGTGTGATCACTATCGATGACGCAATGGTGGTTCTGGATGAAGAGCACGAAGAAGATATCCTGCGCCTAGCAGGGGTTAGCGACGAAAGCTCGATTTCGGACAGCGTAGCCGCGACCAGCCGACGCCGTCTGCCTTGGCTGGCCGTGAACCTGTGTACGGCGATTTGTGCCTCGCTGGTAATCTCGCAGTTTGAGGCGGCGATTGATCAACTCGTGGCGCTGGCGATCCTGATGCCGATTGTGGCCTCGATGGGAGGTAACGCAGGGACGCAATCGTTGACGGTGGCAGTGCGAGCCCTGGCGACACGTGACCTGACCGGTGCGAACGTAATGCGCGTGATCCGACGGGAATTACTGGTTGGGATGTTAAACGGCCTGTGTTTTGCTATCGTTCTGGGCACGGTGGGGATGATGTGGTTCGACTCGGCGTTGCTGGGTGTCGTGATTGGCTGCGCCTTGGTCGTGAACATGATCATCGCAGGCTTCGTTGGTACAGTAGTACCGGTGGTGCTGGACCGTCTGGGCGCTGACCCGGCGCTTGCATCCGGTACCTTTGTGACGACCACAACGGATGTCATGGGGTTCTTCCTGTTCCTTGGCCTTGCCAGCGTGGTGCTACTGTGACCGACCTGACTGAAATCAAAGCCGCTGCGCGGAAGGCGGCGTTCGCGCGCCGCAAGGCCGCCTTTGATACCCGATTACCCGGATCTGCCGGGCGGTTGTCCGAAGTACTGGCTGGACACAGGGGCGTATCGCTGTCGGGCTACATGCCGATCCGAACTGAGATCGACCCGCTGGCGGCAATGGCTGAGGCGTCGGCCTATGGCCCGGTCGGGGTACCGGTGATTCAGGCTGCTGGCCAGCCGTTAAAGTTTTCGCTCTGGACGCCCGAAGGCAAACTGAAAGACGGACCTTTCGGGGCCAAAGTGCCCGAGGTTGATGACTACTTCGACCCAGAAATCTTGATCGTGCCGCTGGTTGCTTTCGATGCGAAAGGCGGGCGGCTTGGTTACGGGGGCGGGTTCTATGACCGCACGCTGGAAGGACTACGCGCCAAACGCGCCACACTAGCGATTGGCTTTGCCTTTGACGCGCAAGAGGCTGAAGGGCTGCCGTTGGAACCCACCGATCAACCGTTGGATATGGTGATTACCGAAAGCCGGGTGTTGACGTTTTCGAACTGACTGCCTCAGGTCGGACTGTTTTCGCGGAAGTACTCCCAGGCGTCCACTTCACGCCCGTCTGGCAAAATGCAGACGCCAGTCTGCCCGTTGTCGCCATCCCGGATTTCGTATTTTGCACCACTTTCAACGCAGAACGTGGCCGCCGGGTTTGCCAATTGAGTGGTTGAGTCAGCGGAGGGCGTTTCGTCACAAGCGGCGAGTGCAGTCAGACCGAAAGCGGCGATAAGGGTGCGAGTCATCAAGATTCTCCTGATTAAAGAGCTTTGGCGGTTTATGCAGGCAGCTTAACCGCTTGTACTCGGCCATTACCACACTTAGGACACAACGGATGAGGATACTTTTTCTGGGTGACGTCATGGGCCGCGCGGGACGCACGGCCATTCAGCAACATCTGCCGCGCCTGCGCGACGAATGGCGGCTGGATTTCGTGGTGGTCAATGGTGAGAACGGCTCGAATGGAATGGGGCTAACCGGAGATCACGCCAAGCTGTTGCTGGATGCCGGCGCGGATTGTTTGACGCTGGGTGATCATGCGTTCGACCAGAAGGATATGTTGCAATTCATCGAGAGCGAGCCGCGCATCGTGCGCCCGGTGAATTTCGCGAAGGGCGCGCCGGGGCGTGGTCATCGTCTGTATACTGCGCCGGGTGGACGCAAGGTGTTGGTCGTTCAGGTATTGGGGCAGGTCTTTATGAAACGGCCCTTCGATGATCCGTTCTCGGCCGTTGAGCCTATTTTGAAATCGCATCCGCGAGGCGGGCAGGCGCAGGCGATCATTGTCGACATGCACTGCGAAGCAACGTCCGAGAAAATGGCAATGGGCCACTATTGCGACAAGCGTGCCAGCCTTGTGGTTGGCACTCATACCCATGTTCCCACGGCGGACGCGCAAATCCTGCCGGGTGGTACCGCTTATCTGACTGATGCTGGTATGTGTGGGGATTATGACTCGGTGATCGGCATGGACAAGGTCGAGCCGATGCGCCGTTTCATCACTGGTATGCCCAAGGCCCGCTTTACTCCGGCCAACGGTGAGGCGACGTTAAGCGGGGTCTTCGTTGAGACTGACGATCGCGATGGGCAGGCGAAATCTGTGCAAATGGTACGCGTTGGTGGGCGATTGCAGCAGTCCGGACCGCAATAAGATCACGTCAGGCTTGCTCTGCAGCGCGCAATGCGTGAAACTGCCTGACGGGCGCGCAAGCCAGGACAGGGTTCGGACAGAATACCAAGAATGCAATTCCTTCAACTGACAGAGATGGGCAGCGCGATACTGGCGCTCTTGGTGGTCGCGGGCATGTTCATCATGTTCCTGCGCGAGGTGTACCCGACCGAAGTAGTCGCCATCGGCGGTGTCGCTATCATGCTCGTATCGGGCATTCTGCCGTATCAGAGCGCGCTTGCTGTGCTGTCCAACCCCGCTCCATGGACGATTGCGGCGATGTTCATCATCATGGGTGCCTTGGTAAGGACTGGGGCGCTGGATTCGTTTACGTCGACAGCGCAGAAACAAGCGCAAGTAAACCCGCGCTTTGCCATTGGGTTGCTGATGGCGTTTGTGGTTATCGCATCGGCCGTGGTGTCGAATACGCCTGTTGTGGTTGTGATGATCCCGGTTTTTGTTCAGATTGCCCGCACGTTGAACGTTCCAGCATCTAAGCTTCTGATCCCACTAAGTTACGCAGCCATTTTGGGCGGAACGCTTACTCTGATCGGGACTTCAACAAACCTGCTGGTGGATGGTGTGGCCCGGTCGCAGGGTATGGCCCCGTTCACGATTTTCGAGGTAACGCCTTTAGGCATAGCGCTGGTGATCTATGGCATGGTTTACCTGCGCTTTATCGCTCCGCGCCTTCTGCCCGAGCGCGACAGCATGGCATCCTTGCTGTCAGATCGGTCCAAGATGAAGTTCTTCACCGAGGCCGTCATTCCCCCAGAAAGCAACCTGATCGGGCGCGAGGTCACTGGGGTTCAACTGTTCAAGCGACCCGGAGTCCGTCTGATCGACGTGATCCGGGGTGATGAATCTCTGCGGCGGAACCTGAAGGGCGTCGAACTGAGGCTTGGCGACCGCGTGGTTCTACGGACTGAGATGACCGAGTTGCTGAGCCTGCAAAGCAACAAAGAATTGAAGCGCGTCGATCAGGTATCAGCAGTTGAGACTAAGACGGTTGAGGTTCTGATTACCCCTGGTTGCCGTATGGTTGGACGGACGCTGGGTACGCTACGGCTGCGTCGTCGGTATGGTGTTTATGTGCTGGCGGTGCATCGACGGAACCAGAATATTGGGCGCCAGTTGGACGATCTGGTGGTGCGGGTTGGGGATACGCTGCTGTTAGAAGGCGCTCCGGCGGATATTCAGAAGCTGGCGGCCGATATGGATATGGTTGATGTTTCGCAGCCTTCGGCGCGAGCGTTCCGGCGTAGTCATGCGCCAATTGCGATTGGTGCGCTTGTGGGCATCGTCGCGTTGGCTGCCCTGGGGGTGGCTCCTATCCTGCTGCTGTCGGTTCTTGCGGTGGCCGTGGTGCTGATCACGCGCTGCATCGACGCGGATGAGGCGTTTTCCTTTGTCGAAGGCCGCTTGCTGGCCCTTATCTTTTCCATGTTGGCCATCGGTGCGGCGTTGGATAAATCCGGGGCCGTTTCACTGATTGTAGAGGCGATTGCGCCGGGTCTAAGCGTTTTGCCGCCCTTCCTGATCATCTGGGCCGTGTATCTTTTGACCTCAGTGCTGACTGAGCTGGTGTCAAACAACGCGGTAGCTGTGGTGGTGACACCGATCGCCATAGGCTTGGCGCAGGCCGTGGGGATCGATCCGCGCCCACTGGTTGTGGCTGTGATGGTGGCGGCTTCGGCTTCGTTTGCGACGCCGATTGGGTATCAAACCAACATGATGGTGTATGGCCCGGGCGGTTACCGTTTCGTCGATTTCATGAAGGTCGGTATTCCTCTGAACTTAACTGTTGGCTTGCTGGCTTCGCTGCTGATCCCGCTGATTTGGCCCTTGTGAGTCCGGCGCGGAATCGCCGACACGAACTGGCAGGTCTTGTAAATACTGATCTGGACACGATCTTTTCACCAAAGCGGAAGTGAAAGGATTGCATCATGCCATTTCCAAAGCTGGGTCAAACCATTGTGGCCAGCGCTGTCGTGCTGGCTGTTCTGGGCGCGCAAAGCCATGCCGGAACCGTAACGGGAACCGCCACTTATCGTGAGCGGATCGCAGTGCCGCCCGAGGCAACGCTTTTTGTAGAGCTTCAAGACGTTTCACTTGCTGATGCGCCGGCAGTATCTCTTGCTGCAAAAAGATATGCAGTTGAGGGTGTCCCGGCACAGTTCGAGCTGACGTTTGATGATGCCTTGATCAAAGATGGGCACCGCTATGTTGTGCGCGCTTCAATCCAGCAAGGGCAGGACTTGCTTTTTACCACCGACACAGCCCACCCGGTTCTGACCGATGGGGCGGGAAATTCAGCAGACATAACGCTCGTACAGGTCCAGGGAGGAACGATGCTGGATAACACGGAATGGACGGCTGCTGTTCTGAACGGATCACCGATTGAAGCCGAGAGGCTTCCCTCACTCCAATTTGCTCAGGACGGCGCATTTTCCGGCAGCGGAGGCTGCAATCGTTTTTCGGGTCAGGCCGAGCTATCCGGTGCATCCATCTCATTTCCCGACAATATGGCTGCAACTTTGATGGCCTGCCCACCAGAATTGGAAGAGGTCGAACGGCAGTTCTTGGCGACGCTTCAAAACGTCACCACCTACGCAATGGAAGGCGACGCGCTCGCCTTTCTGGATGCGGCTGGGGAACCGGTGATGAAGTTTACCCGCGCCCAATAACGTTGGGCCGTCAAGCGACGGCCCTTGATCGCCCGGCATTGCGGCCCGAGAAGATGCAACCGCCAAGGAAAGACCCTTCAAGCGCGTTGTACCCGTGATAGCCGCCACCACCGAAACCGGCGACCTCTCCGGCTGCGAACAGTCCGGGAACGACTTGGCCGTCAGCTCCGATCATCTGACTATCCAGATTGGTCTGCAGTCCACCCAGTGTCTTGCGCGTTAGAACGTGCAGTTTAACCGCGATGAGTGGGCCATTCGCTGGATCCAGAAACTTGTGCGGCTTGGCCGTACGGATCAGCTTATCCCCACGGTAATTGCGCGCGGCCAGAATGGCAGCCATCTGCGCATCTTTGGTAAAGGGGTTATCGACCTGAGAGTCCCGCGCCTCAATTTGCGCGCGTAGGTGGGCCTCGTCGATCAGTCCTCCACCCAACTGGTTCATACCGCTAACCAGCTCGGTCAGGGTATTGGCAACGATGAAATCTTCACCGCGCTCCTTGAATGCTTCAACGGGCGCTGTCGCCTTTGATCCGGTCAGGATGCGCTGAAATAGCACCTCGCGCCAACCGCCGTCAGTCATATCCGGGTTTTGTTCAGAGCCTGACAGAGCAAATTCTTTTTTGATCACCTTCTGGGTCAGCACGAACCAGCTGTATTCGTGACCGGTTTTTAGAATTTCCTTCAGCGTGCCCAAGGTGTCGAAGCCCGGCAAACAAGGTGGCTTTAGCCGATTACCATTTGCGTCGAACCACATGGAACTGGGACCGGGCAGGATGCGTATACCGTGCGAGGGCCAGATAGGGTTCCAATTGCGCACGCCTTCGGTGTAATGCCACATCCGGTCGCCATTGATTACGTGACCTCCGGCCTTTTCGCTGATGCTGATCATGCGGCCATCGACATGGAAGGGCACGCCCGCCACCATGGTCTTTGGCGGCTCACCCAACCGATCGCGCGGCCAGCTTTTGCGCACCAATTCGAAATTGCCGCCGATGCCTCCTGAACTGACGATGACCGACGGGGCGTAGACCTCAAACTCGCCAACCTCATCGCGGTTGGTCTTTGCACCGTGGGGCGCAGTGTCATCGGCCAAAACTTCGCCTGATACACCCTTTGCGCAACCATTCTGCATTATGATATGACTGACTTGATGACGGTACTTCATTTCGATCAGACCAGCGCTGACATGTTCACGCACGCGGCGGACGAAGTTCTTCAACACTCCAGGTCCCGTACCCCAAGTTATGTGAAATCGTGGTACCGAGTTGCCGTGACCATCTGCGTATGATCCGCCACGTTCTGCCCAGCCGACGACTGGAAACCACCGTAGGCCCATTTCATATAGCCACGGGCGCATCTCACCTGCGGCGAATTCCACGTAGGCTTCGGCCCATTTGCGCGGCCAGGCGTCTTCGTCGCGGTCGAACTGTGCGCTGCCAATCCAATCACGCAGCGCTAGGTCTTGGCTGTCTTTGATCCCCATGCGTCGCTGTTCTGGGGTGTTGACCATGAATAGGCCGCCGAGGCTCCAGAACGCTTGCCCACCCAGAAAATGCTCGGGCTCCTGATCCAAAACGATTACCTTCTTGCCGCGATCCCCCAATTCGGCGGCAGCTGCCAGACCAGCCAGACCCGCGCCTACAACGATGGCGTCAGCAGTATTGTTGGTCATGTCTTGTCCTTTCAGCTGCTGCGAAGCCAGGCGATGTAGGGCAGGGCTACGACATACATCATGATGCCATACACGGCCGAGGGCAGGGCCAGCGGGCTGAACCCGCTCTCAGCGCCAGTGATTAGCGCCGCAAGGGTAATCCCAAGTGTTCCATTCTGGATGCCCGTTTCGATTGAGATCGTCTTACTTTCATCCCATGACAGTTTCGCGGCACGCGCGATCCCTAGCCCGATGGCCAATAGCGCGACGTTCAAAGTGACCAGCCCCACCCCCATTTTGCCCAAGTTTTCGACGAACACTTGCCAGTTCCCAGCCAAGGCGGCGAGGACGATCAGAACGAAAAGCGCCGTCGCAACTTTGGACAAGGGTGCGTCGATCCGGGCCGCAAAATCAGAGGCGAAATGGCGCACGCTTACGCCGATGGCGACTGGTAGGGTGGTGATCAGAAACATTGCGACAGCCAGCCCGGTGATCGAAACCTCGGGTGCAGCCTCACCCATGAAATGAGTGATTGACCAAGCAGCCAGAAACGGGACCGTAAGAATGGACAGCAAGCTGATAACAGCTGTCAGGCTGACCGACAACGCAACATCGCCGTTGGCCAGTTTGGACAGGATGTTGCTGGTCACACCACCGGGACAAAAGCTGAGCAGCATGAACCCCACTGCAATTTCGGGCGGCAATGCGAAAAGCTTAACGGTGATGAAGGCCACAATGGGTAGTATGATGACCTGACACAGCGCGCCTATGGCGAATGGATAGCCGCGGGTCAGAACACGGCGAAAATCAGCGACGTGCAGCCCTACACCCAGAGACAACATGATAATAGCCAGCGACAGCGGCAGGCCGACATTGATAAGCAGATCCAAGAACAACTCCTCCCAAAGCCATTCGGATCAGCGTAAGCGAGTGTTCAAGGTGCAGGCAACAGCGCCGTTGGGTCACATATAGCGCTGAGCGAAACGGCGCAGGATTTCGCCGGGCTTTGTAACCTCTGCCTCATGGCATATGTCTATAAGGCGCTGGGCGTCTTCGGGCGGGAAATATCCGAAATCCTTGTAGATATTGATGCGCTGTTCGAAGTCTTGCGCATCAGCCTCAGGGTGGAACTGAGTGGCATAAACATTCTGACCCCAGCGGATCATCTGGAATGGGCAGGGATCAGAGGCAAGCAGGTGCACGCAGCCGTCGGGCAGGGATTGAACGGCTTCCTTATGGCCGACGAAAGCGTCGAAACTTGTGCCTAGCCCGGCAGTCAGTGGATCGCGCGTGCCTTCATCGGTGACGTGACAAGTCGACGGACCAACCGGTTCCCCATAGTTCCTCTTGCTGACGTCGCCGCCAAGGTGTGCGGCCAGAATGCCAAGCCCATAGCAACAGCCCATGAAGGGGTGATCATTCGCGGTGATCTGCGGCATCAGGCCCATAATGGCAGTTTCTACCTTTGCGTCGATCTCGGATTTCGTTGCGGGATCATCGCTGACGCAGCCAGGGCCACCGCCGACGATTACGCCCGCGTATTCAGTCACGTCTAGTCTCTCGGGCAAATCCTCGCAGTCCAGCCGAATGCGATGGGTCTGGCTCGGGGACAAGCCGGTCTTGTCCAGAATTGAGGCGTATTCGGCGTCCGATGCTTCGGTTTCCGGGCGCAACTGTAGGATCAGAAATCGTTTCATGCGCCGCCCATACCCGTCAAAGTGGCCAGAAGACAAGGATGGCCGGAACGGAAACTGCAACGATGAGGATTTCCAGCGGCAGCCCCATTCGCCAGTAGTCGCCAAAGCGATAGCCGCCAGGGCCCAGCACCAGCGTGTTGTTCTTGTGCCCAATAGGAGTAAGGAAAGCGGCCGAGGCCGCCACGGCCACTGTCATCAGGAACGGGTCTGGCGAGACTTCGAGTGTACGCGCCATCTGGATGCCAACCGGGGCGGCGACGATAGCGGTGGCGGTGTTGTTCAGCACATCTGACAGTGTCATGGTGACCACCATAAGCACGGTCAGAATGGCCCAAGCGGGCATGCCATCGGTTAGTTGGACCAGCGCATTTGCGATCAGCTCGGTACCGCCCGACGTTTCCAACGCGCTGCCCAAAGGGATCATTGACCCCAGCAGCACAACCACCGGCCATTCGATGTGATTATATAAGTCGGCGATTGGCATGATCTTGGTCAGCACATAGGCCACTACGACCAACCCCAGAGCGATCGGCAAGTAGATCAATCCGACACTTGCGGCCAGCACTGCGGCGGCAAAAAGGCCTATGGCCAGCCACGCCTTGTCGTTTGCTGTAACGTTCAGGCCACGCTCGGCCAAAGGTAGACAACCGAGCCATTCGGTCACGTCGGCGCTTCGGTCGCGCGGACAAAGGAGCAGCAGGATATCGCCCGCCTCCACTTCAGTCTTGCGAACCTGTTCGGTAATGCGGCGGCCTTGGCGTGAGATGCCCATAAGCACGGTACTTTGCCGCCATGCCAAACCCAATCCCTGCGCCGTGCGCCCGGTGATACGAGCGCTTTCGGGGGCGACGACTTCGATCACCTCCAAGCCGTCGCCCTCGGCGGTAAGTAATTCCTGCCGCCGCGTGTCTGAAAAATCGAGGCTCAGCGCAGCGCGGAATTCGTCCAGCGCCTCGGGTCGGGCCTCTAAAACCAGCGCGTCACCCTCTTTCAAAGTTGCGTGGGCGGATCGGCCATAACGTCGCTTGCCATCGCGGATCAGGCCGATGATTGCGACGTCGGATTTCTCAGCGGCCTCGTAGAGCTCGCTGACCCGTTTGCCGATATGCGTGGATTCGGGCGGGATAGTGAGCTCGGCGATGTATTCGGCCAACGCCTCGGTGCTTTCCTCCTGCTGTCCTCGGTTTGGTATCAGTCGCCAGCCGATCAAAGAAACAAATGCTAAACCAGCAATTGCCGCCAACCCACCAACAGGGGCAAAGTCGAACATCTTGAACGGCTCGCCCAGTGTTTCCTGCCGGATCGACGCGATGATGATGTTGGGCGGAGTACCGATCAATGTCGCCATGCCACCCAGAATGGTGGCAAAGCTCAAGGGCATCAACGACAGCCCCACCGACCGCCCGGCCTTGCGCGCGGTTTGAATGTCGACCGGCATAAGCAAGGCCAACGCCGCTACATTGTTCATGAAGGCTGACAGGACGGCACCGATTCCACCCATCAACGCAATGTGCGCCCCCAAGCCGCGCGAGGCATCGACCAACGTGCGCGTGATCAGGAACACAGCTCCTGACCGGACCAACCCGGCGGAGACGACCAAAACGAGGGCCACAATTATGGTTGCTGGATGGCCGAACCCGGCAAAGGCATCATCCACGGGCACCACGCCTAAAATGACCCCAATCAGTAATGCGGAAAAAGCCACAAGATCATAGCGGAAGCGTCCCCACAGCAGCATTCCAAACACAGTGGCGAAAAGGGCAAAAAGAATAATTTGATCTGTCGTCATGGGGTCACCATACCCGCACGGGGTCTTCGGGCAAGCCGCTCTCTTGATCCTTAGCCCCGCAAACGTCTATATGAGCGCCGAATACGCAATCACTATCACGAGGACGCACCATGGCAGGCCACTCCAAATGGGCCAACATCCAGCACCGCAAGGGACGTCAGGACGCCGCGCGGTCCAAACTGTTTTCTAAACTGTCGAAAGAGATCACCGTGGCCGCCAAGATGGGCGACCCCGATCCCGACAAGAACCCGCGCCTGCGTCTGGCAGTGAAAGAGGCAAAGTCGAACTCGGTTCCTAAGGACGTGATCGACCGCGCAATCAAAAAGTCGGTTGCGGGGGAAGGCGATGAATACGAAGAAATCCGCTATGAGGGTTACGGCCCTAATGGTGTCGCCGTGATTGTTGAGACAATGACGGACAATCGCAACCGCACCGCCTCGACCGTGCGTTCAACGTTCTCAAAGAACGGTGGCAATTTGGGTGAAACCGGTTCGGTCGGGTTCATGTTCGACCGTAAGGGCGAGGTGGTCTATCAGGCGGACGCAGGCGACGCAGATACGATTTTCGAAGCGGCAATCGAGGCGGGTGCCGAAGATGTCGAAAGCTCGGAAGATGGCCACATCATCTGGTGCGCCGATACCGATTTGAACGAAGTATCAAACGCACTTGAAACCGCGCTGGGCGAGTCGGAATCAACTAAACTGATTTGGAAACCGACCACCACGACTGAGTTGGGTCTGGAAGACATGCAAAAGCTGATGAAGCTGGTTGATGCGCTGGAAGATGATGACGACGTGCAACGCGTCACTACTAACTTCGAAGCGACGGATGAGGTTATGGCGCAGCTCTGATTTGCGCCAAATTCAGCTATTGAAAACCCGGCCTCTGGTCGGGTTTTTCTATTGTAGTCAGAGAGTTCTTGGCCGGTTGGAAAGAAGTCGGTAAGTTTGAGAAGGCAACGCTGTACTAACTAGACCGAAAAACCCCTTGAGCAGATGACGGACAGTTCACCCAGCACCCCGAAACGAAATATCCCAGTCCTGACTGGCCAGAGCATCCTATCTCAAGTCGCATGGACGCTTGGCAGCCCTTCGATTGTTCTGCCGTTTCTGGCGGTATCGGTTGAACTGCCCATGTTCATTGCAGGAGCGTTGGTGTCCGTGAGAATGCTGGGTAGCATGATCTCAGATATCTTTCTGGCGCAGCCGATTTCGGCGCGGCAGCAAAAGAAACACGGTATCGCCTTGACCGAGGTTGGGATCGGTGCCTGCCTTGTGTTGGCGGTTCTCGTGGCTTCGACCGGCGTTGTGCCAGCAATTGCCGTGGCCTTTGTCGCAGCCTTTTTCATCATCGGATTGATCGAAGAGATTCAGTCGCTGATGTTTACCGATCTACTGGGTGATCACGTGCAATCCAAATCCCGAATGGTTATGCACTACCTTCAACTCGGCTTTGGTGGTCTAGGGGCCATTGGATTGGCGCTGTTGTTGCATGAGATTACTAAAGAAAATCCGCCTTTTTCCCGACACACCACAGTGATTGCAGCGTCTGTAACCTTCTTTGTGCTGTCAGCTCTGTCCATTTTGGCGCTTTCGGAAATTTCACGCGAAAATCAGGTCAAGGAAAAGCCGCACAAGGTACGGAAGCGGAAGCTTTCAGAGAATTTTACCGATATTGTCGACATGTTCGATGAAGCCTGGTTCCGTCGGTATTTGTTTATGCGGTTACCGTTAGTTGTGGTGTCCCTTTCGGTTCCGTTCTTTGCCCTGATCGCCGCCGAGGCGCATCACGCATCGGCCAAGGGGCTGACAGCAATGATCATCTCTTCTGCTTCGGGATATCTGGTGTCAGCGCCGCTATGGCAACTGATAAACATGAAATCACACCGCGCTGTGATGGTCACGGGTGATCTTATGGTCGCCGTAACCGGAGCTGTATTGGTGACAGTGCATTTTATGGGGATCGACCACGCGGTGCACTTGCACGCCATAGCCCTGTTCATCGTGACTGTGGCCGTAACAGGTGTAAGTGGAGCGCGACAGCTTTATTTTCTGGACGTTGCGCCAAAGGAGCAAAGGGTAAAGGGGGCGGCTGCGATAAAGAGTATCTGTCGCATCACAGCGGTGATCCTGTCAGCCGTGTTAGCTGGGGTAGCTCATTTGCATGAAGTTGCTTGGGCTATTGTGTTTATTGTTTTGGTTAGCTTTTTTGCGGCCATCATTTGTTACCGCGTGGTCTTACCAAGCGCACAAAAGGCGGAAAAGTCCTGATCTTGGGGTGTTACCTTGGGTGCAACGCTTCAACGGCGACGCGTTTGACCGCCTGAGTCAGCGGTGCCAAGGATGCACTCAGAATACGCCCAACCTGCCACGTTAGCGGCACGTCCAGTGGTGCGTTCGGCAACACTGGGCACAAGCGGCCATCTTTCAGAGCGTTTTGTGCCAGTCCAACAGGGTTCATTCCCCAGCCTATTCCCGCGATAGCTGCCTCAACAAAACCTTGCGAAGAAGGCAGAAAATGTAAGGGTGGAGATAATCGATGGCCTGTCTGTTCAAGTATCCAAGATTTCTGAAGTCCGTCCTTTCGATTGAATGTCAGGCAAGGCGCGCGCGACAGACTGTGCGTGTCCACGCCTTCGGCGAACCACTTGCCCATGAATGCCGGGCTGGCGGTGGCGATGTAGCGCAACACGCCCAAAGCCGTGCTGTCACAACCCACAACTGGCTGCCCGCCCACTGTTATTGCGGCGCTGACCTCTCCGCGCCGCAACCACTCAGCCGAATGGTCCTGATCGTCGACCACCAGATCGAACAACAACCCGTCCACCTGAGCCAAAGCGTCTATGAACCATGTTGCCAGAACGTCTGCGGGCACTGCTACACGCACACGCGCCGGGTTGTCGGTCTGATCCAGTGTCAGTTCGCGCGCCAATTTGGCTTCGAGCAGTCCAATGTCTTCGGCGTGTTGGGCGATACGTAGCCCCGCCGGAGTACCTGTGCAGGGTGTGCCACGACTGATCAACGCGACACCGACGCGATCCTCTAACGCTTTGATCCGCTGTGAAATAGCCGAGGGTGTAACCGCCAGCTCGGCAGCAGCAGCTTCGAAGCTGCCATGCCGCAGGATCAAGGACAGGGCCGAAAGGTGATTGGGATCAAGTAGCATTAGTTAAACTTAACTAAGGTCAACATCTTTTATTTGATAGAATGCCTCAATACCCGTAGTCAACGCCTCAGATTACAGGAGGCTCCATGTCCACATCCCTTGTCGCCGGTTTTGCTTTGGGCTTCAGCCTAATCCTTGCCATCGGGGCGCAGAACGCTTTCGTACTGCGTCAGGGACTGCGACGTGAGCATGTATTTCCGCTGTGCCTGACTTGCGCTGTGTCCGATGCCATCCTTATCGCAGCTGGTGTCGCGGGGTTCGGTGCTCTGGCCGAAGCGGCACCTTGGTTTGAAACGGTGATGCGCTACGGCGGAGCCATCTTTCTGACGTGGTATGGGTTGCGCAGCCTGCAATCGGCCTGGCGCGGCGGGGCTGCGATGGACGTGGAAAAAGGTCAGCGCGCCAGTCTGCGATCGGTTCTACTGACAGTTTTGGCCTTCACCTGGCTTAACCCGCATGTCTATCTGGATACCGTTGTTCTATTGGGTTCCATCTCTGCGCAGTATGATGACCGCATGGCTTTTGCCGCGGGCGCGATGATGTCCAGTTTCGTGTTTTTCTTTTCGCTTGGATACGGGTCAAGGGTACTGTCCCCCTTCTTTGCCCGGCCACGCGCCTGGCAAGTTCTGGACGTAGTGATCGGAGTGGTCATGCTGGGGATTGCTTCGAAACTTGTTGCACTGTGACGGGTTGCCCCAGCCGGGGTTTCGGTGTTCAACCGTTAACATGACAACTCATGCCCCGACTTACCGCCCATTGCTGGGTATGTTCTGGATGTTTGCTGCCGGGGTGTCATTTGTTGTCATGACGGCGCTGGTCAAGTCGCTAGGCTCGACCATGGACCCGATTCAAGCGGCTTTCTTTAGGTTTGTCTTTGGTTTGGTGTTTCTTTTGCCCGCCCTGAAATTGGTTCTGAAGACGCACCTGACCAGGCGACATCTGAAGCTGTTCGGAGTGCGGGGGATTGTGCATGCCGTAGCCGTAATGCTGTGGTTTTTCTCTATGACGCAGATCCCCTTGGCCGAAGTCACGGCGATGAACTATATGACGCCGGTTTACGTGACTTTGGGCGCGGCTTTGTTTCTGGGTGAAAAGCTTGCCTTTCGCCGAATTGCCGCGATCTTCGTTGCTGTGATCGGTGTCATCATTATTCTGCGGCCTGGATTTCGTGAAATCTCAGCAGGCCACTTGACGATGCTGGGTACATCCTTGGCACTTGGGGCGTCTTACTTGATCGCAAAGGCGCTTGTGAGAGACCTCCCACCTTCTGTTGTTGTGGCCCACATGTCGATCTGGGTGACGATTGCCCTGATTCCCTTTGCCGTGGCTGTTTGGACACCGCCCAGCCTTCGCGACTTGGGTATTCTGTTTCTGGTCGCTAGCTTTGCGACCGCTGGTCACTATTTCATGACGATTGCGCTAAAAGCCGCGCCCGTCGCAGTTACGCAACCGGTTACTTTCCTGCAATTGATCTGGGCCACGCTGTTGGGGGCATTGGTCTTCCACGAAAGAATTGACGTTTGGGTCGTTGCCGGAGGTACACTGATATTGACTGCCGTCAGTTTCATTGCCTGGCGCGAGGCCGTTCTGAACCGCAGCAGCCTGACCACACCAAGCATTGCGCCCAAGCTCTAGCGAATTCTAGCGCTCGGAATAGGTTGTTGATTGACGGGTCAATAAAAACCCCGTAGCGTTTTCCTGCCAACCGTTGGGAGGGGACAGCTATGCCGAAACTCGGAATGGAGCCAATCCGCCGTGACGCAATCGTTCGTGCGACGATTGCCGAGCTTGGGTCGAAAAAATCCCTTGATGTAACGGTCAGCCAGATCGCCAAACGGGCCGGGATGTCCAGCGCGTTGGCGCATCACTATTTCGGTGGCAAGGATCAGATATTTCTGGCCGCAATGCGCCGTATTCTTTCCGATTTCGGAAATGAAGCGCGGGGAGAGTTAAAGGCAGCCGCCCCGAATGAAAGGGCGCAGGCTATTATTAGGGCTTGCTTTGCTCCCTCGTGTTTTACGCCCGACGTAATTGCTGCTTGGATGACGTTTTACGTTTTGGCACAGACCAACGACGACGCACTACGTCTGTGGCAGATCTACCAAGCGCGTATCCGGTCCAACCTGATAGACGCGCTGCGCCCCTTGATGAATGACCCGGTCGAGGCGGCCGAAAACATGATCGCTCTGATTGACGGTCTTTACATCCGTGCGGCGCTTAGCGCTCCGGAAGAACCGCAACTGGCTGTTAACCACGCAATGCGTGTCCTCAATACACTTCTCGAGGCTGAAAAATGACAAAACCGAACATTCTGATCCTGATGGTGGATCAGCTTAACGGAACCCTCTTTCCCGACGGTCCCGCAGACTGGCTTCATGCTCCGAACCTGAAGAAGCTTGCTGAACGGTCGACCCGGTTTGCCAACGCCTATACGGCCTCGCCGCTTTGCGCGCCCGGTCGGGCAAGTTTTATGTCTGGTCAATTGCCTTCGCGGACCGGGGTCTATGACAATGCGGCTGAATTTCGAAGCGACATTCCGACATACGCTCATCACCTGCGCCGCGCGGGGTATTACACCTGCCTATCCGGCAAGATGCACTTTGTCGGTCCTGATCAGTTGCACGGGTTCGAGGATCGCCTGACCACAGATATCTACCCGGCTGATTTTGGTTGGACGCCGGATTATCGCAAGCCGGGCGAACGCATCGACTGGTGGTATCACAATATGGGTTCCGTTACCGGCGCGGGTGTGGCTGAGATTTCCAATCAGATGGAATATGATGACGAGGTCGCCTACAACGCTAAGACTAAGCTTTACGATTTGGCCCGAGGCAAGGATGACCGCCCTTGGTGCGTGACGGTCAGCTTCACTCATCCGCATGATCCTTACGTGGCGCGTCGGAAATACTGGGACCTTTATGAGGATTGCGAACATCTGCTACCCGAGGTCCCGGACCTCGGCTACGACAATCAGGACCCGCATTCGAAACGGATTTTCGATGCCAATGACTGGCGCAGCTTTGACATTACCGAGGAAGATATCCGCAATTCTCGCCGCGCTTACTTCGCCAACATCTCGTATCTGGACGATAAGATCGGTGAGATCTTAGAGGTGCTAGAATCCACGCGGCAAGAGGCCATTATCCTGTTTGTCTCAGACCACGGCGATATGCTTGGCGAGCGCGGTTTGTGGTTCAAGATGACATTCTTCGAAGGGTCGTCGCGTGTGCCGCTGATGATCTCGGCCCCGGATCTGCCTGCAGGCCGGATTGACACGCCCGTCTCGACCATCGACGTGACCCCAACATTAGGAGCGCTTGCAGGTGTAGACATGGCCGAAATCGCGCCATGGACCGACGGCGAAGATCTTATGCCTTTGGCAAAAGGCGGCGAACGCACTGCACCTGTGGCGATAGAATACGCGGCTGAGGCGTCTTACGCGCCGCTGGTTTCACTGCGCTACGGAAAGTGGAAATACAACAGATGCGCTCTGGACCCGGATCAGCTGTTCGATCTCGAGGCCGACCCGCATGAACAGGTCAACTTGGCCGACAACCCTGCGCATGCCGGAACGTTGGAAACGCTGCGCGCGAAATCCGAAGCTCGCTGGGACTTGGATCAGTTCGATGCAGATGTGCGTGCCAGCCAGGCCCGCCGGTGGGTCGTTTACGAAGCGTTGCGGCAGGGTGGGTACTACCCGTGGGACTACCAACCGCTTCAGAAGGCGTCTGAACGGTACATGCGCAATCACATGGATCTTAATGTCGTAGAGGAAAACGCCCGCTTCCCGCGCGGCGAGTAACCTTTTTACCAAATGAAAGTACTCCGCCGTAGACCACCTGAATTGGCGCGGCGGTTGCAGGAGTCATAAAATGGAAGCAGATTTCGTCATTGTGGGCGCCGGGTCCGCCGGTTGCGCGATGGCTTACCGCCTAAGTGAGGCCGGGGCCTCGGTTCTGGTGATCGAGCATGGTGGAACTGACGCCGGGCCGTTCATCCAGATGCCTGCGGCACTCAGCTATCCGATGAACATGCCTATGTATGACTGGGGCTACAAGTCCGAGCCTGAGCCGCATTTGAACAATCGTAAACTGGCCTGCCCACGCGGCAAGGTGATTGGTGGTTCTTCCTCGATCAACGGGATGGTTTACGTGCGTGGTCATGCGCGTGATTTTGATACCTGGGCCGATATGGGTGCCGATGGCTGGTCCTATGCGGACGTGTTGCCCTACTACAAGCGGATGGAGACCTGGCACGATGGCGGTCATGGTGGCGACGCAGAGTGGCGCGGCAAAAACGGCCCACTGCACGTGTCGCGCGGCCCGCGCGAGAACCCACTGTTTCAAGCCTTTGTCGATGCTGGTCAGCAGGCAGGTTATGAAGTAACCGGCGATTACAACGGCGAAAAGCAGGAAGGATTTGGCCCGATGGAGCAGACCGTCTGGAAAGGACGGCGCTGGTCGGCGGCCAACGCGTATTTGAAGCCTGCGCTAAAGCGCGACAACTGCGATATCGTGCGCGGTCTGGCATCACGTGTGGTCATGGAAAATGGCCGTGCGACCGGTGTTGAATTGTTTCGCGGCGGCAAAAAGGAAATTATTCGTGCCCGGCGCGAAGTGGTTCTGGCCGCGTCCTCGATTAACTCACCCAAACTGCTGATGCTGTCAGGGATCGGTCCGGCGGCTCATCTGGCCGAGCATGGCATTGAAGTTGTCGCAGATCGTCCCGGCGTGGGCGCAAACCTGCAGGATCATCTGGAGCTTTATATCCAGCAAGCTTCGCTGCAGCCAATCACACTGTACAAACACTGGAACCTTGTCAGCAAAGGCCTGATTGGGGCGCAATGGCTATTTACCAAAACTGGACTTGGAGCGTCGAACCAGTTCGAAAGCGCGGCCTTCATACGGTCAAATCCGGGTGTTGAGTATCCCGACATTCAGTATCACTTCCTGCCGATTGCCGTAAGGTATGATGGGCAGGCGGCTGCAGAGGGTCATGGATTCCAAGCGCATGTAGGACCCATGCGGTCTCCGTCGCGCGGTGCGGTGACGCTGCGCTCGGACAAGCCCGAGGACGCTCCGGTGATCCGGTTCAACTATATGAGCCACGAAAAAGACTGGGAGGATTTCCGCAAATGTATCCGCCTGACCCGCGAAATTTTTGGGCAGGATGCGTTCAAACCCTATGCGGGTAAGGAAATTCAACCTGGTGCGGACGTGCAGACTGATGAGGAACTAAATGAATTCATCGCTGAGCATGCCGAAAGCGCCTACCATCCCTGTGGCACCTGCCGCATGGGTCGAGCCGATGATAAAAACGCGGTTGTTGACCCGCAAGGACGGGTAATTGGCGTTGAGGGGCTGCGCGTAGCCGACAGTTCGATTTTCCCTCAGATCACCAATGGCAACCTGAACGCGCCTTCCATCATGGTGGGTGAGAAGGTTTCGGATCATCTTCTGGGCAGAGAGGCATTGCCAAAAGCCAATGATCGGCCATGGATACACCCAGCATGGGCAACAGCGCAGCGGTGATTTGATCCGCGTCAAAGCGGGGTGAAACGAAGACGCATAGGCCTAACTTACAACTGTACATTTAGGAGCGAACAGGAATGTCTCACACCCCGCACGAACTGGCCGAAGAGTTTCCAGACAAAGTCGAACTGATGAGCCAGCTCAAGCAATCGGACGCGCATTTTGCCCGGCTGGCAGATGAGTATCACGAGATCAACCGCACCGTTCACCGGGCCGAAACCAATGTCGAACCGATGGAAGAATTGGCGGAAGGTGAATTGCGTAAGAAACGAGCGGCTCTCAAGGATGAGATCTGGGCGATCTTATCTAAATCTTAAGGCCAAGAGGCGGGGGCGCTGCCCCCGTCGCAGCAAGCCGCGCGTCCTACGGAATAGTCTCAAGCCAAGTCAGGATCAGGTGACCTCATAGGGCAAGGTGCCACGGGTATGGGCGTCAATTGAAAGCCGCCGTTCCAATGGTGGGACCGATCTTTGGTGGCAGCTTTGCCGTTCGCAGATGCGGCACGAAATGCCGATTGGTTCGTATGCGCTGGCGTTGTTGATATCCAGGTTGTCGGCATAGACCAGAGCCTCGGCATGCCGAACCTCGCAACCCAGTGCAATGGCATAACGGCGCACAGGCGCACCGTACGAGCCGCCCGATTTCGACACATCCCGAGCTAACGAAATATAGCGCACACCATCCGGTGTTTCCGCCAGTTGTCTTAAGAAATGACCGGGGGTTTCGAAGGCGCGGTGAACGTTCCACAACGGGCAAGCACCGCCGAACCGCGCGAACTGCAGACGTGTGGCCGAGTGACGCTTGGTGATTGTGCCCGCCTGATCGACGCGGACAAAAAAGAACGGTATTCCCTTGGCTCCGGGTCGTTGCATTGTCGAGAGCCGGTGCGCGATTTGCTCAATCGACGCGCCGAACCGATTGCTAAGCAACTCCAGATCGTGGCGATAGTCCTGCGCCGCAGTCAGAAACGCATCGTAAGGCATCAAAGATGCCCCAGCAAAATAGTTGGCTAGCCCAATCTTGGCGATCGCGCGCGCCTCGTCGCTTTGAAACTTGGCGAAATCCAGTGTGGCCTCAAGCAGTTTGTCGTGGCTGATCAAGGCAACCTGAAGCAGCAGTTGGAACACTTGTGTTTGCGGCGCGATGCGGGACGAGAGTTGAAGCGTCTTGCTGTCAGTGTCGTATTTTCGGGTTTCAGGAATATCCACGAACTGCACCCGAATGCCCCTTTCTCCAAGGCTATTGATTGCGGCAGCGCGGATTCCACCGGAGTCTTCGGCGCGGGTCGAGAACCGTTCGGCTGCGCGGTCGACTGCATCGATATAGTTGTCGCAATAGTGGAAAAAATCCCGTACCTCTTCCCAAGGGCTGGCCTGTATCTGCGCGTCTTCGCGGCCAAGGGCTTCGTCCAGCGAGGCGAGCCGTTCATGCGTCTGGCGATAGGTCCGGTGCAGCGCGATGAACGCCCGAGCCAGCGCAGGCGCATTGGATGCTGTCAAGCGTAGGTCAGCCAGCGGTGGCATGGCGTCATCGAAGACTGGGTCTGCCAGTGCTTCGCGCATGTCTGAGACCAGACGCTCGCTGTCGCCGGTGCTCAACTCGGTCACGTCCATACCGAACTCTTGTGCCAGTGCCAGGACAACAGTGGTCGAGATCGGCCTGTTGTTGTTCTCCATCTGGTTCAGATAGGGCAGGGAGACACCCAGCTTGGTGGCGAATTCTTTTTGAGTCAGCGTTAGGCGCGTACGCATTTCGCGCAGCTTTGCACCGGCATAAAGCTTTTGGGTGGCCATGGCGTACCTTTGCAACTTAGCTTTCAGGGCAAGCTAACTTTGCAAACCCACTGTTGCAAGCCATGTCACAAGCCCAACTTTCGCTCGCGCCTGATTACGGACATTATGGCGCAGATCGCCAGCGCGGAGGTTGCCAGCATCAGCCACAGCAGCGGCATAGCGCCGGTTTCGTGGGTCAACAAGGCTCCGGCCAGCGCACTGAGACCCGCTCCGCCACCCAGCATGATCGCGCCGCTTAGGCCTGAGGCGGTGGCAGCCAGATGGGGGCGAACGGACAATGCGCCCGAGGTGGCGTTGGGAATTGTCATGCCGTTTCCGATCCCGACGAAGGTCATGAGCCCGAAAAAGCTGAGCGCCGTTCCAAAGCCTGCCAGAAACAGGGTTGCAGACAATGCGACACCTATCGCGTTCAACCAGCACCCCCAGTACACCATTCGGTTCACGCCAAACCTTACCGAGTATCTGCCGCTGAAGAAGTTTCCAAAGAAATACCCGACTGCGGGTGCGCCGAAATAGATACCGACCTGTGCAGCGCTAAGTCCGAATAGCTCGGTGCCAATAAAGGGCGCGCCGCCCAGATAGGCAAAGAAAGCCCCCGATGATAACGCAGACGATAGCGAATAGCCCCAGAAGCGGGGTGAGCGCAGCAATTCCGGATATTCGCGGAACTGTTGCACCAAAGTCTTGCCGCTTTTGGCCGAAGTTTCACCAAAGTCGAAGTAGATCAGTGCCAGTGTCATCGCGCCCAGTCCGAAAGGCAGCCAGAAATTTGCCTTCCAGCCATAGCTTTCTTCAAGCAGGCCGCCTATTGCCGGGCCGATCATCGGGACGACAGCCATGCCCATCGTGACATATCCGATCATAGATGCTGCCTGATCCTTGTCATACATATCCCGCACCGCCGCGCGGCTGAGTACCATGCCAACAACAACGATTGCCTGGCTCATGCGGAGGGCCAGGAATACTTCGACTGTGGGCGCATAGATGCAGCCCAACGTGGCGACAAGGAACAATGCCAGCCCCCATAGTAAGACGGGCCGACGTCCGGCTTTATCGGCAATCGGGCCGATCAATATCTGCAAGAACGCATTTACCAGCAAGTACAGCGCAATCGATAGCTGCATGATTTTGTAGTCGGCCTGAAAATGCAGGGCCATGTTCGGCAGGCTGGGCAGGAACAAATTCAGGCTGAGGGCCGAGAGACCTGAAAGTAAAACCAGCGTGTAAATTGTTGGGGGCGAACGATGCGCCCGAGAAGAACTGAACTGCATGGTTCACTGGTATACAGACCGTTTCGGCGAATACCATCCGTGACCGTGTTTCATTTTGAAACTTAGCAATTTTACAATTTACGCATCAAAAATTTTCAAAGGTTTGCAAATTTGCCGAAAGGTGCTTTGGCCCTGACGAGTCTGCGTATAGGGTCGCGCTAAATTTTACAGGGGACCAGCGCCATGAAAGACATCCTGACCGAGCTTGAAGATCGCCGCAACAACGCCCGGCTGGGTGGTGGGCAAAAGCGTATCGACGCGCAGCATGGGCGCGGCAAACTGACCGCACGCGAGCGGATCGAACTGTTGGTGGATGAGGGCAGTTTCGAAGAATTCGACATGTTCGTCAGCCACCGGTGCAGTGATTTCGGTATGCAGAATCAAAAGCCTGCGGGTGATGGCGTGGTCACTGGCTGGGGCACAATCAATGGCCGGATGGTCTATGTGTTTAGTCAGGATTTCACTGTGTTTGGCGGGTCCCTGTCGGAAACTCACGCGCAGAAGATATGCAAGGTCATGGATATGGCGATCCAAAACGGTGCGCCGGTGATTGGAATCAACGACTCGGGTGGGGCGCGAATCCAAGAAGGGGTCGCCTCGTTGGCGGGCTACGCCGAAGTGTTCCAACGCAACATCATGGCCTCAGGCGTTGTGCCGCAGATCAGCGTGATTATGGGGCCGTGCGCTGGTGGTGCTGTCTACAGTCCTGCGATGACCGACTTTATTTTTATGGTCAAAGACACCTCTTACATGTTCGTAACCGGCCCTGACGTCGTCAAAACTGTCACCAACGAAGTCGTCACTGCCGAAGAATTGGGGGGAGCGTCGACCCACACCAAAAAATCATCGGTTGCTGATGGGGCGTTCGAAAACGATGTCGAGGCTTTGGCGGAAGTGCGTCGCCTGGTTGATTTCCTGCCGTTGAATAACCGTGAGAAACCGCCGGTCCGTCCGTTCTTTGACAGCCCGGATAGGGTCGAATCCTCTCTGGATACGCTGATCCCAGACAATCCGAATACGCCCTATGACATGAAGGAACTCATCACCAAAGTGGCGGACGAGGGCGACTTCTACGAGATTCAAGAAGACTACGCCAAAAACATCATCATAGGCTTCATTCGCCTGGAAGGGCAGACCGTGGGTGTCGTTGCGAACCAACCGATGGTGCTGGCCGGATGTTTGGATATCGACAGCTCGCGCAAGGCGGCGCGGTTCGTGCGGTTCTGCGACTGTTTCGAGATTCCGATCCTGACACTGGTCGACGTGCCCGGGTTTCTACCGGGAACCTCTCAGGAATATGGCGGTGTTATTAAGCACGGGGCCAAATTGTTGTTTGCCTATGGCGAGGCGACAGTGCCGAAAGTCACCGTTATCACCCGCAAGGCTTACGGTGGTGCGTATGATGTTATGGCCTCCAAGCACCTGCGCGGAGATTTCAATTATGCGTGGCCCACCGCCGAGATTGCCGTGATGGGCGCGAAAGGTGCCACCGAGATCATCCACCGCGCTGATCTTGGGGATGCCGAAAAGATCGCGCAACATACTCAGGACTACGAAGATCGTTTCGCAAACCCCTTTGTCGCCGCCGAGCGTGGTTTCATTGATGAGGTGATCATGCCGCAGTCAACACGCCGCCGTGTATCACGTGCGTTCGCTAGCTTGCGCAACAAGCAGCTTAAGAACCCATGGAAAAAGCACGACAACATCCCTCTGTAAGAAAACGCGATACGCTTTTCCTGTTGGAATACTCACCGAGAGCGGGACATCGCCGGGTAATTTCCAGTGAGTTTGACTTTGAGACTAAAGCTGATAAATGACATGCCTTACGAGATATAGACAAGCGCGGGCCGAAAGCCATGCGCGCGCGACCTCAGAGAGAGGAGCCTGCGTCAAGCAGGTCTGGGGTCGCGCCTTTATCTTGGCCTTGCTGGCATTGTCATCCCCGGCCTTAGCTCAATCAGATAACCTGTTACCTGTGCCCTCGGGCCAACCCGTTCATCTGAGTGATGTACTGCTGGATGACAACCCAGGAGAGCTATGGGTTCGGTTCCGGTTTATAGCGCCCAAAATTGGCTACACCGCCGGGCGGATCGGGTACGATGTGGCTTCGGCAGATATGCAGCATCTGTGCCAAACCCTCGCTGTGGCCTATGTCGCGAAATACCAATTGGAACCGGCACGGGTGGTGATTTCGTTGTCTGACCGACCGGTTGAATTCGGGCGCTCGTCTCCCGATGCAACTCAGTTCTTTGAAGCCTACCGGCTGGAGCAATCCCAATGTATCTGGGAGGGGCTCTGACCATGAAAGACCTTCACAACCTCAGAGCATTTCTAAACACCAATGCGGCTTTGGAGGTGCGCTTTATGATCCCGAGTTTCTTTAAGGAGAAGTTTTCCTTTTGGCGCTCAACGAAGGAAGGGGTGCTGGGATGCTGAAGCACCGTGGATTTCCCGGACGTTTGCCCGGAACCGATTTTCAATTCACTATCCGTCGGGCCAATCCCAAGGGCGTAACGCCGATCACACGACGTGAGCGTTTCCGGGATCGCAAGCCAGCCGATCGCCGTGCGGATGCGGCCTTTATGGAGGCGCTGTGGCATCATTTTGGGGATCAACCTTTTGAGCGTGGCAATCTGGACGCTGGTAGACTGAGCTGGTTGTTCGAGCGTGAAGTCCTGCCTGCGGAAGATCCGTTTGATCCTTCCAGTTATGACGCGCTGCTTGTGATAGATCCGGATGCGGCGCGGCTATCATTTCCGGATATCTTCGACGGGGGACGCTGATCTGTGATGGTCGCTGACACACATTGTTATCCAAAGGAAACTTTGGAAAAACCCGTGCCCAAGGTGAGGCAGGGCAGGGATGGGTCGTCAGCAACTCAGTGCCGACTGTTTTGGAAGAACAAATTACAGACAGTCAGCGTTTCAGGTCGGGGTGTAGTATTCGCAGAATTCAGTGACACTCCAATTATTTGTAGTGGACCTGGGACACCCTTGGTGCCGAAGTCGGCCTTACTGACGGAGACTTTTTTAGGCACAAAATTGCGCGGGAATTTGCCAGATGGGCGGTTTCCAGCCGGAATTTTGGGGGAAAACAATACTTTGTTTGCGGCGTCGATTGCGCCGTGCAATCTGAATGGGCCGTGCGGCTCTACTTTGCCTGCGCCGCACAAGCACCTACTATTCCGTACCCCTTCCTTCCGCGGGCAGGTTTGTGAAACCCACAAAACCTTGCCCGCGTTTTTCTTTTTGCATTTACAGCACTTATTGCGGCAAAATTCTGCGCAATACGTAGATTTGCAGAGGCTGTTATTGAATAACAGTCGCTTGTTTCTACATGTGCGAGGCGACGCATCAAGAATCTATAAGGGGCAGAAAACATGCGAATCTCAAAATTCTTCCTGGTCGCAGCGACCTGTGCAGGGCTTACGGCCTGCGGTGACACGTTGGGTGAACAAGCGCTGCTTGGCGGCGGCGCAGGGGCCTTGGGCGCGGCGGTTCTCAGCGCGGACCCGTTCGTCGGTGCCGCAGTCGGTGCCGCGGGCAACGTTCTGTTCTGCAAGACACAGAGAAACTGTTACTAAAAAATACTCCGGGGCGTTCACCGCCTCGACCGTCATCATGCAAAAAGCCGCCGCTGGATTTAGGCCCAGCGGCGGCTTTTTGTGTTTCCAGAACACCAAGACAAAGGACGTTCCATGTTCAACAAGATCCTGATCGCCAACAGGGGCGAGATCGCCTGCCGGGTCATCAAGACCGCGCGCAAGATGGGTATCGGTACGGTCGCCATCTACTCGGATGCAGACAGACAGGCGTTGCATGTTTCGATGGCAGATGAAGCCGTGCATATCGGACCACCGCCCGCGAACCAGTCCTATATTGTGATCGACAAAGTGATGGACGCGATTCGTCAAAGCGGCGCGCAGGCGGTTCACCCCGGTTATGGCTTCCTGTCGGAAAACGCCAAGTTCGCCGAGGCGCTTGAGGCCGAAGGCGTTGCGTTTGTAGGTCCGCCGAAGGGTGCGATTGAGGCGATGGGCGACAAGATTACCTCGAAGAAAATCGCACAGGATGCGGGTGTTTCGACCGTTCCCGGTTACATGGGGTTGATCGAAGACGCCGACGAAGCCGTAAAGATTTCGAATGACATTGGCTATCCGGTCATGATCAAGGCCAGCGCCGGCGGCGGCGGTAAGGGTATGCGGATCGCCTGGAATGACGAAGAAGCACGCGAGGGTTTTCAATCTTCCAAGAACGAAGCAGCGAACTCTTTTGGCGACGATCGGATATTTATCGAAAAGTTCGTGACCCAGCCGCGCCATATTGAAATTCAGGTTCTGTGCGACAGCCATGGGCACGGGATTTATCTGGGTGAACGCGAATGCTCGATTCAGCGCCGAAACCAGAAAGTGGTGGAAGAAGCACCATCACCGTTCTTGGACCCCGAGACACGCAAGGCGATGGGCGAACAGGCTGTGGCTCTGGCCAAGGCCGTGGACTATGCCAGCGCCGGTACTGTGGAATTCATCGTCGATGGCGACAAGAATTTCTACTTCCTCGAAATGAACACCCGCCTGCAGGTGGAACACCCCGTCACCGAACTGATCACTGGCGTTGATCTGGTCGAACAGATGATCCGCGTAGCAGCAGGTGAAAAGCTGACGATCACTCAGGATGATGTGACATTGACCGGCTGGGCCATTGAAAACCGCCTGTATGCTGAGGACCCTTATCGCAACTTCCTGCCTTCGATTGGACGTCTGACCCGCTATCGCCCTCCGGAAGAAACGGCCGCTGGTCCGATGCTGGTGAATGGTAAATGGCAGGGTGACGCACCCGAGGATGATGCCGCCGTGCGCAATGATACGGGCGTGTACGAGGGCGGCGAAATCAGCATGTACTATGATCCGATGATCGCAAAGCTTTGTACTTGGGCCCCGACCCGTGATCAGGCGATTGAGGCGATGCGCGTCGCGCTGGACAGTTTCGAGGTTGAAGGGATCGGCCACAACCTGCCGTTCCTGTCTGCCGTAATGGACCATCCGAAATTCATCAGTGGCGACATGACCACCGCCTTTATTGCCGAGGAATACCCGGACGGTTTCGAAGGTGTTGAGTTGCCCGAGACCGACCTGCGCCGTATCGCAGCTTCTTGCGCTGCAATGTACCGGGTTGCCGAAATCCGCCGGACCCGAGTGTCTGGGCGGATGGACAACCATGAGCGCAAGGTCGGCAACCGTTGGGTCGTTTCCCTGCAAGGCAACGAATTTGCGGTGCGAGTGGGCGCCGACAAAGAGGGCGCAACAGTGCGCTTCGAAGACGGAACGACCCTGCGCGTTGCTTCTGAATGGACACCGGGTGATCAACTGGCTGTTCTGGACGTTGATGGAAGCCCGCTGGTCCTGAAGGTCGGCAAGATCTCGGGCGGGTTCCGCATCCGTAACCGCGGCGCGGATATGAAGGTGCATGTGCGCCGACCGCGTCAGGCAGAATTGGCCCGCCTGATGCCTGAAAAACTGCCGCCGGATACTTCGAAAATGCTGCTTTGCCCGATGCCGGGTCTGATCGTGAAGATCGACGTCGAAGTGGGACAGGAGGTGCAGGAAGGTCAGGCCCTGTGCACCGTCGAGGCGATGAAGATGGAAAACATCCTGCGCGCCGAGAAAAAAGGCGCGGTTGCCAAGATCAATGCAGGTCCTGGCGACAGCCTCGCCGTAGACGATGTGATCATCGAGTTCGAGTGATCATGAACGTGTTTTCGCCATACGCTCCCGAACTCCCGGCGTGCTGCGCCGGGCCTTCGAGGCGTGGTGAAAGCGTTCAGCTGCCTTCGCGCCGTTCGCGGATCTCGCGTTCGCGTAACGGCGTTTTGTCAATTGAGCGGCCGATTTCACGAACGCTCCAAGGGGACGGTTTACGCAGCTTAACCACTCCGTCCTTATCGACGAACACCATCTGGAAACCGCGTGGTCTTAACTGTGATCGAATCGGAGAACGCGCTGACGGGTCGGTGTCGGTCAGCACGATAACATCCCGGTCACGCATCGCTGCTTCACCCTCGACCAACATATCGATCTGCTGCTGGAACCGCGGATCTGCCGGCGTGTCGGCAAAGACGACAATGGGTCGATTAACCCAGAGAAACTCATTTAGGTCACTATCCCCAACGGGGCGGACAAATTCGTCTTCTGCAGGTGCAGACCCGTCAGCAGCCAAGGCAGCCAGCGGGAATAGTGCCGAGAAAACAAGGGCAAGCGTTCGTGTCATAGGGCCTCCTGTTGAATCGAATATAGCCTCTGAATCGGGTAATGCGACCATTGGAATGCAGCTAGCGGTCAAAAAAGTGTTCAAATCGGCTGTGCGTGGTCGAGCACCCGCACTTGTGATGGGCTAGGCGCATGGACATCATTATCCATTTCGGGGCGCATCGCTGTGCGACCACCAGTTTTCAGGAGTACTTGCACCACAACGCCCCGGCGCTTGCAAAGCATGGCATAGCGGTTTGGGGGCGCGAAAAAATGAAGGAAACGGGACTGCATGCGCTTCGGTCCATGACGCCAGAGTCCCATACCGCACTGCAGCAGGAATTAGACCGATGTCAGAAGCAGGGCGTTGAACATCTGCTTGTTACCGAAGAGAATTTTCTGGGAACGATGCGCGAGAACTTCAACAAGGGAGAGCTTTATCCCACTGTCGGATCACGCGCGCGACTGGTATCAGATGCCTTTGGCGGCCGTGTGACCAAGCTTGGTCTGAATATCCGAGCGCTGAATACCTATTGGACATCGGTCGCCAGCTACGCGGTTCGCAACAAAAGAAAGTTCGGCTGTGATATGCGCTGGCCAAAAGTCGCGCAGCACCCGCGCAGCTGGCAGGCGGTCATTACCGATTTAAAAGGCGCTTTCCCGAAAGTGCCACTGCTGGTGTTACCGTTCGAAGAATTCGCCGGTCGACCCGATCGGCAATTGGCCTGTTTGGTTGATATCCCTGTGCCGCCATTTGAGGCGTCGAACTTGTGGATCAACAAGGACGGAAATGAAGAAATCCAAGTACCGAAAAGTGCTCAGGAAATGAGCCTGATGATGAAGTTTGCAGATGATTTGTCCTGGCTGGAATCGGGTGCCGATGGGTTGGCCCGGTTGTGCCTTGGACAGGAATTAGAGCGCGGTTTGGAAATGCCCGCTGAAAAGGTTGACGAGAGGAATACGCAATGATGGACAAAAAGGACTGGCAGTCGCTGGCCGAGAAAGAGCTGCGCGGTCGCCCATTGGATGACCTGACCAAGGAAACGCTGGAAGGCATCGACGTCAAGCCGCTCTATACGCAGGACGACACTGCTGACCTTCCGCATATGGGGTCTTTGCCCGGGTTCGGTCCGTTTACCCGCGGGGTGAAGGCGACAATGTATGCCGGTCGACCATGGACAATCCGTCAATACGCGGGGTTTTCAACCGCCGAAGAATCCAACGCCTTTTACCGACGTAACCTAGCCGCCGGACAACAAGGTGTTTCGGTCGCCTTCGATCTGGCGACGCACCGCGGCTATGACAGCGATCATCCGCGTGTTGTCGGTGACGTAGGCAAGGCTGGTGTTGCCATCGACAGCGTTGAGGACATGAAAATCCTGTTCGACGGCATCCCGCTTGATAAAGTTTCGGTCTCGATGACCATGAACGGGGCGGTAGTCCCGATTTTGGCGAGTTTCATCGTAGCTGGCGAAGAGCAAGGCCACGATAAATCCGTCCTGTCCGGCACGATTCAGAATGACATTCTGAAAGAATTCATGGTGCGTAACACCTATATCTACCCGCCCGAACCGTCGATGAAGATCATCTCGGACATCATCGAATTCACTTCGAATGAAATGCCCAAGTTCAACTCGATCTCGATCTCGGGCTATCACATGCAAGAGGCCGGGGCGAACCTGGTGCAGGAACTGGCCTATACGCTGGCCGACGGGCGCGAATACGTGCGCGCCGCCACCGAGGCTGGGATGGACGTGGACAAGTTCGCAGGCCGTCTGTCGTTCTTCTTTGCTATCGGCATGAATTTCTTCATGGAGATTGCCAAACTGCGCGCTGCGCGAACCCTGTGGCATCGTGTGATGACCGACTTCGGGGCAACATCCGAACGGTCGAAAATGCTGCGCACTCACTGCCAGACCTCGGGCGTGTCCCTGCAAGAGCAGGACCCCTATAACAACGTGATCCGCACCGCTTATGAGGCGATGAGCGCGGTATTGGGCGGCACCCAGTCTCTGCATACCAACGCACTGGACGAGGCGATTGCGCTGCCGACCGATTTCTCGGCCCGCATTGCGCGAAACACGCAGTTGGTATTGCAGGAAGAGACAGGCGTGACCGACGTGGTCGATCCGCTGGCCGGATCCTACTACGTCGAGAGCTTGACCAATGAGCTGATCGAAAAAGCTTGGGCGCTTATGGAAGAAGTCGAGGAGATGGGCGGTATGACCAAGGCCGTCGCTTCGGGTATGCCCAAGCTGCGCATCGAGGAAAGCGCCGCGCGCCGTCAGGCCATGATCGACCGGGGTGACGAGGTGATCGTCGGCGTTAACAAGTACCGCAAGGAACAAGAAGACCCGATCGACATTCTGGATGTCGATAACGTAGCCGTACGCGAGGCTCAGGTTGCTCGGCTGGAACGCATCCGCGCAACCCGTGACGAGGCAGCCTGTCAGGCTGCGCTGGAAGCCCTAACCACTACCGCCAAAGAGGGTGGAAATCTGCTGGCTGCTGCGGTTGAGGCCGCCCGCGCCCGCGCATCCGTAGGAGAGATCAGCATGGCAATGGAGAAAGAGTTCGGTCGCCACCGCGCCGAGGTGAAAACGCTGGCCGGTGTCTACGGTGCCGCATACGAAGGGGACGAAGGGTTCGCCGCGATCCAGAAATCCATCGAGGAATTCGCCGAGGCCGAAGGTCGCCGCCCTCGCTTGCTGGTGGTTAAGATGGGACAAGACGGGCATGATCGTGGGGCAAAGGTAATTGCCACTGCTTTTGCTGACATTGGGTTTGACGTGGACGTGGGGCCTCTGTTCCAAACGCCAGCCGAAGCCGCGCAAGATGCAGTAGATAACGATGTGCACGTGGTCGGGATTTCCTCGCAAGCAGCAGGACACAAGACGCTGGCTCCGCAACTGGTTGAGGAGCTCAAGAAAGCCGGGGCCGAGGATATTATCGTCATTTGTGGTGGCGTGATTCCGCAGCAGGATTACCAGTTCCTCTACGACCATGGCGTCAAAGCAATTTTTGGTCCGGGTACTAACATCCCCGACGCGGCGCAGGACATTTTGCGCCTTATCCGTGAAGCAAAAAGCTAACCCCTGCGAGTATTTTTCTAAAAATTCTTGTGATCCCGAGCCTTTGGAGAAAACATGCGACCAGACCGATTGGGGTCTGGTCGTAAAGTTTGGAGGGAGCACGTGTTTCTGGATCACTTGGCTGTTGCTGGCGAGACATTGGAAGAAGCGTCTGCCCATATTGAGCAAGCGCTGGGGATGCCCTTGCAGGACGGTGGAAAACACGACGCTTTTGGCACGCACAACCGGCTCTTAGGGTTGCGAGATGGGCTGTACCTGGAAGCCATCGCTATAGACCCGCAAGCACCGAAAGTGGACCGCACGCGGTGGTTTGACCTCGACCAGTTCACAGGACAACCGCGCCTGACCAACTGGATTTGCCAGGTTTCAGACATTGAGGCCGCGCTGTCGATGTTCCCCGACGGTGCAGGGCAACCTCTCGAAATGGCCCGAGGCGCGCTGCGGTGGCAAATGGCAGTTCCTCCTGGTGGTAAGCTGCCTTTTGACAACCTATTCCCGGCGCTCATCCAATGGCACGGTGATCTGCACCCGGCAAGAATGTTGCAGGACAGCGGATGCCGCTTGCAACGTTTGGTGGTTTTTCACCCTGACGCGTTGGATTTGGCGCGGTTGCTTGGCGATCTTGAGCGCGTAGTTTTCGACACTGGGCCCGCCGCGTTGCGGGCTGAGTTTGAAACATCTCATGGCCCGCGCGTGCTTGAATGATCATCCGGCAGGCTGAATTGGGGGATGCATCAGAAATCGCTGCAATCACCAACAAGATCATTCGGGACACTCTGATCACGTTCACGACGAACGAGCGCAGTGTAGACAGCATCGCAACAGATATAGAAACCCGCGGCCCCAGTTTTCTTGTCGCTGAAAGAGACGGAAAGGTGCAGGGCTTTGCAACCTATGGCCCATTTCGTAATGGCCCGGGTTATGCGCACTGTCGCGAACACACAATTCAACTGACATCCACAGCGCGCGGGCAAGGCGCAGGGCGGGCTTTGATGGCCAGGCTCGAAGGTGCTGCGCGCGCAGATGGCGTCCACGTCTTGGTCGCCGGGATATCTTTGGCCAACCCTGACGCAATCGCCTTTCACGCGGCACTGGACTTTAAACAAGTGGGCCACATGCCCGAAGTCGGTTTCAAATGGGATAAATGGTTGGATCTTGTGCTGATGCAAAAAATTCTTTCTGCAGAGTGATCTGTCGCACCTGACAGTTGTGAATAACGGCGCTAGGGTGCCCTCATGTCGATCTGGACCCGTATATCCGATGCGCTTAGCGCGCTTACCCAGGGCGAAAGCCTGACGGCTGTATTTGAGAAGCTGCGCACGCCACCCGAACGCTCGGTCGCGTTTGCAATCGCGGTGATTGCGTTGGGTGCGAAGATGGCAAAGGCCGATGGTCAGGTGACGCGGGATGAGGTTACGGCCTTTCGCGACGTCTTCCAGATCGCGCGTGAAGACGAGGCAGGAGCAGCCCGTGTATTTGATATGGCCCGTACAGACGTCGCCGGCTATCAGGACTATGCGCGCAAGATCGCTCGGATGTTTGCCGACGACAGCACGACCCTCTGCGATTTGATGGAGGGGCTGTTTCACATTGCTATGGCGGACGGGTTCTATCACCCAAACGAGAATGAATTTCTCGAGGAAGTCAGCCGGATTTTCGGGCAGACCGAAGCGCAGTTCATGGCATTACGCGAACGTTTCGTTCCAGATGCGCCCAAGGATCCATACACGGTTCTGGGGGTGGCGCGCGACATGCCGTTGCCCGATATACGCAAGGTCTGGCGCCGGCTGGTGCGGGAAACCCACCCGGATGCAATGATGGCCCGTGGAGTGCCTGAAGAAGCCATTCGACTTGCTGAAAAGAAGATGATCGACATCAACCGCGCCTGGGATGAGATCAACGGCGCGCGGGCCTGATGGCATGCGGCTGGCGACCTATAATGTCGAATGGTTCGCCAATTTGTTTGACCGAAATGACAACCTGATCGTCGATGACAGCTGGTCAGGTCGCCACAACGTCACCAATGCCCAACAGGTTGAGGCCATTGCCAAGGTTTTGACTGCGATAGACGCGGATGCGATCCTGATAGTCGAGGCCCCTAATACCGGGAAATCCCAGAACACTATCCGCGCGTTGCAAACTTTTGCCGAGGTGTTCGATTTGCGCACCACGCACGCGGTGATGGGTTTCCCTAATGATACCCACCAGGAACTCGCCCTGCTTTACGACCCTGAGGCGTTGGTGGTGCGGCACGAGCCGGCCGAAGGTGATCAGGCGGCCCCACGGTTTGATGATGTGTTTCACCTTGATCTCGATATCGATGCGACAGAGGATCAAGTGCGCTTTTCCAAACCTCCGATGGAGCTGGTTGTACAGACCCAAGCAGGTAAGCAGTTCCGGCTTATAGGGGCGCATCTGAAATCCAAAGCGCCGCACGGGGCCGGATCGCGAGACGAAGCGATCCGCATTTCAATCGCCAACCGCCGTAAACAGCTGGCACAGGCGGTGTGGCTGTCGCGGCGGGTACGCGCGCATATCGATGCTGAAGAGGCGGTAATCTTACTGGGTGACCTGAACGACGGGCCGGGTTTGGACGAGTTCGAAAACCTGTTCGGGCGTTCCTCGGTTGAGATACTGCTGCAAGCGGGATTATTCGATCCGCATGCTGTCGAGGCCGACTTGACACACTCAACAGCCAGGTTTGCGCGCGAAGACGGATACCTCGAAGCTCTGTTGGATTACATCATGGTCAGTGACAATCTGCGTGCCCGACGGCCGGTCTGGCGTATCTGGCATCCCTTCAACGATTCCGGGTGCTTAAACGAACCAGACCTACACCGGGCTTTGCTAACGGCGTCAGACCATTTTCCAGTCACACTGGATATCGAGCTGTGACCTTTCATCGCCACGTTGCACGGGCTATATTCTATTCATGAAGCATCTTATTTCGATTTGCGTCCTGTCGGCCCTGTTGGCCGCTCCAGCCCATGCTGAAGAAGACACCGGAAAATCCCTGATGGAGCAGGGGGCCGAGTTGTTTTTTGAAGGCTTGCGGCAGGAAATGGAACCTGCGCTGGAGGATCTGCAGGGGTTGGTCAATCAGTTTGGCCCAGCCATGCAATCATTCTTTGAAGAGATGGGTCCTGCTTTGGCTGAACTTGCGGGTGAGATCGAGGATTGGAGCGCCTACGAAGCGCCCGAGATGCTGCCCAATGGCGACATCATCATCCGCAAAAAGCCGTCGCAGGAAGAACCTGAGACGCAGGAAGAAATTGAAGACAAAGACGACGGCGCGACGGAAATTTGACCGCTAATCCCTTACGATCACGCGGATTTCGGATTTCAGCGCGTTCGCCAGCGAGTTGAGACGGGACTCGGCGACTTCGTTAAACAAGGGACGACTGGCTGTAGGTAGCAGAAGTTCAAGCGCCCGCTTTTTGGGAAAGAAGCGCAGGGTGCCCATGTTTGCGTTGCTTTGCATCCTCAGCATGGCACCGAACCGCATAGCCTTACCCAAAATCTCGGCTTGTTGCTGGTCTTTTTCGTCCAGTAGTTCATATAGGGGCGCAAACCGATTGCCTTCGCGTTTGTTGCGGTATCGATGCTGAAGGGCGAGGCCGATAAATACCCGTTCGGAATGCTTCAATCCCCCCAAATTGGCGCGTGTGACGTAATCGAAACAGACCTCGGCTCTGTAGTCAGGATGGGCTCGCCAGCTGACATCGTGCAGAAGGCAGGCAGCTTTAATCAAGCGAATGCGCGATTCAGGGGCCGATTTGAAAATCGGCATAACAAAGTCATACAGGTGCTTACCAAAGCCGGGCAGGCGAGCGTCTTTTGCCTCAGAAAATCGGCTGCATTCGATCAGGGGATCGCGGTCGCGCAGGTTTTGCGGCATTTGTTCGTACAGCAAGCCCTCGCGAATGCCATAGCTTGAGATCGCGATATCCTTGGGTTTAAAGGTTCGGATCAGCCTTGCCAGAACATCCATTGCATAAGGGATCAGCGACATACGAGAGCTGGAAACACCAGCCAGACTGCGCAATTTGTCCGGGTCACCCTTTTCGATGAACTTGAGAGTTTCATGGACTTGTTTTCTAGTCATCCGATATTCATGCAGCACGTTCAGGGGGTAGCCCCGGCGCAACATGTCCAGACGTGCGAATGCGCGCCAGCTGCCGCCCACAAGGAAAAGTCTGTCGCGTTGTGGCCCCAACTGATCGCGCAATTCTTCCATCGTTGCCTTGATGTGCGCCTTGCGGGCGCGTCGTCCGCCTTTGATATCGCGCAGTTTCAGCGGTCCTAGTGCGGAAGTCAGGCGGTGCCCGACTTCTCCGTCGCCGATCTCGGCAAGTTCCATGGATGAACCGCCAATGTCGCATATCAGGCCGTAGGCACCGGGCCATCCCAACAGCACACCCTGTGCAGAAAGGCGGGCTTCTTCGCCGCCGTCGATGACCTGAACGGTAAGCCCGGTTTCCGCGTGAACCTCGTCGCAAAACTCAGGTCCGTCCGATGCTTCCCTCACGGCTGCTGTGGCAACGACATGCAGGCCCGGTAGGCCTAAATCGTCGGCAAGTTGGCGGAACCGGCGCAGGGCAGCCAGAGCCCGTTCGCGTCCGCGAGGGTTCAGCCGCCCCGTTTCCGAAAGGCCGGCACCCAGCTCACACATCACCTTTTCGTTGAAGAAATAGGCCGGTGACCGCGCCGCGCCGTCAAAGATCACCATCCGGACCGAGTTTGATCCTACATCAACCACACCCACGCGCGACAAGGCGCGCGCCTCGGGGTCGTCGAACAACGGTTTTCCGAAAGGCCCCCAGTCCGGGATGTCAGTTGATGTGGTCTGATCCATGTCTCTTCCAGATATTCCGGTGCCAGAATGCGAAATCGCCGGGTCTCGGTCAATTGTCGGATGCTATATCCGACATGTCCGAGTGTAGAACCCTGATGGCCAGCGCGCGGGTGATTTCGCGCTTTTCCAACAGGGCCAGGTTATCCAGGCGCTCGACCACTTCGGCCGCAGTCTCAAAGCGCCGATCCATGTGTTTGACCAAATACGCAATCACGTCAGGGCCGGGGTTTAGCTGGCGGTCAACGAAAAGCTTTGCCAGAACTGCGCCCAGTAGGGCGTCATCGGGCGGATCGAGCGCCACATGATGCGCGCCTTCGATCCGGCTTTGTAGGTCGGGTAGCGGCAGTTCCCACAGCTTCGGAGCAAGTCGCCCGGTCATCAACAACGCGTTGCCCTCGGCCAACACGAGGTTGTGGAGGTGAAACAGGGTTTTCTGCTGGTCAGGATCGTCCGCGATCATCGGGACGTCTTCAACCGCTATTGGAGAGCAAGCTAGTTGAGGCACGTCCTCGTAACGAACATCGCGGGCTTGAATAATGCGACCACCAGTTTCGGCCGCCCAGACATGGGCCAGGTGTGTTTTGCCCGACCCGGCTGGGCCACTTAGCACCAGTTTGTTGCCAGGCCATGAAGTGGCCGAAATCATGGCAACAGCCAACGCGTTGGCCGGAGAGACAAAGAAATCCTCACGTCCCAGCGCGGTTTTCGCTGGAAGATCAAAGCTTAGTTGTTGGGCCATTTACTCGTCTTCCTGCTTAAGCCCATCGAGGCCGGTATACAGGCGGCTGTCCAGATACATCGAGGTCAGGAATCGTGCGACAACACCCAGTGCAGCGGCAATGGGCACAGCAACCAGCATGCCGACAAAGCCGAACAGCGCACCGAATACAGAAAGCGCCAGCAGAAGCCAGACAGGATGCAGCCCCACCGAATGACCAACGAGCTTGGGCGTCAGGAAGTTGCCTTCGGTTACCTGACCCAAAGCAAAGATTCCGGCGACGAGACCGATATGCACCCAATCACCCCAAAATTGGAACAGCGCTAGGCCGATTGCCAGGGTGCCTCCTATGAGAGCGCCTAGATAAGGAATGAACGTCACCAGTCCAGCGATGAAGCCCACGATCAGTCCGAATTGAAGGCCAACAATCATCAGCGCCACAGCATAGTAGGTGCCCAGTATCAGACATACAGTTCCCATTCCGCGAACGAACGACGCCAATACATCGTCAATTTCGCCTGCTAGACGCTTGATCGTGGGGGCGTGGTCGCGGGGGAGAAGCTCGCCTATGCGGGCGATCATGCGATCCCAATCCAGCAGCAAATAAACTGCAACCACAGGTACGATCACCAGAAGCACCACAACGTTGATCGCTGAACCCAGTGAAGCCACGACCGATTGCAGGACATCCCCGGTTTTGGATTGCAAAGTTTCGCCCAGAGACACCAGGAACTGGTGCGAGCTGGATTCACTGTCCAATAGTGACGGGAACTGTTTTTCGATGAAGCCACGCAGTTCCTTGAAAAGGCTGGGCATCACCTCGATCAGATCAATCAACTGAGTGATCAGGGCGGGTACGACCATCAGGATGACCAGAACAAAGCTTAACACGCCGCCGATGGTTATGATCCCAGTTGCCGCCATACGCGACATACCCAGGTTTTCAAGCCGGTCGGCGATCGGATCGAGGAAATATGCAATGGCTCCGCCAATCACGAAGGGCAGAAGAACATCGCCAAGCGCCCACAGCAGCAGTACAAAGACCACTGCCGCAATCCCCCAGTATCTGAGTTGATCCTTCACCGGCAAAGCCATGGCTGTCCTCTTGGTTTCGGCCCTTGTTGGTGTTCTTGGCTTATGCGGCGTTGTGATGCAAGCGCTTCATGCTTGGGACGAAATCCCAAAGCTAGTCGCTGAGCGTGCCCAACTCAGGAGTGGTGTCGCCAGCTGTCTCATCTGGCCAATTCGTACGCCAGATTTCGGCTGACCAGTGCCCGCAGTGAACAGCAGGGCGATCAAAACCGGGCAGGGGAGGTAATAAAGGGGCGACTACTACGTCGTGGCGCGGCACAGCGAAGTAAGGAAACGAATAGCGTTCCTTACCCGAGCGGTTGACCACCCGATGCGGCGTGGATTTCAGGCGTCCGCCCGACCATAGTTCCAGCATGTCGCCAATATTGACTATGAACCCACCCGGCGGACAATCCGGTGTGATCCAGCCGCCGTCGCGTGTTTGCACCTCGAGCCCGCCAACCGGATCGGGAGAGATGATCGTAAGAGCATCGGTATCTTTGTGGGGGTGAATACCATAGCCGCCCTCGTCCGGTGCCTGAGGGGGATAGTGTAGCAGGGTCACATTGGTCATCGGGTCTTGGAATGCATGGCGCAATTGACCCTCGGGTAACTCTAGCCCGGATTCGAGCGCGCCCAAAATAGTGTCAGCCACGCGATCCAGTTGTGACCAATAATCAAGAATGGTGTCACGTGCGGTGGGCACCTGTGAAGGCCACACATTTGGGCCGTAAAGTGCGCAATCGCTGCGGATAGGCGCGTCTTCGGCCACTTCGTAATGCAGCTTATAACCTTCGTACTTGTCGGCATGGCCCGAGCCGTCATTCGGCGTAAAGAAACCCATCGGTATAAACCCGCGGTAGTTCTCACGAGTTATCGCTTGATCCCACTTGGCGTTTTCTTCAATGGCAAAAATATCCTGAACGCAGGATCGAACCTTTGCGACTGTTTCCTGAGAAATGCCAGTCCCAGTGATCGACAAAAATCCGATATCGGTACAGGCGTTCATTACGTCTTCGACAACCTGACCGTGTTCCGGGTGCGAGCGGTCGTATAGAGGAGTGATGTCAATCGTGGGAATGCGCTCCATCAGTGAATCCTCACGCCTTGACGACCGAGTTCTGCATGAACTGGGGTCAGATTCAGCTCATCCAACTCCTGATTGCTTTTCAGCGACAGGGTCGCCGCGATCCCGGCACCCTGACCCATGACGGCACAACAGGCCATGTTGCGGGTAGCGGCATGTGCAACCTTGTCGGCACCATGCGACCGTCCTGCAACCAGCAGGCCCTTGATCCCTTTGGGTAGCATCGAGCGATAAGGAACCTGCATGTAGCGCCCCGTGGTAGGCAGGATCAAAATACCGTACCCGTCTATGAATTCAGGGTAGATGCCGATCGTGTCTTCGAACCTGCCCTGATGGCGGGCGTCGTTTTCGGTCATGTTATAGACGGCGTCGATCTTGCGGGTGTCGCGGATGCCGATGGTCATGCCAAAATTCCGTAGGCGCGCATTCTCGCAACCGGGCATAAAGCGCCGCAGTGCCTCGATGGCGAGCATCGACTGACGGCGGCCTTCGATCTCGCCGCGGGTCAGACTGTCGGGATCGGTTCCATCGATCTCGGCCAGGTGGATGAGGTTCATGTAGGTCAGCTCACCCGTGTCGTGCATCGCGCCCCAGGTGCCCGCGATGGTGTTCAGATGCGGCGGGATCAGTCCCTCATCAATTGCCTGCTGGAATGGTTTGTGCACGAAGGGTGAGAACATGTCGTCTTCTTTACCGGAGGTCTCGATGTTCCATTCGCCACCGCCACCCCAGTCCTTGTAGGTTTGCGGATCGGCCTTGACGCCTTCCATAAAGGCGCGCTTGTCGACACCGGCAAGATGGAACATGACCGAGGCGGCCATCATGTCTTCACGCGCGGTTTTGTGCGTCGGTGCTCCGGCGCGATGGGCCACATCGGCGTCTCCGGTGGCGTCGATCACGACTTTTGCCAGAATGGCTTCGCGCCCGGCCTTGGATTCGGTGATGATGCCGGTGATCCGGTCGCCGTCCATGATGGGCGCAACGAACTGCCGGTGCAGCATCGGGTGGACACCTGCCTCTTCGACCAGTTTGTCGGCCACCAGCTTGAACCCTTCGCTGTCGAGCTCGTAGCTCAGCGATTGGCTTTCCGGTACAGCCGCGCCCATGTCCTTAGCGCGGGTTTCGAACTCCATGCCGATGCCACCAGCCTCGACCGTCTGTTCATGGCGATACCAGGCAAACCCTTCGACGCCTACTGCGGTGATGTTGCCGCCCATGCAGCCGAACCGGTCGACCAAGGACACCTCGGTCCCTGCGCGCGCCGCTGCGAGCGCAGCCGCAAGGCCGGCGGGGCCCGAGCCGACGACCAGAACATCTGTTTGATGAACGACTGGGATCTTGCGGGCGGGTTCCTGAATAGTCTGCATTGGGGCCTCGGCGATTTTACAATTTCGCTACATTTGAAATTCCTGATCGGCGGGTCAATCAAAAAACCGACTGACCTGAGGTCGTAAAATCGCCAATGGCCGATTGCTCCCAGCGGGGGTTTGGAATAATCACCTGAAAAGTGAAAACTCACCTTCAAGGTTAAATTATGCGCCTCAGCCGTTACTTTCTGCCCGTTCTCAAGGAAAACCCGTCCGAGGCTCAGATTGTCAGCCACCGGCTGATGCTGCGTGCCGGGATGATCAAACAGGCTGCCGCCGGGATCTATTCCTGGCTGCCGCTGGGCTTCAAAGTCCTGCGTAAGCTGGAAAACATTGTCCACGAGGAGCAGGCGCGGGCAGGTCACATCGCGATCCAGATGCCGATCCTGCAATCGGCGGATCTGTGGCGCGAGTCCGGCCGGTATGACGACTACGGTCAGGAAATGCTACGGATGCAGGACCGTCACGGCCGCGACATGCTGTATACCCCCACCGCCGAGGAACTGGTGACGGATATCTTCCGCGGTCACGTCAACAGCTATAAAGACCTGCCGCTGACGTTGTATCAGATTCAGTGGAAATTCCGCGACGAAATCCGCCCCCGTTTTGGCGTGATGCGAGGTCGCGAATTCTATATGAAAGACGGCTACAATTTCGATTTGACCAAAGAAGACGCGCTGCACGCCTATAACCGTCATTTGGTTAGCTATCTCCGCACCTACGAACGCATGGGCCTGCAAGCGATCCCGATGCGCGCCGATTCCGGCCCGATTGGCGGCGATGACACACATGAGTTTTTGGTTCTGGCCGATACAGGCGAGTCCGAGGTGTTCTATGACAGCGCCGTCACTGACCTGACCTTTGGTGATCGTCAGATCGACTACGACAACCGTGAACAATGTCAGGCGATCCTAGAGGAGTTCACTTCTAAGTACGCCCGTACTGACGAAACGCATGACGAAGCGCTGTTCAATCAGATTCCTGAAGAGCGTCGTCGCGTAGCACGTGGTATCGAAGTGGGGCAGATTTTCTACTTTGGTACAAAGTATTCCGAAGCTATGGGTGCCACGGTTCAAGGCCCTGACGGCAAGCCAGTTCCCGTCCATATGGGCAGCCACGGAATCGGTGTCAGCCGCCTGATCGGCGCAATCATCGAAGCCAGCCACGACGAAAAAGGCATTATTTGGCCCGAGGGTGTCACTCCGTTTCATTGCGGTATCGTGAACCTCAAGCAGGGCGACGCGGAAGCAGACGCCGCTTGTGACAAAATCTATGGCGCGCTGACTGCGCTGGGGCTTGAACCGCTCTACGATGATCGCAATGAACGGGCCGGTGGCAAGTTTGCGACCATGGACCTGATCGGTCTGCCGTGGCGCATCACTGTCGGCCCGCGCGGGCTAAAAAACGGTGTCGTTGAATTGACGTGTCGTCGTAATGGCGAAAGCGAAGAGTTGAGCCCCGAGGCCGCAGTTACAAAAGTTGCAGAAATCTATGAGCAAATTGCCTGAAAAGAAGGGCGACGCGGTTCTTGGTTCTCAGCCCAGTAACGAACTTAATATGAACGAGGCGCGGGGTTGAAACTCCGCGCAACAATGCCCGACGAAGTCTTAGCGACGCATGATCCGTCTCTGTCAGGGTTGAAACGTAATTATGGTCTTGGTCGTTCCGCCAGAATGTCGCCATCCGCGCTGTTGCCGCGTGCGACCACAATCGGGCGTCCCAAGCGTCTGACCAACTCCCTGAGTTCAAACCCTAGAAAACGTATCCCACAGACTCTTTCGTCTGTCGTGCGATCCGTGATGCACAAGCGCCCCTGACGGAACACCAGACGATATCCTTTGTCTTTTAGTATATCGGTTAAACTGGCCCAGCTTGCAGCTGTGTCGAACACGGGGCGAATTGTTGCACGCAAAAGCGCCGCAGTTTCACAATCCAGATCGGTTGATGCATTTCGGACCAAAATCGGGTCCAGCATTTCGGTATTACTCTTTACAAACATGAGCGTCTCCCGCTCTTAAAATGGTATCCCCCTAGCTTCAGGGTGACAAAGTTTCTCAAAATAATCAAAAGGCGAAACAAAGTTGCACGATGATTGTTGCATTTTGAATTCAGTTCTACACGCAACATGCCTATTAACTTCATAGTTGAAACAATAGCGGCTTGTCTGTGAAGCGCATCACAACTGCGGGTATAGTGAATGTAGATAGCTTCCCCAAAAGTAGAGGGAAGTAAGTGAATTTCAGGTGTGATTCGCGCACCGTTTGAAGCCAGGAGTTGCGCATTGCCGCGCAGGATGCCCATAACCAGCTTGACCATCCGGTGAAATGCCGAAAGGGTCGCGTCGAACTGAAAAAGCCGGAGCAGATATGGCCAAGACGCCCCCGCCCTTTGCCCCATTTGAATGGAAAATCGCTTGGCGATACCTGCGCGCGCGCCGGGCCGAAGGTGGCGTAAGCGTGATGACTTGGATCTCTCTGATTGGGATTACGCTGGCTGTTTTTGCCCTGATTGCAACCTTGGCTGTACGATCCGGCTTTCGGTCAGAGTTTGTGGGTACAATTCTGGGTGCCAATGCGCATGTTACGGTTTACTCGGCAGGCAACATTGATGCGCAGGGCCGGTTAGACCGGACGATCGAGGGCTACGACGACGTCGCTGATCGCATTGCTCAGGTTCCCGGCGTAGAACGGGCAGCGCCATTGGTAAAAGGACAGGTGCTGATCACCAATCGCGACCGCAGTAGCGGGGTCGAGGTATTCGGCATTCAGCCGGATGACCTGCTGGACCTGCCGGGCGTTGCCGAAAGCGAGCAGGTGGTTGGGGACTTATCGCTGTTTCAGAACGGCGAAGACGTCATCGCCATCGGTTCAGGCGTTGCGCGCAGTATCGGGGCGACTGTGGGGGATACGGTCAAATTGACTTCGCCCAATGGTGTAAAGACGGCCTTCGGTACTTCACCGCGCGTGAATGCGTATCGTGTGGTCTATGTATTCTCAGCCGGTCGCTATGATATCGACCGCACCCGGGTCTATATGCCGTTCGAGCAGGCGCAGAGCTTCTTCAACCGGGAAGGCGTTGCGGATGAGATCGAGGTGATGGTTGATCGCCCGGAAGAATTGACACCGATCCTGATCCCGATCCTTGAGGCGGCGGGCGAGCGCAGCCAGATATGGACGTGGCAGGATGCCTCGGGCGGGTTCCTGCGCGCGTTGGAAGTCGAAGACAACGTGATGTTCATCATCCTTTCGATCCTGGTCTTGATCGCAGCAATGAACATTGTCTCGGGTTTGATCATGTTGGTGAAGAACAAGGGGCGCGATATCGGTATTCTGCGTACCATTGGTCTGAGTGAAGGATCAGTCCTGCGTGTATTCTTTATCTGTGGCGCGTTTACGGGGATTATCGGCACGGCGATGGGCGTTGTATTGGGATGCCTGTTTGCAATCTATATAGACCCGATTTTCTCATTCGTGAACTTTGTCATGGGCGGCGGGGTTTGGGATCCGTCCATTCGTGGCATCTATGCCCTGCCGGCCGAGTTACACCTGTCGGATGTGCTGAAGGCGATTGGACTGTCGTTGGGTCTGTCCTTCTTTGTCACCTACTTCCCCGCTCGCCGCGCGGCGCGGCTGAACCCGGTTGAGGCGCTGCGCTATGAATGATGTGACGATGCGGCTGAATGGTCTGACAAAGACCTATCTGAAAGGCACTCCGGGTGAGGTTCAGGTGCTGCGCGGTGCTGATCTTGAACTGCGCGCTGGCGAGGCGGTGGCACTGGTTGCGCCTTCTGGGGCGGGCAAGTCGACCCTGCTGCATATTGCGGGATTGCTGGACACACCAGATGGCGGTTCGGTCGAGATTGCGGGGCACAGCGTTAAGGGTAAAGGGGATCGTACCCGTACGGCCCTGCGGCGGCAGGACGTAGGGTTCGTCTATCAGTTCCACCATTTGCTGCCCGAGTTCACGGCCTTGGAAAACATCACCCTGCCACAGCTGGCCAATGGTGTTTCCGAGAAAACCGCGCAAGAGAGGGCGATGTCTCTGCTGGATCGCGTGGGCGTTGCGCCACGTGCGGATCACCGCCCCGCGGCCTTGTCTGGCGGTGAACAGCAGCGTGTTGCTTTCTGTAGGGCCTTGGCGAACAAGCCCCGTATTCTGTTAGCCGATGAGCCGACAGGGAATCTGGACCCCGAAACCTCGGATCAGGTGTTCGATGCCCTGATGGCGCTGGTGCGGGACGAGGGGCTCTCGGCGCTGATTGCCACGCATAACATGGACCTAGCTGCGCGGATGGATCGCAAACTGCGTTTGGAAGGTGGAATGCTCAAGCCAGTTGAGTGATGGCGACCCCCGCTGCCATAACCGCAATACCGCCCGCACGGACCCAAGTTAAAGGTGTGATTTGGGCACCAAATAGCCCGAAGTGGTCAATGGCTGCGGTGCTGATAAGCTGACCCAGAAGCACGAAGAACACCGCGTTTCCAACACCGAAATGTGGCGCCACATGGGTGATGGATAGGACGTAGAAGGCAATCAACACGCCTGCCAGCAGCAGGTGTTTGGGTGCTTGTGCAACTTTAACCAGCGCCCCCAACCCTGGGAAAACCAACATCACCAGCGCGGAAGCTCCGAACGCGATGGCGAACAGGACAACGGCTGCCGTGGTCGGGGACCCAATAAGTTTCCCGAGAGCGGCGTTCAGCGCTGCAAGGATCGGAACGCCAATCCCCGCGGCCAGCATGATGGCTGCGTATTGTGTCATTGCCCATATCCTCCTGCTCTTCGTTGATCTGGATCATTGCGCCAAGACACCCGGCGGGCAAGCCTGCAAATGTCAAGCGTGACAGGAGGATGCAATGATCAGACCGCTTAAGACGGCAATTTCAGTTGGGGTGTTTGTGGTGGCCTCGCAGGTTGCAGCACAGGACGTGGATACCGGGGCTGAGCTGTACCGGCATTATTGCGCTACTTGCCACGGGATCGACGCAACTGGTCATGGCCCGATGGCGGGTGTGTTGGTTGTTCAGCCGGTCGACCTGACCAAATTGGTAGATGAGAACGGTGTTTTTCCGGTAGCCCGTGTTGTGGCGCGAATTGACGGTCGCGACCCGCTGGTGAGCCATGGTAGCCCGATGCCGGTCTATGGTCCGTATTTCGACGGGCAGGATACCTCGATGAAAACACCCGAGGGGCAGCCGATTTTGACCAGCCAGCCGATAGTGGATCTGGTTGCTTATCTCGAAACTCTTCAAGGGCAATAGACCCTAGCGACAAATGTCTTCAATTTCCGCACCGCCCCAAGGGATTACGATATCGCGTTCGCGTGGCTGGTCGGGCAGTTGGGACAAATCGAAATGCGCGCCAAGCATGTCATGTAGGCGCTGGGTGCGGGGGGCCTGCGGGTCTAACGCCCGACAACAGACATACTCTTCGACAATCGCGCCTTGCTGTTCAAAGCCGTAAGATAGAAAGTCAGGCGATGTTTCCAGATCGAATAAGTAGGGGTCTTTGCCGCCGCTGTGCTCTGCAGCGGCCCGTAACGGGTGATACCCGGTGACTTTTCGATTCTGCCATTGCCAGACATGGGTCAGTTCATGCGCCAGCAACATGGCCGCGATTAGATTCATCTGCTCGGGGAAGTCGGACATATAGTCTTCAAGATACCAGTCCTGCGTGAAATAGACTTTGTTGAACAACGCCACTGCCGCAGGTTTTCCAGTCACAACACCCTCTTCCGCAGGTGGTAGAATGCGTTCTCGGCAGGCAAGGCGGGGGCGGGATTGTCGATAATAGGTTATCGGCGCGACTGGTGCGCCTTCAACCAGGCGCACTCGGTCTAGGTCCAGCGTGTCACCCTGAACAGCACTCGCAAATTCGCGCTCCTGATCCGTAAGCGGACGACCGCAGGAGGCGAGCAGGAAAAATAACGTCATCAAAATGCGCCAAGCCATACTAAAAGCCTAATCTGATGCTTTCGCTCTGCAACTTGTTTTCAAAGACTCATAGCCAAAACGCGGCTTATTTCCGTCAGCGACCGCCCGGACTGATCCATCCATGTGTTGAAGGCGTCTTGCACGGCTGCCATCGCCTTTTTTGAGCTCGGAGCCTTGTCGACGACACCTTCGGCAATCAGGCGTGCAGTTACATCTTGCGATAGGATGAAACTGTCGCGCCCTGCAAACCGCATAGCGTATTGGGCCGAGGCCCCGCCAAGACGTGACCCGCGCTTGGCCAGCATTGCCAGCAGGCCAATGTAATCGGTCGAGGGCCAGCCTCCTAGAATTTTACCCACACCACCTTCCTGGCGCAGCTCCAACAAAAAGGCCGCATTGTCCCGAACAGTGGCGATCTTGGTGCCGTTACGCACGATGCGTTTGTCCTGCAATAGGGCGTCGAACTTCTCATCATCCATGAAGGCACAACGTCCAATATCGAACCCGTCAAAGGCGGTTTCGAACCCGTCCCACTTGTTTTCGATGACCTTCCAATTGAATCCGGCCTGAAAGATGCATTTTGTGATGATCGAAAGCCAACGATCGTCCGGCAGGGCGGCAAGTTCGACCGCGGTTTTGGGTTTGGTCAGTTTTGTCTCTAGGGCTTCAGGCCCACCGTGGCGATTGGCGGCCCAAGTGTAAATCTCGTCGAAATGGTGCATCGCTACCTCCGCAGTTAGGGTTGCCTGTTCCACGTTGGGTTGCAAGGTGCACTTGACGTTCCCGACAATTTTAAACGTGTCATCTCAGTTGATTTCGGACAAAGACCAAGCAGGCGGTGGGGCTTAAAGCGGGATCAGAACTGACGGAGGTTGCAATGCTGGGTTGGACCCTATTTCTTGCTGCATTGATCACTTTTCTTCTGACCCACGCCATCCCGGCGCAGCCCGCCGTGCGTGGCCGGCTGATCGAGATAATGGGGCGCAAGGGATATTTCGCAGCCTATTCCCTATTGTCCCTGCTGGTGCTGGGCTGGCTGATCGTAGCTGCAGCACAAGCGCCCTATGTCGAGGTCATTCCTCCGCTCACCGTCCTGCGCTGGGTTCCGCTGCTGGTCATGCCGGTGGTGTGCTGGCTCGCCGTGGCTGGACTGGCGACCCAGAACCCATTTTCTTTCGGTGGATTGGGGCATCGACCATTTGATCCGGATAAACCCGGTATCCTGAGGGTTACGCGCCACCCGCTTCTTGCGGCCTTGATGCTGTGGGCGCTCGCACATCTTTTGGGCAACGGAAGCTTATCGCATGTTCTTCTGTTCGGCCTGTTTGCTGGGTTCGCTGTTTGGGGTATGGCGTTGATCGACAAGCGAAAGGCGCGCGAAATGGGCATCGAGTGGACGCGCCTGTCACGAAACACGTCACGGTTTTCCTTGCGTATTCCATCTCCTTGGCCAAGTCTTTGGATCGGTATGGTTGCGCTTGCTGTCTTTGCCGTTCTGCTTCACCTGCACGCCTCTGTAATCGGCGTTTCGGCCTTGCCGTAACACGGGGAGTGGTCGGACCGGATTAAGCGTGCTATCTGCAATATCACACTTCAGACTATGAGGGTCTTTAAATGTATCTGGCCTATGTCACGACCACCGACCGCGGTGCGACCGATCGCTTGCTCAGCGCAGCTGCTGAACACCTTCTATCCAAGGGGGCCCGTCTGGCCGGGGTGGTGCAAACGAACACCGAATGCGTAGACAGCAGCAAGTGCGATATGGATGTTCGCGTTTTGCCTAACGTAGAAACCATTCGCATATCACAGTCGTTAGGTGAACATGCGCGGGGTTGTCGTCTGGATCCCGCAGCATTGGAGCAAGCTGTGGGCTTGGTTACCAAATCACTGGAAGATGCGCCGGAGCTTTTAATCATCAACAAGTTTGGCAAACATGAATCCGATGGTCGAGGTTTTCGCCCGGTAATTGCAGAGGCGCTTGCTCAGGACATCCCGGTACTGGTTGGTGTGAATGGCCTGAACGCCGAAAAGTTCCAGGCCTTCACTGATGGTGCAGCCGAGCAGATCGCGCCCGAACTAGAGGCTATTTCTGCATGGTTCGAGCGTGTCAATTCACAGCGCTCAGCCGCTGCGTGAAGAAACCTTCTGTCTCGTAAGTAACAGTAAGCCCCGGTCTTAGAAGAGTCGGGTGGGAGCAGCAAAAGCGGACTAGGTGTGCCAGGAAATCTCTCGTGCGCCCGAGTGTCAGGCGCCGCGTGATATATACCTGTCCATGTTCCTAAAAGGTTGCTCTAAGTGGTGCCTCATTGTTGCGCCTAAGTCAAAGTAACGCGGTTCTTACACTGCTCGTCGCGCCGCCGGTCTCGAGTCATTAGAAAATAGTTGATGAATCGGACATTTTACCGAATTAACTGCACATTGCGCATCGTAACCATCTTAGGAAGATGGTGGGCGACCCTGGAATCGAACCAGGCGTGCGTCTCCGCGAGGGAGTTACAGTCCCCTGCCACACCTTGCGGCCTGTCGCCCACTGTCAGGCGTTGCACCTGACGTGGAGGCGTGATTACTAGCGCCTTAAAGAAGCGTCAACAGGAAAATACTGCTTTGACGCAGGAAACCGAATTCCCGGCCCGGAGGCCCAAGAAATGAAGAAACCCAAGTGGGTCGTTGAAAAAGAACAGGCGCGTAAAGCAGCCGCTGCGGAAACCGTCTGGCTGTTCGGATTGCACGCTGTACGCGACGCGTTGATGAACCCGTACCGGCAAAAACTGCGCCTGATCGTGACGCGCAATGCGCGCGACAAACTGGTCGAAGCTATTGAATTTGCAGGGATTGAGGTCGAAATGGTTGATCCGCGTAAATTTACTGCGCCGATCGATCAGGGGTCAGTCCACCAAGGCGCGGCTCTTGAGGTTAAGCCGCTGGATTGGGGTGGTCTGGCTGAGAATTGCATTGGACGCGAACATCCCCGCGTGATTCTATTGGACCGCGTTACTGACCCACACAATGTCGGCGCGATTCTACGCTCGGCCGAGGTGCTGGGGGCCAGCGCCGTTATCGGTACACGGCATCACTCGGCGCCGGAGACGGGTGCGCTGGCTAAAACCGCGAGCGGCGCGTTGGAACGACAACCCTATCTGCGGGTTCGCAACTTGGCCGACGCAATCGTTGAAATGCAGGATATGGGATTCTTAGTTCTGGGGCTGGATGGCGAAGCTGATGAGACGATTGAAACAGCTCTGGACGGTAGACTGGATCGACCTGTGGCATTGGTGTTGGGGGCAGAGGGGCCGGGATTGCGGCAAAAAACCAAAGAAACAGTTGATCAGCTGGTGAAAATCGACGCAGCAGGCGGGTTTGGATCGCTTAACGTCTCAAATGCGGCTGCAATTGCCCTATATGCTTCCAGGCACAGATAGACAGGAGAGCGCCATTACCAGCCCGTCCAAAATCGCCACCTGCTGCTATTGCGGAACCCGCGCTGCGCTGGTTTTGAAAGGGCAGCAACGCCATGAGCTTAGCTGTTCCAGCTGCGGCGCACCGCTGCACGACCTTAAAATGGTTCCCAAGCGTAAATTGACTGAGAGCAAGTCCAAACGCGATTATTCAAAATCTCCGGCTGGTCATAAGAAAAAGAAGCAAAAAAAGAAAAAGAGTGTTTTCTCGCGCGTGATGGACGAGGCGTGGGATGTTATCGAAGACATCTTTGACTGACGTGGTATTCCCGCGACACAGGTGATCACAACCCCGTTAAATGGGGTTCAACTTGGGCTGAAAAATTGCATTTTGAGACCCTGATGTTTCTGAACCTGTATTCGCGATGCTGACTCGACGTTTTCTGCTGGGCCTATTGGCCGCCGCTCTGATCACTCCTGCTGTAAAAGCGCAGGAGAAAGCTATTTACTACGCGACCGACGGTGCCGCTATGGCCGGATTTGATGCGGTGTCCTACTTCAATGGTGGTGTACCGGTTCGAGGCCAAGCGGAATATGCTGTGGTTTGGAAAGGGGCGGAGTGGCACTTTGTAAATGCCGAAAATCGAGATGCCTTCGAACGCGATCCTCGTTCCTTTGCACCTCAATTCGGTGGTTATTGTGCGTATGCCATGGCGCAAGGTGTTCTTGTTAGTACTGATCCGATGGCCTGGCAGGTGATTGATGGCCGATTGTACCTGACCCATTCAGCCGAGGTTGAGCAGATGTGGCGCAAAGCGTCAGCCGAATACATTCGAATGGCCGAGGCACATTGGCCTGTTATCCTTTACGAAGAGTAGGCGATTTTCCGCTTTTTGTGACATGTCATCACAAAAGTGCGCGCGCCCTCTTTTTTTCTCTCAACTTATGCCTAAATGTCACAGTGACCGCGGAACGGAACTGCCGCGGGTCATTTCACTGTCCCTCGTTCCAACAACTGGCGCTCAGGTTCGACCTGGGCGCTTTTTTCTTTTGGGCGACCAGCATAGGGTGCAGGCATGACGAACTATTCTGATGCTTTCCTGAAAAACATTCTGCAGCGCACGAAAACTATCGCTGTGGTTGGCGTTTCAATGAATCCGGTCCGGCCCAGCTATTACGTGGCGCGTTATTTGTCGTTGAAAGGGTACACGGTTTTCCCAGTCAATCCAGGCCACACTGGGAAAAATCTATTTGGCCAAACAGTTCGGGCTTCTTTATCCGAAATATCCGAGCCAGTGGACATGGTCGACATCTTTCGCCGTTCCGAAGCCGTACCTCCGATTGTTGATGAAGCTCTGGCGGCCTTCCCGAATCTGCGCACGATCTGGATGCAGATCGGGGTCGAAAATGCGGATGCCGCCGCGACCGCGCAAGCAAAGGGGGTAGATGTCGTGATGAATCGGTGCCCCAAGATTGAATATCAGCGTCTGTTTGGGGAATTGCGTATGGGTGGGTTTGCTACGGGTGTTATATCGTCCAAGCTGTGAAAGCTAACCGCCAGCATATGGTAGCAATTCACCGTATTGTTCCACTCGGCGCTTTTCCAAGACAACCTCACGTGGCACCCATTCATATTTGGTGTCTTCCGTCAAAGGTGACCAGAACAGAACACCGCCGTAACGCCATGGGTCAAGCACCACTCCATCATACATCGTCTCGCCTCTGCGACTGATGATGGCGGTGCTGTGATCGATGCGAAACGGGTTATCTGCATTGGCGATAGCGCGGTGCAGTTCAAGCGTCTTGAAGTTCTCTTGTTGCAATCGACGTTCGATGTCTTCCGCCCAATGCCAGCAAAGTCCCCGTGGGCGTAGGCCCTTGTTGACCTTGGCATTGTGAATCAAGGGTGGGTCAGTGATCTCATACTCCTGCACCAGTTGCGCGGTATAGGAATAGGCAATACTGGCAGCGCGGTCGGCCTCTTCAGGGTCAATGTCAGGGCCCAGGCTGCGGATTTCAATGGCCAAGCGCTGTACTTCGTCCCCGGTTGATCGCGGTGCGGTTGCGCACGCTGACAGCGTGACAAGGGCCAGAACAATGGCCAAAGCTCTGATCATTCTTGCGCCCTTTGATCTGCGGACTGTGAAGCCTGATCATAGTGGCACACGCGAAAGGACGGAACCCCGTCGCTCACCCTTTGGGACGAGCGGCTTTTTCTGCGATACCGCTGATGCCTTGGCGGCGGACCAGTTCGGCCAGCACATCGTCCAGCGCCACGTCGCGCGCGGCAAGCATGACCAACAGGTGATACAATACATCTGCAGCCTCAGCCGTCAGACCTGCTTTGTCATCCTTGATGGCTTCGATAATGGCCTCTATGGCCTCTTCGCCAAATTTCTCGGCGCATTTTTCAGGACCTTTGGCAAGCAGCTTGGCGGTCCAGCTGGAGTCCGGGTCAGTTCCTTTGCGGGCCTCAATGGTTGCAGCCAAATCGTGGAGAATGCTCATGTCAACCTCATCGGGATGCCGGCAGCAGCCATGTGTTCCTTGGCCTCGCGGATACTGTATTCCCCGAAATGGAAGATCGAGGCGGCAAGGACCGCACTGGCCCCGCCTTCGGTGACGCCTTCGACAAGGTGGTCCAGATTTCCCACGCCACCCGAGGCGATCACCGGCACATCCACTGCGTCCGAAATTGCGCGCGTCAGAGGCAGGTTGAACCCCGCCTTGGTGCCGTCCCGATCCATCGATGTAAGCAGGATTTCCCCTGCGCCTTTGGCGACGACGGTTTTGGCAAACTCGACGGCATCGATGCCGGTCGGTTTGCGGCCACCGTGTGTGAAAATTTCCCACTTGCCAGGGCTCACGGTCTTGGCGTCAATGGCGCAGACGATGCATTGGCTGCCAAACTGATCGGCTGACTCAGCTATCACATCCGGATTTGCCACTGCGGCAGAGTTGAAGCTGACCTTGTCCGCGCCTGCCAGCAGCAGAGCGCGCACGTCATCCTTGGTGCGGACTCCGCCGCCGACGGTCAGCGGGACAAAGCACTGTTCTGCCGTGCGCTGCACCACATCGAACATTGTACCACGGTTTTCGTGAGTGGCGTGGATGTCCAAAAAACAAATCTCATCGGCACCAGCGGCATCATAGGCTTTGGCCGATTCCACCGGATCGCCTGCATCGCGCAAGCCGACAAAATTTACGCCCTTGACCACGCGGCCATCGGCGACGTCGAGACAGGGAATGATGCGGGTTTTCAGCATGGGTCATCCTTCGTTGCCGCACCTCTACCGGCAAACCCCCGCCGATGCCAGACTTGTGATTGTCACATCCCTCAATCACATGGAAACTGTCCCTAAATTCAACAGGAGATCAATAAGATGCGTAAACTCATTTTGACAACCGCTTTCGTAATTGGAGGAACTGTCGCAGCAATGGCCGACGATATCATTAAGGTGAACACCGACAAATCTGTGTCCGAGGCGCTTGATGCGCTGGAGACCGCAGTTGGCAATGCCGGTGCGACGGTTTTTGCCCGTATTGATCATGCGGCAGGGGCTGAAAAGGTTGGCCAGACCATCCCCGCCAATCAGGTGTTGATATTTGGCAACCCGGCGCTTGGCACGCCCGCCATGCAGATCGACCCACGCGCCGGGCTGTTCCTGCCGCTAAAGGTGCAGGCATACGAGGATGAGAACGGGCAGGTCTGGCTGGCCTATGAAGACCCAAAAGAGACCATGGACGAACTTGATGATGTTGAGAAATCGCCCGTCATCGAAAAGATGCGTGGCGCGCTGGCTAAGCTGACTTCGGTCGCGGCGCAGTAAGTTAACTCAGGGCGCGGATGGCCTCATTCAGGTCAATCGCGCCATCATAGAGCGCGCGGCCAGAGATTGCTCCGTTCAGTTCCACTCCGCAATCACGCAGGGCAATCAGGTCGTTCAGCGAGCTGACACCGCCAGAGGCAATCACCGGGATCGAAACTGCACGGGCCAAATCTGCAGTGGCCTCAATGTTTGGGCCCTGCATTGCTCCGTCACGATTGATATCTGTGTAAATGATCGCGGCGACGCCCGCGTCTTCAAAACTGCGGGCCAGGTCAGTGACCTGCACGTTGGTTTCCTCGGCCCAACCTTTCGTGGCGACCATGCCGTTACGCGCATCAATGCCGACAGCGACTTTGCCGGGGAAGGCTTTTGCGGCTTCGCGCACAAGATCGGGGTTCTCGACGGCCACGGTTCCGAGAATAACACGGGCAAGACCCTTTTCGATCCAAGTCTCAATCGTGGCCATATCGCGAATGCCACCGCCCAATTGGGCAGGTACGTCACAAGCCTCTAGTATCGCTTCGACCGGGGCAGCGTTGACCGGTTCGCCAGCGAAAGCGCCGTTCAAATCCACCAAGTGCAGCCATTCGCAACCAGCTTCGACAAAGGCACGGGCCTGCGCTGCCGGATCCTCGTTGAATACAGTGGCCTTGTCCATTTCACCACGCAGCAGGCGAACGGCGTTGCCGTCTTTGAGGTCGATGGCGGGGTAGAGGATCATCTTGGGCGGCCCTATATCAGTGTTACACGGGCGGCGTATCGCACAAGCGGGGCAGGGGATGCAACGCGACGCTAAGTCATTCTTGCCCGAAGCCGACCTCCGGGCCAAGGTGGGGGCAAAATAGGGAGAACATTATGAAGAAACTTCTACTTGCCGCAGGTTTCGCAAGTTTGGCGACAACGGCATTTGCGGATGACCCGGTTGATGGTCTGTGGAAGACACAACCCGGAGACACTGGGGGCTATCTGCACGTTTCCATTGCTGAATGCGGTAGCGCAATTTGCGGCACAATCGATAGTGCGTTTGACGGCAATGGCGACCAGCAGTTGGAATACGAAAATCTTGGGAAGCAGATCATCTGGGACATGGTGCCTGAGGGCGACGGCCAGTACGACAGCGGAAAGATTTGGGCACCGGATCGTGATAAAACCTACAATTCAAAAATGACGCTGGACAGCCAGAACCAATTGACCGTCAAGGGATGCGTTGCTGGTGGTCTGGTCTGCCGTGGGCAGACCTGGACACGCGTTCAGTAACGCTTAGGGCGTCCAGGTCAGGAAGTTCCCGATCATGCGCAGGCCCACATCCTGGCTTTTCTCGGGGTGGAACTGCATGCCAACCATCGTGTCACGGCCAATCACGGCCGTGACCTCTTGTCCATAATCCACGTACGCCAACCGCTGTGATGGGTCTTTTACCCGGAAATGGTAGGAATGGACGAAATACGTGTGATCGCCTGACTTAACACCTTCGAACACTGGGTGATCGCTTTCCAGCACCAGATCGTTCCAGCCCATATGCGGTACTTTCAGGGCGGACTCTGACGGCTCGATCCGAACCACGTCTCCAGCCACCCAATCCAAACCGTCAGTTTCGCTGTACTCATGGCCTTTTGAGGCCATCAGTTGCATGCCGACGCAGATACCCAGGAAGGGTCGCCCCTTTTGTTCCACCGCCTCGACCATTGCATCGTAGATTCCCTTGTGGCCGCGCAACTCGGTTGCACAAGCCGGAAATGCGCCATCACCGGGCAAAACCAGCCTGTCAGCCCGCGCGACAACGTCCGCATCCGAGGTCACGACGACTTGGCCTGCATCCATTTCACGCGCCATGCGTTGAAATGCCTTCTCGGCCGAATGCAGGTTGCCGCTCTCGTAGTCGATAATCGCGGTTAGCATTTACAGCGCGCCCTTGGTGGAAGGTATCGCGTCTGCCTTGCGAGGGTCAGTTTCCACCGCCAAACGCAAAGCACGGGCGACCGCCTTAAAAGCGGCCTCGGCAATGTGGTGGCTGTTGAAGCCGTGCAGCTGATCGATATGCAACGTGATGCCGCCATGGGTGCTGAGTGCCTGAAAGAACTCGCGCACCAATTCAGTATCAAAATTGCCGATCTTGGGTGTCGGCAGGTCCACGTTCCAGATCAGGAAGGAACGACCGGACAAGTCCAACGCGCAGCGCACCTGCGCGTCATCCATTGGCAGGTGGCACTCGCCATAGCGTCGAATGCCCTTCTTGTCGCCCAAGGCCTGCGTCAGCGCCTGACCCAGCGCGATACCGGTGTCTTCGACCGTGTGGTGATCGTCGATGTGGTAATCGCCCTTGGCGCGGATTGTCATATCGATCAGCGAATGACGTGCCAGTTGGTCAAGCATGTGGTCAAAGAACCCAACGCCGGTCTGGTTGTCATAAGTGCCGGAGCCATCCAGATTGACCTCGACCGAAATCTCGGTCTCGGCGGTCTGACGGCTGATCTTTGCGCTGCGCATGGGCGAATTCCTTTTGCTTCAGACGCGCTTATAGACGGGGTTGGGGCGGCTTATCCAGACCGCACATGGCATTCAGTGCAAACTGTTGCAGGGGATTGCACCCGAGCGCGGCCCATGCCAGCCTGCGGTCAATTCAACAATCAAGGCTCGGCCCATGTCCACCTGCGTATTCATTCAAATCCGCTGCAAACCCGGCACCACTTACAAGGTGGCCGAGGAGATCGCCCTACGTGAAATCCATTCCGAACTGTATTCGACCAGCGGGGAGTACGACCTGCTGCTAAAGCTCTACATTCCCGAAGCCGAGGATGTGGGACATTTCATCAATGAAAACCTGCTGGTGATCCCAGGTATTGAACGGTCGCTGACAACGATGACATTCAAGGCCTTCTAACCCAATTCAAACGTGGTCACGCCGAAGATGCGCTCTATGTCGATATCTGGTTGGTGATCCGAATACATCCGCGCCGTTTCAAACACTTTATCCAGCCCAAGTTCGCCGGCCAAAGCGAAGGCTGACGCGTTGGGCTGGGGCATATCCACGAAAATCTCGTGCTCGTTGTGGTCCTCTGGGATGGCGGTCAAAAGCGCCCCCAGCAAAGCCCGCGCAATTTCGGTTGTGTCCGCAAACAGGGGGCCAACCTTATACCCGGTGAGGCAGGGACGCAGTGTTGCGTAGCCTCTGATCCTGCCGTTTTCGGTATAAAGCTTCGACACATGGCTATAGGCGCTCAGCCAGCTTTCCAGAAACAGATCGCGTGGCGCGGGGAACAGCTCGCGGTCATAAGCTTTCAGTTCCTCCGACAGAATACTTAGATCAGTAATGTGTTCATTTGGTTTGCTGCTCAGCTTGTTCAGCATTCGAGTTTTCGTGCCGAAAAAGCGATAGTTGTTATAGGCAAATGTGAAGCCGGATTTGCGATAATTGTCCTGCTGCTCGACCACGCCATCCAGCCCCATGTTGCGTCCTTCGCAATGGGCCAGTGCATACTGCGAAATCTCGAGCCCATGACCGTGATGCCGGAACTCGGGTTTTACGATGTAGAAGCCGAGGAATGAGAACGCATCATCGTAGTTCACCGCCGAAACGGATGAGATCATCTCGCCATCCAGAAACCCGCCAAAAAAACCGTCAGGGTCTGTCGGGCGAAAGCATTTGGCGTCATGCACACCGGGGTTCCACCCCTCGCGACCCGCCCAATCCACGGCGTGTTCGACTTCGGCGGCGGTAAGGGGGCGAATGACACATTCCGACATGGGCGAATTCCGTGCATGATTGAAATCATGGCCAGAATGGCGCAACCGCCGCGAAAGAACCAGTGTGATTGGGAAGATCTGTATCTGGAGCGGGCGAGGCGATTCGAACGCCCGACCCTAACCTTGGCAAGGTTATGCTCTACCCCTGAGCTACGCCCGCATCAGATACATATGTGGTCCGAGGACCTCTCAATGGAGCGGGCGAGGCGATTCGAACGCCCGACCCTAACCTTGGCAAGGTTATGCTCTACCCCTGAGCTACGCCCGCGCCGTTGAGTGAGGAGGGATGTATAAATTCCCACGCGGCCCTGCAAGCGGAAAAGCACAAAAGGGTGCAAAAATATTTCGACGGAATTCGGCCCGCTGTGCGTTCAATACTCATAACGTCAGATAATAAGAGGGTTCGAGGAGGAGAAATGGCAAAATCTGCAGATATTAAGATGGCGGTGCTGGCCGTGCTAATTGTGCTGACTTCCGTGATCTGTGCACCCAAGGAAGAACGGCTGGGCGAAGTTGAACCCCAGCTGATGAAAGCTCCACTGATCGAGACGCGGGTCTTGGCGGGATAATCCCGCCAACTGCTTATAGCGCGAGGATGAGATTCGCGATCGCCGCCACCAGAATCGCTGCGAAGGTTAGCAACATCCCGACCTGGCGCAGAACAACAATCTGTGGGCTGCGGCCAAACCCATAGGCGTGCATCAGGCGCCCGACTAACAGGCACATTCCCAGCAGGTTCAGTAACAGCACGCCTGCGCCTTGCAATTCCACCATGGCGATCAGCAACAAAGCAAAGGGTGCATATTCGACAAAGTTGGAATGTGTCCGCATCACTTTGAGCATGTTTGAATTGCCGCCATCACCATAGGAAATCCTGTCGCTGCGGCGCTGGCTGATGACTTTGAAACTGAGCACAACATAAAGAATTGCCAGCAAAGCGGCGTAGATTGGGGTTACCGACAGCATCGTGTTCCTCCTTTGCGCAAAAAAGGCCGCTCGGTTCCCCGAGCGGCCCCCTTTAAGTCTTTAAGTTTATGCCGTTTATTCCAGTTCGACCAGCAGATCCTTTGCATCAATCTGACCGCCCGGCTGAACGTGGACGGCCTTAACCGTCGCGTCGCGCTCGGCGTGGATGCCGGTTTCCATTTTCATCGCTTCGATTGTCAGCAGCATGTCGCCTTCCTTGACCTGCTGTCCGGTGGTTACTGCAACAGTAGCCACCACGCCGGGCATTGGTGCGCCGACATGGTCTGGGTTACCCGCTTCGGCTTTTGGCCGCGCCTGAGTGGACGAGGTTACCATGCGGTTTGGTACCCGGATTACACGGGGCTGACCGTTAAGTTCGAAGAAGACTTTGACCTCGCCCTTCTCATCGGTCTCACCGATGGCCTGACAGCGGATTTCCAGCGTCTTGCCCGGGTCGATCTCGGCGGTGATTTCTTCCCCCGGCTCCATACCGTAAAAGAAGGTGCGTGTGGGCAGGGTGCGGACCGGACCGTAGACCCGGTGACGACCCATGTAGTCCAGGAATACCTTGGGGTACATGAGGTAGCCGTTCAGGTCTTCGTCATCGACCTCTTTGCCTTCCAACTGCAGCGAGAGCTCAGAGCGGGCGGCTTCCAGATCGACCGGAGCGACGTGTTTGCCGGGGCGCTCGGTATTTGGTACTTCGTCCTTCAGCACTTTTTTGATGAGTGTGTCGGGGAACCCGCCCGGAGGCTGTCCCAGATTCCCACGCATCATGTCTGCGACCGAGTCAGGGAAAGCCACATCGGTCGAAGGGCTCTCTACGTCCTCGCGCGTCAAGCCCTGGCTGACCATCATCAATGCCATGTCACCAACCACTTTGGACGACGGTGTCACTTTCACGATGTCACCGAACATCTGGTTCACGTCGGCATACATCTGAGCGACCTCGTGCCAACGTTCTTCAAGACCCAAACTCCGCGCCTGCGCCTTGAGGTTGGTGAACTGACCGCCGGGCATCTCATGCAGATAAACTTCTGACGCGGGGGCTTGAAGGCTGGATTCGAAGGCCGCGTATTGGCCGCGGACCGCTTCAAAATAGTCGCTGATTTCGCGGATCGCTTTGATGTCCAAACCGGTGTCGCGCTCAGTATGGCGCAGCGCCTCAACTACAGTGCCGAGGGTTGCTTGCGAGGTGTTGCCCGAGAAGCTGTCCATCGCGCAATCCACGGCGTCCACACCCGCCTCGGAGGCCGCCAGAATGGTCGCACTGGCGATGCCCGCGGTGTCGTGCGTATGGAAGTGGATCGGAAGTCCGACTTCTTCTTTCAGAGCGCGTATCAAGATCCTGGCAGAGGCCGGTTTCAGCAAACCTGCCATGTCTTTAAGGCCCAGAACGTGTGCACCGGCGTCGCGAAGCTCTTTCGCCATGCCCACATAGTATTTCAGGTCATACTTGGCACGGTCGGGGTCAAGGATGTCACCGGTATAACAAACGGTGCCTTCACAGATCTTGCCATTCTCAACGACTGCATCCATGGCAACGCGCATGTTCTCAACCCAGTTTAACGAGTCGAAAACGCGGAATACGTCGATTTTCTTGGACGCCTGTCGGACGAACTCCTGCACCACGTTGTCGGGGTAGTTGGTGTATCCGACCCCGTTTGCACCACGCAGCAGCATCTGGGTCATCAGGTTTGGCATCGCCTCGCGAAGATCGCGCAATCGCTGCCAAGGGCATTCCTGCAAAAAGCGATAGGCCACGTCGAATGTTGCACCGCCCCAGCACTCAACCGAGAACAACTGGGGGAGGTTCGCCGCGTAGCTGGGCGCCACCTTGATCATGTCGATTGACCGCATCCGGGTTGCCAGCAGCGACTGGTGGCCGTCGCGCATGGTGGTGTCGGTAATCAGCAACTGACGCTGCGCCTTCATCCAATCAGCAACCGCCTGCGGGCCTTTCTGCTCAAGCAGGTTTCTTGTGCCCATTTGCGGCTCGGCCTTAGACGCAGGGGGCTTGGCGTCTTTCAGGTCAGCACGAGGTTTCGGGCGGTCCTTGGTCTCGGGATGGCCGTTCACCGTGATGTCGGCAATGTAGGTCAGAACCTTGGTTCCTCGGTCGCGGCGACGTTTGAAGGCAAACAGGTCCGGCGTCGTGTCGATGAACTTGGTGGTGTATTCATTCGACAAGAAAGTCGGGTGTTTCAGCAGGTTGATGACAAAATCGATATTGGTGCTGACACCGCGAATTCGGAACTCGCGCAACGCCCGGTCCATTCGCGCGATTGCCATGTCCGGGGTCGGAGCCCATGCGGTGACCTTGGTCAGAAGCGAGTCGTAGTACCGAGTAATAACACCGCCGGAATAAGCCGTGCCGCCATCCAAGCGGATGCCCATACCCGTTGCTTCGCGATAGGCCGTGATGCGGCCGTAATCTGGAATAAAGTTGTTCTGCGGATCCTCGGTCGTGATCCGGGTCTGGAGGGCGTGGCCGTTCAGATGCACATCAGCTTGGCTTGCGGCACCAGTTGCCTCGGCCAGAGACTTGCCCTCGGCAATCAGGATCTGGGCCTGAACGATGTCAATGCCCGTGACTTCTTCGGTGACGGTGTGTTCCACTTGCACACGAGGGTTTACCTCGATGAAGTAGAAATTACCGGTTTCCATATCCATCAGGAACTCGACAGTTCCCGCGCATTCATAGTTCACATGGGCGCAGATTTTGCGGCCAAGTTCACAGATTTCAGCGCGCTGCTCATCCGACAAATACGGGGCAGGGGCGCGTTCGACAACTTTCTGGTTGCGGCGCTGGACCGAACAATCCCGTTCATAGAGGTGATAAATATCACCCTGTTTGTCGCCCAGAATCTGAACCTCTACGTGGCGGGCACGGGTGATCATCTTTTCCAGATAACCTTCGCCATTGCCAAAGGCGGCCTCGGCCTCGCGGCGGCCTTCCAGAACCTTTTCTTCCAGCTCACTTTCAGACTCGATCGGGCGCATCCCGCGCCCGCCGCCGCCCCAGCTGGCTTTCAACATCAGCGGATATCCGATTTCCGCGGCCTCTGCCCGGATGGCGTCCATGTCATCGCCAAGCACCTCGGTCGCCGGAATGACCGGCACTCCAGCTTCAATGGCAACACGCCGCGCGCTGGCCTTGTCGCCTAGGGCGCGCATGGTTTCAGCCCTGGGACCGATGAAGGTGATACCGTTCTGAACGCAGGCATCCACAAAGTCCGGGTTTTCGGACAGCAAGCCGTAACCGGGGTGGATGGCGTCCGCGCCGCTCTCTTTGGCGACGCGAATGATCTCGTCAATCGATAGGTAAGCGGCAACCGGGCCCATGCCTTCGCCGATGCGGTAAGCTTCGTCAGCCTTAAATCGGTGCAGGCCCAGCTTATCTTCCTCAGCGAAAACGGCGACGGTGCGTTTGCCCATCTCGTTTGCTGCGCGCATAACGCGAATGGCAATCTCGCCGCGATTGGCGATCAGGATCTTTTTGAAGTCGGTCATTTGCGGTCCCGGTCTTGGTGGTTTGGCCGTGTTCATCGGCGGACAATACGCGCTCGTATAACAGTCGTTCTGAGTAGAACCAGTATGTTAACGCTCGCAAACGCCGCCCTCTGACAGGATTTCTTTATACACGCTGCGTTGCAGCATCAATGTTTGAGATCGCAGATGGTATATTTTGTAGGTTTGAAATACCCAATTGCCCCATATTGGCGAGCATGTCTTGACGCAGGATGTCGATGACATGTGCCGGTCCTTTTTTCCCTAACGCCGCCAAACCATAGAGAAATCCGCGCCCCAGCATGACAAAATCCGCGCCAAGTGCCAGCGCTCGGATAATGTCAAGACCGCCTGCTACGCCGCTGTCGAAGATAAGAGGTAGGTCAGTGGCCGCGCGTATGGCTGGAAGCACGGAAATGCTGGATGGGGCACCATCAAACTGCCGTCCACCGTGATTCGAGACCCAAATCGCGTCAACACCGGCTTGTTGCAACTGCTCGGTGTCTTTAGCGCGCATCACACCTTTTACGATCAATGGTCCATCCCAAGCATCTCGCAACCATTTGACATAGTCCATGTCAGGCGAGGTGCGCAGCAAATAGCCAACATGAGCCGTTGGTGACAGGGCGCTGTGGTCGTCTATGTATTTGTCCAGAGTGCGCATTCGAGGCATCCCACTGCGTGCCATGGTCAAAGCCCAAGTGGGGCGCAGGGCGACCTGAGCCAAAAGGCGTGGGGTCAGTCTGGGAGGATTGGTTAGGCCAGACCGTACTTGCCGTTCGCGCCGCGAGGCTACTGGGACGTCAACGGTCAGGACAAGTGTCGAAAATCCTGCAGTTTTGGCACGGTTCAGAAGATCAGTGCGGATATCGGGATCTTTTGGCGGATACAGCTGGAACCAAGCGTTTTGCCCCAAATATGGCGCCAAATCCTCAGGGCTTTGACTGGCAACCGTCGAGAGCGTGTAAGGTAAACCCTCCTCCGCGGCGGCTTGGGCTAACAGCCTTTCAGCATTCGGCCAGATCAGCCCGGACATTCCAATCGGGGCAACGCCAAAGGGTAGGGGAAAGTCCTGACCCAAAAACTGAGTACGTAGGTTAAACTCTATCGGTCCGTGCAGGATCGATGGCAAGAACCCAACGTTGTCCAATCCGATCCGGTTGCGGTGCAGCGTATTTTCGGCACCTGTGCCGCTGTCTAGGTATTCCCAGACGAAATGCGGAACTCTGTGCCGCGCGCGGTGCTTGAGATCGGCCAAGCCGGGGTAAGAGCTGTGCAGGTCCATACGAATTGATCCGACCTGATGGATGATTCTGCAAGGTTTTCAGGCTGCTGAGATGGGTCGTGTACGTTTCCGGGGCTGTTCAATCCCATCTTTGTTTGCAGCAGTGGCCGAAGCCGTACCTTTGGCAACCTGCACTTGATTGCGCCCTTTGTCCTTGGCGATATACAGCGCGTCATCCGCCGCGCGCATCAAGTCCTGCGGCATGGTTCCGTGCATCGGATAGTGTGCAACACCCACGGAAATCGTGATACGGGGAAGAGATTTTTCGCCGTATCGCACAGTCACGGCTTCGACCGCCTGACGCAATTGTTCTGCGCGCCTCATTGCATCGTCTGGGGTGTTGTCTGGTAAGATCAGCATGAACTCCTCTCCACCGATCCGGCAGGCGACCTCATCTCGATCGCAACCTTGCTCAAGCGCGGAACCGACTGCGCGCAGAACCATATCTCCAGCATCATGACCGTGCGTGTCGTTGAACTTCTTGAAATGATCCACGTCTACCGCGATTAGACTGAGCGGGGTACCAGTCTGCTGGCTGCGGCTTATGGATTTGCGTAGCGTTTCCGTCATGTGGCGACGATTGAACAATCCGGTTAGCGGATCACGGACCGACTGGTCGTGCAGCTGGTCGCGCATGCGTACATTGGCAATCGCCATACTGATCTGTTCTGCGCAGAGCTGGGCCAGCTTCTTGCTGGTATGAAACGCTTCGTAACTACCCTCATGGGCCCGGAGATGCAGCAGACCAACCGTTTCCCCGTGCGCCAGAATCGGAAAACAGAAATAGGGTCGCCCATCGTGCGGTTCGGCATGTTCGCAAACAAAGTCGATCTCGGACGCACCGTATTCATAAGTCCGTCCTCGGCGCAGACCCCAACACCCCTCGGGGTGGATGTGCGCCTTATGGCTGCCGCCGTTCCAACTGGCACAGCCATCCAACACATCGCGCGAGTTGGAATAGACGTATACGCTACCTTCGGCCTCGGGCAGAATATAGGTCATAAAGCGTGAGACCATGTCGAACAGCTCATCCAAGGATCGGCTGGATTGAAGCCATTCGTTCAATTCGCCCAACAAGCGAACCTCACGCGCCAAACGCAGTTGGTCGTCCATCAACTCACGTTCCTTGGTTGCACGAGCGCGAAGGCTGCGCACCTGCCTTCGGTTGGTTCGGAAAATCACAAACGTAACCACGGTCAACGCCAGCAGAGCTACGCCGCTCAGCGCGGCCAAGGACAGCCGGACCCGATTGATGAACAGGTTTCGAACCATTGTGATGTCCGAGTAAAACTCGATCGCGCCCAGAAACTGACCCTCTTGAATGACTGGTGTAAAGATTTCAGCTACATGGCGGGTTTGTGGGCCAGTGACTTCAAGAAATTCCCCGTCGAAATCGCGTACCTCAGTCAGCGGTTTCTCTTCATGTTTGTAAAAGATATTGCCCCTGCCAAGGACGTCTTCGAAATATGCTTTGGTATTGACCGAACCAATTTCAGTGGGGCGCGTCGACCAAAGCACCCTGCCGTCAGCGTCAAAGAGTTTGAAGCGGTAAATGTCCGACGCGGCTGGCAGCAATTCCAGAAATTCCGTGTCATGTCCGCTCAGCCTGCCTGTGCGGAATGTGCTTTCAACGTTTTCGAGATGCGAAACCACCTGCCGATTCATTTGCGTTGAAGCGTGCCGCAGGTCGGATTCCAACATCTTGTCGACCACAGGTGCGGGAATCGCGTAAATGCCCCAGCCAGACAGGGCCGTTAGTGCCCCGATGGTAAGAATAGTAACCACCAGTTTCAGGCGGGACATCGTGCCCGTGCCGCTATTTCTTCTCATACTCCACGCTCCCACAGCTTTGGCTTCAGCATCAGAAGCAAGATTTGACAGGGGGTTAACAAAGGTAAATTACGGCCTGAGAATATCTGTCGAATTGATTAGATCGGGTGTGAGGCCCCTGAAAATTTTACGCGAACAAGCCGTGAACAAACTCTTTCCCTTGGCGCATATCCGGCGTAGTTTGGGGGTATGAGCAGTTTCGACGAAATGGACGCCTTTGAAGGCGCATCGCTGTCCGCGCGGGCTATGGCCACGCGCCCTACGCCTTATTTGGATGAGTTGAACCCAGCGCAACGCGAGGCGGTCGAACGATTGGACGGTCCAGTTCTGATGCTAGCCGGGGCTGGAACAGGGAAAACCAAGGCTCTGACCGCCCGGATCGCGCATCTGCTCAGCACTGGGCGCGCTCGCCCGAACGAGATTCTGTCCGTCACTTTTACGAATAAAGCGGCGCGCGAGATGAAAGAGCGGGTGGGTCGCTTGTTGGGGCAACCGGCCGAAGGGATGCCTTGGCTTGGAACTTTTCACTCGATTTGTGTCAAGCTGCTGCGTCGCCATGCGGAGCTCGTCGATCTGAAATCGAACTTCACGATTCTGGACACGGACGACCAGCTAAGGCTGCTGAAGCAATTGATTCAGGCCGCCAATATTGACGACAAACGCTGGCCCGCAAGAATGCTGGCCGGAATCATTGATGACTGGAAAAACCGAGCGCTTACGCCTGACAAGGTACCTGCGGCAGATGCCGGTGCCTATAACAACAAGGGCATTGAGCTTTATGCGCAGTACCAGACCCGTCTGCGCGAACTGAACGCAGTAGATTTCGGTGACCTGCTTCTGCATATGGTCACAATTTTCCAGACTCATCAGGACGTGCTGGAGCAGTACCAGCGGTGGTTCCGCTACATTTTGGTGGACGAATACCAAGATACCAACGTCGCCCAATACCTCTGGCTACGGTTGCTGGCCGGGGCACATAAGAACATCTGCTGTGTAGGGGATGATGACCAGTCGATCTATGGGTGGCGAGGGGCCGAGGTCGGCAACATCCTGCGGTTCGAAAAGGATTTCCCCGGAGCGTTCGTAGTTAGGCTAGAGCAGAACTACCGCTCCACGATGCATATTCTCGAAGCATCTTCAGGTGTTATTCGCGGGAACGCGGAACGGTTAGGAAAAGAACTTTGGACCAATGCGGAGAAGGACGGATGGAAGGTTCGCCTAATTGGCCATTGGGATGGTGACGAGGAAGCACGATGGGTAGGCGAGAAGATTGACGATCATATTTGCGGTAGATCGGTAGAGGCTAAGAACCGGTTTAATCCACGGTTGCAAAGCTTTGGGCAGGAACTGGACAGGCGTGCTAAGGCGGGCTTGGGGCCGATTGATCAGCACTCCTACATAAAAAATGCCTTTGAAACGGGTGAAGTCTACACGGACCTAAAGACCCAGAACCTAGTGCTGAATCTGCTTGAGGGGGATCCCGGAGCTGCCAATATGCTTCAATCGGTGGCGGCCAGCAGAGTGAACAAGTTCAGTCTCGATGAAATCGCGATTCTGGTCCGTGCCTCGCATCAAATGCGCGCGTTTGAGGATCGGTTCCTGACCATTGGCCTACCTTACAAAGTTATCGGTGGCCCGCGATTCTATGAGCGGATGGAGATCCGCGATGCCATGGCCTATTTCCGGCTGGTGGTCAGCCCTGGCGACGATCTGGCGTTCGAGCGGATCGTGAATACGCCCAAGCGCGGTCTTGGCGACAAGGCGCAGCAGACGATTCAGGTTACGGCACGCGAGAACGGTGTGTCGCTGGTGGATGGCGCGCGGATCGCGGTCGATAACGGGTTGATTAAAGGTAAAGGCGGCAAGGCACTGCGCGAGCTGATCGACGGGCTGGCGCGGTGGAACGCGATGACGCGTGGGCCTCGGATCGAGGTCGATGACGAGTCGGTGATTGATGACGGCGCCCCGATGCGGTTCGGTGAACCCGAAACGTCACATATAGAATTGGCGCAGATCATTCTGGACGAATCCGGCTATACCGCCCATTGGCAAAACGAAAAAACACCCGAGGCTCCGGGTCGGTTGGAAAACCTCAAGGAACTGGTCAACCAACTGGACAATTTTGAGAACCTTCAGGGGTTCTTGGAACACGTTAGTCTGGTCATGGATAATGAACAGGAGGGTGATGGGGCCAAGGTCTCAATCATGACTCTGCATGCGGCCAAAGGGCTGGAGTTTCCGGCCGTGTTTCTACCGGGGTGGGAGGATGGGCTGTTCCCCTCGCAGCGGTCTATGGACGAATCCGGGATCAAGGGCCTCGAAGAAGAGCGGCGTTTGGCCTATGTCGGTATTACGCGCGCGGAAGAGGTTTGCACGATTTCGTTTGCCGCCAACAGGCGCGTGTTCGGGCAGTGGCAGAACGCAATGCCGTCGCGGTTTATCGATGAATTGCCTGAGGATCATGTAGAGGTGCTGACGCCTCCCGGTCTTTACGGCGGCGGGCAGCCGACTGCGGGCATTGAAACCCGCGCGGCAGAGGCGAATGTCTACAATTCACCCGGCTGGAAACGGATGCAAGCGCGTCAGGGGCAATACGGAACGTCCCAGCCCCGCGAAAGCCGCAATACGGTGATCGATGCGACCGCCGTAGCCAGTTTCACGCTAGGTGAGCGGGTGTTTCACCAGAAATTCGGCTATGGCGCAGTGGTCGGCATAGAAGGTGACAAGATCGAAGTCGAATTTGACAAGGCGGGCACTAAAAAGGTGGTCTCGCGATTCCTGTCCGCAAAGGATGATGTCCCGTTTTAATCAAATAGAATGTGCCTAACGGCACATGTTCGATCTTTTGTTTGGCGCCCGGTTTCGACTGCGGCGCTTTTTTCTTGCGTTGGAAAACAAAAACGGCGGTTCCCAGGGAGGAGGAGGGAACCGCCGTTCTTTTCAACATCAGGGCAGGGAGGAGGAGAGCCCCGATGTATCCGAACCCGGGTTTGACCCCGGTATCTGTAAGTCGCGGCGACACCAGGGAGGAGGAGAGGTGTCGCCGCGCGCTTTCAACATCAAGGCAGGGAGGAGGAGAGCCCTGATGTATCTGTACCCGGGTTTGATCCCGGTATGGGTAAGACGCGGCGACGTCAGGGAGGAGGAGGACGTCGCCGCGCGCTTTCAACACCGGGAAAGGGAGGAGAAGTACCCGGTGTATCCGTGTCCGGCGTTCTGGGCCGGTATAATCTGCGGCGATATCAGGGAGGAGGAGAGATATCGCCGCTGAAATACAGGTCCTAAAGGGAGGAGGAAGGACCTGATCTCGGTATGTCGTTGCGCACTTACTGCGCTGTGTATTCTTCAGCCGCTTGCATCGCGAGGCGACGGATCATCGAGCGGTGCAGGCCCAGATCAGCCAGTTCGCGGTTCGAAAGCTCTGACAGTTCGTTCACCGTCTGGCGGTAGACGCGGTAGCGGACAAAGCGGGTCTTTACAGCCTCGATCAACGAAGCCAATCCAGTTGCCGGTGCACCTTTCAGCGCGATCTGATGTGTTACTGCAGCCATTTGCGTCTCTCGTCTTTTTCGTTGCTGCCGGTTTGTTGCGGCGTTTGCTTGAGAATGAAAATAGGCAAATGCTGCGTGTGCACAATGCCTGGAGACGTCAATGCCGCTATGCAGCAATTGCATAGATATCAACGCGTTGGGAATTTGCGCGCCTAAGCGCCTTAAAAACAAGGTATTTGGATGTATCTTTTCCGATTTGGCGGGCATTCGAAAAACTGAGGCTTGACGGTGATCGGTGTTTCTTTGTGCGATTGGTTCTGAAATTTGTGCGTTTTGAAAATATGGGATCGCATGACATTCAGGTTAGCTGTTCTGGTACGTGGGAAATCATGGGCCCAGAGTGGAAAGCGATCTGTGTGACTATCTGGAATCTTCCAGAAAGGGTGATTCGGAGCGTGGGTTAGCTGTTCTCGTCCTTTTTTTGCAAGATTTGATGGGCTATTTGAAATTTTTTGGGAAACTATGGGACAAAGCGGGCGATGATGTATGCATACTATATGTAGTGTGTGTATTTGCGTTATAGTCTAGTTAAGGTGCAAAGTAAGTGGTTTTGTCTTCTTTTGTCTTTGATTGTGCTACGAGTCTGCAGTCTATTGTGTGAAAATTTCTGTTGATTTCCATGATTTCCCATGGCATCCCTTATTCATCCGATGAGGACGAGGCACATGGGGCACCAAACGACCCCGAACCAATAAAATCAGGTTTCATACAGGCATCTCGCTTTCATCAATCAAGAGATCCGGCGCGCGGGCGAGCAGACATCCCCCCAGGTGGCGCGCGCAGCTGGACATCCCGCAAGGCGGGTCAATGCGGCGGGTTGATCAGTGGCAGCAGATCAACCCGCCGTTTTTCATCCGGGGGACGTGAAATTTAGGTGGGGCGCAAGCGAAAGGGACAGTCGTCTTGGCGCGCAGGTTTAGAGGTGAAAGCCACCACAAGGTGGATACGAAGGGCAGGGTGTCAATCCCGGCCTCATTTCGCCGTGTGCTTGAAGCATCTGACCCAAATTGGCAGCCCGGTGATACCCCGGAACTTGTAATCGTCTATGGCGATCACCGCCGCAAATTCCTGGAATGCTATACCATGCAGGCGATCGAAGAGGTCGATGACAAAATTGATGCGCTGCCGCGTGGCTCGATGCAGCGTAAAATGTTGCAGCGCATGTTCCATGGGCAGTCCTTCCCAACCACCGTTGACGAAACCGGTCGTTTGGTGCTGCCCGCCAAACTGCGCAACAAAATCGGGCTTGAGGGTGAGGCGTTCTTTATTGCTGCCGGCGACACGTTCCAGATCTGGAAACCCGAGACATATGATTCCGAAGAACTGGCTGCGGCCGAAGAATGGCTGGATGAGCAACCTGAGGATTTTGATCCTCTGGTGTTCTTAGATGGCGTCGGGGACGCGTGACGGCATGGCCGGCACCGACAGTCCTTCTGACAAACCTCATATCCCTGTACTACTACGTCCGCTGCTTGCCGCAGTCGCGCCAGTGTCGGGCGTTTGGCTCGATGGTACGTTTGGGGCAGGTGGGTACACCCGTGGTCTTTTGGAGGCCGGGGCCGACAAGGTCATCGGTGTGGATCGTGATCCATTGGCATTCGAAATGGCCTCAGAATGGGCCGGTGAATACGGTGACCGGCTGGTGATGCAGCCCGGCGTGTTCTCGCGCATGGACGAATACGCGCAGGAATTGGACGGTGTCGTTTTGGACCTTGGCGTGTCTTCGATGCAGCTGGATCAGGCCGAGAGAGGCTTTTCCTTCATGAAGGACGGTCCGCTGGATATGCGTATGAGCCAGGAAGGGGAAAGTGCTGCCGATCTGGTCAACACCGCGACCGAGGCGCAACTGGCCGATATCCTGTTTCACTATGGTGAGGAGCGGGCGAGCCGCCGTATTGCAAAAGCCATCGTGAAAGCGCGGGCAGAAGAGCCAATCACCACAACCCTGCGTTTGGTAAAAATCATCGAGTCCTGCCTGCCGCGCCCCAAGCCAGGGCAGTCGCATCCCGCGACGCGCAGTTTTCAGGGGCTGCGGATCGCGGTGAATGCGGAATATGAGGAACTGTTTCAGGGGCTTATGGCTGCCGAACGGGCGTTGAAGCCGGGCGGGCAACTGGCTGTGGTGACCTTTCATTCCATCGAAGACCGGATGGTCAAACGCTTCTTTCAGTCCCGCGCAGGCAAGACCGGGCGCGCAAACCGCTATGCGCCCGAGATGGAACAGGAACTGCCGCAATTCACGCTTAAAACTCGCAAGGCCGTGGGCCCTGACGAGCAAGAATTGCGGGAAAATCCACGTGCGCGATCGGCCAAACTGCGCGTGGCAATACGTACTGAGGCGCCGGCGGGGGAAATTGATGCCCGCGCTATCGGGATGCCGCAACTTGGGGGACGGGCAAAATGAAAAGTGTTTTGTATGTGTTGACCGCTCTGTCCGTGTTCGGGTTGGCGCTGTGGGCTTATCAAGAGAACTACCGCACCCAGCAGGTGGTGAAAGAAACTCAGAATCTGCAGCAAAAGATCGGCATGGCGCAAGTTCGGCTGGCTGTGCTGAACGCGGAATGGGCGTATCTGAACCGCCCGGATCGGTTGCGTGAATTGGCTGATCTGAACTTTGAGCGTCTGGGCCTGTTGCCGCTGCGCGCCGAACAGTTTGGACGCGCCGACCAAATCTCTTATGCCGAGGACCCGGATCTACCGATCGTCGATCCGATCGAGTTGCAATCCATCACCAACATTCAGGCTTTTGGTGAGGTGCAGATTCCATGACTCGCACGCCCCTGCGTCCGCTGGCCCGTGTCCTTGATGCCCGTGCGCGCGGCGAGAACCCAAAGGTGATCGAGCGGGAAAACATCCGTCAGCGCCACGAACACATGAAAGACCGGGCTCGTGCTCGTGCCGAAGGGCGCTTGCTGGTGCTGGGTTTGTTTTTCTTCTGTGCATTTACAGTGGTGGGCGTCCGTATGGGCATGCTGGCGACATCTGAGGCGCAAGAGCCGTTGGCCAGTGCCCCCGGTGCTGCGATTGCGATGCAGCGCGCCAACATAGTCGACCGCGAGGGTCGTATTCTGGCGACCAACCTGGATACTTATTCAGTCTATGCCCAACCGCCTTTGATGATCGACCCTGTGGCCGCTGCTGATCAGCTGGTGGCGATTTTTCCTGATTTGGAAAAAGAGCGTTTGGTCAAAGACTTTACCGGTAACCGCAAGTTCCTGTGGATCAAGAAACGCATCTCGCCTGAACAGAAGCAAGCGGTACACGACATCGGCGATCCCGGCATCCTGTTCGGCCCGCGCGAAATGCGACTGTACCCCAATGGCCGACTGGCTGCGCATATTCTGGGCGGGTCCGGCTTTGGTCGCGAAGGTGTCAGCGCCGCCGAAGTTATCGGAGTCGCGGGTGTTGAAAAGCAATTCGATGACTATCTGCGTGATCCAGCGAACGGCAACAAACCTCTGCAATTGTCGCTGGATTTGACTGTTCAAGCGGCGGTCGAGCAAGTGCTGTATGGTGGCATGAAGATCATGAACGCCAAGGGTGCGTCGGCCGTTCTGATGAACGCGCACACGGGTGAAATTGTCTCGGCTGCATCGCTGCCTTCCTTTGATCCGAATGACCGGCCGCGCCCGCCAACCTCGGGGTTTGATCCGTCAGACAGTCCTCTGTTCAACCGCTATGTGCAGGGCGTGTATGAGCTTGGCTCTGTGTTCAAAATATTTACTGCCGCTCAGGCGGTGCAGCTTGGGCTGGTGAATTCCGAGACGATCATCGACACCTCTGGCCCGATGAAAATCGGCCGCTTTCCGATTGGTGAATTCAACGGCAAGAACTACGGAAAGATCAGCGTAGCTGACGTGATAGTTCACAGCTCGAACCGGGGGACTGGGCGTTTGGCGCTTCAGATCGGTGCAAAGCGGCAGCAGGAATTCTTGAATGCGCTGGGTATGTTCGAACCAACTCCGTTCGAAATTGTCGAAGCTGCAGGCGGCGAACCGCTAAAGCCCAAGAAATGGGGCGAACTCAGCACTGTCACCATTTCCTACGGTCACGGGCTTTCGACCAGCCCCATGCATCTGGCCGCCGGTTATGCCGCGATTGCCAATGGCGGGCACTATGTCAGCCCAACCGTTTTGCGCAAAAATGGGCCACAATACGGTCCTCGGGTGATGTCAGACAATGCGGCGACCCAAGCACAGAAGATGCTGCGCAAAGTGGTAACGGATGGAACGGCCAGCTTCGGCGATGTGTCAGGCTATGACGTCGCCGGGAAAACGGGGACGGCGGACAAACCCAAACCACGCGGCGGCTACTACGATGACAAGGTCATCGCGACATTCGCAACGATCTTTCCGGCGTACGACCCGAAATACGTGTTGATCGTCACATTGGATGAACCGTCTATTGTCGCCTATGGCGAAAAGCGCCGAACGGCGGGCTGGACAGCTGTTCCGGTTACGGCTGAACTGATCGCTCGGATCGCACCGCTGCTGGGCTTGCGTCCACGGCTTGAGCCTGAGGCGGGCGCTGCTATAACCCTGACCGCGAATTAGGCTGTCCGAAAGAGGTGGGCCATGGGCACAAGGACGAAAACACTTAGCCAACTGGCCCTTACAGCGCGAGGTGGCGCGAATCCCAAGATCAACGGTCTGACTGTTGACAGCCGCGAGGTGCGAGACGGCTATCTCTTTGCGGCACTTCCCGGCACCCGCGTTCACGGCGGAGAGTTTATTCAATATGCCCTGCGCATGGGTGCAACGGCTATCTTGACAGACGCCGAAGGGGCCGAAATCGCCGCTACGGAATTGGCTGTATCGGACGCAGCGCTGGTCGTGGTCGAGGACCCGCGCCAAGCGCTCGCCGGTTGCGCCGCATTGTGGTTTGGCGCTCAGCCGCAGACCGTTGTAGCGGTTACCGGAACCAACGGTAAAACCTCTGTCGCGACATTCGTGCGTCAGATTTGGGTCGAGCTGGGCCATGCCGCTGTGAATCTAGGAACCACGGGCGTCGAAGGTGCTTGGACCGCGCCGCTGGCCCACACCACACCAGAACCGATCACCCTGCATCGTTGTCTGGTAGAAGCTGCCGAGAATGGCGTGACCCACGTGGCGATGGAAGCTTCTTCGCACGGGCTTGAACAACGCCGTCTGGACGGAGTGCATCTGACGGCCGCAGGGTTTTCGAATTTCACGCAAGACCATCTGGACTATCACGAAACCTTCGAGGCCTATTTCGCTGCCAAAGCCGGATTGTTCGATCGTGTTCTGCCACAGGACGGTACCGTCGTGGTTAATATGAGTGACCCCAAAGGTGCCGAGGTTCGTAAAATCGCGAAGTCGCGCGGGCAATCGGTTTTGACCGTCGGTTTGGGTGACGCCGACCTGTGCCTGATTAACCAGCGCTTTGATGCGACGGGTCAAGACTTGCGCTTTTCGTGGCAGGGTAAAGTATTCCAGACCCGCTTGAACCTGATCGGTGGGTTTCAGGCCGAGAATATCCTGCTCGCCTGCGGGTTGGTCATCGCTGCGGGCGAAGATCCTGAACGTGTATTCGAAACTCTCCCACATCTGACAACCGTCCGGGGCCGGATGCAGCTAGCCGCGACGCGTGAGAATGGCGCGGCGGTTTTTGTCGACTATGCTCATACGCCGGATGCAGTGGCGACCGCGCTAAAAGCGATGCGACCGCATGTGATGGGGCGCCTGATCGCGATTGTCGGAGCGGGTGGAGATCGGGACGCGACCAAACGTCCTTTGATGGGGAAAGCTGCGGCTGAAAATGCCGACGTTGTTTTTGTCACCGACGACAATCCCCGCAGCGAAGACCCGGCTGCTATACGTGCCGCCGTCCTGCTGGGTGCTCCGGAGGCAACTGAAGTGGGCGACCGGGCCGAAGCCATTCTTCGCGGAATTGATGCCTTGCAGCCAGGTGATGCATTGCTGATCGCAGGTAAAGGGCATGAAACTGGTCAGATTGTAGGTGATCAGGTCCTGCCATTTGACGACGTAGAGCAGGCCAGTATCAGCGTAGCCGCGCTGGATGGGAGGGTGGCATGACGCTCTGGACCGCGGCGGATGCCGCAGCAGCAACCGGTGGGCGTGCAACGACCGATTGGACGGCGAATGGCGTATCGATCGACACAAGAACTCTTCAACCCGGTGATCTGTTCGTTGCGCTAAAGGCCGCGCGGGACGGGCATGATTTTGTCGCGCAGGCGTTGGAAAAGGGTGCGGGCGCGGCTTTGGTGTCGCATATCCCCGAAGGGGTTGCGGAAGACGCACCTTTGTTGATTGTAGATTACGTTCAAACCGGGTTGGAAGCTTTGGGGAAAGCGGGCCGCGCACGCACTGAGGCGCGCGTGGTTGGCGTGACCGGCAGCGTTGGAAAGACGTCAACCAAGGAAATGTTGGCGACCATTCTGGAAAAGCAGGGAAAAACCCACGCCAGCGTGGCAAGCTACAACAATCATTGGGGCGTACCGCTGACATTGGCGCGGATGCCGCAAGACACCGAGTTTGCGGTGATCGAGATAGGTATGAACCACCCCGGAGAGATTGCTCCGCTGGCGCGGCTGGCGCGGCCGCATGTAGCGCTGGTGACGACAGTGGCAGCGGTGCACCTTGAGGCGTTCGACTCGGTCGCAGGTATTGCCCACGAAAAGGCCGCCATCTTCGAAGGGCTGGAAACCGGCGGAGCGGCCATCGTGAACGCCGATATCGAACACGCGGATATCTTACGCCAAACTGCCAAAGACCACGGGGCCGGGATCGTTGATTTCGGCAGCAAGGCTGTCGATTACAATTTGACCGAAGTGAAGCAGGGCGGCGACTCGGTCCAGGCAGGTGCCAGTGTTGGCGATACAACCTTCTCATACGACGTGCAGTCTGCGGGCACTCATTTTGCCATGAATGCACTGGGTGCTTTGGCGGCATGTGTCGAGATGGGTATTGATCTTGACGCGGCCATTGCTGGGTTACGCCAATGGTCGCCGGTCAAAGGGCGGGGCGTGCGAGAGTTGCTGCCGCTGGCGACAGGAGGGCAGATCGAATTACTGGACGACAGCTATAACGCCAATCCCACCTCGATGGAGGCGGCGCTGGATGTACTGGCTGCGTCGCAAGGAACACGTCGGATCGCCTTTCTGGGCGATATGAAAGAGCTGGGCGAACAAGAGATCCCAATGCACGCGGGTATGGCAGATGTCACCGCGATGGCGCAGGTCGATCAAGTCCACTGCATCGGCCCGCTGATGCAGGCATTGCACGAGGCGTTGCCTGAAGAAAAGCGTGGACTGTGGTCTGAGACTAGTGCCGAGATGGCCGAACACCTGCCTGACCTGGTCCGTTCGGGGGACACGGTGCTGGCCAAGGGGTCGCTGAGTATGGCGCTGGCACAGATTGTTGACGGTTTGCGGAAAATGGGGCAAGGGAGCGCGCTTGACCCATGATCGCCGCGTTAGAAAGGTTTTGACATGCTCTATTGGTTGACCGCCCTGTCGGACGGAGGGGATTTCTTTAACCTCTTCCGCTATATCACCTTTCGAGCGGGCGGAGCATTTCTGACGGCACTTATCTTCGGCTTTATCTTTGGGAAACCGCTGATCAACGTACTGCGCCGCAAGCAGGGCAAGGGTCAGCCGATCCGGGATGACGGTCCTGAGGGGCATTTTTCAAAAGCCGGAACGCCGACGATGGGCGGGTTACTGATTGTAGGTGCGCTCGTAACGTCAACCTTGATTTGGGCAAGGTGGGACAACCCTTATGTCTGGATGGTGCTGTTTGTGACGTTGGCCTATGCCGCGATCGGCTTTGCTGATGATTATGCCAAAGTGTCCAAGCAAAACACCAAGGGTGTTTCGGGTAGGATGCGGCTTGCATTGGGCGTCATTATTGCAGTGCTGGCATCGCTTTGGGCCACACTGCACCACCCGGAAGCTTTGCAAAACCAACTGGCTGTGCCGGTTTTCAAGGATACACTGGTCAATTTGGGTGTTTTCTATATTCCCTTTTCGATTGTCGTGATCGTTGGTGCTGCAAACGCGGTCAATTTGACAGACGGGTTGGATGGGTTGGCAATCATGCCGGCAATGATCGCGGCTACGACGCTTGGAATCATCGCTTATGCTGTGGGTCGGGTCGACTTTACCGAGTATTTGGACGTGCACTATGTGCCGGGAACCGGAGAAATCTTGATCTTTACTGCTGCGCTGTTCGGGGGTGGTTTAGGTTTCTTATGGTATAACGCGCCTCCGGCTGCGGTGTTTATGGGTGATACCGGGTCACTGGCATTGGGCGGAGCGTTGGGAGCAATTGCGGTGGCGACCAAGCACGAGCTTGTGTTGGCCGTTGTTGGTGGTTTGTTCGTGGTCGAGGCGCTGAGCGTGATCATTCAGGTTCTCTATTTCAAACGCACCGGGCGTCGCGTGTTTCTGATGGCGCCGATCCATCACCATTATGAGAAAAAAGGCTGGGCTGAACCTACTATCGTGATCCGGTTCTGGATCATATCGCTAATCCTGGCGATGATTGGTCTGGCCACTTTGAAAGTCCGGTAACTCTCCCGCCAGGTTCGGCGGACCTGTGGTCCGTCTGCCACCTGTTGGGCCCGGCTCGCGCTGAAGCGCGAGCCTTTTGTCGCCCTTGCGTTCGTGGATTTCTTCTGCGCAGTGTGGCGGCTAATTAGACGTCAGAAGAAGGTGGGTGGCATGATCCCGGTCAAAGGGTTTTCAGGACAGAAAGTAGCGGTTCTGGGCCTTGGTCGGTCGGGCTTGACGACGGCCCGTGCTTTGCGGGCGGGTAACGCCGAGCCGCTGTGCTGGGACGATAACCCTGCCGCGCGGGAAAAGGCCGAAGCCGAAGGATTCATCTGTACAGATTTGCGCCGTCACGGGGCGTTTGAGGAAGTCGCTTCGCTGATCGTGTCTCCGGGTATTCCGCATCTTTATCCCGAACCAAATCCGGTAGTGGCAGCAGCGTTGGACGCAGGTGTGCCAGTCGACAATGATATTGGACTGTTCTTCCGTTCCTTTGCTGGGCCAGAGTGGAGCAACTTCGACACTCCGCCGCGCGTGATTGCCGTGACTGGTTCGAACGGAAAATCGACTACGGCAGCTTTGATCCACCACATCCTTACTGAAGCCGGGCGAAAGGCTCAATTGGCCGGGAACATCGGGCGCGGTGTTTTGGATATAGACCCCGGCGAGGACGGTTCGGTTGTTGTGTTGGAGCTTTCAAGTTATCAGACAGAGCTGGCGCGATCCCTGACGCCGGATGTGGCAGTATTCACCAACCTCTCGCCTGATCATTTGGACCGGCATGGCGGTATGGGTGGGTATTTCGCTGCTAAACGCCGACTGTTTGCCGAAGGTGGGCCGGATCGTGCCGTGATTGGTGTGGATGAGAGCGAAGGTTTATTTCTAGCCGGGCAATTGGCCGAAGGACCTGCGGATGATCGGGTAATACGTGTTTCAGTAGCGCGCAAACTGACCGGGCCAGGCTGGCAGGTCTTTGCGCGCAAAGGTTTCCTGGCAGAGTATCGCAAGGGGCGTCAGGCCGGTTCCATTGACCTGCGCGAGATCAAGGGCCTGCCCGGCGCGCATAATCACCAGAATGCGTGCGCCGCCTATGCAGCTTGTCGGGCGTTAGGACTGGCGCCGCGTGTGATCGAAGATGCTTTGCAAAGTTATCCCGGCCTGCCGCACCGGAGCCAGATCATCGCAGAAGCGAATGGTGTTACCTACGTGAACGACTCGAAGGCTACCAATGTAGACAGCGCGGCAAAGGCGCTGAACGCGTTTAAAAAGATTAGGTGGATATGTGGTGGGCTTGAAAAAGAGGGCGGGTTGGCTGCGTTGAACGGCGCGACCGATCAGGTAATCAAAGCTTATGTCATCGGGCGCGAGGCGGCTGGCTTTGCGATGCAGCTTGAGGCAGAGGCCCAAGTTTGCACCACAATGGCAGAGGCCGTTTTGCATGCGGTTGGGGACGCACAGCCAGGTGAAACTGTGTTGCTTGCGCCAGCTGCCGCTAGTTTTGATCAATATGACAATTTCGAACAGCGTGGTGAGGATTTCATCAATCATGTTCGCGAACAGCTCGCGGAATAGGCATTTGCAATAGACCGCCGGTTGGGCCAAGCTGAAAAGCTATCAGCTTGACGCGCCATGATTATTGGTTTTGCCTGCCAGCAAATTCAACACGAGGTAATGAATATGCCATTTCGTAAGTTTTCTCTGATTCTGCCCGCCATTTTGGTAGCAGGTGCCTGCACAAACACCGGGGCCAATTACCAGCCGATCGTCGACGGCCCTGTTGGCCCCAACTACAATGTGGATTTGCAGCAGTGCCAGCAGTTGGCCGCATCGCAGGCCAGCGTTGATGGCACCACTGCCGGAAACGCGGCTATTGGTGCCGTTGGTGCCGCCGCCGTGACTGGTATTGTTCAAGACAGCAGTGATAATCTGGGTCGCGCTGCTGTGGCGGGTGCCCTCGTCGGTGCTGGTGCGGACGTGATCAACAAGAACCAGAACAAGGAAGTTCTGGTGCGTAACTGCATGCGCGGGCGTGGCTACAACGTCGTAGGCTAAGGGGCTGCGATTGCGATTCCGGCGGCGTAACCAGAGGACCACGCCCACTGGAAATTGTAGCCACCCAACCAGCCGGTGACATCCACCGCTTCACCAATTGCATAGAGGCCGGGGACATCCCTGGCCTCCATTGTTTTTGACGATAAACTGTCGGTATCGATCCCGCCAAGCGTAACTTCGGCTGTGCGATATCCTTCGGTGCCCGAAGGGGTCAGTCGCCATTCAGCCAAGGACGAAGTCAAAGCATTCAAAGCTGCGTCGGACTGGTCGGCCAAATTGCCCTGCATCGGGATGTATTGGCTGAGATATTCCACCAATCGCGTGGGAAGGTGGCGCGCCAACTCTGTTGTCAGCGCCTTGCGTCCCCCACTTTTTCTCTGATCACGTAGCAAATCGAACAGAGGTAAGTTCGGGATCAGATTGACCAGGATCGCTTCGCCCTCGCACCAGTACGACGACAGTTGCAGCACCGACGGTCCGCTGAGGCCGCGATGAGTGAACAGCAGCGCTTCGTCAAAGCTTATGCGGTCGTTAGACAGGCGTGCAGGCAAGGAAACACCAGACAGGTCCTTGAATTTCGCGTCCGAGAAGGTGAACGGTACCAACGCGGCGCGGGTTTCAGTTATGCGAAGCCCGTACTGCTGGGCTATTTCATAGGCTAATCCAGTCGCGCCCATCTTGGGAATCGACTTGCCGCCCGTTGCAAGAACCAGATTGGAGCATTTCAGGCTCAGGCGCTGGCCCTCTCGATCAACGTCCAACGCGAACCCAGCTTCGGTTTTGCGCAGGTCTTTAACCTCGGTTCTAACCCACAGCTCGGCCGCGACGCGCTCCATCTCAGCCAATAAAAGCTGAATGATTTGCTTCGAGGACCCGTCACAAAACAGCTGACCCAGAGTTTTCTCATGCCACGCGATGCCGTGGCGTCCGACCAGATCGATAAAATCCCATTGCGTATAGCGCGCTAACGCGGATTTACAGAAATGCGGGTTCTGCGACAGGAAATTGCCCGGTCCTGCATACATGTTGGTGAAATTGCAGCGCCCACCACCCGAGATGCGGATTTTCTCACCCGGAGCTTTCGCGTGGTCGAGCACCAAAACGCGTCCACCGCAATGGGCGGCGCACATCATGCCTGCCGCACCAGCTCCAAGAATGATTGTGTCAAATGTCATGAGGTGCGCATGGCGCGAATTTGCAAAGATAGCAAGAGGAGGTGAAATTCAGAACCCCGAGGTCAGTGCAATGTAAGAGCGTATAATGTGGTAATCTTGTGCTGCCAACGAACCTCAATTTAGCCCATGAAAGGGAGGGTGGTTCGATGATCATGCGAATTTTCCAAGTTACCGTGCGGCCCGGCAAAGAAGCGGAATTCTCGAAGTTCTTCCATGAAACTGCGATACCATTGATGCAAAACACGGATGGTATTGTTCAGGTTCTGCCGGGTGCTTCGCGTGCCGACACGCCGCGAGAGTTTAGTTTCGTAATGGTTTGGAGCAGCTTAGACGCACTGAAGGCCTTTGTAGGTGATGATTATAAAAGCCCTCATATTGACCCGGCCGAGGCTGAATTGGTCGAATCCAGAACCATCAAACACTACGATCTTGTCGATTAGTTGATCCGAAGGATTAGAAAGCAGGGTGCCAAATTCAGCCTGTTGTTCCAAAGGGCCAATTTCCGCGAACGCCCTGTCATTCTGCTAGCCGAAACACCAAAATCCCTGTAGACTCTCAATCAGATCCCGAAAACGGGACGTGAACGAGGCAGAGAGTGGCGGTATCTCATGACTGAGATGGTGTATGGCGCGGTCCAGGACCAGCGCGGAGAACCGATTCTACCGAAGTGGTGGCGCACGATTGATCGCTGGACCATGTCCTGTGTGCTGATCCTTTTTGTCATCGGGCTGTTGTTGGGGCTGGCCTCCTCCCCGCCACTGGCTGGACGCAACGGGTTTGATCCGTTCCATTACGTCGAGCGTCAGGCGCTGTTCGGCGGCTTGGCGCTGATTGCGATGCTGCTGACTTCGATGATGTCGCCGACATTGGTGCGCCGTCTGGCAGTATTGGGCTTTCTTGGTGCTTTCGTGGCATTGGCCTTTTTGCCGGTATTTGGCACCGACTTTGGAAAAGGCGCAGTACGCTGGTACTCGCTTGGGTTTGCGTCATTGCAACCATCCGAGTTTTTGAAACCGGGTTTCGTCGTCGTTGCGGCTTGGTTGCTGGCGGCTTCGCAAGAGATCAATGGCCCTCCGGGTCGGTTGTGGTCCTTTGCGCTGTGTATGGCCATTGTTGCTATGCTTGTGTTGCAACCTGATTTTGGTCAGGCCTGTCTGATCCTCTTTGGTTGGGGTGTCATGTATTTCGTTGCAGGTGCGCCGATGTTGTTGCTGGTTGGAATGGCCGGCGCGGTTGTGCTTGGGGGCATGCTGGCCTACTCAAACTCGGAACACTTTGCCCGCCGGATCGATGGCTTTCTAAATCAGGAAGTCGATCCGACCACTCAGATCGGCTATGCCACCAATGCAATCCGTGAGGGCGGGCTGTTCGGAGTTGGCGTCGGTGAGGGGCAGGTAAAGTGGTCGCTGCCCGATGCGCACACTGATTTCATAATCGCAGTTGCAGCCGAGGAATACGGCTTGATCTTGGTGCTGATTATCATCGCGCTCTATTCGATTATCGTCGTGCGTTCGCTGCTGCGCCTGATGCGAGAGCGTGACATGTTTATCCGCCTGGCGGGCACTGGTTTGGCCTGCATGTTCGGCGTTCAGGCGATGATCAACATGGGTGTTGCAGTGCGTCTGCTGCCCGCCAAGGGTATGACGTTGCCCTTTGTCAGCTATGGCGGCTCGTCCCTGATTGCGGGTGGCATTGCTGTTGGCATGTTGCTGGCCTTTACTCGAACCCGCCCACAGGGCGAGCTGGGCGATCTTCTGCGCGGACGAAGTTAATGAGCAAACCCTACCTTCTTATTGCGGCTGGCGGCACCGGGGGTCATATGTTTCCGGCGCAGGCGCTGGCCGAGGCTATGCTGCAAAAGGGCTGGCGTGTGCGCTTGTCCACGGATACGCGCGGTGCCCGCTACACTGGTGGCTTTCCGCATTCGACTGAGATTGTTGAGGCCTCCTCAGCCACATTCGCGCGCGGAGGTCTGGCGGCCAAAGTGATGGTCGGGCCTAAGATTGCAGGCGGTGTCACCAGCATGGTGATGCAGATGATGCGCGATCGTCCCGATGTGGTTGTGGGCTTTGGCGGCTACCCGTCGATCCCGGCGCTGGGCGCGGCGACAATGCTGAAAATCCCACGCATGATCCATGAACAGAACGGCATTCTGGGCCGGGTGAACCAACTGTTTGCGACCCGAGTGTCTCAGGTGGCCTGCGGTATCTGGCCTACGGACTTGCCCGAAGGGGCAAAGGGCATTCATACGGGTAATCCGGTTCGTGCCGCCGTTTTGGAGCGCGCTGCGGCTGGCTATATCCCTCCCGGCGATTATCCGATGTCGATCCTTGTAATGGGCGGCAGTCAGGGCGCGCGCATTCTCAGTGACATGGTGCCTGGCGCTATAGCGGCTTTGCCTGACACTCTGCGCACTCATATTCGCGTTGCCCATCAGGCACGCGATGAAGATGGCGAGCGTGTCACAGAGTTCTACGCTGATCACGGTATTCGGGCCGAGGTCAAACCGTTCTTTCAGGACGTGCCCCGCCGCATGTCCGACGCGCAATTGGTCATCTCGCGCTCGGGGGCGTCCAGTGTTGCCGATATCTCGGTTATAGGACGGCCTTCGATCCTGATCCCCTTTGCCGCCGCCGCCGGAGATCACCAGACCGCCAACGCACGCGGGTTGGTGCAGGCAGGTGGAGCGATCATGATTCCCGAACGCGCCCTTGACGTTTCTTCACTGACCGAGCAAGTCACCGCAGTTCTGACCAACCCCGAAGCCGCGCAAAAGATGGCCCATGCCGCCCTCTCGACCGGTGCCCCGGACGCTACCGAGCGTCTGGTCGCCCTTGTTGAGCAACTGGCGCAAAAGGAGACCGCATGAATCCTGCAACCAAACTCCCGCAAGACGTAGGGCCGATCCATTTTGTAGGGATTGGCGGTATCGGTATGTCTGGTATCGCCGAGGTTTTGTTGAACCTGGGCTACCGTGTGCAGGGGTCGGACCTGAAGGCATCCAAGATCACTGATCGCCTGGCAAGTTTGGGGGCTGAAATTTTTGTCGGCCAGCTCGCCGAAAACCTTGAAAACGCAGCCGTTGTTGTCGTGTCGACCGCGATCAAGCCGGGCAACCCCGAGTTGGACGAAGCCCGCGCACGCGGCCTGCCCGTTGTCCGCCGCGCCGATATGCTGGCGGAGCTGATGCGCCTCCGCTCTAACATCGCGATTGCCGGTACCCATGGTAAGACCACGACGACCACGATGATGGCCGAGCTGATGGTCGCGGGGGATTTTGACCCGACCGTCGTGAATGGTGGAATCATCCATGCCTATGGCTCAAATGCACGTATGGGGCAGGGCGAATGGATGGTGGTCGAAGCAGACGAATCCGACGGCTCGTTCAATCGCCTACCAGCTACTATTGCCATAGTTACCAATATCGACCCCGAACATATGGAGCACTGGGGCGATTTTGATACCTTGCGGGATGGTTTCTACGAGTTCGTCTCGAATCTGCCATTCTACGGCTTGGCTGTGTGCTGCACCGATCATGCCGAGGTGCAAACGCTGGTGGGTCGCATCACGGACCGCCGAGTGCGCACCTATGGTTTTAACGCGCAAGCGGACGTACGGGCGGTGAACCTGACATACAAAGGCGGCGTCGCGCATTTCGATATTCATTTGCAATACGAAGACACGGTCATTGAAGGCTGCACTCTGCCGATGCCGGGGGACCACAATGTGTCAAACGCCTTGTCTGCAGCTGCTGTGGCGCGCCATCTTGGAATGAAGGCTTCGGAAATCCGGGATGCGCTGGCGAATTTCGGGGGCGTCAACCGGCGTTTCACTAAGGTCGGAGAAGTAGATGGTGTTACTATCATTGACGATTACGGCCACCACCCGGTCGAAATCGCTGCCGTTCTGAAAGCCGCCCGGCAGGCGACCGAAGGTCGCGTGATTGCCGTACACCAGCCGCACCGGTACTCGCGCCTGTCCAACCTGTTCGATGATTTCTGCACCTGTTTCAACGATGCCGATGTTGTCGCCATCGCGGACATCTTCGCCGCCGGAGAAGACCCGATCGATGGTGCGTCCCGCGATGATCTGGTGCAGGGCCTGATCCGTCACGGTCACCGCCACGCCCGTGCTTTGCTGGACGAAAACGATCTGGAACGTCTGGTTCGGGAACAAGCCCGACCCGGTGACATGGTTGTTTGCCTTGGAGCGGGCACCATCAGCGCCTGGGCTAATGGTTTGCCCGAACGGCTGCAGCGCAAACAAGCCGTGTAACGCCATGGACTCCCAATTGATACAACTTTAGAGTGTCACGCTGCAGTCGCAGAAAAAATGGTCTCGGAGGAGCAGTTGGTGAATTCGGTAGTGTTCGCAGCCTTATGGGTCGTGGCCTCGACATTCGTGGCAATGCTGCCAATGCGTTTGCAGTTTCCGCCGGGCGTTGTTTTGTTCGTCTCTGCGCCGGCCTTGATCGTGTGGCTGGGCCATGATTTTGGTTGGTTCTTCTCAGTCCTGGCTTTTGCCGCCTTTGCGTCCATGTTCCGCAAACCCATCCGCTTTTATTGGCGTCGTTGGACCGGACAGGAGGTCGAGCAATGAACTGGTCGATCGCACTTGCCGCCCTGTGGGGTATTGCCGCGAATCTGTTGGCGATGATCCCCAGCAAAGACAATCACTGGACCCGCGCATATGTCCTGATTGCCGTGGGTATTCCAATACTTGGCTATGTGACCCTGCAGAATGGCCCATGGATCGGGTTGCTTGTTCTGGTAATGGGGATGTCGGTGCTGCGTTGGCCGGTGATATACTTGGGGCGGTGGGTGCGCAAATTAATCGGCACTACGTCCTGACCGTTACGGCTTGCCTTGCCAGTATAAATCCGCGATCTAGCCAGCATGACAAATCTTCCGATGCCACGAGGCAAACTTTCTGAAAATCGGTTTTTGAATGACCTCACTTGGCTGCGTGTTGGCGGCCCAGCAGACTATTTGTTCCAACCCGCCGATACCGAAGACCTACAGAATTTCCTGCGAAACCTGCCCACTGAAATTGCGGTCTTCCCTATGGGCGTGGGGTCGAACCTCATTGTTCGGGACGGAGGCTTGAGGGCCGTGGTGATCCGTTTGGGGCGTGGGTTCAATGAAATTTCGGTTGACGGCAATACTGTCACCGCAGGCGCGGCGGCGCTGGACGCTCATGTAGCACGCAAGGCCGCAGATGCAGGAGTCGACCTGACGTTCCTAAGAACGATCCCAGGATCAATTGGAGGCGCGGTGCGGATGAATGCAGGCTGCTATGGCAGTTATACGGCGGACGTTCTACGCAAGGCTACCATTGTCACTCGACAGGGTGAGGTGATCGAAGTGACGCCCCAAGACCTGAATTTCCGTTACCGTCAGTCCGATTTGCCCGAGGGTGCGGTGCTGGTTTCAGCGACATTCGAAGGCCCGTCTGGTGATCCAGAAGAACTGCACGCCCGTATGTCGGCGCAGCTGCAAAAGCGCGATGAAACTCAACCCACCAAAGACCGCAGCGCGGGCTCTACCTTTCGTAACCCGGCCGGATTTTCCTCGACTGGACGTGCTGATGATGTTCACGATCTGAAGGCTTGGAAGGTGATCGACAACGCGGGAATGCGTGGGGCGACACAGGGTGGTGCGCAGATGAGTCCCAAGCACTCGAACTTCCTGATCAACACCGGTGACGCGACCGCCGCAGACCTCGAAGGTCTGGGCGAAGAGGTGCGAAAAAAGGTTTACGAAACAAGCGGCATCACGCTAGAGTGGGAAATCATGCGGGTTGGTGACCCGCTGAAAGAATAAAGCCCTGACCGTCAAACCATAACAGGCAATTTAAGGCGACGGATCAAAGGCATAACGCAGTACGGACCACCACATAAGGTCCGGGGACATTGAGGCGCACATTGGGTATGTCGAGCAGGACAAACCCCAAAGTGGCGGTATTGATGGGCGGCCCCTCGGCGGAACGCGAGGTGTCTCTCAGCTCTGGGCGCGAATGCGCGGCCGCCCTTGTGGGAGAAGGCTTTGAAGTGGTCGAGCTGGACGCAGGTCCCGACCTCTATGCTCGCCTATTGGACATTAATCCCGACGTAGTTTTCAACGCCTTGCATGGCCGCTGGGGCGAAGATGGCTGTGTGCAAGGTCTGCTGGAATGGATGCGAATTCCCTACACGCATTCCGGAGTGCTGGCCTCGGCGCTGGCGATGGACAAGCAGCGCAGCAAAGAAGTTTATCAGGCCGAAGGCCTGCCCGTTGTACCCAGCGTAATCGTTCCAAAGATTGAGGTCGTTGAAGTCCATGTGATGGATCCCCCTTACGTGGCCAAGCCCAACAACGAAGGGTCCAGCGTCGGCATCTATATCGTGCATGAAGGGTCGAACGGACCTCCGCAATTGTCTGACGACATGCCTGAACACGTAATGGTCGAAAAATACGTAGCAGGTCGCGAGTTGACCACGACTGTGGTGGGCGATCGTGCGCTGACTGTAACAGAAATCATGACAGATGGGGGTTGGTACGACTATGACGCCAAGTACAAACCCGGCGGCTCTTGGCATGTGTTACCGGCCGATATCCCGCAAGATATCTTTGATCGCTGCATGGACTATTCGCTAACAGCCCATAATGCGCTGGGGTGCAAAGGGGTGTCTCGCACCGATTTTCGCTGGGATGACGGCATGGGTGCCGATGGCTTGTTCCTGCTTGAAACCAACACCCAGCCCGGTATGACCCCGACTTCGCTGGTGCCCGAACAAGCCGAACACTGTGGTATGAGCTTCGGTCAGCTCTGCGCGTGGATGGTGGAGGACGCCTCATGCGACCGCTAAGAGCCACCCGCGCGCCGGTGATACACCGGTCTAAGCCAATTGCCGGTCCGGACGCTGATTTCGCGTCGGGTGCTCGGCCAGACGCGGAACCCAAGCTTCGTCTGAGCGGGGTTAAGCTGTTCGGGCGCAAATCGCAGCGTTTCGACCCCGCGCCTTCGCGGTTGAGTTACCGAATGCAGCGTTGGATGCTAACGCCGGGTGTGCGCCGCGGGCTGAGAATCGGGTTGCCCGTGTTTGCTATCGTTGCCGCGACCGGCATCTATTTCGGATCAGAAGATCGGCGCGAGGCGGTGGTTGCTTACGTGGCAGACATCAAGACTTCGATCCAGCAGCGACCGGAATTCATGGTCAATCTTATGGCTATTGACGGCGCGGGCACCAACCTGTCCGAAGATATTCGTGAAGTAGTGCCATTGGATTTCCCGATCAGTTCCTGGGATCTGGACGTCGAAAACATTCGCGAAACGATCTCAAGCTTAAACCCGGTTAAATCCGCTACTGTGCGCGTGCGCCCAGGTGGCATTCTTCAAGTGGATGTGGTCGAACGTCAGCCGGTTGTCGTTTGGCGCACCCGCCGCGGGATCGAGTTGCTGGACGAAACTGGCGCACATGTTGAGCGGATTGCGTCTCGTAAGGATCATTCGAACTTACCTCTGATTGCGGGCAGAGGAGCGGATGCGCACGTGACGGAAGCGATTGCTTTGTTGTCTACCGCCCGCAGTTTGGGTTCACGGGTGCGCGGGTTGGTTCGCATTGGCGAACGCCGCTGGGATTTGGTTCTGGATCGCGGACAACGCATCATGCTGCCGACTGAACGTCCGGTTCGCGCGTTGGAGCGGGTGTTGGCGGTGAACGAAGTACAGGATCTTTTGGAGCGCGACGTAGCGGTGGTGGACATGCGCCTTGGTCAGCGACCAACCATTAGAATGACCAAAGCCGCCAGCGAAGACTGGTGGAATACAAAAGTGACAGTGGGCAGCGGGCAGTAGCGATTATGATGACCGATCTTTATCAGTCCCAACGGGCCATGCGGCAAATGCGCAGGCAGGCGATGCAACGTGGTGTTGTGGCCATTTTAGACGTGGGCAGTTCCAAAATTGCCTGCCTTGTGCTGCGGTTCGATGGAACAGGTCGGCTGAGCGAGGATAACAGCATCGGCTCGCTGGCTGGTCAAACCGGGTTTCGGGTCATCGGTGCGGCAACAACACGGTCACGCGGTGTGCAGTTTGGCGAAGTCACTGCCATGCAAGAAACCGAACGTGCCATTCGCACCGCTCTGCAAGCGGCACAGAAGATGGCTGATATCCGTGTGGACCACGTCATTGCCTGCTTTTCGGGGGCAAACCCTCGCTCTTACGGTTTGGATGCGCAGGTCGATCTCGATGGGCAGGAGGTTACAGAGGCCGAAGTCGGTCGCGTCCTTAATGCCTGTGATGTGCCTGACTATGGCGTTGGACGCGAAGTGTTGCACGCTCAGCCGGTGAACTTTGCCTTGGATAACCGCTCGGGCCTTATCGATCCACGCGGGCAGATGGGGCAGAGCCTGGCCGTGGACATGCATATGCTGACCGTTGATGCGGTGGCGATTCAGAACATCGTGCGCTGCATCAAGCGCTGCGATCTGGAATTGGCGGGTATTGCGAACTCGGCCTACGTTTCGGGCATTTCGGCTCTGGTTGAGGATGAGCAGGAATTGGGCGCCGCCTGTATCGACATGGGCGGCGGCACGACCAGCGTGTCAATCTTCATGAAGAAGCACATGATCTATGCCGATTGTGTTCGCATGGGCGGAGATCACGTGACCGCCGACATCTCGATGGGACTGGGCGTGCCAGCATCAGTGGCTGAACGGATCAAAACCTTCAACGGCGGTGTGCACGCTACAGGGGCCGATGACCGTGACCTGATCGACATTGGCGGTGATACTGGCGATTGGGAGCATGACCGCCGCACGGTTAGTCGTGCTGAGTTAATTGGAATCATGCGCCCTCGTGTCGAAGAGATTTTGGAAGAGGTTCGCGTTCGTCTTGACGCTGCCGGATTCGAACATATGCCCAGCCAGCAAATTGTGCTGACCGGCGGTGGCAGTCAGATCATGGGGCTGGATGGTCTTGCCACGCGAATTCTAGGTCAGCGTGTTCGTCTGGGTCGACCGTTGCGCGTCCATGGCCTGCCGCAATCCGCGACAGGGCCGAGTTTCTCTTCTTCGGTCGGGCTAAGCTTGTTTGCGGCGCATCCGCAGGATGAGTGGTGGGATTTCGAAATCCCGGTCGATACCTATGCCGCACGGCCTTTCAAACGCGCAATGCGTTGGTTCCGTGACAATTGGTAAGATGATTGGGGGCGCGGTATTGATCGCCGCGACTCCTCTTGCTGTGCACGCCCAAACGCGTATCACGCCCGAAGCCTTTCTGGCTGCTGTTCAGGGCAAGACAGTTACGTTTCATGACTATCCCAGCGGCATTCTTGTCGGGACCGAGGAGTTCTTGAGCCCCAATTTGTCCGTCTGGCGGATGGAAGGCCGGGGCTGTGTCTATGGGCAGATCACTACCCCCAACGGACAACTCTGCTTTTTGTATGATGATGATCCGGATGACGTGCCGGTGTGTTGGTGGACCTTCCAGCACGAAGGTCGACTTATGGTTCGGTTAGCCAATTTTAACCGAAGTGAAATTCAAGAAGTGCGCAGCATTACCGAAGACGGGCTGAATTGTCCAAGTGCCCCAATAAGCTAAAGAAACAGGTTGCAGACAAAGGCCAATTCCCGCAAGATATCCACAAGGCACGTCAGAGGCCCCGCGGCAGGACACGAGCAGTTTTCCGCGTAAGAACAGACCGGTTTACCCAAAGTGGCGAGCATGATGGCTGCGGCGCATGTGTTGTCTGTCTTGTGGTGGATTGAGTTCTTTCCGCAACATCTGGCAAAGAATGCGAAATACCGCTGATCGATGCCTTATTTCCTCCATATTTTGTGGGATTCGGCGATTTTTGGCGTGACCTTTGCGCTTTCGACCGGTAGGATTGTAATCGGATAGGTAAGAAAAACACCGCTTTGGCGGGTAAAAAACAGGCGGACAGAGCATGACATTGAATCTTTCGATGCCCGGGCACGACGAACTGAAGCCTCGGATTACAGTATTTGGCGTTGGCGGTGCGGGCGGTAACGCTGTCAACAACATGATTGAGAAAATGCTGGATGGCGTGGATTTTGTCGTCGCCAACACGGACGCGCAGGCGCTTCAGCAAAGCCAGTCCTCGGCTCGGGTGCAGCTTGGCGTTAAAGTGACAGAAGGTCTGGGGGCAGGTGCCCGACCAACCGTCGGCGCAGCGGCAGCCGAAGAAAGCATCGAACAAATTGTTGACCACCTTGCTGGTGCTCACATGTGTTTCATAACCGCCGGTATGGGCGGTGGCACCGGCACCGGGGCGGCTCCGATCATTGCTCAGGCCGCCCGCGAACTGGGTGTGCTGACCGTTGGTGTCGTCACCAAGCCCTTCCAATTCGAAGGTGCAAAGCGGATGCGTCAGGCCGAAGACGGTGTCGAGGCGCTGCAAAAGGTCGTTGATACACTGATCATCATTCCGAACCAAAATCTGTTCCGTCTGGCCAACGAAAAGACCACGTTTACCGAGGCATTTTCGATGGCGGATGACGTTCTGTATCAGGGTGTCAAAGGCGTAACTGACCTGATGGTCCGTCCTGGCTTGATCAACCTCGACTTTGCCGATGTCCGTGCAGTTATGGACGAGATGGGCAAGGCAATGATGGGCACCGGCGAGGCTACGGGCGAAGATCGCGCAGTTCAGGCTGCCGAGAAGGCCATTGCTAACCCGCTGCTGGACGAAATCAGCCTCAAAGGCGCGAAGGGTGTGCTGATCAACATCACTGGTTCGCATGACCTGACTCTGTTCGAACTGGATGAAGCCGCCAATCGCATTCGTGAAGAAGTGGACCCCGAAGCAAACATCATCGTCGGTTCGACCTTGGACACCGGTATGGAAGGCGGAATGCGTGTTTCGGTTGTGGCCACAGGCATCGACGCCAGCGAAAAGTCCGAGGATGTGCCAGTTGCACGCCGCACAATGTCGGCCCCGCTCACCCGCACCGTTACCGCAGAAGAGCCGCAGCAGGAAGAGACCCCCGCTGTTGCGGCTGAAGAGGTCGCACCGGCACCCCAAGCCGAGATAAACCGTGAACCCTCACTGTTTGAGACGACCGAAGAGCCATCACAGTTCCAGCCAAAAGTGGAACAGAGTGATGATGGTCTGCCGCCACCGGCCTATCAGCCACGCGTCGCGGAATTCGAGCCAACGCCTGAACCGGTCGATCCTGCCCCGGAAAGCTTTGTTGCGCCGCAGCCGCAACAAGCCTCTGCTGGCACGCCGTCGCCCGAGGCGCTGCAGCGTTTGCAGGCCGCTGTGCAGAATATCCCTGCGTCCGAACGCGCACATGCCGCACCGCGTGCCCAGGCTCCTCAACAAGACCCAGCACCGCAGCAGGATGCGCAGGATCGTCCTCGGTTTGGCTTTAACCGCCTGATCGATCGGATGACTGGCCACGCTGCAGACACGCCGTCTCAACCGGTGCGTCAACAGCCTCCAATGCGCCAAGCTGACGCTACGGCACCTGCCCATGAGGAGGCCGACCCCGAGCAGGATCGGATTGAAATTCCCGCCTTCCTGCGGCGTCAAGCCAACTAAACTTGGTAACAAAATCGAAAGTCGGGGCCGCCAGATGGTGGCCCTTTTCTTTTTTAATACATTGTATTAGCTCGTTCTAAGCAGGCTTTTGCCGATCTGTTACATTCATGTTTCAATCAGTTGCAAAGAGTGAGTTGAGCCTTGACGCTTGCTTCCTTAACTGAGTGTCCAACACGGACCTTACAGGCCGGACACCACTCAACGAGGGTCACCTTGCAACATACGCTCAAATCTCCGGTTACGTTTAAAGGCGTTGGGCTGCACAGCGGTAAGCCTGCGACCATGGTGCTGAAACCGGCGGCTGCCGGTCACGGCATCTGGTTTAAGCGGACGGATATTGAGCTGGGCAATGCGTTGATTCCTGCGATCTATGATGTGGTCGAGCGCACACCGCTGTGTACCCGTCTGGTGAACGATGCGCATGTATCGGTATCGACTGTCGAGCATATCATGGCTGCCCTTGCTGGGTGTGGCGTGCACAATGCGTTGATCGAGATCGACGGCCCCGAAGTTCCGATCATGGACGGATCTTCGATTGAATTTGTGCGTGGAATTATGGCCAAGGGTGTGCGTCGTCAGGCCAGCCCGGTGCTGGCGTTTGAGGTTCTCAAGCCCATCACGGCCTCACGCGAAGGTGCAAGCGCGACGATTGTACCGGCAGATGGTTTAATCATCGATTTCCACATTGACTTCGAAGATGGTGCGATCGGTAGCCAGACCAAAACACTGGACATGCGCAACGGTTCGTTTGCGCGTGAGCTTAGCGATTGCCGCACTTTCTGCCGTCGCACGGATGTCGAAGCGATGCGCGAAAGCGGCTTAGCATTGGGTGGCACGCTGGAAAACGCTGTCGTTGTTCAGGGTGACGAAGTGCTTACCCCAGGTGGCTTCCGCCATGCGGATGAAGCGGTACGCCATAAAATGCTGGATGCACTTGGCGACCTGTACTTGGCAGGGGGCCCGATTCTTGGCCACTTCACGGGTGACAAGTCAGGTCATGCTATGACCAATACTCTGCTGCGCAAGTTGTTCGAGACACCTGGCGCGGTGCGTCCGGTGCTTTGCACGCCGGAAATGGCAGCGCGCCTGCCGGGACAGGGTCTTGTCTGGGACGAAATCCCCGAAGTTGCTTGATTGGATCAAGCCTGCCGACAATTCCGTCAGCGAATGTACTAAGGCGTTTTGCCCCGGAATTTTATATGCTAGACCAAAGGCCAATCCGGGGGTTGCCCCACTAAGCAATACGACAAGGATAGGCGGAATGGTTGGCACCAAAGCGGCAGTCAGATTCGCAGGCGCGATTCTTCTGGCAGCAGTTTTGACGGCATGCGGCAACTCTGGCGCAGACCGCAATCAGAACCTGGAAGGGTTTACCCCAGAACAGATATTCACGCGCGGCGAATATGAGTTGTCGCAAAATCGCTCGGATGATGCGGCGTGGTACTTCTCGGAAGTTGAGCGACTTTACCCTTATTCCGACTGGGCGAAGCGCGCACTGATAATGCAGGCGTTCTCGTACCACTCGGACAAGAATTACGAAGAAAGCCGGGCTGCCGCGCAGCGCTATATAGATTTCTACCCAGCGGATGAAGATGCGGCCTATGCACAATATCTGTTGGCGCTTAGCTACTATGATCAGATTGATGAGGTTGGGCGCGATCAGGGCCTAACCTTTCAGGCGCTGCAATCGCTGCGCACAGTGATCGAGGTGTATCCCGATAGCGAGTATGCTACCTCGGCGGTCCTCAAATTCGATCTGGCCTTTGATCACCTTGCTGGCAAAGAGATGGAAATCGGCCGCTATTACCTTCGACAGGATCACTACACTGCGGCTATCAACCGTTTCCGAGTCGTGGTTGAGGATTTCCAGACCACTACTCACACTGCTGAAGCGCTTTATCGTTTGATTGAGGCTTATCTGTCGCTGGGGCTTGTGGATGAGGCGCAGTCGGCAGGTGCTATTCTTGGCTACAATTACCAATCGTCCGAGTGGTACGATGCGGGTTACAAGCTGCTGACCTCTCGTGGGTTGGACTTGAAGAGTCGTGGCAACAACTGGCTGAGCCAGATTTATCGTCAGACGATCAAAGGTGAGTGGTTGTAATCGCTATGGTTAAAGGCGTGGGACGCTAAGACCCGATGCTGCGCGCCCTTGATATCCGCGACATGCTGATCATTGACAGGTTGGAACTGACGTTCCAGCCTGGCCTGAATGCGTTGACCGGGGAAACCGGCGCGGGCAAGTCCATACTTCTGGATTCGCTGGGTTTCGTAATGGGCTGGCGCGGAAGGGCTGAACTCGTACGTCAGGGCGCTGCGCAGGGGGAAGTTGTGGCCGAGTTCGAATTGGGACCGGATCACCCTGCCCACGCAGTACTGGCCGAAGCCGGGTTGCCCGGTGGAGAAGAACTAATCCTTCGCCGCGTCAACACCACCGAGGGGCGGAAAACAGCATGGGTCAACGATCGCCGCTGTTCTGGTGAGGTCCTGCGCGCGTTGTCTGAGACGCTAATAGAATTACATGGTCAACACGATGACCGTGGGCTGTTGAACCCACGCGGACATCGAGCAATGTTGGACGATTTTGCCGGAGCGGCAGACCTCGTTACTGCCGTTCGTTCCGCGTGGGCTGAGATGTCTCGTGCTCGCAAGGCCTTTAATGAGATCGAGGCAACGCTTGCGGCAATGCGTGCCGAGGAAGAGTTCCTGCGCCACGCGGTAGCCGAACTAGACAAGTTGAACCCGCTGCCAGGTGAAGATGTGGATTTGGACGCCCGCCGTCGGATGATGCAGGGGGCTGAGCGTATCCGCGACGATGTAGCCCGCGCATTTGAGTTGCTTGGCGGGGAGGGGGCCGAAGGGGCCATGTCTGACGCTGTCCGCTGGTTGGAGGGCGTGTCCGAAAATGCAGGTGGGCAGCTTGAGGAGCCCATCGCGGCGCTTGGCCGTGCACTGATTGAGTTGGGCGAGGCACAGGATGGCGTCAACGCCTGCCTTCAGGCGTTGGACTTTAATCCGGCTGAGCTGGAGGCAGCAGAGGAACGCCTGTTTGCCATTCGTGCTCTGGCAAGAAAGCACGACATAGCGCCAGACGATCTTGGGGCGTTTGCCGAAACGTTGCGTGACCGACTGAACCGGCTTGATGCAGGGGACGCTGATCTGGCGGATCAACGTGCGGCGGTCGAGGCTGCGCAAGCCGAATATGACCAAGCAGCCGAAGCGCTTAGAGCCGCACGCCAGCAAGCTGTTGGACGGCTAGACGCGGCGGTAATGGCCGAACTCGCACCGTTGAAAATGGAGCGCGCGGTTTTTCAGACCGAAATCACCGACGCTGACCCCGGCCCAGAGGGCACAGACGCCGTGGCCTTCACGGTTGCCACTAACCCAGGTGCTCCGTCCGGGCCGCTGAACAAAATTGCTTCAGGCGGTGAACTCAGCCGTTTTCTTCTTGCGCTCAAGGTTTGCCTGACCGGCGATGATAGCGACCGAACCATGATCTTTGACGAAATTGACCGGGGCGTAGGGGGCGCAACTGCTGACGCGGTGGGTCGTCGTCTGGCATCTCTGGCTCAAGGCGGGCAAGTTCTGGTGGTCACGCACTCACCGCAAGTGGCAGCCCGTGCGGCGCATCACTGGCGGGTGCAGAAACAGGTGAGCGACGGGCAGACGTTGTCGACTGTTATTCATTTGGCTGATCCTGATCGGGTAGACGAAATCGCCCGCATGGTCGCAGGCGATACTATCACTGACGAGGCCCGTGCCGCCGCTCGTGCTTTGTTGGACGCTTAACGCCATTCTGCCGCTTTCCGGTTTTCAAACCGTCGCGATCCCACTTTTATCAGAGGGCTCCGTGGCTTACTAAGGGGGAATACATGATCCCCGAGGGCCAATGACCCAATCGACACGCACCGTTTTGCGCAACCAGCTTAATCAGGCTTTGGCCGCGATGAAGGATGCCTGGCGGGTGATGTTGAGGCGCGGGCCCAGCCAGATCCAATTCTGGTTCATCGCGCTGGCCATCGGGATTGCGGCAGGTTTCATGGCGCTGGGGTTCCGTAAAGCGATCCGCGCGCTACAGGCCTATGTCTACGATACGGACGACATCCTGCTGCTGCATTCACACGCCGAGAAACTTCCTTGGTTTCTGATCCTGATCACACCGATCATTGGTGGCCTGATCGTAGGGATAATTCTGCACAAGTTTACCGACGATGGGCGGGTACGCTCGGTCGCTGACGTGATCGAAGGCTCTGCGCTAACAGATGGCCGGGTCGAAGGCAAAGCGGGGGTTGCGTCCTTCTTTGCCTCGCTGATTACACTTAGTACCGGTGGCTCAACCGGACGAGAAGGGCCTGTAGTGCACATGGCCGGGGTGATCTCGACCTGGGTTAGCAATCGTATCCATGCCGATGGAATAACGGGGCGCGATTTGCTGGGATGCGCCGTGGCCGCGGCAGTGTCGGCCAGCTTCAACTCGCCCATCGCGGGCGCTTTATTCGCGCTTGAGGTCGTGTTGCGTCACTTTGCAGTCCACGCCTTCGCGCCCATCGTTATCGCTTCTGTCGCCGGTACTGTGATTAACCGCCTAGAATACGGTGACGTGACAGAGTTTGTTCTGGAAACCCCAGGTTCTTTGCAATTCTATGTAGAACTGCCCGCGTTTTTGATCCTTGGACTGATCTGCGGACTGGTATCCCTGCTGCTAATGCGCTCGATCTTTTTCGCCGAGGATATCGGCAACCACATCCAAAGCCGCCTTTCCCTTCCGCGTTGGCTACGGCCAGCCGTGTCCGGGGCGCTGTTAGGTTTGATGGCAATATGGTTCCCGCACATCATCGGTGTCGGGTATGAGACAACGATCCGCGCCTTAGCCGGGGATCTGACCCTGACCGTCGCGATCCTGTTTGCTGTAATCAAGACGGTTGCCTTGGCCGTTACCATGGGAGGGCGTATGGGCGGTGGGGTGTTCTCCCCCTCGCTGATGATCGGAGCGCTCACAGGGTTAGCCTTCGGCTTGATCGCCACGGGGCTACTTCCGGATGTATCCGGAACCCATACTCTATATGCCTTTGCAGGGATGGGGGCTGTGGCCGCTGCTGTGCTGGGAGCACCCATCTCGACCACTATGATTGTTTTCGAACTGACTGGAGACTGGCAGATCGGGATAGCCGTAATGGCCTCGGTTTCTATGTCTACCGCGTTAGCGTCGCGCCTTGTGGATCGGTCGTTCTTCCTGACCCAGTTGGAACGTCGCAACGTACATCTTGCAGCTGGCCCGCAGGCTTATCTACTGGCGATGCTGCGGGCCGGAGCGGTGATGCGCCCAATTGGTGATGCGCGTTCGATCACCAAGGAACAGGCGCAGGAGATGATCGAGCAAGGGCTGTGCGTGCAGGCCAATGCTACACTGGAAGCCGCGATGCCCTATTTCGAACATGATGAGATATCTTGCATTCCGGTCGTGGTGAGGGAAAGCGACGGCACAGAAGCTCCGGTTGGTGCCTTGTTTCACATCGATGCACTAAAGGCTTACAACCGCGCGCTGGCAGCAACGGCGGCTGAAGAGCACTCGTAGTTTTCACACCACCAGCCCTACGAAACGCTTTTTGCCAAAGATAAGAGTGTAGGCCAATCTACCGTCGCGCCCAATTCAATCCAGACGAAGCAGAGCTTATATTTGCTCAACTTTCACAGACTCCACCGGATAGAAGGCAACGTAGCCCTCTATCTCCGCCAGCTCTGCGTCCGGACTTTCATAGCTCCACGCGGCGTTTTCGGTCACAGAGGACTTATTGACGATCGAGAAATGTGTGGCGTTCCCTTTATGCGGGCAATGCGTAACCTTGTCGGTTGTGTCCAGAAATGCCATCGCGATGTCTGTGCGAGGAAAGTAGATCACCGGAGACAAATCCCCCTCTGACAATTCCAAGGCGTTTGTACTTTCACCCAGAATGGCTCCACCGGAACGGACGCTCCATTTGCCCGGAGCTTTGCGGATCGTGATTTCAACCATTTCTCTTCCCTCGTTGTCTTCGGGCCTCTCCTCTGCCCGGTATATGTAACAGTCCAGTGTCAGATTGGCGCGGTTGCGGCATCCAACCACAGTTGAGCGTCATCGCCCAGCCTCGGCCTGATCTTTTCCGCAACGTCGCGGTGGTACGTGTTCAACCAATTGCGTTCATCTGCAGTCAGCATCTCGAGAACGATTAACCGCCGATCAATAGGTACGTAGGTTAGTGTCCGCCAGTTCAGCATTGCGCGTTCGTCGTCACCACCGGGCAGGGCGGGAGCGTCTTGCACGACCACGAGGTTCTCAATGCGGATACCAAAGGCGCCTTCGCGGTAATAGCCCGGTTCGTTGGAAAGGATCATGCCCGGCTGCAATGGAACATGGCTTGCTTTGGACAAACGCTGAGGCCCTTCGTGGACGCTGAGATATGCACCAACGCCGTGCCCAACACCGTGGTTGAAGTCTTGCCCTGCAGCCCACAGCGGAGCCCGCGCAATGCCTTCGATATCGCGTCCGGCCAATCCCACGGGCCAGCGCAACATAGACAGGTTGATCATGCCTTTCAGCACGCGGGTAAAGCACATTTTTTCTTCTTCACCAACGTCACCGATGGCAATGGTGCGGGTGATATCAGTCGTGCCGTCCAGGTATTGCCCACCGCTGTCCAGGACAAGAATGTGCCCATTTTCCAAGGTGCTCTCGGTCTCTTCCGTCACGCGGTAATGCATGATTGCACCGTTCGGGCCGGTACCCGCGATGGTGTCGAATGATATATCTTGCAGTGCGTTGTCTTTGCGGCGATTTTCTTCAAGTTGAGTGACCACGTCAATCTCGGTCAAGGTGCCGGGGGTCTGTGCGTCCAACCAGCAGAGCGTTTCAACAACGGCCACGGCGTCACGCAAATGGGCATCGGCGCTGCCTGCGATTTCTGCCTGGTTTTTGCAAGCCTTGGGCAGTGCGCAAGGGTCCCCACCATCAACCATTCGGTCACCCAACACATCCGCTGCGGCCTGCGGTAGTGATCCCAGATCAACCTGCACTTTCCCTTCAATTTCTGATACCGCGTCCAGAAATCTTTCTGGTGGGTAAACAGAAACGTTATCCCCCAAAGCTACCGTCAGCTTTTCCTTAGCCATGAAAAGATCGACCTGACCATCGGCACGCAGGATGGCAAAGCCATGTGCCACAGGGTTGTACCCGATGTCCGAGCCTCGGATGTTCAGCAGCCACATGATCGAGTCTGGCAGGGTGATCACTGCTGCTGTGCAGCCAGCGTCTTGCAAGTTTTTGGCGAGACGTGCAATCTTGCTGTCTGCCGCCTCTCCGGCAAACTCAATCGGATGCCTCTTGACTGGGTTCGCCGGCGGCGCAGGTTGATCCTGCCATATCCGATCCACCAAATTGTCCACGCGAACCAATTCAACACCGCTGCCTGCCAATTCCTTTTGTGCACTGGCGATTTGGCCTGCAGAGTGCAGCCAAGGATCGAATCCGACCTTGCCGCCATTTGGCAACTGTTCCTTCAGCCATGCACTGAGGCTGACCTCGGGCCACGGTACCGGCGCAAATTCGGAAGCGACCTGTGCCTTGACCTGCGTCCGGTAACGACCATCGACGAACACCCCGACGGCATCTGCCAGAACAGCGCAAAAGCCCGCCGAGCCGGTAAACCCTGTCAACCAGGCCAACCGCTCATCCCGCGGTGCCACGTACTCACCCTGGTGTGCATCTGCGCGTGGGATAAGGAAACCATCCAACCCCTCGCTCGCAATTTCACTGCGCAAGGCAGTCAGCCTTGGTGGCCCCTGTTCCGGGCGTGCAGTTACCGCGAAAGACTGAAACATCACTTACCTCTCCCAATCAGGGTCCTACGCCTTCAATTTCTGGAAATTACTCTGGCCTGAGGCAAGACCAGCGTTAGCTGGCCCTTTTCATCCCCATTATCCGCGCTCGTGCACGCGGATCGCTATCGAACAACGCGGCAAGTTGTTCGGTCATCGCGCCTGCGAGTTGCTCAACATCGGTGATAGTTACCGCGCGATCATAATATCTGGTTACGTCATGGCCGATACCAATAGCCAGCAACTCAACCATCTTACGTTTTTCCACCATGGCAATCACGTCGCGCAGGTGTTTTTCCAAATAGTTCGCAGGGTTCACGCTGAGCGTTGAATCATCGACCGGAGCACCATCCGAGATCACCATCAGAATTTTACGCTGCTCACGCCGCGCCAGCATCCTGCGGTGTGCCCATTCCAGCGCCTCACCGTCGATGTTTTCTTTCAACAGGCCCTCTTTCATCATCAGACCCAGATTGGGTCGCGCACGGCGCCACGGTGCATCGGCGCCCTTGTAGATGATGTGGCGTAGGTCGTTCAGACGGCCGGGCTGCTGCGGGCGACCATCGTTCAGCCACGCCTCACGCGCCTGCCCACCTTTCCACGCGCGCGTGGTAAAGCCCAGAATCTCGACCTTCACATTGCAGCGTTCCAGCGTCCGCGCCAAAACATCCGCGCAGATGGCTGCAATGGAAATCGGACGTCCCCGCATCGAACCCGAGTTGTCCAGCAATAGAGTCACGACCGTATCACGGAATTCGGTATCCTTCTCGACTTTAAAGCTTAGCGGCGTGGTTGGGTTTGCCACTACACGCGCCAGTCGACCCGCGTCTAGAATGCCTTCTTCGCGGTCGAATTCCCAGCTGCGGTTTTGCTGGGCTTGCAGACGTCTCTGCAATTTGTTGGCCAGTCTGCTAACCGCACCTTTCAGAGGCTCCAGCTGCTGATCGAGATAGGCGCGCAGACGCTCCAATTCGGCAGGTTCGGCCAGATCCTCGGCGGCGATTTCTTCGTCATAGGTGTCTAGATAAACCTTGTAGTCCGGATCAGCTTCAGACGTCGGCTGCGGGGCAGGGGGTTCTAGCGGAGCTTCCCCTTCGGGCATTTCCGTCTCGTCGCCCATCTCATCTTCGGCCATCTCGTCCATCGAGACTTGGGCCTGTGACTGGTCCTGCTGCTCTTCCTGTGTCTGCTCGGGTGTCGCGTCGGCGTCCTGTTCGTCCTGATCGTCCTCACCCGTGCTATCGGGATCGGGCTGTTCCTCTGCGTCCTCTTCTGCCTGATCTTCCTGTTCATCGTCCAGCTCATCAGGGTCTTCGCCTAGCTGGTCGCCATAGCCCAGGTCCTTGATCATCTGGCGTGCAAATTTCGCAAATTCGGCTTGATCCGACAGAATTTCGTCGAGGTTCTCGAGCGTGCCGCCAGCTTGTTCCTCAATGAATCCGCGCCACAGATTCATGATGTTCTCAGCTGCAGGCGGTAGATCGCGTCCAGTTGCCAGATGGCGGATCAGGTAACCCGCGGCAACTGCTAAAGGTGCGTCAGCGGGTTGTTTGCACTGATCGTAACCACGCCGCAGCGCTTCGTGCCCAATCTTGACGTCGATATTCGATGCCGTGCCGGGCATATCCCGCGCGCCCATCGCTTCGCACCGGGCGGTCTCCATCGCTTCATACAAATCACGCGCCATATCTCCCGGAGGGGCATAACGGGCATGAGTCGCGTCATCGTGATACTTGCGCTGTAACGCCAAAGCATCTGCCGTGCCGCGCGCCAGCAATACCTCTTCGCGCGTCATCCGGCGGCTGACCTGGGGCAGGCGCATCGACTCGCCCGACATGCCCGACGGGTCGACCGTGTAGGTGACGTTCAGTTCAGGATCATCAGCCATGACCTTCGTGGCCTCGGCCAGAGCCTTCTTGAACGGATCGGCGGGGTTGTCGTTGGGTTTGCTCATCGGTGGCAGTCCGGTCTTGTTCTGTCTCGGCAACCTAGAACCATTCCGGGGTCTTGACCATAGGTCCAACCCTGTTTTCGCATGAAACCAGAGATGGGCTTACAGAAGAACCTCGCGGCATTCGGAAATCCGAAGGGCCAGTTGCTGCTTGGCGCCCGCCGCGATCCGGGCGTCAAAGCTGTAGTCCATATCGGCGAGTAGATAGGCGACCTCTACCCAGCCCCGCACACGCCATCGCTTGGGTTGATGTTCTTCGACGCCTTCGGACAGTGCCCACGGCATGATCGTTTCAAGTAGAACGTCGAATTCTTGTTGAAGATCCACAACTGACTGGGCCTCTTCGTGCAGACGGGCCCTTTGTCGAACTGCCAGCGCCTCAAAGCGTCCTGAACAGATGGCAAACAACTCGGCACGGTCTGAAGAGGCAACGGGCAAAGCATGCACGGACGAGCCAAGAAACAGCGCGAAGATGGGGACGAATAACAACTTTCGAAAATAAAACATGAATTGAATATATCATAGATATGCAAAGTATAAAGAATGCATATACATGTGTTGATGTGATCTGTGGCGCTAATACAACATTGGCAAGGGGGTTACCTAGAACACACAACATGTAGACAAAAGAGTAGGAGACGCTTTCTGTTTCCGGCGCGCACTAATACTGCGAGCGCTATTGAGGAACGCCAAGGTATTATATGTTTAGATCGGCCGCTCAAAAATCAGCGTTGGACGCATCCAGAGGGTGTTCATCGCTGGCAATCTGCGCCAGCACTTCGACATGCACGTCAAGTGCATCGACGACGGTGTAGCCTAGGTCCTGCCCGTCAAAGGCTAGGTTCAGGTCAGTTCCAGCTAGGACCACTGCGTCGGCACCGTGTTGCGCAACCATGCGCTGCCCCGCATCCAAAAACAGGGCGCGTTGCTGGTCTGCGCAGACTCCGGCAACTGCCATGTCCTGGTAGACTTGCCCCAAAGTATCGATCTCATCTTCCAAGGCTACGGCTTGTGTGCGCACAAGCTGTCCAAAAAGCTTGGTTCGCATCACGACGCGTGTCCCCAGCAGCCCAACGGTCCCAAAACCTTGTTGCGCAAAGTACGCGTCCAGTGGCTTGACCGCCGACACTAAAGGCAAGGATGAGATCGCCACGGTCTCATCGTAACAGTAATGACCACCGAGCGATGTTATGGCCGCACAATCTGCCCCTGCCGCTTTGAGGCGATCAATCAAACGGGCGTAAACCTCCGCCTGCGCGTCCCGTTCATCGGCAAGGTTGTTGCGGATCAATTCCTGCACATCAGCGTGCACAATCGTCAGTTCCAATCGTTTGCCACGCGCGGCCATCGCTGCGCTGAGACGCTGATAGTAAACAACCGTCGCTGCAACGCCGATCCCGCCAATCAGACCGATATGCATGATTGGACCTCTACACTATCCCAAGCTTGCGCTTGCGGCACTTTCCGGCAGTTCCTCGTCAAAACAACGCTGATAGAACTCGGCGACTGTCTGGCGTTCTAGCTCGTCACATTTGTTCAAGAAGGATAGGCGGAAAGCGTAGCCTACGTTGCGGAAGATCTCGGCGTTTTGGGCCCAGTTGATCACGGTCCGCGGGCTCATCACCGTGGAGAGATCACCGTTCATGAAGGCAGTCCGCGTCAAGTCGGCTACGGTGACCATCTGGCTGACGGTCTTGCGGCCTTTCTCGGTGTTGTAGTGCGGTGCTTTCGACAGGACAATCATCGTCTCGGCATCATGGCTGAGGTAGTTCAACGTCGAGACAAGCGACCAACGGTCCATCTGCGCTTGGTTGATCTGCTGAGTGCCGTGATACAGGCCAGTGGTATCACCCAAACCAACAGTGTTTGCAGTGGCAAACAGGCGGAAATTCGGGTTCGGCGTGATGATCTCGTTCTGGTCCAACAGGGTCAGCTTGCCGTCATGCTCCAACACGCGCTGGATCACGAACATTACGTCCGCGCGGCCTGCGTCGTATTCATCGAACACGATGGCGACGGGGTTGCGCAGGGCCCAGGGCAGGATGCCTTCGTGGAACTCTGTGACCTGTTTGCCGTCGCGCAGTTTGATCGCATCCTTACCAATCAGGTCGATCCGGCTGATATGGCTATCCAGGTTCACACGCACGGCAGGCCAGTTCAGCCGGGCCGCAACTTGCTCGATATGCGTTGATTTACCTGTGCCGTGATAACCCTGAATCATCACCCGGCGGTTGTGGGCAAAGCCCGCCAGAATGGCCAAGGTGGTTTCAGGATCGAACTTATAGGTCGGGTCGATGGATGGAACCCGGTCGCTGCGGTCAGCAAAGCCTTTGACAGCCATGTCGGTATCAATGCCGAACACGTCCCGGACCGAGATTTCTTCGGTTGGTTTTGCGTTGATATCAATCGATCCGTCAGCCATTTGCCTTGTCCTTATCTTTTGGCCCGCACTACCGGGTCTCAACCTGTGTGTGGTGCAACATATTGCGGACAAGGGCAAGGGAAAGCAGCGCGCGCCAGGAGGTCGGCAAACCTTTCTTTGAAACTGGCCTTATCAGTGCGCAGTTGGGATCAATCCAGAATGGCGTCACGCACCCGGATCAGGCTGCGTTCATCCACGAAACGCGGGGTGGATTTCATGTAGTCTTGAAACGCGCGGCCATAGCCTTGCAGCAGCCAACGTTCTTCGTTCAGAACAAACAAGAAATAGATCACGAACAGCGCGGCTGCCAAGCCCAGCGTCACCCAGGACCCGCTGGCAATACCCAATCCTACCGTTGCCAGCACAGAGGTGACATATTGTGGATTGCGCGAGTAGGCGTACATCCCGCTGGTCACCAGCCCATCGCTTTCGCAATAGGTGTTGTCGAGGCCAAGAAATCGATAGCCCCAAAGCGTGATCCCAAACGACAGCAACATCACAGGTACACCGATCAGATACCGTACCCAGTGACCCCAGCCGTTCACCCAGACCTCTGACAAGGCAAAAATCACCGTGGCACCACAAAACAAACGGAACAGGCCAAAAGCCGTGTGGTGACGCCAACCGTTGGCGCTGGGCCACAGGCCGAGCCGTGGCAGACGTAGGTTTAGTGCGAGATAGGCGCTAAGCAGCAGAGCTGTGCCAATCGCTGACAATAAAGCAACCGCATGCAGTAGGTATATGACATGTTCCACATCGGGTTCCATTCAGGACAGGTTACCTTCTGACATGGGGCGATGTCTCGGCCCATGTGTTTCGCCGTAAACGCTGATTGTAACGGTTTTTGAAAACCGCCAACGAAAGCGCCTGGATTGCGCATTCAAATTCAATAGTGGCGCGAACAGCACTTTGGGAGTTTTCAAGCTCGAAAAATGTGGGGTTAATTTTGGGTTAATCTGCTCTTTTGTAGGATGCAGCGATGGTTTCGGTGTGACAGTTTCGGTGCATGAGAGTTAAGTGAAAAGCAAAGCCAGCTTCAACAACATGTTTATCCCATGCCCGCAACGTGGTGCGCTGCCTATATATGCAGTTGTTGCACAGGGCGTAATCGATGGCGTTTGATGTTTTACTCCACACCGTAAACGTTACCGGCCCGGGTGACTTGGTCGTTCAAAACACGACTGAGCCTGCAATTATTGACGGGCTAATGATCTCGTTTGACGGAGGTCTAACGTTTCAGTCCTACGAATACCTTGGCCAAGGTAACAGGAATGGCACGGGCGAGTCGGGTGAGTTCATTCGGGTCAATGGACAAGTGTACGCTTGGGACACCAACAACCCAACTGGCCCGATGTCTACAGGCAATTGGAAGATTACCGAGGGCGACCTTAACCCGGATAATCCACCGTGTTTTGTAGCTGGTACGCTTATCGAAACTGAAACAGGCCCACGACCTGTCGAAGACTTGGTCGTTGGCGACCGGGTTCTCGTGTCCAACGGCGAAACTCTGCCTATTGTTTGGATCGGAAAACGAACACTCAGCGCGCAGACATTGCGCTTCCAGCCAAAGTTTCGGCCTGTCCTGATCAAGCGCAACGCGTTTGGCAATGGTTTTCCAGACAGCAACCTGTGCGTGTCGCCGCAGCATCGGATCGTCATCGAAGGATGGCGGGCAGAGCTACTTTTTGGAGAGCAGATGGTGTTCGCTGCCGCGATCCATCTCGTCAACGATGATACGATCCGTCAGATGCAGCCAGATGACTCCGTGACGTATTATCACATCGCGTGTGAGCGACACTCCATTCTGACGTCTCATGGGTTGCGCAGCGAAAGTCTTTATCTTGGGGACAGAGTATTAAACTCTTTTGGCCGGGAAGACGTGGAAGAACTCTGCGCGCTTTTCCCTGAACTGACCGAAAGCGCGGCTGCAGGGAAAACCAGATTGCGCTGCCTGAACCGCCCCGAAGCACAAGCGCTACGGGGCATGTTTTCGCATTAGTGCGGACGCTATTTGAAGTTCCGGCTGTCCTTAATCTGATCCCAGGCCCAAACGACTTCTTGCAACTGTTCTTCTTGGCTTCGATCCCCGCCGTTCATGTCGGGGTGCAGAACCTTGATCAGCTTTTTATACGCTTTGCGAACCTCTGCCTTGGTCCAGCTATCGTTGGCTTCCAGTATCTCGATCGCGCGACGCTCGGTGGGGGGTAGACGACGACCACCACCGCCCGAAGTGCGGCCTTTGTTTTGCGTACTGTTCGCTCCCAAAACCTGATGCGGGTCTTCGATGCCCAGACGTGCCCAAGCGCGCGCTTCAGGGTCGCCCATCGGCTTGGTCTCGCGCTCCCAAACTTTGTCTTTCGAGCGCTGGGCGTTCATCTCAGCCTCGGTCGTGCCGTCGAAGAAGTTCCATTTCTGGTTATACTCACGCACGTGTTGCTGGCAGAACCAGTAGAAATCATCCAGAACATCAGGTGCCTTGGGTGCACGGAATTTTCCCGGCTCTTCGCACCCAGGGTGATCGCAGATTCGCACTGAAGTTTCGGATGCGCCTGACATCCCCCGACGACCGCGCGGATTTTTCTTTTTGGCGCTGGAAACGGACATATCGAATCCGAAGGGGTCTGACTTCACCATGCTCTGATCCTCAAGAACGCATCTTTTCGACTCGGAGGCAGCAGTTTAATCTAAGCAGCCAAAAGTAGAAGAGGGGGGCGGTAAATTTTTTACTGCTGAGCGAAAAAATGACCGTGACAGACGAAATCCGAACACGCTTGCAGGCTGCCTTTGATCCGCGCGAGCTTGAGGTTGTTGATGACAGCGAAAGCCATCGTGGCCACGCCGGGTATCAGGAAGGTGGCGAAAGCCATTTCAACGTCCGAATCCGCGCAAGCGCGTTTGAGGGCCAGTCTCGCGTCGCCCGCCACCGCGCAGTGCACAAGGCACTAGGCGATATCGTCCCGCGCATCCATGCGCTGGCGCTGGATATTGGAACATAGGGACAAGTCGACCCGTCGCCGAAGTTGCGCTAAAAAAGGAATATTTTTAGCGATACCGGAGTTGGTTGATGGAGTCGAAAAACCTAAGCGTCCTTAGCGCGTTTCCCGTGATTTTCTGGGCCAAAAGTTTGGACGGGATTTATATTTATGGGAATGACACGATCAATGCCTTTGCCGGGTGCGATGTGGTTGGCAAAAAAGACAGCGACTTGCCGTGGGCTGATACGGCCGACGCACTAGTGACACATGACGCCAAGGTCTATGAGTCCGGAAAACCCGGTTACATGCATGAATTGGTGCATAAATCTGCCAAAGGCGAGGCGACGCTGAACGTCTGTAAATGGCCAGGCGAGTTGGACGGCGTCCCCTGCACTTTGGGCATTTCTTTTGTGATCGAAGAGTAGGGCCGGGCTAAGACTTTTCCGAATGACGAAAATCAACCTGAGGGTTTTTTAAGGTCAGCGGCGGTTCTTTAACCTTTTCAGCGATCGGCTCAGGCGCTTGCACCATCTCGGGTCCCGGAACCGGTTGGGCCACTGGTGCGGCCTCGGGCGTTTCCGTCGGAACGGGCTCTGGAGCGGCTGCTTCTTCAATCGCGCGACGAAACACCAGCACGTTGCGCCAATTCACAGTTGATCCGGTCAAGCCTGCGCGCTCCTCGCTGGGGAGTAGCTCAGCGCGTTGATACTCCCAACCGTCCTGGCCCATCTGATTCAACAGCTGCTCGACCGAGACCGCAAACCGGTCTTCGGCGTTTTTCGCCCCCTTGGCTTTGGTGCCTTTTTGCGGGGCGGGGACAACTTTGTATTCGTAGCGTTGCATCAGATCTTCCTGGTTGCCGATCCTTGGCAATCTAACATGTTGGGGATTTTGGAAAAGTCATCATCTGGCGAAAAGAAAAAAAGGCGGGATTTTGTGCCAATCCCGCCAACTGTATTCGGTATTAGGTTAGGGTTACGAACCCAGCTTTTTGCTGACGAGTTCGTTTACCGCTTTGGGGTTGGCCTTGCCACCGGTCGCCTTCATCACCTGACCAACAAACCAACCCGCCAGTTTCGGGTTAACTTTGGCCTTCTCGACCTGCGCCGGGTTTGCGGCGATGATCTCGTCCAAGGCGGTCTCGATAGCGCCGGTATCGGTGACCTGTTTCATGCCGCGCTCTTCGACAATCTGCGCCGGGTCACCGCCCTCAGTATAGACGATCTCGAACAGATCCTTGGCGATCTTACCCGAGATGGCGTCTGAGGCGATCAGATCGATAATACCGCCGAGCCGTGCCGGCGTAACCGGAGACTCGGTGATGTCGTGGTCTTCCTTCTTCAGACGGCCGAACAATTCATTGATCACCCAGTTCGCGGCCAGCTTACCGTTGCGGCCCTTGGCGACCTCTTCGAAATAAGCGGCGGATTCCACCTCGGCGGTCAGCACCGATGCGTCATAATCGGTCAGGCCGAATTCGCTGATGAAGCGCGCTTTCTTGTCATCCGGCAGTTCAGGCAGGCTGTTTGCGATGTCGTCGACCCAAGCCTGCTCAATCTCAAGCGGCAGGAGGTCCGGATCGGGGAAATAGCGATAGTCATGCGCTTCTTCCTTGGACCGCATCGAGCGGGTCTCACCCTTGTCTGGATCGTACAGACGGGTTTCTTGATCGACCGTGCCACCGCCTTCAACGATGGCGATCTGACGGCGGGCTTCGACCTCAATCGCCTGTTGGATAAAGCGCATCGAGTTCATGTTCTTGATTTCGCAGCGTGTGCCGAGATGTGAAAAGTCCTGCGTTTCCTGATACTTTTCATAAGCACCGGGCAAGCAAATCGAAACGTTCACGTCCGCCCGCAGGTTGCCGTTCTGCATGTTGCCGTCGCACGTACCCAAATAGCGCATGATCTGACGCAGTTTGGCGATATAGGCGGCGGCTTCTTCCGGGCCGCGGATGTCGGGGCGGCTGACGATCTCCATCAGGCAGACACCAGTTCGGTTCAGGTCGACGAAGGACATATGCGGGTCCATGTCGTGGATCGACTTGCCCGCGTCCTGTTCCATGTGAATGCGTTCGATGCGGACCATGCGCGCCGTGCCGTCACCCATTTCCACCAGCACTTCGCCTTCGCCCACGATGGGGTGGTACAGCTGAGAAATCTGATAACCCTGCGGCAGGTCAGGGTAGAAATAGTTCTTGCGGTCAAAAGCCGACTTCAGGTTGATATCTGCTTTCAGGCCCAGACCGGTGCGAACGGCCTGTTCCACGCAGAACTCGTTGATCACCGGAAGCATCCCAGGCATCGCCGCGTCCACGAAGGCCACATTCGAGTTCGGCTCGGCCCCGAATTGGGTCGATGCACCGGAAAAAAGCTTGGCATTGGACGAGACCTGAGCGTGCACCTCCATCCCGATCACCAATTCCCAATCGTGCTTGGCCCCGGCAATGGTTTTGGGTTTGGGCATTTCGTATGTCAGGTCGAGCATGGCGCGCCTCTATTTCCGCAGAAGTCTAAGCCTGCGTATTAGGCGTGCCGCGCCAAAGGGGCAAGGGGGAATCAGTGCTGGGACAGGCGCAGACCAGCTGGTGTAAATGTCACGTCGATGCCACTGCCCAATTCTTCGCGGAACAGATCGCCAATAGCACGCAGCGCGTCGCGGTGACCGCGGGCGGCAAATCGTTCGGCTGAGTTGATGCGGACGGAGTTGTTGAAGCCACTGGCAGCATGCGCCCAGATCATCGGGTGCAGTTCGGTCAGGTGATCGCGGATCAGCCAATTGGCGGCCTCGTGAATCTGGGTGCGCACCAGATCGGCCTCTTCGCTCAGGCCCATTCGGCTCTGGATTGTGGTCGCGCAATAGGCCGCCAACATGTTGACCGTCTGCTGGTCTGGGCGGCGTTTCAGAATGTCGTGCATGCCCTCCAGGAAATACTCGACATCCAGCCGCGCGCAGGCCTCGTCATCCAGCGCGATGGCATCAAACTGAACCCAAGTGTAACCACCAGCACCCCAGATATCATGGGTGCGGGCCGCGTTGCGCAGGGCCTGAACTTCTAGCTCTTCGTAGCTGCCAAACCAACGAGGCAAGAGATGCGTGCCCATTGCGCGCATGTGGCGTTGGTTGTGCGGGTCCAAAGTGATCAGACGTTCATATTCCTCAGCCACGCGCAGATTTGTTTTGCGCTGGCCAGCCAGAAGGGCGCAGCCTGCCGCAGCGACCAATGGGCTGTCAGGTGCGACTTCACGGCACTTCGGCAAAAGGGCTGAAGCTCTGTCGAAATGTGCCGCGCATCGTGAACGGTGTAGCGGCGGTAGTACCGCGTTGGTAGCTGTCCCCCGCCACGCCCAGGCCAGATCGATGTGCGCAAGAGTAACAACCAAAGTGATCATCGGGTCATCTGGATGTGCGCGCATTTCGTCTTCAAGCTCGGAAATGCCACTTAACAAATCATATTCGCGCAGAGCGTTGAAATCCGTCAGGGCGTGCTCGACCGCCAGCACAACATCAGAGCGAGCGCCAAAGGCCAGCAGGTCCGCTATCGGAGTACCATCAGGAGCCGTGGCGCGCGCCTCATCCGCTTCGCGCATTTGTCGGGACAGTTCTGACCAAAGATCCTGCCGGACCAGCCTGCGCCCTTTTTCGATAATTTCGTGCGCAGCCAGATCTTCGTCTCGGGAATCTGCAAGAGGAATGTTGAGCTGCCCGCTGTCTGGCAGTGCCGCTGCAACAGGGCAATCCAAGACACGCAATTCTTGCGCGGGTTGATGGGAGTGGGCGTGATGCGCCTTGAAAAACCGAAACATGGCAGAACTCGAAACCGTAACAAACTGATGGTCGTGACAAAAACTGTACTCGTACTCCCCTTAAACTCAAGCTTGGCATAGGGAATTGGGCGCGTGTTGGTGGTTAATGGGTCGTGGCAGGGTGGATTGTTTCAAAAGATGGTAAAATGGTGACGCTTTACCCGCAGCGCGGCTTGTTGGAAGGCGGCCTCTAACTCGCTGTGATGCGGTGTTGATTCATCTGGCAATCGTATCCTCTTGCCAGACTTCAACACCAATGAGGTACGCACTGAAAAATCCCAACGTGTGTCAAGCCGAACGTGGTCTATATCGGCCAAGGCAACCAAACCCTCGCGGTTGCCCGAGAACCAACGTATTCCATCGTGATCCAAGGTCATCCCGGCTTGGGTGCCCTTCGCGATATCCCAAAGCGCGGGAAGAGTGGTCAACCCCAGCAAACCCACCAACCACCAAGCAGCGTCAAACAAGATCAACAGCGCGATCAGAACCGCGTAGACAAATCCCAAAATCAGAATGGTGCGCGGCGTCCGATTGTGGCGTGTAAAACTGTATGGGGTCATGCGCCGAGAATGCGAGATACCATTTCCGTGGTGTCGCGCGACAAGTTCGCAGTGTCGGCGATCCTTTTCAGCTGATCACGGATAAGGCCTTGGCGGTTTGTGTCATATCGCTTCCATGTCTGGAATGCAGAACACATCCGCGCCGTGGTCTGCGGGTTCACCGGGTCAAGTTGGATCAGCCAATCAGCCAGCAATGAATAGCCAGCCCCGTCCGAGCGATGGAAGCCTGCATGGTTCATCGCAAGTGCCCCCATCACCGCACGGAACCGATTTGGATTTTTCCAATTGAAGTCAGCGTGTTCGGTAAGCGTTTGGGCGATGTCTGCCGTAGCTTCCGGGGCGGACATCGAAACTTGCAGAGCAAACCACTTGTCCATCACCAGACGATCATGCTGCCACTGATCATAGAAAGCGGACAGCTCAACCTGACCTTTCCCTGCGCGGAGCAGACAAGAAAGGGCGGTCAGTTGCAGGGTCATGTTGTCGGCGGCTAAGTACTCCTCGGCCGCTTTGGCACCGCCATCCAGGCGCGATGTCAGCGACAAGGCCGCGTTGCCAAGGGCGCGCTTACCAGCCTGTTCGGCGTCCGGATTGAAGGGTTCCTCGATCAGCGCTTCACTGTGTAGTCTTGGCAGCAAATCCTGGACGTGCTGTGCCGTGGCTTGACGCAGAGTTTCAACAGCGGCCCAGATAGCCATTGGATCGGGGGTGTCTCCTCCGTCAAACAAGGCCGCAGCAAGTTCGGATTGCGTGGGCAGGCCCAACATCAACGCACGGTATGCCGGGTCCAGTTGGTCATCTCGAAGAACCGACAGAACACCGTCCAGATAGTCAGCGCTGGGCGCTTTATCTTCGCGGATCATGCGCAACAGCGTATCTTGCGATAAAGACCGCCCCGCCTGCCATCGGTTGAAAGGATCGGTGTCGTGGGCCAACAGGAATGCACGTTCAGCGTCCGAGTGGTCGTGCTCTAATATGACCGGAGCGGAAAAATCGCGCAGGATAGAGGCAATGGGTTTCGCAGTCAGACCGGTGAATTGGAAACTTTGCTCAACCTCAGTCAATTCCAGCACCTCGGTCGCGCGCACCTCATCCCCGTTTGCCCCCAAAAGGCCGACCGCCACCGGGATCACCTGCGGCAGTTTCTTGGTCTGACAGGGTGTTGGCTCGGTGCGCTGCGAAAGCGTCAGTGTGTATGTACCGTCGTTCCAATCTTCTGTGACGGAAACACGTGGCGTCCCAGACTGGCTATACCAGCGTTTGAACTGTGTCAGATCGCGGCCCGTCGTATCCTCGAACACCTTGATCCAGTCTTCGATGGTGCAAGCTTGCCCGTCGTGGCGGTCGAAATATAAATTCAGTGCCTCTGCGTAAGCCTCATCACCGACCAGCCGCTTGAGCATGCCAATCACTTCGGCGCCTTTTTCATAGACAGTGGCGGTGTAGAAATTGTTGATTTCCTGAAAGCTTTCGGGTCGGACAGGGTGTGACAAAGGTCCGTTGTCTTCGGGGAACTGCCGTGCACGCAGGTCTATTGCATCGTGGATACGCTTTACCGGGGCCGAACGTATGTCCGACGTGAACTGCGCGTCGCGGAACACCGTCAAACCTTCTTTCAGACACAGCTGAAACCAGTCGCGACAGGTGATGCGATTGCCTGTCCAGTTGTGGAAATATTCGTGGGCAATGATCGCCTCGATACGCTCAAAATTGGCATCTGTAGAAGTTTCGGGGCTGGCCAGAACCGCTGAGGAGTTGAAAATGTTTAGCCCCTTGTTCTCCATTGCGCCCATATTGAAGTCATCAACGGCCACAATGTTGAACACATCCAGATCGTATTCGCGGCCATAGACGTCTTCGTCCCATTTCATCGATTTCTTCAAGGCTTCCATGCCAAAAGCACATTTGCCTTCGTCGCCCGGACGGACCCAAAGGTTCAACTCAACCTCACGCCCTGACTTGGTGGTGAATTCCCCTGGGTGAGCAATAAGATCACCAGCGACCAGCGCGAACAGATAGGCGGGTTTGGGCCACGGGTCGTTCCACTCGGCCCAGCCTTCGCCTTTGCCCGAAGGGTTGCCGTTGGACAGTAGGACAGGAAGGTCGCCGTTGATACGCACAGTGAAGGTAGACATCACGTCGGGGCGATCAGGGTAATAGGTGATTTTTCGAAAACCCTCAGCCTCGCATTGGGTGCAATACATGCCGTTCGACATATAAAGCCCTTCAAGGGCAGTGTTGTTACCGGGATCGATTTCGACGACCGCCTCCCAGACAAAAGGCGCGTCGGGCACGTTTGCGGTTAAGCCCTTGTCTGTAACGTCAGGGGTGATCTCGACCCCGTCGATAACGGCGCGGATCAGGGTCAAATCTTCTCCGTGCAGGAAAAAGGTGCGGTCTGTCGCATCAGGATTTGGGCGGAAGGCAATGCGCGAGGTGACGCGGGTTGCATGATCGGCCAGGTCAAAGGTCAGATGCACGCTGTCCACGAGGTAACCAAAGGGAGTGTAGTCTTTCAGGTAGATTGTGCTTGGGGCAGCGTCACGCATTGGGGGCCTCGTTCCGGTTCGTGTCTGGCGCGACGTTATGAGTTGCGGCGATGGGCTGCAAGTCAGGCAGTCGCACAAACCAATTCGGGCATTGGGTACATGAATTTTCCACATTGAAGCGCACTATTGCCAGATCAAATACCCAAGATGAGTTGCCTATCGGAAACAACCGCTCTAATTGGAGATTGCATACAGTGGCGTACAAAGCGCGGGGGAGGACCAGAATGAGCAGCAGAGAAACCCGGAACGGATTGCAGATCGCAGTTGAACTGGTGGATTTCATCGAAAACCGGGCGCTGCCGGGAACAGGCATTTCTTCAGTGGATTTTTGGTCGGGCATGTCGCGCATGGTCGAGGAGCTGGGGCCGAAGAACAAAGCATTGCTGGGTAAACGTACCGAGATCCAAGGTCGCCTCGATGGCTGGCATTTGGCCAACAAAGGGCAGGACCACGACGCCGCTGATTATCAGGCTTTCCTGCGCGAGATTGGCTATCTGGTCGGCGAGGGCGAGGCATTCCAAATCGAAACCGCAAATGTCGACCCTGAAATTGCGCTGATCCCCGGGCCACAATTGGTCGTACCAATCACCAACGCCCGTTTTGCCCTGAATGCAGCCAATGCGCGCTGGGGCAGCCTGTACGACGCGCTTTATGGCACAGACGCCATGGGCGATCTGCCCCCGGCCGGCGCATACGATACCCAGCGCGGTGAGCGTGTAATTGGGTGGGCTAAAGCTTTCCTTGATGATGCAGTGCCGCTGGCCCAAGGGTCTTGGGTGGACGTTACCGATCTGCACGTTGAAGGCGGTGCACTTGTTCCGGCCTTGGCCAACACTGATCAGTTCGTGGGTTTTGGTGGCGCTGCAGACAAGCCGGAGTTCGTGCTACTTAAAAATAACGGGCTTCACGTGCAAATTATGATCGATCCGAACAGCGATATCGGGTCCTCCGATCCGGCAGGTATTGCGGACGTCCGCTTGGAATCCGCGCTGTCTACGATCATGGATTGCGAGGATTCTGTTGCGTGCGTTGACGCAGAGGACAAGGTTGTCGCTTATGACAACTGGCTTGGCCTGATGAAAGGCGACCTGACCGAGGAAATCACCAAGGGCGGCAAAACCTTTACCCGCAAGCTGGCGGATGACGTAAAATACACCACCGCTGGCGGCGAAGAGGCTACCTTGAAAGGTCGCTCGCTGATGTTGGTGCGCAACGTGGGTCATCTGATGACCAACCCCGCTGTTTTGGATGGGGCCGGTAATGAGATCGGAGAGGGCTTGATGGACGCGCTCTGCACCACTCTGATCGCCATGCATGACCTTCAGCGCGAGGGCGGCAACTCGGTCGCAGGCTCGGTCTATGTGGTGAAACCCAAGATGCACGGTCCCGAGGAAGTTGCCTTTTCAGTCGAAATCTTTGACATGGTCGAAGACATCCTCGGCCTGCCACGCGACACCGTGAAGCTGGGCATCATGGATGAAGAGCGCCGTACGTCGGTTAACCTTAAGGAATGTATCCGCGCCGCGAAATCACGTGTTGCTTTCATCAATACTGGCTTTCTGGACCGCACTGGGGATGAGATTCATACCTCGATGGAAGCAGGCCCGATGCTGCCCAAGGGAGACATCAAGAACACGCCATGGATTGCGTCATACGAGGATCGCAATGTCGATATCGGTTTGGCTTGCGGCCTGAAGGGCAAGGCGCAGATCGGTAAAGGTATGTGGGCGATGCCGGATCGGATGGGCGAAATGCTAGAGGCCAAAATCGGCCACCCACAAGCGGGCGCAACCTGTGCTTGGGTGCCATCGCCGACCGCAGCGACCCTGCATGCCACGCACTATCACAAGGTCAATGTGCTGGATCGTCAGGACGAGATTGCCGCTGATGGCGCACGTGGCACGCTTGAAGACTTGCTAACCATTCCTTTGCTGGGTGGTCGCAATCTCAGCAGTAATGAGATCACGCGCGAGATCGAAAACAATGCCCAGGGAATCTTGGGTTATGTTGTGCGCTGGATCGATCAAGGTGTGGGGTGCTCGAAAGTACCGGACATCAACGATATTGGCCTGATGGAAGATCGGGCCACCTGTAGAATTTCCAGTCAAGCACTGGCCAACTGGCTGTACCACGATGTCGTCAGCGAAGAGCAGGTGATGTCGGCGATGCGCAAAATGGCCGGCGTGGTGGATCGCCAAAATGAAAACGATCCCGATTATAAGCCTATGGCGCCTGATTTCGACGGTATTGCGTTTCAAGCTGCTTGCGATCTAGTTTTCAAGGGCCGCATTCAACCCTCAGGCTATACCGAACCGGTTCTACACGCCCGCCGTTTGGAACTGAAAGCCAGCCTATAAACCCCAAAAACGAGAGTCTTCATCATGGCAGTTACGTTGCGCAAAGCCCGCACGATCATCCGTAAAACCCTTGAAAAAGCGCACGAGATGGAACTGAAACCCCTTTCGGTCGTTGTGCTGGACGCCGGGGGCCACGTCCTAGCGTTCGAGCGTGAAGACGGTGCCGCGCCGGGTCGGTTTTCGATTGCGCATGGCAAGGCCTATGGTTCGGTCATGCTGGGGCTGGCGGGGACTGCTCAGATGCAGCGGGCTGAAGCACAGGCCTATTTCATGGCCGCCGTGAATGGCGTCTATGGTGGTCAGGTCGTGCCGGTTCCGGGCGGTATTCTGTTGCGGGATCGCAAGGGCGCAGTGATCGGTGCAGTGGGTGTTACCGGGGATACATCAGATAATGACGCTGTTGCAGGAATGACCGGAATTGAGGCAGCGGGCCTGATTGGCGAAATCTGACGTTGATCAGCATTCCAGGGTGATTTTCGGAAGGTTTTCCCGTTTTTTGCCGGTGATCGTTACAGCGTTCTTCAATTTGGCCAAAATCCAGAACGATATGTGCATGATTGAACACGTCCTTGCGCTGTCACGCAGGGCGTGTTTTGTTGCACGTTCCTTTTGCTGCAGATACCTTTCTTGTTAAGCAAAGAAACCACAAGGAATATGGAATGTCTCGGCCTGTCGTCGGTATCATCGGCAACTCTTATCTTGTGAACGATGAATATCCGACTCATGCGGGTGGTACGATGAACTCTGAGGCCGTGGCGAACGTATCGCACTGCCTTCCATTGCTGATTCCCTCGGACCCTCGCTTCGTCGCGGTAGAGGAGTTGTTGAAAGTCTGTGACGGCTTTCTGCTGACAGGGGGGCGCCCGAACGTGCATCCCGAGGAATATGGCGAAGACGCCACTGAAGCCCATGGTGAGTTCGACCGGGCGCGGGATGCGATCACGCTGCCTTTGGTCCGTGCCTGTGTTGAGCGGGGCCAGCCATTCATGGGAATCTGTCGGGGATTTCAGGAAGTCAACGTGGCAATGGGTGGGACGCTCTATCCCGAGATCCGAGACCTGCCGGGCCGCATGAACCATCGCATGCCCCCAGACGGCACGCTGGAGGAAAAGTTCGCTCTGCGTCATGTAGTGACTTTGAACGAGGGCGGCGCTTTTCACCGACTGTTCGGCGCGCCTGAAGTGATGACCAACACACTGCACGGGCAGGGCATTAAGACGGTCGGTGATCGCGTAGTGATTGATGGGCATGCGCCTGACGGCACGCCCGAGGCTATTTACATAAAAGATACCCCCGGTTTCACTATGTCCGTGCAATGGCACCCTGAGTGGGACGCGATCAATGACCCGGTCTCACGTCCCTTGTTCGAGGCGTTTGGTGAAGCCGTTCGCGCTTGGGCGTCGGGGTCGAACGCAGGTCTGCTGCAACAAACCGCTTAAACTTCGCACCGGACCGCGAGAGGGGACGGGGCCGGTGCGGCACGATCATATCAGAAGATCGAACTGATTGATCAGCGGCAAATTGCGGGCGCGCTCTCCGGTCAGGTCGAACAGCGCATTGCCAAGTGCGGGCATCGATGGAGGCGTGCCGGGTTCCCCTGCGCCACCCATATGACGGTTGGTTTCCAACACACGAACCTCAACTTGCGGAGCAGTGTGCATGCGCAGCGCGTCGTAGTCGGGGAAGTTGTATTGTTCGACCTCGCCTTCGGAAAACGTGATCTCGCCGTAGCAGGCTGCGGAAAGGCCATACATCATGCCACCGAACATCTGTGCCTTGACGTTTTCAGGGTCCAATGCCAGCCCCATGTCGCAGGCAATCCATGCTTTATTGATGCGGATGGTGCCATCTTCGTCGACCACTTCGATTACCTGAGCGACAGGAGTGCCGAAGCTGTAGGTGAAGGCCACGCCGCGCCCGACACCATCGGGGGTCTGACCGGTCCAACCCGACATTTCTTTCACAGCCTCCAAGCACCCAGCCGAAGGGGCGTGTTCGGATTTCATCAGTTCCAGCCGGAATTCCAGAGGGTCCTGTCCAGCGGCGTGGGCCATTTCGTCCATGAACGTTTCATGGAAGAACCCGTTGTGGCTGTTGCCTACTGACCGCCAAAAGCCAACCGGGACGTCCAGTTTGGCAATATGGCCGCTCATCCTATAGTTCGGGATTGCATAAGGCTGGTTGAAAAAGCCTTCGACCAGCACCTTGTCTGGACCTGCGCCGGGCATTCCGGTGTACCGCGTCACTGCTTGTTGCGTGCAGGATTGCGCCGCCACCTTGCCGTCGATCAGTACCGCTTTGCCGTCTTTCACAGCGCCGCGCATCCGTGCGATTGCGCCGGGGCGATAGTAATCATGCCGCATGTCCTCTTCACGGCTCCACGTGGTTTGTACGGGGGTGCCTGGTACAGCCATCGCGACCTTGGTGGCGATCTCGCCGAAATCTAATTCTCCCCGACGCCCAAAGCCGCCGCCTAGGTAAGTCGTGTGGATCTGCACAGCTTCGGTGTCCAGGCCCGCCGTATTGGCGACACGGAACCGGATCAGGGTGGGGGCTTGATTGCCGCACCAGAGTTCCAACGCGTCCCCGGTATATAGAGCGGTGGCGTTCATCGGCTCCATTGTGGCGTGGGCCAGATAAGGTAGCTGATATTCAGCGGTGATTTCAGTAGCACCCTCAGGTGTCACGTCGACATCGCCGTCATCTCGCATGGTCGAGTTCGGAGCGTCGTCAAAGGCCTCGGCAATCTTTGCGAATATGCCATCCGTTTCAGGTGGGTAAGGCGCATCATCCCAATCCACCTCGATCGCTTCAACCGCCTGATTGGCGAGCCAAGTGTTATCGGCAATCACCGCAACGCCGGTGCCCAAATCGACGATCTTTTCGACCCCCGGCATGGATTTTGCCGCGCTGTCGTCAAAGCCGTTCATATCGCCGCCTAGCTTTGGGTTCATCCGAACGGCTGCGAACTTCATGCCGGGAAGGCGGACGTCGACGCCGAATTCGGCTGTGCCGGTTGCCTTTTCGACCATATCCAGGCGTGGTTGGGTCTGGCCAAGATAGCGCCACTCGGACGGATCGCGCAGGGGTACGTCGACCGGTTCAAGCGCTGCCGCATCCTCGGCAAGATCAGTGTAGGCGATTTTCTCTCCGTTCGGCGCGATGACATGGCCGGATGCGGTTTTCAGTTCGGTTGAATCAACGCCCAAACGGCTAGCTGCAGCACGTTTTAACGTCTCACGAGCCGAAGCTCCGGCCTGGCGCATCCGCTCGAACCCGTCTTTCATCGAGGTCGATCCACCGGTGACCTGAAGACTCAGCGCCTTGCCGAGAACCCCCAGCGCCTCACCTAGATTGTGCTGGAAATTCGAAATGTCATAGCCCTTGTTTGGCAACCCTTCACCCACCAGCGCCGAATTGTAGTAGGCCGCCGCGGCCGGACCATGCAGAACGGTTATCTGATCCAGATCCACGTCCAGTTCTTCGGCAATCAAAGCAGCCCACGTCGTGTGCACGCCCTGTCCCATCTCAGCCCTGGGGGCGAACAGGGTAACGCCATTCTGGTCGATCAAAACAAAGGGGTTTAGCGCTGCTTGGCCTTCGCCGGGTTTTAGAGGGTTCGCGGCTGGTCTGCTGACGTAGTAAGCGCCGAACGCCACGCCGCCAACAATTGCGGCAGAGCCGATCAAAAAAGTACGGCGGAGGATTTTCCCAACAGAAGCCATCGGTTACGCCTCCTTCAGTTTGCCAGCCGCGTCATGGATCGCGGCGCGGGTACGGGGGTAGGTGCCGCAACGACACAAGTTGCCTTGCATCGCGTCGTCAATGTCTTTGTCAGACGGCGCGGGGTTTTCCGCCAGCAGGGCCGCAGCTTGCATGATCTGACCCGACTGGCAGTAACCACACTGAGCAACTTGATGATCGACCCAAGCTTGCTGCAACGCGTTCATCGCATCCGGGGAACCAATCCCTTCAATCGTTGACACGTCGCCCCAGACATCCGACAACGCGACCTGACAGGACCGAACGGCCTCGCCATCAATGTGCACGGTGCAGGCCCCACAGGCGGCGACACCGCAGCCGAACTTGGTTCCAGTCAAGCCAACCTCATCCCGCAGTACCCAAAGCAGGGGCACGTCATCTGGCAGGTCAACCTTATGTTGCGTTCCGTTGATCTTAAGGGTGGTCGCCATGGCGCACCTCGTATAGCTGTGGCTAGTTTCTGACATAATTGTCGCAAAGTGTCAGCATGTCAATTGACAAAATAAACAAAAACTGTCACCAGTTCAGATATGACCGAAGCAATTGACGATTCACGGCAAAAGGCCATCCTGAACTCGGCTTTTCAGGCTTTTTCCGCTTATGGATACAAAAAGACCTCGATGGACGACATAGCGCGCGGGGCGGGCATGTCCCGACCAGCGGTTTATCTGCATTACAAGAATAAAGAGGCGATCGTCCGCAAACTGACCGAGATATACTACGCTGACAAAACCATCGCCGTGTCTCAGGCTTTGGTATCACAGGGGACGGTGCCCGAAGTTCTGGCCCGCGCGATTCAGGCGCAGACTGCGGGAATGGCGGCAATTCTGGCCTCTCCCCATGGGTTAGAAATGTTGGATAACACCAAGTCCATGGCGGCCGAGATCGTCGCGGACGGAGAGGCCAAGCTTGCCGGGTTGTATGCCGACTGGCTGTCACAGCAGGAACAGGTGGGACGGGTTCGTCTACCCGCTGAGGCTGCTGAAACTGGTCGGACAATCACGGCAACGCTGAAAGGGCTCAAGATGATCGGTGCCGGGGCTGAGGTCTACGAACATCAGGTCGCTCAGGTAGCTACTTTGATCGGTGCGGGGCTAGAGGTCAGGTAACCCGCTGCCGCACCTTGTATTCCGGTGTGTCCCACAGACGATTGCCTATGACATCGGCCAGAATATCAACTGCGCGTTCCACGTCCTGCTCGTCGATGTAAAGCGGAGTAAAGCCAAACCGCATAATATCGGGGGCACGAAAATCACCGATCACACCGCGAGCGATCAGGGCCTGCATGGCTGCGTACCCGTCGGCAAATCGGAAAGACACTTGGCTGCCGCGCTTGTTCGGGTCGCGTGGGCTGGCCAGCTCAAGCTCGGAACAGGTTGCTTCAACACGCGCAATGAAGAGCTCGGTCAGATCAATGGACTTGGCGCGAACATCGTTCATGTTGGTCATGTCCCAGATATCCATCGCCGCCGACAGCGCGGTCATTTGGATGATCGGAGGGGTTCCGACCCTCATTCTTTCGATCCCGTTGCCGGGGCGGTAATCCAAATCGAAGGCAAATGGCGCCTCGTGTCCCAGCCAGCCGGACAGCGCGGGCCGTGCACGATCTGCAAGATGCGGCGCTACGTAAATAAATGCAGGCGCGCCGGGGCCACCGTTTAGGTATTTGTAGGTGCAGCCCACGGCGAAATCAGCGTTGCAGCCTGATAGATCAACAGGAATGGCGCCTGCTGAGTGGGCCAGATCCCAAACAGTAACCACACCATTAGCATGAGCCAGCTCGGTCAATGCCCTCATGTCATGCATGCGGCCACTTCGATAGTCGACTTCTGTTAGCATTAATACGGCGACGTCCTCGGTGATGTTTTCAGCCACATCATCAGGCGCAACAACGCGGAGTTCGTATCCAGACCCTAACGAACGTAACAGGCCATCCACCATATAAAGGTCAGACGGGAAGTTGCCGCTGTCAGAAAGCACGACGTTGCGCTTTGGATTGATTTCCAAGGCCGATGCCACAGCCTGATATACTTTGATCGACAGGGTGTCGCCGGTCACGACTGTTCCGGGTTCCGCTCCTATCAGGCCTCCTATGCGGTCACCTAGTCCGGTTGGCAAACCCATCCACCCCGCCTTATTCCAGCCGGTGATCAGCATTTGCCCCCATTCTTTGACCATCATGTCATTCACCCGTTGCGCCGCTGCTTTAGGCAACGGGCCAAGCGAATTTCCATCTAGGTAAATCACGCCTTCAGGCAGGTCGAACATGGCTTTGGTCGCGGCAAAGTCTGTCATCTTGGGCTTAACACCTTGTCTTGTAAGTCATCGCCGTGGTTCGGCCTATCCCATCCATTTGTGCCTGTCCATCGATGCGACAACCTTAGCTTTTGCCAATCCGGTTTGAAAGCGGTAGGACAACGCATAGAAACGACACGTGCCTCACGTGACGTCAGTCTAAAGGACTATCTATGCGCTGGATCGATGTCCCGCCAGTTTGGCTTGCCGGTTTCGTGTTGCTGGCTTGGGTGCAGGGGCAATTCTTCGGGATGGGCTTGTCGCTTGAGAGTGGGTTTACCGATCTGCTGAGCGGTATTTTGATTGGGGGTGGAATTCTGATCGCGGTTCTGGCGATTTTCGAGTTTCGCCGTCACAAGACGACGGTTATTCCGCATGAAACCCCGTCGGCACTGGTGCAGTCGGGCATTTATTCTCGCAGCCGCAATCCGATCTATGTGGGCGACATTCTGATTCTTGCGGGTCTGATCCTGAGGTTCGACGCAGTGCTGTCACTGGTGTTGATTCCTGTCTTTGTCTGGGTTCTAGAACGCCGCTTTATCCTGCCCGAAGAAGATCGTATGCGCCGGACCTTTCGTGCAGATTTCGCCCGCTACGAACGCAAGACCCGTAGGTGGATTTAGCATGGAGCGATCAATGACACCACGTAATCCATGCTGCGCTTGCGAAATAAAGTTGCGCAAGATACATCTTTGCTTAACAAACATAACCGAACGGCGCTCGAAATGAGCGAGAACTAGGGGGACTTCCAGTGAAAATAGGCACACCGAAGGAGATATTGGACGGGGAGAACCGGGTCGCGATGACGCCCGAGTCCGCCGTGCAGTTGCAGAAACTGGGCTATGACTGCGCCATCGAAAAAGGAGCGGGAGTTGCCGCTGGTTTTTCGGATGCCGCGTACGAAGCAGTGGGCGTTGAGATCGTTAAGACCGCTGCATCGCTTTGGAAGAACTCGGATATCGTTGCCAAGGTTCGTATCCCGACCGAGACCGAGATGAAGCGTCTGACCAAGGGCAAGACGCTGATTTCCTTCTTCAACCCGGCGGGTAATGAAGAGGGGATGGATCTGGCCAAGTCCAAGGGTGCCAATGTCATCGCAATGGAGATGGTGCCGCGTATTTCGCGCGCGCAGAAGATGGACGCACTGTCGTCCATGGCCAACATCGCCGGTTACCGCGCAGTGATCGAGGCGGGCAATAACTTTGGCCGTTTCTTCACCGGTCAGGTGACCGCTGCAGGTAAGGTGCCACCCGCCAAGGTGCTGATCGTCGGTGCCGGAGTGGCTGGTCTGGCGGCGATCGGAACGTCGACCTCGTTGGGGGCAATCACGTACGCGTTTGACGTGCGCCCCGAGGTGGCTGAGCAGGTCGAATCCATGGGCGCTGAATTCGTCTATTTGGATTTTGAGGAAGAACAGCAGGACGGCGCGGCCACTGGCGGATATGCCTCGGTCCAGTCGGAAGAATTCCGCAATGCACAACTGGCCAAGTTCCGCGAGCTGGCACCCGAGATGGACATCGTGATCACCACTGCTCTGATCCCGAACCGCCCGGCGCCTAAGCTGTGGTTGGAAGATATGGTCAAGGCGATGAAGCCAGGCTCGGTCATTGTCGACCTGGCTGCTGAACGCGGTGGTAACGTCGAAGGTACGGTACCGGACGAAAAGGTCGTCACCGACAACGGCGTGACCATCATCGGCTATACCGACTTCCCCAGCCGAATGGCGGCGCAGTCTTCGTCGCTATATGCGACCAACATCCGCCACATGATGACCGACCTGACGCCTGAAAAGGACGGTCAGATCAATCATGACATGGAAGATGACGTGATCCGCGGCGCGACCGTGACCCATGAGGGTGAGATTACTTTCCCGCCACCGCCGCCCAAGGTGCAGGCGATCGCGGCGCAGAAAAAACCCGAGGTCAAGGAACTGACCCCAGAGGAGAAAAAGGCGCAGGAGATTGCGGCCTTCAAGGCGCAGACCAAGCAGCAGTTCACACTGCTGGGTGTCGGCGGCGCGCTGATGCTGCTGGTGGGGCTGATCGCTCCGGCCAGCTTTATGCAGCATTTCATCGTTTTCGTGCTGGCCATTTTTGTGGGTTTCCAGGTGATCTGGAACGTCTCGCACAGTTTGCACACTCCGCTCATGGCGATCACCAACGCGATCTCGTCGATTATCATCGTCGGTGCTTTGATGCAGATCGGATCGGGGTCATTCCTGGTCATTCTGCTGGCGGCGCTGTCGGTCTTCATGGCCGGGATCAACATTGTTGGCGGCTTCCTCGTAACCCGGCGCATGCTCGCCATGTTCCAGAAATCTTAAGGAGGCCGGGCACATGGAATTTGGCTTCACTACTGCCGCCTATGTCGTTGCGGCTGTCCTTTTCATTCTTTCGCTCGGCGGTCTGTCGAACCAGGAAAGCGCCAAGCGCGCGGTATGGTACGGTATCGTCGGTATGGCGCTGGCGGTCTTCGCGACGCTGGTTGGCCCCGGTTCGGGTCTGTGGCTTCTGTCGCTGCTGCTGATCGCTGGTGGCGGTTTCATCGGCCAGTACGTGGCGCAGCGCGTGCAGATGACCGAGATGCCGCAGCTTGTGGCCGCGATGCACTCGCTGGTGGGTTTGGCGGCTGTCTTCGTCGGTTTCAACGCGCATTTTGAGATTGGCAACGTGGCGCAAGTCATGGCTATTGCTGACAGTGCGGCGCAGGCGGACCTGTCCGATTTGGGCGCATTTGCCAAGCTGATCGCCAAGAAGACGGCGGCCGAGCTGGCGATCCTGCATGTCGAACTGTTCCTGGGCATCTTCATCGGTGCGATCACCTTTACCGGATCGGTCGTGGCCTATGGCAAGCTGGCAGGCAAAGTGACGTCTGCGGCAACCAAGTTACCGGGTGGTCATGCGCTGAACGCGGCTGCGGCAGGTCTCTCGCTGATTTGCCTGATCTGGTACACCAGCACTGGCGGTTTCTTCCCGCTGTTCCTGATGACGCTGGCCGCATTGTTTATCGGCTATCACTTGATCATGGGCATCGGCGGTGCCGACATGCCGGTGGTTGTGTCGATGCTGAACAGCTACTCGGGCTGGGCTGCAGCTGCGATTGGTTTCTCGCTGGGCAACGACCTGTTGATCGTGGTTGGTGCGCTGGTGGGTTCGTCAGGTGCGATCCTGTCCTACATCATGTGTAAGGCGATGAACCGTCACTTTGTCAGCGTGATCCTTGGCGGCTTTGGCGGCCCTCAGGGCGAGCAAATGGCGGTCGAAGGCGAGCAGGTGGCCATTGATGCCGACGGTGTGGCGGCTGCGTTGAATGACGCTGACAGCGTTATCATCATCCCCGGCTACGGCATGGCGGTGGCGCAGGCGCAGCAGTCTGTTTCCGAATTGGTTCGAAAGTTGCGCGCCAAGGGCAAAGAGGTGCGCTTTGCGATCCACCCAGTTGCGGGACGCTTGCCAGGCCACATGAACGTTCTGCTGGCCGAGGCGAAGGTGCCTTACGACATCGTTCTGGAAATGGACGAGATCAACGAGGACTTCCCGGATACGGATGTCGCCATCGTCATCGGCTCGAACGACATCGTAAACCCTGCGGCTCAGGAAGATCCCAACAGCCCCATCGCTGGAATGCCGGTGCTGGAATGCTGGAAGGCAAAGCAGGTTTTCGTGTCCAAGCGTGGTCAGGGCACAGGGTACTCGGGCATCGAAAACCCACTGTTCTTCAAAGAGAACACCCGCATGTTCTATGGCGACGCCAAACAGTCGCTTGATAAACTGCTGCCCATGATCGACTGAGAATTGTAAAACCCAACACAGAAGGCGCCCCAATCGGGCGCCTTTTTTCATTTTAAGGTACTCTGCCGGTATAGGAGGTGAACAATGGAAAAAGTAAACGGCATAGGCGGTATCTTCTTTCGGGCGCGTGATCCTGAGGCCCTAAGCGCGTGGTACGAGAAACATTTGGGTGTATCTCATTACGACCCTGTGCCCTGGAAGCAGCGCGAGGGATATACGGTCTTTGCACCCTTTGCCCAGGATACAGAGTACTTTGGGCGTGAGGACCAGCAGTGGATGATCAACTTCCGCGTCGATGATCTGGCAGCCATGATCGCACAGCTGGAAACGGCTGGGATTTCGGTTGAAACCCGCGCCGAATGGGACAGTGAGGTCGGAAAATTTGCCCGCATTCACGATCCCGAGGGTAATCCCATCGAGCTGTGGCAACCAAATCAATAAGATAGCAGGAATGTATACCGTTGTATCCTTGTAAGTATATGAAATAAAATGAGAATTGATGTATTTCTGACGTATCGTATAGTGCCTCTGGTGAAACGGAGCCTAGCATGACGCCCATCGATGACCACCCTTTGCGCTACGCACTGGCTAATGAATTGCACGCGCGTCCTTTCCCGGTGGCGGCAACGCCTTGCACTGTGGTCTTTCTGGCGATCAAAAAGCCTGTTGCCGCAGTGGCGCGGGATCGAGACGAGGATCTGGCGCATCTGATTGATCTGCTAGACCGCCATGGGGCACAGCATCCTCAGCCGAATGCAACTCATTACGCTGGTCAGATCGGGCGCCACTGGCTGAAATGGGAGCAGCATACCGAATTCGTCGCGTATACTGCGATCACGCAGAACGTCAGCGACCGTCCATTTAATCCTGCGGATTTTGAGGTTTTCCCACCCGATTGGTTGATGTCCAGTCCGGGGCAACGGATCACCTCGGCCATGATCCGTGTGGTCGAGCGCCAAGAGGATGATGCAATAAAAGCCTCTTTGCTAAACTGGTTCGAGCCTGAAAGCCTCGCGGTGGCCCGTGTGCTGGATGATTCTGCGGTTTGTGCCAGCGATTTCCGCATTGATCCGGCCGGACATATGCGGATTGCGCTGTTTGTCTCTGAGGGCACTGGTCGGCGCAGAACAGGGCGCATCATCCAACGTCTGTGCGAGATCGAGACATACAAGGCCATGTCGATGCTGGGCTTTGCCCGAGTCAAGCAACTGATGCCCAGAATTGGCGAATTGGACGGCAAACTGACCGAGCTGATGGGGCAGATGACTGATAATTCAGCCCACCCTGACGAGTTACTTCCCGATCTGCTGTCGACATCAACCGAGCTTGAGACACTTTCGGCCCAATGTTCTTTCCGCTTCGGAGCAACAGGGGCTTATGAGGCCATAGTAAACCAGCGGATCGAGGTCTTGCGCGAAGAACGGTTTCAAGGTGGTCAAAGCTTTGCCGATTTTATGATGCGCCGTTACGATCCGGCTATTCGTACCGTGAAATCGACCGAGCGTCGGCTGCAGGCGCTATCGGATCGGGCCATTCGCGCCGGGGAATTGCTGCGAACGCGCGTGGATGTGGAGCGCAGTGCCCAGAACCAAGCCTTGCTGGAAAGCATGGATCGACGTGCCGATCTGGCCCTGCGCTTGCAACATACGGTCGAGGGGCTTTCGGTGGTGGCAATCAGCTACTACGCCGTGTCTCTGGTCAGCTATCTTCTTTACCCGCTTACAAAGGCTGGGATTAGCAAAGGCATGTTGACCGCCGTTGTGACGATACCGGTTGTCCTGTCAGTTTGGTTCGCCATCCGACAAATCCGAAAACGGCTGGAATGATCAGCATTTGCCAATCCTTGCACAAGCGGTAGAACTGAGGCGTTTGACGCATTCTGCGAAGGATTCCCGGTGATTGGACTGTTGGCCGCTTGGCGGGCCGTTTCTGCCATGTTCATCCTGAATGGTGCGCTGTTCGGCATCTGGGCGTCGCGCATTCCAGCGGTGCGGGATAGACTGGATCTGTCGCACGAAGCTTTGGGCTACGGGCTGCTGTTCATGGCAGCGGGGGCAGTATGTTCTTTCCCGGTGACAGGGCGGCTGACTGACCATTTTGGAGCGGTGACAATTACGCGGGTCATCGCCGTGCTCTACACATTATCTCTGATCTTGTTGGCCATGGCGGACGGATTTTGGGTGCTTGCGGCCCTTTTGTTTGTCTTCGGTGCCTTTCACGGCTCGATGGACGTAGCAATGAACGCTTGGGCGGCTGAAGTCGAACAAGCTTATAATAAGCCGGTGATGTCATCGTTCCACGCAATGTGGAGCCTCGGGGCAGGGCTGGGGGCGCTCAGCGGGTACGGGGCGGTTCAGCTTGGGCTAACGGTAATGCAGCACTTTTTGCTGGCTGGCGGCTTCGTCGTGGTTTTGGCTCTGGTCTTGTCGTGGGTGCAATGGACCTCGCGCACGGCTGTTTCCAAAGGCGGTACCGTGTTTGCCTTGCCGTCCGGCGCGCTGGTCCTTGTCGGGTTTACAGCTTTGTGTGGCGCATTGGGGGAAGGCGCCGTGGCGGATTGGAGCGCGATTTTCCTGCGCGACGTGACCGGAGCCGCAGAAAGCATCGCCGCGCTGGGATATGCAGTGTTTTCAGTCACGATGGTGGGGTTTCGTCTGGCAGGTGGATTCGTCATCGTCCGGTTCGGCCCGGTCGCCACCGCGCGGTTTGGGGGCATCTGCGCTGCGTTGGGTGTTTTCACGGTCGTTTCGGCAGTACAAGCCGGATTGGCGCTTGTGGGTTTTGCCTTGATGGGCGTTGGGTATGCGGTGATCATGCCGCTTGCCTTCAGCCGGGCCGCGAATGATCCGAACGTGCCGCCGGGTCAGGCTATAGCCAGCGTGGCGACATTGGGGTACGGAGGGATGCTTATCGGTCCCCCGCTTATTGGGTTTCTAGCCGAGATGCTTACATTGCGATTGGCGTTCGCGGCTTTGTTGCCGTTGGCCGTCTTGATCGTCCTGCTGGCCGGCGCGCTGAGACCTGCGCCTTTGGACTGACAACTGAGATTTACGAACCGGGGATTGCGCCCCGGTAAATAGAATAAGATGGGAGCAAACTATGCCGATCAAAAACCGTTTTGCCGAATTGCAGGGTGAAATCACTGAATGGCGACGTGATATTCACGAAAATCCCGAAATTCTGTTTGAGACACACCGCACCAGTGCTCTGGTTGCTGAAAAACTGAAAGAATTCGGGTGTGATGAGGTTGTGACCGGAATTGGTCGCACTGGGGTTGTTGGGGTGATCAAGGGCAAAGTTGACACTGTTGGCAAAGTGATTGGTCTGCGGGCAGACATGGACGCTCTGCCGATCCACGAAGCGACTGGCTTGGACTATGCCTCGAAAACGGACGGCGCGATGCATGCCTGCGGACATGACGGTCACACGGCGATGCTGCTGGGGGCCGCGAAATACCTTTCGGAAACCCGGAATTTCGACGGTACGGCTATCGTGATCTTTCAGCCCGCAGAAGAAGGTGGCGGCGGCGGCCGCGAAATGTGTGAAGATGGTATGATGGACCGATGGGGCATCCAGGAGGTCTATGGCATGCACAACTGGCCCGGTCGTCCGGTGGGTAGCTTCGCCATCCGACCCGGCGCGTTCTTTGCGGCCACAGATCAGTTCGACATTACTTTTGAAGGTAAAGGGGGGCATGCGGCCAAACCGCATGAAACGGTCGACACCACTGTAATGGCAGCGCAGGCAGTCCTGGCGTTGCAAACAATCGCTGCGCGCAATGCTGATCCGGTGGACCAAGTTGTGGTATCGGTCACGTCATTTGAAACCTCGTCCACGGCTTTCAACGTCATTCCGCAATCGGTGCAACTCAAGGGTACCGTCCGTACCATGAGCGCCGAGATGCGGGACATGGCAGAAAAACGGATCAAGGAGATCTGTGAGGGCGTTGCAGCAACCTTTGGCGGCGCTGCCGAAGTAACCTATTATCGGGGTTACCCAGTTATGGTGAACAGCGACGAACAAACTGATTTCGCCGCGGATGTCGCGCGATCCGTATCGGGTAGCTGCGACGATGCTCCGCTGATCATGGGCGGTGAAGATTTTGCCTTTATGCTCGAAGAACGGCCCGGGGCATATATTTTGGTCGGCAATGGCGATACTGCGGCGGTGCATCATCCGGAATACAACTTCAACGATGAGGCAATTCCAGCCGGGTGCAGTTGGTGGGCCGAGATTGTCGAACAGCGGATGCCCGCGGCTTAGTGGACAGGGCGGGGGCTCTGCCCCCGCACCCCCGGGATATTTTTAGCCGGATGAAGATGGATCTTGGCGTGTCAGTCTGAGTTCGGTGCAAAGCGTTTCGACGATTATGTCCAGTGCAGATTTTTGTGTGTTCACACAGGATTTCGCCGCAGTGCGCGCGCGCTCTAACGTGGTTTGATCGGATAGCCAGGCTGCGACCGCTTCTGCCAGTTCGGGCGCAGTTTGGACTCGCAGTGCTCCTCCGGTTTCGATCAGCGGGGCGAAGGTTTCGGCGAAATTGAAATAGCCTGGGCCGGTTATGACAGCAGCACCGGCCTGGGCAGGCTCAAACGGGTTGTGGCCTCCGATTTCTTTCAGTGAACCCCCAAGGAATACGATCGGACAAAGGGCGTACCATGTGCCTGTTTCACCCAATGTGTCGGCCATGTAGACCTGCGTTTGATCAGTAATTTGATCATTGTTTGAACGGATTGCCGCATTTTGCCCAGCCTTTGCTATTAGCGCGGCGACGTCTTCACGTCTTTCTGGGTGCCGTGGGATCAATAGTAACAGCAAATCGGGCCAACGTTTGAGAAGTTCGGCGTGGGCTGCTAGAACAGTTTCCTCTTCTCCTGCATGGGTCGAACTGGCGATCCACATGGGACGGTTTCCGATTTGTGAACGGATGTTAGACAGCGCCGTCTGATCCGCCGGCAGAGGATCAGACATGGCTTTGAGGTTTGTGCCAGGCCGCACCCGGTCAGCGGGTGCGCCCATAGCTATCAGGTTTTTAGCTGTTTTTTCGTTTTGAGTTAGAAGCAGGCGAAACTGGTCGAAAATGAACTGCGCGGTCTTTGGGCGCTTCTTCCAGCCCTCGACGGATTTGTCTGACAGCCGGGCATTCAGCAGTGCTAAAGGCACCCCCCGCTTGGCGCTTTCAACGATTAGGCGCGGCCAGATCTCACTTTCGACAAAGATGCCAGCATCCGGTCTCCAGTGATCCAGAAACCGCCCGACAGGACCAGCAGTATCCAAGGGTGGGTATTGATGGCGAGCACGCGCCGGCATGCGTTTTTTGATCAACGCGGCTGAGGTCGGCGTGCCGGAGGTGATCAAAAATTCGGCATCGGGCAGGCGTTCACCAAGGCGTTTGATTAGGCTAATGACTGATAGGGTTTCACCTACACTGGCGGCGTGGAACCATACCAGTTGCCCGCTGGGACGGGGCAAGCTTGCATGACCCAGTCGCTCTTGTTGGCGTGGTTCCGAAACATCCGCAGCCTGTAGCTTGTTCCGCACCGTGCGCCAAACCAGGGGGGCGGCAACGGAGGTCAGGCCGCAATACAAATGGTAGAGCAGCGTCGGTCGGCCAGTTTGGTCCGGCATGTCAGCCGCCTGTATGGCTCATGTGACGGCTCATTTTGCCGTCGACCGCTTGGCGGGAATAGTCGAAGTCATGACCTTTGGGTTTGAGATTGATCGCCGCGCGGATCGCCTCTTCAAGAGGTTTTTCGGTGTCGGGATGATCGCGCAAGGGGGCACGCAAGTCGGCCATGTCCTCTTGACCCAGACACATATAAAGCTCGCCGGTGCAGGTCAGGCGCACGCGGTTGCAGCTTTCGCAGAAATTATGTGAAAGCGGTGTGATGAAACCGATTTTTTGCCCGGTTTCTTCTAGCCGCACGTACCGAGCAGGCCCGCCAGTGCGTTCGGCCAGATCGGTCACGGTATAGTGGTTTTCGTATTCTTTGCGGACGTCTTTCAGGGACCAATACTGATCCAGACGATCTTCGTTTCCGATATCTCCCATCGGCATAACTTCGATCCAAGTCAGGTCCATATCGCGCTCGGCGCACCATTTGGTGATAGTGGGCAGCTCTACCTCATTGAACCCTTTCAGGGCCACGGCGTTGATCTTGATCCGCAGCCCAGCTTTTTGCGCTGCATCGATACCGTTTAGCACCTGTTTCAGACGACCCCAGCGGGTGATCTGAGCAAACTTGTCTTCGTCCAGTGTATCCAGCGACACGTTCACCCGGCGCACGCCAGCGGCGTACAGATCGTCGGCAAAGCGATGCAGCTGCGATCCATTGGTTGTCAGCGTCAGCTCTTTCAGTGCACCGCTGTCCAGATGGCGGGTCATGCTGTTGAAAAACGTCATGATATTGCGGCGTACAAGTGGCTCGCCACCGGTAATACGAAGCTTTTCAACACCTAACTTCACGAAGGTCGAGCACATGCGGTCAAGCTCTTCCAACGTTAGCAGGTCTTTCTTAGGCAGAAACTTCATGTCTTCGGACATGCAATAGACACAGCGGAAATCGCAGCGGTCCGTTACGGAGACGCGGAGATATGTAATCGCACGCGCGAAAGGATCGATAAGTGGAGCGGTCATGCGACATAGGTAAAGCTGGGACATGCCGTCGGCAAGGGAGAACTTTCCTTTGCGCTGGTATAGCTGCGCACCGGTCGGTAAACTGCCCTTATGAGATACACGTTTATTGCTTTGTTCATTTTGGTTGCAGGGTGCGATTCTTTACGGTCGACGACCGATCGGGTTTTTGGGAATGACGACGTTGCCCCCGCGTCAGAAGAGGTTGTTACAGAAGAGGTGTTTGAGCCGGAACCTGTAGCAGCTACTGCTGCCAGCTGGGTCGGGGCAAAGACAACAATTGCCGCTTTGGGTGATCCAACTACACCCGGGCGCTGGCTGGAAACCCCGTTGGTTGAAACAGAATTCACCGGTCGTGTCGTGGTGCCAAGAACCGGGGCGCAGGCGTACATCACCTTGGTGCCCGCGCCCGGGCCGGAAAGTGGGGGCAGTCGTTTGTCGTTAGACGCGATGCGGGCGTTGTTGCTGCCTTTTGACGAACTGGTCGAACTTGAGGTCTATTCAAACTGACTTTTCAGGTATTTTCCGGCTTCTCGGCGGGCAAATGGTTTCATTGCGTCGCCATGCGCGTCCAGAAACACGATCACTCTGGGGGCGTCATGTTTTGACAATTCCCGCAGCCACCATGCAATCGCCTTCTGAATAAACCAGTCACGGTCGGGCACATAGCCCGCAGCCCAGCCGAGAATACGGTCTCGTCGTGCCAGGTCGTCGGGTTTGGGGTGGTTTTGTTTCGTCCAGGGAAGGGTCGCAACAAGCGCCGCGCGGCGGGTCCACATATGGTCTGAGGTTGTCCAACTTTCCACGTGATCCAGCCGCGTTGGATCGGCTGAGAGGCGCTTTTGCATCGCCATACAGGCATGGTCGGCCACGGCCCACGCATCAAAGTCGGGCAGCCAGCTTTGCAGTAACTCCCAAACCGCCTCATCGGGCCGAACACGTGCCTGAGTCAGCAGTTTCGCGGCGGCCACGCGGCCTTCGTGGATGTTGCTCTGCCACAAGGTGTCGGCCAGCGCTATCCGCGCGGGCACGTCCAGTTCCTGACGCCAAGCCTTGGTCAGGTCATTCAGGACAGGATTGGCGACGCCCAGATAAGTTCGGTCAACCTTGTGGTAAGCGGCCATTTGATCCGCGCGCTGGGCGTCTGCATGCGCCTTGATCTGGTCGATGTAGGTTGCTTGCATTGAACCGGTCAGCAGTACTGGTGGGCTTGCCGTGTGAAGGCACACCACATCAGCGTCATTCGATTGGTTTGCAGAAAAGGCCAAACTGCCTGATTGCTGCTGCCGCTCAGGTTCGTCCAACCAATCCGGTCAGTTTCCTGAACGCGTAGCGAAGCCATCCTGTTGGGCGAGATATTCTCGCGCCCATCAGGCCCTGCTGCGCCAACAAAGAGCATGCGCTGCTGCTCCATGGACCTTCGCACGATTTCAGCCCATTTCGGTAACAACTTGACCATTGGTTCACTCTACCGTGACAGACTTTGCCAAATTGCGTGGTTGGTCCACATCTGTACCCTTGGCAACTGCCGTATGGTACGCCAGCAGCTGCGCCGGTATCGAATATAGGATGGGTGCAAGGTTTGTATGGACATGCGGCATTCGAATAGTGTTCCAGACACCATCCTGCGCTTCCGCTATACCCGCGTCATCAGAGACCAGAATGACTTTACCTTTGCGCGCCATAACCTCTTGCATGTTTGAGATTGTCTTATCGAAGACCGCATCGCGCGGGGCCATTACAACAACCGGCATATGCTTGTCGATTAAGGCGATTGGACCGTGCTTCAGCTCTCCAGACGCATATCCTTCGGCGTGAATGTAGCTAATTTCCTTGAGCTTCAGGGCACCTTCCATGGCCAGCGGGTACATCAGACCCCGGCCAAGAAACAGAACGTCGCGTGCCTCGGACAGGCGCTGGGCAGATTTTTTGATAGCGCGGTTTTGGTCAAGCGCCGTATTCAGAATTGACGGCAACCCTCGCAATGCTGCGGCATGATCGGCCAGCTCTTCGTCTGACAGCGTTCCCCGGTCTGCAGCGGCCTTAAGCGCCAGCATCAGCAACACGCTTAGTTGGCAAGTGAAGGCCTTGGTCGAGGCTACGCCGATTTCGACACCCGCGTGGATTGGCAGGGCGATATCGCTCTCTCGTGCAATCGAGCTTTCGGGGACATTGATTACGGAAATGACCTTGTCCGCCTTACCTTCGCAGTATCGCAATGCTGCCAGAGTATCTGCCGTTTCACCCGACTGGCTGACAAACAGCGCCGCAGTGCGGCTTGGGATTGGAGGCTCGCGATAACGGAACTCGCTGGCGATATCGACTTCAACAGGCAATTTCGCCAGTTGTTCGAACCAGTATTTAGCGGTCAGGCAGGCATAAAAAGCAGTTCCACAAGCGACCATGGTCAGGCGGTCCAGCTTGGCGAAATCCAGCTCTTCGGGCAGGGCGACCCGATCGCTGCCTGTCGGCAGGTAAGACCGTATTGCTTCGGCAACGACCGTTGGCTGTTCAGCGATTTCCTTGGCCATGTAGTGTTTGTGGCCAGCTTTATCCGCGCGCGTTTGGTCCAGTTTGATGCGTCGAGTTTCGCGGTTGGCCAGCTCACCGGCCTCGTTGCGGATTTCCAGCGACGTGCGGGTTAGAACCGCCCGGTCGCCCTCTTCAAGATAAGTGATGCGGTCGGTCAAAGGAGCAAGCGCAATGGCGTCCGAGCCCACATACATCTCGCCGTCTCCATGACCAATCGCCAAAGGTGATCCCTTGCGAGCTGCCACGATCAAATCGTCCTGACCATCAAACAGAAAGGCCAGTGCAAATGCACCGTGCAATCTATCGATGGTTTTAAATGCCGCTTCAACAGGAGAAAGGCCGTCATTCAGATAGTGCTCGGCCAACAACGCGACGGTTTCGGTATCAGTTTCTGTTGAGAAATCGATACCGTACTGCGCCAGTTCAGTTCTTAACTCGCGATAGTTCTCGACGATGCCATTATGAACGACGGCCACAGGCCCAGCCTTGTGTGGGTGTGCATTGGTTACCGAGGGCGCGCCGTGGGTTGCCCAGCGCGTGTGGCCAATTCCGGACTTTCCGGGCAAAGGTTCGTGAACCAGCATATCACTAAGGTTCACCAGTTTTCCCACAGCCCGACGACGTCCCAACGTGCCGTTGTCTACTGTTGCGATACCGGCACTGTCATAGCCGCGGTATTCCAATCGCTTCAGGGCTTCGACCAAAATTGGCGCGGCCTCGTGCTGTCCCAATACACCGACAATACCACACATGATTTAACTTCCTTTATCGCGACGAGCCTTCTTCGCCTTCAACATATCAAACAATTTGCGCGCATAGCCCGGCTTATTATCTTGCTTCGCACGGGCCACGGCCAAGGCATCGGGCTCTACATCTCGCGTTACCACGGTCCCAGTTGCAGTCATTGCGCCATCGCCAATTGAAACGGGGGCCACCAGCATGGTGTTCGATCCAACAAAGACATTCTCACCTATCGTGGTGCGATGCTTCATCACGCCGTCGTAGTTACAGGTGATCGTGCCCGCACCTATATTAGTGGTGGCACCGACCGAAGCATCGCCGATATAGCTTAGGTGATTAACTTTGGCGCCTTCAGCAATCTCTGCGTTTTTGACCTCGACAAAGTTGCCAATGCGTGTGTTTTCGGCCAGTTCCGCGCCGGGACGAAGACGAGCATAGGGGCCGACAACTGCACCGCGGCTGACGTGGCAACCTTCCAGATGCGAAAATGCGCGGATCGTTGCGCCGCTTTCGACGGTTACCCCGGGGCCGAAGACGACATTGGGCTCAATCACAGTGTCCCGGCCAATGATCGTGTCAGCGGCCAGATAAACGGTTTCTGGGGCCATCAAAGTGACCCCAAGATCCAACAGTTCAGCGCGGGCGCGGGTTTGAAACACGGCATCGGCTGCGGCCAGATCGGCACGAGAGTTGACGCCTAGGGTCTGCGCCTCGTCACAGGAGACCGCAGTGACCTTCAGACCGCGATTGCGGGCAATCTCGACGACATCCGGCAGGTAGTATTCGCCCGCCGCATTGTCATTTGTGACCTTCTCAATCAGTGTAAACAAAGTTTGCGCATCACAGGCCAAAAGACCAGAATTACAAAGCGTTATTGCGCGCTCTTCAACTGAGGCATCCTTGAACTCGACGATTCGTTCCAGGCTGTCGCCCTTCATAACCAGTCGGCCATAGCGTGCGGGATCGGCTGCCTCGAAGCCCAGAATGACAAGATCGTTTTCAGCCCGTGCCGCGATCATGCGTTCCAGCGTGTCGGACTGCAAAAATGGCGTGTCGCCGTACAGAACCACTACGTCGCCCGAGAATCCGTCCAGCGCCTCGCGCGCCTGCGCGACGGCATGGGCTGTGCCGAGCTGCTCTTCCTGCACTGCGATCTGCGCGGCGTCATCTTCGGCTGTTGCGGCTTTTGCCACCGCTTCGGCACCGTGGCCAGTGACGATCACGGTGCGCTCGGGCGACAGCGCGGCACCGGCGCGCATGGCATGAACCAGCATCGGCACTTGGGCGATGGGATGCAGAACTTTGGGTATATCCGAATGCATCCTGGTGCCTTTTCCGGCGGCAAGGATGACAAGGGCAGTGCTCATGAAATCGATTTCTCTTTGTGTTTTGTTGCAGTCCGTTTTATCCGCTGAGGGCAAAGGCGCAAGCGGTTCGGGGATCAAACAAGATTGCCGTTTGCAACACGACACGGCAAAAACCCGCCGAAGCAGGAGGCGAAATGCGCACAGTTATCTTCGATCTGGACGGAACGCTGGCCGATACGTCGGGCGATCTTCTGGCCGCCGCCAACCATTGTTTTCGCCAGATGGGCCATGGGGATGTGTTGGTTCATGGGCAGGATGCCGCAGTCGCGCTACGTGGTGGGCGGATGATGCTCACTCATGGGTTAAAACGGGTTGGCGCTTATGATGAGGATACCGTGCATGCCTATTACCCGACGCTGCTTGAGGCATATTCACAAGCCATTGATACGCACACGCAGTTTTATCCTGGTGCTCTTGAAGCAGTCGAAGGGTTAAGGGCTGCGGGTTATGGCATTGGAATCTGTACCAACAAGCCAGAAGCACTGGCGCATCAACTGCTGACGCAGATGGGGGTGCGTGATCAGTTTGCTTCGTTGGTCGGGGCGGATACGCTGCCCGTACGCAAGCCAGACCCGGAACCGCTGCGCGAAGCCGCGCGCCGGGCGGGAGGACATCCCGAACTTTGCGTGTTGATCGGCGACTCTGATACCGACCGCAACACGGCGCGGGCGGCGGGTGTGCCTTCGGTGCTTGTAACCTTTGGCCCCTCGGGCAGCGATATGGCCGCGCTAGAGCCCGAAGCCTTGTTGCATCACTTCGATGATCTTCCTGAATTGGTCACCGGCCTTATTGGTGCGGCGGCGTGATCTCTTGACCTGAACACTATGCAGTACCAAAACGAGCTTATGACCGAGACATTTACTGGCAGCTTCACCCAGCAGGAACCAATTCCGGAAGAGGCAATTGACGCCGCCATGGCCGTTCTGCGCCATGGGCGCCTTCACCGCTACAATGTGGCACCCGGCGAATTGGGCGAAACCGCTTTGCTGGAACAGGAGTTTGCGGCGCAGATGGGTGCAAAATATTGTCTGGCTGTGTCTTCAGGCGGATATGCATTGGCGACTGCATTGCGGGCCGTGGGTGTGAAGCCCAGCAATCCGGTGCTGACAAATGCTTTCACATTGGCGCCCGTGCCGGGGTCGATTGCTTCGATTGGGGCGCGACCAGTTTTTGTGGGCGTAACCGAGAGCCTCACGATTGATCTGGATGACTTGGAAACCAAACTGGATCGTGCGCGTGTGCTCATGCTGAGCCATATGCGCGGGCATTTGTGCGACATGGATCGGTTGATGGCGATGTGCGATGCGGCGGGCGTTATTGTGATCGAAGACTGTGCGCACACGATGGGCGCAGCTTGGCGCGGTCAGTTGTCAGGGCGTCAAGGCGCGATCGGGTGTTACTCTTGCCAGACCTACAAACATGTAAATTCGGGTGAAGGTGGGTTGCTGATCACCGATGATGAGGAATTGGCGGCTAAAGCGACGATGCTGTCGGGTTCTTACATGCTTTACGAACGCCACCTCGCCGCACCAAGCCCAGAGGTTTTCGACAAGATCAAATATACAACACCCAATATTTCCGGACGAATGGACAACTTGCGCGCGGCTATCCTGCGCCCGCAGCTGCGTGACCTCGATCGGCAGGTACAGCGCTGGAATGAGCGCTATGATGAGATTGAGGCTGGCTTGAGAGATGCGCCCGGCTTGACCATCGTAGAGCGCCCAAAGGACGAAACCTACGTCGGTTCGTCGATCCAGTTTCTGCTGCTTGACTGGTCATCTGAACGCATCGCCGAGGTGATACGACGTTGTGCAGCGCGGGGTGTAGAGCTGAAGTGGTTCGGCGGCGCAGAGCCAACTGGGTTCACGTCGCGCTATGACAGCTGGCGCTATGCGGACAGTGAGCAATTGCCCTCTAGTGATCGCATTCTCGCGGGTGTGATGGATATGCGCGTACCCCTGACATTTTCTTTGGAGGATTGTCGTCTGATTGCGCGTATCATCCGGTCCGAGGTTGGGGCGGTTTTTCAATCGTGATTTAATTGAGTGCGCTTGGGCGCACGCTCTATCTTTGTGAAATGCCGCTCTGAACAGAGCGGCATTTTCTTTGTGCTTGCCTTCTCATTGACCAGCAAGGGATTCGCTGATACCTAGTTATTGAACAAGTGTTCATTAATTCGACGGGGAGGTCGCAATATGTTCACGGCTACCATGCAGTTCGATCTGGGTGAGGATGTGAATGCTCTGCGTGAGATGGTTCATCGCTGGGCGCAGGATCGGGTCAAACCAATGGCGGCCGAGGTCGACAAGTCCAACGCCTTTCCCAATGAATTGTGGAAAGAGATGGGAGATCTTGGGCTGCTTGGGATCACGGTGCCTGAGGAATATGGTGGGGCGGGGATGTCCTATCTGGCCCACACCGTCGCCGTGGAGGAAGTCGCCCGGGCTTCTGCTTCGGTCTCATTGTCCTATGGGGCGCATTCCAATCTGTGCGTCAACCAGATCAAGCTGAACGGTACGGATGAGCAGAAGGCCAAATACTTACCGCGCCTAGTCTCGGGTGAGCATGTGGGCGCATTGGCTATGTCCGAGGCTTCGGCGGGGTCAGATGTGGTGTCAATGAAGCTGCGCGCGGAAAAGCGTAACGATCACTACCGGTTGAACGGCAACAAGTATTGGATCACGAACGGGCCGGACGCGGACACTCTGGTCGTTTACGCCAAGACGGATCCAGAGGCGGGTTCGAAAGGGATCACTGCGTTTCTGATTGAGAAAGAGATGAAGGGGTTTTCCACCTCTCCGCATTTCGACAAGTTAGGCATGCGGGGATCGAATACCGCCGAGTTGATCTTCGAGGACGTTGAAGTGCCTTTCGACAACGTCTTGGGTGAAGAAGGCAGGGGTGTCGCTGTTCTGATGTCCGGTCTGGATTACGAACGCGTTGTGCTTGCTGGGATCGGCACTGGTATCATGGCCGCATGTCTGGATGAGATCATGCCTTATTTGGCCGAGCGCAAACAATTCGGCCAACCGATCGGCAACTTCCAACTAATGCAGGGGAAAATAGCGGACATGTACACCGCAATGAACTCCGCTCGGGCTTATGTCTACGAGGTTGCCAAAGCTTGCGACCGAGGCGACGTGACCCGTCAGGATGCGGCCGCATGCTGCCTCTACGCGTCCGAGCAGGCAATGACGCAGGCGCATCAGGCGGTGCAGGCGATGGGCGGAGCCGGGTTTCTATCGGATTCGGCGGTTAGCCGGATTTTCCGCGACGCCAAGCTGATGGAAATCGGCGCGGGCACCAGCGAAATACGCCGTATGCTCATTGGCCGGGAATTGATGAACGAAATGGTTTGAAAAGAAAACGCCCCGCCAATTCGTGGCGGGGCGTCGTCTACGAGGGATCAGAAGCGATGAACGTAGGATACACCGACCAGCCAAGGGTCGATTTCTGCGGTTCCGATATCGGCACCGTCCAATTTGACATCAGTGTCGATGTCGAACCAGCGCACGTTCAGACGTACTGCACCCTTTTCTGTGACCATGTAGTCCACGCCAGCCTGGAACGCGACGCCGACGGAATTGTCCAGTTCGAGATCGCCCAGATCGGACTGTTCGTCAAAGAAGATGGTATAGTTGATACCAGCGCCGACATAGGGCTTCCACGCGCTGTTGGTCGGGAAGTGATAGTTCAGCGACAGGGTGGGCGGCAGCTGCTTGACCGAGCCTGCATCGATGCTGCCACCCAAGGTGACATCGTGGCTGAACGGGGTCGCGGCCAACAATTCGATGCCCAGATTGTCGCGCACGAAATATTCGGCGGTAAAGATCGGGCGGGTGTCCGCGTCCACCTCGGCGTCGAGGCCGGCCAAGGTGCCGTTGTCGGACTTCGGATCAAGGTAGCCAATACCGATACCGAGGATCCAATCACCTTGGTTCTGGGCCATTGCAGGGGCGGCAAGCGCAACGAGCGCGGTGGAGAGCGTCAAAGCGGCGAGTTTTTTGGTCATTTTACGGCCTTTGGATTTGTTGATGATCCGGTTTTGCAACACCCGACCGTAGAGAACCCTGATCTGTATCAAGTTCCTGCCAGGGCTCGTGACATTTTGGCTGCGGCTAATAGCTTGAAAACAAGGGACTATCATCATGAATCCCGGTAGGCGCATACCCGGTATGCGGAAAGCCGGAGGCTGGGCGATCCCTGAAAGGCTCAACATGGCACGGCAGTGCCTTGAGCATTCCGACGACCGTGTAGCCATCATTGATCTGACCAATGAACAAAGCGAGGTTGTCACTTTTGGTCAGCTGGCACGCATGACGGATGGAATTGCGCGCGGGCTGAAGCCGCATGTGAAAACAGGCGACCGTGTGGGCGTATTGTTGAGCCAATCACCCTGGTGCGCGGCGGCGCATCTGGCCATCTGGAAGCTTGGGGCGATCTCGGTGCCTTTGTTCAAGCTGTTTAAGCGGGATGCTTTAGCCTCGCGCGTGGGGAATGCGGGCGCGCAGTTGGTGCTGACCGATGTTGAAGGGTCGGCGTTGCTGGGCGATCTGGCCAAGCCATTGCTAGTAGACCAGATTGCGCCGTCCAACGACCCGCTGCCTTTCGCGGACACCGGGCCAGAAGATCCCGCTGTTTTAATCTACACCTCGGGCACCACCGGTAGCCCGAAAGGCGCTTTGCACGGTCATAGGATTCTGACTGGACACCTGCCGGGCGTTTCGATCAGCCACAATCACTTGCGCGAGGGCGACTGCCTTTGGACGCCTGCCGATTGGGCATGGATTGGAGGGTTGTTCGATGTGCTAATGCCCGGCTTGGCGCTTGGCATACCGGTGGTTGCAGCGCGGTTAGAGAAATTCTCTCCAGAGGCATGCGCCAATGTGATCACGAGGGGCGGGGTGCGGAACGTGTTCTTCCCACCAACGGCTTTGCGCATGCTCAAGGCGGCAGATCAGACGATTTCCGGGCTTCGCTCAGTGGCGTCCGGTGGTGAACCGTTGGGGGCCGAGATGCTGGCATGGGGAGAACAAGCGTTTGGACTTACGATCAACGAATTCTACGGCCAGACCGAATGCAACATGGTCGTCTCTTCCTGCTCCAAGGATTTCCCGGTTCGGCCCGGATGTATTGGTAAACCAGTGCCGGGGCATGACGTGGCGGTGATCGACGAAGATGGCAACCCAACCGATGAGGAAGGCGACGTGGCCATCCGGCGCGGTTCGGCCTCCATGCTATTGGAATATTGGAACTGGCCCGAGGCGACAGCTGATAAGTTCCGGGGCGACTGGCTGATAACTGGCGACCGGGGCGTGTGGGAGGGTGATTATCTGCGCTTCGTAGGCCGCGATGATGATGTGATTACGTCCGCCGGATACCGCATCGGCCCGGCAGAGATCGAGGATTGCCTGCTGACCTACCCTGCAGTGGCGACGGTCGGCGTAGTCGGCAAGCCCGACCCACTGCGGACCGAGATTGTGAAAGCCTATGTGGTGCTGAAACCGGGGGCTGAGGCGTCGGGACAGGATTTACAGGATTGGGTCAAGGATCGTCTGGCGAACTATTCGTACCCGCGCGAAGTTGAATTTCTGGAGGCGCTGCCGATGACGGTGACGGGGAAGGTGATCCGCAAGGAATTGAAGGCGCGGGCGGCGAGAGAGGTTGCAAAATGACGTATTCCTTTGATTTTGCGCGCGATACGGCGAACTTCCCCAAGACCGTGATAATCGCATGCCCGAACTGCCAAAAACCTGCGCGGTTTGTACCAGCAGAGTTGGAGGTTATGACAAAGAAATCTTTTGGCGAAACGCTTGGTAAGGACGTCATGGTCGTGAGAGCTGATCGGCCCAATCGCAACTACGCGAACTGGCACCGCGAACACACCCTTACTTACATCGGCCTCGGCGGTTCGGACGTTCATTCGTCGAATTCTCTTTATCCGATAGGAATGTATCGGCATCTCCTCAATTCTCTGCTTGGAACGTCAATCTGCGACAGCTGCCATACGCCCAGAAAAACCAAGATCCGTTGGCCTCAGGACGCATATCATCAACTTAGTTATTCTGGTCGATTGCTGTGGTTTTATGACCGCGAACATGTCGCGGCGATGCTTGAGTTGCTGGGCGGAAAAACCCCAGCAACTCACCCTTGGCGCTATTGGTTCGACAGGAAGCTGCCAACGGTTTTTAAATCCGCCCGAGCACGTCGACAATTGCCCGCGAAATTGAAAAGGATTCTGCGCGCATGAAACTCGCATCCAAAGCTATACCCGCCTCCGAGGGCTTCAAAGCAAACCGCGCGGCCCATCTTGATGCGCTGGCGCAAATCTCCGCTGCAGCCGATGCCGCTCGCATGGGGGGCGGTGAGAAATCCCGCGCGCGGCATGAATCTCGGGGCAAGATGCTGCCCCGGCGCCGGGTGGCGAACCTGCTTGATCCGGGGTCTCCGTTTCTGGAAATTGGCGCAACGGCGGCGCATGGGATGTATGGTGACGCGGCACCCTGTGCCGGCGTGATCGCGGGCATTGGCCGGGTGCAAGGGCAAGAGGTCATGGTGGTCTGCAACGACGCCACCGTGAAGGGCGGCACCTATTATCCCATGACCGTTAAGAAACACCTCCGCGCGCAGGAGATTGCCGAGGAAAACCATCTGCCTTGCATCTATCTTGTCGATAGCGGCGGCGCGAACCTGCCCAATCAGGATGAGGTTTTTCCCGACCGCGACCACTTTGGCCGCATCTTCTATAATCAAGCGCGGATGAGCGCGAAGGGCATCCCTCAGATCGCCGTGGTGATGGGATCGTGTACGGCGGGCGGTGCCTATGTACCCGCGATGTCGGACGTGACGATTATCGTGAAAGAGCAGGGCACGATCTTTTTGGCCGGGCCACCTTTGGTCAAGGCTGCCACAGGTGAGGTCGTCAGCGCCGAAGACTTGGGCGGTGGCGACGTTCACACCCGTCTATCAGGCGTAGCCGATTACCTGGCCGAGGATGACGCCCACGCGCTGGCTCTGGCGCGCCGTGCTGTCGGGTCGCTGAACCTGCGCAAGCCGCAGACGGTGGACTGGGCCAGTCCGGAAGACCCTGCCTATGACCCGGAGGAAATTCTGGGCGTTGTCCCCGCCGACTTGCGCACGCCCTACGATATTCGCGAGGTGATCGTGCGGCTGGTCGATGGCTCGCGTTTCGATGAATTCAAGCCGCGCTTTGGTGAGACTCTGGTGACCGGCTTTGCCCACCTCAAGGGCTGTCCTATTGGGATCATCGCCAACAACGGTGTTTTGTTCTCTGAAGCTGCACAGAAGGGCGCGCACTTTGTGGAACTGTGTTCTCAGCGCAAAATCCCCTTGGTGTTTCTGCAAAACATCACGGGCTTCATGGTCGGTCGCAAATACGAAAACGAAGGTATTGCACGGCATGGGGCCAAGATGGTGACAGCTGTTGCTACGACTAACGTGCCGAAAGTTACCATGCTGGTTGGCGGTTCCTTCGGGGCCGGAAACTATGGCATGGCTGGGCGCGCTTACCAACCTCGTTTCCTGTGGACCTGGCCGAACTCTAGGATTTCGGTGATGGGTGGAGAACAGGCGGCAGGTGTGCTGGCTACCGTCAAACGCGACGGTATCGAACGGCAAGGTGGCACCTGGTCCGCCGAAGAAGAGGCCGATTTCAAACGCCCCACGCTTGAAATGTTTGAAGAACAGTCACACCCGCTCTATGCCGCGGCACGCCTGTGGGATGACGGCATTATAGACCCCCGCAAGAGCCGCGATGTGTTGGCCTTGTCGCTTAGCGCGGCGTTGAACGCCCCTATTGAGGAGACACGTTTCGGCGTGTTCAGGATGTAATGAGCATTACAGCGAACGACGTTTTGGCCCGCTACCCCGGAGCGCAAACATTAAAATTCGGTGACAGCGCCGAAATGAGTGCCGAACTGCTGGACCTAGTACGCACTGGTCGAAAAACGGCCACCTGTGGCGCTCGGAGGGATTATCCGGTCGGCAGCCCTGAAATGCCAATAGTTGGGCGTAGGGATATCGCTTTGAATTGGGATGATAGTCCGGCGCTAGTAATCGAAACGGTCGATGTTTCGATCCGCCGGTTTTGCGACATGACCGAAGAATTCGCTTTGGCGGAGGGTGAGAACGAAACGTTGGAAGGATGGCGAGAGGATCATCGCCGGTACTTCGAGCGAAACGGTGGGTTCGATCCCGAGATGGAATTAGTGTGCGAGCGATTCCGTCTTGTCGAGGATCTGGCGAGTGAGGATTAGAAAATGTTCGCTAAAATCCTGATTGCCAACCGGGGCGAAATAGCTTGTCGCGTCATCGAAACCGCTCAGCAGATGGGCGTTTCTTGTGTTGCTGTCCATTCTGATGTCGATGCAACATCTAAGCACGTGCAGATGGCGGACGAGGCGGTGCCTATCGGCGGCGCGGCACCGGGGGAAAGCTACCTGAAAGGCGACGTTATCATTCAGGCTGCTTTGGATACGGGCGCGCAAGCGATTCATCCGGGTTATGGGTTTCTTTCTGAAAACCCGGACTTTGTAGACGCGGTTGAGGCCGCCGGCCTGAGCTTTATCGGTCCTTCGGCGGATGCGATACGAAAGATGGGCCTCAAAGACGCCGCCAAGGTGCTGATGGAGCAAGCCGGAGTACCTGTTGTTCCCGGATACCACGGAGACAATCAAGACCCCGAACATCTGGCGGGTGCCGCAGACACAATCGGGTACCCGGTTTTGATCAAAGCGGTCGCTGGTGGTGGCGGAAAAGGCATGCGGTTGGTGGAGCGACCCGAGGATTTTGCTGCCGCGCTGGACAGTGCCCGTAGCGAGGCCCGTACGGCATTCGGCAACGACGCGGTTCTGGTCGAGAAATTCGTCGCCAAGCCCCGCCACATCGAAGTGCAGGTTTTCGGCGATGGCACCAATGCAGTGCATTTGTTCGAGCGCGATTGTTCTTTGCAAAGACGCCATCAAAAAGTGATTGAAGAAGCCCCAGCCCCTGACATGACACCCGAGATGCGCGAGGCGATGGGCCAAGCGGGTGTCCGCGCGGCTGAGGCTATCGGTTACAAGGGCGCAGGGACGGTAGAATTCATCGTTGATGCTTCGGACGGGCTGCGGCCGGACCGGTTCTGGTTTATGGAAATGAACACACGACTGCAGGTCGAGCACCCAGTGACCGAGGCGATCACCGGTGTTGACTTGGTGGAATGGCAATTGCGAGTGGCCTCGGGCGAAGCGCTGCCGAAGAAGCAGGGAGACTTGTCTATAAAAGGCCACGCGTTCGAGGCAAGACTGTACGCCGAAGATGTTCCCAAGGGGTTTTTGCCCGCGACTGGTACTCTGACGCACTTGCAATTTCCGCCCTTGTGTCGCGCGGACAGTGGTGTGCGTGCAGGCGATACGATCAGCCCTTGGTATGATCCAATGATCGCCAAAGTCATCGTTCACGGCGCCACCCGCTCGATTGCACTGGAACAGCTACACCGAGCACTCGAACAGACCGAGGTTGCGGGTACTGTTACCAACCTGGCTTTTCTTGGGGCGCTTACCCGGCACAAGGGCTTCGCCGCAGGAGACGTCGATACCGGGCTGATCGGGCGTGACATCGAAGATTTGACGCAGGTCGATACTGTGTCTTCTGAAACATGCGTTGCCGCTGCTATGACCGCGCTGAATATGGTCGATACTAATGACGAAACTGGGTTTTCCCTCTGGGCACCTTTGCACAGGGCAGTTCAGTTGATGGCTGGGGACGTGATTAACTTGGATGTGCAGGTCGAAGGGCTGGATCGCCAGATATGGCAGATCGGTGAAGATACGATCCTCGCCGAGCGAAAAGCAGGTGGATGGTCAATCGGCGGCTCTCCGATGCCGCGCGTTTGGATGAGCGGACCCCAGATTACCGTCTTCGAAGGTTACGGACAGGCGTTCGAAGTGATCGATCCGCTGGACCGCGCCGCAAGTGCTGCTGGAGATACCAACGTTATTGAGGCGCCAATGCCTGGCTTGGTCAAGGCTGTCTTTGCGCAAGTAGGCCAAGATGTGCGGGAAGGGGATAGGCTGGCGGTTCTTGAGGCTATGAAGATGGAACATTCTCTTTTAGCCGCTCGCGATGGCGTCGTCGCTGAGGTGTTGATCGAGGATGGGGAACAAGTCGAGGCTGGGGTCGCTCTGGTTCGGTTGGAGGAGGAGTGACCTATCCGTGCGGCGCATCGCGTGGCACAGTCGGGACATACATATAGAGAACGAGACAAGACCGGGAGGAACACTGGAATGGGTGATCGGGTTGAGATCTTCGAAGTGGGGCCGCGGGACGGTCTGCAGAATGAACAACGTGAAATTCCGGTAGCCGACAAAGTGGCTCTCGTTGATTGCCTCAGCCGCGCGGGGTTTAATCGTATCGAAGTTGCAAGTTTCGTTTCTCCCAAATGGGTACCGCAGATGGCGGGAAGCGCGGAGGTTCTTGCCAGCATCAAGCGAACCGACGGGGTACGCTATGCCGCACTGACACCGAATATGCGCGGATACGACGATGCTTTGGCAGCCAAGGCAGATGAGATTGCAGTGTTTGCTTCCGCGTCAGAAGGTTTTTCGAAAGCCAATATCAACGCTACGATTTCCGAGTCCATCGAACGTTTCACTCCGATCCTCGAGGCCGCGCGGCATATTGATCTGCCTGTGCGCGGCTACGTTTCTTGCGTGACCGATTGCCCGTATGACGGACCGACCCCGCCCGAGAAGGTTGCCGAAGTCGCAGACCGATTGTTTGCGCTGGGCTGTTATGAGGTGTCTCTGGGCGATACGATCGGACAGGGGACACCGGACACTATCGCACATATGCTTTTGGCAGTGCGCGAACGCGTTCCGGTAACCCGACTGGCAGGGCATTTCCACGACACGAATGGTCGAGCTATCGATAATATTGACGCTGCGCTGGCTCTGGGTGTTCGCAGCTTTGACACGTCAGTCGGAGGTCTTGGGGGGTGCCCTTATGCGCCAGAGGCGGCTGGGAATGTAGCGACCGAGGCTGTAGCAACCCATTTGGAACGACTAGGTTACGAAACCGGCTTGGATCAAGCAGTTTTGGAAGAGGCCTCGCAGTTGGCCCGGTCCATGCGGTCAGTGTGAGGGGCAGGTATGTTTGAAACGATTTCGGTCAGCGCCGATACACGCGGGGTGGCCAAGCTGACCTTGGATCGCGCTGAAAAGCACAACGCGATGTCGGCACAAATGATATTTGAACTGACACAAGCGGCCAAGCAGCTGGGTAGAGATAACTCAGTACGTGCGGTGGTGTTGACTGGCGCAGGCAAGAGTTTCTGCGCGGGCGGCGATTTGGGCTGGATGCAAGACCAGATGGCCGCTGACCCTGAGACCCGTTTCACCGAAGCGCGCAAACTGGCCGAGATGTTGCAAGCGCTGAACACGATGCCGAAACCCCTGATCGGCGCGATACAGGGTAATGCCTTCGGTGGAGGGGTCGGGTTGGCCGCAGTGTGTGATGTAGCCGTTGGTGTGGAAGGCGTGAAGATGGCCTTGACTGAAACCAAGCTAGGGCTGATCCCGGCAACAATTGGCCCCTATGTTGTCGCTCGCATGGGCGAAGCAAGGGCGCGGCGGGTTTTCATGTCTGCTAAAGTGTTTGAAGCTGCCGAAGCGGTCGCGCTTGGATTGTTGGCGAAAACCGTCCCTGCCGCGAGTTTCGACGATGCAATTGAGGCAGAAGTCTTACCTTATTTGTCCTGCGCGCCGGGTGCCGTGGCATCGGCGAAAGGTCTGGTGCAGGCGTTGGGGCCCACGATCGACGACTCGGTAATTGACCAAACGATCCGCGCGCTGGTCGAACGATGGGAAACCGAAGAAGCCAAGGAGGGAATCGGAGCGTTTTTTGACAAGCGAAAACCCGTCTGGAGCGGTCAAAGTTAGCGCATGACATTGTAGTTTTAGATTCGCGAAAACCCTTAGCCCTCCAATTGCCAAAGCAAGTGGAATATTAAGCCCCTGCGCGTTTGTGTTCGGTTGACCCTCTGACCCCGCACGGATAGAGAATGTCCAGTCGACACGCCAATTGACGGCGCCCTCCGATCAGGGGTGCGCAGGAAAGGAGCTTTTCGTGGAAGACCTGTTGCGGGAATATCTCCCGATCCTGGTGTTTCTGGCCGTTGCTGTAGGCCTTGGAATCGTCCTGATTCTGGCTGCTGTGGTTTTGGCAGTTCGCAACCCCGACCCCGAAAAAGTCAGCGCGTATGAATGTGGCTTCAACGCCTTTGACGATGCGCGCATGAAATTTGACGTCAGGTTTTATCTGGTCTCGATTCTTTTCATCATCTTCGATCTTGAGATTGCGTTTCTGTTCCCGTGGGCCGTTGGCTTTAAAGACATCAGCGACGTTGGGTTCTGGTCCATGATGGTGTTTCTGGGCGTTTTGACCATCGGCTTTGCCTACGAATGGAAGAAAGGGGCACTGGAATGGGAGTGATGACGGGTGCAAACACCGCCGGCGCCGACAAAGAAGTCGCCACCCAGGCCCTGAACGTCGAGTTGCAGGACAAAGGTTTCCTGCTGACCTCGTCTGAGGACATCATCAACTGGGCGCGAACTGGTTCATTGCACTGGATGACATTCGGTCTGGCCTGCTGCGCGGTCGAAATGATGCATACCTCGATGCCGCGGTATGACGCGGAACGGTTTGGCATTGCCCCACGTGCGTCCCCGCGTCAGTCCGACGTGATGATCGTAGCGGGAACACTTACCAATAAGATGGCCCCGGCACTGCGTAAGGTCTACGATCAGATGCCCGAGCCGCGCTATGTGATCTCTATGGGGTCCTGTGCGAATGGGGGTGGTTATTACCACTATTCTTATTCAGTTGTGCGCGGCTGTGACCGCATTGTTCCGGTGGATATCTACGTGCCGGGTTGCCCTCCAACCGCTGAGGCGCTGCTTTACGGTCTGATGCAGCTGCAACGCAAAATTCGCCGCACCGGCACTATAGTACGCTGAGGATAGGGTTGATGAGCGAAGCACTCAAAGAACTCGGCACACAGCTGGAACTGAAACGCGCAGATTGCGTTCTGTCTTGGGACGTGACCCATGGCGAGCTAAACGTCGATGTGGCTCCGTCGAGCATTGTGGAATTTGTAGAATTCCTGAAGTCCGACCAAAACTGCAAATTCTCGACACTCGTGGACATCACTGGCGTGGATTACCCCGAGCGGGCCAAACGGTTCGACGTGGTCTATCACTTCCTGTCGATGTACCAGAACCAGCGAATCCGTCTGCGGGTTTCGATCCGCGAGGAAGATATGGTGCCCTCGATCGTCGACGTTCACCCCTCGGCCAACTGGTTCGAGCGGGAAGTGTTCGACATGTTCGGCATTTTGTTCTCGGGTCACCCAGACTTACGGCGTATCCTGACAGACTATGGTTTCCGTGGTTATCCGCTGCGCAAGGATTTCCCGACGACTGGCTATACCGAAGTTCGGTATGACGAAGCGCAAAAGCGCGTCGTCTACGAACCGGTCAGCCTCGTGCAGGAATACCGCCAATTCGATTTCATGTCCCCTTGGGAAGGTGCGAATTACATTCTGCCAGGGGATGAAAAACAGGAGTAGCCATCATGTTTGAGTTCCTGATCTGGATTGTACTGGTGGTGGCAACGGTCGTACCGATGCTCAAGCTGCTGCCGCATTTCGGGATCAACAAGAACTGGGCGTTTGCATGCATCATCTCGCCGGTCGTGATTGTCCTTCTGTGGATGATGGCGATGAAGCTGCAAGAGATGGAGCGCCGCTGACATGATGGGTGAATTGATCATTTTGGGCGCATTGGGCGTCTTGCTTGCAGGGGCCGCTGCTAAAGCAGCCGAAGCTGAAAAGGTTCGGGTTCGGGCCGAAGCGAAGAAAAAGAAACGGGGGCGTTGATGGACGGCTCAAGATACGATGACGGCAGCACGGACGCGCTGAGCGGAGAACAGAAAATCCGCAACTTTAACATTAACTTCGGACCGCAACACCCTGCGGCACACGGTGTTTTGCGTCTTGTGCTTGAGCTGGACGGCGAGATCGTTGAACGCTGCGATCCGCATATTGGTCTGCTGCACCGCGGTACCGAAAAGCTGATGGAAAGCCGTACGTATCTGCAGAACCTGCCGTATTTCGACCGCCTTGATTATGTGGCGCCAATGAACCAGGAGCATGCCTGGTGCTTGGCCATCGAAAAGCTGACCGGTGTGGAAGTGCCGCGCCGTGGCTCGCTGATCCGGGTTCTGTATTCCGAGATCGGTCGCATCCTGAACCACTTGCTGAACGTGACAACGCAGGCGATGGATGTAGGTGCACTGACCCCGCCCTTATGGGGGTTCGAGGAACGCGAAAAGCTGATGGTGTTCTATGAGCGTGCATGTGGTGCGCGCCTGCACGCCGCCTATTTCCGCCCCGGTGGTGTGCATCAGGACCTGCCGCCGGAATTGCTGGATGATATTGAGGCGTGGAGCCACGAATTCCCCGCCATTCTGGATGACATCGACGGCCTGCTGACCGAGAACCGCATCTTCAAACAACGCAACGCCGATATTGGTGTCGTGACCGAGGATGACATTCAGAAATACGGCTTCTCGGGCGTGATGGTGCGCGGGTCGGGGCTGGCATGGGACCTGCGACGCGCGCAGCCCTACGAATGCTATGACGAGTTCGAGTTTCAGATTCCCGTCGGAAAAAACGGCGACTGCTACGACCGTTACCTTGTGCGCATGGAAGAAATGCGCCAGTCGTTGATGATCATCCGTCAGGCCATCGCCAAAATCCGTGACTGCCCCGGCGACGTTTTGGCACGGGGAAAGATCACCCCGCCGAAACGCTCGGACATGAAGACCTCGATGGAAAGCCTGATCCATCACTTCAAGCTTTATACCGAAGGCTTCCACGTGCCCGCCGGCGAGGTTTACGCGGCGGTCGAAGCCCCCAAGGGCGAATTCGGCGTCTATCTGGTCGCCGACGGCACCAACAAACCCTACCGCGCCAAACTCCGCGCGCCGGGATTCCTGCACCTGCAGGCGATGGATCATGTCGCGGGCGGGCACCAACTGGCTGACGTCGCCGCGATCATCGGGACGATGGACGTCGTATTTGGAGAGATTGACCGCTAATGCTCCGCCGTCTTCACCCCGAGCAACCCGAAAGCTTTGCCTTCACTGCTGCCAACCAGCAATGGGCCGAAGCGCAGATCACTAAATACCCCGAGGGCCGTCAGGCTAGCGCGGTCATTCCGCTGCTGTGGCGCGCGCAGGAACAAGAAGGCTGGCTTAGCCGTCCGGCGATTGAATCCGTCGCAGATATGCTGGGTATGGCCTATATTCGCGTTCTTGAAGTTGCCTCATTTTACTTCATGTTCCAGCTGCAGCCTGTTGGATCCGTGGCGCATATTCAGGTGTGCGGCACCACGTCCTGTATGATCTGCGGGGCTGAGGATTTGATCGCAGTCTGCAAGGAAAAGATTGCGGCCAAACCTCATGTCTTGTCCGCCGATGGCAAGTTGAGCTGGGAAGAGGTCGAGTGCCTCGGCTCCTGCACCAACGCCCCAATGGCGCAGATTGGCAAAGACTACTATGAGGATCTGACTGCCGAAAATTTTGGCAAGATCATTGACGATCTGGCCGCGGGCAAGGTGCCGACGCCGGGTCCGCAGAACGGGCGCTATGCCGCTGAACCGCTGAAAGGCTTGAGCAGCCTGACCGAATATGAAGCGGATAAGCCCGAGTACAATGCCAGTGTCGAATTGGCGACTGAGCTGAGCGATACGGTCAAGCGCATCGACGGAACCGAAGTTCCAATCCTGACCCCTTGGCTGGGCAAGGATGGCAAGGCGGCGGCGTCCAAATCGGCTCCGAAACCTCCGAAAGAACCGGCGCCTGCGAAGCCTGCTGTGAAGCAGGCAGAAGAGGCGAAGGAAACCAGTGGGGTTAAGGAAGACCAGCCGGAAACGCTGACTGCAGCGCGCGATGGCAAGGCGGATGACCTTAAGCTGCTTAAGGGCGTGGGACCCAAGTTAGAGCAGACGTTGAACGAGCTTGGTTTTTACCACTACGACCAAATCGCGAAATGGACACCAGAACAGGTAGCCTGGGTCGATGCGCGCTTGAAGTTCAAAGGCCGGATCGAACGGGACGGTTGGATCGAACAGGCCAGTAAATTGGCGGCTGGTGAAGAAACCGAATTCGCCAAACGCGCCAAGGAAGACGGCACTTACGAAGACTAAATGACGGTGCCCATCCGGGGCATTCTAGGTGAGATGGACAAGGACAAGGAACAAGCCATAGCCCGCAAGGGCCGACATATTGGCATCGTCATCGCCGTGACGATGGTGTTTTGGCTTGCCATGACAATGTTCATTGGCCCCGCGCTCGGAATGCCGGGGCGCTATGCGCTGCTTTTTGATTTAGCTGCTCTTGCAGGTTTCATTTATGCGGGCGTCAATATTTTTCAACTCTGGCGCATGCGTCAGGACAGCTGAAGGTAACACGCGATGCTGAAGGATCAGGACCGGATCTTTACCAACATCTACGGGATGCATGAGCGTACTTTGAAAGGTGCGCAGGCTCGCGGGCATTGGGACGGCACTGCTGGCCTGATCGAAAAGGGCCGAGACTGGATCATCCAGACGATGAAGGACTCGGGGCTTCGCGGTCGCGGCGGCGCAGGTTTCCCAACCGGGCTGAAATGGTCGTTCATGCCCAAGGAAAGCGATGGGCGTCCAGCTTATCTGGTGGTGAACGCAGACGAATCCGAGCCCGGTACCTGTAAAGACCGAGAGATCATGCGCCATGATCCGCACACGCTGATCGAGGGGTGCTTGATCGCGTCTTTCGCGATGAACGCAAATACTTGCTATGTTTACCTGCGTGGCGAGTATATCCGCGAGCGTGAAGCGCTTCAGGCCGCTATTGACGAAGCCTATGACGCGGGCCTTCTAGGAAAAAACGCTGCCGGATCTGGCTGGGATTTTGACTTGTTCTTGCATCACGGTGCGGGCGCATATATCTGCGGTGAAGAAACCGCCCTGATCGAAAGCCTCGAGGGCAAAAAGGGCATGCCGCGAATGAAGCCCCCTTTCCCGGCGGGTGCGGGTCTGTACGGCTGCCCGACAACGGTTAACAATGTGGAATCCATTGCTGTTGTGCCGACTATACTACGTCGAGGGGCCGACTGGTTTGCAGGCTTTGGTCGCCAGAACAACGCGGGTACCAAATTGTTTGCCATCTCGGGTCATGTGAACAACCCATGCGTGGTCGAAGAGGCGATGTCTATTCCCTTCGAGGAACTGATAGAAACCCATTGCGGCGGTATTCGCGGCGGATGGGACAACTTGTTGGCGGTGATCCCGGGTGGCTCTTCGGTTCCATGTGTGCGCGGTGAGAACATGCGCGATGCAATCATGGATTTCGACCATCTGCGCAATGATCTGGGCTCGGGTCTTGGCACGGCGGCGGTGATTGTGATGGATAAATCCACCGACATTATCAAGGCAATCTGGCGGCTGTCGAAGTTTTACAAGCACGAAAGCTGCGGCCAGTGCACACCCTGCCGTGAAGGCACCGGGTGGATGATGCGTGTTATGGACCGCCTAGTACGTGGTGAGGCGGAGTTGGAAGAAATCGATATGCTGTTCGACGTGACCAAACAAGTCGAGGGCCACACAATCTGCGCACTTGGTGATGCGGCCGCGTGGCCTATTCAGGGGTTGATCCGCAATTTCCGGGAAGAGATCGAAGATCGGATCAAAGCTCAGAAATCAGGTCGCATGGGGGCGATGGCAGCGGAATGATCAGACAGCCCGACGGATATCATCTGGCCGAACTGAACATTGGCCGCCTGCTGGCCCCGACGGATGACCCTCGGGTGGCTGAGTTTATGGCCAATCTCGACAAGGTTAACGGCTTGGGCAAGCGGATGCCGGGCTTTGTTTGGATGATGGAAGGCTCGGGCGAGCCGGGAACCGGGAATACAGAAAACGCAATTGGAGACGATCCTCAATTTGTCGCCAATCTGACCGTCTGGGAAGATGTCGCGAGCCTTGAGACATTTGTGTGGGGCACGATACACAAACAGTTTTACGACCGCCGTCAGGAGTGGTTTGAACTGCTGGGAGATCAGCATTTCGTCATGTGGTGGGTGCCCGCAGGGCATCAGCCGAATCTGGATGAAGCCATGGCACGGCTAGAGCGTCTGCGCCAGAATGGTCCAAGTGAACACGCCTTCGGATGGGCGGATTTGAAACAAGCAAGCAAGTGGCGTGACAATCGTTGCGCTCAGGTCGCGGCGGAGTGAACGGGATGACAAGACATTCTGATCGCCCGCAAGGCCGTCCAAACGCCAGCCATCTGACAGGAAGGCTGAAAGTGAAAACGACGAAACTCTCAATCTTAGCAGGCCTTTCGGGGCTTTTGCTGATTTCCGCGTGCGGCAGTATATCTTCGTCCAGTGATCGTGTGCAGTTTGATGGACAATTCTTCCGCGCCAAGGCAAAGCACGTCGACAAGAAAGCAATGCCCACTGACTTCACCGTCGTGGTGAACGGTGTCTCGGCCTCGCTGGACGGCGCGCGCGAAGCCGGACGGTACGAAGGTACGAAATTCTGCATCAGTAATTTTGGTTCTTCCAGCATTGAATGGAAAGTCGGACCTGATACCGAGCCTCAAAACCTGCGCATAAGCGACGACAAACTGACATTTGCAGGGGCTTGCCAGCGGCCATGATGCGTGTTTTTCCATATCATGCCGTGATGCGGGAGGTGTTATTGCATATCGCCCGGTCCGAATTTCGTCTTGGGATTCCCAAGACGAAAGGAGTCGTTATGTCTGGTGTGAAATTGCTCGCTGTTATGTCTGTGCTGGCCCTACCGGTAGCAGCTGAGGCGAAACCACCCTTACGCGAAGTCAAAGAGATCGATGATGAACTCTATTACATCGCCATCGCAAACGAGATTTCGGAGTACTGCCCTTCCATCAGCGGGCGGCGTCTAAAAGCGATTGGTGTAATGTGGGACCTGCGGTCCAAAGCAAACAAACTGGGGTACTCGGACAAGGAAATCCGGGCCTATGTGGATTCAGATGCCGAGAAAGACCGGATGCGCACCAAAGGTGAGGCATTTTTGGCCCAGAACGGTGTTTCCTACGACAACCCCAATTCCTTCTGTGCATTAGGACAGAAGGAAATCAAAAGAAACAGCGCAATCGGCGTGTATTTGAGGGCGAACTAGATCATGTCTGACCTCCGCAAAGTGAATATCGACGGGCAGGAAATCGAAGTCGACGGTGCGATGACCCTGATTCAGGCTTGTGAAGAAGCTGGGGTCGAGGTGCCGCGCTTCTGTTATCACGAGCGTCTGTCGATTGCCGGGAACTGCCGGATGTGTCTGGTCGAGGTCGTAGGGGGGCCGCCGAAACCGGCTGCTTCTTGCGCAATGCAGGTGCGCGATCTGCGTCCAGGGCCGGAAGGTCAGCCTCCGGTGGTCAAGACAAATTCGCCCATGGTCAAGAAAGCCCGCGAAGGGGTGATGGAGTTCTTGCTCATCAATCATCCGTTGGATTGCCCGATCTGCGACCAAGGGGGCGAGTGTGACCTTCAGGATCAGGCGATGGCCTATGGTGTCTCGGGTTCACGCTTTAAGGAAGCCAAGCGCGCGGTCGATGATCTGGACCTGGGTCCTCTGGTCGGCACCGCAATGACCCGCTGCATCAGTTGCACGCGATGTGTACGATTCACGACCGAGGTCGCTGGCATCACACAAATGGGTCAGACTGGGCGCGGTGAGGATGCCGAAATCACCTCGTATCTGAACCAGACGCTCGACTCGAACCTACAGGGCAACATTATCGACCTCTGTCCGGTTGGGGCGCTGACGTCCAAGCCTTACGCTTTCACGGCGCGTCCTTGGGAATTGACCAAGACGGAAAGCATCGACGTGATGGACGCTTTGGGTTCAAACGTGCGGGTGGACACCAAGGGGCGCGAAGTGATGCGTTTCCTACCGCGGAACCATGATGGCGTGAATGAAGAGTGGATCAGCGACAAGACCCGCTTTGTTTGGGACGGACTGCGCCGTCAGCGTCTGGACAAGCCTTTTGTGCGGGAAAACGGCAAACTACGCCCGGCTACGTGGTCTGAGGCGCTGACCAAAGCTGCTGAGGCTCTAAAGGGCGCTGAGAAGCCAGCTGGCATTGTGGGCGATCTTGCTCCGGTCGAGGCCGCGTTTGCACTGAAACAGATGATTGAAGGGCAGGGCGGTATTGTCGAATGCCGCACGGATGGTGCCAAGTTGCCTGCCGGCAACCGTGGGGCCTATGCCGGGACTGCAGCTATCCAAGATATCGACAGCGCTGAGCGTATTTTGCTGATCGGTACCAACCCACGTGAAGAAGCGCCTGTATTGAACGCGCGCATCCGCAAAGCATGGGCACATGGGGCCGAGGTGGCTTTGGTCGGTACAGCAGTCGATTTGACCTATGATTATCACCACATGGGCGATGACCGCGCAGCGCTGCAAAAGGTTGTGGACATGGGCGGCGATGATGAAATCAAGGGCAAGGCGTCGTTGATCATCATTGGCCAAGGTGCGTTGCAAGAAGCGGACGGTGCTGCCGTTCTTGCTGCCGCGCAAACCATTGCAAACAATACCGAAAGCGGCCTGATAGTTCTGCACACTGCTGCCTCGCGCGTGGGTGCGATGGATGTTGATGCGACCAACGAGGGTGGCATGGATGCCGTGAGCGCGGCCGACGTGATCTATAACCTCGGTGCGGATGAGGTTGAAATCGGTGACGGTGCCTTTGTGATCTATCAGGGCAGCCACGGCGACCGCGGTGCGCACCGCGCCGACGTGATCCTGCCGGGCGCAGCTTATACTGAAGAAAACGGCCTCTTCGTGAACACCGAAGGCCGTCCGCAACTGGCCATGCGGGCCGGATTTGCACCAGGTGAGGCGAAAGAAAACTGGGCGATCTTACGGGCTTTGTCTGCCGAGATGGGCGCGGCGCTGCCCTATGACTCGCTGGCGCAATTGCGCACCAAGTTGATTGAGGCGGTTCCACATCTGGCCCGCATTGATGAAGTAATCGAGAATGAGGTTCAGGCGCTGGAGGCTGGTCCTTTGGGCAAAGCTACCTTCCGTAACGCAGTCAAAGATTTCTACCTGACAAACCCGATTGCGCGCGCATCGCAACTGATGGCCGAGCTTTCGGCCCAGGCGCAAGCACGTAAAGCAGAGAAGATCGCAGCGGAATGAACCAAACTTATTTCATATCGCAGACTCTCGCGGCGGCCAGTTGGCCGCTTGCCGCGTCTGATTTGCGTTTGGAATTCAAGAAAAAGGGTGGCGCCGGGACAGCTTATGCTGTTTACACCAACGCGCCGACCCAGCCGCAGTTTGCGCAGGCACATGGCCTTAGCATCGCGCGCGAAAAACGGAATACCCACGGTGTGAGGACCAATGGCTGATTTCTTTAACACCCCAGGCGGAATAGCCATCATCATTCTGGCGCAAGTGCTTGCAGTTGTTGCCTTTGTGATGATCTCACTGTTGTTCCTCGTCTACGGCGACCGCAAGATCTGGGCGGCGGTCCAGATGCGTCGGGGTCCCAATGTGGTGGGCGTCTATGGTCTGCTTCAATCTGTGGCAGACGCGCTGAAATATGTGGTTAAAGAAGTGGTCATTCCCGCCGGGGCCGACCGCACGGTCTTTATGCTCGCCCCGCTAACCTCTTTTGTGTTGGCGATGATCGCCTGGGCCGTGATCCCGTTCAATGACGGTTGGGTTCTATCGGACATCAACGTCGCCATTCTGTATGTCTTCGCCGTGTCCTCGCTTGAGGTTTACGGAGTGATTATGGGTGGTTGGGCGTCGAACTCAAAGTACCCGTTCCTTGGTTCTTTGCGCTCCGCAGCCCAGATGATTTCCTACGAAGTCTCGATTGGCCTGATCATCATCGGGGTGATCATCTCGACCGGTTCAATGAACTTCGGCCATATCGTCGAGGCACAAGACGGGCGGTTCGGCTTCTTCAGCTGGTACTGGCTGCCGCACTTCCCAATGGTTTTCCTGTTCTTCATCTCGGCTCTGGCCGAAACCAACCGACCCCCGTTCGACCTGCCCGAGGCGGAATCAGAACTGGTTGCAGGCTATCAGGTCGAATACTCAGCCACACCCTTCCTGCTGTTTATGGCGGGCGAATACATCGCGATCTTCCTGATGTGTGCCCTGACCACGCTGCTGTTCTTCGGTGGTTGGCTGTCGCCGATCCCGGGCTTGCCCGATGGCGTGCTGTGGATGGTCGCCAAGATGGCGTTCTTCTTCTTCCTCTTCGCGATGGTCAAGGCGATCACGCCCCGCTACCGCTATGACCAGCTGATGCGGCTGGGCTGGAAAGTCTTCCTGCCATTCTCGCTGGCCTGGGTGGTGTTCGTGGCCTTTGCGGCGAAATTCGACTGGTTCTGGGGCGCGTTTGCCCGTTGGAGCGTGGGTGGCTAAGCTTATGAAGGTGCTCGTTATACTCCTATCATTGGTTTGCGTGCCGTTCGCTGTTTTCGCGGACACAACTTCCGTGTGGGTGCGTGCGAAGTCGTGCTTCAAGGCAGAAAACTTCGATTGTGCGTATGAAGCTGCATTTGGTCTTCTGGAGACAGGTGACATAGTGATTGGAAATGACCAGACGACAACAGAGTCGATGATGTTCTTCCAATTGGCTTTTGTGGAAAAGTCTGCCCGGGCAACTTATTCAGAAGTATTTAGCATGAACAAGTTATTGATCGAGCAGATCGGTCGCCAGCCAAATCGTCTTCCATTTGTGTTTGGGTTAACCTTTTTGACAGCAGAAAACGCTTGTCGGGGCGAGAGTGAGTGTGATTTCGGTGATCAGTTTTTGGAACTCTATTGCAAATTCGAGCACGAACTACCGCCGATATCAGTTCGGCCTCTCGAAGATGAAGATCATGCGTATCAATTGTCCGATAAGGGGAAGCAATATTTTGATCGCGTAATGCGCCTAGAGCCTGACTGCAAGGAAGCTATCTCGTGACCCAAATCGACTATACCCGCGCCGCCAAGTATTTCCTTCTGCAAGACTTCTGGGTCGGCATGAAGCTGGGCTTGAAATATTTCTTTGCGCCCAAGGCCACTGTGAACTACCCGCACGAAAAGGGCCCTCTGTCGCCGCGCTTCCGTGGCGAACACGCCTTACGCCGATATCCCAACGGCGAAGAACGCTGCATTGCTTGCAAACTCTGCGAGGCGATCTGCCCGGCGCAAGCCATCACCATCGATGCGGAACCGCGTGAAGACGGCAGTCGCCGCACCACGCGCTATGACATCGACATGACCAAGTGCATCTATTGCGGCTTCTGCCAAGAGGCCTGCCCGGTCGATGCCATTGTCGAAGGCCCGAACTTTGAATTCGCCACCGAGACCCGCGAAGAGCTGTTCTACGACAAGGAAAAACTGCTGGATAACGGCGAACGCTGGGAAGCCGAGATTGCTCGCAATCTGGAAATGGACGCGCCGTACCGATGAGTGACACGCCGACAAATCCGTTCGAGCTGATGATGAAGCAAGCTCAGGACATGGCCAAGGCGATGAACCCGGCGATGGAAAGCTTCTCGCCCAAAGGGTTCGAGGCGCTGTGGCCGACCATGCCCAAAGAGGTCATGGAGATGATGTTCGGCAACACCGTCAATCCAGATGGGCTGGATGCCAAGACGCGCCTGCTGCTAACGCTGGCTGGACTGACCTGTCAGGGTGCGCAAACGGACACCGCTGTGCGCCAGACCGTCCGTCATGCTCTGGAAGCAGGCGCGCGAAAACAAGAGATCGTGGAAACGATCGGTCAAATGTCGGTCTTTGCCGGCATCCCGGCCATGAGCCGCGCGCTGGAACTGGCGCAAGAGGTCATGGGCGATAACGAGGATGAGGATCAATGACCGTCTTTGCCTTCTATCTTTTTGCCATCAGCGCCATTGCCGGCGGGTTGTTCACGGTGATCAGCCGCCAGCCGGTGCACTCGGTGCTGTGGCTGATCCTGTCCTTCCTGTCCTCGGCGGGTCTGTTTGTGTTGCTGGGGGCTGAGTTCGTGGCGATGCTGCTGATCATCGTCTATGTCGGCGCGGTCGCGGTTCTTTTCCTGTTCGTGGTGATGATGCTGGACGTGGACTTTGCTGAGCTCAAGGCCGAAATGGCGCGGTATATGCCGCTGGCCCTTTTAATCGGTCTTGTCATCCTGATGCAGTTTGTCATGGCCTTTGGGGCCTGGGACAGCGCGCAGGGTGCTGCGGCCAATCTGGCGCAACCGGTTCCGGCAGACCGCCACAACACCGAGGCGCTGGGCGTCATTCTTTACGATCAATACTTCCTTCTGTTTCAACTGGCGGGCCTGATCCTGCTGGTGGCCATGATCGGCGCGATTGTGCTGACCCTGCGCCATCGTCAGGACATCAAACGTCAAGACATCGTCGGCCAGATGATGCGCGACCCGGCCCAGGCGATGGAGCTGAAGGACGTGAAACCGGGGCAGGGGCTTTAAGACGATGATCGGACTTGAACACTATCTTACGGTCGCGGCGACGCTGTTCGTCATCGGCATCTTCGGTCTCTTCCTGAACCGCAAGAACGTCATCATCCTGCTGATGAGCATCGAACTGATGTTGTTAGCGGTGAACATCAACCTCGTGGCGTTTTCCAGTTTCCTCGGCGATCTGGTCGGGCAGGTCTTTACGCTGTTCGTTCTGACCGTTGCGGCGGCCGAGGCGGCGATCGGGCTGGCCATTCTGGTCTGTTTCTTCCGTAACCGCGGCACCATCGCGGTTGAAGACGTCAATATGATGAAGGGGTAAGAGAACATGGAAACCACCATCCTCTTTGCCCCGCTGGTGGGCGCGCTGATCTGCGGGTTCGGCTGGAAGTTCATTGGTGAGAAAGCTGCCATGTGGACCGCCACAGGCCTGCTGTTCTTGGCCTGTCTGCTGTCGTGGATTGTGTTCTTCACCTTCGACGGAGTGACCCAGCAAGTCGAGATCATGCGCTGGATCGAGAGCGGATCACTGTCGACAAGCTGGGCGGTGCGTCTGGACCGACTTACTGCGATCATGCTGATCGTTGTCACGACCGTGTCGGCGCTCGTGCACCTCTATTCCTTCGGCTACATGGATCACGACCCGCAATGGCGCGAGGGCGAAAGCTATAAGCCGCGCTTCTTTGCATATCTGTCCTTCTTCACCTTTGCCATGCTGATGCTGGTGACGTCGGACAATCTGGTTCAGATGTTCTTTGGCTGGGAAGGCGTGGGCGTCGCGTCCTACCTGCTAATTGGCTTTTACTATCGTAAGCCATCTGCCAACGCCGCAGCGATGAAAGCGTTCATCGTCAACCGTGTCGGCGACTTTGGTTTTGCGTTAGGGATTTTCGCGCTGTTCTTCCTGACGGACAGCATAAACTTCTCGGACATTTTCGCCTCGGCACCAGAGCTGGCCGAAATGCAGTTGCACTTCCTGTGGGGCGAGTGGAACGCCATCGAGGTGATCTGTGTGCTGCTGTTCATCGGCGCGATGGGTAAATCGGCGCAGCTGATCCTGCACACCTGGTTGCCGGATGCGATGGAAGGTCCGACACCTGTGTCGGCGCTGATCCACGCCGCGACCATGGTAACGGCGGGTGTGTTCCTGGTGTGTCGCATGTCGCCGCTGATGGAGTTCGCGCCAGGCGCGACCGGGTTCATCACCGTGCTGGGTGCATCCACAGCGTTCTTTGCCGCAACCGTGGGTCTGGTTCAGACCGACATCAAACGCGTGATCGCTTATTCGACCTGTTCGCAGCTGGGTTACATGTTCGTTGCGGCTGGCGTTGGCATGTATTCGGCGGCAATGTTCCACTTGTTCACTCACGCCTTCTTCAAGGCTCTGCTGTTCCTTGGGGCCGGTTCGGTGATTAATGCAATGCATCACGAGCAGGAGATGACCGAATACGGCGGCCTGCGGAAGAAAATCCCCTATACGTTCTGGGCGATGATGATCGGAACGCTGGCCATCACCGGCGTTGGTATTCCGCTAACCACTATTGGTTTTGCTGGGTTCCTGTCGAAAGATGCGATCATTGAGAGTGCCTATGCTGGCGGGTCTGCCTATGGATTCTGGCTGCTGGTGATCGCGGCTGCGTTCACTGCGTTCTACAGCTGGCGTTTGATCTTCCTAACGTTCTACGGCGAGCCGCGCGGGGATCAGCACACGCATGACCATGCGCATGAAAGTCCAATGACCATGCTGGTGCCCTTGGGCGTGCTGTCCTTGGGCGCTGTCTTTGCCGGGATGATCTGGTACGGCAATTTCTTTGGCCACGCGGACAAGGTCGGCAAATTTTATGGCATTCCGGTTGCAGAAGCGTCAGAGCATGCCGAAGCGGACGATCATGGCGCTGCGGATACACATGCTGACGAAGCGCACGCGGACGATGGCCACGGTGATGAAGCTCATGCAGACGAAAGCCATGCTGATGCAGGCCATGCTGATGAGGAACATGATGCGCATGGTGGCGACCATCATTATGCCTTTGTGGGTGAGCCCGGCGAAGGTGCCATCTACATCGCGCCAGACAACCATGTTCTGGACGATGCGCATGCGGCTCCGAAGTGGGTCAAGGTTTCACCCTTCGTGGCGATGCTGCTGGGCTTTGTCATGGCTTACTGGTTCTACATCGTGAACCCGTCCTTGCCGGGACGCTTAGCGCAGAACCAACGCCCGCTTTACCTGTTCCTGTTGAACAAGTGGTACTTTGACGAAATCTACGATGCGATTTTCGTCAAACCCACTGTTGCCCTTGGCCGGTTCCTTTGGAAACGCGGTGATGGCAACACAATCGACGGCTTCCTGAACGGTGTGGCCATGGGTGTTGTTCCCTTCTTTACCCGCCTAGCAGGCAAGGCGCAGACGGGCTACATCTTTACTTACGCCTTCTGGATGGTTCTGGGTATCGCTGCCCTTGTAACCTGGATGTCGATCGGCGGAGGCGCACACTAATGGATAATATCCTCTCGATCGTCACCTTTATCCCCGCAGTGGCGGCAGGCATTCTAGCCCTGTTCCTGCATGGTGAGGATGCGGCTGCGCAGCGCAACGCAAAGTGGGTTGCGTTGGTGGCGACCACTGTAACCTTCTTTGTCTCGATCGGCATCTATACCGGCTTTGATCCGTCCAACACCGGCTTCCAGATGGTGGAAGAGGGCGAGTGGCTGCTGGGTCTGAAATACAAGATGGGTGTGGACGGCATCAGCGTTCTGTTCGTGTTGCTGACCACCTTCATCATGCCGCTGACCATTCTGGCCAGTTGGCAGGTCACCGACCGCGTTAAGGAATACATGATCGCGTTTCTGCTGCTGGAAACGCTGATGCTGGGCGTCTTCATGGCGCTGGATCTGGTGCTGTTCTATCTGTTCTTCGAGGCAGGCCTGATCCCGATGTTCCTGATCATCGGTATCTGGGGCGGCAAAGATCGGATCTACGCAAGCTTCAAGTTCTTCCTTTATACCTTCCTCGGTTCGGTGCTGATGTTGGTGGCGATGGTTGCGATGTATGCGGATGCTGGCACCACGGATATCGAAGCGCTGATGAGCCATCAGTTCTCCTCGGAAGGTTTCAGCGTACTGGGCATCTACATCGTCGGCGGTATGCAGACTCTGATGTTCCTGGCGTTCTTTGCTTCGTTTGCCGTGAAGATGCCGATGTGGCCGGTGCACACCTGGTTGCCCGACGCCCACGTGCAGGCGCCCACCGCGGGCTCTGTCGTGCTGGCGGCGATCCTTCTGAAAATGGGTGGCTACGGCTTCCTGCGGTTCAGCTTACCAATGTTCCCGGTGGGCTCGGCAGTGATGACTGATCTTGTGCTGTGGATGTCGGCAATTGCAGTCGTTTACACCTCGCTAGTCGCACTGGTGCAAGAGGACATGAAAAAGCTGATTGCCTATTCTTCGGTCGCGCATATGGGTTTCGTGACGATGGGCATCTTTGCTGCGAACCAGCAAGGCATCGACGGCGCAATCTTTCAGATGCTCAGTCACGGGTTCATCTCGGCGGCGTTGTTCTTGTGCGTTGGCGTTATCTATGACCGGATGCACACGCGCGATATCGACGCTTACGGCGGTCTTGTGATCCGCATGCCTGCCTATGCGCTTGTGTTCATGTTGTTCACCATGGCCAATGTCGGCCTGCCAGGAACAAGTGGATTCATCGGCGAATTCCTGACCCTGATGGGGGCCTTCCAGGTCAACACTTGGGTAACGGCTGTGGCCGCATCCGGCGTGATCTTCTCGGCGGCCTATGCGCTGTGGCTGTATCGCCGCGTCGTATTTGGCGATCTCATCAAGGAAAGCCTGAAGGCGATGACCGATATGAGCTCGCGCGAGCGGCTGATTTTCGCCCCATTGATCATCATGACCATCCTGCTCGGCGTGTACCCTTCGCTTGTAACCGACGTGATCGGCAACTCGACCGCTGCGCTGATTTCGAATTATGACACGGCTCTGGCCGCGGCTGAGGCCGCGACCCAGACGGCCGCCTCGCATTAAGGGAGCTTTGGAGACATGATCCAGGCTGATCTGACAATAATTCTGCCGGAAATCGTTCTGGCCGTGTATGCGATGGCCGCTTTGATCGGGGCTGTTTACACGACTAAAGACGCGCTGGCGCCAATTCTGGTGTGGACGACCGCTGGCCTGATGGCGCTGCTGTCCTTGTGGATCGCCACTAATGGCGATGGCGTGAATGTGGCGTTCAATGGCATGTTCGTTGATGACGGGTTCTCACGCTTTGCCAAGGTTGCGATTCTTTTGTCAGCTGCTGCTGTTTTGGTGATGAGCCAGGATTACATGGCCCGTCGCGATTTACTGCGTTTTGAATACCCATTGTTGGTCGCCTTGGCCGCTGTAGGTATGATGATGATGGTTAGCGCAGGCGATCTGATGTCGCTGTATATGGGGCTGGAACTGCAGTCGCTGTCGCTATACGTCGTGGCTGCTTTGCGCCGGGATAGCGCGAAATCAACCGAAGCCGGACTGAAATATTTTGTGTTAGGGGCGCTCTCTTCGGGTTTGCTGCTATATGGTGCGTCGCTGGTCTATGGCTTTACTGGCACCACGCTGTTCTCGGGCATAATTCAGACCGTCCATCACGGGGAAGTTTCAGTCGGGCTATTGTTCGGCCTCATCTTCCTGATCTCTGGTCTGGCATTCAAAGTTTCGGCTGTGCCTTTCCATATGTGGACACCGGACGTGTACGAAGGCTCGCCCACGCCAATAACAGCATTTTTTGCGACAGCACCAAAAGTGGCTGCGATGGCATTGTTTGCCCGGCTGCTGCATGACGCATTTGGCGGAGTGATCAAGGACTGGCAGCAGGTCATCGTACTGCTTTCTGTCCTGTCGATGCTGCTGGGGGCAGTCGCGGCGATTGGGCAACGTGACATCAAACGGCTGATGGCGTTTTCGTCGATTGCCCATATGGGGTACGCACTGATCGGTCTGGCCGCAGGTACGGAAATGGGCATCAAGGCGATGCTGATGTATCTGGCAATCTACGTAACAATGAACATAGGTACCTTCGCGTTCATCTTGATGATGGAACGCGATGGTAAGCCTGTGACTGATATTGACGCGTTGCGCCAGTATTCGAAACGCGATCCGGGTAAAGCTCTGGCCGTTCTGATCCTCATGTTCTCGCTTGCTGGCGTGCCGCCAATGCTGGGTTTCTTCGCCAAGTTCGGCGTCTGGCAAGCCGGTATTGATGCGGGGCTTATCGGGTTGGTTATAGTCTCGGCTATCGCCTCGGTTATCGGTGCGTTCTACTATCTGCGGATCGTTTTCTATATGTACTTCGGAGATGAGAACGAAGACCCGATCGAGACGCATTCCACTCCGGTTCTGTGGGTCGCTTTGATGGGATCAGCAGCACTGATGCTTGTTGGGGTGTTCTATCAGTTCGGCATTGAGGGCGCGGCGGCAGCTGCTGCGGCAACGCTTGTTAACTGACGTGGCTGACATTCAATTGCAGGAGGCTCGGTCGGCAGACCGGGCCTTTTTGACATGACCAGTTGGCCTCAAGGATATGGTCTGCACATCGTGCAAGAGGTCGACAGCACGTTAAACGAGGCGGCACGTCTAGCACAGACTGCGCCGGGTCCTGTTTGGATCATGGCACATCACCAGACTGCCGCGCGGGGGCGGCGGGGCCGAGCTTGGGCTAACCCTAAAGGCAATTTGGCCGCGACCCTTTTGATGCGGCCTCGGGGCAATCCCGAGGAGGCAGCGTTGCGCAGTTTCGTTGCGGCACTGGCGCTGTATGACGCTTGCGTCGCGGTGACAGGACGCGCGGCAGGGCTATCGCTAAAATGGCCAAATGATGTGCTGTTAAATGGCGGCAAGTTGGCGGGTATTCTGTTGGAGAGCACCGGGCAAGGCCGAGACCTTTCGCATCTTGCCATCGGTATTGGCGTAAATCTGTCTGAGGCACCGCCAGCTTATGCTTTGGAACCAAGTGCGGTTCGGCCTGTCTCGTTGCTGTCGGAAACGGGTTCTGCCGTCCTGCCCGAAGATTTCCTGACAGAACTTGCTGCGGCTTATGCGCGGCTTGAAACTCAGTTTGTGACCTTTGGGTTCGAGCCGATCCGAACGGCCTGGCTGTCTCGGGCCGCGCGGCTGGGTGAGGTTATCACGGCCCGCACTTCGACGTCCGAGACGGTAGGTACCTTTGAAACCGTGGACTCCAACGGAAACCTTGTCCTAATGACCGCTAAGGGTCGCGCCAGCATTCCTGCGGCGGATGTGTTTTTTTAAAGGAGGCTCAGATGCTTCTGGCAATTGACTGCGGCAACACCAATACCGTTTTCTCGATCTGGGATGGCGAACAGTTTCTGTGCACTCTCCGGACCTCGACCCACCATTCGCGTACGGCAGACGCTTATTTCACTTGGTATTCAACGCTGGTGAAGCACTATGGGATCGAAGCGGATATTACCGATGTCGTAATTGCTTCGACCGTGCCACGCGTGGTGTTCAACCTCCGCATCTTCGCGGACCGGTTCTTTGGCTGCAGACCGCTGGTTGTGGGCAAGCCTGAGTGCCTTTTGCCCGTGGCGCCACGCGTTGACGAAGGGACAGTTCCCGGCCCTGATCGGTTGGCAAATGCTGTGGGTGCGTTCGACCGGCACGGAGGCGACATTGTGGTCGTCGATTTCGGTACTGCTACGAATTTCGACGTTGTGGCGTCGGATGGGGCCTATGTTGGCGGCATCATTGCGCCGGGCGTAAATCTGAGCCTTGAGGCGCTACATCAGGGGGCGGCGGCGTTACCGCATATCGACATCACCCGTCCGGAAAAGGTGATCGGGACGAATACGGTTGGCTGCATCCAATCTGGCGTGTATTGGGGCTATTCCGGTTTGATCGAAGGTCTAATTGCTCGGATCAAAGCGGAATACGGTATGCAGATGAAAGTGGTCGGTACCGGTGGGCTTGCGCCTTTGTTCGATCAGGCAGATGTCGGGTTTGACGTGATTGAAGACGATCTGACGATGCACGGGCTGACCGTGATCCATCGCTATAACAAGGATAATGGCTCAACATGAGCAGTGAACGACTGATCTATCTGCCGCTGGGTGGCGCGGGCGAAATTGGGATGAACGCGTATGTCTATGGTTATGGTAAACCGGGGCAGGAACGTCTGATCCTTGTCGATCTTGGTGTGACTTTCCCCGACATGGATACAACGCCCGGCGTTGACTTGATCCATGCCGATATTTCGTGGTTGCAGGAAAGGGCCGATCGGCTTGATGCTGTTTTCGTCACCCACGCGCATGAGGATCACGTCGGAGCCGTAGCGCATTGTTACGAAGCATTGGGTGCCCCGATCTACGCGCGAGCCTTCACCGCCAACATCGCGCGTCGCAAGATGGAAGAGCATGGCCACCCCGAAGATGCAGTTCGTACGGTTTCGGCTTGGCCTGAGCAGACCAAAGTTGGGCCGTTCACGATTGGGTTCTTGCCGGTCTCGCACTCAATCCCGGAAAGCGCTGCTCTGGTGATTGATACGCCTGCTGGGCGTATTGTGCATACCGGCGACTTTAAACTCGACGCTAACCCAATTGTGGGCGAACCCTTTGATCCCGATCTGTGGACCGAGGTCGCAAAACCCGGCGTGAAAGCGTTGGTGTGCGACAGCACCAACGTTTTTTCTCCCCATGCCGGTCGCTCGGAATCGGAAGTGGGCCCTGAGATCACCAGCTTGGTTGAAAGGGCCGAAGGTATGGTCGTGGCGACCACCTTTGCGTCAAACGTTGCGCGGGTGAAAACGCTGGCCGAAGCAGGGCAACGCGCCGGGCGTTCAGTTGTGTTGTTGGGCCGCGCAATGCGGCGGATGATCGAAGCCGCGACCGAAACGGGAATTCTCTCAGATTTTCCTAAAGTCGTCAGCGCCGAAGAGGCAGTGGATCTGCCACGCCAGAACCTAATGCTGATCGTTACCGGAAGTCAGGGCGAGCGCCGCGCTGCCAGTGCGCAACTGGCTCGGGGTAAATATCGCGGTATAGAGCTTAAAGAAGGTGATCTTTTCTTATTCTCGTCCAAAACCATCCCTGGAAATGAACGCGGCGTGATCTTTATCATGAACCAGCTCAGTGAAAAGGGTGTGGATGTGGTGGACGACAGCTCGGGCCTGTACCACGTGTCGGGCCACGCTAACCGACCTGATCTTGAAAAAGTGCATGCGTTGATTGACCCTCAGTTGGTTGTTCCGATGCATGGTGAGCACCGGCATTTGCGCGAACATGTCAAGCTGGCCGAAGCAGGCGGGCGCACCGGTATTCTGGCGGTGAACGGAACAATGGTTGATCTGACGGGTGACGCGCCGCAGGTGGTGGATTACATCGAAACTGGCCGTACTTATCTTGATGGAACCGTCAAGATTGGCGCCTTGGACGGTATTGTGCGCGACCGCATTCGCATGGCGCTGAACGGGCACGTGACGGTAACAGTCATTCTGGACGAAGAGGACGAACCACTGGGCGAGCCATGGTGCGACACGATGGGTCTGCCCGAGATCGGAACGTCCCGCGCCGCACTGGTCGAGGTGCTGGAAGAGTACCTGAACCAGTTCCTTATGCGTGCTGAAGCCAAGACTTTGCGCGATGATGACAAGCTGGAAGAAGCCATGCGCCGCATCGTTCGCCAGACGGCAAAGGCCGAGATTGGCAAAAAGCCCGAGGTGACCACGGTGATCAGCCGGATGAAGTGAAGCCTAGTCTACGTCTGGCATCGGATAACCCTTGAGCTGCAGGAACATGCTTTGTTCCTCGGTATGCAGGTAAAGGGGCACATTTTCGGGCGGCTCGGGATCTGAAACTCGTGCCGCTATCTCAGCCAGAACGACCTCTGTGATGAAGGGCAAGTCCAACTCTCGGGCACGGTCGAGCGGCACCCATTGCAGGTGAGACAATTCATCAGATGCGCGGCTGAAATCGTCCAGGTCGCCCGTTATTGCGCTGGCATCGACCAGAAAGAACCTCGCATCAAACCGTCGTGGACGACCTGGCGGGGTTACTGCGCGGAACACGAATTGCAACGCGCTTGCAGCAGGGCGAAAACCGGAACCTGCAAAACCTTGCCAATCCTTGGGGATTTTTCCGCTCCAGCCGCCCGGTTCGCCCAATATTAGCCCGGTCTCTTCCCAAAGTTCACGGATCGCAGCAGCAGCCAATGCGTTCTGCAAACCTGGTTCAGACTTTTCATCCAGTCGCTTGGTGCACACCTCAGGTAGTGTCGAAGCCAGAGGTACAGTGCCGTCCTCTGGATCTACGGCACCGCCGGGAAATACGAATTTGTTCGGCATGAAAACGGCTTTCGCGCCCCGTTGACCCATCAGTATTGACGGTTCGGTCAGCCGGTTCCGTAGGACGATGACAGTTGCCGCATCCCGAATTGCCGTTTTGTCTTCACTCATGTGCAGTGTGGTCCCTTGACCTGGATCATCGGATTTCTTCAAATCCGTGCATACGACGCGCCCATTGATAAGCGACAACAGCACCTTTTAGACGAGGGAGCAAGAACAGCGACAGAGCCGTGCAGCCGATTGCAAAGATCATGAACATGGTCAGTGGTTCGGGGCGGAATTCCACATAGGTCACATGCAAGGCCGGGGCCAAAAGATGACCTACGAGTAGGATAGTCAGGTAGGCCGGACCGTCATCCGCCCGGTGGTGAAACAGCTCTTGTCCGCAACTGTCGCAGTTGTCTTTGACCTTCAGATAGCTTTTGAGAATCTTGCCCTCACCACATTTCGGGCAACGGCAACGGAAGCCTTTGACCAATGCGGGCCACGTCGGACGGTCGTTCTCAGCCGTTGTGTCGATGGTCTGATCAGTCATTTGAAACTCGCGCTTTCGTTTGAGCGAGATAATGCGCTTGTTTTATCGCGCAGAAAAGGGGGTGCGTCGCTTTGTGACGCCGGATGACAGCTGGTCGTTGTGAAGTTTTTTGCATTTTTTGCGACGGAACCGCCGTGGCCTTCCGTTTGAACCAATGTGAGCAGCGGCGATGGGGCCGCAAAGCAAAGGAAAAACGATATGCAAGTTGTCAAATTTATTCCGGTCATTCTTATCTCGGCCGTTGCAGTCACGGGAACTTCTGTTCTGGCTGCCGGACCAAAAGATCGCGAACCAGTAAGCTTTCAGGAACTGGATGCCAATAGTGATGGTCAACTGACACAAGAAGAATTGGAAAACCACCGGATGCAGCGATTCACTAAGGCTGATACCGATGGTGATGGTAAGTTGAGCGTCGAGGAAATGCAGGCCGCAGCTCAGCAAAATGCCAACGAACGTGCAACGAAGATGTTCGAAAGGCACGACGCAAACAAGGACGGTTTTCTAACTGACGACGAGTTGCCCAAGCCGCGCCGTGGTGGCAAGATGTTTGACCGTATCGACGCGGATAACAGCGGGACAATCTCGGAGCAGGAATATAGTGATGCGAAAGAGCGGATGGGCCGAAAGCACAAAAAGCACGGCAAGGCGGACTCTGACGACAGCTGATAAAGGATGGAGGATCTGACCTCCCCATTGCAAGACGTTCGCGGCACTGATTGCGCCGCGAACACGTCGGATGATGCCTTACTGCGGCAGTTCGCGGAAGGTGATGAATTGGCGGCGCGCGAGTTGACAGATCGGCTGGGACCTCGATGCTTTTCAGTGGCTCTTCGGATGTTGGGAAACCGGGCCGAGGCAGAAGATGTGACGCAGGACGCCATGATGCGCCTATGGCAGATGGCACCGAAATGGGAGACGGGGCAGGCCAAGGTGTCTACTTGGCTTTATCGCGTTACCTTGAACCTTTGCGTGGACGTGCAACGTAAGAAGCGACCGGACAGTCTTGATGACGTGCCCGAACCACAAAATGAAGAACTCAGCGCGGTAGATCGCTTACAAGAAGCGGCGCGCAAGGATGCATTGCAGATGGCGTTGTCGCAGTTGCCGGACCGTCAGAGACAAGCTGTTATCTTGCGGCATATCGAGGAATTGCCCAACCCCGAGATTGCCGGGATCATGGGTGTTTCGACGGAAGCAGTGGAAAGCCTTACCGCCCGTGGAAAACGTGCTTTGGCTGCGATATTGGCCAAACGGCAGGATGAATTGGGGTACGATGATGACTGAAGACGATATGGAACTAGATCAGTTGTTTGCCCAAGCCCGGCAGACCCGACCCACTTTGCCAGATGACCTGGCAGTGCGCATTCTGACAGACGCCGAGGCTGTACGTCTTGAACGGACGAAACTTGTTGTGCGGCAACGGGGTGTACTGGCGCGCATTTTGGATGGCATCGGGGGGTGGCAAAGCATGGGTGGTTTGGTTGCAGCCAGCGCTGCCGGTGTCTGGATTGGCTTTTCAGCACCTGACTTTTTGCCTGATGCAGCGCCCCTACTTTATCCGCAGGACACCAGCTTTGTAGTTGCTGATCTTGGATTTGATACAACATTCCTGGAGGACGCTGAATGACCGATAATGCCAAGCCCAAAAGACGGTGGGTAACGGTTTTGTTGACCGTATCACTGGCGCTAAACCTATTGGTCGCTGGGGTTGCCTTGGGCACGGTTTACAGGGTCAAAGGCAGTGATCATAGCAAGACACCACCGGGATTTGGGCCAGCGTTGTATCGTGCCTTGCCCAAAGAGGATCGCAAGTCACTGCGTGGGGAGCTATCAGAGCGGCATGTCAGGGGCGCTAAACTGCGGTCTCAGGATTTTGCCAAGTTAGAGGCAGCTTTGCGAGCGGACCCATTTGATCCGTCTGCTGTGCAGTCGCTATTGCAGCAACAGGCGCAGTCGATGGTCGAAATGCAAAGTGCGCTGCAGGAAAAATGGCTCGCACGGGTCACTGCAATGACAGATGCCGAACGTCAGGCCTATGCGGATCGGCTACAAGAGGTGGTGAAGCGCAAGCCACATGGGCGCAAACATAAGGACTAGGTCAATCAGGTCGTGTTTTGTTGAACCTGGTCACGACCACCGGTCTTAGCAGCATAAAGCGCGGTGTCGGCGGATTGGATCAGACTGTCCAACTGAGCGGGCTGATCTGATTGGGTTTGCCCTGCTGGTTGGGTGGCGGTCAATCCAATGCTGATTGTGACTGAAATCGGATCCGGGGTGCCTGGCACGTCGAATGGGTCTGCTCGAATACAGTCACACAGGTTTCGCGCCAGCTCTAAGGCCTTGACCTGCGTCGTGTTCGAAAGGCCGATCATGAACTCCTCGCCCCCAATCCGAGCAACAAAGCCGTCCGAGCCAACAGTTTGCGCCATGCGCGTAGCTGCCTCGGCCAAAACACTATCGCCGGCGGCGTGGCCAAACGTGTCGTTGACCGATTTAAAGTGGTCAATGTCGGCCAGCATCAGCGCCAAACTTTGGCCTTTCCGGGCGGATTGATGAGCCATCTGATCAATGGCACTCATCGCAAAACGTCGATTGTGTAACCCAGTCAATGGGTCGACCCAAGACTCGACAATCCCCCGTTGTAACGATGCACGCATATGATCCCTCAAGGTTTTGCGTGCAATCTGGTTCTCAAGTCTCAAAAGGATTTCGTCCGGGCAGAAGCCAGCCATGCATACTGCATCGATGCCACGATCCAGTGCTTCTGCTGCCAATTCTGCGTCCCCGTTTTCCAGAACGCCGATCAATACGGTGTGGCGCGTTATCCCGCGAGACTTCAAATCCGCCAGCAGCTGCAGTCCTGACGGGCAGCCGCTGACCTCAAGCAATATGGCATCAGGTATAGGTCCCGACAATATACTTCGAAGGTTTGACGCAGTATGCGCGGACAAGCTGTAATGAGTTTGTTTTGACAAAGCGTTTTGCCACAGGGCCCCAGTTCGAGACGACTGCGTTAGAATTGCAATACGGGCAGCTTTGGGAGGCATAATTGACGCGTTGCCAGGTTCGGCAAAACCGATCGGATTCGACGCGATGTTGATCTGCAGATCTTGTGTTTCGGCTTGCGTGCGCAAGAGACTGCGAACTCGGGCCAAAAGGAATGTATCTTTGAACGGGTAAGCTAGAACGTCATCTAACCCGTCAGATAGCGCCTTCAGCTGGGCAGCCTTGTCGTTTTGCAGCGCAATTGCAACGACCGGAACGTCGATCAGTTCCGGGTTGGCCAAAACCATTTTTTTAACGTCCGCTGCAGTACCATCCGGCAAGGTTTGAGAGGTCAGCACGAGGTCAGGTTTGCTGCGCCGCAAAAGGCTTGCCAAGCCCTGAAGCCGTTCGCCTTGTACGACGTGATACCACGCCGCGGTCAGCTGAACCTTCAGCATGATGCGATTGGTTGAAGTCCCATCGAGGACAAGGATTGTTCCTTGCGCGGACATATGAGTCACCATTGATTGCATGCGTTGCCAAAGTGTTTATGAGTCTGGTTAACAAACCCTTTCCAAGATCTGATGCGGGGCCATTAATGTCGATTTCCACCCAGTCTGCTGAAACCTTGGCTTTGAATGTTCTGGGGTGGCTCGTCAGCAATGATGAATTGTTGCCTGTGTTCTTGGGCTCGACCGGAGCATCGTCCCAGGATCTACGGGACCGAGCGGGTGAGCCTGAATTCCTTGGTTCTGTTCTGGAATTTCTGATGCTTGACGATTCCTGGGTGATCGATTTTTGTGATGCGAATTCCGTACCCTACGACCTGCCGGGTCAGGCTCGTGCGGTGCTGTCCGGTGCCGCCGACGTCCACTGGACCTAAATCAACCACTTTGCCGGAGCAAATAATGTCCATAGATGCGATCCTGTTCGACAAGGATGGAACCCTGTTTGACTTTGCGAACACATGGGGTGCTTTCGGACGAAACTTAGTGCTGCGCTTGGCAGATGGAGATCACAAGCAGGCGGCCGAATTGGGGCGTGCCATCGGTTTTGATCTTGAAACGGCCACCTATGCCGAAGACAGCATCGTCATCGCCGAAACAGTCGAGGAAATCGCCGAGGTTCTTGCGGAACATGTGCCAAACATGTCGCTTGAGGAAATGGTCGATGTACTGAACACCGAAGCAGCCGCGGCACCCCAAGCTCAAGCCGTTCCATTGGTTCCCTTTCTGGAAGGATTACGACAAGCAGGACTCAAGCTGGGTGTGGCGACCAATGACAGCGAGGCACCAGCGTTGCAGCACTTGGCTTCAGTAGGAATTCACGAACATTTCGATTTTGTGGCCGGGTATGACAGTGGCCATGGGTATAAACCGGGTCCGGGTCAGTTATTGGCATTTGCAACTCATGTCGGTGTAGCGCCAGAGAACGTAGCTATGGTCGGGGACAGCCTGCACGATCTGCAAGCAGGACGCGCCGCTGGAATGACCACTATCGGTGTTCTAACTGGGATTGCTGGGGCTGAAGCACTGGCACCGATGGCGGATGTAGTGCTGCCTGATATTGGGTGTATCCCTGATTGGTTGTCAAAAACTGGGCTTGGCCGAGTCAATTTCGGCGCTTCGGAATAAAAAACCGACAAAACCTGTCGCAGATAGAGCGGCCAGACACCCGGCTTCGGGGCTTGCATAGGGTCAAGCAAGTTCCGGAGGAAAAGATGGCTGACACAAAAACTCGTAGGCGTCGTGGAGGCGGACGGGCTGGGGCCGCCGAACGCAGGGGCAGCGCGGTGATCGATCAGATGCCCTTCAACCCTCCGGTCAATATCGATCGCCCGACCGAACCGCTGGATCAGGACGGGATTGAGGCGATCCACGAGGGGGCCATGCGCATTCTCGAAGAGATTGGGATCGAGTTTTATAACGAGGAAGCCAAGGACATTCTCCGCGAAGCGGGTTGTATTGTCGAAGGCGACAACGTGCGCATAGGCCGTGACTTTGTCATGGAGATGGTGGGTAAAGCGCCATCCAGCTTTACGATCACACCGCGAAATACCGACCGCACGATTGAGATTGGCGGCAAGAATATGGTGTTTGGCAACGTGTCTTCGCCGCCGAACTATTGGGATATGGAGATAGGTACAAAGGTTCCTGGAAACCGGGAAATGTGTCGCAACCTTCTGAAACTGACACAGTATTTCAATTGCATTCATTTCGCGGGAGGCTACCCGGTAGAGCCAGTGGACATCCATGCCAGCGTCCGACATTTGGATGTGCTCTATGACAAGCTGACTCTAACCGACAAAGCGATGCATGCCTATTCGCTTGGTAAAGAGCGGGTCGAGGATGTCATGGAAATGGTCCGCATCGCTGGCGGTCTGAGCCACGAAGAGTTCGAAGCCACGCCGCGAATGTATACCAACATAAACTCGACCTCACCGTTGAAACACGACCATCCGATGATCGACGGGTGTTTGCGTTTGGCGCGACGGGGACAGGCTATCGTGGTGACCCCGTTCACCTTGGCCGGGGCGATGGCGCCCGTGACGATGGCCGGAGCTGTGGCACAATCTTTGGCCGAGGCCCTTTGTGCAATTGCCCTGTTCCAATATGTTCGACCGGGTATTCCTTGCGTTATCGGAACGTTTACCTCGAATGTTGATATGAAGTCCGGTGCTCCGGCTTTTGGGACTCCGGAATATATGCGCTCAACCCAGATGACGGGGCAGATGGCGCGGTTCTATGGCCTGCCGATGCGTTCGTCAGGTGTTTGTGCTGCGAATGTGCCTGATGGGCAATCGGTTTGGGAGACATCGAACTCATTGTGGGCGGCCGTTCAGTCGGGCACCAACATGGTCTATCACGCGGCCGGGTGGCTTGAGGGCGGCCTGATCGCCAGCCCCGAGAAGTTCATCATGGATTGCGAGATTTTACAGCAAATTCAGCGGTATATGCAGCCCGAGATCACAGCAACGGGCCCGGATGAAATCGCGTTGGATGCGATCCGCGCGGTGGGCAATGACGGCCATTTCTTTGGTATCCAGCATACGCAGGACCGATACACGACGGCCTTCTATCAACCGTTCCTCAGCGATTGGAAAAACTTCGAAGGCTGGAATGTGGCAGGTGGCATATGGACAGCGGAACGCGCCCATCACATGTTCAAGGAAATTATCACCAGCTTCGAAGCGCCACCGATGGATGACGGAATTAGGGAAGAGCTGGCCGATTTCGTAGCACGCCGCAAGGCTGAGGGTGGGGCACCAACGGATTTCTAGTTTCGCACCAAGCGCTTCCACTGTGAAACTTGTTCAGATTATCGGTATCCGACACCCTATCTTGGCATTTTGTTAAGGAATCTCAGAACAGATTGAATGTAAATCTATCTGGGGTGTTTCATGCATGGTCTGATTAATCGGGCGGTTCAGTCGTTTGTATGCGCGACGTATGGGCAATCATGCTGGTTGCGAGTGACGGAAGCGGCCGAGCTGGGTTTGATAGAGTTCGAGGCCATGCTTGTTTACGACGACAACGTGACAGCAAAGGTTTTGGACTCGCTATGCGCTGACTTAGGTCGCACGAGCGCGGAAATCCTAGAAGACCTGGGTACCTACTTGGTCTCGCACCCAAATATGGAAGGTTTGCGCCGCCTGCTGCGGTTCGGTGGCGTAAACTACGTGGATTTTTTGCATTCTCTGGACGATTTGGCTGACCGTGTGCGGTTGGCCGTCTCTGACCTATACCTGCCGCCATTGGAGCTTATTGAAAACAGCCCGACTGACTACCAGTTGGTCTGCTATTCAGGTCTGCCCGGCTATTCCAGCGTGATGGTCGGGATTTTGCGCGCCATGGCCGACGACTACGGTGCTTTGGCCATGCTTTCTCATGATGGCCGAGAAGGTGAGACAGAAGTGATTTCAGTGGTGCTTGTTGAAAGTGCCTTTGCCGAGGGGCGCCATTTCGACCTTGGGGCAAGGAAATCATGATGGATACACGCGATTTGGCCGATCTACTGGAGACGCTTTGCCCTATGTTCGTTTTGGTGGACGAAGATGGCCAGATAACGCGCGTAGGCCCGACATTGCAAAAGTTGCGTCCCAACCTACTGATGGTAGGTAAAAAGTTTCTCGATGTTTTTGAGCTGGTTCGCCCGCGCTCGGTGACAGACCTTTCTGCACTGATGCCTTTGAACGGAGCCAAGGTGCATCTAAAATTCTATGACGCTCCACGCACTGCGTTGAAGGGTCTGATTGCACCACTGCCGCTGGGCAAAGGCGCGGTCATCAACCTGTCGTTCGGTATCTCAATTCTGGAAGCGGTGCGCGACTATTCTCTGACCAGCGCAGATTTTTCGGGTACTGATCTGGCCATCGAATTGTTGTATCTGGTCGAGGCGAAATCTGCCGCAATGGAAGCTTCGCGGTCGTTAAACCTGCGGTTGCAGGGTGCGATGCTTGCGGCCGAGGAACAAGCCTTTACCGACATGCTTACCGGGCTAAAAAACCGTAGGGCGATGGATGTAGTATTGGGACATTTGGTCTCGGGTAATTCGCCTTTTGCGATGATGCACCTGGATTTGGATTTCTTTAAGTCGGTCAATGATCAATACGGGCACGCTGCAGGTGATTTTGTGTTGCAGCAGGCTGCCAGTATAATGATTGAAGAAACCCGCACTGACGATACGGTTGCTCGTATTGGTGGGGATGAATTCGTGATTATTTTTAAGGGTCTGTCGGATGAAGATGTCCTGACAGCCATCGCGGAACGCCTTATTGAGCGGCTGCAAATGCCAATGGCCTTCGAAAGTAACACCTGTCGGATTTCAGCCAGCATTGGCACGGCTTTGTCCACGCAGTTTACACCTCCGAAAGCTGCCGAAATCCTGAATGCCGCCGATCTGGCTCTGTATGAAGCTAAGCGGAAGGGCAGATCTCGGCACTGTCTTTATTCAAAGCTTATGGACCTTCGCCAGGATGAAACTGCCCCTGGCGTGACTTTGGATTAACCGCGACTAAATTCTCGGCGAAACAATCAAGTGGAATAAAACGCACACGTCAGAGTGGCTGCTATATGCTCTTTGATCCGGGGCAACTCTCCGACAACAGGCATGACTTGGCCCTTGAAATTAGCCGCTTCAAGTTCTTGTGGAACGTCTTCCAGTACATGGCCGCCAGTGCATGCAAAATAGGGAAGGCAAACAGCCTGAGTTGATACACCCGATGCGGCCTCTGCGATTGACGGGGCTTCCTCGACAAATCCAGGGCGGATCGATCGAAACGTTATTTGCTGCTCCAATTCAACAGCAAATGCTCGCGCGACGGCGGACGGATTGCGGCTGCGGCCTGAGCCATGAGCCGCCAGAACCAAATCGGTCTCTTCTGGCGCCCATCGGTTTTGTCGCAACCTGTCTCGTAGCGCCTCGGCAACCAAAACGGGCAAATTTGGATCAATGCCAAGTGGATCAAGAATGCGTAAATCTCGCCCCGCCAGACGTTTAGGTAAGGCGCTGGTCACAAACCACCCTTTCGCCATGAAAAGTGGGTAAATCACGGCAGTATCCGGCAGTTCCGATATGCGCTGTTCGAACATCCCCGGCGCAGCAAGTGTCGCTGAGCCCACTGTGACGTCTTCACATAATGCGTCCACCTCAGCGGCATAGGCAGCTAGTTTCTGTTCTGCCGGAGCCGGGTCCGATGGTTGGCCGTGGGTGACGATGAGGGCGTGGGGCATTCGTAGAATCCTGTCTGGTTCTCCGATAGGTGTTTCCCCAAGCGCCAATGTCAATCCGAACTATGCCAAGGTCAGCCCAAAAGATTCAGCCAAAGCCAGACAGTTAAAATTGAGGCTGCCGTTCCAATAAGAACGGATGACGCTGCAACCCGTTTGGCTCGGCCGTACATATTGGCAAAGATATAGGCGTTGAATCCGGGTGCCATGGCCGAAGTCAGAACGCCAGAGCGGAGCAAGTCTTGTGGCAGTCCCGCCGAAGAGCCGAACAGCCACGTGAGGCTGGGGTGTAGTAACAATGAAATGCCGCACACATAGGCTATCGTGCGCAGGTCGCCTTCGGGCTTGTACTTGACCAGTGCCCCGCCCATTGCGAATAGGGCGCAGGGTAATGCAGCTTGGGTCACCAGACCAAGTGCGTCGTCCACGACCGCAGGTATCGTGATGCCGGACAGGTTCACGATAAATCCAAGTGCGATACCAAGAATCAGCGCATTGCGAAACATTGCGGTCAGCACTGACTGGACCGTTTGCTTGCCGCCATTTCCGCGGTTTCGCACAATCTCCATCACCGTGATACCGATGCAATAGCAAAACGGGGCATGGAAGGCGATGATCGCATAGTTCCCAGCCAAGTTCTCGGGCCCATATGCACGCTCGGTAATTGGCAGTCCCAGTAGGACCGAGTTCGAAAACAGGCAGCAAAACCCAATGGCGACGCAATCTTCCCATTCACGTCGAAAAATAAGGCGGGCACCAAACAGTCCGGCGGTGAAACTTAGTGCGGCTGCAGTGTAAAAGCTGGCCAGCAACCGAGGGTCAAAGCTGGTGCTCAAATCCAAATGGGAAATGGCAAAAAACAGAAGACAGGGGATTGCGAAGCTCTGGGTAAACTTCATCAATCCGTCGATATGGATTTCCTTGAAATACCCAAAAAACGTTGCCGAATAGCCGGCTCCGATCACCAGAAAAACTGGCAAGACAACGTCAATTAGGCTTTGCAGCATGTTGCTATCCCGGATGATCGCGAAGCCTGCATCAAACGAACTCTACAAAGCCTGGCGGATCACCATACCATCATAGGCAGGGGTGATATTTTCAGCGGTTTCAGCCTCGACTGTGGCGTAGTCGAGGTCGATATGCATGTTGGTCAACACCGCGCGATTTGGTTTTAACTGTTCGATCCACTCCAGCGTTTTTTCCAAATGCGCGTGAGTGGGGTGCGGTGACCGTCGCAAGGCATCAATGACCAGACAATCAAGCCCAACCATCATCTCCCACGCGTCTTCGTAAATTTCCGCCACATCCGGTAGGTAAACCAATTTGCCCATCCTGAATCCGAGCGAGTCGATTGAGCCGTGGTTGACCTTGAAGGGATGAAACGGGATCGGACCGCCGGGACCGTGAACCTCGAACGGTCCGTCGATAGACTTTAGGTCCAGAATTGGCGGGTAGGGCGAGCCTTCCGGCTGGATAAAGGCGTAACCAAACCTGCTAAGCAGCGCGTTCTGGGTGTCACCGTCGGCCCAAACCGGGACGCGTTCCTTCATATTGAACACAATCATTCGCAGATCGTCGATGCCGTGGACATGGTCGGCGTGCGAATGGGTGTAGACAACGCCATCCAGCCGCCCGGTTCCGCTGCTCAGCAACTGGGTGCGCATATCAGGTGTAGTGTCGATCAGGACGGATGTGGTGCCCTCGGGACCGTCGCGTTCAACCAGCATTGAACAGCGAAGCCGGATATTGCGCGGGTTTTGCGGGTCACAATCTCCCCAATGCCCACCCAATCGAGGTACGCCGCCGGATGATCCGCAGCCCAAAATGGTGCAGCGCAATTCGGTCATGCAGCTGCCTTGTAGGTCGCAACCTTGGTAAACAGGCTTTCGAAATTGGCCTGGGTTTGGGCTGCGAAATCGGCGTAAGTCATTCCAAAGACTTCGGCGCCTTTTCGGGCCGTATGAGCGGTGTAGGCCGGTTCGTTACGTTTTCCCCGATATGGTGGTGGGGCAAGGTAGGGTGCATCGGTTTCTACCAGAATGCGGTCGATTGGAGCGGCCGCAAAGATATCGCGCAGCTCCTGGCTTTTTGGAAAGGCGGCAATACCCGACATGGACAAGTAAAATCCAAGGTCCAACGCGGCTGCAGCCAGTTCGGCCGAGGAAGAAAAGCAGTGCATGACGCATGAGTAAGGTGCGTTGCGATGCTCCTCGGCAAGGATGCGAGCCATATCGTCGTCGGCCGCACGAGCGTGAATGATCAACGGTAGGCCGGTGCGCTGGGCGGCCTCTATGTGAATTCGCAAAGATTGCTTTTGCACTTCGGCGCTGTCGGCAGTGTAGTGGTAATCCAGTCCGGATTCACCAATGCCAACAAATTTGGGGTTTTGGGACAGTTCAACCAGCTCATCGACGGTGGCCATTGGCTCTTCAGCTGCGCTCATGGGATGGGTGCCCGCGGCATAGAAGACAGGTGCGTGTGCCTCGGCAATTGCGCGGACGGTGGGCTCGTTGCGTAGGCGTGTGCAGATCGTGACCATGCGTGTGACGCCCGCTTCGGCGGCGTTTGCGATGATCTGATCCAACTGCCCCTCAAAATCGGGGAAATCCAAATGGCAATGGCTATCGGTGATTTGGGGGGTGTCGCTCATCTGCTCTGACCGGCGGTTTCCTGTATCTTGAACACCGTATCTAGGACCAGAGCGGCAGGGTCAAGGTTCACCGCCTGACCATGGCGTGCGCGGGCTGTGATTGTCGCGGCAACTTCGGCCCATCGACGGGCCTGATGCGGCGAATTTGACAGGCGGGCGAGCGTTTCAGCTTCGTTCGGGGCAGCCTCGGGGGTGGGTGGCACACCGGTCGCACCGGTTAGGGCAAGGCGCGACAAGGCTAAATCAATCAAGTTGAGCAACAGCTCGAACCGGTCGGCAGCTCCGCGTTGGGCGGCGGCCTCAGCCAAGGCCAGCGCGCGTTGGCGATCCATCCGGGGCAGGGTGCCTAGAATGGCGATCAGTTCGGCGTAAATCTCTAACCCGCCCAAATTGATCAGACGCACCGCATCTCCTACGGATCCTGCTGCCAGTGCCGTCAGATGGTCGGTCTGGGCAACTAGTTCCGCACCGGTTTGAACAAGGGCGGCCTGCATGTCGTCAGTACCCAACGGTGACAAGCGCAATGTGCGGCAGCGGGATCGGATCGTTGGCAACAAACGCGAAGGCTGGTGTGAAACCAGCAATAAAGTGGTGCGCGCAGGCGGCTCTTCCAGCATTTTCAGCAGGGCATTGGCTGCGCTGACGTTCATTTCATCCGCTGAGTCCACTATAACCACCCGTCGACCGCCATCTGCGGAAGACAGACCGAAGAACTTTCCCAACTTGCGGATGTCATCGACGACGATTTCGTTGCGCAATCGCTCCTTATCGTTCAGGGACCGGGTGATGGGGGCAAGGCCTGGCTCGGCCCCTGCCAGAATACGACGCGCAACTGGGTGTTCGGGATCAATACTCAGGGATTCAGGCGGCGGAGGCGCGCCGAATAGCCCGTCATCCTCAGCAGGAGGAGTTGCTAGCAGAAACCGAGCGATCCGCCAGGCAAGCGTCGCTTTGCCGACCCCGCGCGGGCCGGTCAGCAACCAACCGTGATGCAACCTATCCGAGGTATAGGCACTCAGAAACGCTTGTTCAGCCTCGCTTTGACCGAACAAGTGCTGGGTTTCACGTGGGTGCGGCGCTCCAGGGGCCTGATCCGGGGAAGGAGTGTCGTCGCTCATCAATTGCCTGTCACAAAGTTTGCAGGACGATTTCTGTCACATCCTGTGCAACGCTGTCTATGTCCCGGTTGCCGTCAATCACCCGAAACCGGTTAGAGAATTCTTTGGCCAATGCCAGAAATCCAGCCCGCATCTTGTTTTGCAGCTCAATGCCGAAGTCTTCGAAGCGTTCTTCGGTGCCTTGTCTTCCCTTGGCGCGAGACAGGCCCATTTGAGGATCCATGTCGATCAGTAGCGTCAAGTCTGGCTCACGCCCAATCATGAGCGTGTGCAATTGATCAACCAGCCCGCGCAGATCGCCACGTGATAACCCTTGGTACATGCGAGTGCTGTCGGCGAAGCGATCGCAAATTACGATCTTGCCTGCGGCCAGCGCCGGCTCAATGGTGCGTTCCAGATGATCCCGCCGCGCAGCGGTAAACAGCAAAAGTTCCGTTTCGGCAGACCAGCGATCGGGGTCACCTTCCAAAACCAAACGGCGGATTTCTTCGGCCCCGGCAGAGCCACCGGGTTCTCGTGTCAGGACGACGTCATGACCCAATTCGCGTAATCGCTCGGCCAACATTCGCGCCTGCGAGGATTTGCCCGATCCGTCAATGCCTTCGAAGGTTAGAAACAACCCAGTTCTTGTCACAATGCATCCAGAGGGTTGCCGATTACATCAGTCAGAACGATTCCACCTACGGTCATCATGCGCACTACAAACCCTCCGGCCGGTACGCTTTCAGCAGCCACCAAAGGTCTGCGAATTTCCGGCAATCCTTCGGGTTTGATGACCAGCTCGGCCAATTGCTGACCCTTTTCAATCGGAGCGTTGATAGGACCGTCATAGACGACCTCGGCCTCGATATTCTTATCGCCCAACACAGGGAATAGCAGAGACAGATCCTCTTCAGGCACCAACCCAACGGTTTTCTGTGCGCCCATCCATACCTGCGCGTCGGCTATTGGCGTATCCGCGTTGGCAACTTCCCTCTCGACAAAATTTCGAAACGACCAGTTAACCACGGCCTCAGCCTCCTCTGCCCGTATACCGGTGCTGTCGAGGCCAGTGAGCACGAAGATCACGCGGCGGTCTCCTTGTTTGGCCGAGCCTACAAGGCCATACCCGGCCTCTTGAGTGTGGCCGGTTTTTAGACCGTCGGCACCGATTCCAAGTTTAAGAAGCGGGTTGCGGTTGCGCTTGTTGGATGGCGCGCGGCCATCGAATTCAAATTCTTCCTCGGCGAACAATGGGTAATATTCCGGAAAATCCGAAATCAGCCGGTTTGCTAGCACAGCCAGGTCATGAACGGACATCATGTGTCCTGCGGCAGGCCAGCCGTTGGAATTGGCAAAGTTTGAATGATCCATTCCCATCTGTTGGGCGCGCTGGGTCATGTAGCGGGCAAACCCGGCCTCGGTCCCGTCAGGGCTGAGTGCTTCGGCAATCACCACACAAGCGTCATTTCCAGACAGGACGATGATCCCGCGCAACAGATCTTCGACACGGACGCGATCCTGTGTATTCAGGAACATGGTCGAGCCACCGTAACTCATCGCGTGCTCTGAAACCGGAAGGGTTTCATCCAGCGTCAGGCGACCATCTCGCAACGCTTCGAACGCCACATAGAGAGTCATCAATTTGGACATCGATGCAGGCGGCAAGGGTTGATCGGCTTCTTTGGAAAGCAGAACGGTTCCAGTTGTCTGGTCAATAACATAAGCCGCGCGCGCGGTTGTATCAAAAGCATGGACGGGCAGGGCAAACAATGCCAACCCGAGAGTGAAAACGGATGATCTCAGTGAGGACAGCACTGGGGGCCTCCTTTGCTTCAGTTTTTGACGGTGAACGCGTCAGTAAATCCAAGGTCTTTGACGTCGCTTTGCATCGCGTTGCGTTCTGAGCGGCTGTTGGCGGGGCCAACAAGTACGCGCCAGACTGTTTTGTCGCCGGTCTTTAGTTCCCGAACACGCGCGGGTATTCCGTTCCGTTCTATCTTGGACGCAGCACTCTGGGCGTTTTCCTCAACATTGAAAGTTCCAACTTGCACAAACGGCTTGGTCAGAGATCGGGAAACCGGTTCTGCAGCGGCTGCGTTAGAACTGACCGGTGTTGGTGCAGACGCTTCAATTGCGGCAGCGGCCCCTTCAATGGGATCCAGAGGTGTCTCCGTAATTGCATCGGGGTCTTTCTTTTGCCACCATTTGCGTTTTTTGGCTGTGCCCTCAGGCGGTGTAACCTCAGGGTCTGACAGACTCGCGGTCGGGGTGGTCTCAGTAGGTGCTTCAACAGCTTCTTCAACCGGCGCTGGGGCCGCCTCGGTTGCGTCCTCAGCCGTCGCCGCCGCAGCAGCACCTGCCGTGCCTGTTGCAGCAACTGTTTCCTTCTTTTGCCACCATTTTCGTTTCGCGGGTTTTCCTTCAGCTTGGGTGGCTTCGGTCTCAGACAGCTCTTCCGTAGCAATACTATCAGATGAAGTATCGGCAGCCTTTTCGGATGTTGCTTCGGTTGCATCGGACGCCGTATCACTCGCCGCCGCGGCAGTCGCTCCGGCTGCGCCTGCTACTGCAACAGTTTCCTTCTTTTGCCACCATTTGCGCTTGGCAGGCTTTTCCCCTTCGGCGGATGCCGTTTCGACTGCGTTGTCTTCGTTTTTGGCGTCTTTGTCAGTAGATGCGTTTGTCGCGGTTTGAGTGGCAGATGCCTTTTCCGGCTCGGCCTCTTTTTTCTCAACTGGCTTGCGTCGGAGGGCGATGACCTCGACCTTAGTCGGAGATCCAGCAAGGATACCGAGCTGTTCTGCGGCAGCGGATGACAGTTGCAATGCCGGGCCGGGCAAGTTCCTCTCGCGCCGGAACAGAGCGCCGTTAATGGATTTGTTGTTTGCCGTGTTCTTGATAACAACGCGTTCAGGCTGTGTCACATCCGGGTGAGCCACCCAAATACCACCCAGAGAAGGGCGCCCATCCCACAATCCCGCTTCTGTCACGTTAAAGACTTCCGGGGCTTCTACCGTTTTTCCCGATCCTGCTGATGCATCCGGGAACAATTCAACAGGGTTGTTGTTCTGTGCGTCTGCTGTCGAAGCGTCAGACGAAACTGCATCCGGTGACAACGCTTCGTCACAACCGGCCAGAACTGCCAACGCTACGACCAGTACCGCAAACGATCGCGATTTTGCGCGTGTCTCAGTCGCTCGTTTCATTTTGTCATCCCTTGCCTGAAGGGGGCTCGTCTCCAAGACCCCGCCGCCACGTGCCGGTATTATTTTGCCGGTCTGTCACGGTCCTCAAGGAAATCATAACGCGCGCAACGGTTCATGGAAAGGCTGCTGAGCGTGCTTAGGCGATATTTCCCTATTTGCTCTTGCCACCGTTCCAAGTTGGCCTTAGACCCTGCCTTCGACGGGGAGGTGGCAGAGTGGTCGAATGCGGCGGTCTTGAAAACCGTTGGGCGTGAGAGCGTCCCCAGGGTTCGAATCCCTGTCTCCCCGCCACTCATACCCGTCTCACTTCAGTCGAATTTTCTGATCCAGAATTGTGCCGCAATTCCCGCGAGTTGGCGCATGCGCTTTCAATCAGAGACTGAGCAGACCGTACACTCAGAGTGCAATTCAGGCCCAAGTCTCAGTGCCGCATTTTGGCGGGGTCGCTTTGGGCTGGATTTCCCTGATAACCTGCAATTTACAGGAAATTTTCGTTAAACAGGTCTGAAACCCGGCATTCCAGATGTCACAACTCTATTTTTCCAATGGCTTATGTTGCAAATTCCCTAAAACGTGAAACAGGGAATTCTCTTGAGCGAACAGGGAAATGTTTTATCGGATCAGGGAGGGCGAACCCTGTATCAGGGACTCCGGATCTGGAGGTGTCAGAAGCCGAACTGGCTCTCCTGTTCAGCCCAATCAAGTGAATGTGTCACGCTGACCAGACGCTTGAGTGTGAGTTCGGGCGGCTGGGTCCCGTCGAGAATCGCGGCTTGAATCTTCGGTGAGAGAAACGCGAGCTGGGCGCGGGTGCGGAGGAAGGCGCCGGGGACGCTTTCGCGGCGCGCAATTTCCATCAGTTGAACTCCGGCTTTCAAATCACGGGCCCAACCATGAGCGCGGATCAGCATGGTCCGGAGGTGGGGATCGGGTTGGGGTGCCATGTCTCCGGCGATGACCTTGGCCTCAACGCCGCGGCGGCGCAGATCGAAAGATGTGGTGATGTGGGTGAGATCCGGGTGTAGATGATCGGCAGCAAAATATACTCCTGATCTTCAGAGTGGGCATCTAATGCTAAGAGTTTGTGGCTTGAAATTGGCTGCTCAAGGCTTAACCGTCTGCGGAATAGGCATTGCGCTTGGGCTGCCGCTTAAGATCGCGATTGCAGGTCTGGTGCGCAGAATAAAAAGCCGTTCTTTTTACAACGTGCAAACGAGAGATTCTCGCCCATCGGAAATGCCAATGGGACCGCAAGTTGGGAGCAAGTAGTACTTTTTCGCAAGAAACGGCGCGTTAACTGAGGACTTACGCCTGCTATACATAGAATGCCGCTTCGCCGATCATTCGAACACTCCCGGTAGCGGTTCAGTCACAGGCTGCCGTCACAATCATTTCAACCTTCAATACACTACGGGCAAGTTTGGCCTCTCCGCAGGCGCGGGCTGGAGCGTGGCCTTCGGGTACCCAGGCGTCCCAAACGGCATTCATCTCAGCAAAATCTGCCATGTCAGCGAGCCATATTTCGCATTTCAGAATACGGGTCTTATCGCTGCCGGCTTTTGTCAAAAGGTCTTCAACCTTTGCTAGGATATCACGTGTTTGTTCAGCTACGGTAGATGCGTCCGATGTCTGGCCGCAAAGGTAGGCAACGCCGTTGTGCTTGACGATCCGGCTCATGCGTTGGCCGGTTTCGATCCGGGTAATGGTCATGTTTCGAGTTATTCCTGTTAGTGAATTTTGTAGTAGTTTTGGGTGGAATTAGGATGGGTTGTTTACCAACTCGTTTTGGTACCCGAAGAGTGCAGGCAACCCGCCCGTGTGCAGCATGACAACTTTCTGACTGGGTTGAATGCGTCCTGTGCGCACCAAGTGCAACAACCCTGCGAAGGTTTTCGCGGTATAGACGGGGTCAAGGAATATTCCTTCGGTGCGCGCCATCTTTTCCAAGGCCGCCCGGGTCATTCCACTTAGCTTGCCGTAACCGGGGGAGAGTGCGTCATCCAGAACATTGATCCTGTCTTGCAAAGGCGCTGCGTCGATGTCCAGCAAGTCCGCCAGTTTCTGCAAGACAGTATCCATTCGAGCTTGTTGCTTGTCGCGATCCCGGCGCACGCAGACGCCAAATACAGAAGAGTAATTCTCTGCCAGCGCCAGTCCGGTCAACAAGCCTCCATGTGTGGCTCCACTACCTGAGGGCACGACAACCGCCTCGATATCAGGCATCTGATGACACAATTCTTGTCCAGCGACGACGTAGCCCAAAGCACCCAAAGGCGGATGGTTTAAACCTAGATGAATGACATAAGGTTTGCGCCCTTGCGCCTTCAGTTCGTCCGCACGCGCGTGCAACGCAGCGTCCGCACCGGCTTCGTCCTCGCCCTCTGGGTAGGTCATGTGTTCGGCACGCAGAATTTGTGCCAGCAACACATTCCCAGACCTGTAGTACTCCTCGCCCATATCCGACACACGCTCTTCCAGTTGCAGGACGGATTGCATGCCCAGTTTTGCTGCGGCGGCTGCAGCGGACCGAACAAAGTTTGACTGTACTGCGCCGGTGATCAGTATGGTGTCAGCACCTTGTTGGAGGGCATCGCCAAAGTAGAACTCAAGCTGCCGCGTTTTATTGCCACCGAACCCAAGCCCGGTCAGGTCATCGCGTTTGAGCCAGAGGTCGATGCCCAATTCCGAAGATAATCTGTCCAGCCGCTCCAAAGGGGTTGGACCTGACATGAGTTGGGCACGAGGAAATCTGTGTAGATTGTTGTCTTGTGTCATCGTCTGCCCTTCGAGTTTACGCGATTGCAAATGCGCGATGAAAGAGAACGCCGCAGGCTATCAGAGAAACCACACGGATAGCCGTTGTGACCAAGGTCTGCGGTAAATGGGGCCCAACGGCTCGGCCCAAAAAGCTGCCGAACAGTGTAAGCGCGACAAAGCCCCATAGCCGCGGGCCATAGGCAAGTGCTTGCGTCTCGGACAGACTGTGCAACAGGAATGCGATGCCGTACGCCACCAGTGCAATGGGTTGAACTAACTTTGCAACCTCTTTCGCTGGGCGGCCTTTAGCAATCAAACCGAAAACCATAAGAGGACCCGGAGTCGCTGCCCATACGGTCGCCAGCCCGGAAAATCCCGAGATAACTGAAAACCCCGCCGTTCCAATTGAGCGGCGCAAGGGCAGCAATGTCGTAAGAAACCCAACCAGCAACAGGCTGGCTGTCAAACCAAGGACAAAGGCTTCGCTCAACAAGGGGTAGATAGCGAGACCTGCAACCACGCCGATGAGGCATCCAATGATTGCCGTTCGAATTGTGTGTCTATCGGCCTTGAGCACGTGCTGGTCTGTTGCCACCGCTGAAACAACGGTGTTCAACAGCAGCAGTACGGGAACCGCCGTTGATGTCCCAAGCATGATCATCATCGGCGGCCCCGCAATTATGCTAAACCCAATACCAACGCCGACTTGCAGCATTGCGCCAAGGCTGATGGCAGCCATCAGGATGGCAAGGTCAACGGACACATAAACCCCCAAGTCCCGCGCGGTGCCGCTGTCCCATTATGTCCAAGGCATGATGCCGGCATAGGTTTTGCGTGTCGCAACGGTATGCGCCATCTGCGCCAGTGTCGTCAAATCGAAGACGGGAAGCTGCAACTCGTCCTGAAGGCAAGCGGCATAGGGCGGCAAGTCGGTGCACTCCAGAACCAGCGACCGAATTTCAGGTGCTTGGTGTTTTAGTCGACGAGCCGCCTCAAGCACTTCGGCCTCGATCAGTTCGGTGTCCATGCGCGTCCGAGTGTTCCGCAAAATCACTTCTGCAAATTCGCTGGTGTCCTCCAAGCCTTGTACCGCGACGGGAATACCAGCCGCTCCAACCCCTTCGAAATGTCTCGGCGTTAGTGCTGACGCATCTGCGGTCAGCACACCAACCGGGGCATTCGCGCCGGTCATGTGAAATGCCAGAGGCACCTGGATCAGGCTGGACGCGAAGACAGGCACGGAAACGGCTGCTGCCAGCTCCTTTTGAAACAAGGCCAGAAAACCGCAGCTTCCGGTGATGGCACGAACGCCCTCAGCCTCAAGCCGCCGCGCGCCCTCGATAAAAGGAGCGAGCAACTCAGGCGTTGGGTTGTTTAGCAGGGTAGGAACGGTGATACCGTCGATCATTTCGTAAAGTACCGGAAACGGAAGGCTGGACGGGTTCTTGATGTGTCCGGGTGGTTTTGGGAAATAGCTTTCAAGGCATAAAACCCCGATCGAAGCCCCACAAATGTTTTGGCCACCTTCGTAAATTGGCATGGTGCAAAAGTCCTTTCGAATTGAGGATTTAGAATCGGGCCAGCGAGAATGGGTCCAAACTGATATTTGGGCTGCGATCAGACACGAGATCTGCCACAAGCTCTCCGGTCTTCGGTGCCATCATCAAGCCATAGTGAGAATGCCCGAACGCAGTGTAGAGCCCCTCTTGGCCATTGAGCGGTCCGATCGCGGGCAGGCTGTCGGGAAAAGAGGGGCGCCGTCCCATCCAGAACTGTGCTTCGTCTGTATTAAGGTCCGGTACTAAAGACTTTGCCTGATCGGTCAGTATCTTTTCTTTTCGCGGATCGGCTGGGGCATCGACGCTGCCAAATTCGGCCGTGCCGGCAACCCTCAGACCGCCCTGCATCGAACTTGCGACGACCTTTGCATCCACATCCATGACCGAATTGTTCAGCACCGCTGAAGGGCTTGGAAACTCAACATGGTAACCTCGCTCGGCCACAAGCGGTACGGGTAGCCCCAAAGGTTTCAGCAGGTCGGCAGACCAAACACCTGCGGCAAGGACGACATGGCGCGCGTGCAGCACGTCTTGCGTAGTAGAAAGCTGCCAACCACTCTCGTTGTCCCTGCTCAGCCCGGTGACTTCGGTCCTCACAAATTCAGCACCTTGCGCACGTGCTTTTTCGGCCAATACAGCGCCCAAACGTCCTGGAGAGATTGCGCGCGCCTGGCCTTTGATCACTATCGCGGCCTTGAACTCCTCCGACAGTGCGGGTTCCAGGAGGCGCAACTCGGCGCCGTCGACACGCTCTAGTTCACCACCTTTTTCCCGACGGATCAGATAGCCAAGCCCGTCAAGGTCCGCATCTTCCGGGTTGCGGAACGCATGAATATAGTAGCTGTCGGTGATCAGGGTTTCGTGCCCGGTGCCGTCCAGGTGTCGACGGTACAAGTCGATGGACGGGCGGCATAAAACCTCCATCGCATCCGAGACTTCACGAACCGTCTTTTCGCCGGACTTACCCAGAAAGCGCAGCCCCCACGGGATCATCTTCGGCCAGAAGGACGCCCGGACTGAAAGCGCGCTTTTCGGGTCCAGCAGCATTTGCGGCAGCTTTTTCCAAATGCCCGGAACTGCCTGCGGAATAATCGACCAAGGCGACACCACTCCCGCATTGCCGAAGGAGGTTTCCTGTCCCGGGTCGCTCCGGTCGATTAGACGGACCGGTATGCCCCGTTCCTGCAAAGACAGCGCGCAACAGATGCCGACAATCCCTGCGCCGATGATGGTCACTTGTTCTGTCATCGCATCAGGCCGGGGAGTGGCTGCGATTGCGCGCGATCAGTTGGGATACAATGACCGGCGAGGCCACAGCCAGCGCGATCAGGTCAGCCGTTAGACTGGGCGCGACAAAGATCACGCCCGCGATGGCCATCAGGATACGCGACGCGATGTTCAGCGGTTTTAGCCAGTATCCGACCACGGCTGCGGAAAGGGCGATGACCCCAGCGATACAACTGGTGGCGGTATATGTGAACTCCCATAGGTTAAACCCGGTTGAGGACACGAACAGCAGGACCGGCGCATAGACAAAGGCCATTGGCGCGATCACCTTGCCCAACCCAAGGGTAAAGGCAGAGAGACCGGTTCGGAACGGGTTGGAGTTCGCAATGGCCGCTGCCGCATAGGCCGAAGTGCAGACTGGCGGCGTAATCTCGGACACCACTCCGTAGTAGAGCACGAACAGGTGGCTTGCGATCGGCGGGACACCCAGCTGCGCCAGCGCGGGCTGTGCGACAGAGACCAGCATGATGTATAGCGCAGTGGTTGGGATGCCTGCGCCCATCAGGATGCAAACGATCGCAATGAAGACCAGCGAGATGAACAGTTGCAGGTCTTCCATCGCAAACAACTGCCAGCTGCCGAACGAGATCATATTGTATAGATCTGCGGCCAGATTGCCTGCGCCTTGAGTGACCATGAACCCGATACGAAAGCCAATGCCGGTTGTGTTGATAACACCGACGACGATGCCGACGGCGGCAGCAGCAGCGCCCACGGCCAGCGAGTATTTCACCCCCAACTCAACCGCTTGCAGCATCTCAGGTACTTCGATGCGTTTCTGCGGGTTCAGCGTGGCGACCACCGACAAGGCACAGAGGATCGCAGTCATCGTCAGATCGAACCCGCCATCCGAGAATTTCCACAGCACAAAGGCCAGGAACGCCGCGGCATAAATCAGCGTGGGCGGCTGTTTGATGCGTGACATGCCTGCGATCACTGCCAGGGAAATGCCGCAAAAGGCGGACATAAACGGCGTATATCCTGTGAACAGCACGACCAGTAGACCAATCAGAGGCACGATGTTGGCCCAACCTTCGGCCCAGACAGCCTTGAGCTGGGGCAGTTGCTCTTTCGCCAAGCCTTGCAGGTTAAGTTTGCGTGCCATCAGGTGCACCACGGCAAAGACACCGACATAGTGCAGGATGGCCGGGAAGATCGCCGCGATCACGATAGTCGTGTACGGAACCTCAAGGAACTCAGCCATGATGAAGGCTGCAGCGCCCATGATCGGCGGCGTGATTTGTCCACCAGCCGAGGATGCGGCCTCAACCCCGCCCGCAAAATGGCCGGGGTATCCAAGGCGCTTCATGTTGGGAATTGTCAGCGCGCCGGTCGAAACGGTGTTGGCCACCGAAGAGCCCGAGATCGTGCCGAAGAACGCCGAGGATACCACCGACACTTTTGCTGGCCCACCGGTGTAGCGGCCCGCCAAAATCGTTGCGTTGTCGATGAAGAGTTGCCCCAACCCCGTGCGTTGCGCGATGACACCGAACAGGACGAAATGGAACACGATGGTCGAGACGACCCAGAGGGTGACGCCATAGATGCCTTCCTGCGGGAAATACATCGACGACACGAAGGTTTTGAAGTTCACACCGGGATGTTGCAGCAAGCCGGGGAAATACGGACCCAAAAGTGCGTATGAGATAAACACACAGATGATCAGTGGTAGCACCCAGCCCAACGTGCGGCGCGCGATGTCCAGAACCAGCAGGATAATAACCACGCCAAGGAAAACATCATAGTTGTTCGGGTTTCCCATTCGGAACGTCTGTTCCTCAATCCCCAGAAACGGAATTCCGCGCCATGCGACCCCAACATACAGCGCTGCGATGATCCCAAGCGCCATAAAGACTAAGTCGTACAGAGGGATGTTGCCGATACGGAACCGGCTTACCTTGAGCGCATAGAGGTTTTTGGAGCCGATAATCGGAATTGTCGCGTAGACCAGAATGAACAGCAGCGCCAGATAGATACCCATATGCCAATGGTCGGCGGGTAGGCCAAAACCGGCTGTGAAGAATTCGTAGAACGCTAGGATCAGGGCAACAACGCGCAGCACCTTGCCAGCGGCGGGCGTGACTTGTCGGACGGCGGCACCTTCGTCGAATTGTTCTTCGATGGCCGCCAGCTCTTCGGCCGTCAGTTCGTGGTCATCAAGTTTCTGGGTCTCGGACATGATGGCCCCCCGATTTCGCATAATTCCAGAGTACGGTGCCCCACGCAGGGGCACCGACGATAAGTGTCGGTGAAGTGTAGTTACTGAAGCAGACCGGCTTCTTTATAGAACTTCTCGGCCCCCGGATGCAGCGGCACACCCAGCGCCTCGACACCATCCAGCGCCGTATCAGGGGTGATCTGCTTACCCTTGGCGTGACCATTGTCCAGCAGCTTGCGGGTATTGTCGTTCCACAGCGCCGCGGTCAGTTGATAGACCAGATCATCTGACAGGTCCGAGGACACCACCAGCATTGCGCTAACTGCAGGTGTCTTGGTTTCGCCATCCACGCCTTCATAGACACCGCCGGGAATGGCCGAGGGGATATAGGCCGGAATGATCTCATTGATCTTGGCCAGATCTTCGTCGCTGAAGGAATGCAGGTTCATGCCCTTGGTCGAGGACAGCTGCACCATCGCGGCCACCGGCCAGCCTGCGGCGTAGAAGTAGGCATCCAGCTGACCGTCAGCCAGACGCTCGGCACTTTGGCTGTTGTTCAGTTCGGCCTCGTCCATGTTGTCGCGGTTTACGCCCCAAGCATCCAGCATCTGCAACACGGCAACCTGCGTGCCAGAACCCGCCTGCGCGATGCCGACGCGCTTGCCTTCCAAATCACCCAGATCGTTGATCGTCGATCCGGCTGGCAACACTAGGTGCAAGTCTTCGGGGAACAGGTTGGCCACAATACGAAGATTGGGGTGGGGTTTGCCCTCGAACTTGCCCTCACCCAGATACATCGAGCGGGTGACGTCGGCTGCGGCCAGACCGGCCTCAAGCTCTCCGTTTTGAACGGCGGCGTTGTTGAATACCGAAGCGGTGGTGGATTGCGCGATTGCGATCAGGCCGGGTACGCCGCACTGGCCGCCTTCATCGCATGGGCGCGAGCCCGGAGGGGCGGAGATTCCGTTGGCAATGGTGCCGCCAATGGGGAAATAGGTTCCGCCGGCACCGCCTGTGCCGATGCGGAAAAAGGTCGGGTCTTGCGCCAGTGCAGGGGCAGCAAGTGCGCCTGCCAAGGCGAGGCCGGTCAAGCATTTCACAAATTTCATCGTCGTCTCCGTTGTTGGTTCGTTGGATTCGGTTGGTCCGAATTTCGATCCCCCAAGCGTAAAGACAATTCTCATAAATACAAATTTGTTATATTTCACAAAACTAAGGTTTAACTTATATATTGATTATGAACCTTATGCAGTTGACCGTATTTCGCGAGGTGATGGAGACCGGCTCCATCTCTCAAACCGCCAAGAAACTGAACCGCACCCAGCCTGCGATCAGTCTGGCCTTGAAGAACCTTGAAAAGACCCTTGGCCTGACACTGTTCGAGCGTAAGGGACGGCGATTGGTTCCTGTTCCAGAAGCGCATTACCTTTTGGCTGAAACCACAGGTATTCTGGACCGTCTAGCGACGATTTCCAGTACAATGGAAGGGTTGATAAAAGGGCATTCCGGTAGCCTGAATATCGCTACAATGCCGGGCCCATCCGCTTTCTTGTTCCCGTGTTTCATCAGCCGATCAGTCGGCGAGAACCCCGAGATACGTATTACATTGTCTACACGCAGTTCGCCTCAGATCATGGAGCTTGCGGGTACGCAGAATATTGATTTCGGCTTCGCAGACTTCGAGCATTCAGCCGGGAAAGAGCCTCAGTATTCAACAGAACTGATCCGGGCAGATTGTTTTTGCGCCGTTGATCGTGACAGCCCGCTTGCTTCGCGCAAGACCATATCCATTTCCGATCTCGACGGGGCCCCCATGGGGGGATTGCATGCCACGCATCCGTTCCAGCGCAAAATTCGACAAGAGTTTCAAGATGTTTCAGCTAACTACAACCCAACAGTGACCTGTCAGTACTTTCTACCCTTGATACCATTTGTGAGCTCAGGTCAGTGTTATTCGATCATGGATCCGTTGACCGTGGCGACTGAACGAGAGCTAAATCTGTCCAACGGACAAGTCGCGTTCTTGCCCTTCGAAAAACCGCTCAGATATGAATATGCGCTTCTTGAGCCCGATCACCGACCACCGTCTCAACTGGCTTTAAAAATCAAAGCGGGCTGGAAAGCCGAAGTGTTAAAAATGTTGGAAGGGGTTAATGCCAACCCTCATGCAATTGGGATAGATGAATCAGGAAGCGAGCAATGCTGAATTGCATTGTTTTACGAACAGAAACTAATGGGAGGGTAAGTCTACTTGGATCGACTTGCGACAGGTAGATGAATGTCAGCTATGGGATCGGAACCTCCAGTTTCTTGGATCGGACCGAAGGTTGGCTTTCTTCCGCAAAGTGGTCACTAAGGTCGAGAACGGCGAGCGTCTGCTTTGAACCCCAATGCAGACCTCTCTTTTGATAGTATCTAGCAGCTACGTGACATCGAGTAAGGGTGGCGTCAAAATCCAAGGCGCGTAGCCACTGCAACTGAGTTTCGGCAGTGAACGTCGACTGAGAGCGAGAAGCAGACTCAAGGGTCACACTTCTACGACTCGTGTCCTGAAACTTCTTTCGTATTGTTTGATTGATCTTCTTTGATCGGTAGGGTGAGCTAACTTTCAAAGCAATTTTGGGGTTCCAAATGTACAGATATGTGCTGACAATATTGGCTTTGTGTTGTGCAAGCTTACTTAATGCTGCTGGTATGGAGCGGTGGGGTGACTCAGGGGACTGGACAATCCTCATTGATCCCGAAAAGGGCAATGGTTGTCTCGCGTGGAAGCCTTTTGAAAACGACATGACCGTGGAAATCGGAGCGGCACCAAATCAGGCCGGCGGTTTTTTGCGGCCTTTAATCCGGCCTGGGTGCAAATCGAGGACGGTGCGACGGGCATTGTAGAGTTCGACTTTGGTGATGCGAAATTCGAAGGCGAAGCGGTAGGTGTCTTTAAGAATGGAATCCCCGGAGGCTACGCATTTTTTGATAATCCGGCATTCGTGACCGAACTTGGAAAACGCCAAAGTGTCACGATTATTGGCGAAAGCGGGGCCGAGGTTGAACTCGATCTCACCGGGTCTACTAAAGCCATCGAAGCGGTTCTGACGTGCCAGGCAGAACAGCCAGAGCCGTTGAAGAATTAGGTTGCGACCGGCTACTGCAATTTATTGACGTCCGGCACACACGGTTGCCTGTCTGCGGCCATTTCATCGGCACCATCCGGAGCTTTGTTTCGGCGTCAAGCACCTCACGCGCTTGAAATTCGACAATGAAAGCTGGCCCGTCACATCAATAGGCCAACCCTATTTGCCTAACTGCACTGGTTCGAATTTGTCTTACAACAATTGCACAGAAAACAAATAAGAACTGACTGCCCATTTTTTTCTAACGAATGGCTACTAAAATTGTTTAATTTCTAAACAAATTGAATTTGCGCTCACAACTGTCCTTAATTTTACAATAGCGTGGTATCTATGACGGACGCGCTCTCAAAAACTGAACTAATTAAACTGACACAACAGGTACAGTTGGGAGAACGCGTCGCCGCAGAAAGAGCCCCGGCTTTTTTGGAGCATAAGTTTCCGGAAAATACTTCTTTTGGGAAATTCATGCTAAAGGTGGCCGGTTGGATTTCCCTGTTCTTTGCCTCCGTTCTGGTGATCTTTCCTGAAGTCGGCGAGAAAATGATAGAGATACTGCCAGATTTTTTCTTACTGCCAGAACGATTAGCGAAAGCTCTGGATTACTTGTGGGGGCTTGTTGGAAAGCCGGTTAAAAAACAGCATCTTATGTATCACCTGCCAAACATAATAGTCTATGCCTTTGGCGTCGCTGGGATCCGACTGCTTTGGAGAAAGCTTCACAGGAACAACTGGAAAGACAAGGTTGAGGACGCTCAGAAGAAGCTGAAGGCCCAAGTCGAAGAGGGTACAGGACGGTTTAGTTTTCAACCTGGTTTTTCACTTCTGTTTGTCGGAGATGGTGATCAAATTGCCAAAAGTCTCGTTTTAGACAATCAGTATATTGGCCCCACGATTTCTTCTAAACGACCTGACTTTTCTCCTCTTTGGGGCGCTTTCACTCCGGGAGACGGCGATGGTGGGTTAGAGCGTGTGTTGGAACAATATAATTCTCGCGAAGCCGGCGAGTACTTATTGTTTCCTGTTGTCGACACGCATCTGTTTTTGCCCGGACCGAACGAGTATGACGTGCCACCACATCGAATTGAAATAGCGGTTCGAAGAATTAGAGAATTCGAAAAGTCAAAAGGTTGGCTTCAGAAACGGATATTGATCGTCGGAGATCGAGAGCAAACGAGCCAATTCATGACAACCACTGGAGATGGGATATTTAATTCGGAACGGGACACCGTAACACTGCAAACAATCGCTGAAAATTATGAAAATGTATCCTTGGTCGACCCAACGGATGTTACTCTGCAGAAGATTATCGATGTAGCAGACGGACGCCAAATACTATTTCGAGCTTCGGCTGAAGGTGTAGAAAAGTATGGATCTGCTTTTTACCACAGATTATCGGGTCTTGGCTATGAGCCCAAGCGTGACGGATACTTGACGGTCGGCTATGACATTTCAGATCTTGAGACAGAGCATCAGATCATTGCCAAGGGAAGTTCAGATTATTTGCCTGTCATTCTCTCCAGAGAGATTTACGATCTACTATCTGAAGCTCACCTGACTTTGGGCGATTTCATTTTCGTTCCGCATCTCATCAAGCAAGAGCTACAGATTCTAGTGGAGGAAAACTAAGCCCCACAACCGTTCGATTGTTACGCTGAATTTAAATGGTGCGACTAATTCAATTTGTGAATGACAGCTCAGTCCATGGAACAGTCATTGGTCCGATTTCACTTAAGGTCTGGTCGCGGTCTAAGCGACCATTGCTTGTTATTGTTCCGATTGTGTCGGCTTGAGGGTCTGCTTGTGGCCTCGTCCGCTACAAGCCAATTTCCTCTGGCAAGACACTTCTAGAATCAGCGGTTTTTTAGCTTCATTAGGCTAGATTAACAGGCTCGAGTTCCACAAGAAAAGGAAGCGAAAATTCCGGCAATTTAAGGACGCCAAGGCTTGCTGACTTTCGCGGCAATGGGTTCAACAGCACTCATGATCTGTAGTACTTTATAAGGTGACTCTCGGCCCTTCGTTAGATATCGTTAAAGAAACATCTCGCACCAACACCAAACAAAATGGGAATAGCCAGATGGGTGTCGACAACACTTGGTTACGGCACTTTGCCCAGATGTTTCGGGAACGTGTACAAGATGCAAGTGTATTTGCGGAAGTTTTAAAAAATTCAGGTTTGACGCAGAGCGATTTGCAGGAATCCACCAAGCAGATTGACCCGCTCAAGGAAGGTCTTTTTGTTCGCTTGACTTGTGACCGGTTAGACGATTGGGCCTTCGCAACAATAGCAGGTTTGGCATTTAACGCGCCGCGCGATATAGTTTGGTACATTGCTAAGTATTCTAAAAATCTCAAAGAAGCTATTGAAAACGCATCATATTACAGCGCATTGGCTGATGAAACCACCGAACATAGGCTTGTTGTTTCAGAGAACCAAGCTTCGCTCCAGATGCGTATTGTTGACGGCGGGCTCACCAGAAATCATCGGCGTACCGAGTTTCTCTTATTTTCTACGATTTCATTGATGCGTATTGTTACAAATACTCGACTTCAGCCCCTGGAAGTTCGGTTCAGACATGCAGTTAAGTCTTCAGAGCCCGCAATGAAAAAGGCGGCGGGCTGCGCGATTTTCTTTGGATCCGAGGAAAATGAAATTCTCCTGTCGCGTGCATCGCTTGATCTGGCAATACCAAGCTTTGACCCCGCACTTAGAAACCATCTAACGGATTACGGGAGTAACCTTTTGAGAGAGCGAGCAAAACGCTCCCCAGGGATTCGCAATAAAGTTGAAGTCCAGATTTTAAACGGGCTCCCAGGGCGCATCTATAGCGCGCAGGAAGTTGCTTCAAACATTGGCTTCAGCACTCGTTCACTCTCGCGACGTCTCAGAGAGGAAGGCGTGAATTTTAGCAGTATTGTTAAAGATATCAGGTGTGATCTTGCGAAGGCTTACCTCAATGACGGGTTCAGCATCGGAGAAGTTGCGTTCTACTTGGATTTTGCTGACCAGCCAGCATTCTCCACTGCATTTAAGCGTTGGACAGGTTTAACGCCACGCCAATTTCAAAGACAAAACAATGCCGACTGGATACCCTAACTTCTGCGTCAACTGTTGATCCACACCTGAGATACTCTTTAATTTCGCTAATGCGCTACGGACGAAACCTGTGTGACTATGCAGTCTGAAATCTGCGGCGCCTTCCACAAAACAAGTTCATTTGTTCCACCTTCTTCAATAACCATTGCGACTGCACTTTTGGGGATCTTGGTTTCAAGGACGATCGGAGTTTTGGCAGTCAAATCATGACATCCGCTTGCATAGATCAATGCTAATTCAAAGTTTGTCGTCCAGGACAACCCAACTTCTTTTCCAAGGCTTTGACCACGAAAAACAGAGATTTCTCGGGGAAGCTGATGCCACTCGGTCGTTGGACACCAACATGACTTCCGCTTTTCTAAGTCCATTGCGTGAACAAACATAGTGTGGTCAATTTTTTCGAAACCACTCCACAACCCCTGCAACAAGGGCCAAAAATCTGCGCTCGAAATTTCGTTTTCTAGCAACATTTCAACAACGGCATCTGCACGCTGATCTGCTTCGTAGTGTCGGTTTAGATGCATGCTGATTACTTCGACGGCACTGACTGCTTCGGTCTTCATGACTTACGCTCCAATTCTATCTCTGCAACTTGCAAAGCACCTTGTGCGGCGCTGTCATCCAATATTGGTTTGGTGGGTCCATTCACTCATTTGAATTTCAGCCAAAAGTTTTCCTTATTCGGCCAAAACTAAGTGAAATTGTGCACGTAATTAAGTGGCCAACGATTGATTTCAGGCTTATTAACTTGCACCGGTGACCTTTGGCTTTGGTCAGAAAACTACTGGATGTAGCACTAGAATCTTAGGCCAAGACCTATGGAAAACCCATCAAAGCTTTCCGCCACAACACCGTTCAACATTATTCGCCCAGCTTCGACCGCCGGAACACCAATTCCGCTTGTGTCAAACTCGAACCCGACGCCCACCGTTGCCAACCAGTCCGTATCCAGAACTTCCGCCGCATCTCCGTGATAATACACCAACCCTGCATCCAACACGAGCTGGGTTGGCAGACTGAAAAGTTTCATAGTCCTCAATGGATAGCGATGGCGTGAAAACAGTGTTGTCTGGTTGGAATTTGCTTTGGCATCCCCAGCCTGTGGTTCATTTATTGGACGAAACTCTAGGAATGTTTGGCGAAAGCGGTATTCAGCCTGCCAGGGACCGTACCTGGTTTCTTTGTAGATTCCGACAGACGCACCTACACCCAGCGCGTTCAAATCACCATCTATTGGAGTTGTTGATCCTGAGCTGAGCGGTAGAATTGGCAAGTCTATTATCGAAGCATCAGCCGTAACGTGGCCAATCGAGAAATGCCCGATGGGATGAATGTGCCAGTCATTGGCCAAAGGAAGCTCCCAGCCTATTCCTATGGTGGCTGCCACACTCGCCCAAGTCACATCCACGTCAACGCCTGGTGCGATTTCGGGAAAGAAAACAACCGGATTATACACCTGGTAAGCCACAAGCCCTTCAACGTAGAGTCCGTTTTCAAGAGGTTGAAAGCCACCCCGAAGCTGAGTTGAACGCAAATTATTAGTGTCACCTGACGCTCTTAAAAAGGAAAACGAAGACAGCGTCTCATTTGGCGTTGCGGCAATACTCAAGACGGAAAGCGCCGCACGTGCGGCTGCCTCAGAAGCATCCGGATTAACGGTTTGCGCTGTCGATGCAGATGCTAACCCCACTATCGTTGCCACCGTACAAACACAGGCCAATTTCGGATTTGCTTTAGGCGGCATTTGGCGCATCGCGAAGTTACGTCTTCAACTGAAAAAAAGCGTATGCGAGCGACAGAAGAGGCGCAATGCTCTTGGTTGCGTTTCAACTGTCAAATCTTCCTCCGCACCTCAGAGCTATCTGAGCGCCGGGTCGACCTTTAGGTTTCCAGATGGGAATGTCAGGTTAACTGTCATCAGTTGCCATTTCCCGCCGCTCTTTAGTTTAAAAGGCCCCCAAAACTGTTCTACAAGAAAAGCAACCTCTCAGCGCGTTGGAAACAAGAGAACAGGAATCGGGTGAGCGTAACAAATCTGTTTATCCTGACAAAATCCTCGACGTGACTGTCTGCTTAGTGGTCAAAACCGCCGTTCGATTTCAAGCCCTCTACGGCTGCTGTGCGTGCTTGGCGCCGGAAGTGAAAGTCACTGAAGTTGGTCGGCGGTCATCCTCTGCCGAGCCGATGCAATAGTTCAACATCACCTGAAGCAGACGTTAAAATTGCGACCGGAACCATAGTAATGCCTCTCATCAAGCGCAATCAGTACATGGAAGGAACGGTTGTAGGATGATGCATCATAGACACTAGTCAAGAAACAAATCCACCCAGGTTACCTTAAGCCTTTTGTGACGCCGTTTAACATGGCGAGATCGCGCCGTTCATATAGCAAAGTTCCGCCACGTAAACTTAAACCACCTATGCGCTCAACATGATTTGTTCTAGATCGAGGCAGCCGTTTTGATGGGGGTCAAAATGAAGCTTAGCGTACTTGAAACTTGTTGCATTTTAATTGCCAGCGCAGTGGCAATGGCTGGGTTTGTCGAAGCTGCGAACGCAGTAATTTCTGCCTTCTGAATTGATTCAACACCAGTGCGCCTTTAGCCCAAAGCAGGCGTTCATTGCGTTACCCTGAACAGCCAGCTTGCGCGATTAACTTCAATTGCATCGGGGGGGCATAATCATAAAGAGAATGACTGTTTAAAAACCTATCAGGCTTTTTGCACCGATCACGACTGAAAGCTTGTGATAACGGCGGTTCCTGGGGGAGCCGGTCCATTCATTGCGCGAAGTTCATTGCTAGCCTCTTCCAATCGGATTTCTCTGGCGACCATTGGCTGGATATCCACTTCGCCACGTTCGATCATTCCAAGAAGGCGGGGGTATTTCCATGAAGGCATACCACGAGTGCCGAAAAACGAGAGTTGTTTGGAATAGATTGCCCGCATGTTCACCTGCATCTGGCCGTCGCCCGACGGCATACCAATTTGCACGTGTCGACCAAGGATGGCGAGACACTCTAAGGATGCGTTCGTCGTTGTTTCGATCCCCAGCGCTTCTATGGAAACCTGTGCTCCTCCATCCGTGATATCTCGGATCGCTGCTGCGGCGTCTTCTTTGGTGGCATTTACTGTGGCGTCCGCGCCGTTGAGCTTTGCATGCTCAAGTTTCTCATCTACGACATCCACCACAACAACTCGGCATCCAAGCATTTTTGCCAATAGAAGAACTGACAGGCCAATCCCTCCTGTGCCGTGGACAGCCACCCATTCACCAGCTGCAACATCTGCACGGTCTGTCAAAGCATGCCAAGCAGTGGTTACGCGACACCCAAGCCCTGCCGCCAAGGCAGGAGACAGCGTTTCTGGCAAGTGAACCAAGTTGTGGTCAAAAGGCACGGCAACGTATTCTGCGTAAGCACCTGGCGTTCCAAATCCAGGAACGATTTGGTTAGCACAAGTGTTTGATACGCCTGTTTGACAAGCGTTGCAGCTGCCGCACCCCAAGATGAATGGAGCTATGAGGCGGTCACCGACATTGTGCTTCGCTTGAGGTCCTGCCTCTACCACAGTTCCACAATATTCGTGCCCTAAGATGGAGCCGTTTTGAACTTTGGTGTGTGCACCAGACCATCCATGGTAATCCGAGCGGCATACGCCACAGGCAGCGACCTCCAGGACCACTCCATTGTCTGGGCAGGCCGGATCCGGGACCGTCTCAATCGAAAGGTCTTCACAAAACTCTCTTACGACTGCAGCTCGCACTTAGCGCTCCTAAAGATTTGGTTTCTTTGATCGAGCAATTCGGTTCGGTCGAGACTAAACCGGTCTATCGCCTTTCACGGTCACACGTCGCCCTTTACGCTCCGCGGGCCAATAGTCCCAGATAGCACGATGCATACAGCACCGGTTGTCCCAAAAGGCCATGTCGTTAAGCGACCACCTGAACCGGATTTGATAGTTGATTTGTTCCGCATGCTCGAAAAGCATGTCGAGGATCGCATCGCTTTCCTTATCCGACAAGCCCACAATCTTTGTAGTAAATGTTCGGTTCACAAACAGCGATTTCCGGCCCGTTTCCGGATGAGTTCTAACAATCGGATGAACTGCTTCGGGACAATCAATATCGCTGTCTTTTTGGCCCCGGTCGCTATAGCGACCTTTATAGATATGCTCTGAACTATGAAGTGCAGATAACCCGTTGATCATATCTTTTATCGGTTCAGAAAGATCGTCGTAGGCCGTGTACATATCACTAAACATGGTGTCCCCACCGCAGGGAGGGGCGATGTGGATTTGTAGCATAGTTCCAAGGGGCGGCGTCTCATCGCAAGAGACGTCAGAGTGCCAGAACTCACCGTTAGCTACTTTGGAATTCTTGGTTGCATGGATTTCGAAAATCTCCGGATACCCGTCCATCGTTGGGGCTGCAGGGTGCGCATGAAGCGGCCCAAAGCGTTTCCCAAATTCGATGTGCTGCGCAGGCGGAATTTCCTTCTGCTCTTTGAAGAACAGAACCTGGTAGGTGTGAAAGGCGTCGCAGATCTCCGCAAACTGATCGTCAGGCACAGGCCAGCTTAGATCGACTCCATAAATCTCAGCCCCAAGGTTTGGAGCGAAGGGTTTGGCAACGATGGAAGTATAGTCGTTGGATTTGGGAGCAACCATAAGCACCTCTGGGTTTGGTTTCGTGGGCATGCTATGCGCAGGGTACACATCAACAAAAATGAACAAAAACGAAAAATCTTTGACTAATCAGTGAAAAACTTTCACATATCGATTATGATTTAGGCGGTAGTGAGATTATCGAAATGAGCATTCGGTCACTGCGAACTCTGATCGCAGTTCATCGACATGGTAGCTTCCGCGCTGCGTCAGAGGCGGAGCATCTAACTCCGTCGGCGGTCAGTCACCAGATGCGGAATCTGGAGGTCACGTTGGGGCTCGATTTATTTGACCGATCAGCCAAATCGCCCAAACTTACTCATACCGGGTTAACGTTCGTTGGAGAGGCTGCTGCGGTGGTGGCCGCATATGACGGTTTGGCGGAAAGGGTGAAGTCAAACAACGAACTCTCTGGTGAAATAACTTTGGGTGCCGTTCCAACTACCCTGACTGGATTAGTGCCGATGGCGCTAGCGAGGCTAAAGTCCGTGCATCCGGATATCCATGTACGGATTGTGCCAGGTTTGACCAATCAGCTTTTGCTACAGTTAGACCGCGGGCAGATTCAAGCGGCGATCCTTTCCCGACCAGATGTTCTGCCAAACACGTTGGAATTCTCTGAAATTGTATCCGAAAAATTGGTCCTGCTTGTTTCGGAAAACACCCCAGATTTACCTCCGAAAGAACTGCTTGGCGCGTCACCGTTTATTCGTTTTACGCGTGATGCGGTTGTAGGAAGGCAAATCGAGACTTGGCTGCAAAGTAAGGGCATTAAAGTCAAAGACGCCATGGAACTAGAGAGCCTTGAAGCAATCTCAAGTATGGTGGCCGCTGAACTTGGCGTATCAATCATACCAGACAGCCGCTTAGCTGCATATGACCATTTGCGGCTTAAAAGGATCCCCCTTGAACAGAACGGACCTAAGCGCATTGTTGGCCTGGCAAGTATGTCAGCCTCACCTCGCGCCAAAATGATCGACGCAGTTAAGACTGCACTATCGGAAGCCGCGTATCATTAGCTATGTCATTTTTGAGGTGGCACTCCTTTAAATATCCACAGGAAGTCTATTGACTACTTACTTATGCTGCACAAAACGTGTGGCGATGGATAAAATTCCAAGCCATCAAAGCGCAGATATATAATGGAAATACCACATACCAACATGGTGGCGGAGACAAGGTCAGCACAACAAAGCTCGCAAGCTCTTGTTAAGTATTCAATAAAATGACCCATAGAGAGAAAATACCACGACACCTACCGCACACAGCTCGATGTCAAGCAAGATAAAGTGCAGGGTGTCATGCGATAGAACGTTGGTTAGACACGACAGCAGACACTCACTCGAATTGCAGCAAACGACCGCTCCGAGCCCAAGTTGACCGATACGGCGCGATGCCCCAATTACAGCAATGCGCAGAAAGCGGGCTTTGCGTCGACAAACATCCGACGCGTTTCATCAGTATCCATTCAGAGTATCCAGGATCGCTTGCCGCGTTGCATCATCATTATGGAAAATCCTGCCGGCAAGAAACTCCGATGGAAACTCCGGCCATGTCTTTCGCATTTCCATAACTAGTCTTTGTGCTTCTTCCGAATGCCCCAACTGGTCGTGCGCAACTGCTTGGAAGAGGAGAGAAGGAGCACTTACAGGTGCACCGGCAGCGGGTGCTCCTTTAAAAGCTTCGACAACTTTTTCGTAGTTCCCAAGCATCAGCTGCGATACACCCCAAATATTTCGTGCGCCAAAGCGGCCCGATCCTAACCTTGGTCTTTCTGGATCGCTAACCTCGGCCGCGAGATCTGGGGCCCCCGCCATGATGGCGGTGATGCCGACAAGATCCAGAATATGACCATCCTTAGGCGCAAGTTCAGCGGACATTCTTGCGTATTTCATAGCCTCAACCGGGTTATTTTGGGTGGCCAATACCCAACCATTTGCACCGTTTGCCCAGGCATCGGTGGGAGATAGATCAAGTGCTTTTCCCGACATCTCCGAAGCTTGGAAAAAGAGGTCATCTCTTTGTGCTTTATCAGGGGACAGCATGGCCAAAGTCGCCAGGACCTGTGCCGATCCGGCATAACCATCGGAGAGTGCGGGATCTAGCTCTGTTGCATGCTGAAACATTCCCAGTGCTATTTGCTGGCGCTTGACATCGAAAACAGGAAAAAACATGCCTCTGGCTTGATCCGCAAGGTTAGCCGCCTGAAGCCTTGTCAAAGACTGCTCACCAAGAGCAGTCCGCTCAGCCTGTTCAATGGATTGAGCTGTGGGCAAAACGTCCGTGTTTTCCCGGCTCAACCAGATGCCAAGCACAGCGATTACTGCAAGGACACCCAGACCAACTGGCAGAAGTTGCAGCAAAGGCCGACGCCCACCGGGCTCATTGCTGTTCCACACACTTGGTGTGAGGTCGTCAATTGTAGGTTCGTATGAAAACCGCGGCTTGTATCCGCCAGGGTCAACAAAAATACGAACACCTTCGCCGTCCCATTGATTTTCGTGAAACTCACGCAGCAGTCTACGCAGCCGCCTGGCTTCGACGCGAACGAGATTTTGGCCGCCAGTGCCATCAATGCGACGCCCATAGACTTCCACAGCGATAGCTTTGCCTCGAATTTGGGGACCGCGACCCGCGATAGTTTCCTCGACGACGTATGTAAGAAACTGCTGGAGACGGGGCGAAGCTTGAAACTCGTCGCTCGATACAACGCGCTCGAGCGCTTCCCGGACAAGATCCGGCGACGGCTGCTCAACATATTGATCTATCGGCAATTCATTGGCTTTGTTCAAGGCAAACTCACCCCCAACTCACGGTGACTCACTTGGCGTGCGCGGTCAACCGCACTCATATCGATATGAGAATAGATAGTGGGAGCCAGGATTTATCCAGTGGCGGTGGACCTGACAAAAGAAATTCCAGAACTGTCCGAGGCGTTGTCAGGGCGTATCGAAACGGATGCGTTGCTCAAAGAGGTTATCGAAGACCTGAAGAAAGCTTCCGAGCTGTTGGATGACGTTTCGACCCCAGCCCAAGAGCGCGCGGAATGGGCCCACATCAGATCTGAACTCGTGAACGAGCTTCGCCGGATGGTGAAGCGCAATCCTCGCAGCATTTCCAATTGAGGGCATAGCCATGAAAAAAGAAGACAAAGGCAAAGACTTAGAGAACGAACAGATCCAGAAATCTGAGGACATCGAAAACCCTTCCCGACGACACGTTATGCAGGGACTGGCAGCAGGTGCGGTCGCAACCGGCGCAGTTAGCTACGGTTCAGGAGCTGCACAGGCACACCCCAGCGATGGACCACTAGGCGAAAGCCTAAAGAACCCGTACGGCGGCAGGCCTGCCGGGGGCATCACTCTGCCGGAGTACTTCCGTCCTACCAAATACATGACAGGTTCGAATGCGAACTATTTCCCGCTTTCCGAGGACCTCGGGCCCGACGAAATGCGGATATCGTTCTGTGGTTCGACACCATTTCCGCCCCGCGAAGATCAGGCAGGGACTTGCATCATGGTCGAATTGGGTAATGGAAAGAGGTTCTTCTTCGACTTCGGCTCAGGCTGCGTCCGCAACATTATCGGGATGCAGGTTCCGGGGCAGTTGATCAACGACATCTTCATCACACACCTGCATGTCGATCACTATGCAGACATCCCTTACATTTACCCATTCCGGGCTTGGTCCGGAGGATACACACCGCTGCGCATTCACGGCCCCTCTGGTCGGACACCAGAGCTTGGTACAGCCGGAATGGTCAAGGGCATGCAGCAGATGCTCAAATGGCATCTGGAGGCTTTCGACGTCTTCCCAATCGGGGACGGCTACGAGATCGAAGTTAACGAATTCGATTTCCGCCAGGAAGGTGGCATTGTCTATGATGAAGATGGCGTGACTATACGTTCCTGGCCGCGCAGCCATGCCAAGGACGGCGCTGTCGGATATCGGCTGGATTGGAACGGGCTGAGCTTTGTTTGGACCGGCGATGGCCGCCCTGATGAATTGAGCCTTGAATATGGAAAAGGCGTCGATGTGTTTGTGACCGAAATGTCCGGACAGGATATCGGTCAGTTGATGACCTACAAATACGGTCTGCCACAAGAGCTGTTCAACTACACAATCGATACGCATCATACATCGCACTATGCGGTCGGTAAGATGATGGCTGAGGCGCGCCCACGGCTTGCAATGGTAACCCACTATACGCAAGACGAGGACATCGATGCCGAAATGCTGGCGGGAATCCGTGCCCACTATGATGGGCTGTTCGCCTGGGGTTTGGATGTAGCCGTCGTCAACGTAACCAAGGACGCAATCTGGTATCGGAAGGCGACGCTTCCAGGAAAATCCGGCTCAGTCGCACCATTCCGCGAATTGGGCAAGATGGAAGCAGAAGGCAAGATCACGTTGCCGGATGAAATCAAGCCGCCAGCACCGCGGTCATCACGTGCCGAACAGCAAGATCAGAAGTACCGAGACATGGAGATCGATCCCAAAGAATACTACCCAGCTGATGTATTCCGTGCTCCCGATCCCGAGTGGCCCAGCAATTTTGTAATCAAGGTGGATGACGTCATCCCGAACCGCAAAAAGAAGGCGGAGTAACGACATGATTGAATTTGGGTCATCATCCGCAATCCCTGTAACGATCCTTACCGGCTTTCTCGGAGCCGGCAAGACAACGCTTTTGAACCGCATCCTGACCGGCAATCACGGGTTGCGGGTTGCGGTTCTGGTGAATGACTTTGGATCAATAAACGTTGACGCCGACTTGGTAGTCGGTCTCGAAGATGATGTGATGAGTTTGGCAAATGGCTGCGTTTGCTGCTCGATCCGAGATGACCTGATCGAAACGGTAGAGGCCGTTCTCGCCCGGGCTGAGAAACCGGAATACATCGTCCTTGAAGCAAGCGGAGTGTCGGACCCGTCATCAATTGCAATGACATTCACCGATCAGAAGTTTCGGGACATGATCCGCTTGGACAGCCTCATGTGCCTGGTCGATGCGGAACAGCTATTTTCTGCGCCAGAACAAATGGAACTGAAGCTTCGACAAATCGCGTTCTCGGACATGGTTATTTTGAACAAGGTCGACCTCGTCGATAGGGCGGCTGTTCAAAGGGTGCACGATTGGCTTGGGTCTCGCTTCCGTCGATATCGTCTGGTCGAAGCCGTCAACGCAGACGTCCCACTGGACATACTTCTTTCCGTTGGTCGTTTTGCCGCCGAACAGCTAGAAACAGAAATACCCGATCATCACGAACATGGACCGGATTGTGGTTGCTACCACTCTGATCACTCTGACAGTTTCTCAACAACTATGATGAAAGCTGAACGCCCGATAAGCTTGTCTTCTCTTAGGCGTGCAATTCGAAAGCTTCCGGGCGACGTTTATCGCCTCAAGGGCTTTGTTTTTAGCGAGGAGGACCCAGATCATCGCATTCTTGTACAGGTTGTCGGAAAGCGCATGGACATCGCAAGGGATGGCGCATGGGGCCACCGAAAACCTGAAACAAGGCTTGTCGCAATAGGTGCACCAGGGGCCCTTTCGGAATACGAGCTTTCCGATGCGTTGTTGGCGACCGCATAGCGGCAAGTTCGATCAAACTTGTTTGCGTGTGTTTCTTGAATTCCTACACGCAACAGCTCGAAAGCCCGCAGCGCCGAGGACCAAATTTGGAGAAATACCCTATTGCTGAAGCAGTTTAGGAAATGGAGCCAAGCGATCAGATTGCTCGCACCTGCCACTGCGATTGTCTTGTCGGGAACGGCTTTATGCGCGCAGGACGTCTCAAGTCGAGAACTTGAAGACACAACCCCAAACCTCGGATTGCCGAGTTCAGCTGAAGGACAAGATGCCGAATTGCTTTCTGCTTTCCACGGGCTCGAGGCGTTGCCCCGTGTAGCAAATCTCATTTGTAGAGGTTCCAGGGGCAAAGACGGGATGCCCGTCATCTTTTCAACCGAGGTAGATCTGGAAACTTTGCAGGCTGGTGACTTCAGAGTCGTAACAAAGTCAGGCCAGATCGGAACAATGCATTGCGCGTCAGTGTTGCCTGCTACCGATCCCGGTGAATTGCGCACGGTGCTACTCATCGGGGATTTTGGGAACGCTTCCGAGGATCCACCGGTTCAAGTCGAGGTTATTGGACACCTCCATTCCATCGATGGAACGCTTGATTTTCGAGGTGCCACTGTGGCCGTGACCCCGCTGGAAGACGGACCGTCATTGATCTTTGCTGAGGTTGTTGAAGATTGGACTTTAGTCGGAAACTTGGGGCCACGCCGAACCAGAGGAAGCCTTTGTCCAAGTGACAACATCGTACAGGCCATTCGGGTAACTTGGGCGGGTGGCGTTACGCTGGCGAACGGCAAGGAACCTGGCGATGCGGAACGCGATCTTTACAGGATCATCGTAGAGGCCGAAGACGGATCTCAACGCATAATAACACCCGCCGCGCTTGCCGATCTGGGTGACGGGGACAATAACCACATGCTCTGCCTTGATACAAAGGACCGTCCCATCTCAGTTTCCTTTCCAGCAGGCGTTTTGACAGATCCGAATGATGATCTGAACCCAGAAACCAGCGTAATTGTCTCAAAACCAAACTAGAAAACCGCTTTTAATTTGTTCGATTGGACTCTTAGCCGAAAATGCTTGGCCGGGCTGGTTGCTTGCATTGCAGTGGTGAGTGCGAGTGAATGGATTTAATCGCAAAGTTGCCATTGGAAAGTTCGGTTTTGAAGGTCTGCTTGGGGCTGACTGCGGTCATTTGGAGTAAAAATGCGGATGGCAGCAATGTCCGCAAGGTGGTCGTTCATGCCCAGTGCAGCGGATAACCGCGTTGGGCCCGAAGTGGACATTCGCTGCGCCAGTCATGAATGATTGTTCTGCGGACAAAACGGCCGTTCGCGACATACGATGCAGCGGTTAAGGCGGATGCGAAGTTTGCAGAAGCTCGCCGCAGCTCACTCCTCCGTCTATACCTTAAGGAAAAAGCCAAGATAGCGATGAAGACTATGAAACTGATGCACCAAACTGCGAACTTCACCTGTTTGCGTGTGGGCAGGTTTCTGAGCAGTCTAATCATAGTCAAACCTTTCAGATAAAACCCGGTGGGACGCGGTGCCCTGTGCGATCAGATGATCTTCGACGGCGTCCATCATGGCAGGGGGGCCGCAGAGAACAAAAAGCCAGCTTTCAAATTGTTCAGAAGACAAATTGCGATTCAACAGGGGACCGTCGATCAAGCCTGTCTCTCCGGACCAATCCTTTGGCGGTTCGGATAGAACAAATACTGTTTCTTCTTTGGACAACTCCTGGCGAAAAACAATCTGCTCCTCCACCCGGTTGCCATAGATAAGCTTGAGATCGCGTTGTGTTCTACTCAGTCGAACTTGACGCATAATGCTCAACATGGGCGCGATCCCGACACCACCTGCGATTAAAACAATTCCTGTCTCAGGGCGGTGGCTGATCGACAGATTCCCATGTGGGGCATCCAGATAGACCCGGGTTTGCGGAGCGATCTGTCCGAGACCGCATGTGAAATCCCCAAGCTCCTTTATCACGAATGAAACTTCGGGTCCTTCGGCTGGTGCCGAACTAATCGAGAATGGGTTCTCGTGCAGCGAGAAAGCACTGTGGCCGACGTTTAGCCAGGCGAACTGCCCAGCTTCGAAGTTTAGTCCGTTGTGACCATCTGGCACGACGCGCAACTCCCATTGCTTTGGTGTTAGTCGAGACACAGAAGCAACGCGCCACGGCCTTTTCCTCTGACGTAAAGGGCGAACGAGATAGACATACAGCAAAGTTCCAACTGCAATACTGGTCAGGGCAAGCCACATATACATCAAAAGCGGATGCCCACCGTAGCGCCCAGCATAGACCGTGTGGTGCAACAGCAGGCACGCTATCACCAAGGCTCCCAGCCCGTGAAAGAGGCGCCATGTCTCGTACTTGTAATCAAGGGATTTACGGGCAATTGCCGAGGCGACCAGAATGAACAGTAAAAAATAAGCGCCGATGCCCGATACCAGCACAGAAAAGTCGGTCGAAATCGTAAGTTGGTTTGTTTCATCCCACGGGCGGCGTCCGCCTGAAGGCGTGCCCTGATATAGCAGCGGGTGTATCAGCGCAAAGCCGAGTGCTGTACGCGCCATCAACTGATGCACTCGCATGGTTACATCCATACCCAGACCGGAAGAGATGAACCTGAACCGCCCAGACAGCAGGAACTCGACTAAGATTATCGAAAATGCAAGCGTTCCAATCCCGGACGCGAGCTCTTGATGAAATGATCGTGGTGGCCATCCCAGGGACCAAGAAAAACCCAAGGGAGCCAATATCAGCAAAACGTAAATCAGCGCCAGATAAGGCCGTTTCATACGGTTTTGCTCCACTGTGCTAAAGCTGGGCAGCTCGGGCTCATTCTAAACAAACGCTAAGCTGACCTGGGATTCTGATCAAGACCACTGAGATTGGTGTTAATTTCGGCGCGACGAGGCAAGTTTGGTGGACGACGTTTCCCGTTTCTGTTCGTTCAGCCACTGCGTACGATCTGGCGAAAGATGAGGTTGCATGCTTGCGCAAGATCAAGGTCCTTGACCGTTTTTCCTGTCATAATGTTGCGCGCGCGAAAGCAGACCAAAGGATGAGGCTCAAAATGTTGGAAGACAAAAAGTCACCGCAACTTTTCACTGGAATGCATCCGCTCTATGACAACTTTCGGCGTGAAATGGAAACCTTGATGTCGCGTTTTTTGGGAGAGGATCACCCTTCCTGCCGATGGAAACGGCTGCGCAACGCACGGGTTCTCCGTCTCTTGACATGACAGGTGCGATTTCACCGGCAATCGATGTTCAAGAAATGGATTCTGCGATTGTCCTGACGGCTGAATTGCCAGGGCTCGAAGAGGATGATGTGGAAATTGAAATCAAGGATCGCAGGCTAATCCTGCGTGGTCAGAAGAAGACTGCGCATGATGAAACGCGCGATATGCGTGTCAGCGAAAGAAGCTATGGCAGCTTTTCCAGAGCTATGTCGCTGCCAGACACTGTGGAAATCGACAAGATTTCAGCAACATTCGACAAAGGCGTTCTGCATATCGAAATGTCGGAGACTGAGAGGCGCGGGTCTTGAGCCAGAGATGTTGAGGCTGCTGGCCTACTTGCCTGATCAGACGGAACCAATAGAGGCCCGTTTGGTCCGGTTCAGTGAATCCGCAGACTTGGCGATTTTGGCAGTTGAGCCAAGCCGCTTTCAGGACCTCGGAATTCCGTTGGCGGATGCCGCGTCGCGCGTAGGTGAAGAGCTATATCTGTTGGGATATCCAACGGGTTTGAAAGCTTTGATCGCGCAGGCCGGTCAGGGCTTTTTTGAGGAACTGGAAGCAGAAGGAACGTTGAACTTCTGGTGGATCGCGTCCCGGCTTTCATCTCAAAGCAAGATACACCCGCTAGCAAGCAGAGGGATTGGTGATGGCGCGCGTGAAGACGTATGTTTGGTTGAGGTATTCACTAACGCTGTTCGACAGAAACGCCAATCCTCGTACAGGAGCGCACAAAATGAGTAAGGTCAAAGTGCTTTCTTAAGGATGCCTTATAATAAGATCTTTTTCCGGGGCAGCAAATTGGAGGAGCATATGCAGATTTTTCGCTGGATTTTACTGGCACTATTCGTCACGGGACCCGCTCTGGCACAGGAGGTCAGCGTCAGTGAGGGAAGTGATTTGTACCGGACATACTGCTGGCAATGTCACGGTTTCGAAGCGACCGGAGACGGGCCAATGGCCGAAATGCTGGCTATTCGAACACCCGACCTTACCAGATTGGCGGACGAAAACGACGGTGTGTTTCCGATAGTTCGCATAGCTGAACAGATTGACGGTCGTTCACAATTGCTAGCCCATGGAGGCGAAATGCCAATCTTTGGCGCGGTGTTTGAGACAGACCAACAAATCGCAGTGGCTCTACCTAATGGGCAACCTATGATGGTAGGCCTGCCGTTGGCGAATTTGCTCGCCTTTCTTGAATCGATCCAGTCTGAATAGTCACTGACCAATCTGTTAGTCCGTGTCAGCCGCGCGTCTGATTGACATGAGAGTCAGTGGCGGCCCCAACACCTCGAAGACCACAGTACTGGCTAGAGTAAAGGCCATGATCGACGCGGCCCAATGCGGAAATTGTTCTCCAGCTACAAGGGCCATACCTACCGCGACACCAGCCTGTGGCAACAAAGCGGGACCGTACCAGCGGGTCTGACGGCGAGGCAGGCCGCCCAGTTTTGCTCCGCAGTAACCTCCGACAAGGCGGGCCACGGCACGCAAGAATAGGAAAAGAGCACCAGCCCAGCCCATCAAACCGAAGGCTTCAATTTCCAACGTGGCGCCAGCCAACAGAAAGAATAGGATCATGAATGGCCACTGAATGTGCTCGATCTCATGAAAAGCACGGTCGTGATGGCGGGCAAGATTCCCAATAACTGCGCCCGCAACCATGCCTGCTACCAAGAATGAAACCTCCAGCCAAAGCGCGAGGCCCGCTGTAAGAAAGACGATACCCATTGCTTCTGCCTGTATTGGCTCTCCCGGCTTCAAGCGACCGGTGAGGTAAGCGGATGGCACGCCTAGCGAGGAACCCAACAAAATAGCCCCTCCGAAATCCCACACCGCTGTGGTCGTGATGGTGGCCCAACCTTCCGAATGACCGGCCACAACCAATGCGACGCTGAAAACGATCAGACCCCAAGCGTCGTCAATTGCGACTATGCCCTTTAACGTCTCAGTGAAGCTGTTGGACACCCCAGATTGTTTGATCACGTCTGTCATGGCAGCCGGAGCAGTAGCCGTAGCAATTGCCGCCAGCACCAACGCCAACCCGAAGGGTACTCCAATTGCGGTCAGTCCAGCAGACACAATAACAAGGGTTGTAACTACGATTGAAATCGAAATCGTCAGAATGGCTCGGCCATGCCGAACCAGGTTCTCGCGGGTCAAAGATCCTCCAAGAAGAAATGCGACCATCGTCAAAGCCACAATGGACACCTCGTCGAACCACATGGCAACGTCGAGTGGGATCAACCCCAATCCGGTGTTCCCGGCGATCAGACCGAGGAAAAGTAAGGTTGTGACACGAGGCAGATGAGTCGCTCGGCCAAGTTGGTCGGCCGCCAATCCGGCAAGGAAGAGAACACCAAGGGTAATCAGAAAGCCGGCAACGTTCATAGGAAACCAAGCGTTAAGTTCTTGCTTCACCTACTCTAACTCCAATCCCGCCAGCTAGGAACCGATGTCGGTGCGAATGCGAGTTCCCTGTCACGGACTTGGCCGAGGATCATAAGAATAAGGGAAATTGATCTGTGTTAAGGCTAATGCCCACTGAAAGTGGTACAATAGATAATTCAGGGAGAGAGGAGGAATTTTCGATGTCGACAAAGAAATCTAGCTCGAATTACCCGGCCACACTTGTGGACGTTTTCAAGCAAATGCAGCCGCCCATGTCTGGCAATCCGGCCTTCGACGCTCAGATCGAACAATTTTGGGACGCACAAGAAAAAATGCTCGAGGAAACCGAGGCATTTGCGCAGCATTGGTTCGAACGGCGTCATGAGGCGGTGCGGACGGCTCTACAAGCTGCACGCAAAGTGTCTTCTGCGAACCCGTCCGATCCATCGAAAGCCCTTCAGAGTATGACGGAATGGCAGCGCCATTCGGCTGAGCGGTTGGTTGCTGACGCGCAGGAATGGTTCGAAACCGTGGCCCGTTGTGCATCTTATGTCACTGAAACCGAAGCTGAAGTTGTTGAGAAAACAGTTGATGATGTAGCGGCCGCTAAAAAGAGCGCAGGAAAATCTTCAAAGTCTGAGCCTGTGTAGGTTTCCTGCTGCCGAAAGCCAAATTGAAATCATCGGAGCAGTAGATAGGAGGTCAAATGTATAAGAACATCCTGATCCCGGTTGCTCTGGACCAAGAACACGACACACAAGCGTCCTTTGAAGCCGCGCGCCAATTGGCTGATGCGGACGCTGTTTTCACCGTGTTTCACGTCCAAGAGCCAATTCCCGCTTATGTGGGGTCTCAGATTCCCAGCGAAGTACTTGCCAACACGCGGCATGAAATCCTGGAGAATCTGCATCATACTGCCTCTGAAATTCCAGGTGCGAAGGCTCGGCTCATCTCTGGGCATGCGGGCAGGGCTATTGTTGACTTCGCAAATGAGAGCGACGCGGATTGCATAGTCTTGGCCTCGCACAAGCCTGGTTTCGAGGATATATTTCTAGGTTCCACTGCGAACAGAGTTGTGCATCACGCCAAGTGTTCGGTTCACGTAATTCGGTGATCCAAAGATAGCGATGCGAGATTTCTATGGGGTCTTGTCAGAAGAACTTTGCTTGAGCGCTGCAGCGCGGTTGCGTAACTTTTGTTCATGATCAAACCTGCCTCTTTCAAGTACTTTAAAACCAGCCCCGAGATCATTCACCTTGCGGTGATGCTGTACATCCGTTTCCCTCTGTCGCTTAAGAATTTCGAAGATCTGCTGCACGAGCGAGGAATCGATTTGAACCACGAAACCGTTCGATATTGCTGGAACAAGTTTGGCCCGATGTTTGCCTCTGAAATCAGGCGGAAGCGGGTGCAGCAATTGAGAGCATACTCCAAATCGATTTGGCACATGGACGAGGTTTTCGTGAAGGTGAATGGAAAGCGGCATTGTCTTTGGTGGGCTGTTGATCACGAAGGCGAGGTGCTGGAAGCCGTTGTCACCAATCGCCGAAACAAGGCTGCAGCACTGAAATTCCTCAAGAAGTTAATGAAGCGACACGGCAAAGCGGAAACCGTCGTCACGGATCGCTTCGCCTCATAAAGAGCCTCGCTTAGAGATCTGGGTGCACTCGAAAAACAAAGAACGGGCAGGTGGGTCAATAACCGCGTCGAGAATTCGCACCTTCCTTTCCGACGGTGTGAACGCGCCATGCAACGTTTCAGGCGGATGCGAAGTTTGCAGAAATTCGCCTCCGTCCATTCCTCCATAAACAACCACTTCAACCAGGAAGGATCGCTAGCCAGCCGAGACACCTTTAAGCTGATCCGGGCCGCCGCACGTAGCGAGTGGCGTCAACTTTGTTCCGGATAGGTTCGCGGTTTCTCCAGCAAACTGAGACTGGTTCGAATTAGTCTGACAGCACCTTCAGGCGGGAGGTTCTCGTTTAGAGGCAACGACGTAGGGCAATCCGACTGCCGTAGTTTTAGCTTAGTGGCGCTGGCCCACGAATTGAGAAAATGGGCCAACGCCGTATCACACCCTTGCTGATCGGGGTAAGTGAGGGTGTGAATTGGGAAGAGATTACCAGCTGCACGCCTCACGAAGAGGTGCGATTGCCTTCTCGAGTCCCGTGGTTTGGAACTCTACGGTAGTCTTGTTTTTATTAAATGGCGTGAAGCGCATCAACACTCGGTCAGAGCCGATTATCTTCTTGATAAATGGAATGGAATTACCGCCACTCCAAAGGCCAAGCGCGCGGTTGCTAGTGCTAGCCTTAAACTCACGTTTGCCAGCGGGCATGTCGTCTATCCTGTAATCAATGTAGCTATAACCGTCATGGCCTGACGTTAAGTGGCAATCTGTGACCAAAAAAAACGACGTGCTGTTTTCTTGGCATCGGATCATCAATGCGGCCTTCTCTGGCGTCCCAAACTGACCGCATTGGGCTGGTTCGTCTGACAAGACGGAAACATAAACATCCGTGGTGTCCTTAAACGCAGACTTATCTTGTCGGACAGTCCAGTTTTCTGTTGTATATTGGTCAACCTCTATTTGTGGAGTTCGTCCCGATGCCTGGTCATAACAAGACAGCCGGTCGAGGTCGTTGGCAATAGAAACGCAGTCTTCCAAAGAGAACGCTGCGGTGCAGGATAAAATGGTTGCCGCTGCTGAGGCACCAAGTATTCCGAGTTTCATATTTACCCTTTTGATTTATCGGTTCTGCCGCTGGGTTGTTCTTACTGGCGTTTCACCCTGATACAGCGGTTTGTTAACGCCAAAAACGTGCCGAGTGCGACGAGGCATGCGTTTTGGCGGCGAAATCTTGACTCAGATTCCCTGTATCACTGGCTTGGTCAGAATGATTTCTGCACTGGCTATTTGTGCAGCACCTGCCGCCGCTGGCTTTTCATAAGTAAGAGACGCCGACACTATCGTAGTCGATGGAACTCAGGTGCGATTGAACGGTGTAGATGCGGCTGAATTGGATACACGATCCGGCAGCAAGCTAAGCGATGGATGGTGAACTATCTACGCGGCAGAAGCGCAATGCAGAGTTTCAGTTGCATGCGATGTTTACAGAAACTTGCCGACCTTCACTCCTCCGTCTACAACCACTTCAATCAGGAAAGATCGTTGGCCAGCCGAGACACCTTCAAGCTGACGCGCACCGCCGCTCTGGCAGAGTGGCGTGACTATGTTCCGGTTACGTTCACGGTTTCCGCGGCAAACTGAGACTGGTTAGAATTTGTCTGACAACACCTTTAGCATAACGGCAATGTTTTTTCTTGACTGGCCAGTCAAATAACTTGTTATCTGACGCATCAATCATAAAACGGGGAAGTTACGATGAAACTTAGATCGACTATTTCGACACTTGCTGTCATCACTTGCGCAGGTGCAGCCTTTGCGGACTGTTCACAGGTTGTTTTTTCAGACGTGGGCTGGACGGACATTACCGCTACCACCGCGGCAACGACAGTTGTCCTTGACGCCCTTGGTTACGAAACAGACATCAAGATTCTGTCGGTGCCAGTGACATACACATCGATGGCCGAAGGTGACATTGACGTTTTCCTTGGAAACTGGATGCCGACAATGGAAGGCGATATCGCCCCATACCGCGAAGCAGGCACAGTCGACACCGTGCGTGAAAACCTTGAAGGTGCCAAATATACCTTGGCTGTAAACTCGGTAGCAAGCGAACTGGGCATCAAAGACTTTGCAGATATAGCGACCCACAAAGATGCGCTGGACGGAAAGATTTTCGGTATCGAACCTGGCAATGACGGCAACCGCCTGATTCAATCAATGATCGACGGCGACTCGTTCGGGCTGTCCGGTTTTGAAGTGGCCGAAAGTTCAGAACAAGGCATGTTGGCGCAAGTCGACCGTGCAAGCCGCAAGGGCGATCCGATCGTGTTCCTTGGCTGGGAACCGCACCCGATGAACGCCAACTTCGAAATGAGCTATCTGACGGGCGGCGACGACTTCTTTGGTCCTGATCTGGGCGGCGCGACCGTTTATACGAACACCCGCCAAGGGTATTCAGCAGAATGCCCCAATGTTGGCGCACTTCTCGGCAATCTTAAGTTTTCACTCGCGATGGAAAACGAGATCATGGCTTCCATTCTTGACGATGGTGAAGACCCGCAAGATGCCGCCAGCGCATGGCTGAAAGCCAATCCAGATGCGTTCACGGCCTGGCTGGATGGGGTAACCACGAAAGATGGTGGTGACGCTGTAGCTGCTGTAAAAGCGCAGCTCGGTCTGTAACGAAATTTTGCAAATCGAAGCTCCTCGCCTGCCTGGCGGGGAGCTTTTTACTACCGGCATAAATCCGAATTTCGGTGGCGGATTAGGGGATGCATATGGAATGGTTGACGGAAACTAAGATTCCCGTTGGAAAGACCGCCAAGTCGGTTTTCGACTGGCTGCAAGACGTAGGAGAGCCGTTTTTTGATTGGTTGTCCTGGGTACTGGAGCTTTTAATTGATTCAATTTTGTGGTTGATGCAAACGCCCCACCCGCTGGTCGTGATCGCGATATTTGTCGCAATTACATGGTTGCTTCAGCGAAACTGGAAAACATGCCTGTTTGTACTGCTCGGGTTCCTGTTCATCTTGAACCAGGGGTATTGGGAAGAAACCACTGAGAGTTTGACACTGGTCCTGTCATCTTGCGTTGTTTGTATGTTGGTTGGTGTCCCCATTGGCATTGCCGTGGCGCACCGCCCCCGACTTTATGTCTTCATGCGCCCGGTGCTGGATCTGATGCAAACCCTGCCAACCTTCGTCTATCTTATCCCTGCGATTGTATTCTTTGGTATTGGCATGGTTCCCGGTCTGATCGCGACGGTGATCTTTGTTCTGCCTGCACCAATTCGCCTCACTCATCTGGGCGTTTCGTCAACCCCAACCCCTTTGCTCGAAGCTGCGCAGGCCTTTGGAGCGACTGGTCGCCAAACACTGTGGAAGGTGGAACTGCCCTACGCCATGCCGCAGATCATGACCGGCCTCAACCAAACCATCATGCTGTCCCTTTCAATGGTTGTGATTGCCGCCCTTGTTGGCGCCGATGGTCTGGGCGTACCAGTTGTACGGGCACTCAATCAGGTGAACACGGCGCTGGGCTTTGAGTCGGGCTTCATCATTGTGGTCGTCGCGATCATGCTTGACCGTATTCTAAGAGTGGAGCGCTGATCCATGACCGCAGTTGAATTCGACAAAGTCTCCATCGTTTTCGGTGACAAACCAAAGCAAGCTCTGCCGCTTATGGATCAAGGTCTAGAACGCGCCGAGATCCAAGAAAAAACAGAACAAGTTCTAGGCGTGCATGATTGTTCGCTTACAGTTAAGGAGGGTGAAATCCTTGTCCTGATGGGGCTGTCCGGTTCCGGAAAGTCCACATTGCTTAGGGCGGTCAACGGATTGAATCCTGTTGTTCGCGGATCTGTACGCGTAAATGACGGCTCGCAAATGGTTGACGTTTCGAACGCGGACGATGCAACACTTCGCCGCATTCGGCAGAACCATATTGCCATGGTTTTTCAGCAATTCGGGCTTTTGCCGTGGCGTACTGTTCGGGAAAACGTCTGGCTAGGTCTAGAGCTTTCGGGCATGCGCAAATCCGAGCGCAATAAGCAGACCGAAGAACAACTGGAAATGGTGGGTCTCTCGGACTGGGCTGATCGGAAGGTTGGTGAGCTTTCGGGAGGCATGCAGCAACGTGTCGGGCTGGCGCGCGCCTTTGCGACGCAGGCGCCAATTCTGTTGATGGATGAACCTTTTTCGGCACTCGATCCGCTCATTCGCACAAAGCTTCAGGATGAGTTGCTTGAATTGCAGCGCAAGCTGAAACGCACGATCATTTTTGTGTCTCACGATCTTGATGAAGCTTTCAAAATCGGCAATCGCATCGCAATCATGGAGGGCGGGAGGATTGTACAATGTGGTACGCCTCACCAAATCTATTCCAGTCCGGCGAACGACTACGTTGGAGAATTCGTAACACACATGAACCCGCTTGGCGTTCTATGTGCCAGAGACGTTATGGAAGAAGTTACAAAGAACACAGAAGTTGTTGTTCACCCGAACGAGAGTATTCGAAAGGTGGTCAATGAAATTTTTGAATCCGACGCGCCGATAGGCGTCATCGAGAATGGAAAGATAGTTGGTCAAGTCACTAAAGACTTAGTCTTAAAAAGACTTCTCAATCCGACTGATCGCTGACCTTCAGATTTCTCGCACCGGAGTCACTTATCCAGCTTTCAATCAGAATTGTGTAAGGCGCAGGACACATAGCACATTAGGAGTAAGACAACTTTAGGCGGGCAGGGGGCTGATTTAACGTCCAGGCATTACCAAAGATGCCCCCTTTTCGTACTTCAAAACGAGCCACGAAATAGTCCTCTTGGAAGTAATTCTGTGTGTTCGGTTTCCCCTCACTTCGCGAAATGTCGAAGAACATTTGCTCGAACGCGGGTTCACCAGTATGAAATCCCGCTGTTGGCAGATACGCCGCACAAAGTTGCGGTGTCTCTATATTTGGTGGTCACTTTTGGTGTGAGGTCGATGGCACCCAACATGCGTCCGAAAGTGCTGGAAGCCATTTTAGAGAAACGCCAATTCCGTAGTCCGGAATCAAGTCGCTAGACAGTTGGTTGAGTATCGGTGCGCAGCTAACCTTGAAAGTAGTGTCGAGTGCAAACCCTTATGGCGTTTCAGTATTTGTCGCCTGGGCCAAAGCGAAACCGAAGCTGCAACCTAGGTTGTCCCAGTCACATGCGACTCTTTGCAAATTCCTAGGATCAGATCGGCGCATCTTTCTCCCAGCATCATGGCAGGGGCGTTTGTGTTGCCGGCATTTATGTCCGGCACGGCGGACATGTCGCACACCCGCAAGCACTCGATGCCGCGCACGCGCATTCTGGCGTCCAGCACGGCCATTTCGTCGCCGTCTCGGCCCATTTTGGCCGTTCCTGCTGGGTGATAGTTGGTTTTCACGAACCGCATGCAATGCGCTCGTAGCGTCTGGTCGTCGTCCGCTGTCGGAATGACGATTTCGCGGATCCTTTGCGCAAGCGGGCCCGACGTGAATGCCTGGCGAAAGAACCGCTGCCCTCGGATCATCTCCTGCATGTCGTCTTCATGCTTCAGAAGGTTGGGCGAAACCACCGGCATGGCGTGTGGATCAGCCGAACGCAGCCCGATCTCTCCGCGTGATTTAGGTTTGACCACGACTGTCGTAACGGTCAGGCCAAAGTCATCCTGCACCTCGTCCAGTGCGTCGCGATCCAGATAGACGATGGGCACGCAAAAGGCTTGGATGGTCGGTTCTCCATCAGGATTCGACGGATTGACGAAGGCGCCGGCTTCGACCCCGGCTGACGTCACCGGGCCGCTGCCGAACAGTTTGAACTGGATGCCGTTGCGAAGCATCCGCCAGCCCTCACCTTGTTTGAAGTATCCGTAGGGACCGTTTGCGAAGGCGGTGATGGGAACTTCGGGGTGGTCGATCAGGTTCTGGCCAACCCCGGGTAATGGGCAAACCACAGGAATACCGTGCTCCGCAAGATGTGCATCTGGTCCGATGCCTGACAGCATGAGGATTTTCGGCGTGACCAGAGCGCCCGCCGCAAGGACAACCTCACTATCGCACCGAACGATGTGGGACCCGCGCTTGTCGCGATACTGCACACCGACGGCCCTGTCGTTTTCGACAATGACTTTGCTGACCGTTGCACCAAGCCGGATTGTTAAGTTCGGGTTCGTCTCGAGAGGGGCGAGGAAGGCATAGGCCGACGAGCTGCGCTTTCCGGCACGATTGGTGAACTGATAGAACCCGACACCGCGCTGCGTTGCGCCGTTGAAGTCCGTGTTGAATGGTTCGCCAAGGGCCTGCACCGACTGAACGAACCAACGGGACATGTCATCGATATGTCCCGGATCCGAGACCTGCACCGGGCCGTCGCTGCCATGCAGGTCATTGTGAAGCCTGTTGTTGCCTTCCATCCTGCGGAAATAGGGCAGTACATCGTCCCATCCCCAACCGACCCCGTCGTTGGTCTGTCGCAGCAGGTCGTCCCACGCGTCATAGTCAGAAGGGCGGCCACGCATATAGACCTGCGCATTCACCGACGATCCGCCGCCCAACACATTGGCCTGGGGAATGTCATGCACGCGACCATCCAGGTGATCCTGCGGTTCAGTCTGGTGGTAGGTCATGAACTTGGACCCGTTGATCATCTTGAAGATGCCCGGAGGCATGTCCAGCAACGGATGGCGGTGCGAATGCCCGGCCTCCAGCACCAGAACCCTGCACTTGCCCTGGTTGACCAGACGCGCTGCTGCAGCGGCGCCGGCTGAACCGCCGCCGATGACGATGTGATCGAAGGTTTCCGTCATGATTTTGCCTTCAGGTCCGGCGCTTGGGTTCGCTGATCGAGTCGCGCTCGACCAATTCGCATTCAAGCTTCACGAGGGGGTGCCGCTGACTATCCGTCGGTCCGTGGAACAGCTGTTCAATCACCCAGCGCCCCATCGCCCGGGTCGGAAGAATCATCGAGGTCAGAGGCGGCGACAGGTGCCGCGCGGTTTCGTCATCGTCAAAACCGATCACTGAGATATCTTCGGGGATGGACAGCCCAAGCTCCTTGAGCGCCTCATAGCAACCGATGGCCATGCGGTCATTCTGACAAAAAATGGCGGTTGGCGGAGAGGGCAGGCCCATTAATTCGCGCGTGGCCGCATAGCCTGCGCTGGGCAGCCAGTTGCCCTCGATGACTAAATCCTCGTCAAATGGGATGTCGGCGGAAGCAAGGGCGTTTCTGTACCCGGTCGTACGCCCTGCGGCACATTCCATGAACGGCTCGCCGGTGATGGTGGCAATTCGCTTGTGTCCGGCCTTGATCAGGGCGTTGGTCGCCGTATGTCCTGCAGCGACTTCGCCGGGGATTACCGCAGGAAAGGAGAGGTCGTCGCAAAAGCAGTTCAGCAGCAGAACCGGGGTCGCCGTCTGACGTAGGATATCCGGAACGATCACCCGCCGGGTGAAAACGGTTGCGTAAATGATGCCTGCGACCTGTTGGTCGAGAAAATACCGGAGCGTTCTGGGCTCGACCTCGGGGTCGTTTTGGGTTTCTGCCAGCAATACAAGGTTTCCGGTGTCCCGAACGGCTTGTTTCACGCCGTTGAACGCATTTACCATTTCGGGGCTCGACGCCAGATCGTCCACGACGAAAGCGATGGTGCCGTCCAACGCCGCTGGACGACGCGCGCTGTCCTGAGGTTTCCTGAGCTGAGAGGGCATGGCGTATCCAAGCGTTTTCGCGGCATCCAGGACTCGTTGCTTGGTGTCCTCGGAAATCTTGACGGAATCGTTTTTGTTGAGAACCAGCGATACTGTCGTCTGCGAGCATCCGGCGACGCGCGCAATGTCGTGCATCGTTACGCGCTGCCGGCCTGCGACTCGTCCCACACCCCTGTGCTGCCCGGCTTTGTTCGCTTGATGATTCATCGCTCAACCTTTTTGTTCGCATCCTTTTTATCGACTATACGGAGGGCGTGCAACTAATATTAGTTACTGATAATTAATATTAGCATTGACGAGATAATATTATTAGTGTTTTGATTGGCGGTGCGGTCAGCATTGTGGTCTGGCCGAGCAAACGCGGGAGGCGATATTGCTGTCTGTAGTGGGGGAGTTGGGTCAAGTCGGTCGTCATTCGATGTTCATCGATGGCCGCTTTACTGATTTTGACGCGGCCGAGGTTGGTGTCGAGAACCCTGCAAATGAAGAGATCGTAGCGCAAGTTCCAGATGGCACCGCCGCTCATGCGGATGCGGCCGTCGAGGCTGCCAGTCGGGCCTTTGGTCCTTGGTCCTCGCGCCCTGCGATCGAGCGGGCGCGGCTGGTTCAACAGTTGGCCAATGCCATCCGGGGCGATGCTGGGCGTCTGGCTGCCCTGATCACGGTCGAGCAAGGTAAGCCGATCTCGCAAGCACGAGGTGAAGTGGATGCCGCCGTCACATTTCTTTGCCATGCGGCTGAAGAGGCCCGGAGGATTTCGGGTGACATAGTGGCATCGGATAACAAGTCCGAAGAAATCCAGATCCGACGTCATCCTTACGGCGTTGTCGTTGCGCTTACGGCTTGGAATTATCCCTTGGCATTGGCAGCCAGGAAAATCGGGCCCGCGCTGGTCGCGGGAAACACCGTTGTTCTGCTGGGGCACGAAATCACACCACTGTCCGGTCTTGCGGTTGCCGAACTTGCCGACAAGGTCGGGTTTCCGACTGGCGTTCTGAATATTCTGACAGGAAAAGGGCCGGTGGTAGGGCAGCGATTGGTCGAACACCCCGATACGTCACTGATCACGATGACCGGCAGCACGCGCGCCGGGAAAGAGATTTTCCGAACTGCCGCCGACCGGATCAAGGTTGTGCGGCTCGAGCTTGGCGGGAAGGCTCCGTTCATCGTTATGGAGGATGCGGATATTGATGCCGCTGTCTCGGCTGCGGTTGCCGCGAGGTTTGCCAATTGCGGTCAGATCTGCACCTGCAATGAGCGCATGTATCTGCATCGTGACATTGCGGATCAGTTCCTGGAAAAATTCGTGTCCGCGGCCCGCGCTTTGTCGATCGGGGATCCGATGGAAGACTGCGATCTGGGTCCTAAAGTCAGCAAGGCCGAGGTGTCCAAGGTCGCCGAGATCATCCAGCGCAGCATCGCAGAAGGCGCTACGGTTCATCTTGCAGGTGGGCCCCTGACGGACGGTGCGCACCAAAAGGGGCACTGGATGTCTCCGACGGTTCTTGAGGTCTCGGACAACGGCAATGCCGCGATGCAAGAGGAAGTCTTCGGCCCCGTGGCAACGGCCATGCGAGTAGATGATTTCGAACAGGCGATAGAATTTGCGAATGACACGTCATTCGGGTTGTCTGCCTATCTTTTTACAGGCTCGCATCGGCGATTGATGGAAGCCCCGACACGCCTGAAGTTCGGCGAACTTTACCTGAACCGCTCCAATGGCGAGGCCGTGCAGGGATTTCACACCGGGTGGGGTTTGTCAGGGGTTGGAGGCGAAGACGGCGCTTATGGCTTCGACGGCTATCTGAGGAAACAGACGACGTACATGAATTGGGCATGACCTGAAAACTCGCGGTCAAACGGAGGAGACCGCACCAATGGAGGAGGAATAACCATGAAACGCAGAACTCTTTTGATCTCAACGGTTGTCGCGGGTGCGCTGTTGGGCACTACGGCGATGGCGCAGGATCTACCGCCGCTTGAGCAGAAGGATCGCTACAAGGTCGGGTTTGCTCAGATGGAATCGAACAACCCCTGGCGTATTGCTGAAACTAAGTCGTTTCACGACACGGCTGAGGCATGTGGGTGGGATCTGATAGCGACCGACGCAGCCGGATCAGCAGCAAAGCAAGTGGCAGACGTGGATAGCATGATTGCCCAGGGCATCGACGTTTTGTTCCTGCCGCCTCGTGAAGAAAAGCCACTTATCCCTGCTGTTATGAAGGCACGCGCTGCGGGTATTCCGACCTTCCTTGTCGACCGCTCGGTTGATCCAGCAGTGGCAAAACCTGGTGAGCATTTCGTGGCTTTCCTCGGGTCCGATTTTATTGATCAAGGAGGTCGAGCCGCAGAGTGGCTCATGGAGAATTTTGATGGTGACAAAGGGGTCATCGTTCAGCTTGAGGGCACGACCGGGTCTTCGCCCGCGAATGATCGAAAGAAGGGATTTGACGACGCAATCGCAGCTGATGACCGTTTCGAAATTGTTGCATCGCAAACGGGCGATTTTGCGCGGGATCTGGGACGTCAAGTGATGGAGACTTTGTTGCAGGCGCATCCGGACGTAAATGTGGTCTACGCGCATAACGATGAGATGGCCATTGGTGCCATTCAGGCACTGGAACTGGCCGGTCGCAAGCCGGGCGAAGATGTAACCATCGTCTCGATTGATGGAACGCGCGATGCGCTTCAGGCAATTATCGATGGCAAGATGGGCGTGACCGTAGAAAGCTCACCCTTCTTTGGCCCATTGGCTTGTGATGTCATGAAGAAATATGCGGCGGGCGAGCAGATCCCTGAGTGGGTAAAGGTCGAAGACCGGATCTTTACGCAGGACAACGCCGCTGATCACATCGACGAAGCCTATTGATTCTCCCTGGTGGGTGGTGCTGGCTGAGTGTCAGCGCTGCCCGCAAACAATTGGAGTATGAGGTATCATGAACGCGCTCGTTTCGATGTCGGGGATCGACAAGTCTTTTGCTGGGGTTCCAGCGCTCAGCCAAGCCAGTCTGGAAATAGCACCCGGCGAAGTTCACGCACTCATCGGGCAGAACGGTGCCGGTAAATCGACGATGATCAAGGTTCTGACTGGGGTGTATCGTCGTGACGGGGGCAACGTCGTTGTGGGAGGCAGAGACAGCGATATTGCAACTCCGCGCGAAGCGCAGGAAACCGGAATAGCGACAATTTACCAAGAGCTTAATCTGGTTCCGCTACGGTCTGTCACCGAGAATATTATCATGGGTTACGAACCCAAACGACTAGGCATGTTCGTTGATTGGCGGGAAGGGAACAGGAGGGCCCGTGAGGTTCTGGCGCGTTTCGGAATTGAAATTGATGTGACTGAACCGCTGGGAAATTTCTCGACCGCTATTCAGCAACTGGTTGCGATTGCACGGGCGGTATCACTGGATGCGAAACTTGTCATCATGGACGAACCCACGTCGTCGCTGGATGCCAGCGAAGTCGAGGTTCTGTTCGGTGTGGTACGTGAGTTGAAGAAACAGGGCGTTTCTGTCCTGTATGTCTCGCATTTCCTCGATGAGCTGTTCCAGATCTGCGATCGGGTTACAACGATGCGCGACGGGCGCACCGTCAGCACGCGCAACGTACAGGACACGACCAAGCTGGAAATGATCGCGGACATGCTGGGTCGCAACAAGGACGAGATCGCGGCTGACGGTTTGACGGACTTTGCAGGTGCCAAGGCCAAGAAAGGAGATATCGTTCTGCGGGCCGACTCTGTTTCGACCGGCCCGCGGCTGACGCATTTCGACCTTTCGCTTCACCGCGGGGAAATCGTTGGGCTGGGCGGGCTGCTGGGCTCTGGCCGGACCGAGGCGGCGCGGGCCTTGTTCGGAGTGGACGGAGCACGCAGCGGCGCGATCGAGTTGCACGGCGCGGTCGGGCAACCGTCCGGACCAGGTGATGCAATCGCAAACGGGGTCGGCTTTCTGACCGAAGATCGCAAGGCCGAAGGGATTATTCCCGACATGTCCGTGCGTGAGAATATGACGTTGGCCCTGCTGCCGAAACTGGCCAGCCGTGGTCAGATCGATTTTGCCCGCGAGCGCGAGATCGTTCAGGCCTTCATCGACGATCTGGGGATCAAGGCGGCGCATATGGACCAACCCATTCGCGAATTGTCCGGCGGCAACCAGCAGAAGGTGCTGCTTGCCCGTTGGCTGGCGACGCAACCCGACATCCTGATACTCGACGAACCGACCCGAGGCGTGGATGTTGGCGCCAAGAGAGAGATCCAATCGTTCATTCGGTCTTATGTCGAGAAGGGGTTTGGCGTCGTTCTCATCAGTTCGGAATTCGAAGAACTGGTGGAAGGCGCCGACCGCATCGTGGTCATGCACGAGGGACGCTCGGTTAAGGAACTGACCAACCCCGGGGTTACCGAGAACATACTGGTGCGCGCGCTTGCGCATCATGAAGAAGGAACTGGTTCATGGACCGCGCAATGAAGTTGCCGCAACGGGTCGCATCGATGCCCTTACGCTTTCACGGCGGCATCGCCGCGTTGGTCGCCTTGCTGGTGTTCAACGCCTTTTTCACACCCAATTTCCTGCAACTGCAAACCCTGTTCGTAAATATCAGCCAGGTCGCTACGATCGCCATCGTGGCCATGGGCATGACGCTTGTGATCGCCACGGGTGGTATCGATCTGTCGGTCGGTGCAGTCATGGCACTGGCAGGGGCACTTGCTCCGTTAATCTTCCTGTCGGATTTGGGCGCTGCCAATCCGATGCTGGGCGTCACTCTGGCCATTGTCCTACCGCTGTTCATTGCAGGGCTATGCGGGGTATTCAACGGCGTGATGGTTGCCGTGTTGAATGTGCAACCCATTGTTGCGACGCTTATTCTCTTCATCTCTGGTCGTGGTATTGCCCAGGTTTTGACGAACGGGAACCTGCAGACGTTTTCCAACCCTTCATTCAGTTATCTTGGAACTGGCAAAGTGCTTGGCTTGCCGTTCCAAGGGTGGCTGGCGCTGGCCATTGCCTGTGTTCTGTTTTGGGTGATCACCAGAACCACATGGGGCCGTTACCTGCTGGCCATCGGCGGTAATGAACGCGCGGCTTATCTTTCGGGCGGTCCCGTCCGACGGGTCAAGATCGGGGCCTATGTCATCTGCGCGATGCTTGCGGGTCTGGCGGGACTGATCGTGGTTGCGATCAACTCGGCCTCGGACGCCGCCCGCAACGGCAACCTGATGGAGTTGGATGCCATCGCAGCCGCAGTTGTCGGCGGAGCCCTGTTGCAGGGCGGTCGGGCGCCGATCTTTGGTGCCATTCTGGGTGCCGTGATCATCCAATTAGTCAAATATACGTTGTTGGCCAACGGGGTAGAGGACGAAGTTGCACTAATCGCCAAAGCCGTCATCATTATCCTGGCCGTTTGGGTCCAGCAGTTCCGGAGGACTTGATCGATGTTGGATGAAACGGCTTTTGACCTGCGAAAATATTTTCGGCGCAATTCGGCTTCGGTGACGGTGTGGATCGCATTGCTGGCTTTGATCCTGTTCGGGCTGATGCGCTATGAAAACTTTGGCAGTGCCTACAATTTCTCGTCTTTCCTGAATTACAACGCGATGTTCATCGCGATTGCGCTGGGTATGTGTTTTGTGATCATGACTGGCGGGATTGATTTGTCGGTCGGATCCGTTGCGGCCTTTACGTCGGTTGTTGCAGCCTATCTCAGCCCATACGGGATTCAAGTTGCGCTACCAGGGGCCGTCCTTGCCGGGGTGGGCTTCGGGGCGATCAACGCCTTTTGCATAATCATCCTTCGGATCCCGCCCTTCATCGCCACACTGGCGACCATGTTGGCCGCCAAAGGCGGAGCATTGGTGATTTCGGGCGCGCAGACAATTTCGGTCGATTGGGGGTCGAACTTCACCAAGCTCGGCATGGGGCAGGCGTTCGGCCTGTTTCCTTGGGCAATCGTCATCGTGGCCGGACTGACTCTGGCACTTTGGCTGGTGTTGGAAAGAACAACCATCGGGCGGACCGTCCTGGCGATCGGCGGCAGCGAAGATGCCTCGAACCTCATGGGCCTGAAGGTCAATCGCGCCAAGGCTTTCGTCTATCTGCTGTCGGGTGGCTGTGCAGGGCTGGCCGGCGTTTTCCTGGCCTCGGGTTTTGGGGCCGGACAACCCCTTGAAGGCATCGGTTGGGAATTGTCGGCCATCGCGTCCGTAGTTGTGGGCGGCACCTTGTTGACGGGTGGAATGGGGTCAATCCCTGCGACGGTCGCCGGAGCGCTTTTGCTCGGTCTGGTCTTCAACGTTCTGAACTTTGAAAACGGTCAGGGTACGATTAGTTTCAGTGCGTATTGGCAGATGGTCATACGTGGAGGCTTTCTTTTTGCGGTCATCCTTTTACAGTCGCGGGTTATTGCCCGTCAGCAGAAGGTCTTTGGTTCGTGAACCGCATAGAAAGTGTTTCAGCGCAGCTGTTTAATGTGCCGCTTGCCGAAGTTTTGGTCGACGCCAAGCACGGAGATCACACATTCTTTCAATTGATCACTGTCACCATTCAAACGTCTGATGGGGTTGAGGGGGTCGGGTATACCTATACGGGCGGCAAGGGTGGTCATGCCGTCCTGGCGATGATCGAGAATGACTTGGCGCCGTTCCTGGTTGGACAAGACGCCGAACAGATCGAAAGCCTGTACGATGCCATGCAGTGGCACGTGCACTACGTCGCTCGGGGCGGGATCGCCTCGTTCGCAATCTCAGCCGTGGATATTGCACTGTGGGACATTCGCGGCAGAACACAGAATGCGCCACTGTGGCAAATAGCCGGCGGTACGTCCAAACGGTGCAAGGCCTACGCCGGTGGGATCGACCTAAACTTTCCGTTGGATAAACTGCTGAGGCAAACTGAAGGTTACCTTGAACGCGGGTTCAATGCTGTGAAAATCAAAGTGGGCCAACCCGATCTAGCCGATGATCTTGCACGCGCCCAGGCTGTGCGCGAGATGCTGGGGCCGGACCGGTTCTTTATGGTCGATGCGAATTACTCCATGACCGTCGAGCAGGCCATCGTGGCTGCCAGAGGGTTTGCCGACTACGATATCCTGTGGTTCGAGGAACCGACTATTCCGGACGACTACAAAGGTTATGGCCGAATTGTCGAAGCAACGGGCGTTCCCCTAGCAATGGGTGAAAACCTGCACACCATACACGAATTCGAATACGCTTTTGATGACGCGAAGCTGAGTTTCATCCAGCCCGATGCCTCAAACTGCGGCGGGATCACCGGCTGGCTGCGCGTGGCCGCGCTGAGCGCACAGCACGGCATTCCGGTTTGCAGCCATGGCATGCAGGAGCTGCACGTCAGCCTCGTTTCGGCGCAACCCAACGCGGGGTGGCTGGAAGTACACTCATTCCCGATAGACCAGTACACGACCCGTCCGCTGGTTGTGGAAGACTTCCTGGCTGTGGCCCCGGATACACCGGGAACCGGAGTGGAGTTCGACTGGGACAAACTGAATGCGGAACACAGGGAGATGCATACATGACGACCCAGACGATCTCTGCGGCATATTATCGGGGCAACAAGAGCTTTGCCGTAGAACAGGCCCAGGCGACAGCTCCGGGCCCCGGAGAGGCGGCCATTCGCGTTGCCTATTGTGGGATTTGCGGGACAGATATGCACGTCTACCACGGCAACATGGATGCCCGTGTCGGCCTGGACCGGGTGATTGGGCATGAGATGTCAGGCGTTGTCGAAGCCGTGGGTGAGGGCGTCGATACGGTCGAACCTGGCCAGAAGGTTGTTGTCCGACCGCTTGATCACTGCGGAAAATGCCCAGCCTGCAAGCGGGGGCATCAGCATATCTGCCAGAATCTCAAGTTTCTCGGCCTCGACACCGATGGCGCCATGCAAGAGATCTGGACCGTTCCGGCCCACACGTTGCACGTTCTGCCGGATGACTTGCGCATGGATCACGCGGCGCTAATCGAGCCGGTCGCTGTTGCTTGCCACGATGTGCGCCTGTCTGGCCTACAACGTGGTGAGGACGTTGTCGTCATCGGCGGCGGCCCGATCGGCATCCTGGTTGCCATGGTCGCGCGGGATGCGGGTGGAAACGTCGTGATTTCCGAAGTGAATCCGAACCGTCTTGCGATTGCTGACAAACTTGGTTTCGACACGATCAACCCAATCGAAACCGATTTGGTGGCCATTATAAATGCGCGTACAGACGACAAGGGTGCCGATGTGGTTTTTGAGGTGTCGGGAACGCAGCCCGGTGTTGATGCGATGACTGCCGTTGCCGCGACGCGAGCCCGGATCGTCATGATTGCGATTCATGCTCAAAAGCCACAGATCGACCTGTTTCAGTTCTTCTGGCGAGAGCTCCAACTGATCGGTGCTCGGGTCTATGAGCCAGAGGATTATGAGAAGGCCATCTCAGTTGTCGCCTCGGGCGGTGTGGACGCGGATGTTGTGATTACTGACGTCAGCCCTCTGGCAGACATTCAGGCCGCGTTCGAAGCACTGGATCGCAGTCCAACCGCAATGAAAAGCCTGATTGAAGTAGGACCGCGTTCATGAGTGTTTTGCAAAGTTTCGACCTGACGGGAAAGACGGCCCTTGTGACTGGGTGCAAACGCGGTATCGGGCGCGGAATGGCCGAGGCATTGGCATCGGCCGGAGCCGATATCATCGGAGTGTCCGCCTCGCTCGAGCTGTCCGGGTCGGATGTCGAAAAAGCTGTGACGGCGATGGGGCGCAATTTCCGGGCTTACCAATGCGACTTCTCGGATCGCGCCGCGCTGCATGGGTTCATTGATCAGTTGAGGGTCGACGGACAAACCCCTAATATCCTTGTCAACAATGCCGGCACGATCAAACGCAAACCCGCCGCCGAACACCCGGACGACTGGTGGGATGAAGTGATTGAGGTGAACCTGTCCTCGCAGTTCATTCTGTCTCGCGAGATTGGCAAAGACATGCTGGCGCGCGGCTCGGGAAAGATCATTTTCACCGCCTCGTTGCTGACATTTCAGGGCGGGATCACTGTGCCGGGCTATGCGGCCTCGAAAGGCGGGATTGGACAGCTGACCAAGGCCTTGGCCAACGAATGGGCGGGGCAGGGCGTAAACGTGAACGCGATCGCGCCTGGCTACATCGCGACCGACAACACCCAAGCCCTGCAGGACGATCCGGTCCGGTCGAAGTCGATCCTGGAACGAACACCCCAAGGCCGTTGGGGTAAACCCAGCGATTTTGCTGGACCGGTGGTCTTTCTTGCCTCTGCCGCGTCAGACTTCGTCAACGGTGAAATCCTTGTTGTCGACGGGGGCTGGATGGGGCGGTAGCACCATCAACGCTCCATGTGACCCAAAGTCTCAAGTCCCGATGTAGTGCACCTTCAATCGGCGTGTCTTGGGTGCTTCCCGATGTTCGAACAAGTACAGACTTTGTACGCGGCCCAGCGGAAGCTGACCCTGTTCGACCGGGATCGAAACCTGAGTTTGCGTCAACAGCGCCCGCAGATGCGACGGAGCGTTGTCGTCCTCGGTCGGGCGGTGATGATACTTTCCCGCTGACTTGGGAACGAGTTCCTCGAAAAACGTCTCGATATCCTTGAGCACCTCGGGGTCGGCATTGGCCTGTACCAACAGCGCGGCTCCCGTGTGGACGCACCAAAGGGTCAGCAGGCCCGAGCCAAGTTCATGTTCAGACACCGCACGCTGAACGATCCCGCTGATGTCAGTCAGGGATTTGCCGGGCGTCTCAATGGACAGGTCAAAAAACTCTTGCATCATCCATCAGACCCTTTCCTTGGTCTCGAGCGAAGGCGCCCAGCCTACTGCACCCCAATCCGCGTTCAACTATGCAGTTCAACCATTTGTTTTGTAACGTATTTCGCTGCGACGATCATGCAAACAGGCTTTTGAACCTGTCCACGCACAGACGAAAACCATCTTCGAAGTTTCCGTTGCCGGGGTGATAGACACTCTCGAACGAAATGACGCCATCATAATCGTCAGATCTGAGCGCGTCCGCGATGGGTTGGAACAGAGGCGCTAGCTGGCCTTCCCCCATGCGGCGCACTTCCAGCGTTGCCCGCGGCGTGTCGACCTTTACGTCCTTGATGTGAATGTGACCCAGATAGCCGCCGCGCAGTTCTTCATAACCGTCCGGATATGCCAGTTCATGGCACCAGCAGTTGTTTCCGGGGTCCCACAGCACTTTCAAAGTGTCTTTTGCGTCCAACTCGTCGATCAGCTTGCGGGCTGTATAGTTGGAATTGACCAGCGTGCCGTTTCCGGTTTCCACGACAAGCGTCACGCCCTCAGCTCTTGCCAGTTCAACCGCTGGCGCGATCAGCGGCGGCATCGAGTCCCATACCCCATGCGCCACGTTCCACTTCTCGGCGCCGTTTTTTCCCCAGAGTATCTGCTCTTTTCGTTGCGTCATGATCCGAACCAGCGGAGACCCAACAACATGCGCCATGTCGATTACGCGTTTCAAGGCGTCCATGTGCCGTGTGTGCAGGTCGTCTCCGGGCCTGTTGGCAGCTGTCATCCCCGCAAAGATATGGCGAGACAGACATGACACAGGCTTTCCCCGGTCGCGCAAGAGCGCGTCGATCTCGGCAATGTCCTGCGGTGAATGGTCTCCGACCTCCGTATCGCCAACGAACTGAAGCTCTGCATAGTCCAAGCCGAACTCGTCCATCACGTCCACGGCATGCCGCAGATTGCGGGAAATGCCGTCGCAAATCACACCTAGTTTCATGTTCAGCCCCCTCAGCGATGCAATTCTGCGCCAACGATCTCTTCGATGATGCGAGTACACACCCAGTTGTCGCCGTTCGGGTATTTGGTTTTTCCGGCGTGAAAGATCTGCATTGCGGATGAAGCCGTGTGCATGGGAACGCCCAACGCTCCGGCCAGTGCCAGAGAGATCGTCAGGTCCTTATGCATGGTTGCGATATGGCTACCGGTGGCTTCGAACTTGCGATCAATGATGTTTTCAAGGGCGGAATTCACGACGCCGCACCCCGCGCTGGATGAGGAGAACACATCAATCAATGCCTGACCGCTGACACCGGCTTTGGCGGCCAGGGCCGCAGCCTCGAATGTAGCAGAAAAGATCGATCCGATAAGGGATTGCAGGCAGGCTTTCACAGTTTGTCCGTCGCCGGCGTTTTCTCCGACGCGATGAATGGTTGCCGACACTGCCTGCATGACTTCTGCATCTCGGTCCAGCACATCCGCATCACCCGCAGCCATCATCGTCAGTGTGCCGTTCTGCGCACCGGGAAACCCACCCGAGACCGGAGTATCGATCAGGTGGATGCCCAAGCCCTCCATGTCTTGCCCGATAGCACGGGCTTCGGCCGGGGTAATGGTCGCCGACAGGATGACCGTTCCGCCTTTGGCCATGTTGGCAACCAGGCCGTTTTCACCCAGAATGACATCGCGGGCCTGATCTCCGTTCATCACCATGACAAACACACTGGCGGCGTGACGGCCGACCTGTCCAACGCTGTCCTTGGGCAGGCCGCCCATGTCGGCAAATGCCGTCATGCGCGTCTCGCTCAGGTCGAAACCGGATGTTTCAAAGCCATTCTTGATCAGGTTCTTGGCAAGGCCGCTACCCATGTCGCCAAGACCGATTACACCTGCTGTTTTCATTTGGAATCCTCCCGTTTTCCGCCATTTCCGTATGGCAGACGTTTCGAAAAATGATGCCCAATCGCATCGGTTTCCGCGGGAGTTTCACGCGTCTTGAACAGACGTCGGGCGAGTCCGGAAGACACCCCGCTGCCCGTTTACGTGCCGTAAGTAAACGAAGAATGCGGCGCCCAGGCAAGCAAAGAAGTGTTGCGGGCGGAAAGAAACTGCCCGATCTGGCGCGTCAGGAGAACGCGGCCATGATGCCGCGCAATTCCGCCAGCCCGCGCATGCGTCCGATCAGCGGATAGCCGGGAGTGCTGTGGCCGCCCAGATCGCTCAGCAGTTCCTGTCCATGGTCGGGCCGCATCGGAATCTGCCAATCGCTACGCCCTTGGGATTTGCGGCGGCGTTGTTCGTTCATCAACTCGCGAATGGTGCCGACCATGTCGGTGTCGCCCTCCAGATGCGGGGCCTCATAGAAGTCCGGCTTGTGGCGATCTGATCCGGCGATGCGTTGGGTATTCCGCAGATGGACAAAGTGAATCCGGCCACCATGTCTGCGCACGAAGTCCGGCCCATCGAATTCGGGGGACACTCCCAGCGATCCGGTACACAGCGTTGCGCCGTTCGCCGACAAATCAACGGCCTCCAGAACCGCGCCGTAGTCCTCGGTGCTGGACATGATCCGCGGCAGACCAAGCAACGAGAACGGCGGATCATCCGGATGGCAGCACAAGCGCAGCCCCAGCTCTTGGGCCATAGGGGCGACCTCGGACAGGAAATCGATGAGGTTCGCGCGCAAGCGGTCACGGTCTATATGGGCATATGTCTGCAACAAGGCGCGCACGTCCTGCACGCTCCAATGATCGTTGGCACCTGGCAGCCCTGCAGTGACATTGTGCTGCAACCGGGCCTTGGATTCATCCGACATTTGCAAGAAGCGATCCTTGGCAGTTTGCTGGATGGCGCCGGAATAGTCTTCGGACGCGCCCGGACGTTCGAGAATATGAATATCGAAAACAGCAAAATCGGTCAGATCGAACAGCATGGCCGTTCCGCCGTGCGGCTGCTGGGCGCGAAGGGCGGTGCGCGTCCAATCCAGGATAGGCATGAAATTGTAGCAGATGACCTTGATGCCACTGGCGGACAGTGCCCTGAGGCTAGACTTATACGCCTGCAGATGTTCGGCCATGTCTGCGGACTGCGTTTTGATCGCCTCGGAGACGGGCAGGCTTTCCACAACGTCCCAACTGTACCCGTCAGCAGCCAGAACGGCCTGCCGGTCTGCGATGCTCGGTTCGTCCCAGGGCTGTCCCGGAGGGATGTGGTGCAGCGCGGTGACGATGCCCTGAACCCCGACTTGATGGAGATCGGCCAGGGCGATCGGATCATCGGGTCCGAACCAACGCCAGCATTGTTTCATGGCAGCCATCCTTCATACAGTGGGTGATCGGGCCTGATGGGAAGGGCAACGCGCTGCCCGGTGCGCGCCGCGTGATAAATCGCCGTTACAAGGCCGATGGATGCAGCGCCGTCCTGCAGCGTAACGGCCGAATTTGCCTCGGACCGCAGCGCCTTGCCGACTTCGGTAAAGAACCCTTCAAACCCCGTTGGCTCGGTAGCGGAGGCTGCAAGGGCCTCGTCGATAGTGGCCTGATCCACCGGGTCTCGCGCGACGAATGTCCAGGGCGTTTGACCCGGGGCATAGGGTTCCGTGCCAGAGGTGGCGGTCAGCTTTTCGAAGACGAACCGCAGGCGGGTTTCGTCCGTGGCGGCGCCCAGAGTGATATTGCTTGTGCACAAAGCTCCGGACGTCATGCCAAAGCAGATCGCGGCGCAGTCCTCGGTCTCAATCGGGTTTACCCGCGTTGTGGTCATTGCAGACACCCAGGCGATATCACCCGCGATATGAGTCAGCAGATCATGATTGTGGATGGCATGACCCAGTACTGCGCCGCCGCGTTCACCGGCCCATGTTCCCCGCCACGGCACCGCGTAATAGTCCGCCCCTCGGGACCAATGGGTTTCAAGCGCGGCAGTTTGGACGGCCCCGGTCAGGCCTTCGCGCTGTAAATGGCGCAGTTGGGCCAACGACGGACCCCACCGGTATTGAAAAACCGGAAACACCTGCTTGCCCGCGCTGCTCGCGGCTTCGGTGATCCGATCCACATCCTGCATCGAAGTCGAAAGTGGCTTTTCGCAGACAACGTGCTTTCCTGCGGCCAGCGCCGCAAGGGTTGTCGGTACATGCAGATGGGGTGGCAGACAGATGTCGATGACATCGATCGCCGGATCATCCAGCGCGTCTTGAATGTTGGTCAGTGCTCGAAAATCCGAGTCCTTCCGGATCTGTTCGATCCGGTCTGCATTCTGGTCGACAACGGCGGCTACCTGGAAGGTGCAGCCAAGCCTTTCTAGTGCGCTCAGATGCTGCGCACCGATGCCTGCGCCAAGGATCGCAATTTTGATCATCTGTGTTCCGCCATTTCCTGCGCGTGCAAAGCCAGTTCCATGACCGTAAAGCAGTGGGCCTGGGTCATTGCGGTTTCGGTCCGATTGCGGATGTCATCGGCAAGACGTGCGAAGTAGGGAAGCCCTGCGTCGGTTGCATCGATCTTTTGGCACGTTTCACCATTGACGAGGATCAGATGGTCTGTACCAGAAGCCCCACCTACATCGACGTATTTTCGCAACTCAATATATCCTTCGGTTCCTAGGATCGTCAGACGACCATCCCCCCAGTTTGGCAGCGCATCCGGTGTAAACCAGTCAACCCGTATGTATCCGGTGCCGTTCTCGCTTCGTAGATTGACCTCGCCGAAATCCTGTAATCCGGGATCTTTCGGGTTTGCGTAGTTCGCCACATAGGCGTTTGTGATTTCCGCAGTTTCTGAACCCGTGTAGTGCAGGAACTGATCGATCTGATGAGAGGCGATGTCGGTTAGAATGCCGCCATAGCGGTCACGCTGAAAAAACCATTCCGGCCGGGTTGCCCGGTTCAATCGGTGCGGGCCAAGTCCGACCGTCTGGATCACGCGCCCGATGGCGCCGGCCTCGACCAACTCAGTCGCCCGGGTGCTGACGGGCGTTTCAAACCGTTCGGAAAAATTCACCGACCAAATCCGACCGGTGTCCGCAACCGTTCGCTTGATCTGGTCGAGTTGTTCGAACGTCGTGCAGCCCGGCTTGTCGCTCATGACATCCATGCCGTTCTGCATGGCTCGGATCGTCAACGCGGCCCTGTCTGCCGGTATTGCCGAAATCAGCGCCAGATCCGCCCCGCAGGTCAGGGCGTCTTCCAGTCGGGCCAGCCGCGGAATATCGGGAAACCTTTTGACATAGCCCGCCAACGTTTCCGGATCGCCTTGTGTCCAATAGCCAATGCAGTCCATGCCGATTTTTCGCATGTTTTCCGTCATGCCATAGATATGGCGGTGGTCCAGGCCAAGGGCGACGCAGGTCAGGCTCATGAGGCGACTCGTGTTTTCTGGCCGGTTCGACTTGCGATCTGCATCGCGTCTATGACGGAGTGGGTCAAAAGGGCACTGCGTCCGGTGGCCATGGGCTGCTTTCCACTGGCAACAGCCTTGGCGAAATCCTCGATGACCGCTTGGTGCCACGCATGAGTGAACGCCATGGGATCGGCCCCCCCGCCTGTGGCGGACGTTTCGCCAACCGTGGATTTCTGACCATCGAAAGTGGTCAAGGTCAGGACACCAGACTCCAGATGCGCCTTGGCGCGCGTACCTTGGATGGTTATGGACTCAGCAGCACCCGGAAATTCGGCAGTAGTCGCCATCAAGGTGCCCACTGCGCCGTTATACATTTCAAAGACTGCACCTGCCCAATCCTCAGCCTCGAGGTCGTGCAGCGGAGTTTTTCTCATCACGGCCTGAATGTCCGAGATTGGTCCCAGCAGACACATCGCAAGGTCAAGTGAGTGGATTGCCTGCGAGATCATGACACCGCCCCCGTCGCGAGCATAAGTGCCGCGACCCGGCTCGTCATAGTAGCTTTGATCGCGCCACCAAGGGACACGAATCTCCACCGTGGCGATCTCGCCCAGCTCACCCTGTTCAATGGCCGATTTCAGCGCTTGCGAGGCAGCGCGGGCGCGGTGCTGAAAGACGATGCCCAGCGGCACGCCAGACACCTCGCACTGCTCGACAATGGCTGTTGCGGCGTCCAGCGTTCTTTCGATAGGCTTTTCCATCAGGATAGGTTTCGAAGCGGTCGAAAGAACCCGAACCAACTCTGTGCGCTGATCAGGCGGGGTTGCGATGATCGCAAAGTCGACGTTTGGGTCGTTTGCGATTTCCTCGACCGAGCTGAATGCGCGGGTGTCGTTTCGCCGCGCGAACTCAACTGCTTTTTCAGGATTGCGCCCGAGGACGCCGGCAAGACTAAGGCCTCGATCCGATGCCTGTATGGCGGCAACATGCGTGCCCGAAACCATTCCCAAACCAATCAGCGCGATATTCATTCATTCCCCCGTATCACCCGGTCAGTCTGTGGGCTCGAACGGGAAAGATGCAACCATAAAAAACTGTGTTAACAATTGCGAGCAGCAGTATCGGAGGCAGAATTGATTTGTAACTTGAATGGGATGGCAGAAGACCTGTACCTGGGCATCAAGGACCTGCCAATCGTGTCTCCGCATGGTCACTGTGATCCGCGGTGGTTTGCAACCGATGCGCCGTTTCCCAACCCGGCAGAGCTGTTGGTGGTTCCGGATCACTACGTGTTCCGTATGCTCTATTCGCAGGGCGTTCCCTTGTCCGATCTTGGTGTTGGGGAAGAGGGGCGAAAGAAAGATCCTCGCGCCGTTTTTCGCACCTTTGCCGAGCATTGGCATCTGTTTCTGGGAACGCCATCCCGGATTTGGATGAACTACGTGCTGCACGAAACGCTTGGCGTGTCTGAGGAGTTGTCTTCGCGCACGGCAGACCTGATCTATGACGAGATATCAGCAAAACTGGCGCAACCCGAATTTCGCCCGAGGGCCTTGTTTGACAGGTTTGGGATCGAGGTTCTGGCCACCACGGATTCTGCTCTCGACGACCTCGCGGAACATCGGGAGATCCGCACAAGCGGTTGGGGCGGACGGGTTGTTCCGACGTTCCGCCCTGACGGGGTTTTGGATGGAGCGGACCCGGAATTCGTGCAGAACCTGAACAAGTTGGCTGAACTGACAGGCTGCGATCTGGGCAGCTATGGCGGCTACCTCGACGCGCTGCGGATGCGGCGGGCTCATTTCATCCAGCTGGGCTGTACGGCCACCGACCACGGCATCGAACGCGTACAGACCGAGTGGTTGGACGACCCAGATGTGCTGTACCAACGGCTGAGACGGCGGGAAGGTACGGAACAGGACGCCCGCCGCTTCTATGGGCATATGCTGATCGAAATGGCGCAGATGTCTGTCGATGATGGGCTGACCATGCAGATACATGCTGGCAGCAAGCGCAACACGAACCGCGGGGTGATGCGGGAATTCGGACGGGACAAGGGGGCTGACATTCCAATCGCGATGGATTGGGTAAACGGTCTTGATGCGCTTTTGAACCGCGTCGGCAACAACCCAGACCTACGCATTATCCTGTTCACTTTGGACGAAGGCACATATGCGCGCGAGTTGGCCCCGATGGCCGGGCATTGGCCGTGCCTTCGGATCGGGCCGCCTTGGTGGTTCCACGACAGCCCAGCCGGGATAGCGCGGTATTTCGATCAGGTTGTTGAAACGGCAGGATATTACAACCTCGCCGGATTCAACGACGACACGCGGGCCTTTCTGTCGATACCTGCACGTCACGACCTTTGGCGACGCGGCGTGGCGCTTCATCTGGCCGAGCAGGTGGCGCGCGGCTATTTCGGTCGTGACAGAGCCGAGCAACTGGCTCGGTTGCTGGCGGTCGATCTGGCGAAACAAGTTTACGGATTGCAAAATTAGATGGGTACTATTCTACACTTCGGCCTAGGAAACTTCGTCCGAGCGCATTTGCTCGACTACACCGATCAAGCGGGCGGATGGGACGTTATCGGCGTCAGCCTGCGTTCATCTTCAGTAAGGGATGGATTGGCCCGGCAGGCTTACGAATACGATCTGTGCGTACAGGGGCAGGGGGTGCGGCGCATCAAGACTCTGCGGAACATTCTGGTCGCGCCCGAGGATCGCGCTGCGATTTTCGATGCGATGGCGGATGCCGAGATCATCTCGGCAACCGTCACCGAAAAAGGCTATCACTTGGACGCTGCGGGCAAGCTGAACCTTCAGGACCCGGCGATTGCTGCCGATCTGGTGGGGCAGGGACCCACGACGCTGATCGGGTTTCTAGCTTTTGGTCTTGCGGAACGACGCAAGCCAGTGACGGTGCTGAGCTGCGACAACCGCATGGAAAACGGTAAAACGCTCGAAACAGCGGTTGTCGACTTTGCGAATGCAGCCGGTTTGGACGTGAATTGGGACGCTGTTCGCTTTCCCAACGCGATGGTCGACCGGATTACCCCGGCCACTACGGACGCCGTTCGCGCAATCAGCGGCGACCCTATGGCCGTTCCCACTGAGGCGTTCTCGGAATGGGTGATCGAAGACGATTTCGCCGGCCCGCGTCCGGATTGGCCAGGCGTGCAGCTAGTCGATGACGTGGCCCCGCATGAGATGCGGAAGCTGCGCATGTTGAACGGCGCGCATTCCCTGTTGGCTTATGCTGGATTGGAGCGAGGCCTGAACTACGTCCACGAAGCGGTTCGAGACCCGGATCTGCGTCCGCTAGTTTCCGAGTTGATGAAAGATGCGGGCGCAACGCTGCCTACTGCACTGCAAGAACAGGTTCCGGACTATGCCGAGGCTCTGTTACGCCGGTTTGAAAACCCCGAGCTGGCGCACCGTCTGGACCAAATCGCGATGGATGGCAGCCAGAAGCTGCCGTATCGGTTTGTTCCTACACTCCGTGAAACCGGCTCTCAGGCGGTGATTGCGGGGATGCGGGCCTGGATTTCCTATTGCGTGTCCGAGACGGCCGAAGGCAGGGCGCTGAACGATCCTTGCGCGTCGGAAATCGCCTTGGCCGCAAAGCAGCCAGACCCGGTGGTGCCGCTTTTGCACCTTGTCGGCGCCGAGGATCTCGCGCCACTTATCCGGAAATGATTGCGCCGCGGAATTGAACAACGGTGGATGCCAGATTGTGCCCGGCCATCAGCGCCTCTGCCTGCGATTTTCCGGTCAACAAGGCCGCGAGGTACCCACCATTGAAACTGTCGCCTGCGGCTGTGGTATCCAAAACTTTTTCTGCGGGGGCGTAGGTTTGCTGAACATTCGGCCCGATTGATAGCGGGCCATTTTCGCCACGTTTCAAAGCTCCGATACCGTGATGATAGGCAAAGCGTGACGCCACTTCCTCGGCGCTTTGTTCGAACAGAGCCATCTCATCATCGATTGACGGAAGTGCAATATCTGCGCGCCGCCAAAGCCGTTCGTTGACTTGCCTAGCATGCTCGACGCTACCCCAAAGTCGGGGGCGATAGTTGCTGTCGTAGATCACTTTTGCAGGGGCGTTTTCCAGCCAATCCAGTAAAGCCAGCCGAACCTCATGCGGTAGAATGGCCACCGAGATCCCAGACAAATACAAAGCATCATAGCCCATTAGCTGGTTAAAATTGTGGTCCGAAAAAAGTTGCCGCGCCGCAGATTCACTTCGCCAGTAGGTAAAGCTGCGTTCACCATCGCTAGATGTTGAAATCGCATATAGGCCAGGTGATGCACCTTCTACGGCCCTGATGGCCGACGTTCCAATCCCATGGCTGGCGATGAAATCCGATATCTGGCCCGAGAACGGATCGTCCCCAAGGCATGTTAAATAGTCGACGTCCAGTTCGGGTGCTGAACGGTGCATGTAGATGGCCGTATTCAGCGTATCTCCGGCAACGCTCACTTTTGCGCCGGTTTCCAGCATGGACAATTCGATCATTGCTTCACCGATGCAGGCTATTCGCGTCATTTCTTTTCTCTTTTCCAGATGATGAGTCCTGCGGCCATGATCAGTGCGGCGCCTGCCAGTGTGCTGCCGTCCGGTACAGTTCCAAAGAACAGATACCCCCACACCGCGACGTATATCAGGAATGAATACGTAAACGGCATCAACTGGTTAGCCGTCCCAAACCGATGGGCGTTTGTGAGCAGTTGGTGCCCGCCCCAACCGAAGACGCCCAGACCGATAAGAACAATCAGACTCCAAGTGTTTTCAGGCTGGATCCAAAACCAAATGGCGAAGGGTAGTAACACAAACGTCCCGGTTAACCCCAAATAAAACTGCATGGTGTCGACGGCTACAATGCCGGATAATTTGCGCGTCATGAGCGAATACAACGCCAACGCTGTGGCGTTGTAGATGATCAGCAACATGGTTGGATGGAACGCTGTGCCAAATGGCCGAACGATGACGAGAACACCCAAAAAACCAAGCAGGATTGCACTCAATCGCCATGGACCCACGGTTTCGTTCAAGACAATGACGGAAAGAAAGCAAACAATGACCGGACTCGAGAACATGATCGCTGAGACAACCGTCAGCGGTAGAAACTGAAGTGCGTAGAAGTTGAAAACGGTCGCCGAGATCAAAAGCAGGGCTCTGCTAATCACCTGCCAGGGGTGGTCCGTTTTAAAACGGCGCAGTTCCAGGCCACCCTTCGCAATAACACTGAGTGAGATAACAAAGTGCCCTGCATAACGCATGAAAGCCAATTGAAATGCAGGAATCCCCGCAACTGCTAACCACTTGGCCCCCAGATCAACAAACGAAAACAGCAACCAAGCCATCAGCATCAACAAGATACCTAGGCGTGGAAGATCCGCAGTTGAGCTGGCAGTGACGGTCATTGCTTACGGATTGAAGCGATTAACGTAGTAGTCGACCATTTGGCTGACCATATCATCTGCCTGACCGCTGTCCCGCGCGTCATTGAGTGCTGACAGTGCGCCTTGGGACATCACACTTGTGACGCCGACATCTTTGGCCATCTGGTCATAGTACCCAAGATCTTTTGCAGCATTCTTGATTGCAAAGGCCAGCTGGTTTGGGTCGTTTTCGATGCCATAGGCTTTGACGAAGTCCATCATTCCAGAATGTAACGGACCTGCAGCCATCACATCATAAAGCTGCTTGCGATCAACCCCAGCGACGTCGGCCATCGCAAAAGCCTCGGCCATCGCATTGGCCACAGTCATCCCAAAGAAGTTGTTTATAAGCTTTATTGTGTGTCCCGATCCCACAGCGCCAAGATAAAAAACGTTCTCGCCAAGGTCTTTCAATACAGGCTCTGCCTTCTCAAAGGCGGCCTGATTTCCGGACGTCATAATATTGAGCTTTCCTTCAAGCGCATGCGCCGGTGTCCGGCCCAGAGGAGCGTCTAAGAAGCTTCCGCCAACTTCCTCAACCTCTGATGAAAGCGCTCTGGTACTGCCCGGCAGCGAAGTACCAAAGTCTATGACGATTGCCCCGTTTTTTAATCCCGCAATCACCCCGTCCTCACCCCGCATTCGGCTTTCAACCTGATCTGAAGTACCCATGCACAGCATTATAATGTCGCAAACTTTCGCCAGTTCCCGAGCGTTCGCCGCCTCGATAGCGCCTCGTCCTATTGCTGCGTCAAGGTATGTGCGATCACGGTTCCCCAGCACCGTTACCCCGTAACCCTTGTCCAAAAGACGGTTTACCATGGCTCCGCCCATTAATCCGAGCCCGATAAACCCAATCGATGGTTTACTCATTGGTTTTCCTTTCAAAAAACTGGCCTTCATTCGTGTGACGGCGCCAAGCAGGTCTACAGTTCAAGGCTCTTGTTGCGGCACCGTTGATCTTCATTTGATTAAGCAAGGTCTGGCGTTTACCCCTTCACGCATGCAGTTGCTTTTGGCTGGGATCAGCCTTCAGTGTTTCTTCAATCCTGGTTGCAATCTCGAGCGTTCGGGCTGCGTCTGCGACGTCAATAAGGGGTGGGGCTCCATCCATCACATCTAGAAAGTGATCCAGTTGAGCTTCAAGCGGCGTCCGATCCTGAACGGGTATTTTCAACTCTTCCTTTTGCGCAGCTGTGCCCCAGTCTTGTCCCCGCCATAGGGTCATTGAAGGAAAGCTGACGGCGCCTAGAGTTCCCGTGATCCACATCATGTCTTGATGCGTGGTTCCTATGTTGGGGTTTTCACCTATTCCGGCCTCAAAGCCCCAAGGGCTGGGTGCCGTATCAGAAAAGCTGATGGTACCAGTCGCCCCGTTGTCGAACGCGATTGCTATGGCGCCACTTTCTATGCGATCGGATCTGCGGACCGATGCTCCGCGTAGGGCAGCGATTTCTGAAATTTCACCGACGACAAAGCGAAGCACGTCGATGTCGTGCACCAAATTGATCATGACCGGACTGCCGCCAGACGTTCGCCAATTTTGTTCAAAGTAACTGTCTGGCTTACGCATTGCCCACATCAAAGACACGTTAATGACCGTTCCAATTGCGCCTTCCGCAATCGTGGCCTTCAATTGTTGCAAGCTCCGGTGATAGCGTCGATGATGGCCAACCAAACTTTGAACACCAGCGGTGCTAAGCACCTCTTTTAGTCGTTTTGCTTCGCCGAAGGACGCAGCTACTGGTTTTTCGATCAGCAAGTGCCACCCACGCACGGCCGCCTCAGTGCCATGGTCAGCATGAAGATGCGTAGGCGTCGCTATTATCGCGCCATCAACTTCACTTTGAACCTCTTCCATTGACGAAAACCTTGGGGCGTCTAACTGGATCGAATTGTCGGGATCAGCCAATCCAACCAACGAGCACGCAGGGTGCTGCATAACGGCATGAACATGACGAATTCCTATCAACCCGCCGCCAACTACTAGGATGCGTTTCACATCACCGCTCCGATTTGCCACGGAACGAATTCGTAATCTCCCAGACCCTGAGCCTCGGACTTGGTTTGCTCACCCGATGCGACCCTGAGCATCAATTGATAGATTTCTCGGCCTTTTTCTTCGACGCTGACGCCTCTGGTCAGTACATCTCCTGCGTCCACATCCATGTCTTCCGCCATGCGATTTGCCATTTCCGAGTTGGTTGCAATTTTCAAGGTCGGGGCCGGTTTCGAACCAAAGGCCGATCCGCGCCCGGTCGTGAAACACACAAGGTTGCATCCCCCTGCGATCTGGCCCGTGACTGACGCGGGATCATATCCAGGGCTGTCCATAAAAGTGAATCCTCTGGCGGTTACGGGTTCCGCGTATTTAAAAACACCAGTTAACGGGCTGGTGCCGCCTTTCGCCGCTGCTCCAAGGGACTTTTCAAGGATTGTCGTAAGCCCACCTTTCTTGTTCCCCGGGCTTGGATTGTTGTCCATCGAGCCATGATTGCGTGCTGTATAGTCCTGCCACCAGTCTATAAGACCGATAAGTTTCTCGCCCATACCAATGTTTATGGCGCGGCGGGTTAGCAGATGTTCGGCACCATAAATCTCGGGTGTTTCTGCAAGGACGCCGGTCGCCCCCTGGGACACCAGTATGTCACATGCATGGCCCAGAGCCGGATTCGCGGTGACGCCTGACCATGCGTCAGACCCGCCGCATTGAAGGGCCACCATCAGTTCAGACGCTGGTGTTTCCGTTCTTACGGACATATTGGCAAGCGGCAGCATTTCTTCGACTTTTCGGATTCCCATCTCAACTGTACGGCGCAATCCGGCGACGTTTTGGATGTTCATCGTTTGAAAGGTCGGGCTTTGTTTCAGACCGTAAGCGTCCAGAAGCCAGTCAATCTGGTTCATTTCGCACCCCAATCCAACCATAAGAACGGCTGCGTGGTTGGGGTGCTTCGCATATCCCCACATAACACGTTGAAGCGCCTCAAAGCCCTCTCCGGAATCGGCCATGCCGCAGCCCGTTCCATGGACAAAGGCAACCACGCCGTCCACGTTTGGGAAATCAGCAAGTTTTTCAGGTGTAAAGTAGTCCGCAATCATGCGCGCTGCAGTTGCTGAACAGTTCACAGTAGTTACAACCGCGACATAGTTGCGAGTGCCGACTTTACCGTTTTCGCGCCTGAAACCCATGAAGGTATCCGAAGATCGCGTAGGGCTGACTGGCCGTAAGTCTGTTGAGAACTCGTAACTTACCTCGGTGTTGCGAAAAGCCATATTGTGAGTGTGAACGTGATCGCCAGGGCTTATCTGTTGCGTAGCGTATCCGATAATCTGGGCGTACTTTCTGACGGGGTCGCCTGCCTTTAAGATCGTTGTCGCCACTTTATGACCTGACGGTATACGCTCGTTGGTCGTGACATTTTCAACCACTTTGCCTGGTTCCAGGAACCGAGTGGCAATCACGACGCTATCCGTTTGGTCTAAGCGTACAAAAGTCATGGGCAGCTTTCTTTGCAGGCAGACTTAGGCACAGAAGGGCGAGTCTGATTTCCAGCGGTGAATGTCGATGTGTGGCTGAGCAGCGAGGCGAGCGCGTGCGGCTTCCCACTTCGATTTACAGACGCGCCAGTCGTGCAACTCGGTTTCAGGATGAGCTCGGGACCGTGCGACAAAATCCGGAAAGTGTTCGCGACCTGTTGGCTGACCCGTGGCACTATAGCGAATATCAAATGACCAGCGGAAGTGATCCGTATTGTTGATCAACGAAGCATGTGGGGTCAAAGGGTGAAACAGGATAACTCCGCCAGCTTTGACAGGAAGAGGCACCGCCATTCTTTCGTCGACAAAACCATCCGCAATTCCGGTTTGGGTCTTTGCACAATGGGGAAGGATGGATTGGTCAGGCGCTTTGGGCAGTACTTGCAAGCACCCGTTTTCAAGCGTTGCGTCGTTGACGGCAATCCAGACCGTTACCATCTCGGTCTGATCTGCATTTTCCAGCGCAACGGCTCGATCCTGATGCCAGTCGGTTGCAGTAATGTGAGCCCTGACCTCATCCTTGGCTAGCTTTTGGGCCGGCGGTTTCAGGCGAACGTGTTGGATCGGATTACTTGTCAATTCTGAACCGATAAGTTGCTCGACCACATCCAAAAGGGGCTTGGCCGTTAACAAATCGAACACCGCCGGGCCAATGTGAAAGGGCGTGTCGGCCATTATCCGGTCGCCGGGCAGGGATATGTCCATTGGTTGGAAATAGTCGCATCCTGCCTCATACGCGGACAACAGTTTGTCCCAAAAATTCAATCCGGATGGGTCATTGTGAACCAAGCCCTTTGAATGCCAACCGTCGTACAGCAGATCTAGAAGTTGAGAATACTCGGCCTTTACCCTGTCCATAGTATCCTCGGGGATCACGTTCTCGACGACGAGGTATCCCTCGGTCTGAAACTTGGCAATCTGATCCTGTGTCAACATGGGCTTTCCTCACAGCAGAAGCGCGATAATGCCGGGCCAAATCAGAAGGACGGAAAGTGCCAGCAACTGGATTCCGATAAATGGTAGGAACCCACGGAAGATGTCCGTCAGGCTGATGTGTGGCGGGGCTACGGATTTCAGATAGAACGCAGCAGGACCAAATGGTGGTGAGAGGAAGCTGACCTGCATGTTCATGCAGAAAACAACGCCAAACCAGATAGCTACATGGCTCGGATCAAGCTGGCCGAAAACTCCAATTTCTTCGATAGGCAGGCGCAGCACAATCGGCAGAAAGACCGGGATGATCAGCAGCACGATGCCGACCCAATCCATGAACGCGCCCATGAACAAAAGGATCAGCATCATGACAAGAATAACCAACATCGTTGGCAGATCTTGTCCCACAATCAAATCGGCTACGTATTGCGGTCCTCCGGCGATGGTGTAGGCACCTGCCAGTGAGGCCGCGCCAATAGTCACCCAGATGATAGTTCCTGTGGACTTGAGGGTTCGCATCAGGCTGTCCCAGACCAATTCGAATGACCCTTCACCCCTGAGAATGGCGATTATCAGAACGGCGAATGCACCCATGCCAGCGGCCTCGGTAATTCCGGTGATCCCACCATAAATCGACCCGAGCACAACTCCGATGACGACCAGAGGAGCAACAAGACCTTTGCCCATTTCCCATCCGATCTTTGCGCGTTCCCGACCAAACACGAAGAAAATTAACAGCAAGGCGACGATCGTGACGCCTGCGAACCAGGGCAGATAATCTGCCGTACCAAATCGTGCCGGTTCGCCTTGGCTGGCTGCATTAGAACCTGACAACTCGAAGAATGCTGCGCGGATGAACAGGACTGTCGAAAAACCGGCCACGACAATACACATGAAAGCAGCGAACAGCTTTCGTTTTTCCGCAGGTTCAGGATCATTGGGGTCCGGTTCGGGCAACGGCGCGTCGTCCGGGTTCAGTCTTGTGCGAATGACAATGTAAAGAATGATCATTGACGCCAGCATGAAGCCGGGAATGAAAGACGCCGTAAACAGTGACTTGATCGAGGTTTCCGTGATCAGGCCGAAGATAATCAGGACAATCGAAGGTGGGATCATTGTGCCCAATGAGCCCGAGGCGCAAATAACGCCAATTGCAAGGTTCTGATTATATCCTAGGCGTAGCATCTGGGGCAGGGCGATAAGGCCCAGAAGAACAACCTCCCCGCCGATAATGCCTGACATTGCAGCCATGATCACAGCCATGATCGACGTTACGATTGCAATGCCGCCACGTGTTCTGGATAGCCAGACATTGAGCGACGAATACATGTCGCGTGCAATCCCCGACCTTTCCAGAAGTGAGGCCATGAAGATAAACAGTGGCACGGATATGAGTACGTAATCCGTTAATAGCCCGTATATCTTTTGGGCCAGAATGTATAACGGCCCGGTTCCAGGTCTTCCGGTCAACATTCCATCGCCGAAGGAAAACGGGTTAAGTAGAAGCGTTGGCTCGAATTTAAGGACAAGAACGAGCACCGCAAGTGACGCGGATGCCAAACCCAAAGGCATACCGATCGCTAGAAGCACGATCAGGGCCACCATCAGGATGAGTGAAATTGTTCCAATGTCCATCAGTCTTGCCCCACCGCCCGTTTGATCATTTCAATTTCGTCGTCGTCCGGCTCATCCGTGTGGATTTCCGGTTCTTTGTTCCAATCCGCGATCAAGTTCAAAACCGACTGCATCGCGACGAGCGTAATCACGATGAGAACCATTGGCTGCAATGTCGCTGGGATTGGTGGATTGAAGGCCGAGCCGTAAAGCTCCCATTTATAGAGCTTGTTGACGAACACCTGTTGGTAGCTTCCGTAGACAAGAAAGAACGCAAACATCACGATCAGGACCGTCGAGATCGTATCAAATACGCGCTGAAGCCAACGGGGAACCGCGTCATAGAGCAAGAAAATCCGAATGTGGCTGCGCTGTTGCATGGCATAATAGCCCGACATCAGGAACACAAAGCTAGCGAACCAAAGCGTCATTTCATTGGCCCACTCGGTTGGTTTTTCCATGATGTACCGCATGAAAACTTCATACAGCATGACCACAGTCATGATAGCGATCATCATCATCGTCACTCGGCCTATGAACAAGGCGAAACGATCCATGACTGTTGAGCCTTCGAACTCCATTGTCGCCGGGCGCACCGTCTTTGTTCCGATCACTGCAATTATTGGCAATAGAATAAGCGCGCATATGTCCGTGATATCGACGAACCCACCGAATACCCCAGACATTTTCGGTGTGATATCACTGCGTAAATAAATTTCAGTAACCTGGCTTTTAAGGGACTCAGACGTGTAAGGCAGCCAGTCCAAAAGAAAAGCGGGCAGGTGCCAAACAAGCCAACTTGCCGTTGCAACGAAGGCCAAGGGAATGAGCCACTCGATTAGTCCGCCTGAGTTTTTATGCATTGCGTAACCCTCGTCCCTATCCGTCGATCCTGTAGTGATCGATAATGCTCCGGTCCGGCTCGACCCCTAGGCCAGGGCCAGTCGGAACAACAACACGACCGCCGTTGACCTTGACTTGGTTTTGAATTTCAAGCGGAACGGTCAGCAAGTCGTCTCGAAACTTGTTGTCCGTAGTGTCAAATTCCAGCATGGGTTCCCATGGGTGCAAACCGCCTGGAAGGGCCGGCATGGCAGCCAATAGATGAAGATTTGTTGCAACGGCAATTGCGCTGCCCCAGACATGATTGACGACGGGTGTGAAATGCGCGTGGCACAAGGCAAGTACCCTGACATACTCTGAAACACCGCCCAACGCGCAAACCTCTGGCTGCGCGATATCAATGCCTCGGTTTTCAAGAAGATTTCGCCACGCCCAGCGATTGAACACCGCTTCACCACCTGAAATGTTGACTTTCAATGCAGCGCGCAGTTCGCGGTATCCGTCCAAATCTTCTGGGGCAACGGGCTCTTCGAACCAATAGGCCCCCAGTTCTTCGAGAGCCCGGCCAACAAAAAATGCGTCAGGCGTTGTGTACGCGTGGTTTGCGTCGACCATGAATGGAAAGTCGTCGCCAATGCCGCGTCGAACCGCCTCACACAGTTTGACATCCGGTCTTGGGCCAAATCCGGTTTTCATTTTTGTGGCAGCAAACCCCATCGCCTTGATCTGTGCGGCTTCGTCCTCGAAACGCTTGGTAAGATCAGTGATCGATTCATCCCGCAGCATCATGCCGTAGCCGTAGCAGGGCACACTCGATCGATGTGCACCACCCAATAGCTTGTGGAGGGGTAGTCCCGCGATTTTTCCGGCAATGTCCCAAAGGGCGATATCTACCCCGGACAAGGCCTGTATCGGCATTCCACTTTGCCCATGATCTCGCAGAAGGTTGTACACCTTGTGCCAGATCACGTCTTTGTCCAATGGGTCCAGACCTAGCACCATAGGTTGGATTACTTTTTCGACGATGGACTTGTTTGCTACTGCTATGTTGCCCGGGCCAAAGCACTCTCCCCAGCCTGTCACTCCTTCGTCCGTTTGAACTTCAACGAGATGGGTTGTTCGCTTGTCGTAATACTGCTGTGAATAGCCCAAAACTGCTGGCATGTCGTACTGCAGTACGTGACTTATCAGTTTTGTAATTTTCATGAAGTTTGTGGTCCCGGCACCAATTCGGAGAGGCCGAAAAAACGGCCTTTCCGATCGTCATAAATCAACCGAAGCCCGACTATTCCATTGCGCCCATATTGCGCAAGAAATCGATATGGCTTGCCAAAAGCGCCTGTGCTTCAGGAGTCGTGGCGAATTCTGTCCAGCCGACCTGAACGGCTGCGCGATATGCTGCCAAGTCTTCAGGCGTCCATTCATAAAGTTGAACACCTTTTGCCTTCAGGTCTTTCGCAGTTTGAGCGTTCTGCACTTCGTTGATCGTCGCATTGTGCAGTGCGAGACTGTCCATCGCGACTTCCATGATTTTCTTGTGATGCGCAGGCATTGCTTCCCAAACGTCTTTGCGGCAAGCAAGGTGGTCAGCTGGCATTGAGTGGAAACCCGGATAGTTCGTGTGTCCTGCGATCTCATAAAGACCTAAGCCCACGTTGTTGGTAAGGTTTGCAGCGTCCGCACCGTCAATAATGCCGGTTTCCAAGGCCGTGAAGATTTCGTTGAAATCCATCACGATCGGAGAAGCGCCAAGCTCCGCAAACACTTTAGTTGCCAGGCCTGGAGGCGAGCGGAATTTCCAATCCTTGAAGTCTTCAACTTTGGCAATCGGCTTGGTCGAAGAAAGCGACTCGGGGCCAGGAATCCACCATCCAATGAACTCCATGTCGTACCCGTTATACAGATCGTTTACGGCTTCTCTGCCACCACCGTGCAGAAGCCAAGCCATTTGCTGATATGGGTTCTGGTATCCGCCGAGAAGATCGCCTGCAAACTGGAAGGCAGGGTTTTTGCCGGTCTGGTAACCGCCACCCGTCATGTCACAGTCCAGAATTCCTGTCGCTGCTGCATCGAAGGTTTCAACTGACTTGACCACCGAAGAGGAATAGAACATTTCAACTTCGATTTCACCGTTCGACATTTCTTGAATGTCTTCGACGAATTTTGCGGCCATCTGGCCAGACAAAGTCTCGGGCGAAAAATGGGTTTGAATTCTAAGCTTCGTTGTTTCAGCCATCGCGAAACCGGCTGCCATTGTCGTGGCTACGGCCGCCAAGGCGACTGTCTTGACTATTTTCATATTGTCCTCCCAGACGTTGAGCGTTGCGCGGAGTGGTAGATCTTGCCGCCTCCTTTGCCGTCACGCAGGTAAACGTTAAGCCGAAGAATCGAATGCAACAAGAAAAATTTGAAATTTCTAAAAATTTTGAGATTCTTGCGATAATTTAAAAATAGAGTTAGGACGCTATTTGGACAGAACTCGAAGGTGCATGTTGGAATGAACGAAGAGATCGATATTTATCAAGACCTTAAGATGCGCTTGATTTCGAATGGATTCGAGCATGGGGCCAAGGTTCGAGCCGAAGAATTGCGTAAAGAGTATGGCTGTTCGGCAAGCGCCGTTCGCGAAGTTCTGTTTAGGCTGGCGGCGGTAGGTCTAGTAGATTTTCAAGAGCAGAGAGGTTTTCGTGTTCCAGCGCGTTCGCCCCAGAAACTCATAGAACTGACCCACGTCCGTATTCTATTGGAGGCCGAAGGTACTGCGATGTCGATCCGCAATGGCGGAGTGGATTGGGAAGCAAGATTGACGGCGGCACATCACAAGCTCAGCCACATCGAAAAGCGTATCCACGCCACTGACGACCCCAGCGATCTGGTAGAGATCTGGTTCGCGTCGGAGAAGGAATTTCATCAAACGCTAATTTCTGCTTGTGGATCAGAAACTTTGAAGCAAATGCATAGCCGAATTTATTCTCAGTTCAGACAGCAGTTGATGGTGGCAGATCGCAACTTTGGGTTCATCTCGCAGAACATACGGCACCACGCTGACATACTTGAAGCCGCGCTGTCAGGGGATGAGCAATTAACCAGAACCAAAATTCACGATCATCTGAAACGCCACCTAACTGGAAAAACAATGGGCGACTAGCGCGCGTAGTCATCCTCCAAATACACGCGGATGATTTCGTCAAAACTCAATTCTGCACGGAAGCCTAATTCCAGCGCGCGGTCCGTTCGAAAGTCACGTGGCCAATTCTTGACTATACTCTCAATTGCCGCATCAGGAGCGCGTTTGATCAGGGCCACTGCTTCCTGACCGGCTGCATTGCGCAGCGCTTCAATCTGTTCAGCGACCGTGCAACTCACGCCTGGCATGTTCAATGCACGTCGATCGTTCAAAAGCTGGGTGTCTAGGGTCGCAGCGTGGGTCAAAAAGGTCGCCGCCGCGCGCGGACTGGCGTGCCAATGCCGAACCGTTTCAGCAACGGGCAATACGGCCTCCTCCCCGTTTAAAGGCTCTCGGATAATCCCAGAAAAGAAGGACGAAGCGGCAGCGTTGGCTTTTCCTGGGCGAACACACAAAGTCGGCAGCCGCAGCGAGATGCCATCGATGTATCCTTTTCTGCTAAAATCCGTGATCATCAATTCAGACGCCGCTTTCTGCGCCCCATAACTGGTCAAAGGCGCAGAGAGGAATTCATCGCCGATTTTGTCAGGAAACGGCGCCCCGAAAACTGCTATAGATGAAGCAAAAACCAGTCGTGGTCGGTATTCGCCATTAGATGCCTCGTGTTCATCTTTAAGCGCGTTAAGAAGCGCCCATGTCGACAGGAGGTTGACATCCCAACCCAGCGCAAAATCGGATTCAGCTTGGCCTGAAACTACAGCAGCAAGATGGAAAATGATGTCTGGGCGCTGCACTGCAACAGACTTAGCTGCTCCTGACTCCGCCAAGTTCCCCTCAATGTGGTGGCCTGGCGCACTGTTTGGCGGAAACGCGATATCGAACAATGAAACTTGGGCATTTGGGCCAAAAGTACATTTTGTCGAAATTCGGTGGGCCAGTTTCTGGCCCAACATTCCTCCACCACCTGTTACAAGTATCTGCTTCACTTCATTCCGTTCCGGTTCTTGAGTTCCAGATACAAAGCAGAATGATCCAGTTCCGCCCCACCCATTTCGTCAATAAGGTATTCAAAACGATCGCGCACAGATTGAGTATTAGGTAGCTCGATGCCGAGTCTCTGTGCCTCTTCCAACGTATTGTTCAAATCCTTTAATTGAAATTTTGACAAACCTCCGGGTACGAAATTGCTTTCAGACATTCGTTCCCCGTGTTGTTGCAGGATCACGCTGTCAGCAAATCCCCCCTTCAGTGCGGATCGTAGGGACACTGGATCCGCGCCCCCTTGCTGTGCCAGCAGTGTTGCTTCGGCGACGGCAGAAATTGTCACGGCGACGATGGTTTGATTGGCCAGTTTGCACAATTGGCCACTGCCACTGGGTCCAACATGAACAGGGTGGCCCATGGCGGAAAGTACGGGTTTAACTTGGTCCATTACGTCTTGTTGGCCGCCAACCATGATCGCAAGGGTTGCGGCCTCGGCGCCCTTGGTGCCACCGGAAACTGGGGCGTCCAAATGAGACAGCCCCATCGCAGCCAATTGCGCGGATTGTTCCCTGGCGTGTTCGGGTTTGGCGCTGGACATATCAATCCAGATCATTCCAGGTTTGAGTTGCGCACAGAACGTTGAATCGTCAAGCAGCGCACCCGTCGCGTGCCCGTCCGAAAGCATGGTCACAATTATATCTGCGTCTGCTATCGCTAGAGCGGCGGAGTCTGCTACTTTCGCGCCTTCATCTGCCAATGGTTTCGCCTTTTCCAGGCTACGGTTCCACACAGTCAGTGGGAAGCCAGCTTTGATAAGATTCCGCGCCATTGGTGCGCCCATCAGGCCGGTTCCTAAAAGAGTCACCTTTAACTGATTGCTCATATTTTCCTGTCCTCCTGAAGGTGTGCCACGCTTGGTTATGGCCAAACCAAAGTCTTTGTCATACGCTAACATCTATCGGTCCACATGCCACAAGTCCTTGTAAATCTGCTAAGGTTTCTTTGTGCTTGGGTTGACTTGTGGGTCGGATCCTACTGATGCGGCGACGTCTAAGAAAGTTGAAAGATCCAAATGACAGAAAGACTTAAGGGAAAACGCGTCTTGGTTACAGCCGCTGCGCAAGGGATCGGACTTGCCAGCGCAATGGCGATGGCGCGAGAAGGTGCACACGTCTTCGCGACGGATGTAAACACCAAAAACCTATCTTCGATTCGCGGCGAGAATCTCGAAAATTTGGATATTTTCGAAATGGACGTGACGTGTAATGATAGCGTTCAACAGGGCGTCTCAAGAGCGAAGCCAGACGTTTTGTTCAACTGCGCGGGGTTTGTACATCATGGCTCTATTTTAGATGCGACTGATGACGAGTGGGATTTTGCAATGGATCTCAACGTGCGCTCAATGGTACGCACGACCAAGGCTGTTTTGCCCGGAATGCTTGAGCGTGGCGGAGGCTCAATAATCAATATGTCGTCCGCACTGGGTTCCATAATTGGCGCGCCGAACCGCTTTGTGTACGGAACGACAAAGGCGGCTGTTGTCGGGCTGACAAAGTCAGTGGCCGTGGATTTCATAACGCAAGGAATTCGATGCAATTGCATATGCCCGGGAACGGTTGACAGTCCTAGCTGGCGGGACCGAGTGGATGCATTGGGCAAGCAATTGGGCAGCAGAGACGAGGCACTTGCACAATTCGTGGCGCGACAACCCATGGGCCGTGTCGCAAAAGCAGAAGAGATTGCTGCATTGGTCGTCTATCTGGCAAGTGATGAGAGCGCTTTCACTACAGGACACACACATATTATTGACGGGGGTTGGTCCGGCCAATGACAAATATATCAAAGGATGATCTGCGGTCTCGCAAATGGTTCATGAATTCTGAAAACTTGGAAATGACCGCGTTGTATCTTGAAAGATATCTCAACTACGGACTGACCCGAGAGGAACTACAGTCGGGCAAGCCAATAATTGGCATTGCCCAGACCGGCAGCGATTTAAGCCCCTGCAACCGGCACCATATAGAGTTGTCCAAACGCGTTCGCGACGGGATCATCGCGGCTGGGGGCACGTGCATTGAAATACCCGTGCACCCGATACAGGAGACAGGGAAACGGCCAACGGCCTCACTCGACCGCAATCTGGCTTATCTGTCTTTGGTCGAGAGTCTTTTCGGCTATCCGATTGATGGCGTTGTTCTGAACATCGGTTGCGACAAGACCACGCCTGCACTTCTTATGGCCGCAGCAACTGTCAACATCCCGGCGATTGCCCTGTCGGTTGGGCCAATGCTGAACGGTTGGTGGAAAGGCGAGCGCGCTGGATCTGGCACCGTCATTTGGAAAGCGCGCGAAGACCTTGCGGCTGATGAAATTGATACCGATGAGTTCATGGAAATCGCAGCCGCTGCAGCACCTTCGGTGGGTTATTGCAACACGATGGGAACAGCAACGACCATGAATTCGCTTGCTGAAGCCTTGGGTATGCAATTGCCCGGATCTGCAGCCATACCAGCCCCGTACAGAGAGCGGGGTCAAATTAGTTACGAAACCGGTAAACGCATTGTGGATATGGTTTGGGAGGATTTGCGACCAAGCGATATCATGACACGGCAGGCTTTTGAAAACGCGATTGTCATTAACTCAGCGATTGGCGGATCGACGAACGCGCCAATACACTTGAATGCAATCGCCCGGCATCTTGATGTTCCGCTGAACAACGATGACTGGCAGAAACATGGCCACGACGTACCGCTGTTGGTCAACATGCAACCAGCCGGTAAATACCTGGGTGAAGATTACCAACAAGCTGGCGGCGTTCCTGCAGTTGTTGGAGAGCTTCTTGACGCCGGATTACTCCCTCATCCCGATGCATTAACGGTGAACGGCAACTCGATGGGTCAAAACTGCTCGATGCGCCGGTCACTTAATGAGGATGTGATCAAGCCTGTCAGCAGCCCGGTTAAAGAACAAGCAGGTTTCATCAATCTCTCGGGCAACCTCTTCGAAAGCGCGATCATGAAGACATCTGTGATCTCACCAGCATTTCGAGAGGCTTACCTGTCAAACCCAGAAGACCCCGATGCATTTGAGGGCAGGGCGGTCGTGTTTGATGGGCCTGAAGATTTTCACCATCGGATCGACGATCCCGCAGAAAACATCGACGCAAACTGTATTTTGATCATGCGCGGAGCCGGACCAAAAGGGTATCCGGGTGCAGCAGAGGTCGTGAACATGCGACCGCCTGCATATTTGTTGAAGCAAGGTATCGAGGCTCTTCCGTGTATTGGTGATGGACGGCAATCCGGTACATCAGGAAGCCCATCTATCCTGAATGCGTCACCCGAAGCTGCGGAGGGTGGTGGATTGGCCTTGGTGCAAACTGGCGACCAACTGCGTATCGATCTGGGCAAAGGCACGGCTGATATACTGGTTTCTCTTGAAGAACTGCATGAACGCGCCCGCGATTTAGAGGCAAAAGGTGGGTATTCAATGCCACCCAACCAATCCCCGTGGCAGGAAATATTCCGCGAAAAAGTGGATCGGCTGGATCGCGGTATGACGCTCAAGGGTGCAGAAAACTACCGCGATATCGCACGAGGCTTCATGCCACGCGACAATCACTAAAAGGAACAGAAATGAAACTTGTTCGTTACGGAGCCGAGGGCTCGGAAAAGCCTGCCCTGGTCGACTCTGAGGGGCATTTGCGGGATCTGTCCGCTCACATCAATGATATCACGGGCGAGATGTTAGATGACGGAACGCTAGATAAACTACGCTCTTTGGATCCAAACACCCTGCCAATAGTGGAGGGTGATCCTCGTATAGCATCGTGTGTCGGTGACATCGGAAAATTTCTTTGCATCGGTCTGAACTACTCGGACCATGCTGCAGAAACGGGCGCAGATATTCCCGAGCATCCGATACTTTTTTTCAAGGCAAACTCAGCGGTCATTGGGGCATATGACGACGTTATCATGCCGCGTGGATCTACGCACACCGACTGGGAATGCGAGCTCGGAGTCGTAATTGGCAAAACGGCCAAATACGTTTCCAAGGCTGACGCGCTCGAATACGTTGCTGGCTATTGCATCGTAAACGATGTTTCAGAAAGGCACTTTCAAACTCAATTGACTGGTCAGTGGACGAAAGGAAAATCCTGCGACACTTTTGGCCCTACCGGCCCGTGGCTAGTAACGCGCGATGAAGTGCCGGACCCTCAGAACCTTGGTATGTCATTGGATGTAAATGGTCAGCGCATGCAAACCGGCAACACTGCTACGATGATCTTTTCCGTTGCCGAGATCATTGAGCATCTGAGTCAACTTTTCACGCTGCACCCCGGTGACGTCATTTCAACTGGAACACCGCCCGGTGTCGGCATGGGGATCAAACCGGAACCCGTTTACCTAAATAAAGGCGACGTCATGGAGCTTCGCATTGATGGACTCGGTGTTCAGCGGCAAGAGGTTGGCCAAGATGACTGACTTGTTACAAATCGGTGGGATCACTGAACGGATGCGAGAACGCTTATCTTCAGTGTTCAATATTCATCAATTGGACGATTTCAACGCGGAAAGTATTACGCATATCGTAACGAATGGGCATGACGGAGTCCCGCATGACCTAATGACATCACTCAGTAATCTGAAGATGATCAGTGTCTACGGGGTCGGCTACGACGCCGTCGACGCAAATGCTGCGGCTGAGCGCGGAATTGTTGTGACGCACACACCCAATGTCTTGAATAACGAAGTTGCCACCACTGCGGTTCTGCTGATGTTGTCATGTTACCGAGAACTCGTTCGCGACGATGAATACGTTCGGTCCGGGCGGTGGGAAGTTGAAGGTAATGCCCCTTTGACCCGTTCAGCGGACAATCAAAAAATAGGCATTCTTGGTCTTGGTCGCATTGGTCAGGCAATTGTTGATAAGTTAGAGCCGTGGGCGCCAGAAATCTCTTATCACACCCGCAATCAGAAGGATGTTCCTTACCGATATTTCGACAATTTGATTGAAATGGCAGAACATGTGGACGTTCTGATATGTATCACGCCTGGTGGCCCGTCGACCAATAAACTGGTCAACGCCGAGGTGTTGCGCGCGTTGGGGGCAGGCGGCACTTTGATAAACGTTAGTCGGGGTTCGGTCGTCGACGAAACTGCCCTTATCAAAGCATTGCAAAACGGTGAGCTCGGTTGGGCGGGGCTGGATGTTTTCGAGGACGAACCGCGCGTTCAAAAAGAATTACGAGACCTGTCAAATGTAGTCTTGCTCCCACATGCCGGTAGCGCGACTATTGAGACGCGTGCAGCTATGGGTGACCTAACTGTCGACAACCTGCTGCAACATCTTAAGGACGGATCGGTGATAACAGCTGTGCCGGAATGCAGAGATGTTTAAATGGCCGATCTGACAAGTGCTTGAGTTTGCTGTTGCAGTTTTCTTTCTGTTGATTACCCCGGGGCCAGGCGTTCTGACAACGGCCGGAATTGGATCAGCTTTTGGCTTTCGGGCAGGGCTGGCATTTGTGGCAGGTTTAATGCTGGGCGGGTTCATCAACATGATGTTGGTAGTCTCGGGAGTGGCCGCCGTGGCATTAGCAGTGCCGGTGCTAAGAAACTTGTTACTGTTTGCCTCGGTCGGATACTTGGTTTTTCTGGCCTGGCGCATTGCCAGCGCTGGCTCAAAAGTTGGGTTCTCTCCTGCGGTCTCCCCACTTGGATTTGCAAATGGACTGACGTTACAATTCATTAATCCAAAAGCTTATGTGGTTGGTACCGCATTGTTTTCAGGGTTTGCCTTCTTGCCCGAAGCGCCTATTTGGGAGGTCATCATAAAAGTCGTAGTTTTCAATATGATTTGGGTGCCAGTGCACATAATCTGGCTGAGCGCTGGCGCGATACTAGGAAGCCTTGATTTAAGCGAGAGATCGCACCAAAGGATAAACTTTGCGATGGCAGCTTCATTGTTGATCGTTGTGGCGATCGCCTTGGCGTCGGCGCTGTGACCGATATCTATGGTCAGCCGGACTATGCACACGATTGAAAGCTCCAGATCAGAGTGACGCCGTTATTCCACCATCGACATAAAGAGTGTGCCCATTGACGAAACTGGACGCAGGCGAAGCAAGGAATATCGCGGCACCGACGAGTTCTTCCACATTGCCCCAACGACCGGCTGGAGTACGTTTCTCAAGCCATGAACTGAATTCTGGATCGGCAACCAAGGCTGCATTCAAAGGCGTATCGAAATATCCAGGCGCAATGGCATTGCAGTTAAGACCATACTTGGCCCAATCAGTTGCCATTCCTTTTGTAAGGTTGGTCACGGCACCTTTTGTCGCCGTGTAAGGCGCAATACCTGGTCTGGCTAACGCGGATTGAACCGATGCAATGTTAATGATTTTGCCTGACTTTCGTTCGATCATGTGTCGGGCTACCGCCTGACCAACGTGAAAGACGGACGCTACGTTTGTTTGCAGCAGCCGTTCAAAAGCATCAGCGGGGAAATCCTGCAACTCGGTCCTGTGTTGCATTCCCGCGTTGTTGATCAAGATGTCTATCGGACCGACCTTTTCTTCAAAGTCGTCGACAGCGGATCGTACACCTTCGTGATCGGTCGCATCGAACGGCACTTCATAAACAGAAGCACCGGTCTCTTTCAACGCGGAAGCAGATGCGGATAGTTTTGCGGTGTCGCGTCCGTTTAAAACGATCTGCGCACCGGCGGCAGCCAAGCCTCGAGCCAACGCAAGTCCAATTCCTTGACTGGAGCCCGTAACAAGTGCCCGAGTTCCTTTTAAGTCAAATAATTCAAGTGCCATGCAATATCCCTTTGTTGTCGAGGCCGACTATCCGTATCTTTTGGCAATCTGTATAGAGGAGATCGTTCAATGTCGTCAGCCAATGTCGCGGTTGTTGTTCACGCCGCGAAGGATTTGAGGTTAGAAACTCGAGACGTGCGCGACATCGGCCCAGATGAAGTTTTGATTGAAATGAGAGCAGGTGGGATTTGTGGTTCCGACCTGCACTATTTTAACCATGGCGGCTTCGGAGCGATTAGGTTGCGTGAACCCATGGTACTTGGTCATGAAGTTGCCGGCGAAGTCCTGCAAACCGGAGAAAGTGTTGCCGGGCTGTCCATTGGCCAACTGGTTGCAGTTTCTCCGTCACGGGCTTGCGAGTCTTGTTTTTATTGTCTGAATGGGCAGCAAAATCACTGTGTCGATATGAAATTTTATGGCAGCGCGATGCCGTTCCCTCATATCCAAGGTGCTTTTCAGAGCAAGCTTTTGGTCAAGGCCAGTCAGTGCGTTCCAGCCGACGGGTTAAGCCCGGCGCAGGCCGCCATGGCGGAACCTTTGGCGGTCTGTCTACACGCGATCAAGCAAGCAGGAAGCTTAGTCGGAAAGACAGTTTTAGTCACTGGGTGTGGCCCGATCGGATGCCTTACTATCTTAGCCGCAAGGCGGTCTGGGGCGGCTAAAATAATAGCGACGGATATCTCTGATCGGACTTTGGGTTTTGCGTCAGACTGTGGGGCAGACCATGTAATCAATACCAAAGACGAACCGCAAAACCTGGAGCGGTATGAAAAAGGTAAGGGCCAAATTGACATACATTTTGAATGCTCCGGTGCCCAGACCGCTCTGGCATCCGGCATTGCATGTTTACGACCCGGCGGAACCTTGGTTCAGCTCGGTCTGGGCGGAGACATGACTGTCCCTATGCAGGCAATGACGGCAAAAGAAATAACAGTCCGCGGGTCTTTCCGTTTTCATTCTGAATTTTTAGTTGCGGTACAGATGATGCAAAGTGGACTAATCAACGTCGATCAGTTGGTGACGCATTCCTTTGATGTACAGGAGGCAGTAGCAGCGTTCGAGATCGCGTCTGACCGAAGTCGATCAATGAAAGTGCAGTTGAATTTCAAGGATAGTGAAAATGGATAGTCGCATGCCTGACATTGCGGAGGCCTATGAACGAGATGGTTTCGTAGCGCCGCTGGACATCCTAACAGACAACGAGACCCGGGCATTGCGCGATGATTTTGAGGAAGCGGAGCGTATTCTAAAAGACGACCCAGAGAAACTGAAGCTGCTATATTCTTATCCGGACAGGTTAATACCTTCATTCGATGCACTTCTTCGCAATCCAAAACTGATTGAGGTTGCTTCAACGGTATTGGGACCTGACCTAATGGTTTGGAGCGGAGCATTGTTCGTCAAAGAAGCTCGATCTACAAAGATCGTTTCCTGGCATCAGGACCTAACCTATTGGGGATTGGACGACGCAGAGGAAGTTACCTGCTGGGTTGCGATCTCGGAAGCTTCCGAGCAAAGCGGTTGTATGAAGTTCGTTCCCGGCAGCCATAAAAGCCGTATCGTACCACACGTGGATACTTTCAGCGAAAACAATCTGTTATCACGTGGGCAGGAAATCGCAGTTGATGTGAACGAACAAGATGTAGTCGCTGCGGAATTGCGTGCGGGGCAGGCTTCCATGCATCACGGACATCTCTTTCACGCATCAGGGCCCAATAACACAGACGACAGACGCATTGGTGCGGCGTTGCGTTTCATAAAGCCCTCAATGAAGCAGAAAAACGGCGTGAAAACTTTGGTTGCGCTCGTCGCAGGGCGTGATGATTTTGGACATTTTTTAGTTGCACCCTCCCCTGAGGGCTTTTTGCATGAGAACGATTTCGATTTGTGTCAAAGGGATGCAGACCGCAAAAAACAAATACTATTTGCCGGAGTGTAGACCCTGAGCATGGCTTTCTCGATCTGTGAAGGAGACCATTGGCTCGTTAGCTAAACAGGAATCAATATATTCCGGTTGCCAAGAAGTATTCGACGCCATCAGGGGTGATCTTGTGTTTCTATTTCAGTCAATCAACGGCGTTGTGGGTTACAGCAGAGATCGGAAATCATTTCGGTTCAAAAAGCCGTTCCAACTCAACACCTTGGTTTGCTGCGCTTGAAATCACCGCTTCACGCAACGATTTGCTGCGTCGCACAAGCCTGCGAAACTTTTCCTCGTCCAGCACCAAAAGCGTAGAGGGTACTATCGCGCGGACAGAGGCCCTGCGCCTTTGGCGCAATAACAATTCAGCCTGCCCAAATATGTCACCTCGGCCCAGTCGCCAGCTTTGACCGCCCATCTCTAGCTCAACTGCGCCAGAGGCAATGAAATACACGCTTCGAGCGGGCGCGTTCTTTTGGATGACGATCTCGCCTGCCTCTACGTAGCGTGTTTTCAAGGCGCGAACGAGCCTTTTAAGTCTGGCAGGATCGACGTCAGAGAATACTGGCAACTGTTTCACAAGCTCAGCGGCCCGGGGCGCAATGTCGATCATTGGACGCTCTTCCGCTTTTGAACGCTTCGCGGACACGTCATTGAGAAGAACTGAATACAGTTCGGCACCTATGAGACCTTCGTCGTACATCTCGGTGTATTCCCGCTCTTCAAGCCGCAATGCAATTCGTCGGATAAAACGACGCTGAACCTCTTCCGCGAAACCGGGATATTGTAGCTGAAGACCATCAAGGGCGGTGTCGACGTATTCCGTTCGCCGATCAATGAGCTCCCTTAAAATTCCCGCTACCCTGCGCCCATGTATCCGGCGAATTCGTTGATCAACGAAGCGGTAAACGTCTCTCAGCACAAGACGTTGGGCGAGTAATACTTCAAAACGGTGTGCTGTCACTCGGGCAAGAGGTGTTCGTAACCGAAGCCTGTCGTTCAAAAATGCGGCAATTCGAAAGAAGCGCCCATAGTCCACCGTTTGACGTGCCGCACGCAAATATCCTGTACGCCCTTTCAATCGTGTAGCTTCAATTAGGCGATCGATGTCCAATAGTGCCCGTTCGGCAAGCCGCGTTGAAAGGGATCTGTCGCGCATGTGGCTCAGGACAAAATTTCGTTCCGCACCAGCCAATGCAATGAGACCCAGAGTAACACGGTCTCGGTCGAGAATATCTTTACGTTCTTCGGCTGAGCGCACTTCTGCATCCAGCCTCTTTCCGAATTGAACCGCTTCAGATCGGATGATTTCTGGGTTTAGCTCGTAACTCGACGTTGTCTTTTTAACGTCTTCTCGAACCGTCTGCAGTGACACTGCGACAACCTGCCGAGATAGCGCTTCGTCTACTGATGACAGCTCATCAAGGCCAAGACGACGGATAAATGGCCGAAGGGTCGGTCCCTGGACGATCAAGGTGAATAGAGTGAAACCCGTTGCGAGTATGCCAACTGCGCGTTGTGTCTCTGCCGCGACCTGATTGTTTTCTGTTACTGCCAGCGCCAGTGCCAGTGTCACGGCACCGCGCATGCCGCCCCAAAGAATTGCATAGCGAAACGGACGCTCGACTGGCGGAGAAACACGTATGAGTGTCAAGAATGGTAAAAAGCCGAACAGAATGAAAACGCGTGCCGCAACCGCTGCGACTATCACGACAAGGATCAATCCAAAGTCCGTCCACTGAACACCACTTAGCAAACGGGGTATGAGAAGCGCCGCCAAGATAAAGATCAACGCCCCGGCCCAATGCGCAAGAACGCCCCACACATCCGACAGGCCGGCCCATGCTTGGGGTGTTAAACGTCCGGGTGCGGATAAATTCAAAGTTATCCCAGACACAACAACCGCGATTACGCCGGATGCGCCGATACTCTGCTCTGCGATGACATATGCCAAATACGGTAAGGCAATGGAGATTGAGATTTGTGCGAGTTCGAAACCTTCAATCAAGTTCATCAACCAAAGGCTTGCGCGTGCCAGTACCCAGCCTGTAACGGCACCTCCAACCAAAAGCACTGGAAACTGGATAAGGGCGTCCTGAGGCTTGGGATCCGGAGCGCCAACCATGACAAATCCGATAAAAAGCCCAAACAAGGCGATAGCAGCGGCATCGTTGAGAAGGCTTTCGCCTTCGATTATTCGCGCCAACCTTTGCGGAGCGGCAATCGACCGAAAGATACTGACGACGGCCGAAGGGTCGGTCGTCGAAATGATTGCGCCTAACAGGAGACAAGCTACGACAGGGAGCGAACTTACGGCGGCGAGAGCGAACCCAACAGTGAAAGTCGCTACAAAGACCGCGACGATAGCCAGGACGAGTATCGGAACCCAGTCATCCATCATACGCCGCAAGTTCATCCCCAGCGTTGCCTGAAAGAGCAGCGTGGGCAGAAATATGTAGAGAAACACGTTCGCACGGATTGGAAACCCGAGGATCGCTTCTGCTACCGGGTTCATCACCTCCGTGAGATCAGTTTGAAGGAAAAAGGTCGCGGCCACACCGATAACGATGCCAAGAACCGCGAGAACGACGCTGTATGGAATGCGAAGGCGCGCTGCAACCGGCTCAGCGAGGCCTATAACCACAAAGAGCGATGCCACTACTGTAGTTACTAGAACAATATCCATGGCACTTCTCTGAACAAACATGAGCTACGACATTTGAATAGTGTCGCAGCATGGCTACCAAATGGCCACGGTATGCACCTTATTCAAAACAAAAAAATCACATGGCAATGGGTTACACCATAAACATCTTGTTAAATCTGGGTGGCGCGAGACCGATTTGGTCGAACTTGACCTACGCCGATGCCCGCGCAGTTACTGAAACGCCGGTTTGTCCAAAATTTCATACTACAATCTGAATTCTTCAAAAAACCGACTATACTGCCAAGGTCGTGGATCCACCTCATTTGATGCAATGCGAAGGCTATTGATTGAATGAACAAGCGTTGGTCGAAAAGTGTCGATGCATGGAGATGAATTTGAAAAGTATTCGACAAAATGAGCGAAATACAGTTTCGGGCGCTTACCCATGATACGTTCTTCACCTGAACTGTTGTCTGTTTCACGACGTTGGTACGAGATCCTCAGAACCAAGGAGAATACTCAAGAACTGAAGGATTTTCTTTCGTTGGCCAATGAGCTGCGCTTTATCGGAACAGGTGATGACGAATATTGGAGCGGCGAGGCCGTTCGTGAAGGCATCAGTGGTTTTTTTGCGGAAATTCCAGCGCCATTAGTCTTTGAAGAACTTGAAGCAGAAGCCTTTGAAAACGGGGAAGCAGGCTGGTCGTCCTTTGTTCATAAAATTCAATTTGTTGGATTTGATGACGCAGTTATTTATCGCACGGTTCTGATTTTTGTTCTGGAAGGTGCGGCGTGGAAAATAGTCAACCGACACGCTTCGGTGCCGACGCCCAATACTGAAGTTGTGGGCAAAGAACAGTTGGCGATCCAAAAATTGGTTGATGCGGCGAGAGAAGACGGGCCGGACCTGATCCAAACGGAGGGTCTGGCGTCGGTCCTTTTTACCGATATTGAGGGCAGTACCGCATTGGCAGAGACATTAGGCGACCTTCGCTGGTCGAAAGTAATCGAAAGTCATTTCCAGACGTTAGCAGAAGTTATCCGAACGCATCATGGCCAATTCGTCAAATCTTTGGGGGACGGGACACTGTCTATTTTTTCTTCAGCAGGGGAGGCGCTTCACGCTGCCGTTGCGATGCAAAAGATGAATGCGTCTGCATCAAAAGAACCCCATTTGGGATTGCGAATAGGCATTCACACGGGAGATGTGGTTCAATCGCGCGGCGACTTCTTTGGCACAGTGGTCAACAAGGCTTCACGTATTACTGCTGCAAGTGCCGCAGCTGAAATACTGATATCAGAAGCAACAAAGTCGATGCTTGGCGGAAGGGCTGAGTTTCGTTTTACAGCCAAAGCGCCGAAGCAACTTAAAGGCCTTAAGGGTCACCATCAGCTTTATCGTCTTGATTGGCGCTAAGATGCATAAGGCGAGACTGGATAGAATCCTGTTAGGCTTGCCGCGGAAGGTTTCCTAACGCAGATGCAGTTTGTGACTTATCGTCAAATGTCTGATCCGAGTAGCGGTAAACTTCATCACCTTTGGGACTCGTTACGTGTTGCTTGCCCTGATTCAGCGTCTATGACGACTTTACGACTGCCTCAAACTGCTAGACATCGATGCGCAATGACTTTTCTTTCAACCTCTTTTGAAGATTGAAAATACTTAGAATGTTCGACGTAATGTGTGACCGCTTACGGAGCACAGCAGCACTGCTTTTAAAGCAGATTTATTGCTCAGGCGTGTACCAAATTGGGGAAGTGTAAGCGCGCTCCTGTGTTGTCATTTGAACGTCATCCGGCATTTCTATTCCAAACTTCGCAGCATCATAGGCCGTCCAGCGGGGTGTTGGAACTTCGATCACCCGGGCGTAGTAAAATGCGCTTTCCGACGGATCAAAATCAGGATCCTGCCACACTGTACCCAACTCAGAGGCGCCTATTGTGTTGGTCCATGAGGGGATCGAAAGGTCAACTGTGGTGCCTACGGATGGCAACCTACCAGAGGCATCTGGTTCACGTACTCCGGACCAAGCTACATTGTAAACCTTTTCCTGTTGCTGACCATCAGTATCCAGCCAACCTTTAATGATTTGAATGCGATCAAGGTTTGCTCCCATTGGATCACGGAGCGCATAAACTAGAAAGGAAGGTGCCACTTCTCCACGACCAAGATCACCACCCATCGGAACACCTTTGGTGTAACCTACTAGCGCCAAGTCCCGCCGCAAGGCATCCTCTTCGATGAAACCATAGCCCCCGAACATACGGACGCGCATACGGGGCCCTGTTGTTGCGTAGATTTCACGCCGATGCATTGCATCCCAGATGGCTTCGCGGGAATTCTCCTCGGCCCATACAGCTGTGAGACCGCCAGTAATGTATTGCGACGAACGCAGCGCAACAGTCCCGTCAACGTATGTTTTGCTGACATGTTGGCTGCGCTCTTCGCTGGGCTCGTAACCGGCAAATTTCCCGAAAAAATTGTCGTTGTCAGGAGCCGTCAAACCTGTGTGCGTGTCACTGGCTCCTCCCAGGCCAAACTTGAATGGGTTTACTCCCAAAGTCTTTTCTAAAGATAGGCCTCGCAGTAGCCCGGATCGCGCATATTCGCCGGGCAACATTTCCGGCTCTTTCGGAACCGAAGCATCCAGATTGCCGTAATCCCACGTTTCAAAGTCTGCAAACTCATCGTCTGGAGACAAAAACGGGTGGGCCTCGCCATCTCCCTTTATCTGTGTAGGTTCGTACAGTCTTTCCCATTTGTTCCGGGCTTCTGCATATGCGGGATCTAACGGTACCGCATCCGCGAAGTCGTCAACTAGCGGGAACATCCAGCCGTTCGATAAGTTTCCGTTGTGCGGGATCGCAAGCACACGCCCACCAGTGGTTACCTCGTAGTTCTCCAACCAAGCCCAAAGGTCACGAGGGTTAGGTGAGCCTACGGGTGGAGTCGTGGTGTAAGGCAGTACCTGTCGCGTGCGTTCAGGGCCGTCTCGAAAAATAACGTTTCGGTGCAAATTGTTCCCTGCAACGAGAGACGTCCATTCATAGGCGATAAAGGTGCTGAACACGCCGGGGTCATTGTACTGCTCTGCGGCGTCGATAATGTCGTCCCAAACGCGGGCGTACGCGGGATTGCCCGGTTGATAGTTCAGTGCAGGGGAAACCTGTCCTTGAGCAAATGCCGCGGTAAGCTCTAGCGCAGCAGCCAGAGCGGCTTCGCCGCCTTTGTTGAATTCTTCATGGAAATATCTACCTTGCTCATCCGCCAAGATATTTGGGGCTCCCCCAATGATGTCGGTGATAGCGCCCATCGCATCGGAGTGATCTGTGATCATGAAGAAGTCGAGAGGCCTTGACAGTTTTACAGGTTGACCCGTGTTAGAGATGACCTCCTCGCCACGCGCAAAACGATAGGCGTCATGCGGCATGAGGCGCGTGCCACCTCCACCGGCGTCACCGGACAGCCCAGTATGAACGTGGGTATCTCCAAAAAAGACTTGAGTTGGATACGCACGTTCAGCGTAAGGTGAATAGGGGCGACCAGAAGGCCCGGAAAGCTCAGAAGGGTTTATTGCGTCCTGAGCAAAGACTGGGCTCCCCATAATGAAAGCGACCAACACAACATAGTGAAACAACTTTTCCTCCATAATTGGAGATATCATACCACATTTCCGCAAATGAGTTTTTCATGCGGCTAAGATTGAATGTCTCGTAATTCCAAAAGGCAGACTTGGACGCTTTCTAACGTTGGGTTTGCTGTCCACCCCCAAACAGACTGACAACGACATTCAGATGACCGTGTTGAGCCCAGAGCAACGCGGTCGACGACCACCGCTGCACGGCAGGTTTATTCAATTTTTCTAAACCTGATGTCGGAAAAAAAGTGAACCTATCCGCAAAGCGACAAGCAAGAATAGTGAACCGGAAAAAACAACACTGATAGTTGGCATGACCAAAAGACGCACAACGTCATTTTCGAGAAAAGGTATAAAGCAAACGAAAACAATGAATGTTATGGCAACCGTTATTGCGAGTCGGTTTTTTAGTTTCCCGTCCTTTGTGTGCTGCCAAAGCGGATGCAAATCTGTCTTCCTCGCAGTGGATGATGTGTAAGGCGGATCAAATTGAGGTCAATTCATACCAATGGCATCCGAAGTCGGTCAACGGTTGCTATGTCCGCAAAGCGGTCGTTAACGCACGATGCAGAAAACGATCGCATTGAGCACATTCCACCAGATGGTGCGACGCATGCCAATGTCAGCTTTGGATGCCCTTTGCCATTAGAACGGCATAGGGCTTTTTATGTTAGAGAGCTTTTCGGAATATCACCTTGTCGTCGCCGTCTGCCCAAAAGTCGCGGATGCGCGCCTCTTCCATATAGCCATTTTTGACATAGAACTTTCGCACCAGCGCAAAGTCGTCGGTGCCTGAAGTGTCCGCGATTAAGATGCGCTGGCCATTGTCTATCAGGCACCGTTCGGCACAACTTATTAATGCCGTCCCAAAACGCTTGCCCTGCAAGTCCGGGCGCACGGCGAGCGCGAGCATGTTCCAGGTGCCATCTGCCAGTTCTTCGGGGACCGTATAACAAAAGCCGACAGGTTCCCCGGCGAGCAAACATGTGAGCCAGAAGGCTTCTGTTTTGCCCTCCAAGGCCGGTGCGAGCATTTCGGGAAGCAAATTGCTTGGAAACAGCTTTGTGCCATCCAATACAATCTGGAGACCCGGAATATCGTCTGAAGTCGTTGATTTGATGTTTGGGTTTGTCATTTTTTGGTGACCCTTACCGGTTGTCGTATTGCGGGTTCACGGAGCGAATGCCGAGCCGAGTGGCGCGATATGGGCGTCCATTTTCGGATTTGATGAACCGCCGCCTTTTTAGGCGCTCAAAAAGCTTCAGCGAGCACTCAGCCAAAACATGACCGTCGCGCGTGAAGCAGGAGATTTCGCGAATTTTGCCGTTAGTCATGCGCTCAAAGTGGATGGCTCCACCTTGCGCAAGCACGAGCAAAACACGCTGTTCGTGTCTTGAGATATTCAATGGATTTTCTCTTGATGTTATGTCAGCCAAAACCCCTCCCGGCATCACGCACGGGAGTCTCGTGGTTCAAGTTGGTCCGGTTTGAGGGACCTTAGCGGCGGGCCGCAATCGTAGACATAAAATCTCCATCGCTCTGCTTCAGTGCAGCGCGTGACCGCTTGCTAGTGCTAACTGTGGCAATTCGCAAGCAAACATTCAAAAAAGTTCATCAAACGGCTGCGAAGTCCACAGAGAATAAGCTTAAAGTGTTTCGTTGAGCGTCCGGTTTCGTCAGGAAGCAGTCGTTTCAGCCCAGTGTCGCGGCCGAAGGTCTAGCTTTGATCTGGTGGTTAACACGACTGGGCACTTGACGAAATGCGTCTGGTGAATGCAACAAGTCCAAAGTGAACGGATCAAGCTTGCTGCATTTTGCAATGCGACCGATCCCTTCACGTGGGCAATTGCAAAGCACCATGGATTGGTCTGAGCCGAAAACTCATCTTCTTCACTAAAATTTCAAAACGCGCGATGACTTGACCAAAAACCTACACCCGTTTTCTATGTCACCTCTTGAATTACAAGGTTGAGGCAAAATGGCATTTATAGGATTAGCGACAATTGTGCTGGTTGTGGTGTCCCTCCTTACTGGCCGAGTAACACCCGTCATTGCTCTGATATTATTTCCACTTGCTGGAGCGATATTGGCAGGTTTTGGTCCTGCGGATCTGTCTGAATTCTTCAATTCAGGTCTACTCCGCGTGGCGCCTGTCGCTACGATGTTTATCTTTGCGATCCTGTTCTTTGGAATTTTGCAAGACACAGGGCTGTTTCGTCCAATTATCAATTGGATCATTGGCGTGACCAAGGGCAACGCGGTTGCAATTACTGTTGCCACCGCGATGGTAGGAGCTCTGGCCCACCTTGACGGTGCTGGTGCAACAACATTTCTTCTTACTGTTCCAGCACTGCTACCACTTTACGTCGGACTGGGCATGAACCGGTATCTTATGTTGATGATGCTGTGCTTGGGTGCGGGTCTGGCGAACATGCTGCCATGGGCTGGTCCATTGGGTCGGGCGTCGGCTGTGTCGGGCATTGACCTGACCGCGCTGTGGCACCCGCTGATACCGATACAGATCATAGGACTGGGCCTTTTGGCCGGATTTGCGGTTTTAATGGGGGTCCGCGAAAAACGCTTAATGGCTCGGACAGCAGGAATGGCCGTTCCGACAGGAAGCATGGCGCAATACGCCTTGAAGGTGACAGACGAAGAATTGGCCCTGGAACGCCCTCAACTCATTCTTGTCAACGGCGGGCTGTTTTTAGCTACAGTAGTAGCGCTCGTTTTGGGTTTATTGCCGCCCGCGTTTCTTTTCATGATCTCGCTTTCGCTGTTGCTTTTGATCAATTACCGCGACGTGGACAGCCAAATAAACAGGATGAAGGCTCATGCGCCGTCGGCGCTTACTATGGCCACGATTATCTTTGCGGCCGGGGCGTTTTTGGGTCTGATGGACGGCACGGGAATGCTTCGCGTTATGGCCGAGCAGTTGGTCGAAATCCTCCCTGAAAGCGTCGTGCCACAATTGCATATTTGGGTTGGGCTGATCGGCGCCCCACTTGAGTTGGTGCTCAGCACAGATGCCTTTTATTTTGGTTTAATGCCTGTAATGCTGGAAGTTGTTGAGCCCACTGGTGTTCCGACCGAAAGCATTGTCTATGCCATGCTCATCGGTAATATCATTGGCACATTCATCAGCCCGTTTTCCCCCGCTCTTTGGTTAGCACTGGGATTGGCCGGTGCAAGCATGGGGCAGCATATTCGTTACTCGTTGCTTCCATTGTGGCTGTTCTCAATCGCAGTCTTTGGTGTCGGCTTTATAGTAGGCCTATATTGATGACGTGCCTTAGTCCCAAGCAAGGTTGGGTATCCGTTTGTCGGCAAAGTTTGACCTGAGGGACGATCCAAATCGCGAGCAAAATCTACTGCTTGTTGACCTTAGGGCTGTACTTGCGTCCCCCCCCTACGCCTCTGATCGGCGCAGCTCAGTGGTGATGGTAGTGATGATGCCCATGCCCTCCACCATGATTTTGATGGTGATGTGAGTGCCCGTGGGAATTCGGGTGGTAATGATTGTACGGGTCAGGCTGATAGAATCTGTTGGGGTAAGGGTACCCATAATGGCACGCAGGGTCCTGAGGTGCGTGGTAGCAGTATGGTCCTGGCGCGGGGTGGTATGGGTGGTAGTAGCGGTTCCAATAAGCAAACCAAGGATAGTCTTGGTAGTAGTTGTCCCAATAGGCTTGGCTGAATTCCACTATCGCGATGCCTAACGCAGCTGCGACCACAGGATTCATAACTTTCTTCTGCCCATTGTCTTCAGTCAGAATATAATTGCTGGAAATCCAACCACGAGCCGCATTCCAAGACGTATCACACCAACTGTAACCGACCTGACAGCCATATATCTCAATGGTCGCATCCTGCGGAAGGGTCGCGACCACCGGATAACCAGTTCCGGGTCCCGCTCGCATGTGCACGGTAGTCGTCGTAAACCCTTGGGTTTGCGCGTTGGCCAAGGTCACCAAAGAGAAGAGAGAAAACAGAGCCGCAATAGAGAGTGAAAAAAATCGCATTTGAAAATCCACGCCATTGTTATGGTTTCATTTTACTACAAATCTGCTTCAACAAACAGTCAATGCGTCGAGAATAGTTGGGTTGCCGGCTTCGCACGCTCAGGTGAATCGAACAAATGACTGCACCGAGCCCAAAGCCGACTTCGCTGTAAGAAACTGTTATTGCGCCTGCATGTGGTTGAACTCAGCCCATAAAGGACATTCTTAACAGCGTATTTTTGACGAATAGTGGGTACAAACCTCTTCTAGACCGCAACCTGAATGAACTGCCTTTGGCGCGTTGAGAAGCAGGTTGGAATTAGACAGCTCAAAATAGAGCCAAGGTTCTTTGATCATCTTGCTCAAGCGACTAGTTTTAGAACATGGCCTGCGTAGCGCAACTAACCGACTGGATGATTACTGAAGGGCGCCGCTCAGGCGACCCCGTGAAAGTAGTTTCTCATTTCTGCTCATCCTTAATTGACGAGGGTGTGCCGCTCTGGCGGGTCAACATAGGTCAGCGCTTCGCCAATCCACTACTCATTGCATGGGGTGTCGTTTGGACACCTGATGGGACCGATAGCTACGACGTAACTCATGAAACTATGTTAACAGAAGGGTATGTTGGCAGCTCATTTGAGTACATTCTGGAGCACAGAAAGCCGCTTCACAAAAGTCTGCGACAACTGGATCCAAAGACTGAGCATTCATCGTATCTTGAATTCGCTGGGTTAGGTGGCACAGATTACTATGCGACTCTGATGTATTATGGCGACGGATCTCTGCACGGCTGCACATTTGTCACGCAGGAACCAGAAGGCTTTTCACCACAACATCTGGAAATGATTGAGGCAGCGCTGCCTGCTCTGTCCTCCGCAATGGAACCTGTCACGATGCGCAAGTCAGCCAAGGGGCTACTACGCACATATCTTGGCGATGGGCCCTCCGACGCCGTATGGAACGGGCGGATCAAGCGAGGCGAGCGAACGACCCTTGACGCAGTCGTCATGTTTTCTGATTTACGAGGGTTTACGGCGCTTTCAGAAGTCGCACCCGAGGAAGATGTGTTTGACGCGCTGAGCGGTTACTTTGATCTGGTTGTTCAGTCTGTGGAAGATAATGACGGCGATGTTCTCAAGTTTATGGGGGATGGAATTCTCTCGATCTTCACGATCGCAACTCAGGCTGATCACGCCGACCGATGCCGAAAGGCTGCGCAAGCCGCACAAAGTGTATTGGCCGGTTTGACGGTCCTCAACCGTCGCCGCGTTGAAGCGAAAAAGCCGTCTTTGGACGTTGGGATCGGGATCAATGTTGGACAAGTCAGCTATGGCAACATCGGCAGCCCTGGTCGACTTGATTTCACAGTTCTCGGGGGCGCAGTGAATGTTGCCAGTCGAATTGAGGGTTTGACTAAATCTATTGGCCGTAGAGTGCTGGCGACATCAGCGATTGCTGACGCCTCCACTGATCTGTTTTCCCCTTGTGGGTTTCACGAAGTTCGGGGCCTTGCGCGTCCAATCGAATTGTTTTCTCTCGTCGAATGAGAGCTTTGAGTCAGTGTTGTGTTTATATTTGGTTTCATCGCAAAATGCAGGAACCTGACACCTCGTAACAACTTGTAAGTTTTAGTATTTTGATTGAGCTCATTGTGTATGCTCTAGGGCCCTTAGCAATGGCTGAGCCTCATACTGACGTTCATCCAACGGTCGAATTAACTAAATTGTCCATGTTTCGGATACCGGTGTGCATTTAGCAAATCTCAGACCTTACGACACTCGCGCATTCGCCAGTGAGAAGAACGACGCCGATGAATCCTCAACGGAAGCGAACGTTTGCATCCGGCTATGTGTCGGTTGGCGGATGATTCTATTCGGCAGCTGTGACATCAGGAATAGTTGCTATGCTTATTTCAGAGGCTTCAATTCTGTAGATGGAAGGCGCGAGTTCACTCTGGTTTTGGCGAATGAAAATTTGGCCTGTAACCCAAACCGGGTCCGCTGTTATGTCGAAGCCTTCTGGATACTCAACAGAAATAACCTGATCGGGAAGAGGTGCCGTTGGATGTCGGCATGTCTGAGATAGCGGAGGGATCAACAAAAAATTCTTTACGTCTTTGAACTCGAATTCAACAGGATGAGCGTAGCCTGCAATGAGTACGAAATTACCTTCCAAGCTGGAGTTCCCCGGTACGCACTCGGCTATCTCCATTGAGAGCATGCGATCACTCAAGTCTCTCGGCAAACAACTTGGGTTTGACAGGTAGCTATCTAAGAATTCAGAGCACTCTGCTAGGCGACCCTTTCGAAGATCAGACCACGAAATTTCCAGTGGCTCGGCATGTGCGGACAAAACGGCCACAGAAGCCAGAACCACTGAACAGACCAGAAGTCTAATTTTCATTTTGACCGTGAGAAACAGTAAGCGGGCTCTTGTAATCCGGTTCGGTCAAACCTTGTTTGCGCATCGCAATACCGGTCAGGCACTCCCTGATTGTTCGGTTGGCGTTCAAGGCTGACACGTAGGTTGGGTCCATTAACGGAGCGAGCTCAACTATTTCAAACCCAATGACATTTGACTCAGCGCAGAGGCGACGAATTATTGGGAAAATCTCGCGAGGCATCAGCCCACCAGGTTCAGGCGTCCCTGTCCCAGGTACAAACGCTGGGTCGAAAGTGTCGATGTCAAAAGAGATATAAATATACTCCGGCCCTTCGTTCGCCTCGGCAATCACGTCTTCCATAACCGCGTCCCAGCCGCGATCCTCGATCTCAGCCATGGTATGATACCGAAACCCGTTCATACGCATCCACTCGAATGCTTTTTCGTCTGGGTAGTATCCTCGCAATGCGACTTGAATGAAGTTTTTACCCTCGACCAAGTCTTCTTCGATCAACCTGTAGACGGGCATGCCATGGTTAATCAAATGCCCAAGGCCATATTTTCCGGCATCGTAGTGTGCATCGAAATGAACAACGCCCACATTACCCTTTCCGTAAACGTCCGTCATCGCAGCAACATTTGGATACATCAGGGAATGATCGCCTCCAACAATGAAGGGTATCACATGGCTGCCGTCAGCGTGTTGCACTGCTGCTGCCTGACCAACGAAGGAACGAACCGCATGTATTGTGCGCTCTGTGCTCAGCATATCGTTCGGGGCATTTCCGTAGTCGACGACTGTCATGTCCTGCAGCGGATCAACCATGACATGCATGTGCGGTTGCCGCGCTCCATAACCGAGGTAAATAGATGAGTTACGCACCGCGTTTGGCCCGCGTGAAGCACCCCGTGCGCCACCGCCCATATCTGTAAATGCGCCCATGATAGCGACGTCTACTTCAGCGGCTGCAAGATCGCCGGGCGTGAATGCTAATGGTTGGTGCAAAAATGTTGGGATCTGCATGAAGCCTTGACCATAGAAACGCTGAGGGTCAACAATTCCGGGTTCTCGTCCTTCACGCTCTCCTTCAAAACTTGGCAGCGGGATGCGCCAAGCGTTGTAAGTTGGATCTTCAGTGTCCAAAGGAATTACGGGTTGTTCCCCCTCACGGATCGGAGCCTGAGTACCTTCGAATTCGTGGCCATAATACTGGGCGTAGACTGAACCAGCAAAAGTAACGCACAGAATTGCAAGCGCGGTTTGGAGACTGTTATACACCGGATGTCCCTCCTCGAATTTTGGCTGTACCAAAACTGTTGCCGAAACTATGGCTGAAGCAAATTTTGGCTCAGCAGTGTTTTTTGCATTGAGTCATAGCGTGAGTTGTTTGCTCGGTTGTGTTCCTCCGTGTCCAAAGTTACTTTTCGAGCTGACAGTTTTGGATTTCTTGAAACTCTCAGCCCTAGGGTGTGTACCAAATTGGCGAAGTGTAAGCACGTTCCTGTGTCGACGTGGGCACGTCAGCGGGCAATTCATCCCCGAACCGAACGGCATCGTAAATTGTCCATCTTGGGGTGGGAATTTCCAAGACGCGAGCATAGTAGAAAGCAGGTGTCGAAGGATCGAATTCGGGGTCTGACCAAACAGTGATCAGTTCCGGGGAACCTATCGAATTGGTGAACGTACCCGAGGCGATGTCTACGGTATTTCCCACCGCTGGTAGTTTGCCGTCAGCGTCCGGTTCTCGGTCTCCTGACCAAGTTACGTCATAAACCCGCTCTTCAGTGTCGCCGTTGGCATTTAGCCAACCTTTCACAATCTGAATACGATCCAGATTGCCGGAAAACGGATCTTTGAGCGCAGCGATGAGGAACGTTGGGGCGTCCGCACCTGCAGGAGCTTTTGCGAGGTCCCCGCCCATCGGAACACCTTTTTCGTATCCAATTTGGGCGGGCAACCGAGATCTTGCATCGGCTTCGGTAAAGTCCCAGCCACCAAAGAAACGAACCGCAATTCGACTACCTGTTGTTCCGTACACCTCTTTGCGTTCCATGGCGTCGAATATGGCTTCGCGTGTGTTATTTTCGGCCCAGACCGCGGCGTAACCCGAGGCCGCCATTTCCCATCCAAGAATTCTTGTTGCATCAAACTCACCAACAACATGCTGCCAACGACCGGGCTCTGGTTCGACGCCAGAGTGTTTGCCAAAGAAATTGTCTTCTTCCGCCGTTGCCAAAGCCGTGTGGCTGTCGGTCGAACCTACCACTCCAAATTTGTATGGGTTGGTGCCTAGTTGAGCCTCTAGCTTGAGGCCGTTCTTCAAGGCCTCACGGGCATACTCGTATTGGAGCATCCAGTCTTCCTTGGGTGTCGGGCCGAGGTTGGATTTATCCCAGGTTTCGTAGTCTGCGAACTCATCATTTGGGCTTAAGAACGGATGAGTTTCTCCATCGCCCTTGATTTGCGTGATCTCATACATCGGCTCCCACTTGGCGCGCCGCTCTGCGTAATCTTCTGTCAAAGGCTCACCCGTTTCAGGGTTGGTCTCGACCGGAAACATCAGGCCGTTGGAGACGTTGCCGTTGTGGGCAAGGGCCAGCACACGACCGCCCGTTTCTTGTTCATACGTTTCCATCCAGTCCCACAACCGTTCCGGATTAAAGGTTTCTGCGGTTGTAAATGGCAGCATCTGCCGTGCACGAATGGCGTCATCCCGGTAGATCACGTTGCGGTGCAGGTTGTTGCCTCCTTCGGTGGACGTCCATTCGTATCCTATGAACGCAGTGAATGTGCCAGGGGCGTTGTGATGATCCGCGGTTTGCGTGAACTCGTCCCAAACGGATTGTACGAACCTGCGATCTGAAACAGCTTCGGGAAGCGCATCCCCGGTGATGCCAGCAAAGGTTTCGATGACTTCCATTGTTGCGCCAAGCGCAACGTCTCCACCGGCGTTGAGGCGTTCGTTCCAGTCTCGCAGTGTTGGATCGCGCATCAGCGTGGAGTTCCCTGCAACGATCTCATTCATGGCGCCCATGGCATCAGAGTGATCGGATACGACAAGCCAGTCGAGGGGGCGCGACAACTGAACACGGAGGCCGTGCGAAGTGGTGACTTCCTCACCACGTGCAAACCTATAAGCATCGTCTGGGCTCAGGATTACTCCAAAACCGCGAGCATCGAGCGAATTTGACGTGTGCAGGTGAGTGTCACCCCACAGCGGACGTGTAGGAAAATCTCGACCTGCATAAGGCGAAAAATCAGCAGGCGCGGGTTCACGCATATCATCAACCGATATGGTCATCTCCCCAACTTGCCCACCTTGAGCGGCCTCTTGAGCATTTGAAGAACTTGATATGAACGCTGAAGAAACTATTGCTGTCGATGTCGTCAGAAAAAACTTCATTTGAACCTCCCAGCCGCAATGAATGCCAACCTATGGCAACATCCGTGCCGGCCGTTCGTCAAGGAAAACAAAGGTTTTTCTTAGATAAGCTCAAAAGAACTAGGGGTAGGTTCAACTAGTCCTAGGCCACCGCTTCGCACGTAATGTTGACGCTGAGCCGCAGTGAAAAAGTACCGCAATGAGTGGACGTTCTTGACGACTGGTGACTTGGTTCGTCAGTCTTGAGCCCGTGTTCTTGATTGGAGGCGTTATTATGAAGTGGTTATCGCGAACACTCCTACTGACCTTAACCCTTCTTTTTTCCACGGTCGCTTCAGCCCAAGACAAACCCAACATCGTATTCATATTTATGGATAATTTTGGCTGGGGTGAACCAGGGTTTAACGGTGGCGGCATAATCCGCGGTACGGCGACTCCCGAGATGGACGCCCTGGCAGCGGAAGGACTGAGGCTTACGAACTTCAACGTGGAAAGCCAGTGCACGCCGTCCCGTGCAGCGACCATGACAGGACGGTATGGCATCCGAAGCGGCAATCACACAGTCCCACTGGGAGGAGGCGTCTACGGCTTAACCCAGTGGGAAATCACGATGGCCGAAATGCTAAAGGATGTGGGATACAACACGGCAATGTACGGCAAATGGCACCTCGGCTGGACCGAAGGGCGCTATCCAACGAATCAAGGATTCGACGAGTTCTATGGCGTCGAGACCACCGATGTCACGGTCTGGCGCACGCTTCCGGGATTTGCAGAAGCAAATATGGAAGACCCTGTGGTGATGCAGGGTGTTGCAGGCGAGCCAGCAACCATCGCACGAGACTACGATCTGGAGTATCGCGGCGAGATAGATGGCGACCTGACAAAGAAGGCCATCGATTTCATCGAAGCCAAGAGTGGGGACGACGCACCATTCTTCATCTATCTTGCATATACGCAGACCCACTATCCAAACATCGTGTCCGAAGAATTTGATGGCGCCACTGGAAACGGCGTATGGGCTGACATTCTACTTCAAACAGATAGCTATATCGGACGCATCGTTGATGCGATTGAAGCGGCAGGCGTTTCCGATGACACCGTGGTGATATTTACTGCTGACAACGGCCCCGAAGCTCTTCCGGTTGGGAACGCCAACGTCTCGCCAGTTCCTGCAGTACATGGTACAGCCGGGCCATGGCGCGGCACTTTGTTCACCAGCCTCGAAGGAAGCATGCGCGTGCCGTTCGCAATCAAATGGCCGGGGAAAATCCCCGCTGGTTCAGAAAGCAACGACGTTGTTCACTCGATGGACCTTTTTCCAACACTAGCGGCATTTGCAGGCGGCAAAGTGCCGGAAGACCGGGCGTTTGATGGCATCGACCAGTCCGAGTTCTTTCTGGGCGTCCAGCCAAGATCGAACCGAGAAGGCGTGATTGTCTACATGGGCGAGCAGATATTCGGCGTCAAATGGAAGGATTGGAAAGTTCTTTTCAAAGAGAACACAACGGCTTTTGGCGCGACGGAGTCTTTCGACACACCAAGGGTCTACAACCTTCTTAATGATCCACACGAGCGTGAAAGCGTACTTTTCCCACACACTTGGGCGGTCGAAAAGGCGTTGCCCCAATTGCAGGAACACATTGCAACGTTCGAGGAATACCCTCCAATCCCACCGGGAACGCCTGATCCCTACGAACCACCTAAATACTGAACGGTGGCTTTGTCCGTAAATTGGTCGTTCGTTCAAACGAAACGTGCCGCGCAGCAGCGAACGGCGGCTTAGTCCGCACTGCTGCCGTTTTTGCAACGCGCGGCGAATGGCCGGACAGAGCCCAAAAGCGGTCAATTGGCAGAACAGTATCCCATCCGAAAATCGACTGGACACAATCCTTCTGGCAGCACATTTCCCTTCGGCTTACGGCCCAAATCGGAACGGCTGCTTGGAGAAGGTTTAAAGGTCGCATGCTTGCAGGTGGGAATGAGAGGACCTGAAACAAATGGCGAGTACTGCAGAACAAAATCTGGTCAAACTGGTATTTGATATGCGCGTTCATCCAAATTGTCTTGCAATCTCATATAGCTTGCACGACCTTCACTACTGGTAAACCTGGTAGAACTAGAAATTTGATCTGAGAACCATTGTGACTGAACGACGTCGGATTGGCATTGTATCCCAGCACCTGGACAAGATCGGAGCGGACAACGCAACTTCTGTCGGTATCTGCTCACGTGGTCTTGCAGCGGTACTGGCCGACAGCTTTGATGTGGCCATCTATGGACGACAAAACGCGACCTCCGAGCAAGATTTGCCGGGCGTATCGTTGCGCTTTATTCCCGAAACGCGGGGAGACCACAGGTTACGGAAGGTCTTTCGGCGCACGAGACGCTTCCTGAAACTGCTGAACCGCGGCTATCCCATAACCACGTCGACGGCGCGTATAGCAAGCCCGTTTTGGGGTCGTGAGGTCGCGCGTGATCTCATGGATTGGAAGCCGGATCTTGTCCTAGTTCAACACAATGCCTGGCGGGTAGGCCCGATCAAAACGTTGCTTCCGAATGTGCCCGTTGTCTTGCACTTGCATCAAAGCATTTACCCGCAGGAACTCACGCAAGGCTACCGCAAAGCGGCGATGAAAGCAGATTATGTGACTGCTGTCAGCCCGTTTATCGCGGAAGCTGTCGAGGGGAGTCTTGGGCGGCCCGTGTCCGTCATAAGAAACGGCGTGAATTCTACGTTTTTCGACATTGAGAGAAAGCCGCAACAACGCGGGCCAAATATCGTTTTTTGTGGAGCAGTATCCCCGGAGAAAGGCGCGCACGTCCTTGTGCAAGCCTTTTCGCGTGTGCTTCACGATTTCCCGGACGCTAGGCTTACGCTCGTCGGTGGGGTCGGAGCACGCGTTGCCGCGAACATGCTCCCGAACAACAATGATCCTTTGCTCGAGAAGATTCGACCTCTTTATCAGTGCCACTATCGGCAAATGCTGCTCTCGGCGCTCCCGCCAAGTGCATTGGATCGGGTAACGTTTACAGGTCAAATTGGCCCTGCAGAAGTCCGCAAACAATTGGCGTCTGCTGATCTTTTAGTTCTGCCATCTATTGTCGACGAGTCTTTCGGGCTACCCGTTGTCGAAGCCATGGCGGCCGGTGTCCCCGTCATTGTAAGTGAAAGTGGCGCGATGCCATGGCTTGTTGACGAAGGTCGAGCAGGTGTCGTTGTGCCCAAGGATGATCCAGAAGCCATTGTAAGAGCAGTCGCCGATCTCTGGGCAAATGCGGATCGGCGCAAGGCGATTGCTGAAGCGGGTCGTGACAGGTGTCACACGAGTTTTACCTGGTCACGTGCTGCCGAAGATCTGCTCTCAATTCAGCCGGAATTGGCTTCGTCAGCAACATGATCCTTGTCGAGATTGTAGTCTCGCTTTCAACTCCAAAAGTACAATCTCGGTCTGTACAGCTTGCCTGGGCTAATGGCTCAAGGCCGGGGTGAAGTCTTGCTGGGGTCCTGTCAGACAGACTTTTCTTGAGGGGGGGAGGGAGGACTCTCGTTAGTTTTGGCGTATTGGCTTAATTGTCTCTCTACTTATTCGATACGATAAAAGCGTTTCGAGGAATTGCAGAACACGTCGTCTTGATCGGCAAAAGGGATGAGGGCTTGATAGCGAGAAACAAGATCCTTGTATGTCGAAGAAAGGCTGTCGACGGGAAAATTCGATCCGAACATGGTGCGATTAGCGCCGAATTGCGACAAGCAAGTTGAAACGATGGGTGCGACGCTTTCAGCACTCCAATTATGATCGAACATCCCTAAGCCGGAGAGCTTGCAATAAACCTGTGGCAGGCTCGACAATGTCTTTAAGGCGTCTGCCCATTTCTGTATCCCTAACGCGGACCGGTCGTGGGGCGAGCCTGCGTGACAAAGCGCGATCCGAGTTTCCGGTGCTTCCGCAAGCACATCTGCGGTTTGCTCCATCAGCTCGGGCAGAAGTTGAAGGTCAAAGGACAGACCGCGATGGCCCAATTCTTTTAAGCCCATTAGAAACCAAGGGTTTTCAAGCAGATTGTTTGTGCCCGTTTTTGCATCCTCTCCCGGGGCGCGGCCGATGATTTGACGAACACCGCGCACAGATGGCAGCGTTTCAAGACGGTCAAGCTGATCTTCGAAATCAGCAGCGGTCAGGTCGCAAAAGGCTACCTGTACCAACGACCAGTCCGGGAACTGGTCAGCAACGGATTGCACCCATTGCGCCTCAACCCAGGGATTGGCTGCGCCGACCTGAATATGGACAGAACTGGTGAAACCGTGTTCTTCGGCATCCTTGCGAAATTCGGGCAGCAGGTAATTGCGTTGAATTGATGTCGGGTCACCGAAGAAACGTTTGGCGCTTGTCTCCATTAACCAAGGATAGTGAACGGCGTTGAGGTCCCAAAGATGGTGGTGTGCGTCAATCCTCATGGTGTTTCGATCCCCGTGGTGCGGGTCAGAATGTCAACGCCTTGTCCCTTCCAGAAATGCAGCAGGTCGATGAAAATCCAGTTCTCAGCAAGTTTGTCCCCCGCGCGGCGATAGATATCGATGACCCTGAATTCACCGGGCTTGCCTGTGGCTGGCATCCCCATAAATCCGCCTGAGGGAACTGCTGTGAAATTGGGCCAGCCGAAGAAACCACCGAAATGCCCCTCGGCCAGTCGGCAGATATGGCTGGTTTTGGTTCGGTCTGTGAAAGCGGCGCGGAAGGGGCCCGAATGTTGCTTGGCATAGCGTTCGATAGTGTAGGTCGCGCCAATACCTTCGGGGCCCCACCAGATCATGTCATCATGCCAGGTTCGGGCCAGTTCATCCTCAATAGATAACCCGCTGTCCCATTGGCCGAGATCCGAAATCATTGCGTTGATAACCGCTAAAGTCTTTTCGCCCTCGTCGACAGGTTGTTCATTCAACAGCAGACCGTCATGGGTCATCGGCCCGGGCTGAACCAGATGCGCCGCCGTTTGCGGTGGAAAGGGGTTCTGTCCGGCCTGAACCATCAGGTGCGGTATGTCGAAATACATCGCAGTTTCGACGATCTTGTCACCGGCGACTTTGTAGAAGGCACAATAGCGCAGGAAGACCATCTTGCCAGTATGTCGAATGCCCAACCAAGTTCGATCGAACAACCCCATCAAATGCCCCATGGAAACAACCCATACATCCGCCTCGTCACGAAGTGAGTTTTGACCGGCAAAGAAAATATCCACTCGGTTCTGTAAATGAGTCAGGCTGCTTTTAAGCGGTTGCCAGAATTGCCGGGCAACGTGTTCAGCGCCGGTAATCTGGTTGAACGGATGAAAGCCGCGCCACGACAGATCAGGGGCGCAGAATTGGTTCAGCACATTGGCGGTTTCTTGCTCTGTCGCGGATTCCAGTGCGGAGTGAAACGCGGAGACAAGGCTTTTTTCGGTTTGAAAATTCACGGTATTTACCATTGTGATCAAGGTTTTGCGGGTGGTTGGCGGGTTTTGTGAATCAGGTGTTCGCGGTATTCTTGCATACGTATGCAAAAAAGTCTTGCCTGATTTGGTATATGCGAATTACAGTTTTGCAAACGTATGCAAAACGATTCCTTGCAGGGGGCACCATGGCGGAAATTCAATTGCGCAACGTCGGCAAGCGATGGGGGTCTTTTGTGGGGGTGCACAATTTCGACCTGACCATCGCCGACCGGGAATTTCTGGTGCTGCTGGGGCCGTCAGGATGCGGCAAGACAACTACGATGCGGATGATCGCCGGGCTTGAAGACGTGACCGAGGGCAACATTCTGATCGATGGCAAGGTCGTCAACGATCTGGAACCCAAGGATCGGGATGTGGCGATGGTGTTCCAAAGCTACGCCCTGTATCCGAACATGAATGTCTATGAAAACATCCGCTTCCCGCTGAAAGTGCGTGGCATCGACCCTGATACTCATGATGACAAGGTACGACGTGCCAGCGCCATGGTTGAGCTGGATGAGTTCCTGCACCGCAAGCCGGCTGAACTGTCGGGCGGTCAGCGCCAGCGCGTAGCCTTGGCCCGCGCCATTGTCCGCGAACCCAATGTGTTTTTGATGGATGAGCCCCTGTCAAATCTGGACGCCAAGCTGCGGGTTTCGACCCGGGCGCAGATCAAGAACCTCAGCCACGAGCTGGCGGTGACCACCATCTACGTTACCCATGATCAGATCGAAGCCATGACTCTGGCGGATCGCGTTGTTGTAATGAAGCAGGGCGTCGTGCAGCAGGTTGGCAGCCCAACCGAAATCTATGACCGACCCGCCAACACCTTTGTCGCCAGCTTCATTGGCTCACCCGCCATGAACCTGATGGACGGTGAGGTCAGCGGCGGAGTGTTCCGGGCCGAGCATGTCGAAATACCGGTGGATGCGCCTGATGGCGCGACCACACTGGGTTTCCGGGCCGAAGACGCCAGCCTGGCTGAAGGGCAGGGGCAGATCACTGCCCCAATCTACACGCTGGAACTGCTGGGCGACGCGACCATGATTTCGGTTCGAGTCGGCGGCGCTCTGGTCTCGGTTAAAGCCGACAAATCATTCCGCGCCGAGATTGGCGAGCCCGTCTCGTTCTCGGTGCCAAAAGAAATCTGTCATCTCTTCGAAGCTGGAAGCGGTGCGCGGATCGGGGAGCAATCCCACGAACAGCCCAAGCGGGCATAACACCGGTCCGGACGTCGACGACGGACCGATCCTGACAGGGAGAAACGCATGAAACTCAAGACGATCCTTATGGCAGGTGCCATGTCCATCGCCGCAAGTGGTGTATGGGCGGCCTGCTCGTATGAAAACGAAGTGCCGTTGAAGTCGCTGTCGGCTGGGTTCGAAGCCTGGAAAGCAGTTACCGACGCGATGGCTGAATGCGGCAATTTCAGTGCCTCGCTGGACCAAGAGTTCCGCGAGAAGCAGCCCGAGGCCTTTGCCGCGAACCCGTCGCTTTATCAGATTGGCGGCGTTGCAAATGAAACCATGATTCCGCTGTTGAACGCCGGTTCAATCCGTCCGCTGGACGATCTGGTCGCGAAATACGGGCAGGACCTTCTGCCGAACCAGTTGATCAAGGTGGACGGTCAGGTCATGGCGATTGCCATGATGGTAAACGCACAGCACCTGATGTATCGCAGCGACGTTCTGGCCGATCTGGGCATCGAAGAGCCGGAAACCTATGACGACGTTCTGGCCGCCGCCGCCAAGATCAAAGAGGCTGGCGTGATGGAATATCCGATCGGCGGGACGTTCAAAACCGGTTGGAACCTCGCGCAGGAATTCGTCAACATGTACATGGGCGAAGGTGGTGCGTTCTTTGGTGACGGCAATATGCCTGCGATCAACAATGAGCAGGGCGTAAAGGCGCTTGAGACCATGAAAGCCATGACGGAATTCATGGACCCGGAATACCTGGTGTCGGATTCCACGTATGTTCAGCAGCAATTCCAGCAGGGCAAGATTGCCATGGCGAACCTGTGGGCCAGCCGCGCCGCTGCGATGAACGACGAAGCCGAAAGCCAGGTTGTTGGCAAGGTGACTATGGCCTCTGCGCCGATGGGCGCCGCTGCTCCGTCGACCACGGTCTGGTGGGACGGTGTCGTTTTGGCGGCCAATATGAGCGATGAAGAGGCCGATGCCGCGTTCCGTCTGGTGATGGAAGGGATCGACGGCGATATGGTCAGCGCCAACAACGACACCGCCGTCTGGCTGAGCCCGGCTTACACACCCGGTGATCTGGCAGCTGGTGCCGCAGCCTCGGCCGAGAATGGTGCCAAGGCCTATCCGGCCAGTGCCGCGATGGGTGTGCTGCACAGCGCTTTGGGCAATGGTTTGGCCGACTATTTGACCGGCGCTAAGGATGCGCAGACCACGCTGGCCGATATCGAAGCCGAATACCTTACGGCTGCGAAAGAAGCGGGCCTGATCAACAACTGATCCTCCCGGTGGGAGGGGTTAAACCCTCCTGCCACTTCCCGAGAACCATGAGAAAGCCAGAGCCATGAATTTCAGGACATTTGCCGCCTTTGTTGGCCCCTCTGTCTTTATGATGCTTCTCTTTATCGCGTTCCCGCTTGTCAGCGTGTTTAAGCAAAGTTTTTACATTACTCAGCCGATCTATGAGACGGTCGAAGTCGAGACCTGCACCCCCGGATTTCTGACCCAGACCTGCGTGACCGAAGAGGTGTCGCAACCGAAGCTGGATGAAAATGGTGAGGTCATCACTCAGACCGAGTACGTCGGCCTGCAAAGCTATCGCAACGTGATTGAGCCCGAGCGCGCGTGGCGCGCGATCAACGAGGGCAGCTGGAGCGTGCTGTCTACCATCAACTTCTGGAAAGCTCTGAGATTCACGGTGACGTTCACGTTGATCACGCTGCCGCTGGTTATCGGATGTGGGCTGGGGATTGCGGTTCTTATCAATAACGCCGCCCGGTCAATCAAGGGACCCGTCATCTTTATCTCTCTCCTGCCGTTCATCATCACGCCGTTGATCGGGGTGTTGTCGATCAACTGGCTGTTCAAGGGGGACGGTATCCTGATCTCGATGATGGAGTGGTGGCTGCAACGCGACATCGCCCTGTTCGCGCAGGCTTGGACGATCGAGATTCTGATGATGCTGTATCGCGTTTGGCACGTGGCCCCGTTCGCGGCGATTGTCTTTTACGCCGGCTTGCAAACGGTCAATCAGGACAGTTTGGAAAGCGCTGTGATCGATGGGGCAACCCGTTGGCAGCGGATGAAATACATCGTCATTCCGCATCTGATGCCGCTGATCATCTTTGTATCGATGATACACCTGATGGATGCGTTCCGTACCTTTGAAGAGGTCGTCGGTTTCTCAAGCCAGGGTTATGTCATCTCGCTGCAATGGCTGACCTATGACTTCCTTGTGCCGGATCAGGCCGGAAACCGGTCGATCAGTCGGGCCTCGGCCAGTGCCATGCTGACCATGATCGGTATCGTCATCCTGCTTATCTTCCCGCTGCGCCGGACCTGGCGTGATCATAAAGGAGGTCACTGACATGTCCTCGCGCGCGCTTCGCCAACCGTTCAGCCTGCGGCTAACATCGAACATCTTCCTGGCATTCTGGTGCCTTGTGGCAGCCTTCCCGATCCTGTGGATCGTGGTGATGAGCTTCAAGTCACCGGTGGATGCTTATGACAGCAACGCGTTGAACGTGATCTTTGGCCCGGCGACGCTGGCCGCGGGGAACGGGTTGTCGATACTGGATATCCTTCTAGGTATCGCGGTGATCTGGGGCACTGTGATCGTGGCAACCAAAACTCTGCCGTCGATGGTGACATCTTACACGAAGCCTGGGCAACAGTGGTTTGGTTGGGTCATCGGCGTGCTGGCAACGCTGATCGCGTTCCTGCTGGTGTTTTTCGTCATATTGCCCGCTGTGTTGAATATTCTAAATCCGCTGTTCGGCCCCTTGGGTCGCGACGTTGTTGGACTGACGACCGAGCACTATAAAACCGTCTGGGTCGACCGGGGCTTTTCGAACAACTTCAAGAACTCGCTGATTGTGACGACCGGCGTTGTCACCGTGTCGCTGACCGTGGGCACGCTGGCGGGTTATGGCCTTGCGCGGTCGGGTTCGACGCTGGCCTTCTGGATTCTGATTGTCGCGCTGATCTTCCGCGCCTTGCCGCATTCGGTGTTGGTGGCGGGCTATCTGCCAGTCTTCATCAACTCGGCCGAGTGGCTGAGCCCGATCCTTGGCGAAAACGCCCCCACGCTCTATGGCAAACCCTTTGCCGTCATTGCGGTGCTGGTTGCCATCAACCAGCCTTTCACGATCTGGATGCTGCGGTCGTTCTTCCAGAACATCCCGGCTGAACTGGATGAGGCTGCGCGTGTCGATGGCTGCAACCATTTTCAGGCTTTCCGCCGTGTGATCATGCCGGTGATGTGGCCGGGGGTGATTACCACCGGTCTGTTCAGCTTCTTGTTGGCCTATAACGACCTGTTGGTCACCTCGCTGCTGCTGGACGCGCAGAACCAGACCATGGTTCCGGCCATCGTGGGTATGTTCAACCGCGAAACCACCACAACCGATCAAGTGGTTGCCGTTGCCGCGGCTGTGTCGATCACCGCGCCATTGTTCTTCCTGGTGATGATCTTCCAGCGCCAGATCGTCAGCGGCCTGACAGCAGGGGCGGTCAAAGGCTGATGAGCAGTCATTCGAGAAACACCGCCATGTCGCGCCACCCGGCGCTGAACAGGATGCCAAGGGACTTTCTGTGCATTGGGGAGCCGCTCCCCAATCATACACCAAGGCGACCCTGAAAGGATGTAAAATGAAAGGTTCCCGTCCAGAACAAGCGGTCCTGACCCGCGACACGGACCTCAGCAAAACCGAAGACACGCGCCGCGTGATCGAAACCATGGTCGATGGCCTGAACGACCACCGCATTGACGATATCGGAGAGTTTTTTGCCCAGGGCTTTCGCTGGATGGGTAATCAGGGCTGTGGCACAAAAACCGGCCTGAAAGAGTTTCAGGACAACTGGCAACGCCCGTTTCAGGCGGCGTTTTCGGACAAGACCTGTATCGATGAGGCGCGGCTATACATGGGTGAATGGGCTGCGGCTTTTGGCCGGCAAGAGGCCACCCATTCCGGTGAGTTTCTGGGCATCGCCCCCACCGGCAAGCGGGTTGAGATCCGGTACATGGACTTCTGGAAAGTGGTCGACGGCAAGATCGTCGACAATTGGGTGAATGTCGATTTCGCCCACGTGGCCGCTCAATTGGGTGTCGATCTGTTCAACGGCGAAGGCTGGGAAGCATTTGACCGAGGCGAGAAAACTCCGCCCCGACCCGAAAACTGAGGATTTGAAACATGGCAATCGAGTATCTAAAACGCGGAAAATCCGACGCTGACCGGGCTGAAGATGACGCTAAAACCCGCGCTGTGGTCGAGGCGACTCTGAAAGACATCGAAACCCGTGGCGATACGGCCGTGCGTGAGCTGAGCGAGAAGTTCGACAACTACTCGCCCGCATCCTTCCGCCTCAGCCAGCAGGACATTGACGACCTGATGGGCCAACTGACAGACAGGGAGCTGGCCGACATCAAATTCGCGCAGGAACAGGTGCGCAACTTCGCTCAGGCGCAACGGGATTCAATGCTGGATATTGAAGTCGAAACGCTGCCAGGCGTTATTCTCGGCCACAAGAACATCCCGGTGCAATCAGTTGGTTGCTACGTACCGGGCGGTAAGTTCCCGATGGTGGCCTCGGCCCATATGTCGGTGGCGACGGCTTCAGTGGCCGGAGTTCCGCGTATCATCGCCTGTACACCTCCGTTTCAAGGCAAACCCAATCCGGCTGTGATTGCAGCTATGCATCTGGGCGGCGCGCATGAGATTTACGTCATGGGCGGTATTCAGGCTATCGGAGCGATGGCGTTGGGAACTGAAACCATCGACCCCGTTCACATGCTGGTTGGCCCCGGCAATGCCTTTGTGGCTGAAGCCAAGCGCCAGTTGTTTGGCCGCGTGGGCATCGACCTGTTCGCGGGCCCAACCGAGACTATGGTCATCGCCGATGAGACGGCGGCAGACGCCGAACTCTGCGCGACCGACCTGCTTGGACAGGCAGAACATGGCTATAACAGCCCCTGCGTTCTGCTGACCAACTCGCGCAAGCTGGCCGAGGAGACGCTGGCTGAGGTGGATCGGCTACTGGGCATCCTGCCGACTGCCGACACAGCCAGAGTGTCCTGGGAAGAGTATGGCGAAGTTATCGTCTGCGACACTTATGACGAGATGCTGAAGGTGGCGGACGACATCGCATCAGAGCATGTGCAGGTGATGACGGACCGCGACGATTGGTTCCTTGAGAACATGACATGCTATGGGGCTCTGTTCCTCGGTCCACGCACCAACGTCTCGAACGGCGACAAGGTGATTGGCACTAACCACACGTTGCCCACCAAAAAGGCGGGTCGGTACACCGGTGGGCTTTGGGTTGGCAAGTATCTGAAAACGCACAGCTACCAGAAGGTTCTGACCGATGAGGCGGCAACGCTGATCGGCGAATATGGCTCGCGCCTGTGCATGTTGGAAGGTTTTGTGGGCCATGCCGAGCAGTGCAATGTTCGCGTGCGGCGTTATGGGGGGATCAACGTGCCCTACGGTGAAGCTGCGCCATACCGGGATGCCGCCGAATGAGCGACCGGCATACCCAGCATAAGGCCCTGATCGCGCCGCTCAGGGCCGCTATGTATGATTTCAACGAGGCAGGCGTGCGCCAAGCTATGGCCAATGTCAGCGCGTCGGATGCGGTGTTCCGGCTGTGCCACCCTTTGGGCGACAGCGTGGGCAGCGAATATTTTTACGACCGTGCGTATCGTGATCTGCTGACCGCCTGGCCCGATCTGGAACGCCGGGATTACATCGTCATGGCCGGGCCGGACGAGTTCGGGGCTGATTGGGTGGGTTGCGGCGGTTACTATACCGGCACCTTCACCGGGCCATGGCTGGACATTCCGCCGACCGGTCATCAAGTGACCATGCGGTTCCACGAATTCTACCGGTTCGAGAACGGCAAAATCGTTGAGATGCAGGCTCTTTGGGATATTCCCGAGGTGATGATGCAAGCAAATGCCTGGCCATTGGCTCCCAGTCTGGGGCGCGAATGGCATGTGCCCGGTCCGGCGACACAGGACGGGTTCGTGCCCGGACCGTATGACGAAGCCAAGGGTAAGGAAACCTGTCAGCACATCATCGACATGCTGGAATATCTCAAGAAACACCCGTCACAAGGCGGCCCCGAAGTGATGGAGATGGAACGCTTCTGGCATCCGCGCATGAACTGGTACGGTCCCTCTGGGATCGGCACAGGGCGCGGTATCTCAGGGTTTCGCAACTGGCATCAGATTCCCTTTCTCAGCGGTATGCCGGATCGCGGGCAATATGTGGACGACATCACCTACCACTTTTTTGGCGATGGAGAGTATGCAGCGGTTACCGGCTGGCCCAACATGATCCAGACTGTCACCAACGACGGCTGGCTGGGCATTGCGCCTTCGGGCAAAAAGATCACCATGCGCAGCCTCGATTTCTGGCGTCTGGAAAACGGCAAGATCCGTGAAAACTGGGTTCTGGTCGATCTGCTGGATGCCTATCGCCAGCTTGGCGTTGACGTTTTTGCTCGTCTGCGGGAATTCAATAAGGCCCGAAACATGGGCCGTATCGAAATACCTGACGGAATGAGCCAATGACCGATCTGCCCCGCACGCCCTCGTTTTCCCTGACCGGCAAAACAGCCCTTGTGACCGGAGCCTCTTCGGGCATCGGCCAAGGCTGCGCGGTTGCTCTGGCCGAGGCAGGGGCGCATGTGGTTTGTGCGGCGCGTGGGGCTTATCGTCTGGCCGAAACAGTCGATGCGCTGCAGGCGCAGGGCTGGTCGGCTGAAGCCCTGGTTCTGGATCAGAGCGATCTGGAGGCATTGCGCGCCGTGTTTGAAGCCCGGGTCTTTGACGTAGTGGTGAACTCGGCGGGTATGGCGCGGCACAGCCCGGCCATCGAAACAACGCCAGAAGACTTCGACGCCGTCACAAACGTCAATCTGCGTTCCGCCTATTTCCTTTCGGCCTATGCGGGCAAAGCGCTGATGGCGGCGGGCAAACGCGGGTCGATCATCCATATCTCCAGCCAGATGGGACATGTGGGGGGCGTCGACCGGGCGCTGTATTGCGCCACGAAACACGGGTTAGAGGGCATGGTGAAGTCCATGGCCGTCGAATGGGGCAAACAGGGCGTGCGTATCAACACGGTCTGCCCCACCTTTATCCGGACACCGCTGACGCAATCCACCTTTGACAATCCAGAACGCGCCGCTTGGATCATGGACAAGATCAAGCTTGATCGCGTGGGCGAGGTTGAGGACATCATGGGGGCTGTACGTTACCTCGCCTCGGACGCGTCGGCTCTTGTGACCGGCACATCGATGCTGATCGACGGAGGTTGGACGGCAGACTGATGGCGGAAAAGATCACATCCCTTCAGGTGGCCCAACTGGCCGGTGTCAGCCAATCTGCTGTCAGCCGGGTGTTCACACCCGGCGCATCGGTCAGCAAAAAGACCGAAGAAAAAGTACGCAAGGCCGCCGCTGAGTTGGGTTACCGTCCCAACGTTCTGGCCCGGGCCATGGTGTCCGGCAAAAGCCGCATCATCGGTTTGGTTGTGGGATATCTGGACAACTACTTCTATCCCGAAGCGTTAGAGAAACTATCCAACAGCTTGCAGGAACATGGCTATCACGTTCTGATTTTCATGGCGTCGCGTTCTGCTGGAAACATCGATGACGTCATGGAAGAAATCCTTGATTATCAGGTTGATGGCGTAGTTCTGGCATCGGTGCCAATGTCTTCGGATATTGCGACACGGTGCCAGCAGGCTGGCGTGCCGGTTGTTCTGTTCAACCGCAGCCAAGATATCGAAGGTATCACTACGGTCACTTCGGACAACTATGTCGGTGGACGTAAGGTTGCTGAATTTCTGCTGGCCGGCGGGCATCAGCGCATAGCCTATATCGCAGGGTGGCAAGGCGCCTCGACTCAACGGGATCGCGAGGCTGGATTTCGCGCCGTTTTAGCGGAAGGCGGTAAAAGCCTGTTTGCCCATGACGTGGGCGAGTTCCATACCGAACAAGCTCGCGCCGCCGCGCGCCGGATGTTCGACGTGGCCCCGCAAGACCGGCCTGATGCGGTATTTGTAGCCAATGACCATATGGCATTGGCAGTGATGGACGTTATCCGGTTTGAGCTTGGCTTGCGCATACCCGAGGATGTATCAGTCGTGGGATATGACGACGTGCCGCCGGCAGGCTGGCCAGCATACAACCTCACCACAATTCGGCAGCGAGCGAACCTGATGGTTTCGGAAACCGTCTCGACGTTGCTGGACCATATTGAAAACCCGCAGGCGATTGAGCCGCGCAAGGTGGCCATTGACGGGCCGCTGATCGTGCGCACTTCGGCCCGGTTGCCACGCGGTTGGACCCCACAGAGGACGGAAACATGAAGGGTTTTGATCCGAAATTTCGGGATTTCCCCGACTATATCATCGGCATCACCAAAGAGATCTGGGAAGATCGGGGTATCTCGACCCTGCACGAGTATTATGGCGAGGACATTGTTGTACGCTCGCCAGGTTCGGTGGTCGTTGGCAACCAGAATGTGATCGGCGCGACCATGGCGACGTTGGCTGAATTTCCCGATCGCGAGTTGTTGGGCGAAGATGTGATCTGGTCCGGCACACCGGAAGCGGGAATGCTCAGCTCTCACCGCATCCTGTCGACCGCGACCCATGTGGGTGAGGGGGTGTATGGCAAACCGACTGGGAAAAGGCTGCAATACCGGATTCTGGCGGACTGTCACGCCATAGACAACAAGATCGACGATGAATGGCTGATCCGCGATCAGGGTGCGATTGTTCGGCAGATGGGATGGACCCCCAAGGAATACGCCGCTGGTCTGATTGAACGCGAAGGTGGCCCCGAAAACTGCGTCAAACCCCTGACTCCGGCAAATGACATGGAGGGTCCCTATAAGGGGCGCGGCAATGACAATGAATGGGGGCAGCGCCATTCAGACCTGCTGACCCGGATCATGGGTGCGGATATGGGCGCGGTCGAGCGTGACTATGACCGCGCGGTTCAGTCCGAATATCCTGGCGGCGTCACCGGGCATGGGTGGGACCCGGTGGACCGGTTCTGGATGTCGTTGCGCGCGGCTATGCCCAGTGCCACATTCACCATCCACCACCAGATCGGACGCGACGATCCGAACATGCCGCCCCGCTCGGCCATCCGCTGGAGCCTGCATGGCAAGCACGATGGCTGGGGCGCGTTCGGGGTGCCAACCGGCGCCGAGCTGTATGTACTGGGCATCAGCCACGCCGAGTGGGGCGAGTTGATCGGCGGTGACATCAAGCTGCGCCGGGAATGGACCCTGTTCGATGAAACAGCGGTATGGAAACAGCTTGTTCTGGCCACAGGCGAAGTTTGATGCCCACGGTCCGTTCCACTTTGGATGCCAGCGAAAGAACCCGGCGGTACCACTGCCACCGGGCGGCGTTGCGGGCGAAGCGGCTAAATAACCGTCCTCCGGGTGCGAGGGGTTAAACACGTCTCAACGCACCAACAAACCGATCGGAGATTACCATGAGCACCATCCAGCAACGCATCGTTCGTTATGGCGAGCTGCAACCTTGCAAAACTGCCTTTATCGACGCCCATACGCCGGGGTCGGATCAGAAAGAGAATTTTACAATCATCGGCGGTGGCGTTTCGGAATCCCCCGATCAGCATGTTCACATCACTGACAAGATCGGGTTCAACATCGGTGCGGCGGGCCAGCCACCGAAATGCCGCAACTCGTTGCACAGCCATACCACCGCCGAGGTATTCTTTGTTGCCAAGGGCCGGTGGCGTTTTTTCTGGGGCCGCCATGGCACCGCTGGGGAGTTCATTGCCGAGGAAGGCGATATCTTCAATATCCCGACAGGTATCTTTCGTGGATTCGAAAATGTCGGTCAGGATTATGGGATGATCATGTCGATTCTTGGCGGTGACGATGCCGGGGGTGGTGTTACATGGGCGCCGCAGGTCATTCAGGACGCGCAGGCTCATGGCCTGATGCTGGGTGATAACGGTGTTCTGTATGACTCTAAGAAAGGGCAGGAACTGCCCCACAACGTGCTTCCAATGCCGTTGCTGACCGAAGAGCAGTTGCAAGACTACCCCGAGGTTCCGGTCGAAGATGTGGTTGGCAAATACGTTGCCCGTTACTGGGACCTGATGGCGCTGTCGGCCAACAAACCAGCCCAGGTGATCGGTGAAAACGGTCTGATCAAAGACAAACCGGGGTTCGAAGTCGACTTTCTTGGGCGTGGACCCGGTGTGACGGATCCGATTGCCGCCGAAAAACCGGTTGTTCTGATGCCAGCCAGCGGTCACTGGCGGATTTCGGTTGATGGCTTCGAGACCACGTTGTCCAATGGGGATACTGCCTTGGTTCTACCGGGGGAACGCTATAGCGTTGAGCCGTCGATGACCGGGCAGGCGGGCATGTACCGGATCACTGCAACAGATGACCCGGCAGGAGCGACCTGGACAGGATGACCGCGGATCCTGAAGATACCCACGCCGTCTATGAACGTCAGGCCACGGCTTATGACGAACAACGCTCGCGTGTGCTGTTCGAAGCGCGCTGGTTGGCGCGCTTCACCGCCAGCCTGAAACCCGGCGACCATGTGCTGGATTTAGGCTGCGGCACGGGTGACCCGATTGCGCGATGGTTCATGGCAGAAGGGTTCAATGTCACCGGTGTGGATTTCTCTGAGGCGATGCTGGCTATCGCGCGTGAACGATGGCCCGATGGGGACTGGCGTCAGGCCGACATGCGGACCTTCGAGCTGGATCAACGTTTCGACGGGATTATCGCCTGGAACAGTTTCTTCCACCTGACCGCGGACGAGCAAAAAGACTGTATCGCCCGTATGGCGCGCCACCTGCGCCCTGGTGGAATGCTGATGCTGACCGTTGGTCCCAAAGCGGGGGTGGAGCACGGCACGGTTGGAACGGAAAGCGTTTATCACGCCTCGCTGTCTCCGGCTGGCTATGCCGTGTGTCTTGAAGAAAACGGGCTGCGCATGACCGGGTTCTTGGCCAAGGACCCGGAAACCGAAAGCCACAGCGTGCTGATGGCGCGCAAGATTTAGGAGGCCGCAATGTCAGTCCAAACCACTCATGTCGGGTCATTGCCGCGTTCGCAGGACGTGGTGGATTTCATCTTTGCGCGGGAACGGGACGAACCCTATGACGCAGCCGCGTTTGATGCCTGCATGTCTGATGCCGTGTCTGAGACGGTGCGCAAGCAGGTTGAGGCCGGGGTTGATATTGTCAGCGACGGCGAGACCTCAAAGATCTCTTACGCGACCTACGTAAAGGACCGCTACACGGGCTTTTCCGGTGACAGCCCGCGCAATGCGCCTGCCGATCTGAAGATGTTCCCCAGCTTTTTGCAGCGGCTGGCCGATGATGGCGGCACACCGCAATACGCGCGGCCCATGTGTACCGGAGAGGTGCGCTCTAAAGGGCAGGGCGAGTTGGAAAAGGACATCACCAATCTCAAGGCCGCAATGACGCAGCATGGAGTGAAACGCGGGTTCATGAACGCCGCGTCGCCGGGCGTGATCTCGCTTTTCTTGCAGAATGATTTCTATTCGACGCGTGAGGCTTATCTGGCCGCCCTGGCCGATGCGATGAAAGAAGAATACGAAACCATCGTGGCCGCCGGTCTGGAACTGCAATTGGATTGCCCCGATCTGGCCCTGTCTCGCCACATGCTGTTTACCGACTTGTCTGATGAGGAGTTTGTCAGGATCGCAAACATGCATGTTGAGGCCCTGAACCATGCGCTGCAGAACGTGCCGCAGGATCGCGTGCGGGTTCATATTTGCTGGGGCAACTACGAAGGTCCGCATTGTTGCGATATTGCGATGGACAAGGTGTTCAGCACGCTGATGGCCACCAAGTCGCGTTATGTCCTGTTCGAAACATCCAACCCGCGCCACGCGCATGAATGGGCCGTATTCCGTGACCGCAAAGCAGAAATACCAGATGACAAGGTTCTGGTTCCCGGCGTCGTTGATACCACCACCAATTTTGTTGAACATCCGGAGCTTGTCGCCCAACGTGTTGACCGGTTCACCAGCATCGTCGGTGCGGATCGTGTGATCGCGGGCAGCGATTGCGGATTTGGCACCTTCGCGGGGTTCGGCGCGGTTGACCCGCAGATTGCCTACGCCAAGCTTGCCGCATTGTCCGACGGTGCAAAGTTAGCCCAAGCATGACGCCGCTTATCTTCTTACCGGGCATGATGTGCGATGCCCGCCTATTCGGTCCTCAGATCGAGGCTTTGTCGGGCAGGGTGCCCGTGATGACCTTCCCTTTGAACCAACACGACAGTGTTGAAGCCATGGCGACCGACATTCTGAAACATACCCCGCCTGCATTCGCGTTGGTTGGCCTGTCTATGGGCGGCATCGTAGCGATGGAGGTGTTGCGCCAGGCCCCAGAACGGGTCACGCAGTTGGCTCTGCTCGACACCAACCCACTGGCCGAAAAACCCGAAGTCAAAGCCCGCCGAGTCCCCCAAATGGCGGCAGTGCGCAAGGGGCGGCTATGGCACGTTATGCGGGATGAGATGAAGCCCAATTACCTTGCCGACGGTCCCCGGCAGGGCGCTATTTTGGACCTGTGCATGGCGATGGCCACTGATTTGGGACCGGATGTTTTCCTGCGCCAATCGCAGGCGCTTATGGATCGACCTGACCAGCGAATGAAGTTGTCGGCCTATCCCGGTAAAACACTGGTCTTGTGCGGGCGGGAAGACGGGCTATGCTCGGTAGAGCGACACCAACTGATGCACGATCTGTTGCCTGATAGCAGGCTAGTCATCGTCGAGGGGGCGGGACACCTGCCTACATTGGAAAAACCCGAGGAAACCAACGCGGCCCTGATCCGCTGGCTGGAGGACACATGACACCGTCCCTTTTATCTCTGCTTCGCAAGGTCGACACTCCAACCGTCTGCAACGCGATTGAAGTCGCGCAGGGCAAGCGCGGGTTCGACAGATTTACGCGCGGCACCATGCTGTGTTCGGCGCCAAATGACCCGGCAATCGTCGGCTATGCGCGCACTGCCAAAATCGCGGCCGTCAATCCGCCTTCCGAACCACCTGATGTAATCAAAACCCGCCGCATGGCCCACTACAAATACATGGCCGAGGCCCCCAGCCCGAGCGTCGCCGTCATCGAGGATTTGGATTATCCGCATTGCATCGGCGCTTATTGGGGTGAGATCAACACAACGGTCCACAAAGGTTTCGGTATGTCTGGTGTCGTAACCAACGGTGTCATGCGCGATCTCGGAGACTTGCCCGAAGACTTCCCTGTTGTTGCCGGTTCTGTTGGGCCAAGCCACGGTTTCGTCCACGTCCGCGAGATCGACACGCAGGTTTCGATCTTTGGTCTGGCGGTCAATCCCGGAGAGTTGATCCACGCCGACCGCCACGGCGCATTGGTGGTGCCTGAAGATGTCATCGACCTGTTAGAGGCCGCAATCCAAAAGCTTCTGAGTACAGAACGAATTGTCCTCGACGCAGCCCGCCAGCCGGGATTTGATTTTGAGGTATTTCAAAACGCTTGGGCGGCGTTTGAGAAAGCAAGGGTCTAATGATTGGTGGCAACGCCTGCATTGTCTAAGCATGGGTTTGCCGAAATTCTGATTGGTGAAGGTTCGTACTGCCTATGTCGGAAAGCCTAAATGGGACCAGAGCATACCGTGCCGAAGTAGGGTTTGTTTTTCAAAGTCGGCTCTGGACCGCAAACAGCACCGCAGAGAATTTCGCTACGAAACCCAAAGTAGACAACCCTTTTGGCTACGAGGTAGCCAATTCTTGCTACGAATTCTGCAAAATTAGCCGGTTAGTTGGCAGTGCCGGCGGGCGTTTGGATTGTTTTTCCAACTCTATTGGCTGCCGTCATTGTCGTGGAAAAATCCGGCGGCCCGTTCGATGACAGAAAGTCTGTTTTGTTGTCAGGAGTTAGTCAGTCAGATGCAATGAAGAATGTTTCATTGGTCGCACTAGGAGCGTTTAGACGAACCGCACTCTCAACCGACACTTCATTTCGTTGAGATATGCCAAACACTATCCCATTCGGCGTTCGGGGGCGAGGCACGCAATTGTGCAATCCTACTTATAAACAATTTAGATGGCGGATCATCTGCCCAGACGTTTAGACAGGCTTTGAACGCCTTTTCCGCCGTATCCCAGTCTTGCTTACGATAGGCCGCCAAGCCCGCTTCAAACGCAGTCCGAGCTTTGAAGTCTTCTTCGGACAATGTACCAGCTAATCCAAGAAGCTCGAAAACACGCAGAGGTTCCTTCTTGCCTTTGACGTAAATAGAGTCGATCTCTCGAACCTCAATCGCTTGATCCGCTGATTTCTTTGTTTGCTCGCAAATAAGAATCCTTGTTCCGTATACCTTGTTGGCACTTTCAAGCCGTGCGCCAAGGTTCACGGTGTCGCCCATGACAGTAAAGTTTTTTGCGTAATCCGAGCCAATCGACCCAACAACGGCATCGCCGGTCGCCAAACCTATACGGATATCGATTTTGGGAATGCCTTTGCGAAGCCCAGTAATATCCTGAAGCCGCCCACGCAAAACCTCAAGCTGGTCAAACTGCTGAATTGCGGCTTTACATGCAAGATTGGCCTGATTTCCTTCTGCCACAAAAGGAGGAGACCAAAACGCCATGATCATGTCTCCAATGTACTTGTCGATCACGCCATCGCATTCAGCAATCGGTTCACTCGCAAGCGTGAAATATTCGTTGATTAGCCGAACCAATCCGACTGGGGAAAGGCGTTCACCCATTTGCGTGAATCCGACAATGTCGGAGAACAATACGGTCACGACTTTTCTGTCACCTGACACCAAAGACGTCTCGGCCCCGTCTTCGTCCATCATTGCTTTAACCACTCGCGGGTCGACATACTGGCCAAACATCGATTGCATGCGCTCTTTAGCGCGCAGACCTTCAAGCATGTTATTGAAAGACCGAGAAAGGTCAGCGATCTCATCAGTCGACGTCACAGGAATGTCCTGGCTTAGATCACCAACTTCTACCGCTTTGGTTCTTTCTCTTAACACGCGAACCGGGCGCACAAGGCTTTTTGTGAGTTGAAATGCAAACAGAAGCCCCAGCACAAGCGCTAAAATGGTCAGGATCACACTAAAGCGCAAAACTACATGTTCCGCCTGGTCTGCTTTCTGAGCCGCAACCGTGCTGAGATCTAAAATTTCTGATGCAACGGCATCCACATTTTCGTCAAATTGAACCTGCGCAGTTGTGAAAGACGCCACAAGCTCTGTCGCCGCTTCGAACCTGCCTTCTCTTTGCGCGTCAATAGCCCTAAGTACCAAGTCTTGAATTTGCTGATGCTGGACTGAAATTTCCTGTATGCGCGAAATTAATTTTCCAAGGTCTACAGCTAAATCTCTCTCAAGGTGATCCAAAGCAGCATTTGCTATTTCAGTGGCGCTCTCGATATCTAAGTCGGCGGCGTCTCCTAAATCGTTGAACACTGCAAGGTGTTGTTCAATAACGCCCAGTTCGGCATTGTCTTCGATGTCATCTAGTATGCTTTGCAAAACAATTTCTTGCCGCAACAAGTTTGCTTGGACATCTAAAAGCTTTTTGTCCAAAGGCAGGAAATAATCCGCAACTGCATCAACCTGATCGGTCACAGTACGAATTTTCCAGGTTGTCCAGAACGCCGCCGCCGACATTACCAAAATTACGGCTCCGGAAACCGCAAAAATCTTGAGACCAATTGTGACACGCATGACACTTGCCCTTTGGAGCGAAATTCCGTCAATATTGATTGTTTATTGGCCTATGGAAAGGGACATCTTGGTCTTGCTTGCTTTTCACAGCCATTTCCGACCGTTGACAGGTTTTGAGACCAGAGTGCTAAAACGCAGGCAACTGCCAATTCTCGAAGAGTGAGATGATTGCTGTGGTCATCAAAAAGTAACCCGGCGCAAAGTCATCTTCTGTTCTGATCACTAGGTAGTTCGCAAAGAAAGGGGCAGTGACCCCAACAGCGCCAAAGAGCGGTTGTGCCCAATCGCGACTTTGCGGCATTTGAGTTCGCGCGCAGAGATTTTGGTTTGCATATTAATCGCCAGCGCCCAACTAGCGCTGTTGAATAGCGGCAGGCCCAGTTGGTCGAGAAAGATAAACGCAATGGCGCTTTGGTGCGTCAGTGCGCAAAGCGGTCGGGGGAACGAGCCTCAGCGTTCTTTTTGCATGAACTCCTCGAACGCGTTCTTGTAGTCGGGATGCCAGCGACTGAGGGGAGGGCGATTTTCTATCACATCCCCAACGCTCCAGGCGATGCGTTTTTCGTCGATATCGCGCGATACGTCGTTGTCTGGGCAGAGGATATAAAAGTCGCCGCGGTTCACGCTTTCGATAAAGAAGTCTGCCGTTTGCTCTGCGGTCCACGCGGATGCAGGTTTTTCTGATAGGTTGATCATGCCTGTATAGACGAAGCCTGGAACAAGAAGATGAGCTGTGATCTGGTGGCCTTCTCCTGTTCTCAGCTCATGCGCAAGCGCCTCAGTGAAGGCTTTCAAAGCCGCTTTTGAAACATTGTAGGCAGGGTTGCCGGGCGGGGTGGTAATACCCTGTTTTGACCCGGTGTTGATAATCGCGCCGGGTCTGCCGCGGGCGATCATGTTCGGTGCAAAAACCTGAGTGCCGTGGATCGGGCCCCACAGATTCACGCCCAGCATCCTCTCCCAAGGTTCCGCCGCCCCGAGGGTTGATGACTTGCCGCCCACCCCCGCGTTGTTCATCAAGATGTCTGTTCCGCCAAAGCTATCAGCCACCTGCCGCTCAAGCTTTTCCATCTGCGTCCGATCCACGACATCCAGTTCCGCCACCATTACGTCGGCGGCACCTGCTGCAGTGACGGTATCTGCAGCGGACAGCAGCTTCTCTGAATCTCGGTCAGCGATCACCACCCGCAGCCCCTGTTGCGCGAATTTCAAAGCGGTCGCGAGACCAATACCGGAAGCCCCACCCGTGATAACGGCCACAGAGTCGGGGTTGAATGCAGGATGGGTCATGGGCAGGGTTCCTCGAATTGCAAAATACGGGCAGCAAGCCCAAGCTTAAGCTCGGGCTCGGCGCACATGTCAGGCCGCTTCGGCGACGGCAGTATTCAACTTCATCATACCTTCCATACCATAAGCCGCGAAAAGTGCCTCCGTCGCTTTCTCGGCTTGCACATTCATTGGAATGACGGGATCGGACATGCCGCTCTTATCCACTTCATTGCGGAACTTGCGTTGGCCTGGTGGAGTATGGATCACCTCTAATACTGCGTCTGCAACGATCTGTGGCACTTGAAGCGGGTTACTTGCCAACGAGTCCCCCATGCTTTGAAGCATCGCGTCCGGTGCGCCCGCGAACTCGCCATAGCTTGCATCCCGATCACGAGACGAAGGAGTGATGAGGTTGGCAAAGAAGCTCGTCGGGAAGCCGCCGGGTTCGATGACAGCAACATCGACGCCGAACTGGCTCAACTCCCAACGGTAGTTTTCGCTCAGCGCTTCGACTGCCCATTTTGCTGCATTGTAAGGCCCGAGGAATGGAACAGTCACGCGACCAAGAAGGCTGGTGACATTCAGAATAAGGCCAGATTGCCGTTCCCGCATTTTGGGTAGAACCGCACGCGTCATACGCTGGACACCAAAGACGTTCACGTCAAAGATGCGGCGAAAGTCTTCCCCCGAGAAGTTCTCTTGTAGACCGTGTGCGCCAGTCCCGGCGTTATTGACCAGCACATCGATTCCGCCAAGCGCCACTTCAGCGGCCGCAACCCCAGCTTCGACAGAGGCATCATCGGTGACGTCGATATCTACAATCTCTACCCCGATGTCGCGCAACGCTTGCGCCGCGTCTTTGTTACGCCCTTCTGGGTCGCGAACTGTTCCGGCTACCCGGTGACCGGCCTTGATCAAATCTGCAACAATCAGATTTCCAAATCCGCTGCTGGCGCCTGTGACAAGAATGTTCATTTCCATATCTCCCGCTTTTGGCCCTGGATTGGGCCTCTGATAGCCGAAGTTAGTTGTTGCCAATAGAAAGCAACAGACGTATTGAAATGAACAAATGGTTGCAAAAATTAGAACAGTGGGAATGCCCGCCCTAATTAGCTTTCACACTGTCGCGCGCCTTGGTGGGATCAGCGTTGCCGCAGATCACTTGAGTATGGCGAAATCGGGGGTAAGCCGTCATATCTCGCGGCTAGAAGAACATATTGGCGTCAAGCTGTTCGAACGCAGCGGAAGACTGGTGAAACTAACACCTACAGGCGCTCGCCTGAACCAGCGCATCCAGTCTATTCTGGCGGAGATTGACCTGCTTGACGACATCGCTCGGGAGGAAAGCGGCGAGGTGTCGGGTCAAGTGAACATCGCGGCGACCCCTGAGTTTGGATCAATTATCGGTGCAACCCTGCTTCCTGCTGTTCGTGAAAGGTATCCTGATCTGAATTTGGTCATGCGTTCTGCCTATGACTTTGAGGACATGCAAGACCCCAGCACGGACCTTGCTTTTCGCATCGGCACTTTCGCCGATGACCGTCTCGTTGCCAAAGAATTGGGTAGCTTTCGTTTCTGGCTCGTCGCCGCTCCAGAGTTGGCTACGGCCGCAGCAATCGGTTCGCCGATCGACCTTCAAGGACAGCCCTGTTTAACCTTCCGAAATGACATTGCAGAAACGACCTGGACGTTCTTCTCTCCAGATGGTGAGTCCAGAGTAAAGGTCAGCGGCCCATTTGCAGCTAGAAGTTTCTCGGTGTTGCTTGATCTTGCGGTTGCCGGACAAGGATTTGCATTTCTACCGGAGTTAATGCTTGGTGACGCTTTAAAGGACGGCAAACTCGTTCGATGTCTTCCGGAATGCGTTTCGCGGCCATACTCCGTTTTTCTGACCTTCCGTCCGGGAACAAGGCGCATTGCACGCGTCGATGCGGTCGCGCGTCTGGCTGAAGACTTAATCCCTCAGCTTTTGTCGAAAGTCGAAAGCTAAAGGCACCCCAATTCAAGTGGCAAAACGTCCGTTCCTTGCGGGGAAGTAGTCGAGAGCGTTATCCGCTTAGCGGACCATCAGGTGATATAGTTGAATGTCTGCACCGAGCCCAAAGCGGAAACTTCAGTCTATTTCGAGATCGTATCCTACTTCCAGATCGTCAGTTTCGCGAACGCTCCTAATTCTATAAGTTTTGCAAATCCGGCTTTCGTAAATAGGATGTGCCCAGTTCATTTAATAACTTGCATTGGATTAGAGGCATGGCAACTGAACGCTGGACCGTCGGGTCATATCTGGCAAAAAGACTGCAAGAAGCTGGGATTAAAGACTATTTTGTGGTTCCTGGTGATTACAATTTGGTTTTGCTGGACGAGTTGCTTTGTAATCGGGATCTTCGAATGATCAGCTGCTGCAACGAGTTAAACGCAGGTTATGCTGCAGATGGATATGGCCGCGCCACCGGAGGGCCATCGGCGGCCGTTGTAACTTATTCGGTTGGTGGATTGAGCCTTTTGAACGCTGTCGCAGGTGCCTATGCCGAAGACCTTCCAATGATCGCGATTTCCGGTGGGCCGAACACAAACTCTGAGGCCGAGTGGGAATACTTGCATCACACGCTTGGAGAGGTCGACTACGACTATCAGCGTGAGATGTTTGATCGCGTCACCGCCGAAGCTGTGACCATCCATCACCCTTCGCTCGCACCTGTGGCAATCGACAGGGCAATAGATACAGCAATGCTTCGTCGCAAGCCGGTCTATATTGAAATCGCTTCGAACATAGCAGGTGCACTCACATCAGCGCCTGTACCACGAAGTTTCGCCAGGCGGCCAAACAGTGATCCGAACACGTTAGCGACCGCGGTGGCTCAAGTATCGGAGTTCCTGAATGCGGCAGAGCGGCCAGTCCTTGTTGCAGGAAGCAAAGTGCGCGCCGGTCAGGCAGAGCAAGCTTTGCGCAATCTAGCGACAGCATGCGAATACGCGCAGGCGTCGATGCCAAATGCCAAAAGTTTTTTGTCCGAAACAAGCAACGGTTTCATGGGGATTTATTGAGGGCCGGTCAGCACGCCGGGGTGTGGGGAAATTGTCGATGCTGCAGACGGGCTTTTATTTGTTGGCCCTGTTTTCACCGACTACACCACGACAGGTCACCAGCTTGGCTTTGATCCCGACAAAGCGGTTATGGTTCATCCGACGTCTATTCAATTGGGTGAAACACATTTCAGTAATGTCCGCATGGATGAATTTCTGGAGGCACTGGCTGACAAACTTACACCGAACAATGGCGCTATCACGGCCTTCGAGCGCGTCAAAACCGAGCAAAGCCCATTAGAACCCGGTGCATCGGACACATTAGTGACCGTTCGCCAGCTTTTTGCCCGCGTTCAGAAGATGCTGGATGAGGACAGCACGCTACTCGTCGAGACCGGGGATTCATGGTTCAACGGAATGGAGACCGACTTACCCAAGGGCACTCGGTTCGAGATACAGATGCAGTACGGGTCTATTGGTTGGTCTGTGGGTGCATCACTGGGATACGCGTTGGGGAATAGAAAGCGTCGTTTAATCTCATGTATAGGTGACGGTTCGTTTCAACTGACCGCTCAAGAGATTTCAACCATGATCCGGTACGATGCGAAGCCGATTATTTTCTTGATAAACAATGGTGGTTATACAATTGAAGTTGAAATCCACGACGGCCCCTACAACACAATTAAAAATTGGGACTACGCTGGCCTGATCGACGTGTTCAGCGCCGGGGAGGGCAAAGCTTGGGGGTGCAAAGTGACAACCGAAGGCGAGTTGGACGCAGCAATCAAAACGGCCACTGATCATGACGGTCTTTGTTTGATCGAAGTTCTGATCGACCGGGATGATTGCAATGTCAATTTGTTGCGGTGGGGTAATCAGGTCGCACGTAATAACGGTCGGCCTAATCGATGCAGATAAAGCTTTACTCGACGAATTTCTGACGAGCTCAGCTTAGTTAGCTCGACTGACGCGATCTTTCCGCGGAATAAAGGGTACTGACATGCTTAATGGTGCGATGCTGGTTTGGTTTCTGTTAACCGGTGCCAGTGTGGGCTTTGTCATATGGGACTCGATCAGTAACGGCGTGACAAGTTGGGTTCAAAGGACTGCGTGGATTCTCGTGACGCTCTACACTGGCCCGGTTGGCTTGTTTTTCTATCTGCTTGCGTGTCGCCGCCCTTTTCCGGGAGGTCATGATCAATATACGCGCGCCACTTGGAAACAAGGTATCAACAGCGAGATGCACTGCGTTGCAGGTGATGCAACGGGCATCATTTTTGCTGCCATGCTGGTCCACTTTCTGAGCCTTTCAAATGGATGGGATATCGTTGTCGAGTACACGTTCGGTTTTGTGTCGGGTTTGTTCGTGTTCCAAGCACTCATGATGAAGCCGATGTTTGGTAGCTACGGAAAGGCTGTTCGAAAGACGTTCTTTGCCGAAACCGTTTCTATGAACATGGTTATGACAGGAATGATCCCGACGATGGTTCTGCTTGCAGCGACGTGGCCAGAATCCGACGACCCACTTACTCTTCAATTCTGGTTTCGGATGAGTCTTGCGACTGTTGTAGGCGCTGTGGTCGCCTTTCCTATTAATCGGTGGTTGGTGGCGAACCACCTTAAGCACGGGTGCATGACTCTGCCGGGTGCCGATGGCCCGGCACCCGCACTTGGGCATGTTTCATCGGAACAAAATGAAATGGCGGATCATGACGGGCACCAAATGGCCGGGCATCGTAAAATGAAAATGAGGAACCTACCCATCGGAAAGGCCGCAGCTTGGATTTTCGCGACGTACACAGTTTTAATCGTGGCGCTGTGGCTTACATCAAAATTTGTGCCCATCAAATTCTGAACGGCCTTGTCAGAAAATTTTGAGCAAGACGGGCAGGGGACTTTCAAAGCTTCGGTTCACGAAAAAAAGGCCGCTATCCAAATTGTTTTAACCCGGTCCCGAGATTATCCTGATTTTTCGCGAAATGTGGAAGATCGGTTGTACGATCGCAGTATTGAGATAATTCATCAAATGGCCAACTACAGGTGGAACCGGCTAGGCCCAAAATTCACCGCTGATTTCCACGGAAACCGGGTCTGTCAATTGCTGGCTCACTGAAACGTTTGATGGATATTGGCGGCTGTCTCAAGCAGGGCTTGTTCGATTATCGCTCTTTGTCTTGGAAACCTGGTCGAAGGCACCGGAATGGAGATTGCGTGCAGATCGCCCAGCCAATTGATGAAAGAGAATCCGATGGCAGACACGCCAGCGGAATGTTCATCCAGATCGTACGCGAGGCCTTGTTTTCGGATCGTATCCAGTTCTGTCAGGAAATCATCAAGGTCTTTCTGAATCCCATTCCGGTCCCATTCGTTTTTTATCAACTTGATTGCGTCATTTGGGCCGAGTTGTGCCAGACACGCCTTGCCGTTCGCAGTGGTTGTTAGCGGGAAAACTTCCCCGACTTGGGAAACTGTGGTCAAACGGTAGATACCTGGGACCTGATCTAGGAAAACCATGCCGATACCGCGCATGACGGCGAGGTCTGTCGTTTCCCCGGTCTTTTGAGTCAGTTCCGTCAAAAGAAGTCGGCAATGTTCGACAATGCTGTATTGCGCTGCGCCGGCAAGAGCGCTGAGTTCCGGACCAAGCCTTAAACCGCCTCCGTTCGCATCCGCAATAACAAGCTTCTCTTCAGCCAGTGCGCTTGTGATTCTCTGTACCGTAGAGCGGGGCAGATCAACACGTTCGGCGATTTTCCCCAAGCTCATCCCGGATTGAGTTTCTTTTAGAACTCTGAGAATCGAGGCTGCTCGGGAAATGACTTGAATGCCACCTTTATCAACTTTTTCAGGCATTTAATCTTCCCTATGTTTTCCGGTTCCACCGTTCCGGGTGTCAAGCACTCTACTACTGTTGTATCACGATGCGATGCAAGTCAACCGTATTATGAGTTTTAAGTTGACCGCAATACGGTGCGTATGCATCATCATGCGGGACAGGTGGGGAGGCCACCCAGACAATCAAAACGCTACCAACGCCGTATCGCCGGCGAACAGAGGAGATGTGCCCAATGGTTGAAATCCGCGGCATCGAGTTCCAGGGCAACACCGAAAATGATATGGGGCTGGAGTTCTATAACCTGAGCCACAGGTACGGGTTTCAATGCCCCAATTGGCCTTATTTCAAGGACGTCCAGATCGACCGAAAGCACTATATGGCCAAGTCGGGTGTTCTGTCACAGACGATTACCACAACCATGCATGTGACCACTCATATCGATGCACCTGCGCACGTTGTTCAGGGAACGCCATTCATCGACGAGGTGCCGCTGCCGCATTTCTTCGGCTCTGGCTTGGTGGTTTCGGTTCCCAAAAAGAAGTGGGAGCAAATCACCGGTGACGACCTAGAAAAGGCTTGCGGACACGCGATCCGCAAGGGCGACGTTCTGATTATCAATACCGGTTGGCACAAGCAGTATGAAGATGGTGATTACTTCGCGTACTGCCCTGGCCTTGTTCCTTCTGCCGCCGAGTGGATGATCGAGAAAGGTGTGAAAGTCGTTGGCCACGATACCCAGGCGAACGATCACCCGTTAGCAACTGCCATTGGTCCGCAGCGAAACGGTCCGATCATGCCTCATCTCGAAAAAGAGTATCTTGAGTGGTCAGGCGGTACGCCGTGGGAGGTTGATTTCCCCGAGTGGGAGCCGGTGCACAACATGCTGTTCTCCAAAGGTATTCTGGGAATTGAAAATGTCGGCGGGGATCTGGATTCGGTGACTGGCAAGCGCTGCACCTTCGCGTTCTTTCCTTGGAATTGGGACCGTGGCGATGGTTGCATTATCCGACTGGTAGCGATGATCGACAAGAACCAGTCCTACCGCATCGAGGCTGGCGAAGATTTCTGAACACTCACGGACCGGTCGCCGGTTCACCGGCGGCCGCCATTAATCCTGAGCGGAGACGAACATGCATCTGAAGCGGTTTAAAGACGCCCAACCCTACGTAGCACCGAACCATTTTGGGTGTCATGGGCTGCGCTTACAAGGGTTCGAGGACGGTGGGCCGACAAATCAGTGGATTGGCTTCAGCCAGTTCCTACCAGGTGGTGGCGCAGGCCCCGACTCCACACCTTTTGAGAAAGTCTACGTCGTTCTGGAAGGCGAAATGACCGTCATCGTTGACGGCACCGAAACCACTCTTGGGCCCATGGATAGCTGCACGATCGCACCGGGCGAAATACGCAAAATTGAGAACCGCGCGAACCACACCTGCAAAATGCTGGTGGTCATTCCGTATCCGCCAGAAAGCTAAGGACGAAAAGAATGTCTGATCCACATAAGATGTTTGACGTAAAAAATGACGTCGCACTGATCACTGGAGCGTCGGGCGCGTTTGGAATGGTTGCTGCCCGCGTGTTGGCCGGAGCTGGTTGCAACCTTGTTTTGGCTGCGGGCAACCAAGTTGCGCTCGATGAGATTGCTAAAGAGTGCGAGGCACTTGGTGCCACCGTCGTCGCAATAAACACACGCCCGACTGATGAAGCGTCATGTGAGGCATTGGTCGAAGAAGCCGTTAACAACTTTGGTAAGCTCGACATTCTCGTTGTCGCGTCTGGTATGAACAAAGTTGCGCCGATCAACGAAATGGCGCCGGAAACCTTCGATGCAGTCATGGACGCCAACGTGAACCAGAGCTGGTTGTTGGCGCGTGCGGCGGCAGTGCAAATGAAGGCCAGCGAATATGGCAAGATCATTTTCGTCAGTTCTGCGCGCAGCATCCTGGGTCACCCGGCAGGCTATACGGCATATTGTGCGTCAAAGGCTGCCGTGAACGGGATAACCAAAGCCTTGGGATGTGAGCTGGGTCCAACAGGCATTACCGTCAACGCGATTGCGCCGACAGTATTCCGTTCGCCTTTGACAGCTTGGATGTTCGAAGAAACCGACGAAGCGAAGGCGGTGCGCGATGGCTTTCTAACCCGTGTTCCAAAGGGGCGGCTGGGTGAGCCGGAAGACCTGGCCGGTCCGCTCCTGTTTCTCGCGTCGCGCGCATCTGATTTTTACACCGGGCATATCCTTCATGCCGACGGTGGATATACGGCGGGTTAAAGAATGGTGCGCAAGAAGCAGCAAATTGTAGTGATTGGCGCGGGCCTGATGGGGCATGGTATTGCCCTGACTTTAGCGAAAGCGGGTCATAACGTTGCCATCACTGATCCTGTGCAGGAAGCCCGGGACACCGTGTCAGACCGCATTCGCGCCAGCATGGCCGCGATGGGGGATGACGAGGTCACTATCACAAAAACCCTCAAAATGATTGAGACCATTGCGACGACGGAAGGTGCGGTTCGAAACGCCGATGCTGTGTTCGAAGCGGCACCGGAGAAGCTAGAGGTCAAGCAAGCGATCTTTGCTGAGATTGAAGCGCATGCACCAGAGACCTGCATTCTCGCATCAAATACTTCGGTCATGCCAATCACTCAGATCATGTCTGGGTTGCGGTTAAAAAGCCGGGCGCTCGGAACCCATTGGTGGAACCCGCCGCACATGATCCCGCTGGTCGAGGTTATTAAGACAGAGTGGACAGACCCTGAGATCGCACGGACGATGTTCGATTTGTTAAAGGATGCTGGAAAGACTCCGGTGATGGTCGAAAAGGATGTGCCGGGTTTTATTGGCAACCGCCTTCAACATGCGCTGTGGCGCGAAGCAGTCAGTCTGGTCGAAAACGGTATTTGCGACGCGGAAGCTGTCGATACAGTGATCAAGTCCAGCTTCGGACGGCGCTTGGCAGTCCTCGGTCCGTTGGAAAACGCTGATCTGGTGGGCACCGACCTGACGCTCGATATCCACGAAAACGTGCTGCACGATCTTGAGGCGCGCAAAGGCCCTTCATCCTATCTCAAGTCGCTGGTTGATGCGGGCAAGCTGGGCATGAAATCCGGCGAAGGGTTCAGAAAATGGGCGGAAGGCGAAGCAGATCAGGTTCGCCAGCGTGTCGCGACCCATCTGAAAAATCTCGAGAAGACTTTGTAAGATCAATCAAACACTGGCGGGAGGCCGGTGAAGGGAGGACGCAATGACAAAGACTTTCAAAACGGCCACTAGGCGCAGTTTCATCGCCGGAGCTACGGCGGCAATTGCTGCTCCGGCCATCCTCCGGGCAACGCGCGCCTATGCGGCCAACCCAACGCTAAGGATTGGCAATGTTAGCCCACGCACCGGACCGCTGGCGGGTTTCGCCGAGGCTGATGAATATGTGCTTCAAGCCATTCAGCAGGTTTTCTCTGCAGGTTTGGACAACAACGGAAAGACTTGGAATGTCGAGATCATCTCGAAAGACAGCCAGTCCAATCCGAACCGCGCAGCGGAAGTCGCCGCCGACCTGATCTTGGGCGATGAGGTCGATATCATCGTTGCGGCCTCTACGCCGGACACGGTGAACCCGGTCGCGGACCAAGCTGAGATCAACGAGGTTCCCTGCATCACCACCGACTGTCCCTGGCAGCCTTATTTCTTTGGCCGCAACGGCGTTCCGGGTGAGGGGTTTGAAACGACCTATCACTTCTTCTGGGGCCTAGAGGATGTGATCGCAGCGTTCCTTGATATGTGGGACAAAACTGGCGTGACCAAGACAGTGGGCGGTCTTTTCCCCAACGATGCTGACGGCAATGCTTGGGGCGATGCGGAACTGGGCCTGCCTAAACCGCTCGCTGCCGCTGGATATACCCTGACCGATCCCGGTCGCTATCAACCTCTGTCCGACGACTTCTCAAACCAGATCGCCGCGTTCAAGGCTGCTGGCTGCGAAATAGTCACTGGCAATATGATCCCACCGGACTTCGCGACGTTCTGGAGCCAAGCCGCCCAACAAGGGTTCAACCCGAAAGTCGTGACAATAGGTAAAGCGTTGCTGTTCCCTTCGGTCATTGAATCGCTGGGCGACCGTGGCGACGGGTTGTCGACCGAGGTCTGGTGGTCCCCGCATCATCCGTTCTCGTCCTCACTCACCGGTATTACTTCGAAAGACCTTGCCGAAGGATATACGGCAGAGTCCGGCCGTCCTTGGACTCAACCCCTTGGCTTCAAACACGCTCTGTTCGAGGTCGTCGCGGATGTCATTAAACGGGCTGATGATCTGGAAGACCCGTCTTCGATCATTTCGGCAATCACTTCCACCAACCTGAACACAATTGTCGGGCCGGTGAACTGGGGTGATGGGCCGATGAACAACGTCACCAAAACACCGCTGGTCGGCGGTCAGTGGCAAAAATCCGGCGACGCGTACGAGTTGCAGATCGTTGCAAACAGCACCGCGCCCGAAGTTCCGGTGACGGCAGACATGAAGCTGCTGGGCTGACCAGACATTCGGCGCAGATCTTGGCGCCGAACCCTCCATCCGAGAGAAGCATGACGACAATCTTGAGACTCCAAGACCTGAGCAAGGCATTTGGCGCGGTCACCGTTGCCGAGGCTATGAGCTATGAGGTTCAACGAGGTGAAGCGCTTGGGGTCATAGGCCCCAATGGCGCTGGAAAAACCTCGATGTTCAACCTGATCACGGGAACGCTCAAATCGAATTCCGGGGTTATAGAATTCAATGGGCAGAACGTCACCAAATGGAGCGCGGCAAAGCGCAGCCATGCGGGTATCGCACGCTCCTTTCAGGTCCCGCAGCCGTTTTCGGGAATGACCGTTTTCGAAAACGCCATGATCGCCGCTACGCAGTCGGCCGGCCTGCATGGGCATCAGGCTGAGCGGTTTTGCCTGGAAATTCTGGACCAAACGGAGCTGCTGCCCAAGGCAAACGTTCTAGCGGGCAGCCTGACTTTGTTGGAACGCAAACGGCTGGAACTGACACGCGCACTTTGCGCCAAGCCCAAACTGCTGTTGCTGGATGAGATTGCCGGTGGTTTGACCGAAGCGGAGTGCAAGTCCCTGGTTCAGACCATCAAGGACATCCACGCCTCTGGCGTCACCATCATCTGGATCGAGCATGTCGTTCACGCGCTGCTGGCCGTTGTTGACCGCCTGATCGTTATCGACTTCGGAAAAAAGATCGCCGAGGGCGAGCCGCAAGCAATCATGGAAAGCGCCGAAGTCAAAGAGATCTATCTGGGGATCGAAGCCGATGCCTGACTCAATTCTTCAGACACGAGGTTTGAACTCCTACTACGGTGACTTCCAAGCGCTGTATGATGTTGAACTGGACGTCGGCGAGGGTGAAGTTCTGGCCATCATTGGTGCGAACGGGGCAGGCAAGACGACCCTGATGCGGTCTATCACCGGGTTACTGGCGAACGAACCAAACCAGATCCAATACAAGGGCAGGGATATCAGCCGCCTGCGTGCCGACGAGGTCGCAGAACTTGGCCTAGCGATGGTGCCAGAAGGCCGTCAATTGTTCCCCACTTTGTCAGTTAAAGAAAACCTGATGATCGGTGCCCAAGTTGGCCGCGTAGGTCCTTGGGATCTGAATGCTGTCTACGACCTATTCCCGATCCTGGAAGAGCGCAAAGATCAGGCCTCGACATCGCTTTCGGGCGGTCAGCAGCAGATGGTCGCCATCGGGCGTGCGTTGATGGCCAATCCAGATCTGATCCTCTTCGATGAAATCAGCCTCGGACTGGCACCGATCATCATCAAAGACATTTACGAAGCTCTGCCCGGCATCATCGGCGAGGGCATGAGCGCGATCATCGTCGAACAGGACATCACCAAGGCGCTGTCGGTCTCAAGCCGGGTCTACTGCCTGCAGGAGGGGCGCGTTTCGCTGGAAAGTGCGTCCGACACCGTTTCGCGCGAAGACATTTCGCGCGCGTATTTCGGGATCGAATAATATGGAATGGCTGAATGCTATCGTGCAGGGAACTTTGCTGGGTGGGCTATACGCGCTGTTTGCCGCAGGTCTGTCGTTGATCTTTGGGGTCATGCGGCTGGTCAATATCGCCCATGGTGATCTGATTGTGTTGGCCGCATATCTTGGGCTGACCGTGACGACAGCGACAGGGATGCATCCGGTCGCTGCGCTTGTGATCGTCGTACCCGCCATGGCGCTGATTGGGTATGCCCTACAACGCGGCCTACTGAACCAAACTCTGGGGGACGATATTCTTCCACCGCTGCTTGTGACATTCGGGCTGAGTGTAATGATCCAGAACGGATTGCTGGAGGTCTATACGGCCGATCCACAAACGCTGAATGCCGGTGCGCTGGAAACGGCGAGCGTCCCGGTCGGTGGTGTGACGCTTGGCATTCTACCCCTTCTGACCTTTGGCATCGCTATCGCCGTGATATGGGGGCTGCAATGGACCTTCTATCATACCGGCCTTGGTCGCGCGTTCCGTGCGGTGTCCGACAATCAGGACATCGCCCAGCTTATGGGGCTCAACCGTCGGCACATCTTTGGTCTGGCTATGGCTCTGGCCCTCGGCGTGACAGCGATTGCCGGTATCCTGCTTGGAATACGCACGAGCTTTGATCCTTCAATAGGAGGCGGTCGCCTGATCTTTGGTTTTGAGGCTGTGATCATCGGCGGGCTTGGCAACCTTTGGGGTACGCTGGCCGGTGGTGTCATCCTTGGCGTCGCGCAGACCATTGGAGCCAAGATCGATCCGGGCTGGCAACTGCTTGCTGGCCATATCGCCTTTCTCGTCATTCTTGCTGTTCGTCCGAACGGCCTCTTCCCGAGGGTTTCCGGATGAACCTGCAGGACTACTCTGTATCGCGATCGTCAAAAGCAGCGCGGGTTGCTGCAATCCTGGCCGCAATCGGTCTGCTCGTTTTGATCGCAGCGCCCTGGTGGGCGGGTCGCGCTGACATGCGTCTGATGGGCGAGCTGTTTCTCTATCTGTCTCTCGCCACCCTTTGGAACCTTATGGCAGGCTATGCGGGTCTCGTCTCGGTTGGTCAGCAGGCCTATGTTGGCTTTGGTGGCTATATGCTCTTCGCGCTTACCATGTTGGGCGGGCTGCACCCATTGGTTGCTATCGTAGCAGCGGGCGTGTTGGGAGCTTTGATCTCAATCCCGGTTGCAGTTTTGATCTTCAGGCTTCGGGGCGCCTATTTTGCCATAGGCACCTGGGTCATCGCAGAGGTCTTCCGGCTGAGCTTCGCGCAAATCTCTGCGCTTGGTGGAGGATCAGGATCTTCGCTACCCGTTGCCATCGTGAAATCACTCGCATCTGGTCGCGCGATGCGAGAAGCGCTGAGCTATTGGCTGGCGCTCGGGGCCGCCGTGTTGGTGGTGACTGCCGTCTATCTCTTCCTGCGCTCGCGGCAGGGCTTGGCATTGACGGCAATTCGCGACAACGAATTGGCTGCCGGAAGCTTGGGTATCGATATCTGGCGCACGAAGTTCATCGTTTACGTCGTAACGTCGGCGTTTACGGCAATGATCGGCGCGCTCATCTTTTTGCAAAAGCTGCGCATTTCGCCAGATGCGGCGTTCAGCGTGAATGACTGGACCGCCTTCGTAATCTTCATTGTGGTGATTGGGGGCATCGGCACGATTGAAGGGCCGATTATCGGCACGCTGGTCTTCTTTGCCCTGCGCGAAACGCTGGCCGATCTCGGAACGACCTATCTTATCGTCCTCGGGGTTGTCGCAATTGTTGTCATGCTCAAGGCACCAAAGGGCATCTGGGGTGTCGTCCGCAGCCGCTATGATCTGCAACTTTTCCCGTTGGGCTATCGCGTAAAGCACATCGGACAATCCAAGGAAAACTGAAGCCATGGCCCGTCAGAAAAAAACCATCATCACATGCGCCGTAACCGGCGCGATCCACACGCCAACAATGTCGGATGCCCTTCCGTATACTTATGATGACATCGCGCGGCAGGCGATCGAAGCCGCCGAAGCCGGTGCGTCGATCCTGCATCTTCATGCACGCAATCCCGATAATGCAGCGCCTTCTGTTGACCCAAAGGATTTTGCGCCATTCCTGCCGCGCATCAAACAAGCAACAGACGCAGTTGTGAACTTATCGACCGGCGGATCGCTGACATTGTCCATTCAGGACCGGATCAATCCGGCAAAGACTTTTAGCCCCGAGATGTGCTCCATGAATATGGGTTCGATGAACTTCTCGTTTCACCCATTGGCAAAGCGGTATGGCGATGACGATTGGAAATTTGATTGGGAGAAAGACTATGTCACGAACTCCGATCAGAACATTTTCCGCAACACGTTCCGGGACATTCGCGAAGCGGCAGAAACGCTCGCGCCGCATGACATCAAATTCGAACATGAATGCTACGATGTCGGCCACTTGTATAACTTAAAATTCTGCATGGATATCGGGTTGTTCAAAGCACCCATTTTTATTCAGTTCATCTTTGGCATCCTCGGCGGTATCGGACCCGAGGTCGACAACCTGATCTTCATGAAACGCACAGCTGACAGGCTGTTCGGTGACGATTATCGATGGTCGGTTTTAGGGGCCGGTGGAGCACAAATGTCGCTCGGTACCACAGCCAGCCAAATGGGCGGCAACCTTCGCGTTGGTCTTGAAGACAGCCTTTTCATTTCTCGCGGCCAATTGGCCGAGAGCAATGCCCAGCAGGTGTCTAAGATCCGACGCATCGTTGAGGATTTGGGCAGTCAAGTAGCAACACCCGATGAGGCAAGGGAAATTCTGGAGTTGAAAGGAGGAGATCGGGTGGCATTCTAATCGGATTCTAGCTGCCACCTGCGATAAGGTTTTGTCAGAAGAGTTTGTGTATAGGTTGCAGAGTAGCGTCATAGTCTTCGCACGTGACTAAACACCTCGATTCAAGTATCTCGAAACCTTTCCGTCGATCACTCGTTTTGCAATGAAACTATTTACGCCCGTTGTGACCGCTTCGGTCCGAACTTTACCTTTTCGTTTCAACTTCCGCGTTTGAACTGCGCGGAAAGTAAGTCCTGCAGTTGCGGGCTTACCGCAAAGCGATATCGCTTTTCGGCGTTGTCTTCGAAAATGTATATGGCTTGCGGCGCTTTACTGATCATGAAGTTGAGGTGGTTGCAACTGTAGTAGCCCAACGTTGAAGACAACAACAGCCACTGAATTATTGTGATAAACTGATGAAGCGTCACTGTGCTGTGGAGGGTATTGTCACTGATTTCACTGTGCCGTACTGAGGTACGTTCAGATATCAATTTGAGACAAAATGATAAAAGACAGTCGGGTGGCTCAATAACTCGGTTGAGAACTCACACCTCCTTTTCCGACGCGGTGAATGAACTATGTGGCGTTTCACGCGCCTTCTAGGTTTGCAGAAATTCTCTGCCGTTCAGTCCCCTGTCTACAACGACGTTAATCAGGACAGTTCTCTTGCCAATGGCTCAACCTGCAAGCTGACACGATGAACACTTTTGCCAAGCGCAGAGAGCTTCGGGTTTCACAAAGGACCAAGTTACAAACCCGACTGTAGCGCTTTGGAATTTATCTGACTGCACCCTCGTATCAGAGGCAACCGGCGCACGCCGCCATCGGTACTCTATACGCTAATCAGGTACGTGCAGAATATGTGGCTAGACACCTCGAATTTCACAAGGCTCCATCCGGAAAACGCCCACCTTAGCAACGCCCCCAAGACAGATATGTACTTATGTGATAACACTTTAGCATCGTCTTCTTTTTTATGAATTCAAACTATCAGTCGAAATACAGCTATGGCGCGCTTTTTCAGAGTTATTGTTCAAGCTTCCATCTGCACAATCATACTGATTGTTGTTTTCTTCTGGTTGTGGGCAGTGCCCAGCGTTGAGGACCACCCGATCGCGACAGACGCCGAAACCATCGCGCGGGGGAAATATCTGACCGCGGCCGGCGACTGCACGTCATGCCACACCACCGAAGGCGGAGCCGCGTTTGCGGGCGGACTGAAGTTAGATACCCCGTTCGGTGGAATTTACTCGGCCAACATCACGCCTTCTGAAATGGGTATTAAAGGGATGACCTCGGCTGAGTTCTATAAAGTCCTTGCGTATGGGTCATACAAGACATTTCAGCCGCTCTATCCTGCGATGCCCTATCCATCTTACCACTTGGTTACGCGCCAAGATTCTGATGCGATGCTTGCGTATCTGATGACCCAGACACCGGTTGACCAAAGTGTGCCAAAAAACGAATTGAAATTTCCCTTCAATATTCGACAGCTTGTGCTTTTTTGGAATGTTCTCTTTGCGAAGCGTGGGACATACGAACCCGATGCCTCCCGCGATGCCGTTTGGAACCGCGGCGCCTATCTGGTTGAGGGGCTGGGCCATTGTGGTGCCTGTCACACACCGCATAACATGTTTGGCGCTGCCGAGCATGACCGGGCGTTGGCCGGAGCACCGCTTGCAGACTACGAGGCACCCGATATTCGGCCCGAGTCACTGAAACAGCGAGGCTGGAACGCTGAATACCTGGCTGAGTTCTTCAAAACAGGCAGGGGACCCAAAGGTACTGCATTCAAGGAAATGTATCTGGTAGTGAAAAATTCTTTGTCGCAGTTGACCGATGAAGACCGGATTGCGATTGCCACCTATCTTCTGGATCTGCCATCCGCCCCAAGTTACGGCAGCAACGCTACGTTTGCGGCTGCAGATAGCGAGGCTTCGGAATCGTATCGAGAAGGGCGTGCACTGTTCTTGAACAATTGTTCGATGTGCCACGGCCCGCGCGGCAAGGGCGTCAAAGATGGGGCGCCACCATTGGCTGGAAACTCGACGCTGGCTCAGGTCGACGGTCGCAATATGATTTATGCAATCGTAAACGGATTTCCTGATCCCAAATCCGTACCTAATTCCAGCCCGATGCCTGCCTTTAAGGACCGTATGACCCCGACGCAGATCGCGGAATTGGCTAATTTTCTACGTCACACCTTTGCGGCTGAAACACCGGACCTGCCCAAATTTACCGAGGCCGACATCGAGGCAATAATAAAATAGTTGGCATCGGCCCAGAACGGGTAAAGTGGACTTTGATATGAGTGATGATCAAGACAAGCAGGGTAGACACGGCACCGATCTTACCCGGCGCAGTGTGTTGACCGGTGGCACCGGCATTGTCACAGGAACTGCAGCCAGTTTGGTAGCTGGGCTAGGGGTTGAGGGCGCAGCGGCCGGTCCTTTGCAACGCCCGTGGGCAACCGAATTGGGCGATCCGGTCGGAACAAATCCTTATGGCCACCCATCATCATTCGAAAAGGCAGTGATCCGTCGTCCGACCCCGTCCGAGTATGCACCAAAGGGTTATGTTCCGCCGATGAACGAATCCTCCTGGACCGGCACGCCGTTGCAGGACCTGCGTGGGATCATCACACCTAACGGGCTGTTCTATGAACGATCCCACGGCGGTTACGCCGACATGGACCCGGCCAAGCACAAAGTGGTCATTCACGGGCTTGTCGACCGGAATCTTGAACTCAGCATGGAGGATCTGCGCCGCTTTCCCACTGTCACCACGTTCAGATTTCTTGAATGTTCCGGCAACAGCGATCTGATCTGGGGCAAAGCAACCTATGGCGGGCAAGAAACGTCGCCATATTTAACCGCACAAGATATTCACGGTCTTCTCAGCTGTGCTGAATGGACTGGCGTCCGGTTGTCCGACCTGTTGCGTGAGGCTGGGGCTGATACAGTTAAGGGCAAGTGGCTCATCGTCGAAGGCGCGGATTCCGGCGCTTTGGCGCGTAGCTTGCCGATGGCGCGCGCGCTGGACGACTGCATTCTTGCCTTTGCGCAAAACGGGGAAATGCTGCGCCCGGAACAGGGGTATCCGGTACGGCTGTTGGTACCGGGCTGCGAGGGCAATCTGAACATCAAATGGGTGCAGCGGATAGAGGTAACCGACCGGCCACTTTTTGCGACGTTCGAAACGGGCCAGTACACCGATCTGCAAAAATCCGGCAAGGCGTGGATCTCCTCGCTGGTGATGGAAGCCAAGTCGCTCATCACCTTTCCATCAGGCGGTCAGTCCCTACCGGAAAAGGGCTTCTATCAGATTCGGGGTATCGCCTGGTCTGGTCGCGGGAAAATTTCGCATGTGGATGTATCGTTCGACGGCGGCCGCAACTGGACCCAAGCGCAACTGACGGAGCCGGTGATGTCGAAGTGCCTGACCGAATTCACCCTACCTTGGAGATGGGACGGGAGCGAGACACTGTTAATGAGCCGTGCCACTGACGAAACTGGATACACTCAGCCCTTCGTTCAGCAGATCGTCGACGCGCGCGGTAAATTCTCATCGTACCACAACAACGGCATCCAAACGTGGCGGGTTGAAAGCAATGGTGAGGTATACAATGCGCAGGTTTAACCTGATTCTCTGTGCCATGGCACTGATAGTGACCTCTGGGCTAGCTGCTGCACAAATTACCGACTGTGATGACCGCCCCTTGTGTCTCGGCAAGACAATCACCGAGGCAGAGTTGTCGGTCTGGTCGCTGAGTGTTTTCCCTGATGGCACCGGGCTTCCTGATGGAATGGGCAGCGCGGACGAGGGTGCTCGAGTCTATCGTGACAAGTGCTCGGCCTGCCATGGCGAAAAAGGCGTAGGGTTGAAGGTTCTGCTGGACCGCGGAGCGTTTCCAACCCTTGTCGGTTCGACGCCACCTTTGACCGATACCGAAAACTCGCCTGCAAAAACTGTGGGCAGCTACTGGCCGTACGCCACGACATTCCTTGACTATGTCCGCCGAGCAATGCCGTTCGCAATGGCCCATTCCCTTAGCGACAACGAAGTCTACGCGGTTACCGCGTATATTCTGGTGCTAAACGACATCCTACCTGCAGGAGCAACGCTGGATCGAAGCAGCATGATGCAGGTGACGATGCCTAACGTCGATGGGTTCATTTGCGATGCCCGTCCAGATGTGTTTGCCCCCCGATGCATGTCGAATTGCGTAATACCCGGCGATGCTGACGTTTTAAGCGGGGCGGGTGAGGATTATGGCAAACCGGTTCCCATAACGGATTGCATGGTTCGGTAGTGCCTTTCTTAGATTTGTTCGGGTTCTTGAAGATCGTTTGAAAATCGCAACTTCCCAACACCGCGTGGATTGTTCCTTAGGAATAAACTTTGGATCAATTCGAGTTTCTGACTGAGGATTTTTAGTTCCAAAATTGTACTGCGATTTTTAAAAGAAATCACTTTTTTGTCGGGCATGGGGCTCAGCGATCGAGATCAGAACTCACACATCCCGTTGCGACGAACAGAACGCGTGATGCTGCATTTCAACAGGATGAATACCAAGCAGTAGATCACCTTTGTTTAAGCTTTTGTAAACGAACACTTCAATCAGTAGTGATCTTTCATCAACCGAGTACCTGCAGGCTGACATGATCGGTGAAACCTGTCGAATGGCGCGATTTATGCGCGGCACAAAGGATCGCTTTATTGACCAAAATTATGCTGGTTCGAATTTGTCTGACAGCACCTTGGCCACGACCTGTTTTCTGTGCCTAACAACTTGGCTTCTTATTAAGGTGATTGAGGATGAACAGGCAAACTTTGTGATATCTGCAGGGCGGCCGAAGCGCCAAAGGTAGACGCTTACCCTCAGCGAAGCATTCTTGCATCCCGATATATATCTGCGCGCGTTCAAACACGTTCTAAAAGAAGTAACGGAGGTTCAGAAAGGGGAAATAGACTTTTGGAGGACATCAGTTCCGAGGCAGAAACGAGAATTACTGAATTTCGGCGAAGGCAATAGTGGTCCGTATACCATCGGGTTTGGGTGGCCTGGCGTTGCGGTGCCGAAGTTGACGCCCCGCGAAGGCTCGGGCACTGTTGGAAAATGATCCAAACAGTTCTGGTTGATGTCTCCGGAGTTCTCTACCAAGGAACCAAAGCGATCCCCGGCGCATCCGAGTCGCTTACGCGGTTGCGTTCCAGCGGGCGGTACGTGAGGTATCTCACTAACAGCACCCGGCAGCCAAAGAACCGCATCATGGAAAAGTTGCAGAACCTCGGGTTTGCAATTCAGCCGGAGGAGATATTTACGCCCGTTGCTGCCTGCCTTGATTGGCTATCGCGCACGGGGCATAGTCCGCATTTGCTCGTCCACCCTGCACTTGCGGAAGAGTTTTCAGGCTGTGACCGCAGTGGACCGCCCGCCGTCGTTGTTGGCGATGCTGCCCAGGAGTTTTCTTATGAAAATTTGAACCGGGCGCACCGATTGTTGCAGAAGGGGGCGCCTTTGATCGCCCTCGCGAACAACCGCATTTTCATGGATCAGGATGGACAGTTGAGCCTTGATGCCGGCTGCTTCGTCAAGGCGCTTGAATACGCGACCGGCGCCAGGGCTCGGTTGTTGGGCAAACCCGACCCCGGATTCTTCAAAGCCGCTATTGCCACCACCGGAGCCTCTACTGCGCAGTCAGCTATGATCGGTGACGATGCTGAAAGTGATATTGCCGGTGCCCTTGCTGCTGGACTGGCCGAGGCGTATTTGGTGCGCACCGGTAAATTTCGTGAAGGCGACGAGCGTCGGTTTACTCCTGAACCGACGGCTACGGTGGCCGATATTTGCGAAGCAGTGTCCCGCTTGACCGGACCTGGAAGTACTAGTGGAGCAGCTCAAACTTGACAGCCGAGGAAGGGTTTGACCGCTCTGGCGGATTGCAGATAAATCCTCATATGGCTCATCACCCAATCTTATGGACGTTCCGCCGCTGCCCTTATGCAATGAGGGCCCGCCTCGCCTTGGCGAGTTCGGGTGTCAAAATCGAGCTGCGCGAAATTCTTTTAAAGGACAAGCCCCACGCCTTCTTGCAGACATCTTCAACCGGTACGGTGCCAGCGCTTCGATTTAAAGATAAGGTCTTAGACGAAAGCTTGGATATTATGATTTGGGCCCTTGAACAAAATGATCCTCAGCGGCTTTTGGACATGCCTCAGAAAGGGTGGGACATGATCAAGGAAAATGATGGTCCCTTCAAGGCCGCATTGGATCACACAAATTACGCTACGCGCTATCTTGAATTTTACCATGCAGTAGAGCGCCGGAAAGCTGCAAGCTACTTGGTTAGCCTCGACAAACAGTTGAACGGTCGATTCTGGTTGTTTGGAGACCGCCCAACCCTTGCTGATCTGGCGCTTCTGCCCTTTGTCCGGCAATTCGCCTATATAGACAGGCAATGGTTTGACGCACAGGAATGGGCAAATTTGATTGCATGGCTGGATCGCTTCCTAGCAAGCAAAACCTTCTCGAACGTAATGTACAAGTACTCGCCGTGGGCAGAAGGCGACGAACCAATTTGGTTCAGGGGCCAGGTTCAATAAGGTTGTTCGGTCTGTTGCCGATACCTGCCATCTTCCATAAGGTTCCAATATACGTTTCCAGGGATGCAAGCATCTATTCGCTAACTGGATCGTAGCCCCGATGACGTTTCTGCCATTCGCGTTTTCGGAGCGCTTTCGCGCGCTTACAGTCGTTTTCATCGGTAATCATCATGGCTTGCCCATTCGCCCCGGGATACCCAATATATAAACTTCTGTCGACAGTATCGGTTACGACACTATTCCATAGAACTGCGCTATATTGACATCTGGGCGTACTTGGCGGGTTGGCTGAAGTCTTTTTAGAATAAGCGGCGTGGTGTAGACCTCCGAGCGGTTTGATTTTTAGGAGAAGGACATGCCGGTATCCGGACCGCTACTGGCCGCACCCGCGGATTTGACGGACTTGTTTCGGCGGGGATTGTCAGCAAATCCCGAGGCGACGGCCCTTTACGCCTTAGACGAGGCTTGGACCTGGCGAGAATTGGATGCCGCTTGTACACGGCTCGCGCTGAAATATCTGAGCCTTGGGTTGACCCCTGGAGATAGAGTAGCGTCGATCATGCCGAACCGGGCGGCACTTTTGATCCATTACCTGGCTTGTATGCGGGCGGGTCTGGTAGCGATGCCGCTCAATTATCGCTACGCAGCTGCGGATATCGACTATGCTTTGGGTTTGGCGACACCTGCAGCGCTGCTGGTTCATGCAGAGCGCGCCGAGGACGCGGTAGCAGTTCCTGGCACAGCGCAAATGCCTGTAGGCTTGATTTCCTATGCAGGCGAAATAAGCGGTGCGCTGGCCTTCGAGGATCTGCTTGCAGGGGAAAGCAGAGGGACTTTGCAGCCAGTTGGTGCCGAGGCTCCAGCGTTTATATTCTTCACCTCCGGGACCACTGGCAAGCCCAAAGGTGTGACCCATAGTCATGCCAGCATGGGGTTTATGGTGGCGAGCAATGCGAAGGGGCTGGGCCTAGGTTCCCGGGATGTCGTGCTACCAGCCTCGTGGATTTCGCATACCGCCGGATTACGGCTAACATTTGCAGGACTTTGGACAGGTGCCACGACGAATGTTGCACAACGGTTTACACCTGACGAGCTTTTAGCGCTGTTGCGGCAGACTCGGCCAACGGTGGCACAAATCTTACCTGCGCCTTTGGAGGCATTACTGTCGGGGCACGGGGCGACGCGCGAAGACTTTAGCTCTCTAAAAACGATGATGGCCGGTGCAGACAAACCCTCTCAGAAGTTGGTCGATGCGTTCGGCGCCCTAGCCGGTGTGCCGATTGGGGCGTTTTACGGGATGACGGAAATGGGGACGTCACACTCCAACACCCACGGGGGCGCTGAAAAGCTTGGAGCAGTTGGGCTGAACAACCCAGGTTTTGTTTCAGCGCTTCGCAACGAAGTTGATGAGGAGGTTCCCGTAGGTGTAGACGGTCGGCATTGGATAAAGAGCCCAACCATGATGACCGGGTATTGGGAGAATCCCGAGGCGACAGCAGCGGCATTTCGGGATGGCTGGCTCGACACTGGCGATTTAATGCGGCGGGATGAGGATGGCTATTTCTGGTTTCGGGGGCGACAGAAACAGATCATTGTTCATGACGGATCGAACATCAGCCCGGCAGAAGTGGAAGATGCGTTGACCGCACATCCAGCCGTTGCGGTAGCTGTTGTGGTTGGGGTGCGGGACGAAATGCACGGCGAAGATGTTTGGGGCTTCGTGAGCTTAGCCGAAGGGGCGGAACTGATACGTGCCAGTGAGATCATCGACTTTGCACGAGAGCAGATTGGATACAAGGCGCCGGATGTAGTGCGAATAGTAAGTGCACTGCCGTTGACTATGGGCGGCAAGTTGGATCGGATGGCGTTAAAACAATTGGCTGCGGAGGAGAGCGGTGCGGCGCATGTGCTGTGACGCCTTTGGTAGTCGGGCCACGCTTTGTGACACCTCTCAAAACAATAGGCGTTAACGTTTCCAGATAGTTTCCACCAGACAGATTAAGCGATCTCAGTTGAATCGCATAGCATCTTACAAAAGCACACTCTCGCGTATTTAAACCTTTGTTGAGGTTGGATTCGCCGGACATTGGTCGAATTTACCGATGTTTAAGGGCGGCTGTCTTGAAGCAGAATTTCGACCCCTATTCGCGACGCTGAGAGCCTCATCCGTCCAGCAGGGGACCGGCCCGAAGTACTAGAGGTTTTGCTTGGCAAAGCGCTACGGCACCGTCTAGGCTCATGAAACGTTAGACATTTTTTGGCTGAGCATCGTTATGACCAATGCGTTAGCACCTGCGACCCGGTTTCGCTGGACCATCATTGTTCTCTTGTTTTTGATCAACACGATTAACTACATTGACCGCTCGGCGATCTCTTACGCGGCCCACGCCATTCAAAGTGAGTTTGGCCTGTCGTCATCTCACTTGGGGTTGGTGCTGGGCGCATTTGGCATCGGTTATTTTCTTACAACCTTACCAGGAGGTTATCTTGCGGACCGTTTCGGAGCCCGCATAACTTTTGCGCTCGCGGTTTTACTGTGGTCCGTTGCGATCGGCTGGACCGGAGCCGCAACGGGGTTCGCGATGCTTTATTGTGCACGTATGGCGCTCGGGCTGGCTGAAGGGCCGTCCTTTCCCGCGCATTCACGCGTTTTGGAAAGGTGGTTGCCACCGCATGAACGATCCACAGCAATGGGCGCTGCTTTGGTGGCGATCCCGCTCGCGCTCGCCGTTGGCGCACCATTGGCAACATACGTCATCGTCGAGTTTGGATGGCGTATCATGTTCTTTGGCCTTGCGCTGTTGGGCATGATGTGGCTGCCCGCATGGCTCTGGCTTTCCAGCGATTCACCCGAACAATCACGGTTCGTAAATGATGAAGAACGGAATTACGTAAAGGAAGGCCGCGGGGACACAGATCAACCCGCCAACAGCGGCCGACTTTCGCGCGAAGACTTCAAGGTCTTGCTGCAGACGCCCACTCTTTTGGCCAGTTACTGGTCCTATTTTGTGTTCGGATACCTTATCTTTTTTGTGATGACTTGGTTGCCTGAGTTCCTGAGAACGACTTACCACTTGGACCTCAAACAGATTGGTTGGGCTGCTGCTATTCCCTGGGCCGCCGCTGCAATCACTTTGTATTCCGTGGGCCGCTTGTCGGACTGGTTACTAATCAGAACGGGGACCCTTCGGGTCGCTCGAACCTATCCTATGGCGGTGCTGCACGGGCTTGTCGCACTGGCTGTTTTGCCGCTCGCCTTTGTAGACAATTTCCCGATCGCGCTGATTTGCATCTCAATTGCCGTATCTGCGGGGCTTGGCGCAAACCCGATCTTTTATGCAGTCATTGCCGACATTGTGCCGCAACGCGCGGGAACTTGCATGGGCGTCATGAATAGTGGCTTTGCCTTAGCTGGTTTTCTGGCACCCGTCATCACTGGGTTCGCCCTAGATGCAACCGGTACTTTCGCTGTTGCGTTCGGTTTGATTGGCTTCTTCGCAGCTTCGTCTGTGATTGGCCTGTTGGTCTGGCACCACCCGGATGACAGCGCCAAGGCCACAAGTGTCTCGAGAGCTGGCAACACTTAACGCAGGGCGGAGCTTTTGTTTAATGTATTCAAAACACCGCTTGTTATTACACCCGCTCGAGTCTTGTCGTACATCCTTTGTCTGAGTGGGGTAGGGTGGTAGCCTAGCGTTTGTGAATAACCGGACTTGCGTTATTTAAACTTTTAACACCCGCCCAAGGGTATCTTTTGGGGACAAGTTGTCCGTTCGTTTCGCTGTTTTCAATCGGAACGTGGAATTTCTAGTGCAACACCGAGAGACACAATGAAGCGGGCCCACAAAACTGATTTGAAATCTGATCTCCCAAGCCATTGATATTATTGAGAAGTGAGTTTTATCTTTGTGATCGTTAACGCAATTCGGTTTGCTTGGTGTACGTTGAGTGCAGCGTCGAATGCTTAGTTTGGTCGTTCGCAGCTGTCTTTGAACTTCATGAACGCACTTGTCGACAATGTTGCGTTTCGATCAACGTTCGAATTTGGTTTTGCAGTGCGTTACCAATTTGGAGAAAAACGGGTGTTTTGGGTTCGAATTTCAAAAGCAGTTTTAGCTTTGAGTCTCGGTATTTGGCTGTTGCTGGTCGTCTTCGGCAACGTTACGGACTACGATACAAACTGGTCATTCGTGCAAAAAGTGATGTCGATGGAGGCGGTTCAGGGCGATCCCAATGTTAATTGGAGAGCCGTCAAAAATGCTGACCTTCAACATCTTGCTTACGCGGCAATAATTCTCGCAGAAGCAATTCAGGCACTCCTTTTCCTGTTTGCTGGAATTTTGATGGTTAAGCGCCTGAACGGTTCCGCTAAGGAATTCCACGCCGCAAAGACACCATTCACAATTGGCCTCGCTGTAGCAGTTATACTTTGGGTGTTTGGCTTTATGGCAATTGCGGGGGAATGGTTCCAAATGTGGCGATCATCCACATACAACGCTCAGCAGTCCGTTTTCATCTACTACATGACGATACTCCTGTCGGGCGTCTACATTTTGCAAATAGAGCATGACGAGAAGCACGCTCAGTGAGCCTAGTTCATACGAACACACTATTTTCGACCGCGCGACGACGTTCTGATGGATCGTGATGTACCCCATCCCGAACAAAACTTGCTGGTGAATGTGCACGGTTGGCTGCCACAGCCTACTTATGAACAAAGCGACGAGTGGAAACACTAGGTCTACTTTTCCTATTTCAGCGGTGGGGCTGCTTTGGTGCGAGTATTCTTTGGTTAAGCCTTGTTCCCAAGCTGCACAGGCGACTTGATTAATTGTATTATTGTCACGCATTTCCAACGCATTAACCATGCGTTCGTGACTTTTCAGGATCGTACACGGGGCTGGAAACGATTTTTGCCGTCATTTCCAAAGCACCGCCGGTCGCCGTCAAACTGGTTCCGACGGGTAATCCTTGTTTAACATGTGCCAAAGCCAGCGATTTTCCTATTCGATGCGAATAGCACGGGCTGTTGATCACGCCCACGTTTTCACCGTCCAGCAACAGGGTTTCACCGCCTTCGACCATGTGCGCGTGGTCGATATCAAGGCAGACATTTCTTACTTTTTCATGTCCTTTTGCCGCTATGACTGCCGCTTTGCCCCTGTAGTCAGCTTTGCTCGCACTGATTGTAAAGCCCAGACCGACCTCCCATGGGGTGTTATCTTCGGTCATGTCATAGCCATAGAACAAAAGGCCTGCCTCTATTCGAACTTTATCTAGCGCGGTGAACGAACAGGGCATCACACCAGCATCCACCAACTTGTCCCAGATGTCAGTAATGACGCTGCCGTCGGCAAATATTTCATAGCCGCGCTCGCCGGAATAGCCAGTGCGCGATATGCGACAGACATGGTTAAACAGAGTCGCTGGCGCATGGTCAAAATAGGCCAATTTTTCAAGGTCGATGTCGGTATGAGCGTTGAGGATATCTAGCGCAGCGGGGCCCTGCACAGACAGATCGTGGAGGTCATCAGTAAATTGCACCTCGACATCGCTGCCTGTAGCAGAGGCCTCAAGCAGGGTCATCGTATCGCCTGATCCATGCACGATCATCCACTCGTCGCCACCGTTGTTCGACACAATCGCATCGTCCGCAATTCCACCCTGATCTGTCAGCACACATAAATATGCCGCTTTGCCAGGTTTGACTTTGGTCAGATCGCGTGTGGTCAGATGATCTAAAACCGCCTGCGCATCTGGCCCTCGCACAAACACCTTCTTCAGCGGCGACATGTCGAACATACCCGCGCGTTCACGTACTGCGTCATGTTCTTCATTCGGGTCCGTGTTATAGGTCCAAGCAGTGCCCATACCGTTCCAATCTTCCAATCCTGATCCAAGGGCCGTGTGGTGCGATGCAAGCGCTGATGTGCGGCTGAGTTCTTCTGTCATGGTCATCCTTCCTAGTGCCATTCATCTGGCATTGCGGCCTTGCGTTCAGATACGAAATCCTCAAGCGCTGTCCGAATGCCGGGTTTCATTTCAGGGGGGGTGTAATCGTTGAGCATATTTTGCCATTGCACCGAGGCGCGTTGGTCCAAAGTCAGCGCCCCATTTTCAACCCAGCTCTCATAGGGGCCTGCATCAGAAATCTGTGGCTCAAAGTTGGCGGATGTGTAGTGGCGCAGCGTATGGCTGGTGGACAGAAAATTTTCACCCGGCGCAGTTTCTAGATAGGCATCACGGCCAAAGGCTTCGTCATCGGTTTCGAAACCTTGCAGCATTTTCAGCATCGCACCGGCGTGATCAAGGTCCATGATGAATTTCTCATAGGACATCACAAGCCCACCTTCGAGCCATCCCGCTGCGTGCCAGACTTGATGCGCGCCAGACAAAAGCGTGGACCACATTGCGCCGGTACTATCCTGCATCGCCTGCCCATCCGGCGCATTCGAAGACGTGATCTGTCCACCGCCCGAGCGCACTGGAACGCCCAGTCGACGACCCAACTGCGTGATTGCCATAGTGGTCATATTTGCCTCGGGCGAGCCAAAGGTTAGCCCACCGGTGCGCAGGTTCATCGTGGAATGAAACGAACCGAACACGACCGGGCAACCGGGCCGGACCAGTTGTGTCAACGCAATTCCCACCATAGCCTCGGCCAGGGTTTGCGCGGCAACTGCAGCAGGTGCCAGTGGCCCCATAGCCCCCGCAAAAATCGCCGGAGAAACACAAACGCACTGGTTCGCCTCGGCGTAGATACGCAAGGCGCTGGACATGGTGTGATCGTAAACCAACGGCGAATTCACATTGATATTGGCCTGCATCACCGCATTGCGTTCCAGTACGTCTGGCCCGAAAACCAGCCGCGCCATCTCGATGCTGTCCTTGGCACGCTCTAGCGCGGTGACCGATCCCATGAACGGTTTGGTCGACAAGGTAAGATGCGCCAATACCATATCCAGATGGCGTTTGTTCACGGGTACATCCGTTGGTTCGACCACGGTGCCGCCAGAGTGATGCAGTGCAGGCGCTAAATAGGTAAGTTTCACAAAATTCCAAAAATCTGTGAGCTTGGCATAGCGTCTGCCGTTTTGCAGATCACTTACAAAGGGCGATCCGTATCCTGGCATCAGTACCACGTTGCCACCCCCTAGTGTGACAGTGTTTTTCGGATCGCGGCTGCACAACTGAAACTTTGCTGGTGCCGTGGCGCAAAGGTCTCGCACATGGCCTGCATCAAAGCGTACGCGTTCGCCATCCAACCGCGCGCCCGATTGTGCAAAAAGGTCCAATGCAACTTGGTCGCTTCGGAATTCGATGCCGACGTGATCGAGAATCCAATCGGCTTGTTCTTCGATCCGAGCCAAGCTTGCCTCGTCTAAAAGGTCGTAAACTGGAACCCTGCGCCTCCGGATTTGCGGTGCGTCACAGGGTGTACTGCGACGAGACAATCTCCCTCGGCGCATCTTGGCATGCCGACCCATCTACGCCGTCGGAAATTGTTGTGAGTTCAAGCTGACCACTGCTATTACTCCGGTTTCTGAAAACCAGAGCAAAGCAGCATAAAAAATGACGACTGAAAATCGAAACCTTCTTTACTTGCCGTTCAAAAATTTTGTACGCATTGGGCATGTCTGTCCGTTTTCGACATCATGATCTGCTTCGACTATTTGTGGAAATCGCCCGCTACTCGAGTTTCTCGGAAGCGGCCGCAGCGTTGAACATGACCAAGGGTGCGATCAGCTATCAGATCAAGACGCTAGAAGCCGATTTGGGCATGATATTGTTCCGACGCACGACAAGAGGAGTAGCGCTAACCGGTGAAGGGCTTAAGTTGCTCGCATCCTGTCAGGCACAATACGAAGAAATCGAAACCGAGCTGCTGGCCCTTAAAGGGATTGCGTCTCGTTCTTTAAATATAGGCGTTTCGACGTACTTCGCCTCGCGGTGGCTTTCACCAAGACTGATGACTTTCATGCAGGCTCATCCAGGCGTACAGCTGCGCATCCAGCCCATGATCCAGTTTTCGGAACAGGAACTGCACGATGTCGATCTGACCATTCGTTGGGGAAGTGGAAACTGGGAAAATGGCGTTGTAACCCCCCTGTTGCCCGTTCGCTCCTTCCCTGTCGGCAATTCAGACGCTGCTAGGTTGGTTGAAGAAGTGGGAATGAAGCGCGCGATTTCTCAATTCACGCTGCTGAGGGATCGCGTTGATAGCAATGCATGGTCCAATTGGCTGAACGCAGCAGGGCTTCCTCGGCAGGCGCGACGTGATGTGCTGATCGTTCCGGACCCGAACGTTCGGGTGCAATCCGTGATCGATGGTCAGGGGATCGCGCTGATGGACGATCTCGTAGAAGAAGAGCTACGACGTTCCAAGCTTTTCCGCCTCTCGAAAGTTACGCTTTCCAATTACGGATACTTCCTCGTTAGACCGCACCGAATTGCCGAGACAGAAACCGTTCGGGACTTTTCCAATTGGCTTCAATTGCAGCGTTGAAAAGAAAAAATCCGGCTTCCAACTGTTGTCTTTATCCGTGGCGTTCAAACAAGGAAGGTAGATCTCAAGTAAAACCACTTCAAACTGACAGTTTGTTGTGAATGTCTGGTTTGGGTTTCGATCTGACGTCTACGGGCGACGGAATGGACGTCGGCTTGAAACCGTACGGACAAATTCTTGCGACCCTGTATTAGTTTTTAGTATGGCCATGCGCTCGACACGGTGGCGAATACTGCCACGTTGCGTCGTCGTTCCAGAAACCGGTCCCGAGTGGTTGGTGATGAACTTGTTCAGTTGTCCAGATCCCGCTCTCGGCCTTCTCAGTATCAGATTGTCTTTAGTAATCTCAACTCACCGCCCCTTTCGAAAGGTAAGATGAATCGCTGGTTGGTGGCTTGTTTTCGCTCGGTTCTTTACGTCCGCTCGGTCCTTTAGTGGTGTTTTTGCCGCTTACATCGCGAATTTTAAGCAGCATCGCGAATTGGCGCATTGCCGAAATCTCTTGCATCCGTGTCGGGGGTGACGCCCAGATCAAGTAACACTTCCACACTGATTGCGTGGTTGTTGCGCGCCGCAATTTGCAACGCCAAACCAATATCCGTTATCGCGCCAGGCGGCGCACGCAACTCCAATAAGTAGGCGACGACATTGGGATGACCAACACTGAGCGACAAAATAAGTTGGGTAGAACAAGGCTTCGGGCACAGCCAAACGCGGCGTTTAATATTCACCTGATTGGGCTAACTCGATAACGTTTCATGATAGCGCGACACGGGGGAGCAAACAAAGTAAAGACTAAGTACCAACGCGAACAGCGAGTGTACTGTCAACAGTCGAAGCAGACACGATCCGTTGCTCTCACCGAGATACGCGGTTTGTGCGCAGAGTAGTAGAAAAACCTACTGGCCCAGCCGAGACGGGTTCGAATTTGACTTACAGTAACCACCACAGGTCCGTGGATTTAGTCCACCCATATCATCTCTTTTGCCTGTGTAAACTAGTTCACTTGCGTTATAACTATATGCGCGTACTGTTCCGGCACAATTTAGTTTGACGGTTTCACTTTTTTGTTGAGGAGACATGAAATGCGTTTTTTAACCATTTCTATTTTTGTTTTTTGTTCTGTATCAGTCGTCGGATGTACCGTGCCGTGGTCGCAGTCTGAGGCGATTGAACCAACAGAAGCGCCTCCACAACAGACTGCTGCGGAAGACACGGCACCCGCAGGATCAACGACCTCTTCTTCAACAGCAAGTACTCCTCCTTCCGGCGAAGAGCGTGAAGGAGGAGGAGGGTCCGAAGGTCGCGGCGGTGGTGGAAACGGCGGTGGCTCAAGCGGTGGCGGCGGAAACGGCGGTGGCTCAAGCGGTGGAGGCGGAAACGGCGGTGGCTCAAGCGGCGGCGGTGGATCTGGTGGCGGCGGCGGCGGCGGGGGAAGCTGGGGCTGACATTGATCTGAAAGGATCGTTGAATGGTACTGCGTGAGTTGAAAGGTATACTCTGCCAAGTTTTGGCCGTGATGCCGGTTGTTTTTCTAACCACCCAATTGTTGTGGGCGCAAACCAACGCTGAGGACAATAGAGCAGAATCGCCTTCGAGCCGCGTAGCCATCGTGATCGGCAACCAAAACTATTCAAACGTTGCTGATCTGACAAACGCTCGAAAAGACGCGCAAGATATCGCCCAGATGCTACGCGGGTTCGAATTTCGGGTGTACGACGGTTACGATCTGGGCAAACGCGAGTTTGAAGAACTCATTAGAACCGCGGTATTGAATATTCCCGATTCTGCTGACGTCCTTTTTTACTACGCGGGTCACGGTATTCAGATAGGTCGCCGAAACTATTTGCTGCCTGTGGATGCAAAATTTGAGAGCATTTATGATGTTCCATTGGCCACCATGACATTGGATCGCGTGATTGACACGCTGTCAGCGCGTAGTTCTGCACACGTTGCGATACTCGATTCATGTCGTGATAATCCTTTTCAAGACCTGAGATTGGCTGCAGACTTGGACGCCAACCTGTTCGAAACCCGCGAAGGTTTCGACGTGTTCAAAACCCCTTTGAACTCGCTGGTCGCATATTCAACGTCCCCAGGCGCAGTAGCCAGTGATGGCGTCGAAGGTCAGAATAGCCCCTACACTGCGGCCGTTCTGAAAACTGCGCAATCCTCTCCTTTTGAAAACATACAGCAGCTGTTTCCGGTCATTCGGGAGCAGGTTCACAAGACGACAGCGGGCAAACAAATCCCGTGGGAGAGCTCGACGCTTGTGCGCCCTTTCTACCTGGCTCAACAACAGGCGGAGCCAGTTCAGGAACCAGTGGTCGACACTGAGCTCAAAACATTGAATCTAAGTCAACAATTCGACAAATCCGTTTCCTTTTCCGAAGACTTGGAAAGGAAGCTGGGAGATGAGGTTCTTAGCCTACGCCTTGTCGGAAATCCTCAGCGCGGCGTCGTTATCACTAACAGTCAATCCCCAAGTGGTAGTCTTACTTATGCTCCGGATATAACGGACACACGCGCCATCGAGCTTGTTGGTAATGATTTCAACGACACGTTCTCAGTGGAGGCAGTTACTGCAGATCAAAAGAAACATCTTGTAGAAGTCTCTTTTGAGTTGGAGTTGAATGCCTGCGATCTGCAGGCCGGAGACGCGCTGGATCTGAACGGGGTTGGCGTTTTCCGGCTTCCGAATGAGTTGGACATTGCTAAAGGTTTGGAGGCCTGCACACAGGCGGTAAAAGACTACCCCGGTAACGCAAGATTTTTGTATCAACTCGCGCGAGTCCAGCAGGCGGCAGGAGACTTTTCGAACGCGTTCGACAACATTTCAGCCGCAGTTGACGGTGGTCATATCCGCGCAAAATATGCTTTGGCAACTCTTTTGTGGTCTGATCGAATTGATCGTGCGGTAACCAAAACGCCCTATGATCCAGAGAAAGCACGTGAGCTGCTCGAGGAAGCCACGGCCGAACAGGACCCATACGCGATGCATAGTCTCGGCAAGCAGTTGCTTCGAAACGGGGAAACTGAAGGTGAACGGAATCGTGGGTTTGAACTTTTGGAGCGATCTGTCGAGCTCGGCCACACGTTTTCGATGAACGAACTTGGGCTCTACTTCCTGCGTGACAACTCTGATCACTACATCCCTGAGCGCGGACTGCGCTACCTGCGCGCATCTGAATTACGTAAGGACATCTATGGCTATGACAATCTTGCTTACGTATTTTTGCTCGGGCTTGGAGGAAATCCAATCAACTTCAATAAGGCCGAAGAGTATTTTCTGGCTGCGTCAGAGGGTGGACACCCGACCGCACCTGCCAGCATCGCCCGAATGATCCTCAACGAACAGTTGCAGGGCAGAACACGTGCCGAAGCGCTGAAATGGTACGACAAATCGCTAGAACGCGGCGATGCTTGGGGCGGCGCAAATGGAGCATACATTATTTTGGATGGGCAAGTGGCCAAACGCGGACCTGCCGATGCCGCGCTGCGTGCCGCCAAGGCTGCCCTTTTGTCCAATGAGGAACCCGCTGCTCAGGCTAGGGCGCAGCTGGATCAGATTTCTCCTGCGGATTTGAATCTTGCATTGCAGATGGCATTAAATGAGTTGGGAAAAAATGTAATTGTAGACGGTCAAGTCGGACCAGCGACGCAGCTTGCGCTGGAGAATGTTAGCGCAGAGTTTGGAGTGCCCGTTCCATTCTCCGCGACAACTGACCCGGCTGAAAGGCTGTTGTTGGCCGCCCGTGTCTACTGGGCGCAAAATCCGGTTCGCATTGACTTGTTCTGACAACACCAGTGAGAGTTTTAGCTCAAGGCAAATCCGAACAGTTGATCACCATATAACTTACCGTTTTCGCCAATTCATCCGAATGCCTAGCAGGTCGAACTAAGGTGGCTGTTTTTTTAACTTCTATAGAATGGGCAGAATCAAGTTATAGGCTGTTAAGCCGATGCTTCTCTAATATCCCGCAAAGCATGGCCTTGGCTTGCAGCCTGTGTTCTCGATGCCGTTCGCGGGCGACATCCGGTCGACCTTCGCTAATCGCTTGGAATACGACGCGGTGATCTTCATTGGATTTGACGGGCAGGGGTCTGATGAACAAAGTCGTTGCGCGCGCGCGGCGCACCTGGTCACTCATCATGGCCACAATCGCTTCGACTCGTTTATTGCCACCCAATCGCACGAGTTCCTGATGAAACAGCTCATCGGCCTCAGCCCAGGCCTCCAGGTCTTCGGTTTCGATAGCCTGATCCATTTGTTCGATTGATCCAGCCAGTAGCGCCAGTTCATCCTTCGAATAACCCGCTTCGGCGGCGCGTTGTGCGGCGAGACTCTCGAGTTCCGTTAGAATGTCGTAAATTTCGCGCATATCGTCCGACGAGACGGGCAGGATACGTACGCCTTTGCGGGGCCGCATTTCCAGCAACCCCTTACTTTCCAACATTAGTGCAGCTTCCCGTATCGGGGTGCGCGACATGCCCAGAGTTTCAGCGAGTTCCGACTCCAGGTGATCAGTCCCCGCGGCTAATTCGCCAGACAGGATCATCTGCCGTAGGTCCCTAACAGCACGTTGTGTATTGGAAAGAGTTTTGTTGTCCTGATCCTTCACGGCGTCTCCAGGTTGATTTTTCGTCCTTCCGCAGCCGAAAGATATATCTTCTCTTCGATGCGGATCACGTCCAAATAGTCTCGGGCCGAGTTCTCCAATGGCGTGCCACTTAGAAGGCCCGAAACGGCATGACTTTGCAAGGCGTGTACGCAGTCTCCTCCAAATCCATCATGATCGCTCGGAGGTAGAATCTGCTGTCGCTCTTGTTTTCCAAAAGCGCGGAGTTCTACTGAACCGTTGCCATTAAGAACCAGTGATCCTTCGGTTCCTTCGATGAGAGCCTCGCCCATGGTCTGACGCAGGTTTTCGGCGCTGTGGTCAAGGCACCTGTTCCCATCGAACAGAGCTTTCAAACCGTTTGGATGATCAAACAAGATGTAGCCTGCATCCTCGCCCGCGATAACGGGGTTAACTTGGCGCAAGTCTGCATAAACTGCGCTGGGCGCACCAAACAAAAATCTAAACGTGTCTACCCAATGAACCGCTGTTTCGTGAACAAGGAAACGTTGCATGTTCTGAAAGTACGGCTGCCGGTCTAGGTAGGCGCGTGGTCCCTGTCCGTCGCCGGGCCGAAGCCGGAAAGTCGCTTGTAAAGGTGTTCCAATTCGACCCTCGGTCATCGCTACCTTGATCGCACGATACCAGGGCTGGAAGCGAAAATTCTCATGGACAACAATAGTTGCGCCTACCGCTTCAGCCTCTGAAACGATCTTCTCCGCTTCGTCCAGAGACAGGCAAAATGGCTTTTGGCAGATCAGCCATTTGATGCCAGAATGCAGCGCAGTTCGAATGGCGTCGGCCTGCGCCACAGGTGGAAGGATGATGTCCACCAGATCCGGTTCTTCGACTTCCAGCATTTTCGACAGATCATCATAAGCCGTCAGTCCCGTTTCTTTCGCCTTGTTGATATCGCGATTGCAGGATGCAACGGGAATAGCTCCGGGCATTCGAGACCAGCTTTCGTAGTGGAATTTGCTGAAATACCCCGCACCCACACACGCGACCCTGATGGCTTGTTGAGTATTCATGCCCGCAATGCTTCCAATACCGATGTTGCTGCATCCTGCGTTCCGGCAGTTCCGCCTAGGTCACGCGTCAGATTTTGACCGTGCGCAGCAACCTCTTCCACGGCTTCGCGCAAGCGCGCACCGTCGTTGGACAGTTCCAGGTGATCATGGGTTAATCCCAGCCATTCAAGCATCATTGCCGCGGACAGGATCATCGCGAAAGGGTTGGCAATACCCTGTCCCGCAATATCCGGAGCGGAACCATGGCAGGGTTGGAACACGGCGTGGTTCAACCCGATATCCGCGGAGGGAGCCAGTCCAAGACCGCCCATCAGACCTGCGCCGAGGTCAGAGAGGATGTCTCCGAACATGTTCTCAGTGACCAAGACATCAAATTCCCAAGGTTTTTGAACCATCCAAAGAGCGGTAGCATCGACATAAGCATGGTCTGCCTGCAATTCGGGATGATGGGTGGCTTCTGCATCAAACATCGATCTGAAGAACGCAAAGGCCCTGAATACATTGGCTTTGTCGACACATGTAACTCTCCCCCGGCCGCGCCCGGTTCTCTTTCGGTTCTGGGCGAGATCAAACGCGAAACGGAACAGTTTTTCGGACACCTCTCGTGTGATCAGCAGAGTTTCACGTGCTTCGTGTTCGGTAACTTCGCCAGCGCCTTGGGTGAAGAACAATCCTTCTGTGCTTTCGCGTATCAAGACAAAGTCGATCTCTTTTCCGGGAGGCAGCGCCAAGGGCGTCATTTGTCCGTTGCTTACCTTTACCGGGCGCACACCAGCAAAAAGGCCGAGCTGTTTTCGCAGGTCTATCTGTGGTGAAATCTCGGTTCCGTCAGGGTATCGAACGTCCGGCAAGCCCATTGCAGACAGCAGAATCGCGTCAGCTTTGCGCGCAGTTTCGAGTGATCGTGTTGGAAACGATTCTCCAGTTCTGGCGTAGTGGCCCGCGCCTGCTGGTGCGTCTGTAAACGCCAGCTCGTAGGTGGGATTACTGAGCGAAAGCTGGTGCAGAATTTCAAGCGTAGGGGCCATAATTTCCGGGCCAATCCCGTCCCCGTGGAACACCACGATATCGTAAGTCTTTTTCATTTTGCCCCGCTTCCTTCCTGTTTCGCATTCATAGCGCGATCGCAGCTTTCACTACAGTCCGTTGACAACGCATTCTTTAATGTATACGCAAATAAATGCAATAATAAACGCAAAGTTGTTTGGGAGGACTTGGAAATGAAACTAAAGCTAGGGCGGTTGGCGGCCGCAGCCGCGATGGCGACCGGGATTGCAGGGGCAGCTGTTGCGCAGGATTATCCCTATCGTGATATCACCACAGCTGTTGTCTGGGGGGCCGGTGGCGGAACGGACACGATCAACCGGATGATCATGGCCGAGATGGAAAAACACCTTCCGGTCTCGATCAATGTGATCAATCAAACGGGTGGGGTCGCAGGCTCCAACGGCATGGTCTACGTCATGAACCAACCAGACGATGGCTATACACTGGTTGGTTTGTCTGAATCGAACGTCACCGCTGCCGTGCAGGGTGGTTGGGACAAGAAATTTGATTTTTGGTACCCGTTCATTGTCGGCGGATCACCTGATCTGATCTCGGTTCCGGCGGACAGCCCATACAATACGCTGGAAGAACTGGTCGACGCTGCGAAAGCTGCTCCGGGCACTATTCCGGCTGCGGCTTCCGGTGCAGGTTCGATTCACCACTTGAACCTTCTGGCCATCGAAAAAGGGTCGGGTGCAGAATTTAAGTTTGTTCCATACAAAGGCTCAGCGCCCGGGCAGGAGGCAGCGATAGCGGGTGAAGTTACGTTGGTTGTGACTTCGCTGGCTGAACAGGCTCCTTTGATCGAAGGCGGTCAACTGAAACCGCTCGCGATGTTGACGCCCGAAGATGCGCAGATTGCAGGGGCAACAGTGCCTTCTGCCTTTGGCATCTATGACGGTCTCGATCAGTATTTGCCACTCAAACAGGCCATTGGGTTTGCAGTTCACAGTTCGGCCGGGGACGACGTAAAGGCCGCGCTTGGTGATGCCTTCGAGCAAGCGATTGCCTCAGACACCGTCGCGGAATGGGCCGCGGCAAACAATTATGATGTTGGTGGTCAACACGGCGAAGAAGCTCAAGAACTGTTTGCGAACCTTGAGGCGACATTTGCCTACACCTTGCAAGATCTGGGTGCAGCGACCGTCGATCCGGCGTCGCTGGGTATCGAGAAGCCATAATCCGATCACTTTTGAAAGGGCGTGCCTGATCGCGCCCTTTCCGACGAGAGGCAGGCAATGGACAAACCTGACGATACACTGATCATGCGGGCGCGCGATTTCTGGGCATCGATTGGTCTGATAGCAATTTCTACCTTTTTCCTTTGGAAGACGTTGGACATCCCTCTTTGGGGTGAAAACCGCGCAGGTGTAAGTGGATCGGGTTGGTACAACTCGGCTGCAATTGTACCGCTGTTCATCTTCGGGGGATTGCTTGGCTTGTCCTTCGTTTTGCTGGCTATTTCAATCCGCTCAGGTGGAGCCCAACACGCGCTCAGTGCTTTGGGCATTGGGTGGGATAAGTCGGAAGCCTATCGAGCTTCAACAATAGGCCTGATTCTTCTTGCTTATGTCGTCGGGCTGGTTCCCAGAGTGGACTTCATTCTGTGTTCTGGCTTGCTGATTACAGCTTTGACTTACGGCTACTACGGCGGTCACGCGCGGCGTGCTTTGGTGGCCTGTGTCGCAGTTGTCTCTGCTGGGCTATTTGCGTTCTTCGTGTTTCCTGCGCAGGCGGATTGGAATGCACACGGTGATGATTGGTTTACATTGGCTGTTTGGGTCGCGTTGACACTTTTGGTGCTGACCAAAGCGGCTTCCGAACGCGTTTTGCGGGTCGTTCCATTGGTGGCAATACTTGCCCCGCTCATCCTCGTTTGCGCGATGGCCTTCGTTTTTCGGCAGAACGTACCCGCGCGCGGCGGGCTGATCTTCAAGCAAATCGAATACCACTACTACGTGACGCTTCGTCCGCTATGGAAAGACTGAGCGGATGGACTTTATCCTTTCGCAACTGGCTGGATTTGGGACTGCATTCGTGGGCCTGGCAGTGGACCCGCTGACCTATCTGTATTTGATTGCATCCGTGTTCCTGGGCATCACGTTCGGCGCATTGCCCGGCCTTACGGCAACCCTGGCCGTGACGATCTTGACGGGTTTCTTCGGCAACAAAATCCCGCTGGACTATTCGCTCATCGCTTTGCTCGGGGCCTATGTCGGCGCGATTTACGGCGGCTCTTACCCCTCAATTCTATTAAATATACCGGGCACGGCAGCCAGCGCGGCCACGGCCATGGATGGCTACCCTCTGGCCAAATCAGGTCGAGGGGGCGAAGCACTCGGGCTGACTACAACGGCCAGTTTCATTGGCACAGTCATCGGGACCATCACGCTTTTGATTTTTGTCTGGGCGCTGCTTTTGGTTTCAAAGAACATCGCAAGCCCGGAGAAAGCGCTACTGGCCCTGTTCGGCATTCTGCTTTCTGGCACTTTGATGAGCGAAGACCTGGTGATCAAGGGATGGATCGCCGGTCTGATCGGGCTTGCGATGTCCATGGTGGGTCTCGACCCTTTGTTGTCTGAACCGCGCTATACCTTCGGCTGGTCTTACCTAATGAGCGGGTTTCAGGTTGTGCCAGTATTGATGGGGGCATTTGCCATCCCCCAAATCATCGACGGTTTGAGGCACGTTGAGGCCGGGAAAGTTTTGGCCCTGAAAGGCCGCATTCTTCCGAACCTACGCTCCATCCGACGCTACCTGCCCACCATTGGCCGGTCAGGAGTGATTGGGACCGGGGTAGGAGCGCTTCCTGGCGTCGGCGAAGATGTCGCCGGTTGGGTCAGCTACGGTGTCGGTAAGACCGTATCTGCTGAGGGCGATAAGTTTGGAAAAGGGTCATTGGAAGGTCTGCTGTGCTCTGAAACAGCAAATAACGCCTGCATTGGGGGCGCGCTAATCCCGCTTTTGGTTTTGGGCATTCCCGGTTCACCACCCGCCGCGGCTTTGATGGGGGCTTTCAAGATCAACAACGTGATCCCAGGTCCGACGATAGACCCCGAGATCATTCTGCGCGTGGTTGCAATTTTAGTGCTGGCCTCCCTGACAATGTTCTTGATGGGGCTTTTCACGGCTCGGGTCTTTATCAAAATACTCGCCATCCCGCAGACCATCTTCTTGCCAGTTGTGATGGTTCTGACAACAATTGGGTCTTTCAGCGTTGGTGGCGGCATCAATGATCTTTACCTGATGCTTGGAGTAGGCGCCGTTGCCTATTTCATGAACTTGATGAAATACCCAATCGCGCCGTTGGTAATCGGGGTTATTCTAGGCAGCCTGTTTGACGAAACATTCCGCCGGTCGCTGTTCTTGTCGGACGGGGATCTTTCGGTCTTCTTTTCACGACCCGGTGCGGCCATTCTGCTGGTGCTCAACATTGGTCTGATCCTCAGCCAGCTGCCCGTTGCGAAGCGCGCTTTCTCACGCTTGAAAGGACTTTCCGCCTGATGTTTGCGATTACTGTCACCTTCACTCTCAAACCCGGTACGAGAGACATCTTTTTGCCGCTGATGGTCGAAAACGCTTCAACCTCTTTGCGTGAAGAACCCGGATGCCAGCATTTTGACGTTTGCCTCGGCGACGAACCCGAGACAGTTTTTCTTTATGAGGTTTATGATGACAACGAGGCGTTCTCTGCCCACCTAGAAAGCGCGCATTTTCAGTCCTTCGATACGGCAGTGGCTGATATGATCGCCACCAAAGTAGTTCACCAGTATTCCGAGGTTATCCGATGAACGATTGGGAAATCCACGCCGTGAAATACGCGGATCGAAATGCCCGCACGCGACGCGATAGCTTCATCATCGATGATAATCACAACGCGCCGCATGCGATGGATTATTTTGTTTGGGTGCTCAAACGCGGCGACAAGGTCATTCTGGTCGATACTGGCTACGACTCCGACGAGGCCGCCGCCCGTGGTCGTCCCATCGCGATGGATCCTCGCGAGGCTTTGCGGCCCCTAGGCATTGCGCCGGAAGTGGTGACTGAGGTCATCGTGACCCATCTTCATTACGACCACGCAGGGGGGGTGCATATGTTCCCTAACGCGAAGTTGCACATGCAGTCGGCGGAAATGGCCTTCGCCACAGGTCCCTGCATGTGCCATGACCACCTGCGTGCGCCTTTCACGGCTGGCCATGTTTGCGAGGTTGTAAAGCGCCTCTATTCAGGCAAGGTCGTGTTCTACGACGGAGAAGCCGAGATTGCAGATGGGGTCACGGTGCACTGCATCGGTGGGCATTCGCGCGGGTTGCAATGCGTTCGCGTAAGAACGGCAGCCGGGTGGATGGTGCTGGCCTCGGATGCCTCGCATTACTACGAGAATTTCATGGCGCGCAAAGCCTTTCCCATCGTCGTCGATTTGCAGGACATGATGGATGGTTTTAAGACGCTCGAGATGTTGGCTTCGCATCCTAGGCTTATCGTGCCCGGCCATGATCCACTTGTGCGTGAGGTATTTCCCGTAGGCGCGGCACCGCATATTCATAGGCTTGATCCCGGGCCGACGCGGGACATTGAACTATGAAAATCGGTGTCATAGCGGACGATTTTACCGGTGCGAGCGATATTGCGAACACCTTGGCGAAGGGCGTTGAGCCGGAAAGTGGATTACGAACCGCGCAGTTTCCGGGTATTCCAACGACCCCAGTCGACGAGGAGATCGAAGCAGGTGTCGTCTCACTCAAGAGCCGCACCGCACCGGTCGAGGAAGCTGTTGCAGAAAGCCTGCGGGCCCTGCGGTGGCTTAAAGATCAAGGATGCCAGCAGTTCATCTTCAAGTATTGCTCGACCTTTGATTCCACTAAAGAAGGGAACATCGGCCCCGTCGCGGAAGCACTGGCCCAAGAACTGGGTGCGCAAAAGGTGGTTTTCTGCCCGGCCTTTCCGACAACGGGACGTACTGTCTACCACGGCCATCTTTTTGTGCTCGGCAAGCTGTTGCACGAGTCCGGGATGGAAAATCACCCTCTTACGCCGATGACGGATGCGAACATCAAGCGCTGGTTGCAACATCAGACCGAAGAAGCGGTTGGATTGGTGTCAATTGACGCCGTGAAGCAAGGACCAGCGGCGGTTGCTGCTGCCTTGCAGAACGCAAACGAACGCTTTGTAATCGGTGATGCGATCTCGGACGAGGATTTGCTGGCCTGGGGCAAGGCTCTGAAGGATGCCCAGCTCATTACCGGGGGATCCGGGATAGCATTGGGTCTGCCCAGAAACTTCGTCAGAAAAGCTTCGTCCAAAAGAGGGGGCAGTGTGTTCACAGGTATCGCTGGGCCCGCAGCGATCCTTGCAGGGTCATGTTCCGGTGCGACACGCGGGCAGATCGATTTACATGCGGAATCCCATCCGACGTTCGCCATCGATGTTCCGGGTGTCATGTCCGGGGATGTAACCACGCAAACGCTTCTGGATTTCTTTAAAGCGCATCCGGGTCAGGCGCCGCTCGCATATTCATCGGGAAGCCCGGAGGATGTGCGGGCGATCCAAAATCAATTCGGTCAGGAATCTGTAGCAGAGAAGCTGGACAATCTCTTTGCAGATACCGCGCGAGAGCTTGTTCAGAAGAGCTACACGCGATTGTTGGTGGCCGGGGGAGAAACGTCGGGAGCTGTCGCCAAGGCCGTCTCTGAGGCACTGGGCTCTCCTGCCATGTCAATTGGTCCCGAGATCGACCCGGGCGTGCCAGTCCTGAGCGTTGGGAAATCTGAACCCATTGCGCTGGCTTTGAAGTCTGGAAACTTTGGCGCTCCGGACTTCTTCGCGAAAGCACTCAGAATGATGGAGGCAGGTAAATGAGTTCGGATGAAACGGCTTTGCGGCAGCAGATGTCGGAACTGTGTGCTTCGCTGTTTGCGCGTGGCTTTTCCGTCGGCACAGCGGGCAATGTCTCTGCCCGTCTGAACGACTGCATCCTTATGACGCCCACCAATTCGACATTGGGGAATATCGACCCCGAGCGTATCGCCAAGATTGATTTGGATGGCAATCACGTCTCCGGCGACAAGCCGACCAAGGAGGTTTTTCTACACCAAGCTTTCTATGAGACGCGGCCAGAGGCTGGCGCCGTGGTGCATCTGCACTCGACTTGGGCCACCGCACTGTCCTGTCTGGAAGACACCGATCCCAATGACTGTATTCCACCGCTGACGCCGTATGTGGTCATGCGCGTAGGCACAGTCAAACTGGTTCCATACGTTAAGCCGGGCGATCCAAAGTCCGGTGACCTGATCTGTGAACTGGGCGGCAATTATAGTGCTGTTCTGTTGGCCAACCATGGCCCTGTCGTCTCGGGAAAGGATCTCTTCTCAGCTGTCTGTGCAGCAGAAGAGTTGGAAGAGACTGCCAAGCTGCTAGTGGCCTTGCGGGGCATGCCAACCCGGATGTTGGATGCTGAAAAAGTCGCGGAACTTAAAGAGACTTTCGGAAGGATTTGATCCGGCACCGCAGTGGAGGGTGCGCATAGTTTTGGCTCTTGTGAGAAATATATAGCTCAAGAAAGGCTGAGGTCTTTGGGAGCCTCATCCCAAAAGTAAATGGTCGCCAATTAAATTCTTTGCAACCCGCCCTGAGACCACTCGCTTGTCGGAATTGCTTTGTATTCGATGTCCAATCTCACTACGCAATGCCGTAAACTTGCCGCATATGCCCTTCTTTTTGGCGTCGTAATCGTTACAGGCGGCAAGCTCGCTGATATGTTCGGGCGACGACGCATTTGTCTTGTCGGTGCAACGGCTGCGTTCTAAATTCGCGGAATGCATATCCAGCAGCTGCCAGCTTAGTCTAAAGCGAAATGACATGTCGGTGTCGTCTTCGTGAAGGTAAATGGGCGGAGGCATTATCTGCGGCATGCTTTCGACCATGAAGACGAGGTGGTTGCAGCTGTTGTCGCCAAACGTCGAAGCAAACAACCGGCATTGAATTATCTTAACAAACTGATGAAGAGCCACAGGACTGTGGGGGAAAATATTTTCCTGACAAGGTCAGCTACCTAAATTAGGGTGTCCTGTGCAATGATTGGAACATACATCCATTTGGATCAAGAGGACCTAATGAATCAGGCGGAAGCAACCGACCAAAAAGTGATCCTGTCACAGAATCCTCACAAAATACGGGACAGTGGCGAGAAGAACCTGGAAACCGCGATTGGGCGCGAAATCAAAGCGTTGCGCTTGCAGCAGGGTACAACAATTGCGGAACTTTCGGCACAGACCGGTCTGTCTATCAGCATGTTGTCCAAGATCGAAAACGGGGCAACTTCGCCTTCGCTAACCACTCTGCAGTCCCTTGCGGATGCGCTGAGCACGCCGATCACATCTTTTTTTCGCCGTTATGAGGAAACCCGAAACGCGGTGCATACAAAGGCGGGCGAAGGCGTTGAAACCGAGAGGGCAGGTACTCGGGCTGGGCATCAGTATAAGCTTTTGGGCCACTTGGGAGCCAATGCCAGCGGCGTCGTGGTCGAACCCTATCTAATTACGTTGAACGAAGAATCTGACAGGTTCCCGACGTTCCAACATGATGGGATCGAAATGCTGTTTATGCTCGAGGGCGAGGTTAACTACCGTCATGGGGACAGCATTTATGTGTTGAAGCCGGGGGATACACTTTTCTTTGATGCCGACGCACCCCATGGGCCAGAGGTTTTGGTGAAACTACCAGCCAAGTACTTGTCGGTCATCTCGTATCCGCAAACCAGCTAATCGTTAAGGCCTTGCGTGCCATCACACGGAGATGACCGCCGTTCCCGGCGGTTAGCGTAATGAGTTTGGCGAATTGGCTATTTTCCTCACATGAAAATTAATTTCTTTAAGTTGTTTTTCTGGGCTTAGACTGTTAGCGTCACCTTTGACGAAATCTCAGAGGGCAAAAGCTGATGTGTGGAATTGTCGGTCTGTTTCTAAAGGACAAGACTTTGGAACCCGACTTGGGCTCGATGTTGACAGACATGCTGGTAACGATGACCGACCGGGGCCCGGATAGTGCAGGCATTGCTATTTATGGCGCTGAATCGGTCGGGGCTGCAAAGCTCACGGTTCAGTCGGATACTCCTGACAAGGACTTTGCGACGCTAGCGGCAGATCTTGGCGCAGCGATTGGAGCCGAGGTCTCGTTGAGGGCCAACGACACACATGCCGTTCTGGAACTTGATGATGCTCTGGTTGAACAGGCCCGCCAGACCGTCCGAGAATTGCGCCCTGGTCTGCGCGTAATGTCAGATGGTGCAGCGATTGAAATCTACAAAGAGGTTGGCCTACCAAAGGACGTGGCTGATCGCTTTAACCTTTCGACCATGGGCGGTAGTCACGGTATCGGCCATACGAGGATGGCAACAGAGTCTGCGGTGACCACCGAAGGCGCGCACCCTTTCAACACAGGCTCGGATCAGTGTCTGGTCCATAACGGCTCATTGTCGAACCATAATGCACTGCGGCGTAAGCTGAAACGCGAAGGCGTGCGTGTGGAGTCGATGAATGACACCGAGGTCGGTGCAGCTTATCTGACATGGGAGATGCAGAAAGGCGCGACTCTTGGCGAAGCGCTGGAAAGTAGCCTTGAGGATCTGGACGGGTTCTTCACGTTTGTTGTCGGCACCAAGGATGGGTTCGGTGTCGTCCGTGACCCTATCGCCTGTAAACCAGCGGTTATGGCTGAAACAGATCAATATGTGGCTTTTGGCAGCGAATACCGCGCGCTGGTCAATTTGCCGGGTATCGAAGACGCCAAAGTCTGGGAACCTGAACCCGCAACTGTCTATTTCTGGAGCCATTAAAAAATGCAAACTTACGATGTTGCAGAAAATGGTCTGCGTGGTTTGAACTCAACCCTTCAGGCGCAGAGCGCCGAGTCAAACCTATCCAGTTGGGAAGTGCGAAACCCCAGGGGCAGCCATGCTATTGCCGTTGGTCTGGACTCGCCAATCGAGGTCACAATCAAAGGTTCTACCGGCTACTACTGCGCGGGTATGAACCAGCAGGCAACCATCACAGTCGAAGGTTCGGTGGGGCCGGGCGTGGCTGAGAATATGATGTCCGGCACCGTCATCGTCGAAGGCGATGCCAGTCAATATGCCGGGGCGACGGGGCATGGTGGGTTGCTGGTGATCAAAGGCAATGCCAGTTCGCGTTGCGGGATTTCTATGAAAGGCATTGATATCGTCGTTCATGGAAGTATCGGCCACATGTCCGCCTTTATGGCGCAAGCCGGTAATCTGGTCGTTTGCGGCGATGCTGGGGATGCGCTTGGCGACTCGCTGTACGAAGCGCGGCTTTTCGTCCGTGGTTCGGTCAAAAGCTTGGGCGCGGATTGCATCGAAAAAGAGATGCGGGCTGAACATCTGGAAACGCTGGCCGACCTGTTAGAGCGTGCCGGATCGGATGCGAAGCCGGAGGAATTCAAACGCTACGGCTCGGCACGTCAGCTTTACAATTTCGACGTCGACAACGCAGCTGCTTACTGAGGACGAAGGGTATGAAAGATATGGATCCGACCATCCCCCGCACCACACCAATTCAATCGGCGACGTTTACAAATCCGATCAACGCGGAAATCCGGCGGGCTGCGGCGACCGGAATCTATGATATTCGCGGTGGCGGTGCGAAAAGGAAAGTACCTCATTTCGATGATCTGCTTTTTCTCGGCGCATCAGTCTCTCGCTACCCGCTTGAGGGGTATCGTGAACGGTGTGAAACGTCGGTGAAGCTGGGCACTCGTTTTGCCAAGAAGCCCATCGAGTTGGATATTCCGATCACCATCGCAGGTATGAGCTTTGGCGCTCTGTCCGGCCCGGCGAAAGAGGCGTTGGGGCGCGGTGCGTCTATGGCGGGAACTTCGACCACAACGGGCGACGGTGGCATGACGCCGGAAGAACGCGGGCATTCTTCCAAACTGGTCTATCAATACCTGCCCTCGCGCTATGGCATGAACCCAAACGATCTGCGCAAGGCCGATGCGATTGAGATCGTCGTGGGGCAGGGTGCCAAGCCTGGCGGCGGCGGCATGCTGCTAGGTCAGAAAATTAGCGACCGCGTCGCCGAGATGCGAACCTTGCCTAAAGGCATTGACCAACGCTCGGCCTGTCGTCACCCGGACTGGACCGGGCCGGATGATCTGGAGATCAAGATTCTCGAACTGCGCGAAATCACTGACTGGCAGGTGCCGATCTATGTCAAAGTCGGAGCGACCCGGCCTTACTATGACACCGCTCTAGCGGTAAAAGCTGGGGCTGATGTTGTGGTGATGGACGGCATGCAGGGCGGTACTGCCGCAACGCAGGATGTGTTCATTGAACATGTCGGCATTCCGACGCTGGCCTGTATCCGGCCGGCGGTTCAGGCGCTGCAAGATCTGGGTGTACATCGCGAAGTTCAACTGGTGATCTCGGGCGGTATCCGCACCGGGGCAGATGTCGCCAAAGCGATGGCCTTGGGTGCAGATGCGGTTGCAATCGGCACGGCGGCCCTGATCGCTTTGGGCGACAATGACCCGAAATGGGAAGCCGAGTATCAAAAATTGGGCTCCACTACCGGAGCCTATGATGACTGGCACGAAGGGCTGGACCCGGCAGGTATCACCACGCAAGACCCCGAGTTGGCCGCGCGCCTTGATCCGATCGAGGCGGGCTGCCGGTTGCGCAACTACCTGAAGGTGATGACGCTTGAGGCACAGACCATCGCGCGTGCCTGTGGCCACAACCACCTACACAACCTTGAACCCGAAGACCTGTGTGCCCTGACTATGGAGGCCGCCGCTATGGCGCGCGTGCCGCTGGCGGGCACTGACTGGTACCCGGGCAAGGCGGGGTTCTAATCGAAACGCTAAACCAAGGCGCGGTTCAGACGGACGGCGCCTTTCTTCTTTTGAACCAACAGGGAAAGGAAAGCCGACCATGACGACAGATCTGGCAGCTTTCGCCAAGGAAAAAGGCGTCAAATACTTCATGATTTCGTTCACCGATCTGTTTGGTGGACAACGGGCGAAATTGGTCCCCGCACAAGCGATTGCCGACATGCAGGAAGAAGGCGCCGGTTTTGCTGGTTTTGCCACCTATCTTGATATGACCCCTGCACATCCCGACATGCTGGCGGTCCCGGACCCATCTTCGGTGATCCAATTGCCGTGGAAACCCGAGGTCGCTTGGGTTGCCGCAAATTGCGTGATGGAGGGCGAAGATGTCGCTCAAGCTCCGCGCAACGTGCTGCGCCGACTGATTGATGAGGCCGCCGCCGCAGGGATGCACGTCAAAACAGGGATTGAGGCCGAATTCTTCCTGTTGACCCCGGATGGCGAACAAATAAGCGATCCGTTCGATACCGCAGAAAAGCCCTGTTATGACCAGCAAGCGGTCATGCGTCGCTATGACGTTGTCCGCGAGATTTGCGACTACATGCTGGAACTGGGTTGGGGCCCGTATCAAAACGACCACGAAGACGCCAACGGTCAGTTTGAGATGAACTGGGAATTTGATGATGTTCTAAGGACCGCCGACAAGCATTCCTTTTTCAAGTTCATGACCAAATCGGTGGCTGAAAAACACGGCTTCCGCGCCACTTTCATGCCGAAGCCGGTCGAAGGGCTGACAGGAAATGGCTGCCATGCCCATATCTCGGTTTGGGATGCGCCGGGGGCGGATGCGAAAACCAACGTGTTTGCCGGTGAGGGCGACGGTCCGACCGGTGAAGCGGGCCTCAGCGAAAAGGGCAAGTACTTCCTCGGCGGGATCATGAAGCACGCCAGCGCGCTGGCAGCGATCACCAACCCAACCGTGAATTCCTACAAACGCATCAATGCACCACGCACCATGTCGGGCGCGACATGGGCCCCCAACACGGTCACATGGACGGGCAACAATCGCACGCATATGGTCCGCGTCCCCGGACCGGGCCGGTTTGAACTTCGCCTGGCCGATGGTGCGACAAACCCCTATCTGCTGCAGGCGGTGATCATCGCGGCGGGGCTGTCAGGCATCCGCTCGAAGGCCGATCCGGGGTCACGCTACGATATCGACATGTATGCCGAAGGCCACACCGTCAAAGATGCACCAAAACTGCCGCTGAACATGCTGGATGCGCTGCGTGGCTATGACAAGGATGCTGAGTTGAAAAAAGCCATGGGCGAGGAATTCTCGGCGGCGTATCTGAAGATGAAGCATCAGGAGTGGAACTCTTTTGTCAGCCACTTCTCGCGCTGGGAAAAAGAGCACACTCTGGATATCTGATCCACTTTGGCTTGCTGCAGTATTCAATTAAGCCATGCGAAATCAGCCGTTAACGTAGGCGGGATTTTGCAAAAATGAACGCGGTTTGACGCGGGCAGGGGTTAAGTTGTCTCGGTGCAGCAGAGAAACACAAGATGGGTCACTCGCCGTAGAAGTAGTCTACGAGGAATAGGGGAATGGACGGAATGTAAGTGCACATCAGCAAGACCGTCAGTAAGACGGCAATAAAGTAAACGTTTACTTTGGTCACGTCCCAGATATTCGCTCTTGCGACGGCACACGCGGTAATCAGCACGCTAGCAACCGGTGGCGTTTGCTGTCCGATAGCAAGGTTCAAAGTTACAACAAGCCCAAAATGGATTGGGTTGATACCAACCGCTTCGATCAGCGGAATGACGATCGGGACGACCAGAATGATCGCGGCTGCCGAGTGCAGGAAAAACCCAATAATCAGGAAAAAGAAGTTCAGGATCAACAAGATCAGCCACTTGTTTTCAGTTATGCTGAGAATGCCGGCAGCCAGTTCTTGGGGATACTGCGCGCGTGTAAGAAATCCACCCATCACAACGGATGCCGCGACCAGCAACATCACAACTGCGGTCTGCATTCCACCATCCAACATGGACTGCCGCAGATGCCTAAGATCCACCTGACGATACCAAAGGCTGATGGCAATGGCGGCGAGAACTGCGAGACCGGCTGCTTCAGTCGCGGTCACATACCCGCCGAAAATTCCGCCAAGAATGATGACCGGCAACGCAAAAGTAGGAAGCGCGTCAACGAAAGCCTCCCATAAGCGGCGACCGGAAAACGCATCTTCTCTTGGCAGGTCATACCTCCGCGCAAAGTAATAGGCGACACCCATCAAACCTGCAGCACCGAGGAGTCCCGGAACGACACCTGCCACGAACAGCTGTTCTACTGAAACGTTTGCCGATGTCGCATAAAGGATCATTGGGATTGAGGGCGGGATAATGATGGCGAGCGATGCAGAAGACGACGTAACCGCCGCAGAAAGCGCACCGGAATAACCGCGCTTTTTCATCTGCGGAATCATTACTGACCCCATGGCCGCAACATCTGCAACAGCTGAACCGGAAATTTCGGCAAAGAACAGTGAAACGCCGATGTTCACGTGGGCCAAACCGCCGCGAATAAACCCGATAAGTGCTGAAACGAAGTTGATAAGCCTGTCGGTGATACCACCAGCGTTCATGATCGCGCCAGCGAGGACGAACATCGGAATTGCGATGAGAGAGAACTTCGTAGCGCCCCCGTACATGTCCAAAGCCACGTTGACGAGTGAGCCAGACCCCTCAAGAACGAGAAGACCGCTGATTGCAGATACTGCCAACGCGACCGCAATTGGTACGTTTAGGCAGATCATTGCAACCATGCCCAAGAATATACCAAGCATCAGCATCAGGCGTTCCCCGCTTTACGCATTTCGGTTTCGACTTCTTCTTCGATTTCTGCGTGTTCCAGCGATACACCGTTAGCGCATTGACGCCAGTACTCCGGCAAGCTCAGCGCCTGACAGATTAAGAAGAGGACTGAGCCGACTGGAATGACGGACTGAGTGAAACTGACCGGTACCCAGGTAAGCGACACCAATGACATCCCTCCGAGGATTGTCATCACAGTATAGCCTGCCCATGCCAGGAGTATGAAGAAACCTGCCGTTATCGCCTCGGCCAGTGCCACCGCCCTCATTCGCAATGGCATTGGCAGCGATAAGAGCACCGAGTCAAAACCGATATGTCGCCGACGCAGTACCGCCAGCGATGAGCCGTAATAGGTTATCCAAGCCAATAGAATGGCCGCTACTTCATCATACCAGGCCAAGCTTGATCCCAGCAGGCGGTAAAGCACAGCAATCACGACGATTATGGTCAGAACGACCATTAGAAGTATCACGAAGTTTTCCAGCACAATCTCGAAAAATCTGCGTAATGAGTTGAGCATATAGAATCTCCGCCGAACGCTTGCCGGGTGATGTCATTAGAAGCGGTATTGAAGAGTTGAAGTGGCAGGGGCCGTATATGGCCCCAGCCGCGCCTTTAGGTCAGGACCCGGACGCAAGGTTTTGGATCTGCTCGATAAGTTCCGCACCGCCGTCTACCGTGGTCGAGAACTCTTCGTAGATCGGTGCAGACGCATCGATGAATGCCTGGTTATCGGCTTCATTGATTTCAACACCGGCGTCTCGGATCACTTCGAGCAGTTCTGTTTCAAGCTGTGCCGCATGCTCGTAAACAAATTCCTGCGTCTCGGCGCCGCAAGCTTCGAGATCAGCCCGTACATCTTCCGGCAGCTTTTGCCACTGGTTTTCAGCTACCAGAATGTAGCCAGGAGTGTAGACGTGGCCCGTGATGGACAGATATTTCTGCACCTCTTGGAATTTGGCAGAGGCGATTTGAGCGTACGGGTTTTCTTGACCGTCAATGACATTGGTCTGAAGTGCTGTGAAGACTTCTGAGAACGCCATCGGCGTTGGATTTGCGCCATAGAGCTGGAACATCTTCACACGCCATTCACCGTTCGGAGTGCGCAGTTTGATGCCTTGCAAATCCTCTGGCGTATTGATCGGGCGGGTGTTGTTTGTGATGTGACGGAATCCATTTTCGAAGTAACCGATTATGCGGTATCCTTCACGTTGAGCCGCCTCTTGGAACACGTCGCCCAATTCGTCCTGAATGCGCTTCATATGTTCACGGTCCTGAACGATATAGGGCATCTCGAATACCCCGAACTCTGGCGCCACAGACGACATCACCGAAGAGGGTAGTGAAAAATCGACTTGGCCAAGCTTTAATTTTTGCAGGAGTTCTCGGTCTTTGCCCAGTTGGCTGGCTCCGAAAGTTTGTACTTCGGCCCTGTCACCAAGTTTGCCATTCGCACATTCAGCGAATGCATCTGCGGACGCTTCAAAAAGCGACCCTGGATTTCCAACATGACCAAAGCGCAGTGTCAGGTCGGCTGCGGTTGCTGCGACAGGCATGGCCATCGCGGCGACTGTCGCCAAAATCTTGGATTTCAGTTTCATGGTTTCCTCCCTAAAAAACCTAAATCTGCATTATTCAGCGGCTATCCGCTTTGTTGTAGTCTCCTTGAGGTAATCCATCGCAGCCTGTGCTCCGCCTGACTGATGCGGGACGTTGGATGCAGCCAAGCCCATTTCGACACCAGAAAGTGTTGCCATGAGCATCAAATCGTTGAAGTCGCCGAGGTGCCCAATTCGGAAGACTTTGTCTGCAACTTTCGACAGTCCATTGCCCAGCGAGATGTCGTAGTTCTTCAAAGTCGTCGCGCGAAATGCATCGGCCGAATGCCCCTCGGGCATGATCACGGCAGTCAACACCCCGGACTCGTCTCCTTGACGCGCGCACAAAACTTCAAGGCCCCATGCTCGGACCGCAGCGCGAGTTGCGGCACCGTGTCTTGAGTGGCGTGCAAACACGTTTTCAAGACCTTCTTCGTGCAGCATATCGATAGCTTCATTCAGGCCGTAGAGAAGGTTCGTTCCCGGCGTATAGGGGAAGTAACCGGTCTGGTTCGGTCCGACCATGTCGTGCCAATCCCAGTAACTACGTGGCATGCTCACGCTTTTCGCGTGCTCCAATGCGCGCTCGCTTACGGCATTGAAACTGAGGCCCGGTGGGAGCATCAAACCCTTCTGAGATCCTGATACACAGACGTCCACACCCCATTCGTCAAATCGGAAGTCAATCGAAGCGAGACCAGATATCGAATCCACCATAAAAAGAGCGGGGTGGTTGGCTGCATCGATTGCTTTACGAACGTCAGCGATGGGTGAAACGGACCCTGTTGATGTTTCATTGTGCACAACGCACACCGCTTTGATTTCGTGGTTTTTGTCTTCTCGCAGGCGGGCTTCGATCCGGTCAGGCTCTGCCCCACCGCGCCAGTCTCCATCAATGAACTCAGGCTCAAGCCCGATTTTACGCGCCATTTTGCTCCACATCGTTGCGAAATGCCCGGTCTCGAACATCAGCACTTTGTCGCCCGGAGACAGCGTATTCACCAAAGCCGCTTCCCAGGCACCTGTGCCTGACGACGGATAGATGAAAACATTCTGTTCGGTTTTGAAAATTGTCTTCATACCATCGAGTGACTTCTTCCCAACAGCGGCGAAATCCGGTCCGCGGTGATCGATGGTTTGTTGTCCGATGGCTTTGAGAATTCGTTCCGGTACAGCGCTGGGCCCCGGTATTTGCAGAAAGTGCATGCCTGCCTGGCGCATCGGTTCAACCCTCCATTCGTCGTCATGTGTCGACGCGATTACTTGTTGCGAAAACGTAATTATGAATTCATAATTCAGTCAACTAAAAAATTTGAACCAAGCCATTGGCTCGCTTTTGGAAGGGGAGAATACCAAGCCTCATGCGTGAGAATTCCAGTCTTGTCAGGCAATTGAGTGCTTCTGTTGAAGGAGAAGTTCTGTCAGATCCCGCATCGCGTGGGCGTTACGCAACTGACGCGTCGATCTATCAGATGATTCCTCAAGCAGTAGTCGTACCGCGATCAATCGATGATATCGAGGCGGTGATGAGCGTGTCTCGGTCAGAGGAAGCGCCGGTTCTTCCGCGTGGTGGCGGCACATCGCAATGCGGTCAGACCGTAAATCGCGCTGTGGTGGTCGATAACTCAAAGCACATCAATCAGATTCTGGATATAGACACCGAGAATTTGACCGCGAAAGTTGAGCCGGGCCTTGTTTTGGATGAGTTGAATCGGGCCTTGAAACCACATGGGCTTTGGTTTCCTGTCGATCCCTCAACTGCGTCCAGGTGCACGCTGGGAGGTATGGCCGCGAACAACTCCTCGGGGGGGAAGTCCCTGCGCTATGGGATTATGCGTGACAACGTACGCTCGATTTCGGCCATTTTGCCGGACGGTACCAAAGCGCATTTCAATGGCGCGAACTCCGCGCCGGGGCCGTACGCTGATTTGGTGGCGGACATGCGCGCCTTGGGGCAGCGCGAGGCTGAGGAAATCGAAGCGCGATTTCCAAAGGTCCAACGTCGTGTCGGCGGATACAATATCGACGCCTTGACCGGAAATGATGTGAATATGGCCCACCTATTGGTTGGCTCTGAAGGCACGCTTGCTTATTTTACGGAACTTGAACTTAGCCTTGCACACCTTCCCGGTGAAAAAGTCACGGGTGTTTGCCATTTTCCAACCTTCTATGCGGCTATGGAGGCGACGCAGCATCTCGTTAAACTGCAACCGCAAGCAGTGGAACTTATCGATGACACGATGATCGCGCTTGGACGCGACATCCCGCTCTTTCGCAAAACCATCGACAGCTTTGTTGAAGGCAACCCTGCAGCTCTATTGTTAGTGGAATTCGCCGAAGGGAGCGCGAACGCAAATGCTGCGAAGCTTTCTGAGTTGTCGCAATTGATGGGCGATTTGGGTTTTGCGTTTTCCGAATCTAGAAATAGATGGGGTGGCGTGGTTCCCGTTTTGGACAACAGGCTGCAAACCGCAATAGCAGAGTACCGAAAATCCGGCCTTAACGTCATGATGTCGATGAAAGAGGAAGGTAAGCCTATATCTTTCGTCGAAGATTGCGCGGTCGCATTGCCTGATCTGGCGGATTACACGCAGGGTCTAACCGATATCTTCTCGCGTCACGGCACAAAAGGTACTTGGTACGCGCATGCCTCAGTCGGATGCCTGCACGTACGACCCGTGCTGAACATGCGGCAAGACACGGACGTCAAAACGATGCGTTCTATCGCAGAGGAAGCATTTGATCTGGTAAAGTCGTACAAGGGCTCGCACTCCGGCGAACATGGTGACGGGATTGTGCGATCAGAGTTTCACGAAAAGATGTTCGGCTCGCGTCTTGTCTCGGCCTTTGAAGAGGTGAAAGACCGCTTTGATCCCAACGGTCTGATGAACCCAGGTAAAATTGTGCGCCCGCCTGCCATGGATGATCGTCGACTGTTTCGGTACGGCCCTGACTATGGTGTACCCGAATTTGAAACTGCGCTTGATTGGTCCGCATGGCCTGGTGCCGCAGGTGGGTTTCAGGGTGCAGTGGAAATGTGCAACAACAATGGTGCATGTCGAAAGTTGAAGGGCGGCGTAATGTGCCCATCTTTTCGGGCCACTAGAAACGAACGGGACGTTACCCGTGGTCGTGCGAACACCCTGCGTTTTGCAATAAGTGGTCAGATACCTGGCGGTTTAGGCTCGGACGTCATGGCTGATACGATGAAATATTGCGTATCGTGTAAGGCTTGTCGCCGTGAATGTCCGACAGGTGTGGATATGGCACGTATGAAGATCGAAGTGTTGGCCGCACGAAGAAAAGACCACGGACTTTCGCTCGCTGACAAACTGGTTGCGTACTTGCCGCGATATGCGCCCAAAGCCGCCAAGTTTTCTTGGCTGTTAAACCTTAGGAATAAGATCGGGCCTATCCGCAAATGGACCGAAGGTTTAACCGGCGTTTCGCATCGTCGCGATACTCCAGTCTGGTCATCCAATCCGTTCAGAGATGACGAGGCGCAGGAAGCGAACCCAGATGTTTTGCTTTTTGCTGATGTCTTTAATCGGTACTTTGAGCCCGAAAATCTTCGTGCCGCCGTGCGCGTTCTACGGGCCGCGAACCTGCGCGCAGCTGTTGCAAAAGATGGTTCCGGCACCTCTTTGGATTGTGGGCGAACTTTGCTGGCCGTTGGATGCGTCGAAGAGGCAAGGACAGAAGCGCAACGCGTTATAAATGCGACAAAAGAAGCGGTATCGAAGGGCATATCGATTGTGGGCCTTGAACCTTCATCCATTCTGACGTTCCGTGACGAATTCCTTGCACTTTGCCCGGGGCCAGAGGCTCAGGCTCTGGCAGATGCCACATATACATTTGAGGAATTTCTAGCTAAGTGCGGAGAATTGCCGCTTAAAGCAGTTGGGCGTCCTATCTACGTTCACGGTCATTGTCACCAAAAGGCACATGACGCGGTGCCCCCGATGCTAGATTTGCTTAAGAAAATTCCCAGTTCGGAAGTAAACATGATCGAAAGCGGTTGCTGTGGTATGGCTGGCGCGTTCGGCTATGCGCCTGATACCATCGACATTTCACTCAATATGGCGAACATGGATCTGTTCCCCAAACTCAACAAAGCCCCTGAGGACGCAATCATCGTTGCGGATGGGACCTCTTGCCGTCATCAGATCAAGGATGGCACTGTACGAGGAGCAATTCATATGGCGCGCTTGCTGGATCAAGCCCTGGATCAATAATATGGAAACGGACATGAATCTGACGCAAACCATAAAACGCCCGACGCTTCACGAAGAGCTCGTCGAACGGTTGCGCAATTTGGTTGTAGAGGACGGGTTAAAGCCGGGCGAGAAAGTGCCAGAAAAAGACCTGTGCGAGTCTTTTGGAGTGTCCCGAACGCCGCTACGAGAAGCCCTAAAGGTGCTCGCCTCCGAGGGGTTGGTTGTATTGCAGGCCAATCGCGGCGCGCGCGTTGCGCAGGTGACCCGTGAGGAGATTGAGAACACTTTTCCAGTGTTGGCAGTGCTCGAACAACTTGCTGGTGAACTTGCATGCAAAGAACTGGACGACGCAGGGATTGCGAAGATCGAGAAGCGGCACGATGCGATGGTCAAAGCCTTTCAGGCCGGAGATCGGCCCGAGTATTTCCGGGCGAACCAAGACATCCACAACGCACTGATTGAAGGTGCGCGGAACGAGATACTGGAGGCGCAACATCGGGTGTTGGCGGTACGTGTCCGCCGTGCACGTTTTATGGCCAATTTGTCCGAAGAGCGCTGGGCGCAAGCGATAAAAGAACACGAAGAAATGATAGCAAAGCTTCGCGCACGCGACGGCAAGGGGCTTGGTCGTATCATGAAGAAACACATGATGAACAAGTTCGCAGCCCACGTGAAGGCAATGGATGCGGAAGCCATCGCAAAAAAAAGTTAGCGACATTGTGACTCTGCATCGCAGCGAAAAACACGAGCAGGGCGGTGCTATCGATTGATTGCCGTTCTCTTAAAGGTGAGTTGAAGAAGCGTAACGTGCTCTAAAAGAGAGGTAAGTCAAGTGCCCGGAGAGATAATTAGCGAAGTTCGCGATAAATCGCTTTGGATCAGGTTCAACCGACCCAACGCGCGGAATGCATTGACCTTCGAAATGTACAACGAGTTGGCTCGTCTATCCAAAGGCAGGGGAAGGGCCGTGCGAGGTGCTCGATCAGGATTTGAATGAAGCGTTTAGGAAATCCCAAAAGCGCACGATTCAGGTTACTAGTCGTCGAGGTCCAGCACCAGAACCAAACGCGTTTCCCCAGAGCCTTCAATGGGTGGCGATCTGTGCAGCAGGCCAGTGGCCGGTTTTTCCGGCCAGAGAGTACCTCGCATCACCATCGGAGATCCAGTGGCGATGGTGAACATCTTCTGCGGTTCGGTGCCGTCGGGCGAGATGCCGTATTGAGTGCCCGTGCCGCGATAAGTGCAGATCAGGCGCGCCAGGATCGCATCAATGTGGAATTTTCGGCATGCGTTCGTGTTGACGACACCAAGACGCAACCGCAGGTAAGGCGCCCGCATGATGTCGGCAAAGCGTATCGACAAATCTGCGATATCCTCTACAAGCCATGTACGCTCCGGGCATGCCTCCATTCCTGAGCTATCGCACAAATGTTGAACGGCCTCTCTGACCGCACCAGCGCGTAGGACCGCTCGGGTTGCGGGGAGCTGATCCGGGTGCAACCCATCGATCCATTCCTGAAACCCTTTGGGCGGTTGTCGCCGCCAGATCGTGGCAGCGCATCCGGCATTGTGGATTGCCACCAAATCGCCAGGCTTGTCAGCAATCCCAACCCCGATAGCCGGGTTCTCAACCTCAGTTTGCAACAAGGTCACGCCGCTTCTCCTTCACGCCGCCAGCCCGGGAACGGGTCGGGAAGGTCCAGCGGCAGCACGTCTGGGCCAGCAGCAACGCTCTCAGGAATCAAACAAGCGTCCAGTCGCCCTTTCAGTGTCGACCAGTCGATACCAGACCCGATAAAAACAATCTCTTGCCGCCGGTCGCCCCAGGGCTCAACCCAATGCGTCTGCATGTATTCCCGTGCGCTTTCGTGGTCCGGCCAGCGTTCCTTGGGCACCGAAGCCCACCATGTGCCCAATGGCTTGACGGAAGACAAAGCCCCGGCCATCGAGAATTCGGCAACCCAATTGGGGCGTGTGGCCAGCCAGAAATGCCCCTTTGCGCGGATAACACCGGGTAAATCCCCGTTCAGCACTTTTAGAATCTTCTCAGGCTCAAACGGCTGCCGCGCGCGGTAGACAAAACTGGCGACGCCATATTCCTCGGTTTCGGGCACATGGTCGGCAAAACCATAAAGCTCTTTCGCCCACATCGGATGTTCGTGGGCTTTCTCGAAGTCAAACATGCCTGTATCGAGGATTGCCTCGGCCGCAACATCGGAATGGTTGGTTTCAATGATGCGCGCATCCGCGTTCAGGCTGCGGATAATCTTACGGGCCGCATCTGTAAGCTCGGGACCTGCATCGGAAACTTTATTTAGGATCACTACGTCAGCGAATTCGATCTGTTCTACGAGCAAATTGACCAAGGCGCGGTCATCTTCTTCACCCAGAGTTTCACCCCGATCCTTAAGGAAATCGTGGCTGGAATAGTCTCGCAGTAAGTTCACGGCATCGACGACGGTCACCATCGTGTCCAATCGAGACACATCAGACAGGCTCTCGCCCAGCTCATCCCGAAAATCGAAGGTTGCAGCAACAGGAAGAGGTTCCGAGATGCCGGTGGACTCGATCAACAGATAGTCAAAGCGGCCATTCTCGGCCAAACGGCGTACCTCTTGCAATAGATCATCGCGCAGTGTGCAGCAGATACAGCCGTTTGACATTTCGACCAGGGTTTCATCGGTACGGGACAGCTCCGTATCCGCACGCACAAGATCGGCGTCGATGTTGACCTCAGACATGTCGTTGACGATGACGGCCACGCGTCGCCCTTCGCGGTTGTTCAGAACGCGGTTGAGCAATGTGGTTTTGCCGGCGCCGAGAAACCCCGAAAGTACGGTAACGGGTAGTCGGGTATCAGTCATTGCTTTGAAACTCCGTAGGATGTTGGATGTTTTTGGATTCAGTTTTGCGCAACAGATCAAGGCTGCGCTGAATTTCGAACCGGTCCAGGTTGCGACCGATCAAGACGATTCGGGTGCGCCTGTCTTCGATTGCCCAGTTCTTCAACGGAACCGGCGGATCAAAAATGCGCTGGACACCATGGAACGCAAACGGCGTGTCGATACCATCAAGAAACAAGATGCCTTTTACGCGCAGGATGTCCTGGCCCTTGTAGGCGATCAGGGTGTCGAACCACCTGTCGAACACGTTATCGTCCAGCGCCTCGTCCAAGATAATCGAAATAGATGCTATGTCAGTGTCATGACGACGAAACTCGGACGTCGTCACCGAGCTCATCGTCGAGCTTGGTTTTAGACCGGAGAAATTTCCCAAGGGATCGTCAGCAACCTTGGGCGTCGTCCACGAAAGGGCATCCTGTTGCCGCGCGTCGTCCCGCAAGCTCGTCAGGTTCCAAAGCCTTTTCGGTGCGAACTCACGATCTGAAGGGCGAATGATTTCGGCCGTCGGGTTCAGAGCGCGCAGTCTTTCGGTGACAGCTCTCATAGAGGCTTTTGAAACAAGGTCCGTTTTGCTCAATACAATCAGGTCCGCCATCGCAACCTGAGACACGGCCTCGAATTGGGCATCCAAAGTCGCAGGCCCATTTACCGCATCCACAACCGTGACAACACCGTCCATTCGGGTATTTCGGCCAAGATATGGATCTACCAGCAGTGTTTGAATAATCGGACCCGGATCAGCCAGCCCAGTGGTTTCAACCACCACGCGATCAAAATTGAGGATGCCTTCGTCTTTCCGCGCGAGCAGTTTGACGAAAGTGTCCGACAGATCACCACGGATGGAACAACAAAAGCAGCCCGAAGACATCAGCATCACATCGCCGTCCACCGTTTCGATCAGGTCATGATCCAGCCCTGCCTCACCAAATTCATTCACAATGACGACAATGGGTCCTGAAGATGAGTCCGAAAGCACCTGATTGAGCAACGTCGTTTTACCCGCACCCAGAAATCCAGTGAGCAAAGTCACGGGGACGCGCAATTCCTCAGTGGGGTTAGGCTGGGTTTTTGAGGCGTGAGACATGAACATCGGACAGCAAAATATGTGATAACATAACGCTGTTACTGAAAAATAGCAGCCCTGTCCAGATAGAACCAAGCAAGACCAAAACGGATCAACTCGATGAGCGCTTTCGACGGCGGCATAAGGCGTCTACCAAAAGATGAAGTGAATGTGCTTCAGGGTATCAGAATGATCTTGAGCTTCACTTAGGATATTGGCCTAAGTTTCACTGCGGTCATATCCATTCGTCATTCGCTTTGGGATTCGCCAGTGAAAATGCCGAATAAATGGACCTGGACCATGTCTCTCGGACAAAAATTCATAGTTCTTTTCGGGGGCGAAATTTCATGACCTGACTGTTCAGCTGAATTTGATTATGATATCAATGATATAGTTATGATCGCGTTACTGACTTTTGGTGACTCATGCCGATTTATCCCACGCATAAAGTGATCTTTGCCCATATCCCTAAAACGGGTGGTTCGACAGTAACGACGTTACTTAAGAACGATAAAGTTTTTACGCGTAGAAAAGCTGTTATGGATCAGCGTGGGGAAGGCGCTTCTAATATTTTTCAAATGAAAAAGGCCTTGGGTGACGAGTCAGACGATTACTTTTCTTTTGCGTTTGTCAGAAATCCTTGGGATCGGTTTGTTTCTGCTTATCACTATGTGTCGCAGCGGCGGCCTGAGATTACGGAGGTTTCTTGTCACAGGGACTTCAACAGCTTTCTGTCGGCGTTTTCCAACAACCACAAAGAAATACTCAGGATTAGGTACTTTCGCCCTCAGTGGAAGTATGTTTGTGATCAGGACGGAGAAATTTGCGCAGATTTTATAGGGCGCTTCGAGCAATTCACCGCCGATTTGACGTTCGTAGTTAATAAAATTGATCTGGAGCGGCAAGTCGTACGGAACAGAAAGCGATCTAAGAGGGATGACTATCGATCTTACTACGACAGTTTTGGATGCGAATTAGTTGGAAAGATTTATAGCCGAGATGTTTCCAAATTTGGTTATTCGTTTGAAGACGGGCAAATTAGAAGCCGAACCCCAACTTTTAATCGCCTGCGCTGAAGTCGTTAAATTTTTTATAGCTCGGGGCCTAAAAAATAGGACGCCTCAATATCTTCGACACAGGAAGTATCTGCTGCAGTGGTGTTGATCACGTCAGCAGGTTTCACTTGGAAGCCAAAGGGCGCTGTGTTTTCTGAATTAATCTAAATTAGGCCCCAAATAGGGGGAATTTCAGCTCCGAATTTGCATAACTCTACTAACACTATCAGAACACTCTCTCGGAGGAGCTTTCCGTGCTTATCTAATTCCCGCCAGGGTATTTCTGCTTCATCGATATCTGCTTTTATTATCTGACAATACTGTCAGGCCTTTATTTTTGAATTACTTAATTTTCTGGCCGAAGGGCGCGCCCTCGGACTTTTTGAAAATAGCCGAGTAACTTTTGCGCTAGGCGCGTTTCGACTTCACGATTGCTGATCGAGGTTATTGCCTCAAATTTTCAGCAGTGCCGTTCTTGTCCTAAGTTGCAAAAGTCTCACTTTTTGGCGGAATGCGCGTTATTTAGTTAAATTGCTTGCAGGAAAGGTGCTTTACGACCGAGGATTATCAAGAACAGGTCTAAATTTAGGCGGCAAGATTGTTGGAATGTTTCAATTAACCTTTGGAAGATCGAAAATGAAGAAGACCGCACTCGCACTAAGCATCCTGAGTCTCCAACTATGGTCCGTTGCAGCCATCGCTCAAGAGCGTGGCGAGCAAGTTTCTATTGTGCAGGGAACATACGTTGCGTTGGAACTCGCGGGGGCGAATGCAGACGGAACATCTGATGCTCCAATTCTGTCCGGAGGTACTGAAACCAGAAGCTTCGATGCGGGGTCTGGACGAGGTTTCAACGCGGTAATTGGTTACAACGTGCCGCGGGGGCAGTACTTTTATGGCGCAGAACTCCGGTATTCGAACCTAATTGATTTGTCTGAACGAAGCTCTTCGGGAAGGGAGAACAGAGAAGTTTTGGACCTTGCCGATATTCGTGGCCGGTTTGGTATCACGAGGGGCAACTTTCTATACTATGGAGCGGTAGGTTGGTCGTGGTCTAGATTTCGGGTTCATCCTAGCCGAAAATTTGAAAATAGAGAGAGCCAAACCACATTGGACGGGTTCAATGTTGGTGTCGGTTTGGAATACAACTTCTCGGAACGTTGGTTCGTGGGTGGTGAGTATTCATACCGTGATTTAAGTGGCAAATTTGATGAAGCGGGAGAAGATACAAGCGTTGACTTGGGAATGCTTTCCGCACGAATTGGGTTTCGGTTTTAGGTTTTTGCGCCCTGTCAGGAGCAATGCATTCAGGCGAACAGGTTAACTAATCGCCCCTGATGTTAATGTTCCGCCCCGATACGTGCACCCAGTGCCTGTATAAGCGAGACTAGCCTATAGACTGCGCCACTGATCTTAATGAGGTCGGGGGCGAATTTGCCTCACGACGCCATCAGTTCAGCATTCTTTTCGCAACATCTTCGAGGAGATCATGCAAATCGAACGTCTCGCCTTTTTCTGCGAGGCCCTTGTCTTGTAGAATGAACGACAAGCCGTGCACAAAGCTCCATAGCAGGAACCCTCGGCGGCGAACTTCTTCTGTGATTCCCGGCTCGCCTAGACATTTTGCCACTTCAGTCAAAAGAATCCCAAAGGTCTGCTGACCGCTATCCTCAAGACGAGGATCGGCAATTCGGTCAGTGAACCCGCCAAACTTAAGCCGAAAAATCCCTGGTTCGTTCAAGGCGAATGCAACGTATTCCATTCCAATGGCGGTAATGCGTTCTGGTGATCCTTCGGGAATACTTTCCAACGCAGCAAGCATTTTATTTCGATGCCGGCCCATCCCCTCAAGAACTGCAGCGACAAGCATTTCTGTCTTATCCTTGAAGTGTTTATAGGGCGCTGCGGTAGATACGCCAGCCAATCTGCATGCCTCGGAAACCGAAAAACTGTCCGGTCCTTTTTCTTCTACCAACTGCCGAGTTGCTTCTATCAAAGCAGCGCGAAGATCGCCATGATGGTAGGGCTTCTTCCCTACCTTTCTTGGGTCTGTCTGGTTGCCCGGCGTATGAATTTTTTCAGTGCTCGTCATGATCCAACATGTGGCAGATCGCGTATCCCTTGTCAAAGTGAGAGCTTCTAACATATGTTAGAGATACTAACTTGGCGAGGTCCCCGAATGCAAAATCCTTCGACGCCCCCCTCTGAAACCACCCGGGTCAGCCTGTTGATGCGCATGGTGCGTGGTACAGCGCGGCTTGGATTGACTGTAAGCGTTGTGGCTGCAGCAGCTGCCGCAGTTTACTTCGGAGCCTCCGAGCTTATGCGCAGGGCAAACGCAGTGCCTGCGCCGGATGCAGCCGCAGTAACTCCGGTTTCAGTGACACCGATTGTGTCTGAGAGCGCTTATACTGTTGATCGTGTCTTCATCGGTCAGGTCGAGCCTCAGCGAGCAGTGAATATATCGTTCGAACTCAATGGTACTTTGGACAAAATATTGGTGGATGAAGGCGATGAAGTAGCGAAGGGGCAGCTTCTCGCGACGTTGGATATCGCGTTGCTAGAAGTCGAGCGTGATCGTCTGACTGCATCACGCGATGCTATCGAGGCTCAGCTTGCTTTTGCTCAGAAAACGGTCGCTCGAAATGCGAAACTCATCGAGCAGGGTTTTACAAGTCAAGCGCGCCTAGATGAGGCTGTGGCCCAGCAGGATGAGCTGCTGTCCAGGATAGGGGAACTGGATGCGGCATTGCGTGACGTGACGGTCAGAATAGAAAAATCCAGCATCGAAGCACCATTCGCAGGCCAAATTACCGCCCGACAGGTGGATGGAGGAGAGTCGCTGCAACCTGGCGAACTGGTATTGGGCGTGGTCGAAGTTGTTTCGCCTCAGGTTCGTATTGGCATCCCATTGGACGTGGATCTGGCACTGCTGTCGGATGTTGAAATTGAGATTGCAAAGAAAAGCTATCGAGCGACTTTGGCCACACTGCGTCCCGATATCGATCCCGTCACCCGTACGCGGACAGCCTTGTTCGACCTGAAAAATGGTCCGGATGTGGCGTTCGGACAGACAGCTCGTGTGCACGTTCTTGATCCTGTGGAAAGTGCGGGGACCTGGGTGCCGACAACCTCGCTGAAAGAGGGGGCGAGGGGACAATGGACGTTGTTGGTAGCAGACGTTCAGAAAACCGTGCGGTTGGCCTCGGTTGAAGTGCTGCACGCCGAAAACGATCGCGTTTTTGTGCGCGGAGCATTTCCAGAGGGAACCGTTTTGATCGATCAAGGTCCTCAGCGTGTAACCGTTGGTCAACGCGTAGCATTTGACCAAGGCGAGTGACGGAGCGACGTGATGGAAACTCTAACCTTTCGACACCCTAGACTTGTCGCGCTGATCATCTTGGTTCTTGTATCTGCGGGGCTATCGTCATTTTTGTCTCTGGGTCGGCAGGAAGACCCCACAATCACAAACCTCTTTGCGACGGTGACGACGCAATTCCCCGGTGCTGACCCTGAGCGGGTCGAAGCATTGGTCACCTCTGAACTCGAGGAGGAGCTTCGGAAAATCGCCGAAGTGGACGAAATCAGCTCAGTTTCTCGTTCGGGCGTTTCGGTCGTCTCGGTTGAGTTACTTGAGACACTGGATGAAGCCACCATAGAACAGGTTTGGGCGGAGGCGAGGGACGCTGTTGATGATGCAAGTCAGAACTTTCCTGCAGGTGTTTTGCCTTCGGAATTCGATGCAGAAGGCATTTCTGCTTATTCCGCCGTCATCGCAATTGCTGCAGATACGCCGGATTTCTCAGTCGCTTTACTATCGCGTCATGCCGAAGCTTTGGGTGACAGGCTGCGCGCTATTCCAGCGACACGTTCCGTAGATTACTTTGGTCAGCCCGACGAAGAAGTCCTTGTCAGCGTCGATATGGACAAGGCGGCGGCGTTGGGGCTTAGCGCTGCTGAGATATCCCAACGGATAGCTGAAGCAGACGGTAAGGTTCAGTCTGGCCGACTTCAATCAGATGTGGATCTGACCATCAATATAAGCGGTGAAATCGAGACACTGGATCGCATCCGAAGCATTGTCCTCCGTGAAAGTGCTGAAGGTGCTGTCGTGCAATTGGGCGACATTGCCAGCGTGGATCGTGGCGCACGAGATCCGAAGTCCTCAATTGCTTTCGCCAACGGCAAGCCTGCTGTGCTAGTGGGCGTTCTCGCACAGGATGGCGTTCAAATCGACCGATGGACAGGTTTCTTGAAGGACGAACTAGAGGTAGGTGCTGCCTCGGTGCCTTTGGGGATTCAGGAAATACTGCTTTTTGATCAGAGCCAGTACACGACGGATCGCTTGACCGAAGTTGGGACCAACATGGCTATCGGCGTGGCTTTGGTGGTGGCTGTTTTGTTCATCACGCTTGGGGTTCGGGCAGCGGCAATTGTGGCCCTGGTGTTGCCGGTTGTCTCTTTGGCAACACTGGCCACTATGAACATGATAGGTTTGCCAATCCACCAGATGTCCGTCACCGGTCTGATTGTGGCTTTGGGGTTGTTGGTTGACGCGGCCATTGTGATGACCGACGAAATCCGACGCCGACTTCAGGATGGAATGGAGCGTCTTGCTGCTGTGCAGGATGCTGTACGCCGGTTGGCGGCCCCTTTGTTGGCATCGACCGTTACAACTGCTTTGGCATTCACGCCGATGATCCTGCTGCCTGGACCTGCCGGGGATTTTGTAGGCGCTATCGCCATAGCCGTGGTGCTTATGTTGGTATGGTCACTGGTTGTTGCGTTGACTGTAACGCCAGCGATTGCGGGCTGGGTTCTGTCCGACCGACCAGACGCCGGAATGCTAAGCCGAGGCATTAGCATTCCGCCGCTTGCGCGCCTTTTTGAAGCGTCCATTCGTCTGTCGGTCGCCAATCCGGTGCGGTCCATCGCGCTGGCATTGGTTCTGCCCGCGCTAGGCTTTGCAGCCTTTCCGACGCTGACCGCGCAATTCTTCCCCGGGGTTGATCGCAACCAGTTCTATATCGAGGTCGACATGCCAGGTGGTGCATCTATCGCAACCACAGAAGCGACCGCACGGCAAATTGACGAGATGCTGCTGGCCGACGAAGGTGTGAAAAGCATCTATTGGACAGTCGGCGAGTCCGGACCAGCATTTTATTACAATATTGTCGGTAACCGTTCTCGTGAACCCGGTTATGCGCAAGCCATGATCACAACCGATACTGCGGAAGACGCTGACCGTCTCGTGAGCACGTTGCAAAAACGCTTGGATAGCGATTTTCCTGATGCGCAAATTATCGTTCGCAATTTGGTGCAAGGACCGCCTGTTGCGGCACCGGTCGAGGTCAAAATTCAGGGTCAGGATATCTCGGTCCTTCGCACTATAGGGGATGAGGTGCGTTCGATTATGGCCAACCTTGATTTGGTTACGCAGGCTCGGGCCAGCGTTAACGGTGGGAACCCGCAAGTCCGGTTTGAGATTGACGAGGTTAAAGCCCGATTGTTGGGACTAGACGTGGCAGATATCGCTGGTCAGTTGGATACGGCACTGGTGGGCATCACCGGCGGGTCGCTGATAGAAGGAACAGAACAGTTGCCCGTTCGTGTGCGCTTGGGCGACGAAGTTCGCTCGGACCTGAGCGCGATTGTCAGTATGCCCATCCTGCTGCCAAATGCGGCCGCAGTTTCTGCCACCGGAGTTTTTCCAGCCGTGCCGTTGTCAGAACTGGCTCGACCAGTCATTGAGCCCGCGGAAAGCGTCATCACCAGAACCGACGGGGTTCGCGAAAACACTATTCAGGCATTCATCGTGCCGGGTGTATTGCCCGAAGAGGCTTTGCAGGATGTGTTACAGGCCCTTGATGCTTCCGGATTTACGCTACCACAAGGCTATACGATGTCCTTGGGCGGTGATAGCGACGCGCGTTCTAGCACAGTCGGCAACCTCATGGCGTCTGTTGGGCTAATCGTCACGCTATCCTTTGCGACTATTGTGCTGACCTTTAACTCATTCCGGCTGACATTTGTCACTCTCGTAGTCTGTGTGCTGTCAGCGGGCCTTTCAATGCTGTCATTAGCAATCATGCAGTTCCCATTTGGTATTCAAGCGATCATTGGTGTAATCGGCTCGATTGGTGTTTCCATCAATGCCGCGATCATTATTCTCACCGGACTGCAACAAGATCCTCAGGCCAGTCGCGGCGACCGAGCGGCCATGGCACGTGTAGTGACTGGTTCAAGCCGCCATATTATATCGACAACGGTTACGACCTTTGGTGGTTTCCTGCCCTTGATTTTAGGTGGAGGTGTTTTTTGGCCACCCTTCGCGGTTGCCATTGCAGGAGGTGTTTTGCTGTCGACAGTTGTGTCTTTCTACTTCACGCCCCCTGTTTTCGCTTTGGTATATCGCGGGAAAATTTCAAAACGGGGCGTGTTCAATCAAACGGGTTCAAAGTCCCGCAACCCAGTTTTCACACTCGCGGCGGAATGAAATTCATAGCTTTCTTTAGGCTTTACGAACCCCAGACTCTGGTATGAATCGTCGCTGCAATCGGTACCGTTTTCTCGACTGCAGATTTGGTCATGGAAACAGACTTTGGCCTTTTAAATTAAATGCTCGGCCAAGGTGGGGCCGAGCAGCCTGAACGCAAAAACACTAAAAGAAAGCTCTGCTGGCTTGACCAAAGCTGGTTCCAAAATGCCTGACGTCAATTAGCGATCCAGCGGAAGCTCAAGCGTAATGCTTGCGCCCTTTTCGACATGGTTGATTGAGACCTTTCCTCCGTGGCGTTGCGCCACGGCACGGACAATTGACAACCCCAAACCGCTGCCTTCGGAATATTCCAGTTGCGAAAACCGACTGAACGCCGCCTCGCTTTGGTCGGGCGAAAGACCCGCGCCATCATCGGCCACTGTTAATTTCGCGGAGCGTTCGCCACATTGGAGCACAACTGAGATATTGCTCAATTTAGCGCCACCGTGCTTTACCGCGTTGTCCAGCAAGTTCTTGAGAGCCTCAGTAAGAAACACACGATCACCAGACACGGTAATCGCTGTGTCGGGCATCGTGACATCAAACTCGATACCTTTCGCGAGGATGTGAACCCCCATCTCTGCGCAGGCCTCTTCTACGACAGACCGAAAATCAATCTCATCCATTTGATCTTGATGCGTCGGTTGCCTGAGCCTTTCTAAAGACAACAATTGTTCAGCCACCGTTGCCGAATTTTTTGCAGCCGCCACAAGCTCGATGATACGTTTTTCTCTGTCTGCCTCTGTTTTCGCATCCCGAAGCGCTTCGGCCATAGATTGGACCGCGGCCGCTGGATTTCGTAGCTGATGTGCAGCTTCGGAAATAAACACTTGGTGAGCGTTAAAACTGTTTTCTACCTGCCCAAAGAGCCGATTCAACGTTTTGACAACACCTTGCACTTCAACGGGTACAGGGCGCTTGATCTCACTGAGGTCATCCGGTGAACGCAGATCGATAGCGTCCTGCAAATCCAGCAAAGGCCTCAGCCCGCGCGCAACGCCAAACCATACCACAAAGGCTAGGGTAGCCAGCAGGATGCCCATGAGAACCGCTGCGCGAAACGATAATTCGTTGGCAAACGCATTGCGATCCGCAATTCGCTGCCAAACTGTGACCGTCGCATCACCAACAAGATTTTCCAGGGTGACCCGCTCTGTCATTTTCAGAACGCGTACCGGTTCGTCTCTATAGATCGCCTCGAAAAATTGTGGCTTGTAAGCGTCCTGATCGGACAAGGTTGTTGACGCTGGAGGGTAGGCATAGCCTGTCACGTAGATGCCCCCAGGACCCGTCACATGATAGAAAATCTCTCCGCCCGAAGCATCGCGGATCAGGCCGCGTGTGGTAGGCGACAGCGCATCACCCTCTGAAATCGCAACGTCCCGTGAAATTGCCAAGCCTGCAGATAACAGACTGTCGTCAAACAATTCCTGAGCCGTCTTCTGGGCAACTATAAAGCGCCAATACCCAAGTAGGACTGCAATCACTACCAAAGGTGTCAAAATTAGAATCCAGAGTCTTAGCCTGAGCGAGCTGTGCTTGATCACTTCTGTACCTCAAGCAGGTAACCCAGACCGCGTGCTGTCTTGATTCTAACGCCAAGATTCTGAAGGCGCTTTCGTAGCCGCGACACGTGAGGCTCGACGGCGGAGTCGTCGACATCGGCACCAACTCCGTAGACATAATCTGTTAACTGGCTTTTGGGCACGATCCTGCCCCGACGCTCCAGCAGGCACTCCAGCACCGCTATTTCGCGCCGCGGAATATCCATAACTTCACCCTGAACACTAACCTGGCGAGCGGTGCGGTCGAACTCTAGGCTGCCGATGCTTTCCCGCGCTCCGTAGTCAAGCTGTTTGCGACGCGAAAGTGCTCGGATGCGTGCTTCCAATTCATCCATTTCGAACGGTTTGACCAGGTAATCATCTGCTCCCATATCCAAACCAGATACCCGGTCGCTTGTTTCAGTGCGCGCTGTCAGCAGAATCACGGGTGCACTGTCGCCACGATTGCGCAGTGATTTCAGGATATCCAATCCGGATCGTCCTGGAAGATTGATATCCAAAACGATCAGATCCGCGCCTTCCTGCTCAAGGTAAACGTGTGCGGCGTCACCGTCAGTCAGTACATCAGCCGCATGACCACCGTCACGCAGGCGATAGGCAATTGCGTTAGCAAGAGTTTCATTGTCTTCGACGATGACGATCCGCATCGGGTCTCCTGCAAGTTTCGCGCAAGGTTGGCCCTCCATGATTGCCAGATGGGAGGGGGAATCAACCCCGCAGTTCTATTTGCAAACACGGTAGCGCGAGAAGCGCTGGCGTGGTTGTCTGGTCAACAGGGAGGATCCAATGACCATTTCCAACTTTACCCGTCGCGCTGTCGTGGGACTGATCGCCGCCGCTGGCATCGCCGCCCCAGCCGCAGCTGAGGTCGACTTCTCAGGCAAAACAGTCGAGTGGGTGATCCCGTTCTCGGAAACGGGTGGCTCGGCCAAATGGGCCAACTTCTTTGCTCCGCTTCTGTCCGAGGCACTGCCGGGTCAGCCCACAGTGGTCGTGAAATTCATGCCCGGCGCAGGTTCGACCAAAGGTGCCAACTGGTTCCAAGAGCAAAACCATGATGATGGAACACTGCTGTTTGGTACGTCGGGCTCGACTCAGTTCCCGTATCTGCTGAGCGACCCGCGCGTGCGTTATGAATACAATGACTGGATTCCGGTCATGGCTTCGGGAACCGGTGGCGTTGCCTACCTAAACGCTGAGGATGGCGCCAATTTTGATGGCTCGGCAAATGCACTGAAAGATACCAACTTTATCTATGGTTCGCAGGGTGCTACGCGCCTTGACCTCGTTCCGCTGCTGGCGTGGCAAATGCTTGGTATGAATGTTGAGCCTGTCTTCGGTATCAAAGGGCGTGGTGACGGCCGTTTGATGTTCGAGCGCGGTGAAGCCAATATCGACTACCAAACCTCGTCGGGCTACCTGGGTGGTTCAGCCCCGCTGGTTGAGGCGGGTCAGGCTGTTCCTATGATGACCTGGGGTGCTTTGGATGCAGATGGCAACATCGTCCGCGACCCCACATTCCCAGATATTCCGACGTTCAAAGAGGTTTGCGAAGCCACCGATGGCTGTGAGACCAGTGGCGAAGCGTGGGATGCATGGAAAGCGTTCTTTGTCGCTGGTTTCCCAGTGCAGAAACTTGCTTTCCTGCCAGGCGATACCCCTCAGGACGTGGTCGATACCTATACTGCTGCGTTTCAGGCTGTGACCGAAAGAGCCGACTTTGCTGATATTTCGTCCCAGAGCGTGGGCGAATACCCAGTGTTTGTCGGCGACGGTTCTAAATCGGCCCTGCAAACGGCAACCAGCGTTGACGACAACGCCAAGCAATATGTCTTGAATTGGCTTAAAGAAGCCTACGGCGTCGAGCTCAACTAGGTCGGCCACTTACGACGCGTGCCCTGATTGCAGGGCGCGCGTTTATCCAAATTCTTTGAAAATGAAAGGCGGCCGCTATGGAGGTTTTCGCGAACGCTCTTCCTGCGCTCGGTGATGCGTGGGGCCTGATCCTACAACCTATAGTGTTGGGCTATCTCGTGCTCGGTGTCGTCATGGGACTGGCCGTAGGCGTATTCCCGGGCCTTGGGGGGATCGCAGGTTTATCCTTGTTGCTGCCTTTCATGTTTGGCATGGATCCGATCCTTGGACTTGCGCTGATGATCGGAATGGTCGCTGTCGTTCCTACGTCGGACACCTTTGCCTCTGTACTTATGGGGATACCGGGTAGTTCCGCCTCGCAAGCAACCGTGTTGGACGGCTTCCCGATGGCGAAGAAGGGCGAAGCGGCCCGAGCTTTGTCAGCCGCATTTGCTTCTTCGCTTTTTGGTGGGCTTGTCGGGGCGACCTTTCTGACAGCTTTCATTCTCGTCGCGCGCCCAATCGTTCTGGCGTTTGGTTTGCCCGAGATGTTGATGATCACCATTTTGGGCCTGTCCATGGTCGCCATTCTTGCGGGTCGCATCCCCTTGAAAGGTGTTGCGGCCGCTGGGTTGGGCTTGATGGTAGGTACGATTGGCGAGGCGGATGCAGGCGGTTCGCTGCGTATGGCGACCTATGACATTCCGTATCTGACCGATGGTCTAAAACTCGTCATTGTAGGTCTCGGTATTTTCGCGGTCCCTGAAATCGTTTCTCTGCTGCGGCAGGACCGTTCTATTGCCAAAGGGGCCTCACTGGGCGCCGGTTGGCTGGACGGTGTTAAAGATTGGGCTGCGAACATTTGGCTGTCGGTTCGGTGCTCGATCATTGGGGTGGTCGTCGGCGTTATCCCCGGCCTAGGTGGTTCGGTCGTCGATTGGATCGCCTATGGCCATTCAGTCCAAACCACCAAGGACAAGAGTAACTTCGGCAAAGGCGAAGTGCGCGGGGTCATTGGTCCGGAAAGCTCGAACAACGCCAAGGAGGGTGGAGGTCTGGTGCCGACCCTCCTGTTTGGCATTCCTGGGTCCGGCTCGATGGCGATCTTCATCGGCGCTGTGGCATTGTTGGGATCGGGTAACATCGAAGTTGGCCCCAGCATGCTCAAGGACAATCTCGACATCACTTATTCCATCGTTTGGCTGCTGGCGCTTGCCAACGTCGTCGGGACTATTCTTTGTATCGCGGCCTCGGGCGGTATCGCCAAGCTAACCACTATACGCTTCACCTACCTTGCGCCGTTCCTGTTCATGCTGATCAGCTTTGCGGCCTTCCAATCCGGTCAGAACTTTGAAGACCTTTTGGCATTGTTTGTGATTGGTCTGATTGGCATTTTCCTGCGCCGCTTTGACTGGTCGCGCCCCGCTTTCCTTATCGGTTTCGTGCTGTCCAACCCGGTTGAGAAGTTCACCAATCAGGCGTTCCAGATTGCTTCGTTCCGCTTCCGCAAGAGCTTTGGCGAAGGCATGGAATATGTTTTCAGCCCGATTGTGATCATACTGATCGTGGTCACCGTGGTTTCGGTAATTCTGGGTGTTCGGCAGGCCAAGATGATCATGGCTGAAGGAGACGTCCAGTCCGGAAGCAAGCGCGCGCCGTTGGTGTTCCTGTTGGTGATCATGGCTTATCTGATTGTCGCTTTGGTCAACGCCAACATGATCCCCGATTATAACATGACCGATAAGATCATCCCGCTGGTCATCGGCAGCGTTTCACTGTTCTGCTGCGTGATCTTGTTGATCCAGATGATGCGGCGACCGGAAGGTGATCCAATCTTTGCCGACAAAGAAATTGCCGGAGAGGACGCCAGCGCACCTCATGGGCTTTGGTCAACGTTGGCTTGGTTCGCCGGTCTTATAGCGGCCACTTGGGTTGTGGGTTTCATACTCGCCTTGATTGGCTTCCTGATTACCTTCTTCCGCATTCGGGCCGGTTCAAGCTGGCAAATGACTCTGATCCTTACAGCCTGCGGTATTGGTTTCATGTGCTTCATGGCAGGCGCGCTGAACCGGGATTTCCCCCCGGGTCTTCTGCAGGACATGGTAAGCTTGCCATGGCCGCTAAAATAAACAGTCTTCTGATGCCCGGTCTGAAAGGCAGGCCGGGCAGGGCTAAAATCATCAAAAACCTTACACGGTTTGTACAGGAGGGTACGCAATGACCCAGACAGCAATCCCGTATATTTTCATGCGCGGAGGCACTTCGCGGGGACCGTATTTTCGCCGCTCTGATTTGCCCGAGGATCTCGACACTTTGGCTGACGTGCTGATCGCTGCTGTCGGGGCAGGGCAACCGCTCAACATCGACGGGATTGGTGGCGGCAACGCGGTAACGACCAAGGTCGCGATGCTTTCTGTCAGCGAGGATGAATGGGCCGATATCGACTACTTTTTCGCTCAAGTATCGGTCGAGGAAAAGCTGGTCGATTTCAAACCCACCTGTGGAAACATCCTGTCCGGTGTCGCTCCGGCTGCGATCGAAATGGGGTTGATCCAGTCGCAGGGCGATGAGACCGAAGTTCGCATTCGTGCCGTCAACACAGGTGCCCGTGTCGTGGCAAACGTGCAGACCCCGGGGGGTGAACTTACCTACGAAGGCGATGCAGAGATTGCCGGAGTCCCTGGCAAAGCTGCGCCGGTGCGGCTGAGTTTCATGGGCGTTGTGGGTTCAGCAACTGGCGCGTTTGTGCCTACAGGTAACCTGCGTGACACAGTGCAGGGGATCGAGCTGACGTGTATGGATGTCGCCATGCCGATGGCCATAGCACGGGCCACAGATTTTGGTCTTACGGGGTACGAAAGCGCCGAAGAACTGGATGCAAACCGGGCCTTCTTTGACCGAATGGAGGCAGTGCGGATCGAAGCCGGGAAGTTGATGGGTATGGGCGACGTATCGAAATCTGTAACGCCCAAATTCGGCCTTGTGGCGCCCGCCAAAGAAGGTGGAACTCTTGCGGTGCGGTATTTCATGCCGTGGAAGACACACCCGACAATGGCTGTCACTGGTGCGCAATGTATGGCGTCTTGCGCTTTAACACCCGGAACCGTCGCTGACGGGCTGTTGGAGCGTCCCAAAACAAGTCCGGCCGAAGTCGTGTTGGAACATGCCTCAGGCACAATCGACGTTCTGGTCGACTTTTCAAAAGACGAAGGCTTCAACGTGAATTCTGCGGGTCTTGTACGGACTGCGCGCAAGCTGGCGGATGGGCATGTCTACGTGCCGGGGTCCGTGTGGGAAGGGAGTTGAAAAGGCAATTATAGATTGGTATGCTATGGTATACATTAAAGGAATGCCACTATGGACGACTTTTCTGAATGCCTTGATATTGCACGTCAGGAGCTAAGGCTGGCGCAGGCAGCCTTGCGGCGGGACATGTCGGAATACCCGACACCGATCGCCGGATGCGATGAGCAATTCAATCATTTGCTGGATCAAAGCGAACGCGTCCGCAACGCGCTTGCGGCGCTAGACGAGCAGCATTTCGTGCCTACACCGCGAAAACTGAACACTGGGCAGGGTATTGAGAGCCGATGAAGGTTCATATTTTAGATGATTGGTTTGACACACTGCAGGGCCTGACCTGTTTTGAAAAGCTTGCAAACCATGAAGTGAAGGTCTGGACAGATCATGTCGAGGATACCGACGAACTGGCCAAACGGCTGCAAGAGGCGGAGGTGTTGGTGCTGTTTCGCGAGCGCACCAAAATCACCCGTGCTTTGATTGAAAAACTCCCTAATCTGAAGCTTATCAGCCAACGCAGCGTGTATCCGCATGTCGATGTGCAGGCTTGCACGGACCAAGGCGTGTTGCTGTGTTCGAACATGCATGGCGGAACGCCTTCATATGCCGCCGCGGAACTCACTTGGGCATTGATCATGGCCGGAATGCGCGATTTGCCTGCACAGATGGCCTCGGTCAAAGCGGGGCAGTGGCAGGCCGGCGTCGGCAAGACTCTGAGGGGGCGGCAACTCGGCCTTTACGGATATGGTCGTATCGCCCAGGCCGTCGCGGGCTATGCCGAAGCTTTCGGGATGAAGGTTGTCTGGTGGTCTTCGGATGAAGGTCGCGCGCGCGCGCAGTCAGATGGCGTTCAAGTCGCAGCCAATCGTGAAGCCTTCTTTGCTGACAGCGATGTTGTCTCGATCCATGTGCGCCTGAAACCAGACACCCGAGAAATCATAAGCGCAAGTGATTTTGCGCAGATGCAACCCGGGGCGATGTTTGTAAATACATCTCGTGCGGGGCTTATCGCCAAGGGCGCATTGCTTGAGGCGCTAAACGCTGGTCGCCCCGGCAAGGCCGCTATTGATGTCTTTGATAAAGAGCCGCTTACCGATCCGAAGGATCCGCTACTGTCGCACCCCAATCTCATCGCAACCCCACATATCGGTTTTGTCACCGAAGATGAATTTGACCTGCAATTTGCCGATATTTTTGATCAAGTGAATGCCTATGCCGAGGGTGCTCCGATCCACATGATCAATCCCAAAGTCTGGTCCAGCACGGAATAAGTGTGACCATAGCAGGCGTGCCGATGGTTAGTGAGCGATCCGCGCATTGCGGCAGATGACCAAGTCACCTAGCTCAGCTGTGCAATGACTTCTTCAGCTGCTCTGAGCCCCTCTAAGTGGGCTCCGCTTACAGAACACTGTTGGTTCGGATGCGTTGCCTCGCCAGCAAATAACACGCGTTCGGCATGAGATCGGCGTAACACGGCACGTTGGTTGTATCCGCCTGGCTTCGCGCCGGCATAAGATCCACGTACATAGGGCTCATGTCGCCAGGCGGTCGCGTGTCCCTTGATAAAGTCTTTTCTAATTGCTGAGCCGAAGAAACCAACAAGGGTTTCGAGCGCGTGATCGATTGCCACTTCAGGCCCCGCATCTTGCAAATCACGTGAAAAACTGCCCGAGCTTTCAAAGCTGGTAAGACCCGTGTTCGAAACATTGCAAAGAAACCCGCCACCACGGGCTACACCAGAATCGTCCGCTTCAAGGCGGTATGTAAGCCAAGTGTCAGGGCACACCGGCAATGCGCCGGGTCGGAACAGGAGACCGGCGTGATTGTAATCTCCCATGGTAATGAGATCGAGCGCTGAGCGACGCTCGGCTTCGAGCGGGGGATCAAAGCGGATGACGTCTTCTGCCAAGACGCCGACAGAGGCGGTCACGATCACTGCACCCGCCGATATTTTTCCGTCGTTGGTTGTAACACGTACCCCATCTGACAATGCTTCTATGTCGGTCACCGGAGTAGATAATTTGATAGGTAACCCTTCTGCTGTGCAGGCAATTAGGTGACCGAAACCTTCGCGACAAAACCAGTCGCTGCCACCTTCCCAGGCAACTATGTCTCGTAAGGATGTATCCGGTAAATCTCTTGCCAGCGACAATGCGTACGTCATTGCTGCCGTAAGGGACCAAGGTCCGTCGTTGTTCCAAATATCCGCAAGCGACCGATCTGTTGGGTTTCCTGATCTAACTTCTGTTTCAGCATCAATCTGCGCTGCCTTGGAAATAGTTTCATAGATTTTGTCTACTTCGCTCCAAAGAACCGCGTCATCTTTCAAGCCGTAGGTCATTGTATTGTCTGGGGCCGCATAGAGATCCAGGCCAAGCGCTAAACCTGGAGTTTTCAACGCGTTAACGTGTTCGGTGTGCATCCAATGGGCACCTATGTCGAACGGGACGCCAAAGATTTCTGTATCTGTGTGGGTGCGTCCTCCGACTCGGTTCGACGCTTCAACGCAGACAACCGAGAGGCCAGATGACATAAGTGCGCGTGTCGCGGCAATTCCTGCGGCCCCGGCACCCACGACCACTGCGTCGAAGTCATTAATTGTCACTTTGCATTCTCCGGTAATACTGTCGATTTTCTAATTGTTGACGAAACCTAGTGATCAATTCGACGTCGAAAAGCCACGCGACTTTTTGAAAGCCCAAAGGCTTAGTCTGCACCAAAGGCGCCGTCATGCTTCATTGGGTCCATTTGAAGCGCGTGCTAACTCTGGAACCGCAATGCCTTCGTACAAGGCCAGATCGATGGGGTCTTCGGTGTCGAACTTGCTACACATCCGGTAGATTTCCAGCATCTCCACGGACATCAGACCCTTCTGAAAGAAGTACATCGCTGCGGCATACCTTGCCGCGCCGGACCCAGGTGTTCCGACTTTCGTCAAAAGGAGTTGCCGTTGCCTTTCCTCTTCCGACATTGAGAGCAAGCCTGTCGTCAAGACCCGGACTTCACCGAAGCGGCGGCATTCAGCGAAACAAATTCCCCTTCATCCGGTTCGGTATCTGAATTGTAAATGGGAAGGACCGCCCGCAAATGGTCATGATGAGTGCGGACGCCGTATTCAAGGTCCGATAGGTAGAAGCCCTCGAAAGATTCCGATGCCATGGATTCGTTAGACCAGATCGTAAGCTGGATATCTTCTTCTACTGTTTCTCGATCAATCCGAGCAGCTAGATATCGCGCGGCCCTTTGTTGACGATCTTCATTCGGGTTCCGGTACGTTGCGCTTCGAAGGACAGACGTCCCAGTTGTGACCGGAAACTCTTGATAAAACAGTGTGGTTTCTGGCGTTAAGGCAAGCACAGCATTTGGGAAGATACCATAGTACAGCCAAGTCTTGTGCAAATGCTCGGGCAGGTGTGGTTGCGGTTTTGTGAACTTCTTGTAATTCCGCACAGCCCATCTGCGCCCCTTCGTTGGGGTGAAACGTCCGTCGGAACGAGAGACACCATCAACATAAGGTTCGTCCGCATAGGTCGAGCCGTACAAATCCTGAAGAGCTGGATGTGCGAGCGCAACGTGGTACCCTTCGTTGTCCACGTCTCTGATCGATTTCCAGTTTACCGGTGTTTCCTCTGTCCAAATTCCGTCTGTGGGAATGTGTTCAGCCATTCGGTACGCTGAAATTTCCTTTTCGATCGGAGACAAGAGTTCAGCCACGGATGGCTGTGGGCCGGGTTTGAAACGGACAAAAACAAAACCCTGCCAAACCTCCATTTCAAGTTCTTTTAAGCCAAACTCGTTCTTATCTAAATCAGGGAAGGACTCTGGACGAGCCGCGCCACGCAGTGTTCCATCCAGATTGTAAACCCAGCCATGAAATGGGCAGACTAGGGCGTTTGTACACGATCCTTTATCCGTGGCGACAAGGCGAGATCCGCGGTGGCGACAAGCGTTGAGAAAGGCGCGAATCTGGGAATTGTTGTCCTTAAGGATGAGCGCGCGTTCGCCGCACATATCGAAACACAGAAAGCTACCGGACTCCGGTAAATCCGAAATATGGCAAGCGATTTGCCAATGAGTTTTGAACAGTTCGCTCTGTTCTAACTCCAGTAGGGCGGGGCTATGGTAGCACCAGCCCGGTAGTCCTCGTCTGTCCCATTCGGATGGGACTTCGATGTTTCGGGTGTCATCACGCATCAGATTTATCCGCTAAACTCTGTTTTGGTCAGTCTGGTTGTCCGGCCGATTTGTCAGAACCGGCTCTAAAGGCGGTTCTGTTTCTCGGATCAACTTTCCTCCGACTGAGTGTAGGTGTCTCTCAAATTTGTGTAATCGTCAACACTATTTGACTGAATGACCATTCAATATGGCGGATTCAATAATAAGTTTGCTCCGCTTGGTTGTGGAAATTCCGTGGCTTTGTGCTCGCTTTATGAGCAAAATCATTGCTCGGGTGTGGTTTCGGAAAATTTGACTAGGTGCCGCTTGACACGCACAATTTCATCAGACTACCGTTCTGAATGACCAGTCAGACAAAAAAAGTGATCAAGGGGATGGGTCGGGGTACGAGCTGGGCGAACCTGCCGGGCAGGGCGCTCGCAAGAAATAAGTTCAACAGAAAAACAACTGAACTAGCTGCAGCCACCACTCAGGGAGAGGAAGCGTAATAATGAGCTTAACTAGAAAAACCGCCGGGATTTCCGCCATAGCGGTAACCGCGACCGCGATTTCAGGCGCGGTATTTGCGCAAGAACGTGTGTTAAAGGTGACGAATTGGGGGGAGTACATCGCCGAAGACACGATCGAAAACTTCGAGAAAGAGTACGGCATCGAGGTGATCTATGATCCGTACGATTCAGCCGAAGCAATCGATGCCAAGCTTTTGGCAGGCAATAGCGGTTATGACGTAGTTAGCCACGCTGGTAGCGACACTGCGCGACTTATTAAGGCCGGGATTGTTGCGCCGTTGGATATGTCAAAGCTGGACAACGTCCAACATATTGATCCGGCAATCATGGAGCAATTGGCTAGCGAGTGGGATCCCAACAATCAGCATTTCATTCCATACATGTGGGGAACGCATGGCGTGACTTACAACGAAGAGTTGGTGAAGGAGACATATCCCGACGCCCCCATTGGATCAATGGACATGGTTTTCGATCCTGTTCACATGAAAGAGCTGTCCAAGTGCGGCGTTTCATTCCTGGACTCTCCGGGTGATATCATCCCGATGGCACTAGCTCATATGGGGTTGGATCCGAATTCAACGAACGCTGAGGATTATGAAAAGGTCGGCGAGATGTTGGCTGAAATCCGTCCATACATCAAAACGTTCGATAACTATGCGTATCAAAGAATGCCTCAGAAAGAGTTCTGCGTATCAACCACTTGGGGTCCGGACGGTCTGCTGGCGATGTCCGGAGCCGCTGAGGCTGATACCGGCGTCGTGCTTGACTTTTTCTTGCCCGAAGGTGAACGCACAGCACAGCTTTGGATTGACGGTTGGATGATCCCAGCAGATGCCGCGAACATAGAAGACGCTCATCTTTTCCTGAACTACATGATGCGCCCAGAAGTTGCGGCTAACGACAGCAATTTCACTTGGTATGCCACAGCAAATCTGACAGCCAAACCTATGGTTGATGAGGCTGTAACGTCGAGCCCGGCTGCATTCCCGACTTCGGATCAGGTTGCCAAGATGTACACCACTGCGGTTCTTCCTCCGAAAGTTGAGCGTCTGCAGACGCGTACTTGGACCGACTTTAAGGCCGGCAATTAATCCGCTCACATCGACAACTGCAGTAGCGTTCTGCACCGGATCGCTACTGCATCTTGGAATTAGGCTGACAGATTGCGAGGCCCAAATTGACTGTTTCTTCAACTGTCAGTGCAGCACCTTGGCACGACCAAAGTGACAAGCAACCTTTAGTCCAAATTAAGGGTGTAACCAAAAAATACGGCGAAGTGACCGCCGTGGATAACGTGGACCTCGATATCTACAAAGGCGAATTGTTTTGCCTGTTGGGGGGATCAGGCTGCGGGAAGTCTACCCTATTGAGGATGCTGGCAGGGTTTGAGGATTTGAACTCCGGCACGATCAAAATCGACGGCGTCGATATGGCGAATGTTCCTGCCTACGAACGTCCAACCAACATGATGTTTCAGAGCTACGCACTGTTCCCACACATGACGGTGGAAAAGAACGTGGCATTTGGATTGGAACAGGACCATGTCCCAAAGTTTGATATAGCAGACAGAGTGCATGACATCCTTAAACTCGTCGAGCTGGAAGACTTTAAGACTAGAAAGCCTAAGCAATTGTCAGGGGGGCAGCGGCAACGCGTGGCTTTGGCACGCGCCCTTGTAAAACGCCCCAAGCTTCTGCTTCTGGATGAACCATTGGCGGCGTTGGACAAGAAACTGCGCAAGCAAACCCAATTCGAATTGGCCAACATTCAAGACAAAGTCGGAGTCACATTCATCGTTGTGACCCATGATCAGGAAGAAGCGATGACGCTTTCTTCAAGAATGGCGGTTATGGATGCAGGCCGGTTCAAGCAGATAGGAACGCCAACCGAGATATATGAATTCCCCGAATCCCGTTTCGTCGCGGACTTTATTGGTTCGGCAAACATTTTCGAGGGCAGGGTCACAGAAGACGGCGCTGATCATGTTCGGGTCGAGACTGAGTTTTGCGAGGTCTATATTGATCACGGTCACTCGGTAAAAGTTGGAAGTAAAATATGGTTGGCGTTGAGGCCTGAGAAAATCCACCTTGCGAAATCGGATGAAGTGGCGGCTGGGCCAAACCAGACTCAGGCCATTGTTGATGACGTTGGCTATCTGGGAGAGACGTCGATTTACAAAGTTCGTCTTCCCAACGGAGAGATTTTCGACGTTACAAGACCTAATCAGTCGCGCCCAACACACGACACACAGCGCATCACTTGGGAAGACAAGGTGAGCATCAGTTGGGATCCATCCAGCGCCATGTTGCTCCATTCATGACTGATTTTACGGAAGATATGTCCGAGCCACTTCAGGCAGAACAGCAGCCTATGCTTCGTTTGATAATGCGGAGGGTGCAGAACAGTTGGCGCCAGATTGTTACTGCTATTCCGTTTTTCTGGCTGCTCGTATTCTTTTTGGCACCATTCTTTATCGTCGCCAAAATTAGTCTTGCGGAACTTGCTATCGCAAGCCCGCCTTTCACAAGTTTGATTGAGTGGACCGACAGCGGAATCATGACAATCCGGCTGGTGTTCGACAATTTCATCTATATTTGGGAAGATAGCCTCTACTTCGACACGTATGTCAATTCGCTCAAGATTTCGGTTACTTCGACGTTTCTTTGTCTCTTGTTCGGCTACCCCATTGCCTATTCGATTGTTAGATCGGGCCCGGTCGCTAAACCCCTTCTCTTGTTCGCAATTATCCTGCCGTTCTGGACATCATTTTTGCTTCGGGTCTATTCGTGGATGGGTTTGCTCGCAGATCAGGGTACGGTTAACAACATATTGATAGCACTGGGTATAATCGATGAGCCGATCCGGATGCTGTATACGGAATTCGCGGTCTACATCGGCATCGTATACACGTACATGCCTTTCATGATCCTGCCGCTTTATGCGAATATGGAAAAACTGGACAACAGCTTGAATGAGGCTGCCGCGGATCTTGGGTCACGGCCCACCAATACGTTTTTCAAGATCACATTGCCTCTGACAATGCCCGGCATTGTTGCGGGTTCGTTGCTGGTTTTTATCCCCGCAACCGGGGAATACGTCATCCCCGATTTGTTGGGCGGCGGGAACGTCCAAATGATTGGCCGCGTTCTCTACAACGAGTTCTCTAGAAACAGCGACTGGCCGGTCGCGGCAGCGGTTGCGATTGTCCTGCTGTTAATTCTGGTGCTGCCAATAATGGTTTTCCAGCACTTCCAGGGTAAAGCGTCAGAGGAGCAGTAAATGTACGGTAAACGCTCGCGCTTTCTGACGATTATGCTGACATTGGGATTGGCGTTTTTCTACATCCCAATGATCCTATTGGTGATCTACTCATTCAATTACTCAAAACTCGTCCCTGTTTGGGGCGGTTGGTCTTTGCGTTGGTACAAAGAACTGTTTCAATCTACCGAAGTCTGGAGCGCAGTTTCCCTGAGTTTGAAAATTGCTGTTGTGAACGCCACGTTCGCAACAATACTCGGCACCCTTGCTGGGCTCGCCATGGTTAGGTTCGGGCGGTTCAAGGGGCGGACTTTGTTTGGCGGAATGCTGGTCGCACCTTTGGTGATGCCCGAAGTAATTACAGGCCTCTCCCTGCTGGTATTTTTCATATCTCTCAACCAGTTGATCGGTTGGCCAGCCGAGCGTGGCTTTGCAACGATAACAATTGCGCACATCACTTTTTCTATGGCCTACGTGGCTGTGACCATTCAGGCGCGTTTGACTGGTGTGGGGCAAACACTGGAAGAAGCGGCGGCCGACTTGGGGGCCAAACCGTTCAAGGTTCTTACAGCGATCACGATCCCACAGCTGACACCGGCCCTTATTTCGGGTTGGTTGTTGGCATTTACACTGTCCTTAGACGATCTTGTTATCGCTAGTTTTGTTACTGGCCCAGGCGCGAACACCTTGCCAATTTTGATCTTTTCGCGCATTCGACTGGGGTTGAGGCCGGACATAAACGCGTTGGCGACAATTATGATTCTTGTAATCGCAATTTGTGTCGCAATCGCTGCCATTGTTATGTTCCGGCAGCAAAGAGCTGACTTACTGGATCGGCAGATGGCCGAACGAGAGGAGAAATAAATTGGAGGCGAATGAGCTCCAGAAAAGACGACGCACTGAACCTCCTGAAGTTCGCCGTTTGCAGTTGATTATGGCTGCGATTGACTCAATCTCGAAACGTGGGTTTTCCGACACGACGCTTAAACACGTGACGGAAACTGCCAACCTGTCCCACGGGGTGGTGAATTATCACTTTGAAAGCAAAGAGGCTTTGTACGATGCCACCTTGGGGTTCCTTGCTCAGGAGCACTATGAAAACTGGCTAAGATATTATGATGAGGCGGAACCGACACCAGCGCATAGGCTGGCGGCCATCATAAGTGCAGACTTTGACAAAAGCACTTGCACTCACAAAAGGCTGGCGGTTTGGTTTGCGTTTTGGGGGCAAGCAAAGTACCGACCTAACTATCTAAAAATACACAATAAATACGACAATGAAAGATATGAGCGCATTCGCCAATTGTGTGGAGAGTTAATCGCTGATGGCGGCTACGATGAACTTGAGGTCGACCAAACAGCCCGCGCCGTAGAGGCATTATCGGATGGCGCCTGGCTCAGCCTGTTGTTGTATCCCAAAGCGGCTGATCGACGAGAGTTCAGGAAAGTTTGCCTGTTTTCATTGTCGCGGTTCTTTCCAAGACACTTTCCGCTCTGAACAGCAGATCCGTTAAACCGCTCAGCGCCGTATCTTTTGCATCTCGGGGTCATAAAGCGGTTTCAATGAGGCTGTCGCTTCGAATTTCTCGTCTGCGATTTCTATATGCCATTGCCCGGACGCAACGATGTCCGCGGTGAGGGGCTCTTGAATCTCGGCAAATCCAATGCCGACGGCTCCGCCTAATGTATGCCCGTAACCGCCGACTTGAATGTAACCAACTTCCGTGCCGTTCAAATGGATCAACTCATTGCCGTACATCAGGGGTTTTGGATCCTTGAGCAAAAATTGAAGCATGCGGTTTCTGGGTGTGCCATTGGCCTTTATCGAGGCCAGCGCGCCCTGGCCGATGAATCCACCGGGTTTGTCCAGCTTCACGGCAAAGCCAAGCCCAGCCTCAATCGGATTGTCCGTATTGTCTACGTCTATGCCAAAATCGCGATAAGCCTTCTCGAGCCGCAAGGAGTTCAGTGTTTGCATTCCCGCGTTTCGAACGCCCAGATCGCGACCGGCCTCCATTATTAGGTCGTATGTCTGTACCGCTTGAGTGGTCGGCACATGCAGTTCCCAGCCTAGTTCGCCGACAAAGGTTACACGATACGCCAGAACAACGGCGTAACCCACGTCGATTTCACGCGCAGTCATGAACGGGAACCCTTCGTTCGACAAATCGTCGCCAGACAGTCTGCTCAGCAGTTCGCGTGATTTTGGACCGTGAACGTTGATCTGGCAGCGTCCGGCAGTGACGTCCGTGATGACGACAGTTTCAGCGTCCAGGATGTGCCGCCGCATCCGCATTTCAGTGTGGCCAGCCGAGTTTTCCCCAACGATCACCCAAAACTTATCTTCTGATAGTCGGGTTACGGTGAGATCGGCCTCGAACCCGCCTTTTTCATTTACCCAAGCCGTATAGACCACCCGACCGGGTTCTACATTGACGTCATTGCAAGAAAGGCGAGAGAGAAGGGCGCATGCGTCCGGACCTTCAACGCTGAAACACGCCATAGACGTCATGTCCATCACAACGACATCTTCGCGGGCTGCCTTGTGTTCTTCGGCGTGCCATTCGAACCAATTCTGGCGATGCCAGCTGTATTTCTCGATTTTGGCTTGTTCAGGCGTTGGTGCGAACCAGTCAGGTTGCTCCCAACCATTGCCCTCTCCAAAAAAAGCGCCGGCATCCTTGAGGCGATCGTAGAGCACCGACCGCTTCACATTTCTAGCCGTTTTGAAGTTCTCGTTGTGGTAGTGCTGGCCAAACAGTTTGCCCAGCAGTTCCGGCGTTCGGTCTCGCCGGAAAGCAGGGGTGGCCACTTCACGCGAGAAGCGATTGACATTTATGCCTGTGACATCGATCGGAGGGACGCCATCTACCATCCAATGGGCCAGAACCATGCCTGTACCGGCGCCGTTCAAGATGCCCAATGAATTCATCCCACATGCAACCCAGAGATTGCGAAGTTCCGGCGTTGGGCCAACAAGAGGTGCAAGATCTGGCGTAAAACTTTCGGGACCACAGAACAGTTTCTTGACGCCGTAGTTCATAGTGTCCGGCACGCGAGAATATGCTTTTTCTAGATCGGGCCCGACGCGTTCCCAGTCTGGTTCAATCTCGCCGAACTGCCACTCATCCGGGATACCGTCCAGCTTCCATGCCGCCGCGCCGGGTTCAAATAGCCCAAGCATCATTCCTCCGACTTCTTCGCGATAGTAGGTATACGTGGAAGGATCTTCGAGAACCGGTAAATCACGAGGCAAGCCCGGGATGTTTTCGGTTATCAAGTAGTAATGCTCAGCTGCCTGAAGAGGTAAATTGACACCATGTTTCGCACCCAATTGACGAGACCACATGCCGCCGCAGATCACAACGTTTTCTGCGGAAATGACGTGACCGGTTGCAGTGCGTACTCCGGTTGCAGTGCTGTTCCTCGTCAATATCTCATCAACGCGAACACTTTCAAAGATACGCGCCCCTCTGTTGCGAGCCCCCTTCGCAAGTGACATTGTCACGTCAACAGGGTTAGCTCGTCCGTCTTCTGGAATAAGGAACGCTCCGACGACATCGGAAAGGTCGCCGATGGGGAACATGTCCTGAGCCTCTTTGACTGAGATTTCATGATTGTTGATCCCGAAACGACGCATGAAGGCAGCGGTACGGCGCATTTCGTGAAGGCGTTCGTCGTTGGTCGCAATTTGCAGATACCCGACATCACGGAAGCCGGTTGGAATGCCTGTTTCTTTTTCCAGGTTCGCGTAAAGGTCGCGCCCATGCGTGTAGATTGAGCATTCGGCTTCCGACTTCAAAAGCCCGGCTACGATCAGACCTGCGGCGTGCCAAGTGGTTCCAGAGGTCACTTGCCCTTGTTCCAGAACGACCACGTCTGTGTGGCCGAGTTTGGTCAGATGATAAGCCGTATTTACGCCAATTGAACCGCCACCAATAATGATGGTCTGAGCTTGCGTCGGCAGGTTTTCAGCCATGCGATGATTTCCTTCTGTGGCGGTTAACTATTCGCATACCAACCAAAATAGCTTCTGTCTACTGACTGAATGATCATTCAATAAATAGAGTGGAAAGTCGGCTCTCTAAGCGATCATGAGGCTTGTCAAAAAGCTTAGATCAGAGTTCACTAGAGTGATGAGCTGGCAACTTGAACCGGAGACCTTATGTCTGATGAAATCCTCTATGACCGTCAAGCAATCGACTTTTTAGAGGAGCTTTGGGGGGAGGGCTTCCTGTCGCCAGGGGGCCTGGATGAAGTGGCTCGGGTTGTCGACGGGATCGATCTAAAAGGCAATCATATCCTTGATATAGGCTGCGGTTCCGGTGCAATTGCTGTGTTGCTGGTCAGCGAATTTGGCGCGGAAAGAGTGACAGGTATTGATGTCGAGGCACCGGTCTGCGCTGCTGCAAGAGAACGTGCGCTACTGGCCGGGTTGGAAGAAAACGTCGAGATTGTCGAGGTTACTTCTGGTCCAATGCCCTTTGAAGATGGCACCTTCGACGTGGTTTTTTCAAAGGATTCTATCATTCACATTCCCGACAAAGCAGCGATGGCAGCCGAGGCATTTCGGGTGTTGAAGCCGGGTGGGAACTTTGCAGCATCTGACTGGCTGACCAATCATGATGGTGAAATGTCCCCTGAGATGGAGCACTACGTCAAGATGGAAGCCTTAGAGTTTCGAATGGCTTCACCGGAAAAATACCGCGCTGCGATGCAGGCGGCTGGGTTCGAAAACGTAGAATTGGTTAACCGCAACTCTTGGTACTCGGAAGTGTCCGCTGCAGAACTTAAAGAGTTAACAGGCCCCAACCGAGCAGGGTGGGAGGCAAGACATGGTGCCGATTTTATTGCGCACCAAATTGAAATCTGGGACGCAATGCAACCAGTGTTAAAAACCGGAGAACACTGCCCGCATCACATCCGAGGGCGCAAACCGTTTTGATGCAGCTTGAAGCAAGCTTCGAACTTATTGACTAGCTTGCGGCATAGTCTTTGCTGACACGCTCCATTCCAACCTCCATGATGTCAAACATTTCGTCTATTTGAGAAGAAGTTATGATCAGAGGTGGAGAGAACACGGCCATGTTTCCAAATGGGCGCAGTAACAGGCCCATTTCCTCGCAGGCGTCGTCCAATTTTTGCCCAAACTTAACGTGGGCTTCATAGCTTTCATTCTGCAGTCCAGGTCGGCATTCAATACACCCAAGCAAACCGTCGCCGCGCACGTCGCCGACTATGGGAAATTTCTCTTTGATGTGGTGCAGACGCTCCTGAAACTGCGGTGTTACACGACGCACATGTCCAAGAATGTCTTCCCGTTCCATTATCTCGATGTTCTTGATTGCTGCCGCACAACTGACTGGATGGCCCGAATAGGTGTAGCCGTTGTAGAAAACGTCATCGCCTGGTGCGTCTGCGATACGTTTCATGACGGCGTCTGAGATAATGCAAGCGCCAAGCGGAAGATATCCTGAGGTCAACCCTTTCGCGCTGGTGATAATGTCCGGAACGATTCCAAATACTTCTTCTGATGCGAACCAATGACCCAATCGTCCAAACCCGGTTACGACCTCATCCGAAATATATAGGATGTCATTTGCGCGACAGATTTCGAGCGTGCGTTTGTGGTACCCCGGAGGAGGGACAATCACGCCGCCTGAGCACAGGATCGGCTCGGCTATAAAGGCAGCGATCCGATTGGCACCGACCTCAGAGATCAGGTTCTCAAGATCGGCTACTTTGGCGTTACACCATTCATCGACGCCCATCCCCTCTGGCCGGTGGTATGGATTAACGTCGGGAAGAAAGCGTACTAGATCCTGAGCTTTTTCAAAGCTTGTCTCGAAGCGTTCTTTCCCCGTGACCGTCGCTGCCAGATACGTCGATCCGTGATACCCTTTTTCCCGGCCAATCACGATTTTCTTTTCCGGTCTGCCTAGCCTTGTGTTCAGGAAAAGTGCGGTGCGCAACGCGGTATCGACAGCTGTGGACCCGCCGGTTGTAAAGTGCACTGTATTCAAATCACCGGGAGTACGCTCAGCGATCATGCGGGCTAACACAGCTGCGGGCTCTGTCGTGAAGGACCATGGAGACGCGTAAGGCATCTTCATAACTTGCTCCGAGATGGTATTGGCCATCTCTTGGCGACCGTAGCCAATCTGCGTACACCACATGCCACCCGGGCCATCGATATAACGTTTTCCAGCCGCATCCCAAAGGTAGATACCGTCTGCGGTGTTAACACGCATGTATTCATCGGAACCAAAGCCTTCGGTCCCAGCCCAAGGATGCAAGTGGTGATCGCGATCCCATTTTATGAGATCTACATCAGTTGGTGTATTGCCAAAGTTGTTCACGTTCGTGCCTCCGTTACGTGCGGGCCGGCGGCGTTGCTCGTGCGCGCGGCGGTGCGAAAAAGGCGCCCTCTATGGGTGTAAGACGCGCCATTCTGGTGTCCCACTTGCCTTCTTCCAAAGTGTAGATTTCAGCCTTTAGACCGGATGACCGGTTTGCATCAGGCATCCGAACATGCGCCAGTGCGATGTTGCGTTTGGCAGTAGGAGACCAAATGCCTGATGTTACGTGCCCAACTTCTCGTTTGCGGCGGTTGTAGATCAACGAACCTTCTGCGGGTTTGAAGCCTTCAACGTCGAACCTCATAAGCAAGCTTCTCGGAGCATCCCGTTTGAGCAACAGCGCCCGGCGACCGTTGAAATGCCCTTTGTTGAAGTCAACCATTCTGCCCAGACCAAGTTCGAACGGCGTTTGGCCTCGGTGCAGGCGTTCGGTTGCGTGAACCGGTTGGAAATCGACACCTGCAGTCAAAAAGCCCGCTTCGATGCGAGCGATATTGACAGCGTCGTACCCGATGGCACGCAGTCCTTGGTGGGCGCCGCCTTTCCAGATTCTATTCCAGAGTTCTTCCGCATCGTTCCACTCGCACCAGAGTTCATAGCCTAAGTCACCGGTAAACCCTGTTCGTGAAATCAAAAGATTAGGCTCGATCTGAGTAAGATCGAATGGTTTCAGGGTGCCGACATCCATCCCCGCAGCTTCCAGCACCGCGTAGGATGTCGGCCCTTGCAGGGACAGACCAGCGACGTTGTGACTTTCATCCTGTACAGAAACGTCAAAGCCCCAGGCGGCATCCAACAACCATGTCAACATCGGCTCTTGGCAGCACAGCCGCCAATCGTTGTCGCCAAGACGGAACAAAGTTCCGTCATCGATAACCATACCTTCTTCGTCACACCAGACGGCATATCCGACACGCGCTTTTCCGATTTTTCGAACGTCGCGCGTGACAAGGCGATTAAGCATTGCAGTGGTGTCTGGACCAGTCAGTCGGTATTTTTGCATCGGTGAAATGTCGAACAGAGATGCCTGATTACGAAGCGCGAAGTACTCGAATTCGACGCTGTCCAGAATGGCTGGGGCGGCGTATCCGGCCCAGTCGTACCAGCTTTGGGCACGGTTCTGTTCTGCGAGATTCTTATGGAATGGTCCGGGTACCAGACCCAATTTCGGATCGGCGAAAATGCTCATTGGTTTTTCCCCAGTGCAGCCAATGCTGCATTGCGCCCCGCTAGGCCCATTACGTCACCTCCTGGGTGAGTGGACGCGCCGCACATGAACAAACCAGCAGGGCCCATCGCGTAGCGACACATCCCGTTCGCGGGTCTGAGTGTCAGGAGTTGATCCAAGGACATTTCGGCATGGTGCCAGTGCCCGCCGGGTGCCCCAGTCGCGCTTTCGATCTGATCAGGCGCAATGACCTGCACGCCTTCGATTTGATCCAGCAGGCCGGGTAAGGCTCGGTTTAGGGTGGCGGTGGTCAGTTGGGCAAGTTGGTCTTTTGCTGTGTCAGTCCATCCTCCATCAAGATCAGATGGGGCATATTGAACAATTGTGGATAGCCAATGCGAACCGTCATCTGAGCGCAGTCTGAAGGCTTCGATCACTGGAGCTTCGGACATTTTGCGGTACTTGGCGGGATTGAACGCAGCTTCAACGTATTCAGCGGATGGAGCATAGATTAGACGAGCGTCCGTCAATTCACCTGGTAAACCGGGTAGGGGGGATCCGTCCTTTAGCCTTAGGTTCACCTTGGCCGCTGTTCCTCTTGCTCTGATGTTTTTAATGCGGCGGCTGGCCTCGATATCGAAGGCAGATGGCCCGACCATTCGACTTGTAAGCTGCGGAGCGAGACTGCTGAGCACCATGGGCGCGTTCAGGGAAATCCCGTCTGAGGTGACAATGCCCGAGGCGGCGTCTTCCTCTATGACTATGCGGGACACTTCTGTGCCGGGCATCAACGTGCAACCTGCATTTTGCGCTGCGTCGACCAGCAGCTTTATTAAAGCAGACATTCCGCCCGAAGGCTGGGTGACCGCCCCTCCGTGTCCAAATCGATAAATCAGGTTGAATACTGTGCCCGGCGATCTTGGACCGGTGGCCGCACCCCTGATTGCATCCGCAGCAAGCATTCCGGCCACCGGTCCGTCTGGCAAGTCATCTAGAACAATATCGTAAACATTGGACAGAACGACTTGAAAGAAACGCCGCATTTCTGATTTATTAAGCTTTTTCAATATGATGCCGAGTTTTACCAAGCGCAGAAGCTCTGCCAGCGCGTCTCGCGAAACGATCGTCTTGTGACCGCCGGGTGGTGGAGCTTCGGCAAGTTGACGCAACAAGTCCCCATAGGAGGTGAGCTGTCGCGTTAACTTGGACCATGCCGCCGAGTCCGGGTGAGAGGTGCCGTCGCTCCAAAGGACACTTTCGTTCCTAAAAACAACGTGTCGCCCATCGTCATCTAAGGAAACTGTGGGGATTGGTTGTCCATTCAGCACCTCGTGCTGCGGGTCAATACCGATCTCAGCCATAGTGCGCGGGCTGAGGTTGTAGAGAGCATGCGCGAGCGTTGGACCGGCATCCACGGAATAAGAAGCCATCCCGCCGAACACATCCTCTTTTTCAACAATGCAGACCTTTTTGCCTTGTCGGCCAAGCAGGGCACCTGCAACCAATCCATTTATACCGCCGCCTAGGACAATCGCATCAAACTGGCTCATGCAGCGTAACCTTTCATGCGACCGAAGCGGGTTTCGTTTCTCAGAATGGCACGCGCTGCATTTGCGCCGGGTGCGCCCATGACACCACCACCCGGATGAGCCGATGAACCGCAAAGATACAAACCTTTAATTGGAAGATTGTACTGCGACCAACCGGGAACCGGGCGGTTGAAGAAGAGCTGGTCGAACGTTAGCTCACCTTGGAAGATGTTGCCTTCGGTCAAGCCAACCTCTCGTTCGATTTCAAGCGGTGACCGAACTTCCATGTGAACAACCCGTTCGCGGATGTCGGGGCAGGCTACGGACATCTGGTCGAGAACGGCTTCGGACATAGCCTTTCTTTGCTGGTCGTCCCAATTTTCTGCAGACCTAACGCCGCCAACATCCAGATCATAAGGCGCGTATTGAACGAAAACCGTCATCATATGCGCGCCAGTAGGAGCCATTGTTGGATCGATCTGGCTGGGGATCAACATGTCGATGTAGGGCTTTTCAGACCAGCGGCCGACTTTCCAGTCGTCGTAGGCCTTTTCCAACTCGCAAAGGCTTTCTGAAACGTGCATGTCGCCGCGGACAATGCTGGTTTGTTCCGGTGCTGCCGGAAAGTCTGGAAAGCGATCAAGGGCGATGTTCAGCTTTGCTGATGAGCCGCGTATTTTGAAGTTTTTAACTGCCTTCGTAAAATCATCAGGCAATTCTGCCGTGTCGACATGATGTAGAATGGTGCGCTTGATATCCATATTGGACGCGACCACCGGTGCAAAGAACTCTTTGCCGTCTTCAAGTGCAACGCCTGCAACCCGGCCATTCTTGATGAGGAATTTCTCGATGCCCGAACCAGTTTGAATTTTGCCGCCGTGGTCTTTGAACGCGGCGGCAATTGCGTTCGAGATTGAGCCCATGCCACCGCGCGCAAAACCCCAGGCTCCGATGCCGCCGTCGATATCTCCCATGTAATGGTGCAGCAAAACATAGGCCGTTCCCGGTGAGTACACGCCAAGACCAGTGCCGATGATTCCAGACCCGGCCATGTGCGCCTTGATCAAATCATTCTCGAAATACTGATCCAGAAAATCGCCAATGGACATCGTCCAAAATTTTAGGGTTTCTCCAAGTTCTCTGCTTCCCAGGCCGTGAGCTTTTTTGACGAGATAGGCTAATTCCCCCAAATCACGTGGGTGAAGTGAGGCTGGGTCTGGTGCGTCACGAAGTAAAAAGGGGCGAATAAAGCGGCACTGTCGCATAATTGCTTGCGAATAGCCGCGATAGGCGTCTGCATCCCGTGCAGAGTGGCGCGCCATTTCGCGCTTTAAGGCGTTGTGGTCGGAGTAATAGGCGAAGTAGTCACCGTCACGCGTAAAGCTTGCCCCGCCTTCATAAGGGATAACTTGAAGGCCGTATTTCGGCAGATCGAGGTCTCTGGATATTTCGCGTCTCAGCAATGAACAGACATACGAGCAATTCGAGTATGTCCAGCCTTCGTGCAACGACCGGCTTACAGCGGCTCCTCCTATCCAGTCGTTCTTTTCGACCACCAGAACACGCATGCCTGCGCGGGCAAGATAGGCTGCAGCGGTTAAACCATTGTGGCCAGCACCGGCCACGATCACGTCGTATTTATTCTCAGGCGCCACTTCTTCACCTCCCTTGTCTTCGGTTTACAGGGCAGATGTTGTTTCGTAAAGTTTATTTGAGCGGTCAAATAAATTTAAGTCCATTGACGCATGTTTTTTACGCGCTGTAGATGGCTGCATTGCAGGAGGAAGAGCCTTTGACAGAAGCCAAGCAGAGACGTCCCCGTAAAGAGCGGAAGGAGAACGCAGATCGACGCCGTCGGCAGCTTCTAGACGCAGCTTGCCGGTCGATTCTGGTTCATGGGTTATCAAAAACAACGCTCGCTACTGTTGCGTCTGAAGCCGGGTTATCACAGGGCGTTGCGGCGTTTTATTTTAAATCAAAAGGTGGGCTTCTAACTGAAACTCTACGTGATCTGTACCAACGTTACGAAGATCACTGGACTAAGTCCTTGGAACAAGCGGGAGACAAGCCAGCCGAAAAAATAAGGGCTCTTATAAAAGCGGATTTCCACCCTGATGCCTGTGGTCCCAACGTTTTGCCGCTCTGGTATGCGTTTTGGGGAGAGCTTCGGTCTCAGCAGCAATATGATGAAGTCGCTGAACATTTTGAAACCCGTAGGCGCGAGACTTTGCACTTGCTCTGGCAGGCTTTGTTGGCAAGCAAGGCCACGATCCAACCTGAGCAAATGGCTGAATGGATGGAAACTTTAACAGATGGGTATTGGCAGCGCCTGCATCTTGCGCCGGATAACCTGAGCCGAAAAGAGGCAGAAGCCGCCGCGTGGGGGTGTCTGGTTCGATTGGTGCCGGACCTTCTTGATGAGACAGCTTAATCAAAATGAAACAATGGGTCGGTTGCCGTGCCGAGAGTTCAGATGGCGCAAAAACCTCGACTGACGTGGGTCAGGATATTTCGAGAGGCGCGCTATTTGGTGCGCCTTGCCTTTCCTATTGTCATATCACTGGCTGCGGCCGCTTTGATTGGCGTTGTGGACACTGTAATGGTCGCTCCGCTTGGAACGCTTCCGCTGGCGGCAGTTTCGATTACGGCTTCCGTTCTAATCATATTCTATTCTGCGCTCTACGGGTTTGTGTCTGCGATTGGTGTTCGTATGGCGGAAGCCTTTGGCAAAACGAACGATGAAGACCTGGTTTCCGCCACGCGCGCAGGTCTTTTGGTTTCGCTGATTGTTGGTGTGTTGGGAGCTGCGCTGATGATCTGTATCAAGCCTGCCCTAGATTGGATTGGCCAGCCGCCTGAAGTCGTAAGTTTGCTCGGCGGCTACTGGATAGCAATGAGCCTTTTGCTGATCCCATTCACTGTTTTCTATACTTTGAAAGCACTGTTTGACGCCATAAACAGACCTTGGATTGGCGTCGGTCTTGCGTTTTTGGCCGTCGGTTTCAACATTCCGGCGAATTACGTGCTTATTCACGGTGTTGCGGGGTGGCCGGGATTGGGTCTCGTTGGGGCAGGGATTGCCAGCCTTTTATCCCAGATGGTGCCATTGATTGCAGCGGCAATGATTTTAGGCGCTTGGAAGAAAAAGTGGAACACATCTCAGCCAGCTGTTTTTGACTGGGCTGAATTGAGGGTGCAGTTCAGACAAGGAATTGTTATCGCCGTTGGGTATTTCGGCGAGGGGGCTGCCTACGCAGTTGCGGGCCTTATGCTTGGGTGGTTCAACGCCGCAGCTCTCGCAGCGCATCAGATTGTGTCTGCAGTAAGCGACGTCATTTACATGGTGCCGATGGGTATTTCGATTGCGATTTCCATAAGGGTGGCTCAAGCATTGGGCGCGGGTGAGAGCCAGCGTCTTAGACCAATTGTGCTTGCTTCTCTGTTTGTTGTGGTGAGTTGGATGAGCGTTGTGGTTGCTGGTATTATTTTGGGCCGGGCGCCATTCGCAAATACCCTTTCTAACGACCCGGAAGTCGTTTCACTTGCGATTTCGATGTTTCTTGTGATCGCCGCAATGCAAATCGCGGACGGGGTGCAAGGCACAATGCTTGGCGCTTTTCGCGGGATGATGGACAACCACATTCCAGTTGCCATCACTCTGGTAGCCTATTGGGTCTTCGCTTTGCCGGTAGGGTACGCAATGGGGTTTTTGTTTGGGTTCGGGCCGAACGGGGTTTGGATGGGGTACGGTACTGGTCTTGCCTTGGCCGCAATCGCGTTGACTTATCGCTTTTTTACCAAGGCCGTACCCTGAGTTGGTAAGTTCCGTGCTTTTAGGCCGGGTTTTCCAACAGTCAGAGTCGCATGCTTTCCGCATCGACCGTCGGGTTTTCATTTCGGATCATCTGCAACCCTCCCGCTATTGCTTTATTAGTGGAATTGCATAGTTTCGGTGGTGACAGTTTCTCTAGCCAATATATGAGCGATGCCAAGGCTTCTGAACCAATTTGATCTCAAACCTGCAGTCGAATTGGTAGCCTTTGAGCAAGCTTGGAGCGCGTATGTGAACTTCCTTGTAAAAAGCGAACTTGCTGTCGCCGGTACCCCTCTTTGCAAGCGCAAACCAGACAGTGGTTATGATACTGACGAAGAGCGTGTTCATCACCTGATGGCGGTCATTGAATTCAAAGATCAAAGGCAAGCCGATGCTGCTTGGGCGGCAATAGAAGACCGCGTTGAACCGCTTGGTGGGTTGCATCGCAGGGTCATTTCTATGGTGCATGATCCCGTTTTCACTTTCTGGGCCGAACTCTGAATTGATGAACTCGGTTGCCTCACTGAGTTTCCGGCACGGCTTAACTTTGCATTGAATGAGCATTCAATCAGTGACATAAACTTTGAAATTGTATGCGAAACCTGACGGCGTAGCACTTGGTCAAAGGAAAGGCGAAGTGCCGCCAGCGGAAAACTATGAGGTTCGGAGCGCAACCGAATGACACAGTCGCCTGTAGCTTCTCAAAACTCCACAGAACGTCGCCGCACTGAATCCAAAGAGGTCAGGCGGCAACAATTGATTAATGCCACAATCGACTCAATAGCCAAAAATGGAATTGGTGGAACGACTATGTCCACGGTGACCAAGATTGCTGGGATGTCACTTGGGATCGTTAACTTCCACTTCAAGAGCAAGCAGAACTTGCTGGAAGAAACGTTGGTTTTTCTTGCGAAAGAGCACCACGATCAGTGGCTGGAAGCATCCAACACCGCAGGGCTGACAGCGTCGGAGAAATTGCTAGCCATCGTCGACGCACATTTCCATCCACAGATTTTCTCGCAAAAGAAGCTGGCCGTATGGTTTGCCTTTTTCGGGGAGGCCGGTCGACGCAAAGTCTATCGTAAGCTGATCGAGGACATAGATCAGGAACGCTACAGCATTGCTTTGCGTCTGTGCAGCGAGATTGCCGAAGAGGGGGGGTATAACGACATTCCACCCCGGCAGGTCGCGAATATTCTGGAGGCACTCTACGACGGAATATGGTTGGGGTTTTTAACCTATCCAGAAAACTACCAGCGAACCGAAGCCCGAGATCAAATCGTTTCATTTCTGTCAAAGGTTTATTCTAGGCACTTTCAAATGCCTGAATTCCCGTCGCGTGATTGAAACACAAAGTGCCAAGGCGGTCGCATTTCCGATGGGATGAGCCTTCGCAAAACGAAGCTGAATAGGGGGTAAAATGAGCAGGGATTCTCGTTACGACATCCTTTTCGATCCGGTGAAAATAGGTCCCGTGACTGCACCTAACCGGTTCTACCAAGTTCCGCATTGTACGGGCATGGGGTGGCAGTATCCTCGCACCCTTGCCGCGATGCGCGAAGTCAAGGCGCAAGGCGGGTGGGGCGTCATTTGTACTGAATATAACTCAATCCACCCATCATCTGACGACCTTCCGCATCCATACGCGTCGCTTTGGGATGATGGTGACGTGCGAGCCCACTCTCTTATGACTGATGCTGTGCACGAATACGGCTGCCTTGCAGGTGCCGAGCTATGGTATGGCGGCAACAATGCGAACAACTTGTTCTCGCGACTGCCAGGAATGGACGTCGATAGCCTGCCAAATACAAAGGGGCATCCCTATCAGACCCGTGCGATGGACAAGCAGGACATACGCGATTTGCGGCGCTGGCATCGCATGGCTGCTTTGCGCGCGCGAGATGCGGGTTTTGATGTGATCTATGTCTACGCTACGCACGGCTACCTTGTTTCGAACTTTCTGAACCCACGCGTTAATACCCGTAGTGATGAATATGGCGGTAGCCTGGAAAACAGGGTGCGCCTGACCCGAGAGCTGATCGAGGACACCAAGGAAGCAGTCGGTGACCGGTGCGCGGTGGCGGTTCGGTTTTCGGCCGACGAAGTGATCGGTGAAGACGGAAAGCCGATCTTTGGTGAACGCCGGGAAATGTTCGAATTACTCGCTGACCTACCGGATTTATGGGATATCAACATCGCAGACTACTCGGTCGAGATGGGCGTTTCACGGTTTACTAAAGAGGCTGCTCTTGAACCTTACATGCATTGGGTAAAGTCAGTGACAGACAAGCCGGTGGTGACGGTCGGGCGATTTACATCACCGGATACAATGGTCAGCCAAGTGAGGCGCGGTATCACCGATTTTATCGGTGCAGCGCGGCCTTCGATTGCTGACCCCTATCTGCCAAAGAAAATAGAAGAGGGCCTGTTATCTGCCATTCGTGAATGCATCGGGTGCAATATTTGTTACGCCAGCGATACAATTGGCGTGCCAATCCGATGCACGCAAAACCCAACGATTGGTGAAGAATGGCGCAAGGGTTGGCATCCTGAAATCATCCAAAAAAAGACTTCGGATTCACGCATCTTGATAGTTGGTGCCGGAGCTGCCGGGCTTGAAGCCGCGCGAGCGCTTGGGGCGCGTGGATATGACGTCTTATTGGCAGAAGCTTCTCGGGAAATTGGCGGCAGGATTGTACGCGAAGCTGCCCTGCCTGGGATGAGTGAGTACATCCGCATCAAGGACTATCGCGAGCAGCAATTGGTAGAGATGCCAAATGTTGAAATCTACCGTGAAAGCCCGCTGAACGTTGACGATGTATTTGCGGTTGAGGCCGATCACGTAGCGATTGCAACAGGGGCGACATGGCGAAAAGAATACTTTGACGAAGAACGTTTTATCCCAGTTGCAGAAGGCAATACTCTAACTCGCGTTTTTACACCCGACGATGTTATGGACGGAAACCTGCCTAATGGGCCCACAATCGTTTTTGACAGTGAAGGATACTACATGGGTAGTATCATGGCCGAGAAGATCAGAGCGAATGGTCACCCAGTGACGTTCGTCACGCCGTCAGACAGCGTTTCTGATTGGGCCGGCAATACTTCCGAGCGTTGGCGCATCCGAACACATTTGCAGAAGTTGGGTGTCAACATTTTGCCATCTAAATTGTTGACGCACTTCAACGGAGAAGAAGCAGTCTTAGAGTGTGCCTACGGCGGACCTAATGCGGACGTGTCTTCTTCAAATATAGTGATGGTGACTGCACGGAAGCCGAACGATGGTTTGTACCGTGATTTGCTTGAACGACAGGCGCAAGAGAGTCTGCCGTTCAGCCTTACTCGCATCGGTGACTGTGATGCCCCGGCGATTATCGCGGCGGCAGTCTATGCAGGCCATCGATATGCTCAGGAACTGGATAGCGTCGTAAATGCGGACATCCCGCTCAAACATGATCGCATTGATGTCGGTCGGCAACTTATCTGACCGCACTCGAAAAAAATCAGGAGAACCAAGGCATGTCGGAAGATCTTGTTATTCGCCCACTTGTGGCAGAGGACAAAGAAGAATGGCGTCGCTTATGGACCGCTTATTTGGAGTTTTATGAGACCTCTGTCTCAGAGGAGGTTTACGAAGTTTCTTTCAGTAGGTTGTTGTCTATTGGTGAAGGCGAATACAGCTGCCTTATTGCAGAGCTAAACGGAAAACCTGTGGGATTAGCTCACTATCTGTACCACAGGTTTATGTGGTCCGTAGAAGACACGTGCTACCTTATGGATCTGTTTGCTGACCCGGACAATAGGGGAAAAGGTGTCGGTCGCGCCCTCATCGAAGCCGTTTTTGAAGTCGCAAAAAAAGACGGTATCCCAACAACCTACTGGACGACGCAGGAGTTCAACTACAAAGGACGGATGTTGTACGACAAAGTGGCTGAACGAACGCCGTTCATAGTATACGAAAAATCCGAATGATGTTTAGGCGCTTGCAAAGACTACAGAGGTTTGTTGCCGTTTCTTACCTTTGCCTAAAATGACTTCCAGCAAAATGAATACTTCACCGGTGTAGATGCTTTAACGCTGACGCGTATCGCAGTTTGGCGAGAACTTGGTGCAGAATCTAAGACGGTTTTAAGGACCTAACTGAGTTCGGTTCGAGTTCTCATGACTGCGCCAATTTGTTTAACAAATTGTATCAAAATGGTTTTTTCAGAGGGAGTGGGTCAGCATCCTCGGGAGGAGGTGAAGATGCTGACCCGGTGCGTTGGCGCTCCCCTTAGAACTATCGCCACCGCCAATACTGACTTACTCTGGGAGGAGTGAGAGCCAGTAATTCGTATGCAATTTTACAGGACCTTTTGAATTTCGAAGTGAATGCCACACTTGTTTCCAAACGTGGGTCTACTCATCCTGTAAAAGCTTAATTGCGTATTCTGGAATCTCAGAGCGGGAAATGCCCATCTGAAAAAGCTGATCGTCGCTCAGCTTGGCAAGCGCTGACATCATCCGGGCGGTTTGAAGTGTTTTCAAAGCAATCCGGATATGTTTGGAGATGCTGATCCCGATCGATGTCGCCAGATTGTACGCCGTAGTCGGCGCAGCCACCCAGATTGAGGTCGAATGAAGACTATTTGCCATACGCGGCCTCCTGAGCAAGCCTTCTGATGCTGCTGCGTGGTATGCCAAGATCAGCGAGTTCACGGTCTTTGAGCATCGACAGTTCTCGGCGGGTATTGCGATAGACCTTGTGGCACGCGAGTGCAGACCGCACTTGTTCCATTTTCTGCTGAAACAATGTGCGACCGGCATCCAGAACAGCCACTGGCCCAAGTGTAGAGCGTATAATTGCCATGTTTGCGCCTCGGTTATTGCTGCAATGCAGCGTTTATGCTGCAATGCAGAAGTAGGCGAATTTGATAGCGCTCACAACTAGTCTATTTGGAACAGCCCCCTTGCCGGGGTGGCACAGTTGGTAGGTGGATATGGATATCGCGGCACAGATGTTAATTTTTGCGACCGTGGTCGATCACGGGAGTATTTCTGCAGCGGCTCGATCCATGGGGCAGACTCCGTCGGCGGTGAGCAAGCAGATCGGTCTGCTAGAGGATCACGTAAATTACCGCTTACTGAATCGGATCAGAACCGGAGTTACACCGACACAAGAAGGCCAGGAGTTATACGACAAGTGCAAGGCAATGGCGGACAAATTCAAAGAGGCAGAAGAGTTAATATCGAATTTGGACGGCACTCCGCGTGGCAATCTTAAGATCGCGTCCACTGTTGCATTCGGTAAATCTCAATTGATCCCGGCTTTGCCAAAATTCATGGAACAGTTCCCTGATGTTCAAATTTCGTTGGATTTGACAGACCGAAACGTCGACATACAGGCTGAGGGGTTTGACGCGGTCGTTTGTTTTGCCGAACAGCAAAAAGATCCCGACACAGTGGTGCGCCGCATCATTCAAAGCCGCCGTATCTTGTGTGCTGCTCCTATTTATCTTGAGCGACACGGAACACCGACAACTTTCAACGATCTATCGTTTCACAACTGCCTCAGGATCTCAGGGGGCAGCCAGCGAAATGCATGGCAGAGTGAGCATCCACAAAACGACCACTTTTTTGAGGTGCAGGGTAGTTTTGAAGGCAACAACACAGATGTCGTTTTTCGCGCTGCGTTGGCTGGCATGGGGATTGCTCGCCTGCCTTGTTACATGGCCGAAGGGAAAATCGAATGCGGCGAACTGGTGCACATTTTGCCAGAATACGCCCCGCCAAGTACTGAAATCGTTGCGATGTTTGCGGACAGGCGAAACCTAGCGCCAAAAACACGAGCGTTCATCGAGTTTCTGGTGGAGCAGTTTAAGCGTGGGCTCAACGCGCCAGACAAAATGACTCACGCTTCAACGCAGTAAATTTTTGAGCGGTAGGCAAACGCAATGGTCCTTGCGCGCCGAAGAAGACCATGCGCCGATACTTCGTTAGGGCAAGCCGGGCTAGGGTCGCGCAACTTTATTGAGGGATTAGAATGGACGCACACTGTACTCTATGTCGAGTGATATTTTCGAAGACTGGCTGGGCTACGCCACTCAATATGGCGTTGTCTTGCGAGCTATTTGGCATTCAATTTGGAGGGCCCAATTGAAGGTCTGGCGCTCGGTTCCCCGCCATCACTGGAAGTAATATTAGTCGCCAATCACGACGTAAAGACATGACGGCGTGAACTTCTATTTTGCTGTTAACCTAACACCGCAACACCGCAGAAACCTTGTGTGAAATTCGATTCTGCGTCATTTCAATCCCGCATTTGGCGTACATGCTGGCAGCTGGGTTGTTTGAGGGCGGTCAACCTCCGAGACTTCAATGCCGACTTGACACCTCGGGTTTTCGATCATTAAATTTGACAATAATTGTCGCGCGACATGTTGCAATTTGGTGTGAGGAAATATTTGAAACGCAAAATTCGAAATATGGAAGAATTTGCGGCCATCAGTGGGATTTCTCGACCTACCGTCTCGAAATACTTCAATGATCCAGAAAGCGTGCGTGTTTCTACTAGGAAAAAAATCGAAGCAGCGCTGGAAGAGTACGATTATCATCCGAACGTATTTGCGGTGAACCAGAACCGGCGCACCACCAAGAATATCGGTGTTGTAGTGCCCAACTTGGCTGACCCGTTCTTTTCCGAGATCGGCAGGCGGGTGGAGCTTGCTTGCATTGAGGCTGGTTACAGCCCGATTTTGCTGAGTTCACACGGCAATCCGGACATGGAGCGAGAGAATCTAAACTCGCTAAAATCCCTTAAACCAGCTGGCGTGTTGCTGGCACCGTTTGGTCGGTTATCCGACAAAGACGCGGTTAAAGCATTCGATGAGGAAATTCCGGTTGTTTTGTTCGATGCCAACATGGATGACGTCGGGCGGGCCTTTGTTGGAACCGATCATTTCCAGAGCGTTGATCTGATGGTCGAGTATCTTTGCCGCAGCGGCGAGCCGCCGTGCTTCTTCGAAATGAAGAATCCTTTGAATCCGAATGCCAACAAGCACAGGCAAGCTTACATCGAAAGCATGGAACGGCACGGGCAAACGCCGAATATCTTTCAGGCCAGCGGAGAAGGCTGGGATTTCGAAGAAATTGGAAAAGTCGAAGGTGGTCGGCTCTTGTCTGAAGGCGCATTTAAGACCAACACGATCCTGTGCAGCAATGATCGTTTTGCCATCGGTCTTTTGTCGGCGGCCTACGGCCTAGGTTTCAAGGTCGGTCATGGTCCGGAATGCAACCTCAGAATAGCGGGCCACGACGATCACCCATTTTCTCGTTTCACTTGCCCTCCGTTGACGACAATCGCGCAGGATTACGAAGCGATCGCGAATCGGTCGGTCGCAACCCTGTTCGCATTGTTTGAGGAGCGAGAAAACGTGCCGGAAAGACAGGAAACGCTGTTTGAGGGACGTTTGATCATGCGGGATTCTGCCTAATGTGTTACTATTCGCGCAAACAATCATAAATTTACGCGCGTAAATTTTTAATTGACTTCGCGTTGTGATTTTGACTAGGGTCTAATTCATCATCCAACGAGGAGGAGAATTAGGATGTCATTCAAACAAGCTCTATATGCGGCGACGGCAATGACACTTGTCACCGCTAGTGGCGCACTGGCAGAGAATCTTGTCATCGCCACCGTGAACAATGGCGACATGATCCGTATGCAAGGCCTGACACAGGACTTTACTGATAAGACCGGTCACACGGTCGAGTGGGTCACGCTTGAAGAAAACGTGCTACGTCAGCGCGTAACCACTGATATCGCCGCAAAGGGCGGTTCTTTCGACATTATGACCATCGGCATGTATGAAACTCCGATCTGGGGTGCCAACGGTTGGCTTGTCCCGCTCGACGATCTTTCTGCTGAATATAACGCCGATGACATCCTGCCAGCCATGCGCGCCGGCCTAAGCCACGATGGCACAATGTATGCCGCACCGTTCTACGGTGAAAGCTCCATGATCATGTATCGTACTGACTTGATGGAAAAGGCGGGCTTGGAAATGCCCGATGCACCAACTTGGCAGTTCATTCGTGAAGCAGCTGCGGCCATGACTGACCGCGACAATGACATCAACGGGATTTGTCTGCGTGGTAAGGCAGGCTGGGGCGAAGGTGGTGCATTCATCACTGTGACTGCAAACTCCTTTGGCGCTCGCTGGTTCGATGAGGATTGGAATGCTCAATTTGATCAGCCTGAATGGGCTGATGCGCTGAATTTCTTCGTCGGCATGATGGAAGAGTCCGGCCCGACAGGGTATGCCACCAACGGTTTCAACGAGAACCTGAACCTGTTCCAGCAGGGCAAGTGCGGCATGTGGATCGACGCAACTGTTGCGGCTTCCTTCGTAACCAACCCCGAAGACTCGACCGTTGCTGACAAGGTGGGCTTTGCGCTTGCCCCAAACAGCGAAGGTATTGACAAGAAAGCAAATTGGCTCTGGGCTTGGGCACTGGCGGTGCCAGCCGGTACTCAGAAGGAAGAAGCGGCGAAGCAATTCATCGAATGGGCGACTTCGACCGACTACATCGAGCTGGTTGCTGAAAATGAAGGTTGGGCCAACGTGCCTCCGGGTGCGCGGACTTCTCTGTACGAAAACCCGAACTACAAGGAAGTTCCCTTCGCACAGAAGACGCTGGACTCGATCCTTGCGGCAGATCCAAACAATCCGTCCGTCAAGCCGGTGCCATATGTTGGCGTGCAGTTTGTGGCTATCCCGGAATTCGCGGGTATCGCAACTGAAGTCAGCCAGGAATTCTCGGCAGTCTACGCGGGCCAACAATCCGTAGAAGAGGCACTTGAGAAAGCTCAGGCGCTGACAAACGACGCTATGGAGGCAGCTGGCTACCGCTAAGCTCTCCATTGTCTCGGGGAGTGCACTTCTCCCCTGCGCTTCCCGAGACCCCACCTTTCTTTTACGATCGTAGCACTGTTTTAGATGGCCTTATGGCGATCAACAGAGGAGGTATGCACGATGGCAACCAAACATTCCCGATCAGCAGCGCGGATAATGATGGCCCCAGCGGTCGTATTACTCCTCGGCTGGATGCTCATTCCCCTAATCATGACCCTTATGTTTTCATTCAAGCAATACTTGCCTCTGCGCGGTGGCGATCTTGGATGGGTCGGCTTCGAAAACTATGTTCGTTTTGTGAGTTCAAGCGCCTTTTGGCCTTCGGTTGGGGCGACCCTGGCCATAGTTGGCGGCGTCCTGTTCATCACAATTATCTTTGGCGTACTCTTGGCAATCCTGCTGAACCAACCGATGTGGGGACAAGGCGTCGTACGCATTTTGGTCATTGCGCCATTCTTTGTCATGCCTACCGTGTCTGCGCTGGTGTGGAAAAACATGTTCATGGATCCGGTGAATGGTCTGTTCGCCCATCTTTGGCGGTTTTTTGGGGCAGAGCCGATATCTTGGCTGTCCGAGGCGTCTTTGCCTTCGATTGTCATGATCGTTTCCTGGCAGTGGCTTCCCTTCGCTACGTTGATCCTGCTGACAGCGATCCAATCTCTGGATGGAGAGCAGTTGGAAGCGGCTGAAATGGATGGGGCCCCCCCACTGAAACGGTTTGGATATATCACGCTTCCTCACCTCAGCCGTGCGATAACGATCGTGCTGCTTATCCAGACGATCTTCCTTCTGGCCATCTTCGCCGAGATTTTCGTCACAACCGGAGGCGCTTTTGGCACCCGCACGCTCACCTACCTGATTTTCCAACGTGTTCTTGAAAGTCAGAATGTCGGTCTCGGCTCTGCTGGTGGTGTCTACGCAATCATTCTCGCCAATATCGTTGCGATCTTCCTGATGCGCATCGTCGGCAAGAACCTGGACGCGTGAGGAGGAAAAAATGGCCCGCGCAGTTACTCAACAACGTAAGATCATCAATACAGCCGCCGCTTGGGGCATTGGGTTGCTGATCTTTTTCCCGATCCTTTGGACCATCCTTACCAGCTTCAAGACCGAAGCCACGGCTATTGCCGATCCTCCGGTGTTCCTTGCATTCGACTGGACGCTTGAAAACTATTCCGCAGTGATGGAGCGGTCGAACTATGCCCGCTTCCTTTGGAACTCAATCATCATCGCTGGTGGCTCGACAATTTTGGGTATCATCGTCGCCGTACCCGCGGCATGGTCGATGGCCTTTGTACCTTCCAAGCGCACCAAAGACATTCTTCTTTGGATGCTGTCCACGAAGATGCTCCCGGCGGTTGGGGTTCTGTATCCCATCTACCTGATCTGCATCAGACTGGGAGTTTTGGACAGCCGAGGCGCATTGGTCATCATCCTTATGCTGATGAACCTGCCTATCATCGTCTGGATGCTATACACGTACTTCAAGGAAATCCCTGGTGAGATCCTGGAAGCTGCCCGAATGGACGGTGCGACACTGAAGGAAGAAATCCTTTACGTGCTTACTCCAATGGCCGTTCCTGGCATTGCTTCAACCTTGCTGCTGAACTTCATTCTGGCATGGAACGAAGCGTTCTGGACACTGAACCTGACGGCAGCCAATGCGGCTCCTCTGACAGCCTTTATCGCAAGCTACTCCAGCCCCGAAGGCCTGTTCTTTGCCAAACTCAGTGCAGCATCAACCATGGCCATTGCGCCAATCCTCATTCTTGGCTGGTTCAGCCAGAAACAACTTGTCAGCGGCCTGACCTTCGGCGCCGTCAAATAAGGAACTTGACCAATGGGACAAATCAAACTCAACCAAGTGACTAAAAGTTTCGGAGACGTACAAGTAATTCCGCCTCTGGACCTAACGATTGAAGACGGCGAGTTCACAGTTTTTGTTGGACCTTCGGGCTGTGGCAAATCCACACTGCTGCGCCTGATCGCGGGGCTCGAGGACATCACTACGGGTCACATCGAAATCGACGGCTCGGATGCTACCGATGTACCTCCTGCCAAGCGTGGTTTGGCAATGGTTTTCCAATCGTACGCTCTGTATCCGCACATGTCGGTGCGCAAAAACATCGCGTTCCCGATGAAAATGGCGGGGATCGACGAAGATGAGCAAAACCGCCGGATTGAAGGTGCCGCAAAAGCGCTGAACCTATCTGACTACCTGGATCGTCGTCCGGGGCAATTGTCAGGCGGCCAGCGCCAGCGTGTCGCGATCGGCCGAGCAATTGTTCGAGAACCAGCGGCATTCCTTTTCGACGAACCGCTGTCCAACCTCGACGCGGCCTTGCGTGTCGGAATGCGGCTAGAAATCAGTGAACTGCACGAGCGTCTCAAGACGACAATGATCTACGTGACGCACGATCAGGTCGAAGCGATGACCATGGCTGACAAGATCGTTGTTTTGCGTGCAGGTGTGATTGAACAAGTGGGTTCACCGCTGGAACTCTATCACAGCCCGCGGAATGAATTTGTCGCTGGGTTCATCGGATCTCCGAAAATGAACCTGATCAAAGGCGCCGAGGCTGAGAAGCACGGAGCAGCCACAATCGGCATTCGCCCTGAGCACACGGATGTCAGTACCACTGATGGAACGTGGAAAGGTGTTGTAGGGGTGGCAGAGCACCTTGGTTCGGACACTTTCATTCACGTCCATGAGACGGGTCTTGGTGACATGGTTACCGTTCGGATCACCGGCGATATCCAGGCCAAGCACGGCGATACGATCTATCTGACGCCGCAAATGGACAAACTGCATAAGTTCGACGCTCAAGGTCTGAGGATCGAATAATGCAATTGGCTGGAAAAACAGCCCTGATTACAGGTTCCGCCCGAGGGATCGGGCGGGCCTTTGCGGAGGCCTACGTCAATGAAGGGGCCCGGGTTGCCATCGCTGACATCAATATTGATGGTGCCCGCGAAACCGCCGCCGCACTTGGCGGAAATGCAATCGCAGTGATTATGGATGTGACCGATCAGGCCAGCATCGACAATGCTGTGACAAATACAGTGGCAGAATTCGGTCACATCGACATTCTTGTGAATAACGCAGCGCTTTTCACGGCCGCCCCAATTATTGAAATTGAGCGTGCCGATTACCAGCGTGTTTTTGACATCAATGTCGCGGGTACGCTCTTCACAATGCAGGCCGTGGCCCGGCGCATGATTGAGCGCGGAAAAGGCGGCAAAATCATCAATATGGCAAGCCAAGCCGGAAGGCGTGGCGAACCGCTGGTTGCCGTCTATTGCGCAACTAAGGCGGCGGTTATCAGCCTGACTCAGTCTGCGGGACTGAACCTGATCAGACATGGCATAAACGTGAATGCTATTTCCCCAGGTGTTGTCGATGGCGAGCACTGGGATGGTGTAGACGCATTTTTTGCCAAGTACGAAGACAAAGCACCCGGACAAAAGAAGAAAGAAGTCGATGCCGCGGTTCCCTACGGACGCATGGGCACGCCGGACGATTTGACTGGCATGGCTGTATTTCTTGCAAGCGATGCGGCGAACTACATCGTCGCACAAACTTATAATGTGGATGGTGGGCAATGGATGAGCTGATCTCCCTTTCGAATGCGACACTCGATCAACTGGCCGTCGAACGCCCCAAATATGATCGTGCTTCCCTGACGCCTGGCATTGTTCACGTGGGCGTGGGCAATTTTCACCGCGCGCATCAGGCCTGGTATCTGCACCGCCTTATGCAGGCGGGCAAAGCTCAGGATTGGGCCATCATAGGCGCGGGCGTGCGCCCATATGATGCGGCTATGCGGGAGAAACTGCTTGCCCAGGATTGCCTTACGACTCTGATCGAACTCGACCCCGAAAAAATCTCGGCAGAAGTCATAGGATCCATGATCGATTACTTGCCGATCGAGGACGGCAATGGGGCGCTTATACGCAAAATGTCGGATCCTGCTATTCGCATCGTTTCCATGACCGTTACAGAAAGTGGATACTATATTGACCCGGTCAGCAAAGGGTTTGACGCCAACCATCCTGACATTCAACACGATGCCGCAAACCCTTTAACGCCGCACACGGTTTTTGGTGCCATCGTGGCCGCGCTTCGCGTACGACGCGACGCAGGGCATGCGCCCTTCACCGGGCTGAGCTGCGACAATCTGCAGGGCAACGGCGATGTTCTTCGGCAAACTGTCATTTCACTGGCGCGTATGTCCGACCCCGAACTCGCCGATTGGATCGACACCAACGCGACATTCCCAAACTCGATGGTGGATTGCATCGCCCCTTCTACCGGTCCAAGTGAACTGGCGCTCGCCATAGACTTTGGAATCGACGATGCCGCAGTCGTCACGCACGAAGCGTATCGCCAATGGGTAATCGAAGATAATTTCTGTGCTGGGCGCCCGAATTGGGACGAGGTTGGCGCAACATTCACTGATGACGTTCACGCGTTCGAAACAATGAAGATCCGCATCCTAAATGCCGGGCATCAAGTTCTTGCCAACGTTGGCGAGATCATGGGTCTCCAGACAATTTCCGAATGCATGAGGCACCCGTTGATTTCGCTGTTCTTTGGCAAAGTCCAAAGAACAGAGATAGCACCGACAGTTTCATCAGTTTCTGGGACAAGCCCGGAGGAGTATGTAAAACTCATCGAAAGCAGGTTCTCAAATCCACGGATTGTGGACACAACCCGTCGGGTGGCTTTCGATGGCTCGGCCCGACACACGGGTTTCGTTCTGCCGGTCCTACGAGACCAGTTGAAGGCTGGACGTTCCGTTACCGGTTTAGCTCTTGCCGAAGCACTATGGGCGCGCATGTGCGCTGGCACTCGTGAAGATGGTAGTGTGATTGAGGCGAATGACCCAATTTGGACTAAACTGAATGAGGTTGCTCTTGCCGCAAGATCTGATCCGGCTGCATGGCTTGAACAAAATGGAATATATGGCGACCTGAAGGACGCCAAGCCATTTTCAGATGCATTTGCGAAATGGCTGAATATGATTTGGCAAAACGGCAGCGAAGCTGCGCTGACCGCGTACGTGGATGAAGTTTGAATAGAATTGGTTGTTCTTTTGGTCTGCACCTTTGCAAAAATACCTGTCGATGGGGATAATTTTCCGGTCGCCTAAATTGTGAAAGAGTTGGAGCTAAAGTGAACACGTACACGCAAGGAACATGCTCGCAACGTGCAATTTCTAACGGGACGGGGAAGTAACGTGAAACCTGAGCAACTTAGAATGGCCCGCCACGCGCTTGGATTGTCTATGAAGGACTTTGCGGATTTGTCATGCGTCTCTCATATGACTGTGCATCGGTTTGAAAACGGCAAAAGCGGGGTAAAGCATACAGTTGTCGAAGCTATGCGTACGACGCTTGAAGCCGAAGGTGTCCAATTCCTGAAACATGGCAGTATGTCTGATGGTATAGGCGTTGCCATAAAGTCCAATCCTAAGAAAACTCCTGGTCCCGATCTGTCATGAAATCAGAAATCCTAAAACATCTTACCTACTCGCTCGGCAAGGATGCCGAACATGCCTCGACTTATGACTGGCGCATGGCGGTTTCTCTTACGCTTCGCGACCGGATCGTTGATCCGTGGTTTGAAAGCACGCGTGAGACATACCAGTCAGGCGCAAAACGCGTTTATTACCTGTCGATGGAGTTCCTGATTGGTCGACTTGTCGAAGACATGACCGCGAACCTTGGGTTGACGCAAGAAGTGCGTAAGGCCTTGGTCGAGCTTGGTCAGGATGCTTCGACCGTTTTCGATGATGAACCTGATGCTGCGTTGGGCAACGGGGGCCTCGGTCGGTTAGCGGCCTGCTTCATGGATTCCCTCGCCACCCTGGGTATTCCGGCGTACGGCTATGGTATTCGATATGAGCATGGGCTGTTCGAGCAAAGTTTTGTCGATGGCCGCCAAATCGAAAAGGCGGAAACCTGGTTGAACCAACGCTTCGCCTGGGAGTTCGAGCGCCCCGAGGTCCACTATCGCATCTCTTTCGGCGGCTACGTCGCCCATCATGACGGTAAGGCAGAATGGCATCCTGCGGACACGGTGCAGGCTCAGGCATTTGATACACCGGTGGTCGGGTGGAAAGGGACTTGGGGCAACACGCTAAGGCTTTGGTCAGCCCAGCCCGAAAGTGATTTCGATTTGGAAAGCTTTAACCGTGGCGACTATCTGGCCGCCAGCCGTTCAGAAGCGCTGGCGCGTACGATTTCTCGGGTTCTTTACCCGGATGACACGACCGACGCGGGTAAAGAGCTGCGACTGAAACAGGAATACTTCTTTACCGCCGCATCAATCATGGATCTATTGCGTCGTTTCCTAAGTGACCATGGTGATATTCGCGAACTGCAAAATGCCGTCGCTATTCAGCTTAACGACACGCATCCGGCGATCGCCGGGCCAGAGTTGATACGTCTTTTGACGGATGAGCATGGCCTGCCGTTGGACGAAGCCATTCAACTGGCGCGCCGTTGCCTTGGCTACACAAATCATACGTTGTTGCCCGAAGCGTTGGAGCGGTGGCACGAGGGCTTACTTGGCCGTGTTCTGCCGCGGCATCTGGAAATTATCCGAGCCATTGACGAAAAACAGCAACATGAGTTTCCAGGCAGTCCGCGCATTCTGAAGAATGGCGAAGTCCATATGGGCGAGCTGGCCTTTATCATGGCGCACAAGGTCAATGGCGTATCGGCGTTGCACACCGACTTGGTGAAAGAGACCGTCTTTGCCGATCTGAACCGAATTCACCCGGCACGGATCATCAACCAGACCAACGGTATAACCCCGCGCCGGTGGTTGCACACTTGTAACCCGGTTTTAAGCGATCTGATTACCCGCGAAATCGGCGATGGTTGGGTCTCTGATCTTGAACAATTGAAGCAGCTTAAATCCCGCGCCGGAGATCGCAGTTTCTTAAGCGAATTCAGTGCTGCAAAACGTCAGAACAAGGAAGCACTGTCGAACTGGATAGCAGCCAAATGCGGTGTTGCCGTTGACCCTGATGCTATCTTCGACGTTCAGATCAAGCGTATTCACGAATACAAACGACAGCTTATGAACATTCTGGAAACCGTCGCGCTGTGGAACGAGATGCGGGACAATCCAGGGGCTGAATGGACACCTCGGGTTAAGATATTTGGGGGCAAGGCCGCACCGGGCTATCATGTTGCAAAGCAAATTGTTCGACTTATCAACGATGTGGCTAAGGTTATTAATTCAGATCCTTTGACTAGTGATCTTCTGAAAGTTGTCTACCCCGCCAACTACAACGTCACGATGGCGGAACACTTGATCCCCGCCACTGATCTGTCCGAGCAAATTTCTACTGCGGGGAAAGAGGCGTCGGGAACCGGGAATATGAAATTCGCCCTAAATGGTGCGCTGACGATCGGCACATTGGATGGGGCCAATGTCGAAATTCGCGATCATGTGGGATCGGACAATTTTTTCCTGTTCGGTCTGACAGCACAGGAGGTTATGGAGCGACGCAAGGTGCACGAATATGCACGCGCCGCGATTGCCGCCAGTCCACGGCTAGAGCGTGTTTTGGGCCAGATTTTTGAAGGCTTGTTTTCGCCAGAAGAGCCGGGCCGCTACCATGCTCTGATCGGCACGCTTTATGATCACGACTACTTTCTGGTCACCTGCGATTTTGACAGCTATTTCGATACGCAGCGCCGCACCGATGTTGCATATCGCAACCGTCAAAACTGGGCTGCGATGGCGTTGCAGAACACCGCCAATATGGGCTGGTTCTCGTCCGACCGGACAATCAAGGGTTATGCCCGCGACATCTGGCAGGCGGATAGCGTTTTGACCAAACCGCTGGGTAAATCGGCATGAGCGGCGACCTGATCCAAGATGGTGATGCGGCCGCCATTGCTCGGGGTGAACATGGCGATCCGTTTTCGGTCCTTGGGTTGCACGAAGTCGACGGGCGTTTAGTCGTCCGCTGCTTTCACCCCGAGGCGGACTCGGTTGAGGTTCTGGATCAGAAATCCGGGCGGAAGCTCTGCGTTTTATCCCGTGTGGATGCAGAAAGCGGTGTTTTTGCCGGAGTCATTCCGCGCAGAAAAAAACGGTTCTCTTACTTGCTGCGGCTGACACGCCAAAGCGATACCTGGACCGAGCAGGACCCGTACGCATTTGGGCCGGTACTGGGCGAAATTGACGAGTATCTGCTAGGCGAAGGCACCCATGGGCAACTGTGGCGCGCGCTGGGTGCGCATGTAACGACGCATGAAGGCTGCGACGGCGTACATTTCGCAGTCTGGGCACCTAATGCGCAGCGGGTTTCGATCATCGGAGATTTCAATGGTTGGGACGGACGCCGGAATGTGATGAGGCGGCGGGGCGCAACCGGAGTGCACGAGATTTTCATGCCTAGCCTCGGCGAAGGCACAGTCTATAAATTCGAAATCGTAGGTTCTGACGGACATCTGGTACCGGAAAAGGCCGACCCGGTTGGGTTCGGTTCTGAATTGCCGCCCAAAACGGCTTCGGTCGTGCGCGATCTGGGGAACTACGACTGGGCTGACACAAAATGGATGGCCAATCGAGGTCCACGCCACAAAGTGGATCAGCCGATTTCAGTTTACGAGGTTCATCTGGAAAGCTGGCGGCATGTTCCCGAACAGGGAAACCGTTCGCTCAGCTATCGGGAATTGGCGAACGATTTGGTGGCCTACGCCAGCGATATGGGCTTCACCCATATCGAGCTTACTCCGATCTCGGAATACCCATTTGGTGGTTCGTGGGGTTATCAGCCAGTTGGGCTGTTCGCACCCACTGCGCGGTTCGGAACACCCGATGATTTCCGAGCACTTGTGGATGCCTGTCATCAGGCCGATATGGGTCTGATCATCGACTGGGTGCCAGGTCATTTTCCCACCGATCCACACGGGCTAGGAAGGTTCGACGGCTCTGCTCTGTACGAACACCTCGACCCGAAGGAGGGGTATCACCCGGATTGGAACACTCTGGTCTACAACTATGGCCGGGCCGAAGTTGCCAACTATTTGATTGCGAACGCTAAATTCTGGATGGATGAATACCACATTGACGGGCTGCGCGTCGATGCAGTGGCTTCAATGTTGTATCGCGACTATTCGCGGGAAGAGGGCGAATGGGTGCCTAACGTACACGGCGGGCGCGAAAATCTTGAAGCCATTGATTTCCTGAGGCAAATGAATGAAGCCGTATACGCAGCCCATCCCGACGGGATGACCATTGCCGAGGAATCCACAGCATTCCCGGGTGTCTGCGCAATGACGTCCGAAGGTGGGTTGGGCTTTGGTTTCAAATGGAACATGGGGTGGATGAACGACACCCTAAAGTACATGGCCGAAGATCCGGTCAACCGAAAGTATCACCACGACAAGATGACCTTCGGACTGCACTACGCGTTTTCTGAAAACTTCGTGCTTCCCCTAAGCCATGATGAGGTAGTTCATGGCAAAGGGTCTCTGCTGGGCAGAATGCCCGGTGATGACTGGCAACGCTTTGCTAACTTGCGGGCCTATTACGGGTTCATGTGGGGCCATCCGGGCAAAAAGCTGATGTTTATGGGGGGCGAATTCGCGCAGGGCGCCGAATGGAACCATGAACAAAGTCTAGACTGGCACCTGTTGGAACAACCTAACCACGCAGGCGTGCAACGGTTGGTGCGCGATTTGAATACGCTCTATCGTGAAACGCCGGCTCTGTATCAACAAGATACACGTCCGGAAGGGTTTGGTTGGATTGATGGCGGAAACGCCAGCGACTCGGTGTTTTCGTGGGTGCGGTATGGCACGGACAATACTGCACCGGTTTTGGTTGTCGCCAACTTCACCCCGGTGACCCGAACCAATTTCCGCGTTGGAGTACCTCTGTCAGGTCATTGGGCAGAACGCTTGAACACAGATTCCATGTATTATGGTGGCAGCAATCAGGGAAACGGGGATGGGTTGAACTCTGAACCCGTAGCAGCCCATGGCTGCGAACAGTCCGTTGTGATGACAGTTCCGCCGCTTGCCACAGTTTTCTTTGAATACCGGCCCAACTAGACCGGAACAATCATTGGGAGGACACCCGTTGAAACAAGATCGTCGCAGATTGGCCAGTCAGACTATGGCCTATGTTCTTGCAGGTGGCAGGGGGAGCCGCCTTAAGGAAATGACAGATATCCGTGCGAAGCCAGCGGTTTATTTTGGCGGCAAAACACGGATTATCGACTTTGCATTGTCCAACGCGGTGAATTCAGGCATCCGCCGAATTGGTGTTGCCACCCAATACAAAGCACACAGCCTGATCCGGCACCTGCAACGGGGCTGGAGTTTCTTTCGGGCAGAGCGCAACGAGTCCTTGGACATTCTGCCTGCATCCCAGCAGCTAAACGAAGATAACTGGTACAAGGGGACGGCGGATGCGGTCACCCAGAATATCAATATCCTTAAGGGCTACGGCCCAAAATACATCCTCGTTCTGGCAGGGGATCACATCTACAAGCAGGACTACTCGCTGATGATCGAGCAGCATGTGCAGTCCGGCGCGAAAGTGACGGTTGGCTGCATAGAGGTGCCGCGCGAAGAAGCCAAAGGCTTTGGCGTCATGGACGTCGATGAAAAAGACAAGATACTTAGTTTCGTTGAAAAACCTGCCGACCCACCGCCAATGCCGGGTGACCCGGACATGTCGTTGGCCAGCATGGGAATTTACGTTTTCGAGGCCGAGTACCTCTATGAAATTCTAGAGGCCGATGCCGCGTCGGAGACATCTAGCCACGACTTTGGCAAAGATATTATCCCTACAATCGTCGCTGAAGGCGGAGCGATGGCGCATCCGTTCAGCCGATCCTGTGTGATGTCTGGGCTTGAGGACAAACCGTATTGGCGCGACGTTGGAACTATTGACGCTTATTGGCAGGCCAACATTGATCTGACCGATTTCAAGCCGGGCCTTGATATTTATGCCACCGATTGGCCGATCTGGACCTATTCAGAGCTGACACCTCCGGCAAAATTCATTCACAACGAAGAAGGTCGCCGCGGTCAGGCGGTATCTTCGATGGTATCTGGCGGCTGCATAATTTCCGGCTCGTCGTTGTATCAATGCCTGCTGTTCACCGGTGTCAAAACCCATTCCTACTCGCAGCTGGAACGCGTTGTGGCGCTGCCGTACTGCGAGGTTGGACGCCGGGCCTATCTGAAGGACGTTGTCGTGGACCGTGGCGTTAAAATCCCTCCTGGCCTGATAGTAGGAGAAGATCCCAAGCTTGACGCCAAGCGATTCAGACGCACAGAAGGCGGGGTTTGCCTGATTACTCAAGCGATGATTGATCGACTGGACCTGTAATATGAACGTACTGATGGTTGCCTCGGAATGCGCGCCCTTCGTTAAGACCGGTGGGCTGGCGGATGTCGTTGGCGCACTGCCTGCCGCACTGTCCGACCATGGCGTCGACTGCCGCATTCTTTTACCGGCCTATCCCTCGTTGCAGCCGTTGCTCAGCGACGGGCACCAAGTCGCTAAATTCGACGATTTGCCAGGCGGGTATGGGCAGCTTGTGTTGGTTACGGCCGAGGGCGTTGAATTGCTTTTGCTGGATGCCCCGCAACTGTTTGATCGTCCGGGCTTGCCGTACACGGACCCCAATGGCGAAGATTGGCCGGACAATCATCTGCGCTTTGGAGCATTGGCACAAGCCGCAGCGCGAGTAGGTCTTGATGGTGTCGATGGCTGGAAACCTGATATTGTTCACGCACATGACTGGCAGGCAGCGCTTGCGCCCGTCTATCTAAAGCAGTCAGGTCAAAATGTACCCAAATCCATTCTGACCATCCACAATATCGCCTATCAGGGCCGTTTTGGCCCCCATGTTTTGTCCGAGCTGGGATTGCGAGGTGATTGGTTTCATTCTGAAGGGCTTGAGTTCCACGGCGATCTTGGGTTTCTGAAAGGCGGTTTGATGTTTGCCGATCGGATCACAACTGTCAGTCCGACCTATGCCCGTGAAATCCTGACGCCGCAGTATGGGATGGGCCTTGAGGGTGTTCTTCAATCCCGAGCGGGTATTCTCAGTGGCATTCTGAATGGCATTGACACCGATACGTGGGACCCTTCCTCCGACCCTGCATTGGCCCGGGGTTACAATGCTCGAAGCCTTGGACGGAAGGCTGATAACCGTGCCAAGATTGCTGAACGTGTTGGGCTTGATCCCGACAGCATAGGCCCGTTGTTTTGCGTCATCAGCCGTTTTACGGAACAAAAAGGGCTGGACGCCCTAGTGGATGTTCTACCGCATATCGCAGAGCGTGGTGGCCAACTGGCTGTACTTGGCTCAGGTGACGCGGCGCTGGAACAGGGTTTTACCAGCGCGAGCGAGCGTTTTCCCGGCACAGTGGGAACGGTGATTGGATATGACGAAGCGTTTGCCCACCTGTTGCAAGGCGGTTCCGACGCCATTCTTATACCATCGCGGTTCGAACCTTGTGGCCTTACCCAGCTTTATGGGCTGCGTTATGGCACCTTGCCAGTCGTCGCCCGCACTGGCGGGCTGGCCGACACGGTAATTGATGCCAATGTCGCGGCCATTAGCGCCGGGTGCGCCACTGGATTTGTCTTTGATGAGGTGTCCGAAAGCGGCATTTTGGCGGTGCTGGGCCGGGTATTTGAAACCTTTGCGGACGGGAACAAGTGGCAGACGATGCAGCGCGCAGCGATGCGGCAAGCAGTAGGTTGGGATCAGTCTGCGCAGGAATACGCTCAGCTGTATCAAGGGCTTGTTGAATGAAGGATATCGGGCCCGTGCAATTGACTATACAACCGGGCAATCCGTCGCGACTGGGGGCGCATTTCGATGGCGAAGGCGTAAACTTTGCCCTGTTTTCCGAGCACGCCTCGCGCGTTAGCGTGTGCTTGTTTTCGGACGACGGCACAACTGAAGTTACCCGGTTGGATCTTCCCGAGCGCTACGGTGCGGTCTGGCATGGCTATGTTCCCGGCCTGAAGCCCGGGGCATTGTATGGCTACCGGATCGATGGTCCCTTCGCACCGGAACGGGGGCACAGGTTTAACGCCAACAAGCTTTTGATTGACCCCTATACACGCGAGTTCCACGGTCGCGTGGCCCACGATCCGGCCATTTTGGGTTATTTGCCGAATTCCCCTTACGGGGATCTGTCATTCTCCGAGAGCGATAGTGCGCCGTACGTGCCTAAATCCGTCGTTTCGCATCCCGACAGCTTTTCACCAGATGGTGTCACGCTTGGGCGGTGCTGGAACGGGACGTTCATCTATGAGGCGCATGTCAGGGGCACTACGATGCTGCACCCTGATATTCCTGACGCCCTGAAGGGCACTTATGACGGGCTCGCGTCACAGCCTGTTTTGGATCACTTAACGCGACTGGGTGTCACGGCTGTGGAAATCATGCCTGTCCATGCGTTTATGTCCGAAGGTGCGCTGCGTGCACGTTCAATGCGCAATTACTGGGGCTACAACACGATGGGTTTCTTTGCGCCCGAGCCTCGCTATTTTGGACCGTCTGGTGTTTTCGGGTTTCGCGCAATGGTCGACCGGTTTCACGAAGCCGGTATCGAAGTCATTCTGGATGTGGTCTACAACCACTCCGCTGAGGGCGATCATCTTGGACCAACGCTGAGTTTTCGCGGGATCGACAATGCTTCGTACTACCTGCTGCCCGACGGTCAGCCTCGCTATTATGTGAATGATACCGGTACTGGAAACACCCTGAAAGTCAGGCATCCGTTTGTGCTGCGCATGATTATGGACAGCCTCAGGTTCTGGGTGCAGTGCATGGGTGTCGACGGCTTCCGCTTTGATCTGGCCACGACATTGGCACGTGAGGCGCACGGGTTCGAAATAGGCGGTGGTTTTCTGGACGCCTTGCGGCAAGACCCAGTTCTGGCAGGCGTCAAGCTGATCGCGGAACCTTGGGATGTTGGTCCCGGTGGTTATCAGTTGGGGCGTTTTCCGCCCGAGTTTTCAGAATGGAACGACCGCTATCGCGACACGGTTCGCAAGTTCTGGCGCGGCGACGGGCATTCTGCGCAGGATTTGGGCTCGGCTTTGTTGGGCTCGGCGGATTTGTTTGACACCAAGGGGCGGCCGGCCTCGTCTTCGATTAATTTTGCAGCCTCGCATGACGGTTTTACATTGGCCGACACCACCCGCTACGTTCAACGCCACAATGCCGCAAATGGCGAAGAAAACCGCGATGGGCATTACAGCAACTACAGCGATAATTTCGGCACAGAAGGTGAAAGCGACGACCCCGATGTGAACGCCGCGCGCCTGCAGAGGATGCGCAATATGCTGGCCACCGTTTTCCTGTCGCAGGGCACCCCAATGATGCTGTCCGGAGACGAAGGCGGTAATTCCCAAAACGGCAACAACAACGCCTATTGTCAGGACAACCCAGTCAGTTGGATCGATTGGAGCACGCTCGACGAAGAATTGGTCGAATACACCGCAGCGCTATCGAGTTTCCGGGCTAAACATCCCGTTCTGAACCAAAACCGGTTTCTGCACGGTGCCAAGCGGGCAGATGGACATCCAGATGTCGAGTGGCGCGCAATGGACGGATCACCGCTGAATTGGCGTGATCCCGGATTGTCCAACCTGTGTCTGATTTTGCGCGGGTGTGCCGAGTGTGTCGCGGGTGACGCTTTGTCCGACGTGGTCCTGTTGGCCTTCAACAGAGAAGAAGAGGCGCTAAATTTGCGCTTGCCGTCAGGCGGAGAAAGGGTTTGGCGCCAAGAAATTGACACTTCGGTTTTTCATCAGTCTTCCATTGAAATCATCACTTCGACGACAGAAATTCCTGCAAATTCGGTGGCTGCTTTTGTCTTGAAAGAACGGTTGGCGGAATGACGGGTAGCGATGACAAGCTACGTCAGCTGGCACGGGATTGCGGCATCCATCTGGGATATTACGCCTGGGACGGAGAGTATCAGACGGCGAACCCGCAGACCCTGAAAGCGATGCTACGCGGGCTGGGCATTGAAGTTGATACTGACAGCGCTGTCGCCGAAGCATTGCAGAGACGTGAAGCAGAACGGACAGCGCGAGCGATCCCGACTGAACGGGTCATCCCGGCAGAAGCGCCTTTTGAGTTTGAGCTTACCCAGCCGTGTGAATGGCATGTCTTGGATGACGAAGGCCACGAGGTTCAAGCGGGTCGTGGGGATACAAGCGTCACGGTTCAACCTTTGCCCGTAGGGTATTTTACCTTGGTTTTGCGTGGCGCGGATCGCTGTGACGAAGTGTTCCTACTTAGTCGCCCGATACATGCGCCAACGATCGCTAGCTTAACCGGACAGCAGAAGGGATGGGGTGTTTCGGGCTCAGTTTATGCGTTGCGTTCCAGTCCAAACGTTGGTTTGGGAAATTACGCTGACCTCGGTCGGGCGATGTCTGCTATTGGTCAATCAGGGGCAATGTACTTTGGGATTAACCCTGTCCACGCGCTCGGATGGGCGGCAAATGACACCATCAGTCCGTACTCGCCGTCTCACCGTGGCTTTTTGAACATCGATCACATTGCAACGGGCACTCAGCTTGAAGCAGTTTCAGGTGAAACGTTGATCGACTATCAGGCTTTCCGCGAAAAGCATCGCCCTGAATTGGAAGCGGACTATCAGCGATTTCAAAAAACCGCGACAACGGCCCAACGTTACGATTTTCAGGCCTTTCGTCAGGCTGAAGGACAGGAATTGGTTCAGTTCGCGGCATTCGAAAGAACCAGCGAAACGCATGGCGGCGACTTCCGCCACTGGCCTATGCATTTGCGCCAACCCGAAGGGGCCGCAGAAACTTCCCGAGATCTTTTCCACGCCTGGCTACAATGGCGGGCTCATTCTCAGATCAAGGAGGCGCAAGAGGTTGCGCTTCGGTCTGGCATGGCGCTGGGCCTTTACCTTGACCTTGCAGTTGGGGCGCGACCCGGCGGTGCTGAGGTCTGGATGCATCAGGACTTGATTGCGCAAGGCGTGTCGATTGGGGCGCCGCCTGATCAGCTCAGCCCGGCTGGGCAATCATGGACTTTGGCGGCCTTCGCTCCCAACAAACTTTCGGCAAACCGCTATGAACCCTTCCGAACATTGCTGAGGAAACTTATGGCGCAAGCCGGGATTATCCGGATCGACCATGTACTGGGCTTGATGCGCAGTTTCTGGGTGCCTGAGGATGGCAGCCCGGGTGGCTACATCTCACAACCTTTCGACGCATTACTGGCTGTGGTGGCCATCGAAGCCTGGCGCAATCATTGCTGTGTCGTGGGTGAGGACTTAGGGCTTGTGCCCGATGGGTTCCGCGAACGCCTAAACACATCTGGCCTTTACAGTTATTCGGTCTGGCAATTTGAAGGCACGCCGCAAGGCGCCTTACGGGCTGCGCAGGAATTGCGGCCGTTCAGTATGGCCTGTTTTGGCACTCACGACACACCTACAATCAGGGGGTTCTGGCGAGGGCGTGATATCGAGTGGTGGCGCACCATTGGCTGGTTGTCGAAAGAGCAGGCTGCTCGGCAGCACGGAGCGCGGGCAATTCAACGCACTTCGCTTCGTCAGCACTGCGGGATACCACCAGACGCCACATTGGATGGTGTCCGCCGCGCTGTGCACAGTGCATTGGGCAATAGCCCGGCAGAACTGGTGACGGTGCAACTGGACGACTTACTTGGTTGTGAGCAAGCCCAGAACCTGCCCGGTACGATTGACGAGCATCCAAATTGGAGCCGACCCTCGCCAGTGGCCGTTGAGGAGTTTGCCGCCGTGAAAGGTCTTAACGAAATACGCAATTCGATGGAGACGGCGAGGGGCGCCCCTGCCGCTATTCAACACAAGGAAACTGATCAATGCCTTCCGTGACGCATTCCTGCACACCGTTCTCAGGTCAGAAACCCGGGACATCCGGACTGCGAAAAAAGACGCGCGTCTTTATGGAACCCGGTTATCTTGAGAGCTTTGTCCAATCTATTTTCAACGGCATAGACGGAGCTGCGGGCAAAACTTTTGTTATTGGGGGCGACGGACGGTATTTTAACGCCGAGGCGATCCAGATCATTTTGCGCATGGCCGCCGCCAACGGCGCGAAGCGCGCGATTGTTGGCCAGAATGGTCTGCTGTCCACGCCCGCCGCGTCGAATTTGATACGTAAGCGTGCGGCAGATGGCGGTTTAATTCTGTCAGCCAGTCACAATCCGGGTGGAATTGATGAGGATTTCGGCCTGAAATTCAATAGTGCCAATGGCGGTCCGGCCGCTGAGAACCTGACAGAGAAGTTTTACACACAATCGCAGAGACTTACCGAATATCACACGCTCGAAACTGACGACATCAATCTCGGCCAGATCGGCGTATCAGAACTAGAAGGCATGACTGTAGAAATTGTGGACCCAGTCACCGATTACGCGGTGCTGATGCGCGAAATATTTGATTTTGACCGGATCAAAGCCCTTCTTTCCGACGGGTTCACTTTGCGATTTGACGCAATGCATGCGGTTACCGGACCGTATGCCACTGCCATACTTGAGGAAGAGCTGGGCGCCCCAAAGGGGTCGGTGATGAACGCAGTGCCATCGGTCGATTTTGGCAAAGGTCATCCTGACCCAAACCCGATTTGGGCGAAGCCTCTTGTGGATTTGGTAATGTCCGCAGATGGACCTGACTTTGCGGCTGCTTCGGATGGGGATGGCGACCGAAACATGATTTTGGGCAAAGGCGTTTACGTCACGCCGTCTGATAGTTTGGCTATTCTGGCGGCCAATGCTCATCTTGCGCCGGGGTATGCCAAAGGGTTGGCCGGGGTCGCACGTTCGATGCCCACCAGTGCGGCTGTCGATCGTGTGGCTGAAGACTTGGGATTGAACTGCTATGAAACTCCGACGGGCTGGAAGTTTTTCGGCAATCTTCTCGATGCGGGTCGCATCACGCTGTGCGGAGAGGAAAGTGCAGGCACCGGCTCGGATCATGTGCGCGAGAAAGACGGCTTGTGGGCCGTACTTCTGTGGTTGAATGTCCTGGCCGAGCGTCGGGTTTCCGTACGGAAAATCATGGAAGATCACTGGCAAACCTATGGCCGCAACTATTATTCGCGTCATGATTATGAGGCTGTGGACAGTGAAAAAGCCGCCAGAATGTTCTCTGAATTGACAGATCGGCTACCCGAACTTCCTAGAAGCACTGCAGGAGGTCTAGTCGTCGCGAAAGCGGATCAGTTCTCCTATGAGGATCCGATTGACGGTTCGGTCAGTAAAAACCAAGGCATTCGTATCTTCTTCAAAGAAGGCAGCCGCGGTGTGATCCGCCTGTCGGGTACGGGAACAGACGGTGCCACGATCCGCATCTATCTAGAGCAGTTCACACCCAGCGACGGAGATCTGCTGATGGAAACTCAGTCGGCATTGGAAGGCGTCGCCCTAGCAATGGCTCAAATAACCCGACTCCCCGAGATTTGCGACAGACAAGAACCAGACGTTAGGACATGACTAGGTTTACTAGGAAAGCTTGCGTTTAGCAGGGAAGGGGGCTTTTACACCCTTTGACTTAAAAAATTGCCTTTTAAGTTCTTCCTAACAAACCCCGAAACCACCCGTTTCAAGGTGATGTTGTGCGTACAATCTAAATGGCCGTGCTTAAGGCTTAGTAAGATTGCTTTGGGTTTGTGTGATAGCTCTGATGAAAATGGATTCTGTTAAGGAACAAAATCCTTGGGAACTCCAAAAACGGGTGAATTCACGCTTGTGCCTGTCAAAGAGTGTAGAAAAGCAATGAGGTTTTGAATTTCCAAATCCGACAGTTCGATCGGATGAATGTCGATCTTGTTGCGTTGACGGTCCATTTCAAGACGGTCTTCCCAAACCAGAAAATCAGCCTCTTTTAACCATGGAACGTCTGGCAATGCAGCCATCTGAGGTTGCCAAGTTTCCAAGCTCGCCTGAGGATTCAAATGATGGCGAATGATACTTTCAAGATCGGGGAAAGCGCCGTTGTGACCGTAAGGTGCAGTCAAGGCAACATTGCGCAACATCGGGGTGCGGAACCTATAGGCATCCTCTTGGCGGTTGCTTTCCCCCATGCGCCCGACATCACGGGCATAGGGATCCCATTGCCGGGTTCGACCCGGCCCAAATGGCGGCAGGCCCAGCGCATAGAATTTCTGATCCGACATTAAGGGACCTGAATGACAAGTGAAGCACTGCGCCCTCCCGTAAAACAGGGTCATACCTTCATTTTGTGCGGTCGACAGCGCATCGGTCTTGCCGGACAGATATTGATCAAACGGGCTGTCGGTACTGCGCCATTCAATGGCCATAAAAGCCGCCAGTGCGTTTGCAATTTGGGCGATTGTGATTTCATCAGTGCTTTCGATTTCATCAAAGGCAGCGACCATGGCAGGTCCATAGCGCGGATCGGTGCGAACCCGTTTCGCCAAAATCGGCCAACCCTTGTCGATGCGATCGTGGACCTCGCCTGTGACTTGGTTTTCGGCGACGTTTCCGGCCATCTCGAACTGCGAGGTCAGGGGGAACAGGGCTTGCGCAGCGAGCAGAGAGTTCAGCCCAGTAGGCAGCCACTCTTGAGCCGGAGAATTGAAACCATTGTCGTAGACGTCCGAGATGCTAAGGCGACCATCGTGGAAAACCGTGTGAATGTCCTTGGCCCCAAGGTTCCACAAACCCGGTGAGTTTCGGGGGATACGTTTGCGGATTTTGTCGGCTCTTGTGCCCGGTGTGCGATCCGGTCCAAGTCCTTTGCCACCTTCGCCAATACCCAGTGATAACCCATCCGAGGTGCCAAAGTCTGGATGGTGGCAATGGGCACAAGCGATGTTCTGATTGCCTGATAGGATTGCGTCGTAAAACAGTTGATGACCTATTGTTGCCTGATCCATATCAAAGGAAACAAAGTCATCATCGGTCAGAGGGCGCGGCAAATCCTGCGCTGCGGCCGAGCCGACCAAAAGGAAAAATAATCCATGCGCCAGTTTGTTTTTGCTCTTTGTTGCCTCGCGACCCCGGTGCTGGCCGAATTGGAGCAAGCCCGCGACATGATGGAGGATGGAGATTTTGAGGCTGCACGCGAGGAACTGCTTCCAGCAGCCCGGTCGGGGAACGCAGAAGCCGAGGAACTGATCGGTGTAATGTATGGCCTCGGGCTCGGAGTTGATCAGGACTACGAGAGGGCGTTTGAGTGGTATCTGCGAGCCTCGATGAAAGGGCATCCAGGGGCGCAATCGGGGGTTGGCTGGTATTACGAGCTGGGTCTGGGTATGCCTGCGCCCGATCTGGTGAGGGCTTACATGTGGTACACGCTCAGTGCCATTGGTGGCGATCCCGATGCGGCGATCAGCCTTGAGGAAGTGGTCAAGAAAATGTCGCCGGAGCAGATCGAAAAGGCGCATATTCTGGTCAACGACTACAAGGGGTGGATGTACCCGTTTCGGTGAAGGCCGGGCCAAAATGGCCCGACCAAACAACTTAGTTTAAATCAGCGTCGCGTGCGGCGTTCACGTCCGCCTCTGCCGCGGCAACTGCCTCGGTCAGAGCAATAAAAATCTCGTCACCGCGGGCTACGTTGGACTGGAACCAGTCGTAGACTGGTGTTGCGGCCTCTTTGAACGCAGCTTTCTGCTCTGGCGTTGGGACGTAAAGATCGCCACCGCCTTCAACGAAATCTTGATAAGCTTGAATAGATTTGCGTTTGGGCGACGCAAACGTGGCTTGTTGCAAGGCATAAAACCCGTCGACGACCACACGGCGCAGATCCTCGGGCATTTCCTGGAACTTGGCGTTGTTCATCCACCACATGGCTCCCATGTAGGCGTGCCCATCCAGCGTGAGGTATTGCAGGCCGGCGTCCGGGAACTTCATACCCATGATATCGGTGATACCGTTTTTCGAGCCTTCAACGACACCGGTCTGGAAGCTTGTGAACAATTCCGGCCAAGGGATCGGAGTGGGAGACGCGCCAAGTGCTTTGACCAGCTCCTGCGGAAGGTCGGCGACCACAGTACGTATCTTCAAGCCCTCCATATCGGCGGGCTCTGCGATGCGGCGCTGAGTGTTGGCGAAATTACGCCAACCACCGGTGTTGCCAATCGTCATCAGACGGATTGAGCCGCCAGAATCCTCCAGCGCCATTTCGCGCATTTTACGAGTGAAGTCGCCAGACAAAACATGCTCGGCCACACGGTCGTCGGCCATCAGGTACGGCAAGTCCAAAACCTGTACATACGGAAAGATACCAGAGGCTCCGCTGGACGTGGAAATGAAAATGTCGATCGTGCCGTCTGCTACACCCTGCAGACATTCCGCGCCATTCGAGCAGAGCTGTGTACCGATGAACAGCTCTACCTCGATGGCACCGTTTGAGGCCGCTTCGACATAGTTTTTGAAGACGATCAGGCCATCATAGTCCTCGTCGTTTTCGTTGGAGTTTGCGGTGGCGCGTAGCGTGAAATCTGCCGCTGTCGCCGCAATGGCGGACGCAGCCAGCAGCGATGTCGCCACCGCTGCGGTTTTGATGAAGTCTCTGAGCATGCGTTTCCTCCCTGTGACACTCAGTTCAGTTTGCAAATCCCGTTATCCTCGGGATCGTCATGGATATTGCGGGGACATAGGTGATCAAAAAGATCACTATGATTTCGACCGCCAGAAACGGCAGGATGGCCTTGGCGATGGTTTCCACTTTCTCGCGTGAAACGGCGGCGGCCACGAACAGAACCAGTCCCATGGGTGGTGTAGCAAGGCCAACGGTCAGGTTGACGCTCATAATGATGGCAAAGTGGATCGGATCGACGCCGAGGCTGGTGAAGATCGGGGCAAGGATCGGACCAAGGATAATGATCGCAGGGCCCGCATCTAGGAACATGCCGACGATAAACAGAAGCAGGTTAATCAGAAACAGAAGAATCAAAGGGTTCTCGGACAGATTCAGGATCAAAGACGCCAACTGCTCGGGTGCGTGGCTGAGGCTGACCACCGTTTTGAACGCCATCGCGGCGCCGACCAGTAAAAGGACCACGGCCGAAGTCAGACCGGCATTGCTGAGAATCTCGGGCACCTCTTTCAGCGTCAGTGTCCGCAGTACGAAGAAGCCAATGATGAAGGCATAGCCCACGGCAACTGCAGCAGCCTCCGTAGGGGTAAATATGCCACCCAGAATTCCGCCCAAAATGATGACTGGCGTTAAAAGGGGGAAGAAAGCCTTGAGGCTGGCCTGACGGCGCTCACCCCAAGTGTATTTCTGACTGGCGACTGGGAAGTCGTACTTGTCGGCCATGACCTTGATCATAAGCATGAGACCGACACCGACCATGACGCCCGGTACAATGCCTGCAAGGAACAAGGCCGCTACGCTTTCGCCCATTACGTAAGCATAGATGATCATGATGCCCGAGGGCGGAATGATCGGCCCGATTACCGAGCTGGCGGCTGTAATGGCGGCGGCAAAGCGGCGGGTATAGCCTTGTTTTTCCATTGCCGGGATCAGCATTGATCCCAGCGCAGATGTATCGGCCACCGCGGACCCAGATAAACCAGCGAAAAGGATCGAACTGAGCACGTTCACATGTGCTAGGCCACCTCGAAAATGCCCCATAAGCGCTTGGCTGAACTCGACCAGACGGATTGTAATGCCGCCTCGGTTCATCAGTTCTCCGGCCAGCATGAAGAAGGGGATAGCCATCAGCGGAAAGCTGTCCATACCATTGTAGACATTGCGATATAGCAAGGTGATATCGTTGGTCTGACCATTTAGCCAAAGTAGGATGCCGGGGGCTGCCAGCAGTGCAAAGAACACTGGCAGGCCGATCATCAGGAAGATCAGAAAGGTGGGCAGGAACCAGATCAGCATCTATTCAGCCCCCACCGGTCCGTCGGCAATCTCGGGCAGTAGGTCACCGCCGCCCATCAAAGTGATAACTGACCGAAGGATCAGCTCGATGTTCACCGCGATCAGCAGGATGACACCGACCAACAGCGAAGCCATCATCCAACTGCGCGGGATGCGGTACCATTCGTCAAACCCGAACGAGGTGGGTAAATACAGTGCGGCAGTCGCGAACTTGCCGCCGAAGCCTGTGACTTCGGACCAGCCGATATTCACAGCCACCAGAAGCACGGCCAGCGACACGATCAGCAGGAATAGGGTAAGTATTTGACCTAAAATCTGGGGCAGCATCATCGGCACCATGTCGATGGCAACAAAACCACCGCGCCGAAACGCCGTAGGGGCCATCAGGCCGGTCATCCAGAGCATGCAGAACCGGGCGGCTTCATCCGGCCAGGGTAGGGCGTTGCCTAGAACGTATCGGAAGAAGACTTGGATCAGGATTGCGATCACCATCAGGGCTATCGCAACGATTCCAACCGCGCGGCCCAGGCGCAGCGCGGCTTCATTCATGAACGCAATCGGTGCTAGCACCGATGTTAATCCGCCCATGCGGATCCTCCCTTGTTCAGCTGCAGGTTGGTCCTGCAGTCATCAGAACGCGCTTATTCTTGCGCGAATTGGCCGAGTCTTCCGGCGTAAAAGGTCAGCGCGTCTCCGTCCGCCATGCTGGCCTTGAGAACCTTACCCACCACAATAACGTGATCGCCTGCGTCGTGATACGCGTGCTTGTCGCATTCAAACCGCGCCAGACAGTCCGGCAGGATCGGCGTACCATTGTCGCAACGGTCGTGATTGATGTTTTTCAGGGCAAAGGCGTCTTTCGAGCAACCAAAGCAAAGCTCGGTTTGCTCGGATGACAGCACGTGAACGCTGAAATGGCGCGCTTTTTGGAAGTAGGGGAACCGACGAGAATTCCGGTCTCCAGCCCACATGATCAATGGTGGGTCTAGTGAAAGGGACGAGAAACTGTTTGCCGTGATGCAGACTGGGCCGTCTTCGCTGTCGCAGGTCACGATAGTTACGCCGGTAGCAAAGCGGCCAAAGGCGTCGCGCAGGGTGCGGGTGTCGTCCTTGTGCGGGACGAATGTGTGCGTCATGTCCTTTGAGATTGCATTCATCATGGTACCTCGTGTCCAAGCGCCGCCTCATAAAGGCGGAACCAGCTCTCGCGATCCAGCTTGACCTTCAAAGCGTCGGAAATGCTTTTGATGCGGTCTATGTTGTTGGTGCCCATCACCGGAAGAATGCCCGCCGGGTGCGCGAGCAGGAAGGCAATCGCCACGGCCGCGCGGTCCACACCAAACACTGCCGCGATCTCGTCCGCGACCACACCAACCGGAGGATTCCCAGCCATAAGAACACCGCCACCCAGCGGCGACCATGCCATCACTGGTTGGCCATGCTGCTGATGGAACGCCAGATCGCCGTTGGTGAAAGGGCTGATCTCGCCCAATGAGATTTCGATCTGGTTGGTAACCAGTTGTGTCTTCATTGCCGATTGCAGCAAGGACCAGTCCCAAGGGCGGAAGTTCGACACACCAACCGTGCGCACCTTTCCGCTGGCGACAACTTCGTCCAATGCCGCTCCGGTTTCATTGTGGTCCATAAATGGATCAGGGCGGTGGATCAGCAGCAAGTCGATATGATCAATTGCCATCTCGGTCAGAGACGTCTCAACCGATTTCAGAATGTGGGCGCGAGAGGTGTCATAATATTTGACTTTCGCGTGGGAATACCGTCCGCAGGGCGCGACGATATCGCACTTGGTAACGATCTCCATTTTCTGTCGCAGCGTTGGGTTGGCCCGCAGAGCCGCTCCCAGTACGGCTTCGGCATTGTAGTCGCCATAGATGTCGGCCTGATCGAATGTGGTAATACCCTGATCCAAACAAGCTTGTATCTTGGTCTCGACATGGCCAGCAGAAGTATCCGTGTCGTCGCCCAAGCGCCACATGCCATAGACAAGGCGACTTACTTCCAGCGAGTCCGACAGTTTCACACGTTGCATTAGTGGCGTACTCCGTTGCCCAGCGGTGTAGCAGGGGTCGTCTTGGGAACCCTTCCGTAAGCTTCTGGAAGAGAACAGGTTTTCAGGTTCGGCAACACGCGGGAGCCAAAATGTTTGGCCTCGTCCAAATGTGGGTAGCCTGAGAAGATAAAGGCGCGGATGCCTATCTTTTGGTACTCTTCGATCTTGGACATAACTTGATCGGTCGATCCGACCAGTGCCGCACCGCACCCTGACCGCGCGCGACCAACACCTGTCCAAAGACCAGGTTCCACATACCCATATTCGTCCGCCAGATCGCGGTTTTTGGCTTGGTGTGCGACCCCTAGTGAGGTTGAGTCAAGCGCGCGCTCTCGGATCGCGCGACCATATTCATCATCCAACTTCGAGACGATGAATTCTGCATATTCTTTCGCCTCGGCTTCCGTGTCTCTTACGATCATATGGACCCGAAGACCGTAATCCAATGTCCGGTTATAGTTCTTCGCCACGGCGTGTACGGCCTTCATTCTTTCCGCCAGTTGGTCCTTTGTTTCTGGCCACATGAGGTAGACATCGCAGTGCTCGCCACATAGTTCCAGAGCCGAGGGAGAATACCCACCGAAGTACAATAGTGGTCCGCCGGTCTGGTAAGGTTTAGCCGGATCAGCCGTCAGGCCCGAAAAGTTGTAGACTTCGCCGAAGTGGTTGATCTCGTCCTGTGTCCAAGCCTGCTTGAGGATTTCGACAACTTCGCGCGAGCGCTGATAGCGAAAAGCGCTGTCCGCCTTTTCACCGGGGAAATCCGACGAGATGATGTTGACGGTCAGTCGACCTTTCAGCATGTGATCCAGCGTGGCGATGGTGCGCGCCAGCATGATAGGTTGCATTTCACCGCAACGCACTGCAGCCAACATGTTGATTTTTTCCGTAACCGGCGCGCACCCTGCAACGAAGCTTAGCGTATCCTGCCCGACCTGATAGGAAGACGGGCACAGGATGTTGCGAAACCCTTGTGCCTCGGCCTCTTTTACTATGCCCGAGCAGTGTTCCCAACTGGACCGTAAATCACCGTCCGGTACGCCCAGAAACTGGTAGTCGTCCGAACACAATGCCGCGAACCATGAAACCTCTGCCGAGTCCAGATCAGGGGACGTGATAGGGACTATTGTCATCTGAATCGGGCTCCGCGTCGGTTTCGCTTTTCCTCTTGCGTAGCAATCGCTTTGATGTAGATCAATAGTGTATCAATTTTTCCTGCGACCGAGTGAAGCGTCCCGAATGACCGCAGCTAACAGAAATCCGAACGCTCTGCCGGTTTATATACAGATCGCAGAACTTTTGATCCGCGATATCGCTGCAGGCCGCCTTATTGACGGCGAACGTTTACCACCCGAGCGCGAGATGGCAGCTGAGTTGAGAGTTTCGGTTGGGACGTTGCGAAAATCGCTCGCCGAGCTTGAAAAAAAGGGGATGCTAGAGCGCATCCAAGGTTCGGGTAACTACATCCGTGAGACCGGAACACAAAACAGCGTCTATGCGATGTTCAGGCTTGAGCTACCAGAAGGGGGCGGTTTGCCGCGTGCGGATATCCTGTCAGTTGATCATCTGCAAAAACCATCTGATCTGCCAAAGTTCGGGACCTTCGACACCGGGTCGCGGGTACGTCGGATGCGCTACCTGAATGATACAATCATAGCCGTCGAAGAAATTTGGCTAGACGAATCAGTTGGTCTTATTGACCGAACACTCTTGTCTGACTCTCTCTATAGGTACTATCAGCGCCAGTTGGGTTTTTGGATTACACGAGCCGAAGACAGGGTTTCAGTTCGTCCGTTACCAGAATGGACGCCGCCAGAGTTTACCAAGCTTGCCGGCCAGGCTGCAGGATATATCGAACGGTTCAGCTGGTCAGAACACGCTGCACCCGTTGAATTCTCGAAAACATGGTTCGACCCAGATCGGGCCAACTACGTCCAACGACTGAAGTAGAAGGAAACGCGCATGACCCGGACCATCAATTACGGGCTGATTGGATGCGGTATGATGGGGCAAGAGCACTTGCACAATATCGGTTTGCTGGAAGGCACTCGTGTATCCGCGATCTTTGAGCCCGAACCCGAGATGGCAAGGGCGGCAAAAGCGATTGCTACGACCGCCGCCATGGTGGGTTCGGTGCAAGAGCTTTTGGCAGTTGAGGAACTGGACTGCATTGTGGTTGCTAGCCCGAACCATCTGCATGTGGACCAAATCTGCGAAGTTGCAGATACGCGTCCGCTGCCAATGTTGGTTGAAAAACCGCTATTCACAGATCCAAAGGATACAGCCCGGTTAGAACAGTTGCAGCGTGACTACCTATGCCCAATCTGGGTTGCGATGGAATACCGGTACATGCCCCCGATTGCAGCTCTGATAGAGAAAGCCGAGGCAACAGGTGGCGTAAAGATGCTATCGATACGGGAACACCGCTTTCCGTTTCTAGAAAAGGTTGGAAACTGGAACCGGTTCAATCAAAACACCGGCGGGACATTTGTTGAAAAGTGCTGTCACTTTTTCGATCTCATGCGCTTGATACTGCAATCCGACCCGGTGCGCATAACGGCAAGCGGTGGACAGGCCGTGAATCATCTGGACGAGAGTTACGACGGCGAAACGCCGGATATTCTGGACCATGGCTATGTCATTGTCGATTTTGCGTCGGGCGCGCGCGCAATGTTGGAGCTTTGCATGTTTGCTGAAGGCTCTCTCTATCAAGAAGAAATTTCCGCTGTTGGACCAGACGCTAAAATCGAGGCGCTGGTCCCTGGGCCCGGACGCTTTTGGCCGGAACATCTGGGGGAGCCCCCAACGCCGAAGGTGATTGTTAGCCCTCGCGATCCCAAAGGACCTGCCTCGATGGATATCCCAGTCGACGCCAGGCTTCTGGCGGCTGGGGACCACAATGGGTCTACCTACTATCAGCACGAGGGGTTTCTGGCCGTGCTTCGGGGTGAAAAGGCGAGCCCTGATGTTTCCTTGAGAGACGGCGTATGGGCCGTAAGGATGGGACAAGCGGCGCAACAGGCAATAATCACCGGCGAAACAGTACACCTTGTCGACTGAGCGGGCTTGGAAGCGGGGTTGTATTTTGCAACCCCACCCAAGAACACCTCAGGACTTGTGAATTTTCACTGCTTCGGTACTTGTCGCCAAAACCAGAAACGTAGACCTTGGCGCAAGTAAATGTGGGGTCTGCTAGACGTTCAATCCCTGGCTAGCGTCACATCAAATTTCACGTGCAAGAACGGTTCGGTGATCTTGCCAGAAAGTTCCATGCCATCAGGAAACTCTGAAGCGGGCCGTTCAACATAGGTCATCACTAGATCGTCTCGTACTCCAAACACTGTGTCCTGATCTAAATAGGGATCGTCGTCGGGAAAGATCTCAGTCACCAGAGGCCGGTAGCCGGGTGCCTTGACGATATAGTGCAAGTGCGACGGGCGCCACGGATGACGCCCGCATGCGCGTAAGATATCCCCAACAGGACCATCCGACGGAACGGTGTATTCAACCGGCTTCACGGTAGTGAAGGCATATTGACCGTCCTTGCCTACGGTCATCAGGCCGTGGAAGGAATATGTGTCCTGTTCTTCATCCTGGCTTGCGTACTTTCCATTGGGCGCGGTTTGCCAGATGTCGAGTTCTGCTCCGGCAATCGGGTTGCCTTCGATATCCTGAATAACGCCTTCGGCAAGAAGAACCGGCCCACCGTAGTGACGCTTCATGTCGCCACCGATTGGCAGCGGGGGGGCGCCTGAAACGTGAAATGGGCCAAGTACAGAAGAGTTTGTCGCGTCAGAACTGGAATGTAGCATATCAACCAGTGACGACAGGCCCAGCACGTCCGATGCCAGCACAAATTCATGCCGGTCCTCGGCTTCCACAGCCGCACATCCTTCGAGAAAAGCAATCCCCGCGCGCCATTCTTCATGCGTCAGATTGGTTTCTCGCGCGAAGTCATGAAGGTGCCTGACCAGAGACCCCATGATTTCACGCATCCTCGGATCGGTGTCCTTGGACAAGTATCCCATAAAGACGTCGGTGATATTGTCTTTGGTGACAGAGCGCATCTTAGTCTCCTTAAATCAGGGCAAGGCTGAGGATCGGGAACTCGATCAGAATGAACAGAACGATCAGCATCACGAACGCGAAGGGAAGGGCGCCCATGAACACGTCCTTGAGGGATATGCGGTCATCGTTGATCGTGGATTTGATTACAAAGCAGGATATGCCCAAAGGCGGTGTCAAAAGCCCGATTTCAGCTCCGACTACAGTGATGATCCCAAACCAAATCAACGACATATCAAGGGCTTCGGCCATGGGCAGAAACAACGGGACAACGATCAGAATGATGGACGCCGTGTCGAGCAATGTTCCCAGGAAAAGCATCAGCAAGACGTAGAGCAACATAATCGACCAGAAGGATGCGGAATTCCCAGCTAGCAGGTCTTGCAATTGATTTGGTAACCCAGCCAATCCCAGCATGCGGCTGTAGATCGAAGCCGCTGTGATTAGGAAAAGGATCGCTGCTGTGATGTGACCCGTTTCCAGCAACGCATCCCAGAAAGCCTTCGGAGACATAGACTTGCGCGCGATGGCGATGATCAGCGCAACCAGCGCACCGGCTGCACCCGCCTCGACTGCGGTTAACCACCCTGTGTATATTCCGCCGAGCACAACCGTGATGATGAACAATGTCGGCAGGGTCTTGGATGCGATTTCGCGCCCTGACATCCATTCAGTATCTTCAACGACCCGACCGCCAACGAATGCAGGTGTGAAGCGCCCCATAACCCAAATCGCACCAACATAAGCGATCGCCAGCATAATCCCCGGAATGACCCCCGCCAGAAACATGTCCCCTACGGATTGTTCGGCGACAAAGGAGTATATTATCAGCATGGCCGAAGGCGGGATAATCATGCCCAGCACCGAAGACCCGGCCACCACGCCAACGGCAAAGCGTGGGTTGTAGGCCTGCGCCATCATTTGCGGCACAGATACTTTGGTGAACACGGACGCTGACGCAATCGACGAGCCGGTTACTGCGGCAAATACCGCGTTGGCTCCAACCGTTGCCATTCCGATGCCGCCTTTGACCTTGCGGAACCGCATGGTCATGACTTCGTAGATGTCCCTGCCCAACCCAGCTTTTGAGACGATGAGCCCCATGAAAGTAAAAAGTGGAATAGTGGCGAAACTGTATTCCATCGCACTGTCGCCGACCGCAACTTTCAGCAGGTTTAGCGCAAGCGTGAAGTTGTCCCGCATCAGCCAGATCGACACAAACGAAACCACGCCCAGAGCAATCGGAATGTAGACGCCCGCGTAAATCAGAAAGACGATGGCGACGACCGAGATCAGGCCAATCTCAATCGGCGTCATTCTGCGGCCTCGTCATGCTCTGGGGTGCGAATAAGTTGCGGGCGGTCCTGCGCCGTGACCACCTTGAGCAGGAAGATCACGCAGGCAAGCGCAGTCCCGCACGCGATGACCAGTTTGACCGGCCACCATGGCAATGTGAAAAGACCGGGAACGCCGAAATAGTCTTGCGTCTGCCACATATGCAGGAACTCTGGAAAGGTTACGTAAGCGATCAAGGCCATGAAGATGGCGGAGATGGCGTTGATGATGCGCCTCAGATTTGCAGTTAGGCCAGGTCGACGATGGTTCAGCAGGTTTAAAAACCCATCCGAGCGCGTCAGCCGATCCACTCGGACCACGTCTGCCAGCTGCAGAAACACGATCATGACGACTGAAAACTGCACCATTTCGTAGGTGCCACGCAGTGGGGCTGAAAATAGGCCACGTGCTATGACATCGACGTTAAGAATGACCACCAACGCCAGAACGACGAGCGTACCCAAAGCGTTGGCGGCGATTGCAAGAGCATTGGCGACCCGCGACAGGCCAGCAACAGCAGTTTTCAGCATGTAAGGCCCCTTTCTTGGGTCGCAAACGTGTTATTCGGCTGTCCAGTCGCGAACCCCAGTGAATCCAGCGTCCTGAAGCTTGCCTAGATAGGCGGCCAGCATCTCGGTGCCTTGTTCGCCGTTTTCATTCAGTGTTGCAGCCCATTCCTGCGCCACGTTCGGCATCGCGTTTGCCCATGCGGCGCGGTCTTCGTCCGAGATCTCTACAATTGTTCCGCCAGCTTCGACAAAGGCATCTTGTGACGCTGCTGCCCGGTCCATCGCAATGCCTGCCACATGGTCGCGGTAATCAATGGCAACCGCTTGTAGAACCTCTTTGACTTCGTCAGGCAAGCCTGCCCAATAGTCAGAATTTACAGTGACTGTCTTGGTGTTCACAGCGCCAAGATCCGCCTTCAACATGTAAGGGGCTACTTCAACAATTTTGAAAGTCTTGGACGCTTCCGGCCAAATCATCACGCAGTCGACAAGGCCGGTTTGGACCATGTTGTAGAAGTCTGTAAGACCACCGCGAACGCCCGCTGCGTCTTTGATGCCTTCTAAATAGCGCAGATTCAAACCTGCACCAGCAATCTTGCGCCCTTCAAGGTCTGCAACCGTTTCGACAGGCTCCGAGCAGAACATCTGATATGTGTCGAGAACGACACCCGTCGCAAGGTAAACTTGGTTCTGCGCGCCGAATTCATTCTGCATCGCAGGGTATTCTCGCGCGATCTCGTCAACGGCTTTGGCTACTGCGCGGGCATCCGATGCGACGAAAGGCGTCGAGCCCGATATTCCCTGGCTGGGCAACTTGGACGAATGAAAGATCGTTGTGACTATGCCAATATCACCCAGACCCAGTTGGACGCCTTCAAGAACGCCCTTGGGTTTAACGATCGAACCGCCATAGTTCTCTTGCCAGTTCATCTTATAGTTGCCCGACTCGGCCAGCCGTTTATCCACTTCTGGAATGAAGAAGTTAGTGAATTCTTTCACCCACAACGCCCGGTCGGGATAGCCATCTATCACGACGGCTGAAATGGTCTCTTCTGCGGCAGCAGGTAGGGCCATCATGCCTGCCACGGCGGCGCCAATCAGGTTGCGTTTGGTCCAGTTTTTCATTTCTCTCCTCCCAGAAAGTTTGATCTTCTAGCCTGTTATCTGTTTGCCTCGATCCGGCTGGCGGTCAGGTGCGTACCTGCCGCTGTGCGTCGTATATCGCTATCTAAATGCTGGACTTTTTGTCCGACCATGCGTGCCAAATCTTCATGCATAAGAACAAACTTTTTCGAATGGAAAACGCGGTAACTTGTGGAACAAACCTGTTTCATCCGCGTAGCCCAGATTGCAAAGAAAGTTCGACTTAAGCGTTGTTCCCTTGAAAAATTCCTCGTCAACGATCTTGTTCGAAAACCCCGACATGGCGCCGACGTCCAACCCAACAGCGCGGGCTGCGATCATGAAATAAGCGCCTTGCAGGGTGCCATTTCGAAACGCAGTGTCGGCCACGTATTCGGGATTGTTTTCGAACAATGGTCGACGATCTTCGTGCGGGAAAAGAAAGGGCAGTTCCTTCCAGAAGCTCATGTCATAAGCAATGATCGCTGTGACAGGAGCGCCCATCATCTTTGGCACGTTCTTCGGCTTTAACGACTTTGCAAGCCGCTCTTTGCCTCCCGCGCTTTTCACGAACACAAAGCGCGCCGGAAGCGTGTTCATACTGGTCGCGCCGTTGATCGTGATGTCATAGATCTCTTCCAGCAGATCGTCAGAAACCGGCTTGTTGGTCCACGCATAGTGAGATCTGGACTCGCGCAGGATCAAAGCGATTGCGTCATCTGAAAGCCGAGGAATGCGTTCTCGCAGATCGCGATGATCTTGCTGCGCCTTGGCGCGTAGTGCTTCCAGCTCTGGCCCTGTTGGCGCTCTCATGCTGCGTCTAATTTTGACTTGGAGTCTTTTTCGTCAACAATCGGGCTGGCGCATACGCCGATGCCTTCAATCTCGACCTCGACAGTTTCACCTGGTTTCAACCAGCGGGGATTTGGCTTTTTGGCGTGGCCGACGCCCGGTGGCGTACCCAACGCAATCAAATCTCCGGGTTCAAGAGTGGTGTATTCAGAAATCGTGGCAATCACCTTGCGCACACCCCAGATCATGTTGGCTGTGTTGGAGCGCTGAAGAATCTCCGAGCCCACTCGGCTTTCGATCTTCAATCCGGACGCCCCTTCGGGCAGTTCGTCGGGCGTAACAGTAAACGGACCGATAGCCCCCGTATCATCGAAGTTCTTGCCCGGCGTCCACTGGTGCGTCTTGCGCTGGTAATTCCGCACGGAACCATCGTTGAAAACGGTGTATCCGAATACATGATCCAACGCGTCTTGCTCTGGGATATGGCGACCGCTCTTTCCGATGATCAGCATCAACTCTGCTTCGTAGTCCAGTTGGTCCGAGCAGGATGGGCGCACCATGGGCTGTCCCGCTGCCATGATCGAGTTTTTCCCGCGCATGAAAAGCGCAGGGTATTCCGGGATGTCGTAGCCGCCTTCCTTGATGTGGTCTGTGTAGTTCAGTCCAATACATATGATCGCGCCGGGTGCGGCTACGGGCAGCGCCGGCGTGATTGACGAAACTGGGTAACTTTCTGCGGCAGAGATTTTTTCGGCAAGTGAGTCGGCTAACCCCGGATTGGCGATCAAGCCCGTCAGATCAGAGCCGACGGCAGGGTGCAAAGCCGCTAAATTCACTGCATTTTCACCGTTCACGGCAAAAACTGCTGTGCCTTCAGAAGTCTCTCCCACCAAGTATTTCATTTTCACCATCCATTACAGTTCGCTTGCTTTTTGCCGATTATTTTGCCATATGTCAAATAATATCGATATTTTGAGGGATCCCCATGGTCGCTTGGGCAGACTATAAATCAGAAGCAAAAAGCCGGGGCGCACTGGCGTTGGAGCTTTACGTGGCGCACAGCACACCGGCCAAAGGGCCGGAAGACGTAAAAGCATCGCTTGCGGATCACTTGGCGTATCAGGCGCAGCTCGAGCGCTCGGGGCACTTGGCTTTTGCAGGCCCAATGTCGGATGAGACAGGAGAGCATATGCAGGGGATGGGTCTGATCATTTATCGCGCCGACAGTCTTGAGGTTGCCCAAAAACTGGCAGAGGAAGATCCCATGCACAAAAGCGGGGCACGCAGCTTTGTACTACGGCGTTGGATCATAAACGAAGGTTCGCTGAACCTCTCTGTTGGTCTGTCTACTGGAACGAGCACCCTTAGTTAAAAGCCCCTGAAGTTTGCGCACTCAACGAGGAACAGTCGAAGATGGACGTCATGCTTGATACCGAGAGTAAGGAAACATCGGCAACGCATAGTGCGTATCGAAGGCTTCGCGAAATGATCCTGACCGGTGAATTGCCGCCTGGGCAAAAACTTAAGATCGAGCAACTTCGCGGGCTTCTGGACACAGGCGCAAGCCCGGTGCGCGAGGCGCTAAGCCTTTTGACTTCGGACATGTTAGTCGAGCGGATTGACCAGCGCGGATTCAGGGCTGCACCAGTTAGCAAGTGTAACTTTGAAGAAATATTACTGTTGCGATGCAACCTTGAGGAAACGGCTTTGCGCGCCTCTATCGCCAACGCGGATGCGTCTTGGGAAGACAGGCTTGTTTTGCGTCATCACCATATGAAAAAGGCCAGTCAAAAAGGGGCACATGATTTTGAGGACGCTCATAAAGCGTTTCACATGGTTTTGTTGGACAATTCGAAACTGCCGTTGCTGCTTCGGTATTGTTCGCAGCTTTACGATCTCAACATTCGCTATCGCTATCTGGCGGCTGGTGGGCCGAGTTATAAAAAGCGAGATATCTCTGCCGAGCATCAGCAGATCCTAGACGCCGCATTGGATCACGACGCGGATAGTGCAACCAGGCATTTAATCGATCACTACCGTCGGACAGGCGAGTATTTGAGTAGTCAGATGGGATCCTGACAATGCAGCGGAATTGGTTTTTGGGCGATCTACTCAACCAATTGTTCGATCGTCCCAGATTCAGGCGTGGGAAAGAAGATAAAAGATCTATCGCAGAGCTATGTGAAGCACTTTTGTCCGCCGAAGGTGAGGTGTCGGGCTTTATGCTAGCGTCCACTGTCCTGGATCGTTACCAAACTTTGGACGACGACGATAAGCTGGCCTTTTTTGCCTATTTGAATGACCAACTTGAGCTAGACGCAATTCAACTCTCTGAAACTGCTCGCCTATACTCCGAAGATCGAAGCGTTGATTTATATCAAAAGCTTAGCGAGGTCGCAGAACCTAGACGGCAGGAGTTGCTACGCCGATTGAACCAGCCGGTAGGTGCGACACAAGAGCTTGTTGCAATGCGCGTTGACTTGCTGCGCTTTCTCAAGTCAAACCCTGAACTGAGACGAACAGATATCGATTTCGTCCATTTGCTCCGGAGTTGGTTTAACCGTGGTTTTCTTGTTCTGAAGCCGATCAGCTGGGATACTCCTGCGCGCGTTCTTGATAAGGTCGTTGCTTACGAGGCAGTTCACCAGATTGCTGATTTGGACGATCTGCGACGAAGGCTTTACCCGCCAGATCGTCGTTGCTTTGCTTTTTTTCACCCTTCGATGCCAGAAGAGCCGCTGATTTTTGTCGAGGTGGCATTAACGGCTGATATTCCTGACGCGATCGACGTGCTTTTGTCCGAAAGTCGAGCCCCGATTGAACCTGAACAAGCAAAAGTTGCAGTGTTCTATTCAATATCGAACTGCCAACGGGGACTAACGGGTATCAGCCTTGGTAACTTGTTGATCAAACAGGTTGTCACCGAGCTTTCGCGAGAGCTTCAGCGCCTTGAAACATTTGTGACCTTGTCGCCGATACCAGGCCTGAAACAATGGCTTGCTGGCGAAACTGCACATCCTGAGCATGGCCATGCCGCCGATGCCGTGCTTTCTGAAACAGCCCCGCCGCAGGATCTGCGTGCGATGGCCGCCCGATACTTAATGTTTGCCAAGCGTGAAGATGGGCTGCCGCTGGACCCCGTAGCTCGCTTTCACCTGGGTAATGGTGCTGAGCTTCATGAACTGCATGCTGAGGCAGATTTGTCACCGAATGGACGCTCGCAATCCGGTGGCGCAATGGTCAATTACCTTTACGATTTGAACAAAACAGAACGTCATCACGAAGAATTCGCGCAAAATGCCACGATCGAAGCGTCTCGTTCTGTTCGCGCGGCATCAACTGCAGCGTTTGTGGCAAAGCCAAGGGAAAATACCGCGTGACCAACACCCTATACGACAGCTTGTTTGCCCGCCACGAGGGGAGCAAGGCGCCTTTCCTGCAACTTGATGATGGCCAAGTGTTGTCCTATGGCGCGTTTTTGAAGCGGGCTGCGCAGATCGCGAACGTTTTGCAAAAGAGCGGAGTTTCACCCGGCGATCGCATTGTCGTACAAGCCCCCAAATTGGCCGATACGATTGCGCTCTACGCTGCTTCGATTCAGGCAGGCGCTGTGTACCTGCCGCTGAACACTGCTTACACAATGGCAGAGCTAGAGTATTTCATCTCTGACGCCCAACCGGCATTAATTGTCTGCGACAGCAACGATGAAGCTGAAATCGGAAGGTTGGCGGCGCAGTCTGGCGCAAGGCTTCTTACCCTCGGTGGGGCTTCCTCAAGTCTAAGCCAAGAGGCTGATGCGCAACCCAGCGTATTCAAAACCGTAGAGCGCGCACCGGACGACCTTGCAGCGTTGCTTTATACATCTGGCACAACGGGCCGTTCCAAGGGCGCGATGTTGAGTCATCGAAACCTTTTGTCCAACGCGCAATCTCTAATAGAGCTGTGGGGCATCACAAACGCCGACCGCTTGATCCACGCGTTGCCGATCTTTCACACGCACGGGCTTTTCGTGGCTATGAATACGTCACTACTTGCCGGTGCCAAAGTTCGACTGATGGAGAAGTTCGACGTTGGGGTAATTTTGGATGAATTGCCTCATTCGACCCTTCTAATGGGTGTCCCCACCTTCTATTCCAGACTGCTGTCAGATGATCGGTTTACCAAAAAGATTGCAGGAAACATGCGTCTCTTTATATCCGGCTCGGCCCCATTGCTGGCCGAAGTTCACAAAGAGTTCGAGGCTGTTACTGGTCACCGAATCCTAGAACGTTATGGGATGACGGAAACCAACATGATCACGTCTAACCCCCTGATTGGCGGGCGCTTGGCGGGAACCGTAGGATATGCGTTACCGGGCATCGAAGTGAAAATCACGAACCCGGACACAGGTGAAGAATTGCCTTCAGGTGAAATCGGCATGATCGAGGTTCGCGGGGAAAATGTGTTCAAGGGTTATTGGAAGATGCCTGAAAAGACAGCGGAAGAGCTAAAAACAAATGGATTCTTCCTTACTGGCGATCTTGCAACAATGGCAGAAGACGGGCGCGTCTCGATCGTTGGTCGAGCCAAGGACCTGATTATTGCCGGAGGTTACAATATCTATCCGAAAGAGATCGAAGACGTATTGAACGACATCGAAGGGATCGAAGAAAGCGCAGTTTTTGGGGTGCCGCACCCGGACTTTGGCGAAAGCGTTGTTGCAGCACTCGTGCTTGAGAAAGATCAACCGGTTGAGCTCAACGCCGTGGAGCAGATTGTTGAGGCACAACTTGCGCGGTTTAAACTTCCCCGTAGGTACGAACTGGTGGACGCTTTGCCGCGAAACACTATGGGCAAGGTTCAAAAAAATGTTCTTCGCGATCAATTTGGCAGCGGTATAGCCTGACCCGGAAATTTGTTGGTAATCCTCGCTTTTTTCGCCAGGCGCTAAGTGGATGCTGACGAAACAACTGCGTTGCTTGCCAAGCTGAATCTGGTTCGGTTTGAACCCATTCAAGGCTTCTGAAATCAGTAAAGGGTTCTCAATGATCTACTATCGGGTTTCAAAATGGGCACTTCATCTGCGGAACAAGCAACCAGGCCGTTGTCGGAAAGTGATCGAGGCTTACAAAGCTGCCAATTTTGCGTTCGGATCAGTGAAAACTAGCGCAAAACTATCGCCTATGTTCTACTCAATCGCAGTACACCATGGGCGTTTCGACGAGGTGTTCCACGACACGTTTGTAACTGCAAAATTAAGGACGGTTGATGTGCTGAAATATCTTTTCCCTTTGCTTGCGCTGTTGTTCACCAATACGGCGTTCGCAGATGATAGGCCGATCTTTGATGCCCATATTCACTACAGCCATGATGCCGTAAAACTTGTTCCACCCGAACAAGTGGTCAAAATTCTGAAGGACGCGGGTGTCCGGAAAGCGCTCGTTTCCAGTTCGGACGACAATGGCACTCAACTGCTAGTGGCAGCGGCGCCAGATATCGTTGTTCCCGCACTTCGGCCATATCGTCGCCGCGGTGAGATCAGTACCTGGATGCACGATGAAACCGTTATCGACTATCTGGAAGCCAATTTGGCGACAAACCAATATGAAGTCATAGGCGAGTTTCATGCTTATGGGGACGATATCAAGACACCGGTTATACAGCGTATGATTGCGCTGGCAAAGGAACGAAACCTTATTTTGCACCACCACGGAGACCGTGAGGCTGTGGACCAGATCTTCGAAACCTGGCCGGAAGCTCGGGTCTTGTGGGCCCACTCTGGCTTTGACGATCCAGACAGTGTGGTCGATGCACTAAATACCCATCCAAAGCTTTGGGCCGATCTGGCATTTCGCTCAGATATGGTCTCGAGGGGTCGTGTCGACCCGGATTGGAAGGCCGCGTTTGAAGCGCACCCGGACCGGTTCATGGTCGGCACAGATACATTCGCACCGGAACGTTGGTATTACGTGGGTCGCCATGCGGACTTTTCACGTGAATGGCTGGATTTGCTTCCGGACCAGATCGCAGACAACATCGCGTATGCCAACGCTGAACGTTTGCTGGCATCAAAATGATCCGCTGGGGTGTCTGTTGCCTGCTGTCATCAGGTGCTGCCGTTGCCTGTGAAGCAACTGGACAACGCATGGATTCCGAAATTCAAAACGCACCTGAAGTTTATTGGGCTGTTGATGAGCTCCCGTTGGCCCAACCGTTTTCCATTCTTGTTACAGTCTGCCGTGAAGCTTCGAGCGGCGAGGTGCAAGTAGATGCAATCATGCCCGCTCACCAACACGGTTTAAACTATACCCCCAAAGTTACCGCATTGAGCGACGGAGTATTCCGCGTCGATGATATGCTGCTTCACATGCCGGGTTTTTGGGAATTGCAAGTTGACCTAGATTTCAACGGACAATCAATTTCCTACACTTCTGAAATAGTTCTTAAATGAAGCTGTGGGTGGCAGCTGCGTTAGTAGTGCTGACGGGTGCTGCGCGTGCTGACGTCCTGTTGTCTGAAGACGAGATTCAACAAACTCTGTCCTTCGGTCCTTGGCCCACACCAATTCAGACAGATCCAAGCAACAGGGTTTCAAACAACGCAAGAGCAATTGCGCTCGGAGCGGCGTTGTTCAACGATCCGGTGTTGTCCGTCGACGGTGCATTTTCATGCGCAAGTTGTCACGACCCTGAACAGGCATTTACCACGTCCGAAGGGCGTGCATCCGGCCGCGTGTTGTTGGATCGAAATACGTCGTCACTGAGAAACCTGTCTGGTCTGCGATGGTATGGTTGGGGTGGCAAAAGTGACAGTCTGTGGGCCGCAAGCTTGCACCCGATCATTGAAGAACAAGAAATGGCGCACAGCAAGGCAAGCCTTAAAGCCGCTGTTTCTGAAAGTGTCTATGTTGATGATTTTGAAGAAATCTTTGGTGGCATCGAAAAGCAAGACCCGGAACTGGTGTTGGTGAATATTGCTAAAACTCTATCGGCCTACCTGGAAACGGTGGACACCGACCGGACGCCGTTTGACGATTTTCGGGACGCATTGGAGCGTCGCGATCTGGTAGAGGCTGCTATTTACCCCGAAGCCGCACAGCGGGGGCTTCAGCTTTTTCTAGGGCGCGGAAATTGTGTGTTTTGCCACAATGGCCCGAGGTTTTCCAACAATGAGTTCCACGACGCAGGAGTACCCTATTTTCTGAATGAAGCCGAAGTCGACGAAGGTCGGTTCGGCGGGTTGAACTTTTTACTTTCTAGTCCTTACACGTTGAACGGCGACTGGAATGATGACCCAGAGAAGCAAGGTGCATGGGCGGTTCGCAGTGTACGAAGAAGCCACACTGATTTTGGAACCTTTCGTACGCCCAGTCTGCGCGGTGTCGCTGAAACCGCCCCTTACATGCATGATGGCAGTTTGATCGACTTGAATGCAGTGATCAGACACTATAGCGAAATTGATACCGAGAGGCTGCACGCCGACGGAGAAGCCATACTCTCAGAATTGAATTTGACTGAGAGCGAGGTTGCTGACTTGGTTGCGTTTTTAGAGTCTCTTTCCAGCGTTCCGTAGTTTTTAACAGGGCCCCGTGATTTTAGTCTGAAACTTCGCATTTTTGAATGCCCGGATTGTCCCTTAGAGGTGGAGTGCAATGCGTAGCTTGAGTTGAAGCGGGCAGGGCGAGCTTTAACCAACAACGGAACGTTTTCGCTAACGCGTTCTGCCATTCACCGATTGGCGCCGAATGAGAACAGACTTTTTGGCCAACCAGCAGCTAGTGCCAGTTAGCCGGTTATATATACCCTTCAGTTGGTTTAAACCGCCTGAAAAGGAAGCTAGGCAGCGTCGAGGTTGGGAAACGGCAGTGTCAGCCCGCAATCCTTAGCAAGTTTGTTCAGATCCTGGCAAAGAGCCGGATTGAGCCTGATCCCGTCTTTGCGGCGGGCCTCAGCTGCGGCTGTTTTGCCGTCTCCTGGCAGACGGACCGGATCATGACCGGGTAGGGGGGAAGATGCACGCATTTCGGCAAAAACTCGGGCTACGTTAGTGGTAAAGTCCTTTCCCATCCCAAAAGCCGTCGGATCAAGCGCCATGACGAACTGGCCTGTGTTTGTTGACGATGTCGTGTCTGAGGTGAAGTTAACCACGTCAGAGCCGAAAGCTGCGCCGTTCAGAACCCCGGCCATCAACCCGATGGCTACAGACAACCCGAACCCTTTCGGACCGCCGATTGGTAACAGAAACCCTTCTGACTTCCGGGCGGGATCAGTCAACGGATTTCCATCGCGCCCGACCATCCAACCCTCGGGCATAGGCTGTCCTTGCTGCAAAAGGGTTTTGATCTTTCCCATCGCGGCAACAGTCGTCGCCATATCAAACACAAAAGGGTCTGGGCCTTCGGCAGGAGCGGAAAATGCGATAGGATTGGTGCCAAGAAGCAAGTCCGTTCCACCGTAAGGCGGGACATGGTTCGCGCTACCCACCGCCGCTGCCATGCCAAGCATCCCAACCTCGGTTTGCGGACGTACATATAGTGCCAATGGTCCTGCATGGTTGCCGCGCCGTACACCGACCCATCCGATACCTGCCTCTTTCGCCTTTTCTATTGCAAGATCACGTGCCGCCGACATTGCCAGATGCCCAAGACCGTCATCACCGTCAATCAAAGCGGTTGCGACAGTCTCATGCGCGACAGCGACCGTTGGCGTCGGGTTGCAGCCACCCCCTGCTAGTCGAGCCAAGTACTGGCGCAGCCGAAATACCCCATGTGTGCCATAGCCGTAAATGTCGGCCTCAACCATCACCGAGGCCACCTTATCCGCATCTGCTTTAGGCACACTTTGAGTTTCGAGTGCGCTTGCCACAAAATCTCGTAAGGCGTGGCAATCTGCGATCACGGGCTCAGAAGTCATCTCTGCCAACCTGCTCTTTGTGCCAGAACACCAGTTTGCGTTGTGTCCAAACCACTGACGCAAAGACGGCAAGGCCGACGAGGCTGAGGTACAGAATTAAGGAAAAAACGCGCGGTGTATTGAGCTGCGAGGCTGCAACACGGATTAGCTCGCCAAATCCCTTACCACCGCCTAGGAATTCTCCTGTGATTGCACCTGCCATAACACCGACTGCGCCGATCTTGAGGCCGGTGAATATCTGCGGAAGGCCGGTTGGCAGCTTCATCTTGATCAAAGTCTGCATTCGACTTGCACCCATCGTCTTGAAAAGCATACGTGAGTTTTCGTCAGCTGCATGAAGCCCCGCTGCCGTACCAACCACAATTGGGAAGGTCGCGATGAAGGCAGCAAGCGCCACTTTGGATTCAATGCCGAAACCCAGCCAAGCCACAAAGAGCGGTGCGAATGCTACTTTTGGCATGGTATCGATGGACACGAGATAAGGCATAACGGCTTTCTCGCCAAAGGCTGTTTCCCCGACAAGGACGCCGAGTGAAAATCCGATCGCGATTGCTAAAGCAAAACCATAGATAACCTCTTTAATGGTGATCCAGAGCGCCCCTAGCATATAGCCGCCTGTCAAAAGGTTTTGCCCCACAAAGATCATATCCATGAGGGTTTCCATAGGCGTTGGCAGAATGATCGGAGAAACCAGCTTAAGGCTCGTCACAATCTGCCAAGTGCCGACGAAAACCACGAAGACAAAGGTCATTGCCAACCATCTGGGGACAGAGTCGATGAAGTGAACTTTCTGCTCCCATACAGTGTCTTCTGAGATGTCAGTGTCTTTTACGGAAGGTGAGTAGTTTTGAACTTCGCTCACATTTCTTCTCCCTTGTCGAGGAGGCTGCGAATGTAGTCCACAATAGCGCCAAATTTAGGAGTCGTCATCATATCGAGCGTTCGTGGGCGCGGCAGGTCGACTTCAACAATTTCGGCAATCCTGCCAGGGCGTGGCTTCAGCACGACGATTTCGTCGGACAGTATCACAGCTTCCTGAATTGAGTGCGTTACGAGAAAAGCAGTCGCTTCCTGTTCTCGGCAAATGCGCTGCAATTCCATATTCATCATGTCGCGCGACAGTTCGTCGAGCGCACTGAACGGTTCGTCCATCAAAAGTACAGCTGGTTCCGTGATCAGCATACGGCAGATTGAGGCACGCTGTGCCATACCGCCGGACAATTCGTTCGGGTATACGTTTTCAAAGCCTTTCAAACCTACGATGTCCAAAAGCTCGTGGGCCTTGTCCATGGCTTTTTTCGCGGCAGCTTTGCCATCGCGGATTTCGATCGGCAAAACGATGTTTTCCACCGCGGTTTTCCAAGGGAAAAGTGTCGCCTGCTGGAACATCATACCAATGTCCCGGCGGGTTCCCGTCACTGGTTGCCCCTGAAGGATCACACGCCCCTTGGTGGGCGGGATTAGGCCCGCCATGATCTTGAGCAGAGTCGACTTGCCACAGCCGCTGGACCCGATAACAGACGTAAAGCTTCCTTTTCGAAGCGTCAGATTTATGTCATCAAGGGCGACTACAAGATTGCGTGCATAGGTCTTGCTTACGTGGGTCAACTCATAAACCGGCGAGCCCAAGGGCGCGCCGGAAAATTCGTGTGTTACAACAGCGTTCATTTGCTGACAGCCTCGTTTCCGATGGCGGCAAATTCATTGGTCCAGGCGGCACTCAAATCATCCAGTGGTCCTGGAATTTCACCCCCTGCGACAAGTGCATCTTGCCATTCTTCCCAAACTTCGGCGGGGTACCATCCCAGGCCATTGCTTGGATCAGCTGCAATGGTTTTTGACCGTACAGCATCAAACAGCGCCGACTGGAACTCCTTGTCCTCACCTTCTTGTGGATTGCCATCCGCCAGATGCTTTAGAACGGCCTCACGGTTGGCGTCATCGAGCGCAAAAGCATGGCCACGTGCGAATGCGCGGCTCCAAGCTTCGACCAGTTCCCGATCGTTGGCGATAGTGTCAGCCATAGTGGCGATGCCGTTTCCAAAGAAGCGCCCGAATTCCGCAGGTGTGATGTCACGCACGGCCATTCCACGCTGGTTGAGAATTGCGGTGTCAGCCGTAGATGCAGAGTATGCGTCGATTTCACCGTTCAGGAAAGCAGCAGTCGCCGGGCCGCCATCGCCGACGGTCAGGAAGGTGTAGTCTTCACCCTCTTTCATGCCCGCTCCGGTCATCACGTTGCGTGCAAAGCCCACTTCCGCGCCATCGGCAGTGCCGGTTCCGATGACCTTGCCGCGCAACTCTTCAACGTTTTGAATTTCAGAGTCTTCCGGCACGGCGATGCCGAAGTTGCTGCGGGCTGCAACGTTGTAGATGTGCACGGCATCCACGTCGCGCGATCTTGCCGCGATCAAGGGGCCGGGGCCGGGGCGTCCGAAATGTGCTTGCCCGGCGGATAGTGCCTGAAGAACCGCTCCTGAGCCGTTGATCGCCTCGACGGTCACGTTGAGACCTTCATCTGCGAAATAGCCTTCCCCAATAGCAACAAAAACTGGGAATGAGTTGATTGCCGAAGGGCTTGGTTGCACGAAGGTGATATCGCGTAAGTCTTGTGCGAAGCTTGCTGTTCCTAATGCTCCTGCTACCGGAACTGCCGACAGCAAGGATGCTGTGAAAATCCTTCTGTTCATCATTGTAGTCTTCCTCCCTTGCATGGTTGGCAACCCGCAGCCTCAGCTACGCAGGAGCCATTTACACAGCACGTACGGTATTCCTGAGCGTGCCGATTTCTGAGATTTCACAAACCACGACGTCTCCATCTTTCAGAAACTGTGGTGGTTCCATTGCGTATCCGACGCCGGATGGCGTGCCGGTCGCGATTATGTCGCCTGGTTCCAGGGTTAAGCCTTCTGACAAAGATGCGATCAGCGTTGGGATGTCGAAAATCATGTCCGAAGTAGTTCCGTTTTGGCGCTGTTCCCCGTTCACCGTCAATCCAATTGACAGGGCGTGTGGATCATCGATCGCATCGGCCGTTACGATACTCGGACCCAATGGGCACGACCCATCCAAACCCTTGCCCTTGAAATATTGGCCACCGTGGCGACGTTGGATATCTCGGGCGGTTATATCGTTGAGAATAGTATAGCCGAAAACGTGGTCGAATGCGTCTGCCTTGGCTATGTTGCGGCCCGGTTTTCCAATCACGACAGCCAATTCGACTTCATAATCGATTGCCTCTGAGACCGTTGGAAACATCAGAATGTCTGCTTCTGGCGACACGATGGAAGTCGGCGGTTTTGTGAAGAAAACAGGGTGTTCAGTCACACCAATTTTTTGTTTCTGCGCGCGCTCGCCCTCTGCGATATGTTCGGCGTAGTTGCGCCCAACACAGAACACATTTTTTCGCGGAGCGGGAATTGGAGCCAAAAAAGGAGCATCAGCGGGGGCCAATGCGTCTTCTAGCTCACCTGCTTCTGCCAACGAAACTAGTGAGTTTAACTCCTCAAGCGCATCTTCACCGCCTGCGATCAAGGATTGCATTGACTTAGCTTCGAGCGATTTGTTGCGAATTTGCGCTGCACGCGAAATGTCCAACTTGCTGCCGTTTGTAAGTATAGCCACGCAAACGGCGTCGCCCTCGACTGATACAGTTGCTAACCGCACTCGGCACTCCTCCCTCGTGCTGATTTCAAGCCCCGGTCGTGGATCCCGACCTGCGACTCGTTTTTCCTTCTCTCTTGCTCTTGAGTTTTTTCCGACTTGGCGTTTCAATCAATCAACCAATCACTAAATTGGGTGGGGGCATGAGCGAACCAACTGAACTTGCGCACCGCGTACGCGAACTGATTAACCACGCCGGATATCGGCACAACGACAGGCTTCCGCCTGAACGTGAGCTGTGTTCAAAGCTTGGGACGACGCGCAATCAATTACGCCGAGCTTTAGCTGAGCTTGAAGCGCAAGGGCTCATCTGGCGTCATGTCGGTCGCGGAACTTTCGTAGGTTCCCGACCGGTTCTTAACCTAACCGACGTAACTTATTTGGGTAATCAAATTAAACCTGATCAGCTCGTATCGGTGCGATTTACGATTGAGCCGCAGCTTTGTCGTCTTGCCGCGATGCATTCTACACGTTCAGATCGTGAGCAAATGAGGCTATGCGCAGATAAATGTCGCACTGCAGAGGATTGGCGCACTTACGAAGCCTGGGACAACAATTTGCATCACGCAATAGCTCGCTCCACTCGCAACCAGCTTTTTTTATACTTTTTTGAGACTTTGAACTCGGTTCGAAGATCTATTGTTTGGGGACAGCCACGCGCAACCCTAAAGCCCGCCGAGAATTACTCCAGCTTCAGTGAGCATGATGTTATTGTGTCTGCTATTTCGAAGGGCGACGGTGAACTTGCGGCCAATGCGATGCTGGAACACCTGAAATCGGTCTATTCGCGAGTACTACCATCAAGCATCCAATCCGACGGTTGAAGTATGACCAATGCTCAACCAATTCGTGAAATGGTCGGGCTGAAAGGCAGCTGCAACTCTTGCAAACCCGCCCCAATTTTGGCGATGACTTGGTGAGCGGTCGCGTTAGATCTTATCTGACGTGGCATTGATCGGAGGGCGTCTGACCGTCTTGAATCCGATCTTTGGCAACCAAACGTTCAGGAGGAAAACGATGCCCGACCATGTCATTCCCGCGCCGCAGGTGCATGTAATACCCGTAGCGGGGGGCGGCACGTTCCCGGTCCGTCGTGTCTATTGTATTGGGCGAAACTATGCGGCGCACGCAATTGAAATGGGCCATGATCCGAACCGGGAACCCCCGTTTTTCTTCCAAAAGAACCCGAACAATCTGGATTCGTCAGGAGAGTTCCCGTACCCCCCGCACAGTTCAGATGTGCATCACGAAGCTGAAATGCTGGTTGCGCTCAAGTCCGGTGGTTCAAATATTTCGGTAGACGATGCGTTGGACCATGTTTTTGGGTACGGTCTTTCGCTTGATATGACCCGTCGCGATCTTCAAGGGCAGATGAAGAAAATGGGTCGCCCTTGGGAAATAGGTAAAGCGTTTGAACGCTCAGCACCGTGCGGACCTATTCACAAGGTTTCCGAAGTTGGGCATCTCGACCATGGTTCAATTACTCTCACGGTGAACGGTGAAGTCCGGCAAGAAGGAGACTTGAACCAGATGATCTGGAAAGTGCCTGAGATGATTTCTTACCTGAGCGATTATTTCGAACTTGCAGCCGGTGATGTTATTCTTTCGGGAACTCCTTCGGGAGTTGGTCCCGTAGTCCGAGGCGACGAAATGGTGTTTACTGTCGACAAATTGGATAGCCTGACCGTCAAAGTGACTTAGTAACGACTATCCAACCCTTAGATGCGAACAAAACCAATGCCTCTACTAACGGAACTCAGATGCCCCATTTAGTCGCTGAATTGATTGCATCCCATTCAGGCACCGCAAATGCCATCGGCGCCCCTGGCCGATCTTGGTTGAGTTATCTTGGTCTGCGTGAACTGTGCGCACAGGTCAAAAAGGATTTGCATCAAATCGGAGTAGGTCGCGGTGACAGGGTGGCAATCGTCCTACCCAACGGGCCTGAAATGGCGACGGCGTTCATATCTGTCGCCCATGTGGCAACGACTGCACCTCTGAACCCTGCGTACACGCACGAGGAGTATGTTTTTTACCTCAAGGACCTGAAGGCCAAGGCTCTTCTTGTAAACGAAAACGAAGATGGTCCTGCCGTGCAAGCCGCAAAGGAACTCGGCATCGCTGTCTTGAGGGTGTCTCACGATAGCTTCAATAAGGCAGGACAGTTTTCCATTTTGCCCTGCGACCCGATTGGAACTGCTGACACATCGGCGCCGGGTGAAGATGATGTCGCTCTTATTCTCCATACCTCAGGAACAACATCGCGACCCAAAATCGTCCCTTTGACACAAGCCAATGTCTACGCATCGGCTCGAAATGTGGCTTCGTCTTTAAGACTGACAGTTGACGATCGTTGCCTGAGTATCATGCCACTGTTTCATATACATGGGCTTATCGCTGCGGTTGCCGCATCTTTGAGTGCGGGGTCTCAAATCAGTTGCGCCCCGGGGTTCAACGCTCTCAGCTTTTTTTCGCAGGTCGCGGAAGTAGACCCAACTTGGTACACGGCAGTTCCGACGATGCACCAAGCCATTCTTGCCCGGGCCGCGCGAAATCAATCGATTATCGAGCAATGCCGTTTGCGCTTTCTTCGATCATCCTCAGCTTCGTTGCCAGGGCCGGTCATGGAAGAATTGGTGGCGACATTTGATGCACCTGTCATCGAAGCGTACGGAATGACTGAGGCCACTCATCAAATGTGCTGCAACCCGCTTCCTCCTAAAACGCAAAAGCCGGGATCAGTTGGAATAGCGGCTGGTCCGGAAGTCAGAATCGCAGACGAGCAGGAAGGTGTTTTGATTTCTTCAGGGGAAGTCGGAGAAATCGTTATCAGTGGTCCGAACGTGACGCCGGGATACGAAGGCAACCCGCAGGCTAATGCGGATAACTTTTTTGAAACGGATGGAAAACGCTGGTTTCGCACAGGTGACCAAGGTTCATTCGATGAAGATGGTTATCTGCAACTGACAGGGCGGCTCAAAGAGCTTATCAATCGCGGCGGAGAGAAGATTAGCCCGCTTGAAGTTGACGCCGTACTTCTGAGTCACCCGGAAGTTGCTCAGGCTGTTTGCTTTGCTGTGCCCCATGAAAAACTGGGCGAAGACATCGCAGCGGCGGTGGTGCTGTCAGAAGGTGCCAACATCGCGGGTCAGGACGTTCGGGAATTTGTTGGTACGCGCCTCGCTAAATTTAAAGTGCCGGCCTCGGTCGTCGTACTTGAAGAAATACCAAAAGGCGCGACAGGCAAGATACAACGAATAGGACTAGCTGCTAAGCTGGGACTGGCAGAGGCTTAGACACATGAAAATCTGTATCTTTGGTGCTGGCGCCATCGGAGGGTACGTTGCCGCGAAATTGGCTCAGACCGACGTAGACGTTAGTGTCGTTGCGCGCGGCCCTCATCTGGCGGCAATGCAAAAAAACGGACTTACTCTGATTGAGGAGGGGCAGGATCCGGTAAACGTTTCAATTAGGGCGTCGGACAATGCAGCCGATCTTGGGCCGCAAGACTATGTGTTTATTACCTTAAAAGCGCATTCTGTGCCCTCAGTCGTAGCTTCAATGCAGCCGTTGATCGCGGATGAAACTACAATTGTGAGCGGCGTGAACGGTGTGCCCTGGTGGTATTTTCATAAACTGGGCGGCCCCTATGAGGGGACAAGATTGGCGTCCGTGGACCCGGGCGACGTGCAGTGGAATGGCTTCGGACCGGATCGAGTCCTGGGATGTGTCGTGTACCCAGCGGCAGAGGTTTTAGAACCGGGATCGATTAAACATGTCGAAGGCAATCGTTTTTCAATTGGAGAACCCGATGGCTCGAAGTCCGACCGAGCTACCAAGCTGTCAGCGGCCCTGTCCGCAGCAGGGCTTCGTGCGCCTGTAAGACCAAAACTTCGAGACGAAATCTGGCTGAAACTATGGGGAAATTTATCGTTCAATCCGATCTCAGCACTGACGCATTCGACGCTTGATGTTCTGTGCGAAGACCAGGGTACTCGTTCGGTGGCGCGTGGAATGATGCTTGAGGCTCAGGAAATCGGTGAAAAACTTGGGGTCAGGTTCCCGATTGACGTTGAAAAACGGCTCGATGGCGGGGCGGCTGTCGGCGCACACAAGACCTCTATGTGGCAGGATTTGGAATTGCGTCGACCAATGGAAATTGACGCTTTGGTCACGTCAGTGCAGGAACTGGGGCAACTGACCGGAACAGCGACGCCGACAATCGATACTGTGGCGTCACTGATAAAGCTTCGGGCAAAAGTAGCTGGGTTGTACTAATCAGCAACGATTGTGGTCGCGTCAAAAGAGTTTTGACTAGATATTTGAATTCACGGCAGCACTGGTGGCTGCCGTATCGCTCTAAAATTTCACGTTCACCATTTAACTACTTCGATATTTGTTGGGTAATCATCCAATCAGGGAAACTCGACTGCCAAATTTTTAAGCGACGGGAAAATTCAGGTAATCATTGCCAACAAACAAAGGCAGATTTGTATTTCACAGACGTCAAACAACACCGCGTCATTAAAGTTGCCGCATCATTTAGCCTGAAAAATAGGCGTTTTTCTAAAAAGCATCTATCGCTTAGGCGCTTACCGCTTGAAAACTCTAAATTGATCGTCAAAATTCTCGCATGAATGAATATTTTGATGAAATGTTCAACGGCGATGGATCCCTAAGAGGTCCATACGAAGAAATCGGCCGTTGGTTTAATGCAGAAGACGTGTCACGGTTAAAAGCCAAACAGCGCGAAGCTGAAGAAGTTTTCAGACTAACGGGCATAACTTTCAACGTGTACGGCAAAGCCGAGGCTGAAGAGCGTTTGATACCGTTTGACATCGTGCCGCGTGTAATTTCGGGTCGAGAATGGCAACGTCTCGAGCGTGGTATCGAACAACGGGTAAGGGCAATTAACGCCTTTCTCCACGATATTTATCATCGTCAGGAAATTGTTCGAGCTGGGCGCGTACCGGCAGAGATGATTGCAGGCAACGAAGCATTCTTACCGCAGATGCTCGGCGTTTCCCCTCCGGGTCAAGTCTATACTCATATTGTTGGTGTCGATCTTGTGCGTACGGGGCCGGATGAGTTTTTCGTGCTGGAGGATAATGCACGCACTCCGTCCGGGGTGAGCTATATGCTCGAGAACCGGGAAACGATGCTAAAGATGTTCCCCGAGCTGTTTAACGCCACAAATGTTCGCAATGTTTCCGACTATCCGCGTAACTTAAGACGCTCTCTTGCTGCCTGCGCCCCAAACTGCGCCGAGGGAGAGCCCACTGTCGCAGTGTTGACCCCGGGGATATTCAATTCGGCCTACTACGAACATGCCTTCCTTGCGGACCAGATGGCTGTGGAATTGGTCGAAGGACATGATTTGAGAGTTGTTGACGGGCGCGTTTGCATGCGCACCACCCGAGGTTACAAACCCATCGACGTTCTGTATCGCAGGGTGGATGATGAGTTCTTGGATCCACTGAATTTCAACCCTGATAGTGCACTAGGGGTTCCGGGTATTCTGGATGTCTATCGCGCAGGGGGTATCACGATCGCCAACGCACCGGGGACGGGTATTGCTGACGATAAGGCAATTTACTCTTATATGCCCGAAATCGTTGAATTCTATACAGGTGAAAAGCCCCTGCTTAAAAACGTTCCAACATGGCGTTGCAGCGATCCGGAGTCTCTATCATACGTACTTGATAACCTGTCCGAACTTGTGGTGAAGGAAGTTCATGGATCGGGTGGCTACGGGATGTTGATCGGTCCGACCGCCAGCAAGAAAGAAATCGCAGCGTTCCGCGACAAGCTCAAATCGCGGCCCGGAAATTATATAGCTCAGCCGACGTTGTCGCTTTCGACCGTTCCGATATTTGCGCGCTCGGGACTTGCGCCTAGGCATGTTGATCTTCGGCCGTTTGTTTTGGTGTCTCCCGAAGGAGTTAAAATCACGCCTGGCGGTTTGACCCGCGTCGCGTTGAAGAAAGGATCGCTGGTCGTGAATTCAAGTCAGGGCGGTGGAACCAAAGACACTTGGGTTCTGGAGGACTGACCATGCTGGGAAAAACTGCTGGTGGGTTGTTTTGGATGTCCCGTTATCTGGAACGTGCGGAAAACACCGCTAGGCTTCTGGAAACAGGTCAAAGGATGGCTTTGACACGGACTCAGAATTCGGCAGAGGAATGGGGTTCTGTTCTGAAAACAGCCGGTGTTCTAGATGGGTACCACGCCAAATACGAAGAAGTCGCAAAGGACAACGCGGTAGATTGGATGTTGCGTGATGCCGACAACCCATCCTCGATCAAGTCAGTCATAAAACAGGCACGCGACAACGCACGTCTTGTCCGAACAGCACTGACCCATGATGTGTGGAGTGCGGTAAACGCCACGTGGATGCAGATCGACCAGAAAATGAAGCGCCGTGTAAACGAGCGGGACTTGCCTGGTATGCTGGAACTCATTCGCCATCAGGCGGCTTTGGTCCGCGGCGCCACTTTGGGTACCATGCTGCGTAATGACATTTTTGATTTCACGCGCATTGGAACCTTTGTTGAAAGGGCAGACAACACTGGCCGCATTCTGGACGTTAAGTATTACGTCCTATTGCCCACCGCATTTTCTGTCGGTTCATCATTGGATAACATCCAGTGGGAAAGCATCCTTCGTTCAGTCGGGGCAGGCGGCGGATATCGGTTGATACATGGCCAAAGGACAACGCCATCTGATATTGCCCAGTTCCTGATCCTAGATCAGCGCATGCCCAGAAGCCTGCACTTTTGTTGCAGAAAAATTCAGGAAAACCTGTCTTACCTGCAGAAAGATTACAACTTTATTGGCCCCTCATGTGAGGCATCCAATGTGTTCTATGAGAAATACCTGAACCGGCATATCGCAGATATTTTTGAATTCGGACTGCATGAGTACATTCAGGAGTTTCTTGCGGATCTTGGCGACCTCAGTCGCCAGATCGAAATTGATTACCGGTTTTATGAGTAGCCTATGAGACTGCATATACGACACGAGACACGATACGATTTCGACGCACCTGTTCCCTTTGGGTTGCAACAATTGAGGAAAACGCCAAAGTCGTTTCGCAATCAGAGCATCGTCAGTTGGAGCACCACAGTCTTCGGCGGACGCAAAGAGCTGAGTTTCGAGGACTACCACCGCAACACGGTCGAATTGATTAGCTTTGAAGCAAACACCAAAAGCGTGTCTTTGACCTCTGAAGGCGTTGTAGTCGTTGAAGATACCAACGGTATTTTGGGGCGTCACGAAGGGTCGACACCTCTGTGGCTTTTCAAAAGAAGCACGCCACAGACCACTGCGGGGAAGGGCGTTTCAGATCTGATCAGCTCTTTACCTAAAGATGAGCCGCTTGAGCAGATGCATGCCTTATCTGAAGCAATTCGAGCACAAGTTAGCTACGAAGTCGGAAGCTCACACCCTGATTGGAGCGCGGAAGACGCGATTAAGGCGGGGAGTGGCGTGTGTCAGGACCATGCGCATGTTTTCATCACCTGTGCCCGGAAGATTGGGATGCCTGCTCGGTATGTCTCGGGGTATCTGATGATGAACGAAACCGAACTGCAGGACGCGACCCATGCTTGGGCCGAAGTGCATCTGGACGGGCTGGGATGGGTCGGCTTTGACGTGTCAAACGGGATTTCCCCAGACGATCGATATGTTCGTGTTGCGACCGGTCTGGACTATTCCCAAGCCGCCCCGGTAATAGGAAACAGAATAGGGACAGCGGGCGAGCAATTGACAGTACAGTTGCAAGTCGCACAGCAGTAACGGAGAACTTGATGACCTACGCTGTGGGCATGCGGCTGAATTGCGGGCTGGTTTTCATGTCTGATACGCGCACGAATGCGGGCGTCGACAACATTTCAACGTTCAATAAGATGTTCAACTGGACGTTGGAAGGTGACCGGTCCATCACTTTGCTGGCGGCTGGCAACCTGGCGACAACTCAGGCCACCATAAGCCTGCTGGAAGAGCGTACAAAAGCGCCGGAAGATCGTTCGCCATCAATCCTCGAAGCGCCTACCATGTTTCAAGTCGCGCAATTGGTCGCGGCCACTCTGAACGACGTCATCGAGCAGCACGCGCGTTCAGGTCAGCAAGCCGACAGTGCCTTTCACGCTACAGTTATTCTGGGTGGTCAGATCAAAGGCGGCCCGTCGCGTTTGTTTCTGATATATCCCGAAGGCAACTTCATCGAAGCTGGCGACGACACACCGTTCTTTCAAATCGGAGAAACGAAATACGGCCGCCCAATTTTGGTGCGCGCTTACGATCCGGAAATGAGCTTTGCGGAAACCGTGAAACTGCTGCTTGTGAGTTTCGATTCCACGATCAAGGCTAATCTATCCGTCGGAGCACCGCTCGACCTGATGCTTTATGATGAAGACAGCCTCGAAGCTGGGACGCGGTCCAGATTCGAAGCCGACGATCCGTACTTCCGTACAATTTCTGACGGGTGGGGCGATGCATTGAAATCCGCTTTATCCAAACTTCCGGACTATAAACCGGCGGAAAAACGAAACGGTTGAACCTCCGCGTTGCGCCCGAAGTAGCAGTGAGCAATGCAGTGAACTCTGGCCTTTGAACGAAGCCGGTCATGGCTTCGTAAATCTGCAGCACCATGGTCGTTGAATTTATAAGATTTTCTTGCCCTGCTGCCCAACGCTGAGCGTCCCGTCGCCTGTCACTTCCACATAGACGCCCATATCCATATGGCCCAAGTGTTTTCGAAGCAGGAACGGGATTTTTAAGTCTCGTTCAGCCGTTTCTGGGTTTACCTCGGTCGCAGCGCACCTTTTCGTCCGCGAAAGTATTCTTAGTGTCACGTCACCAAACACTAAGGTGGAACCGACGGATTCCAATTCAGAAAACGGTTCTAGCCCATCAATCTCAATATTCGCGCGAAACCGTGCTGGGTTTATATCTACGTTAAGCTTTCTACTGAGTGCGTTCACAGAAGCTAGGTTGAGAACGGAAATGGCGTTCATCATTTTTGGCGATACGACAGAAACATCGGTAAATCGATGTGGATAGGAAGAGACAAATTTTGGCGGCTCGGGGTCACGTAAACCAAGTTCACTGTAAAGGAAATTAGCCGCGTCCGATTGCCCTTTTTGTTCACGCATGTTGAAGCGATGCGGTCCCCTTTGCGTCTTAATCTCAAGAACCTGCTCTTGCGCGTCAAAGCTCGTCCGAAGACCCGCAAGGGCTGCTTCGTTCAATAGGACAACAAAGCGGTCTTTTTGCAGCGGTTTAGGGTCAAGCGGGTCGAAGCCAGAGTTGTAGCGCGCAAACCCAAAGAGACGATCACCAGGAATGCCTTCTTCCGCGTTAAGGCTTACGGTGCTCAGCGGTTCCGGGCTCAAACCCTTGATAGGGTATCGGTTCATTCGAGAAATTGTGACATCGGTCATTCTTTGGTTCCTGACTTTGGAGGTGCTCTCGCGCAGGGCTCAATCAGTGCCCTTCATACAATTTCAATCACACTTTTAAAGCGTCCTTAGGTGAACGGCACAAAATTAAAATAACCACGGCGTAGAGTTGTTTTGACTCGACAAGACTTGGCTACCGATACTTCAATTTGACGGCCCAGCTCTATGGAATTCGATATCTGCTACTTTTCGCTGAGCGGTATCATCAAAACTCAAGAAGATTGAAAGTTTAATAAAATCAATTTTCTAATGACCGATCCTCATGCGTGTTCAGTAATTTTGAGGTACGAACCTCAAAAATAACTAGACTTGAGGTGCGTACCTCAAATAGCCTTAGACATATGCCGCGATTCGCACATCCTCGATTGACGGCGCAAAAAGGGAGGAATGGATGACTTACTCAAAACTGGCCTCGGCCAGCGCAATAGTCCTTGCCGCTACTACTCTTTCAACCAAGGCAAATGCTGAAGATCTGACCTTGTGTTGGGCGGCCTGGGATCCGGCCAACGCGCTTGTCGAATTGTCCAAAGAATTCGAATCTGAATCGGGCCACACGATGAATTTCGAGTTCGTGCCATGGCCCAACTTTGCCGACAGGATGCTGAACGAACTGAACTCAGGTGGCAAACTTTGTGACCTTTTGATCGGTGACAGCCAGTGGATCGGCGGTGGCGCTGAAAACGGCCATTACGTGCAATTGAATGACTTCTTCGATGCTGAAGGCATCAGCATGGATGACTTTGCACCAGCTACTGTTTACGCGTATTCAACCTGGCCCAAGGGCACACCGAATTATTACGCGCTTCCAGCGATGGGCGATGCGAATGGTTGGTTCTACCGCAAGGACTGGTTTGAAGATCCGGAAATCCAAGCCGCTTACAAAGAGGCAACGGGTGAAGATCTACGTGAGCCTCAGTCCCAAAAAGAGCTGCTGCAAATCGCGCAATTCTTCCAAGGCCGCGAAATTGATGGCAAAACCGTTTATGGGGCGGCTATATTTACCGAGCGCGGTTCCGAAGGGATCACAATGGGTGTGACCGGTGCTCTGTACCCTTGGGGTTTCAAGTACGAAAACACGCCTGGTTCATACGACATGGAAGGTGCGGTGAACTCACCCGAGGCTGTTGAAGCGCTGGAATTCTACAAAGAGTTCTACAAAACAGCGACACCTCCTGGGTACACCAACTCTTACATGGGTGAGAGCCTGGATGCGTTTAAGTCTGGTCAGGTCGCCATGGCTATGAACTGGTTTGCGTTCTTCCCAGGTCTTTATGCTGATCCGAACACTGGCGGCGATAAGATTGACTTCTTCGTGAACCCGCCGCAAAACCAAGCCGGTTCTACGCTGGGCGGGCAGGGGATTTCGGTTGTCAGTTACTCTGACAAACAGGACGCCGCGCTTGAGTATATCAAGTGGTTCGCGCAGCCCGAGGTTCAGGCCAAGTGGTGGGAACTGGGCGGTTATTCAGCGCATAACTCAGTGCTGGAAGACCCCGGTTTTGTGGACAGTCAGCCTTTTGCAGGTGACTTCCTAGAGGCAATGGCCGGTGTGCAAGACTTCTGGCAGGAGCCTGCATATGCTGAACTTCTGTTGGCGATGCAAAAGCGTATCCACGACTACGTAGTTGCTGATCAGGGTACGGCGCAAGAAGCGCTTGATCTACTGATCGAAGACTGGACTGAAGTCTTCGAAGACGAAGGCAAGCTGTAGTCCGGAAATAGGACAGGAGCGGGCCATTGTCCGCTCCACCACCCGCAAGTCCGAAACCGACAAGAACTGGCAAAAACATGTCTGACAGGACCATAGATCGCGTTGCGCAGGCAACGCCCGTGCGAGTTGCGCGCAAAATCAGGGGATTATCGGATCGGGCGATTGCTTGGATTTTCATCTCCCCAACGATCTTCCTGCTACTTGCGATCAACATCTTTCCGTTGATCTGGACCATCCAGCTGAGCTTTACCAACTACAAAGCCAACCGGATCGGACGTGAGGTTCAGGATGTCGGGTTCAGAAATTATGAACGCATTCTGACCGACTCGGACACTTGGCTGAACATGCAAGCCACCGCGCACTTCCTGTTCTGGACGATTTTCTTTCAGGTGTTGATCGGCTTCACGCTGGCGTGGCTGCTCAACAAGAAATTCAAGGGTAACGATCTTTGGACGACGATTATTGTATTGCCAATGATGTTGTCACCGGCAGTCGTCGGGAACTTCTGGAAGTTCCTTTATCAGCCGCAGATCGGACTGTTCAACTACATCGTGTCGTGGTTCACCGGCAAAGACCCGTCAAGCTTTGAGATGCTCGGCTCGGTAACACTGGCCCCGTGGGCCATCGTAATTGTCGACACGTGGATGTGGACGCCGTTCGTGATGCTGATCTGTCTGGCCGGACTGCGCAGTATTCCAGATTACATCTACGAGGCGGCTGAGATCGACAGAGCCAGCAAGCTGCGCCAGTTTTTCACGATTACAATCCCGATGGTACTGCCGTTCTTGATGTTGGCAGTGTTGTTCCGGGGAATCGAGAATTTCAAGATGTTCGATTTGGTGGTTCAGTTGACTGGTGGCGGGCCAGGTTCGGTTACTGAACTGACCTCAATCAACCTCAAGCGTGAGGCGTTTGAGAAATGGCGAACGGGCTACGCATCGGCCTATGCGATCATCCTGTTCGTCACCGTGTTCGGCCTTGCGTCGATCTATGTAAAAGCTCTGAACAAGGTGAAGCAGAGATGAGCAGTTTTTCTGTCACCGAACCCTCTAATCGCTCGAAATGGGTCGCTGGTGTATCGGTCATCAGCTATGCGCTGATCACCATGATCCCATTGGTTTGGATTTTGATGACGGGTTTCAAATCCCCGGCGGATGCGATCAGCTACCCGCCCAAGGTAGTCTTTGACCCAACCCTTGAGGGCTACGTCAACCTGTTCACAACCCGCACGCGGCAAACGCAGGAGTTTCTGGAGGCGAACCCCCCGCAGAACTGGGCGGACGAGATCGTACGCCAGTATGACATGGTGATCGTCGGACCATCTAAGTTTGGCGAGCGTTTCATGAATTCGGTGATTATCGGGTTCGGCTCGACATTCTTAAGCATCTTTCTTGGGACTCTGGCCGCGTATGCTTTCAGCAGGTTCAAGGTTCCGCTCAAGGACGACCTTCTATTCTTCATCCTCAGTACAAGGATGATGCCACCTGTTGCCGTCGCTATTCCGATCTTCCTGATGTTCAGGAACCTCGGTCTGAGCGATACGCATCTGGGGATGATCCTGCTGTATACGGGCGTGAACATCTCGTTGGCGGTCTGGTTGTTGAAGGGGTTCATCGATGAAATCCCTCGCGAGTACGAAGAGGCAGCTCTCATTGACGGCTACACTCGGTTCCAGGCATTCTACAAAGTGGTTCTGCCACAGGCCGCCACGGGTATCGCATCGACGGCAATCTTCTGTCTGATCTTTGCTTGGAACGAATATGCGTTTGCCGTGTTGCTCACGTCTGCGAATGCGCAGACTGCGCCGCCGTTCATTCCAACCATCATCGGGATCGGTGGGCTGGATTGGCCCGCAGTTGCCGCTGGCGCCACGATCTTCCTGATCCCAGTCATGATATTCACCATCCTGATGCGCAAACACCTGCTGCGTGGGATCACATTTGGAGCTGTCCGCAAATGAGCGATTTTCTGACCGGATTAATGCGCTTGCGCCGAGGCCCATGGGAGATGGTCGCGACCATACTTATCGCGGTCGGGGTCTTTATGCTGATGCAGCCGTTTGTGCTTTGGGCGTTCACCTATTCCTTCATCGTCACGCTGATCGGAACCGTCATGTTCATCATCGTCAGCCATTTTCCGGAGTAGAAATGGCCCAGATCGTAGTCAAAAACGTTAAGAAGAAGTTTGGGGATTTCACGGCTGTCCGCGAAAGCTCATTCACTATCGAAGACGGTGAGTTTTTCATGCTGCTCGGGCCATCCGGTTGCGGAAAAACGACGACTTTGCGAATGATCGCTGGCTTGGAACTGCCGACATCCGGGGAAATATACCTCGACGGTGAAGAAATCAGCCAGCGGCCTCCGTCAGAGCGGGACATTGCCTTCGTTTTTCAGATGTTCGCGCTGTACCCACACATGAACGTTCGAAAGAACATAAGTTATCCGCTGATATCGCAGGGTATGCCGCGCGCTGATGTTAAAGCCAAAGTTGAGGAAGTTTCCAGAATTCTGGGAATAACTGATATCCTGGACAGCCCAGTGGGTGGACTGTCGGGCGGCGACAGACAACGAGTGGCGCTGGGTAGGGCGATTGTTCGCGAACCCAAAGCCTTCATGATGGATGAGCCGCTTGGTGCGCTGGATGCAGAGTTTCGTGAGCACATGGCCGAAGAACTGCGGGCTCTTCATGACCGAATGGGGGCGACCACGGTTTACGTCACGCACGATCAGCTGGAAGCCATGCAAATGGGCGACAAGATCGTCGTGATGAACAACGCGGTGATCGAGCAGTTTGGCACTCCCCAGGAAATCTACGACAAGCCAGCGACAATGTTCGTCGCGGATTTCATTGGGTCTCCGTCGATGAATTTCTTGCCGTTTCAAGGCAAGGTCGAACCCGGTACAGAATTGGTAAGACTAAATGGTCATGACGAAGCTGTTCCCAAGCTGAAAGAAGGTGCTGAAGGCGAGCTAGTCTTTGGTGTTCGCCCCGAGCACGTTTTCTTGTCTACCGACAGCAATTACCGCGCCAAGGTACTAGCCGCAGAATACTTGGGTACGACCCAGATCGTCACATTGCAAAGCCCCAATGGTGAACTGAAAGCTCGTATTGGCGCAGGTGAAACGGTGACGCCTGGCGAGACTGTGGGACTGGAATTCCGCTCTCCAACGATAACCCTTTTTGAGCAATCTACAGGCCGGGCGCTAAGGTCCGCTTTGAACGACGAGGTGTTGAGCAATGGCTGAAGTCGTTTTGGAAAGTATCTCAAAGTCGTTTGGAAATGTGAAAGCGGTTGACAATATCTCGATGACTATTCCTGACGGCGCTTTTGTCGTCCTTCTGGGGCCAACCGGCGCGGGCAAAACAACGACGTTGAGATTGATATCTGGGCTTGAAAAGCTGGATTCAGGATCGGTTCGCATTGCCGGTCGCGATGTCGGTTATGAAACACCGGCGCAGCGTGATGTAGCCATGGTTTTCCAGCAATACTCGCTATACCCGCACATGACGGTTCGTGAAAACCTGTCGTTTCCCCTTAGATCCCCGATCCTGCAGACACCTGAGGATGAGATCACCAGGAAGGTGAGCGAAGTTGCGGAAATTCTTCAGATTCCACACAAGCTGGAAAACAAAGCCACTGAACTGTCTGGTGGCGAAATGCAGCGGGTGTCGATTGGCCGAGCATTGGTGCGTGATCCTCAGATATTTCTCATGGACGAACCGCTCAGCTCGTTGGATGCCAAACTTCGCGCCGATTTGCGCGTGGAGCTGAAGAGAATTCAGGCAGATCTTGGGTCCACGCTTTTGTATGTAACCCACGATCAGGTCGAAGCCATGACAATGGCGACGCATATTGGCGTATTGGAAGAGGGTCGGTTGGTTCAATACGGTACGCCCCGCGACATCTATGAGAACCCCGGCAGCGTATATGTCGCCAGTCGGTTGGGTCTGCCGCGGATCAATATCCTGCCGTCAGAGTTGTTCGGTGGAGATCACAAAGGTCCGCAGATTGGTCTGCGTCCTGAAAACATTGTCGAGGGCGAGGGCAGCGACGCGCGCGTGATACGTGCTGAGCATCTTGGCGACCAAACGCGGCTGCACTTGGACTTAAATGGCCATCCAGTCGTGACCCTTATCGACTCTCATCAGGATTATCCTTCTGGAAAGACAGTAAAAATTCGTCCCCACAATCCGCTATATTTTGACGCGTCCGGTGCGCGTGTGAATTAAGGAGCACAAGCATGGCCCAGTTCCTCAACTCAAAAGAAACCCTTGTAACAGAGGCAATAGATGGCCTTCTGGCGTCATCCGGCGGGGCTCTGACCCGCTTGGATGGGTATCCACACATCAAGGTTGTGTATCGGTCGGATTGGGACAAGTCCAAAGTCGCATTGGTCTCTGGTGGCGGGTCCGGTCATGAGCCTGCCCATGCGGGTTTTGTAGGTGCTGGTATGCTTACTGCCGCTGTTTGCGGTGAAGTTTTTGCATCACCTTCGGTCGAAGCGGTTCTCGCAGGTATCCTTGCCGTTACCGGAGAGGCAGGGTGCTTGCTTATCGTTAAGAACTATACTGGCGACCGGTTGAATTTTGGGCTGGCGGCAGAACGTGCCCGCGCATTGGGGCGCAAAGTTGAAATGGTGGTGGTCGATGATGACATCGCCTTGCCTGACCTACCGCAACCGCGTGGTGTTGCGGGTACCTTGTTCGTGCATAAAATTGCGGGTGCTCTTGCAGAGCGTGGTGCTGACCTTGGCACAGTTACCAACGCCGCGAAAAACATCATCGAAAAAGTGGTTAGTATCGGCATGAGCCTCGATACCTGTACTGTACCGGGGTCCCCCAAGGAAAACAGGATTGCGCCGGGCAAAGCAGAGTTGGGGTTGGGAATCCACGGAGAACCAGGGGTCGAGCAAGTTGAGTTCGCAAATGCCATGACGGCAATGTCCACCGTTGTTGAAAAATTGAAGCAACGTGTTGGGTCTGGCGACTGCGTTGCGTTGGTGAACAATTTAGGATCAACGACGCCCCTGGAAATGTCTGTTCTTACGCATGCTTTGTCTGAAACTGGCATAGCGAGGCACATCATTGGTCCTGCACCAATGATGACTTCGCTGGATATGCACGGATTTTCCGTATCGGTACTGCCGGTAGACTCTGGTGACTTGTCGGCGCTTCAAACTCCGGTCGACCTGGCGGCATGGCCCGGTATCAATACAATTGAGCCCATCAAGGTGGCTCCTCTGCCAGATGGTTTGACTCCGATCGATCCAATTCCTTCCAACAACCCAGATACCAAAAAGACGATTGCTCGACTGTCTGAACTACTTATCCTTGCTGAAAAGGATCTTAATGAGCTGGATGCCAAGTCGGGTGATGGAGATACGGGTAGTACTTTGGCAACTGCCGCCCGGTCGTTGCAAGGTAGTCTGGACCGGATGCCTCTTGCAGATCTAACACAGCTGTTCCCTGCACTAGGCAATGAATTGAGCCAGACCATGGGCGGGTCATCAGGTGTAATCCTTGCAATCTTTTTTAATGCAGCCGGAGACGCCTGTGCCAGCGGGGCTTCGATATCAAAGTCACTGGTAGAAGGCCTGAACCGCGTTAGCCAGGTTGGTGGAGCCAAAGTTGGCGACAGGACAATGATCGACGCGCTTGCGCCTGCTCTGACAGCGCTGCCTTCAGGGTTAGCACAAGCTGCAAAGGCTGCGCGGGAAGGTGCTGACAATACAGCGAAAATTCACCGTGCGAAGGCCGGCCGAGCAGCCTATGTTCCCGAAGAAAACCTAAAAGGGCATAACGACCCGGGCGCTGAAGCTGTCGCGTTGTTGTTCGAGGGCTTGGCGCAGGAGATTGAGGGCTGAAAGACACGTGGAAGACCAAAAACAAAAGTTAGAATTGGTGAAAAAGCCAACTGTAAATGACATCGCGCGCGTTGCAGGTGTCAGCTTGGCGACTGTTGACCGGGTATTGAACAGGCGCCCCGGTGTCCGGGCGGTGACTGTACAAAAGGTACAAAAGGCGATCGATGATCTGGGGTACGTTCGCGACACGGCTGCCGCTAACCTTGCGCGAAACCGAGTTTACAATTTCCTATTTATCTTGCCGGACACGGATAACGAGTTTGTAGAGGCAATTAGTAAGCAGATCGCCGAGCAATCGCGCGATCAGTTTATTGAGAGAACGCGCATTACGATCACAAAGGTCGCTCCGTTTGAGCCTCAGGACATCGTCAATATATTGGATGGCGTCGATAGTTTGGAAGTAGATGGAGTGGCCGTTTTCGGGCCAGAAACTCCTTCGGTGCGTGACGCTGTTAAAAGGGTAAGGGATAAGGGTGTTCCGGTCGTTGCCTTGGTTTCCGATTTGCCAAGCTCGGACAGAGATCACTTTGTTGGAATTGACAACGTGTCGGCAGGACGCACAGCTGCACAGCTTATGGGCCGGTTTGCGCATCGCAAGGGGAAAGTATTGGTGCTGACCGGGTCACGTTTGGCGCGCGACCATCTGGAAAGGCGTCAGGGTTTCGATCTGGTTGTTGCCGAAGATTTTCCCCACCTCGAAGTCGTGGCCTCGGTAGAAGGTCGGGATGACCCGGACCTGATCTACAAGATGATGCCTGGTATCTTTGAAACCTATCCCGATTTGGTTGGAATTTACTCTTCCGCTGCAGGGAATGCAGGTTTGGTGCAATTTTTGTCCGAGAGCAACATTGGCAAGGATTTGGTAATCATCGCCCACGAGCTGACTCCGCTCAGTCGCGAGGCGCTTAGTCAAGGAACCTTTGACGCTTTGATCTCACAGGACTCTGGGCACCTTGTTCGCTCTGCGGTTCGACTTCTGCGTGCGACATCAGACAAAGTTCCATTCAACAAAGCGCAGGAGCGCATCCGTATCGACATCTACCTAAAGGAAAATTTACCGCCATAGAGGCATCGGTTTTCGGGAGGAAAATTAATGAAGACGATCAAAGGTCCAGCTCTATTTCTTGCACAATTTGCGGGCGATGAAGCACCGTTCAATTCATGGGACTCAATTACCAAGTGGGCTGCGGATTGCGGATACGAGGGCGTGCAAGTTCCCAGTTGGGATGGCCGATTGTTCGATTTGGAATTGGCTGCGTCAAGCAAAGATTATTGCGATGATTTTAAAGGTAAAGCCAGAGAAAATGGCGTTGAAGTTACCGAGTTGTCAACGCACCTTCAGGGGCAGCTTGTGGCCGTTCACCCGGCGTATGACACTGCTTTCGACGGTTTCGCAGCTGAAAGTGTAAGGGGAAATCCGAAAGCCCGGCAAGAATGGGCGGTAGATCAAGTCAAGAAGGCTTTGACCGCTTCACGAAACCTGGGAATTTCCGCCCATGCGACATTCTCTGGTGCGCTGGCTTGGCCTTACGTTTATCCTTGGCCACAGCGGCCTGCTGGTTTGATTGAAACGGCATTTGATGAGTTGGCACGCCGCTGGACGCCAATCCTTGACCACGCAGAAGACTGCGGCGTCGATGTCTGCTACGAAATACATCCCGGCGAAGACCTGCATGACGGTGTCACGTACGAAATGTTCCTGGAGCGTACGGGCAATCATGCGCGGGCGTGCATGCTATACGACCCGTCGCACTATGTTCTGCAGTGCCTGGATTATTTGGACAACATCGACATCTACAAAGATCGGATTCGGATGTTCCACGTCAAAGATGCCGAGTTTAACCCAACCGGTCGGCAGGGTGTATATTCCGGTTACCAAAATTGGGTTGATCGAGCAGGGCGGTTCCGGTCACTTGGTGATGGTCAGGTGGATTTTGTGGCAGTTTTCTCAAAGATGGCTGCAAACGACTTTGACGGCTGGGCTGTAGTTGAATGGGAATGTTGTCTGAAACACCCCGAGGACGGCGCGATAGAGGGAGCCGAATTCGTTGCCGATCATATCATTAGTGTGACCGAGAAAGCTTTTGATGACTTTGCTGACAGCGGTGCCGACGAAGCGGCCAATCGAAAAATGTTGGGGATCGACTGATGGTAACCGGACGAAGTGAAGAAACTTCTGCACGCATCCGCCTTGGTATGGTGGGCGGAGGAAATGACGCCTTCATAGGAGGTGTTCATCGCATAGCTGCGCGATTGGATGATAAGTTTGAGCTGGTTGCCGGGGCTTTGTCTTCAACGCCCGAGAAGTCGCGCGAAAGCGGCGAAGCTTTGGGTCTCGACCGGGTTTACGAAGATTTCAAGCAGATGGCGATCCGAGAAGCGCGGCTGAAGTCAGGAATTGAAGCGGTCTCAATTGTGACGCCCAATCATGTACATTACGCCGCCGCGCGAGAGTTCCTGAAGCGCGGCATTCACGTGATATGCGACAAGCCTCTTACCTCGACCCTTGGCGATGCGAAAAAATTGGTCAAAGCGGCGGAAAGTTCAAACGCTCTTTTCATACTGACACATAATTACACGGGCTATCCCATGGTTCGGCAGGCCCGTGAAATGATTGCCAGCGGGGAGATCGGAAATATCCGCGTTATTCAGGTCGAGTACCCGCAGGACTGGCTGACTGAGCAGCAAGATTTCAAACAGGCTGAGTGGCGGACAGATCCAGAACGCTCTGGGGCAGGTGGGTCAACTGGTGACATCGGAACACATGCTTATAACCTGGCGTGTTTTGTGACCGGATTGAAGGCCGAAAGCCTCGCAGCGGATCTGCAGGCTTTCGTTCCTGGGCGCAAAGTTGATGACAATGCGCATGTGTTGCTTCGGTTCGAAGGTGGAGCACGCGGAATGTTGTGGTCTTCCCAAGTAGCACCCGGTAACGAAAACGCCCTGCGACTGCGTATCTATGGCGAAAAGGGTGGGCTTGAATGGGCACAGGAAGATCCAAACTATCTTTGGTTTACGCCCTACGGTGAACCAAAGCGTTTGATTACCCGTAATGGCGCTGGCGCTATGGATTCTGCAAACCGACTAAGCAGAGTTCCTCCGGGTCATCCTGAGGGGTATCTGGAAGGGTTTGCTAACATTTACGGTGAAGCTGCAGAAGCCATTCTGGCTTTTAGAAGTGGGAACGCGCCTGAGCCGTCTGTCGTTTATCCAACGGTTCACGATGGTTTAAATGGTGTCAGGTTCGTCGCCGCATGTGTGCAAAGCTCTGCCAGAAATTCGGCTTGGGTGAAACTGGAGTAGAACCGTAGACTGCTCTGGTGGATTTGCTGGCCGGAGCGCCTTGACGCGGCTCACGTAACCATTAATTTTTCCAACTAAAATAAAATACCAAAGGTGAAGCCGAATGTATCTTGGATTGGATTTGGGCACGTCGGGTCTCAGAGGAATTCTGGTAGATGACAACGGCGATGTGCTGGGCGACGCTGAAGTCGGTATTACGACAGCAACACCAAAACCCGGATGGTCCGAGCAGAATCCATCGGATTGGATCGACGCATGTAACGAGGTTGTTGGGACGCTTCGCGCAGATAACGAACAGGCATTTGCTAAACTGCGAGGGGTCGGTCTGAGCGGGCATATGCATGGTGCAACCCTGCTTGATCACAACGGCGAAGTTCTGAGGCCGTGTATCCTTTGGAACGACACCCGGTCTGCTGAAGAGGCGAGACTGCTTGATGAGACGCCGCAGATGCGCACCATCTCGGGGAATATTGTATTCCCGGGGTTCACAGCGCCAAAACTGGAATGGGTGCGTTCGAATGAGCCGGACATGTTTAGAAAAACAGCCAAAGTCTTGCTGCCGAAGGATTTTTTGAGGTTTTGGCTGACAGGTGAATATGTTTCTGACATGTCAGACAGTGCCGGAACATCCTGGTTAGATGTCGGCAAACGAAAGTGGTCAGAAACAGCGCTGGCTTCGAGTCACATGCGCGCGGATCAGATGCCACGCTTGGTCGAGGGAAGCGAGCCGGGTGGTGAGCTAAGGAGCGAGCTAAAGCAGGCGTGGGGGCTTTCTGGCAAGGTTGTCGTGGCTGGTGGCGCGGGTGACAATGCAGCGGCGGCCTGTGGTATTGGCTGCATAGAAGACGGCGCGGGTTTTGTTTCCTTGGGAACTTCTGGCGTTATGCTTGTTGCAAGGGATGCATATGCGCCTGCGCCAGAAACTGCGGTGCACTGTTTTTGCCACGCTGTTCCTGAAAAATGGATACAAATGGGGGTTATACTCTCAGCTACAAATAGCATGAACTGGCTATCGCGAAACTTAGGTCAACCTGTTGAAAAACTTGCTGCGTTGCTACCAGAAAGCTTAACCGGCCCATCTTCGATTACGTTTCTGCCATATCTCTCAGGTGAGCGAACCCCTCATAATGACAGCTTGATCCGGGCAGCTTTCTTAGGCGTTGACGTCGCATCCGAACCCGCTGATCTGACCCAGTCTGTGATGGAGGGTGTCGCGTTTGCGATGAGAGATTGCATGGAGGCCTTAAAAAGCACAGGAACCTCACCGACGAGCCTGACGGCAGTCGGAGGAGGTGCGCGATCCAAATTCTGGTTGGAAACATTGGCAACAGTGCTGAAGGTGCCGCTGACCGTGCCCAAAGGCAGCGAATTCGGAGCGGCCATGGGGGCGGCACGTCTCGCTATTTGTGCGGCAAACAACGCAGAGCCAAGCGAAGTTATGACGCCGCCCGACATTGAGGCAAGCATAGAGCCACGAAGTGAACTGATCGATTCATACGAAAATGAATACGGGCGATACCGACAGTTCTACAAGGCATTAGCGCCGTTAGCAGAGAAATGACGCTCGAAACAGAAAAGCTCTCTCGGATCAAAACCGTCGTGTTGTTCGACGGAGATATGCGTGCTGCAGTATTAAATTATGGGGCCATCACACAAGGGTGGTGGTACAAGGACGTGCCATTTGTTCTCGGGTTTGATGATCCAACCGCGTATTTTACCGACACAAGTTACATGGGCGCAACTGTTGGACGCGTGGCAAACAGAATTGGCGGTGCGCAATTTTATTTGGAAGGCAGCCATTTCGAATTGAGCGCCAATGAGGGTGAAAACACCCTCCACGGCGGAGCGGATGGGCTTTCCAAGCAATTCTGGAACCTTGAGCAGATCGCGTCCAACGAGGCCGTATTAAGTTATCACTCACGGGAAGGTGAAAGCGGTTTTCCCGGGGAAGTCAGGTTCGAAGTCCGCATCACGCTGCGATCCACAAGATTGAGTTATACGTTCACGGCGCTTCCTAGCCAGCCTACACCCATTAGCCTCACCCAACATAACTACTACACTTTAGGTAGCTCAGAAGGCGTCGATGCGCACAAACTGAAACTTGCATCAAACCGGTATCTGGAGCTCGATGATCTGGGAGTTCCAACCGGTCGGCAGTGTGCGACCGCAGGTAGCCAATTGGATTTTTCAACACCAAAGTCGATCGGGCGCGTTCGAGAGGGGATCGATCACTACTTCTGCTTTGACCAAGATCGTGACCCGAACGCTCCAGTTGCGGTTTTTTCAGCGCCCTCTGGTCTTGCTCTGTTGGCATATTCTGACCAACCCGGAGCGCAAATCTATTCAGGTGCCAAGTTAGCCAAGCCACTTTGTGGTTCGTCTGGTTTGTGTATTGAGCCGTCTGGTTACCCTAACGCACCTAATATTCCGTCGTTTCCGTCGATTACAGTTACACCCGATGAACCGTATCGGCAGATGCTTACCTTAGAGGTCGCTGAGGGTTGATATGAGAGCAAGCACGCTACCCCTCGTTCTCGCATTCTGGGTCGCTGCTTTTGGAGGCGCTGGTGCTCAGGAACTCGGGCCGATACCAGAGTTTCTTGAACCGGATTTCGACCGTGTAGAGCTTGGGCAGCTGCTATTCTACGATCCGATTTTGTCTGGCAACAAGAATATCAGTTGCGCAACTTGCCATCACCCCGATCTTGGCACGTCAGACGGTCTGTCCCTTGGCATCGGAGAGGGGGGGCTTGGGCTGGGCACCAAACGCACGTTGGGTTCTGAAAACACTCCTGAACAACGCATTCCGCGCAACTCTCCAGGACTTTGGAACCTCGGGGCCGTTGAATTCACAACTTTTTTTCACGACGGGCGGCTGGAAGCAGACCCAACGCAACCAAACGGTATCAGGACGCCTTTGGGCACGCACATGCGACCTGGATTCCAATCGGCGTTGGCAGCGCAAGCCATGTTTCCGGTTCTGTCCGCCGACGAAATGGCGGGGCACTATTCCGAAAATGACGTGAGCAAAGCAGTCCGACTTGGACTTCTGACTCAGCAAGGTGGCGCTTGGGACTTGATTGCAGGGCGCGTCGCAGCGATCCCGGAATATAAACAACGGTTTGAAGAGATCGCGCCAGAAGATGAGATCACTCTTACCGCTATTGCCAATGTGGTTGCGGATTTCATTGCGTTCGAATGGCGCGCCGACAACAGCCCCTTTGATCGCGCGATGCGAGGCGAGGGCAAACTGTCAGAAGAAGCCCAGTTGGGCATGAATTTGTTTTATGGAAAAGCTGGGTGTAGCAGTTGCCACTCGGGCTGGTTCCAGACAGATCACAGCTTTCATTCGATTGCATTGCCACAGATCGGGCCTGGAAAAGCAGCGCGATTTGAGAACCACGTTCGAGACGACGGGCGCCTTCGGGTAACGGGTCGCGCAGAAGACGCATTTAATTTTCGCACGCCATCGCTCCGCAATGTGACTTTGACCGCGCCATATGGGCACAACGGTGCCTTTTCCCAGCTTGAAGACATAGTGCGCCACCATTTGGATCCCGTAGCGTCTTTGCAAAATTATTCGATCGAAATGGCCGATTTACCAGAATTCCCTGGTTCTGACGATCAAGGGGCGTTATTGGATCAACAACACTTGGAAGCCATTGCGCAAAGCAACGATGTGTTAAAGGTCGACCTGACGGATCGCGAAATCAACGCACTTCTTAGTTTTTTGGGCAGCCTCGAAGATCCAGCGCAGCGGTTAGGTGTTCCTGATCAAGTTCCAAGCGGGCTACCTGTAGATCGATGATCAACGAAGGAATTCAACAATTTGGTTAGAGGTGACTGACCGCCATTCGTCAGCTTCTCCGTTTGGCCAAGTCATCCGAATTTGTACTTCGCGTTCACTTCCCAAGCCAAAATGATGAAATCCGGCGATGCCACCAGCATGACCGCCCCCAACTGTTATTTCGCGGGTTTGCACACCTTTCGAGGTTCTGACTTCAATAAACCCACCGACGGCTGCCCGGTTGGATTGATCCTGAGAGACATCAACCAACAGCCAATTGCCCATCTGAGAAATGTTCTGACTAACCTCAAGCGCTGAACCCCGGTTGACAACCACCAGATCGAGCCACCCATCGTTGTTCAAATCTGCAAGAGCCGCGCCGCGTGATTTTGCCATCGAAGCAACGCCGGCCTTATCCGAGGCTTCGATGAACTGACCTTCATCTGTCTGTAATAGCAGGTTATTGGGGTCGTTTAGCGCGGCATCTGGCATTTGCTCTACGTTACCCTTTGCGATGAAAATATCGTCCAAGCCGTCGTTGTTGACGTCACCGAACTGCGCGTGCCACCCGGTCGATGGTCTTCCGTCATTGCCGACATGTGGTCTATGAGCCGTTGTGCCTTTTGCATAGGTTGCGTCGCGCCAAGTTGGGCCATCGGTGTCAGAGTCGAAAACCTGTAACTTCTGATCACCCATGGATGTCAGGTAAACTTCAGGAAAGCCGTCTCCCGTCAAATCTCGTGACGCGATCCCCATTCCCCATATTGAATAGGGTAACCATCCTTCTTGGGACGCATACAACCGTGGTTCCGGTTCCATGGCCCATAGCTGCTCTTGGCCGTTGCGAACATAATAGTGCCGGTCATTGCTGACACGAAGGTCTGCACGTCCGCTTCGCGCCCAGTCTGAAAACAGAATTGAAAGCGAACAATGGCCGGGCTCAAGATATCTTGGTGGCACGTAATTGTGCCCTTTCGGACGATATAGAAGTGTCGGCCCACAAGACTCAAACGGGCCTTCGGGGTCAAACCGGTCCACGTAGGTTCCGAATGCCAAAGTCGGTAGCAATTGATTGTCTTCCCAAGTGGCTGAGAAACCTGTTGTCCAGTGGTCTTCTGATCCAAAGCCAATGCCCTGGAAGGGGCGGAACTGGCAATTTGGCAGTCCTTGAAGCAATAGATCTTCGCCCACACGCAAAATCGCCAAATCCATCAAGCCATCGCTATCAATGTCCAATGGGTACGCGCCCGTCACTCCGGTCAGCGAGAGTTGATCAGGAGTATCCGCCCGAAAGGACACCGCGTCCTCCGAGGTGTTTGTGAACAGTTGAGATCGATTTGAACCGCCAGCAAAGAACAACTCAGGCAGAGTGTCCCCATTGCAATCGAAAACGGCTACTCCTCCGCCAACAAAATGTTCCCAACCACCATCATAGATATGCTGTGTTGTTTCGACACTTTTGAACGCTGGGGCAAGCGATTCAGCACTGGCGCTTGAGGCAAGAAACAAAAGTGCTGGAAGCTCAGGACGCATTCGCTTTTAGCTCCTTAACTTTAAGGATCGAGATTTGCTCAATCCCATAAGCTGCCGCGCCTTTGGCCCACATAAGGTCACCCCAATCATGAACCTTGATTTCAGGCAAAGGGGCGTCGACGCTAACAACACCCTGTCGGATACGCTTCATCACTTCGTCTGTGAAAAGATGTTCGAAGCCCATTTGCTTGCCTGAGACAATTATGCACTCAGGGTCATATAAATTGATCAGATTAGAAATCCCCAGGCCGAACATCTGACCAGCGCGGGCAAGTACCAACGAAGCTCGTTCATCCCCTGATTGTGAGCGAGCGTATATGTCAGCAACACTCTGCATTGGGCTGTTATGTCCGCTCACGGTCATCTCACGCATCAACGCGTAATCACCAACATAAGCTTCCAGGCACCCGCGTTGACCGCATTGGCACAAGGCGCCATCCAGTTGAACTTTGGTGTGTCCAAACTCTGCTCCGCAGCCTCGTTCGCCGCGATAGAGTTTTCTGTCCAGAACGATGCCAAGGCCGACGCCGTGTTCGATGGTGACAACCAGGAAATTCTTTAGACCTTTTCCAAGCCCGAACAACTGTTCCGCCTTCGCAACGAGGTTGGCGTCATTGTCTACGAATGCCGGGCAGGGAAGCTCGTTTGATAGCAGCTTATTGCAATCAATGTTTCGTTCGGTCAGCGACGATGACCAGTGAACGAAATTCCTTTTTGCATCGACAAGGCCCGCCACTCCTATTGATACGCCTGCTAAGTCATAGATTGAGATGTTAATTCTCTCGCAAGTGGCACCCAAGGCTTTGCGTATGGCCAGCACAAAATCCGCCGGTGACATTCTGGCGTGTTCCAGTGGGTACTTGTGCGATGTGACTTCGTTGCCTTCAAAATCGACCAGAATAACCGAGATTACTTGGCGCGCTACTTTCAGACCCGCGACCAGATGCGATTTACCGTCCAATTGTAGTAAAACCCTGGGTCTGCCTCTCTTGCCAGAATTGGGCTGCGCCTCGCCTTCAATTTCTTTTATCAGTCCGGCTGATATCAAATCGGCAGTTGCTGTTGTGACGGTTGCGGGGCTGGTTTGCAAAGCTGCCGCGATATCGATCCGCGAGACTGAGCCCCGAGCGCGTATGTGCTCCAATACCCGCAGACGGGTAGCGTTTCTTTGTTCCAAAGAAACCGAAGAGGCTTTGCTTTTCAGCATCTTTTCCTCGCGAATCTGACCTTTGGGTCAATCTATTTGAATTTGCGTGCATCTTGTAGGCCAAATATTTTACCGGCTGAAATAAATGTGATATTTAAAATTGAGGGCCGCGAATCAACAACAGATGGCTCTGCAAATGGGAGGAAATCATGAAAAGAATTCTCAGCTTCTCAGCTGTGGCTACGTTGCTGGCCTCGACCGCGTTCGCAGAGCCGGTGGTCGGTGTAAGCTGGTCCAACTTTCAGGAAGAACGTTGGAAGACGGACGAAGCAGCAATCAAGTCGGCACTAGAAGCCGGTGGGGCCGAATATATCTCGGCCGATGCGCAATCGTCTTCGGCTAAGCAGCTTTCGGACATTGAAAGCTTGATCGCTCAAGGTGTGGATGCGCTTATTATTCTGGCGCAGGACGCTCAGGCGATCGGGCCGGCCGTTCAGGCAGCTGCTGATGAAGGTATCCCGGTGATTGCGTATGATCGCCTGATTGAGGATGACCGTGCGTTCTACCTGACCTTCGACAATGTGGAAGTCGGTAGAATGCAGGCCCGCGCTGTTTTTGAGGCCATGCCCAAGGGCAACTACGTGATGATCAAGGGCTCTCCTACCGATCCAAACGCGGATTTCCTGCGTGGTGGTCAGCAAGAGATCATCGGGGCGGCGGTCGACAGCGGTGACATCGTCATCGTAGGCGAGGCCTATACAGATGGTTGGCTTCCGGCGAACGCGCAGCGGAACATGGAACAGATACTGACAGCAAATGAAAACAACGTGGATGCGGTCGTCGCCTCGAATGACGGTACAGCAGGTGGCGTTGTTGCGGCACTGACTGCACAGGGCATGGAAGGTATCCCGGTATCCGGCCAAGACGGTGACCACGCCGCACTGAATCGCGTCGCACTGGGAACTCAAACAGTTTCAGTTTGGAAAGATGCACGTGAGCTTGGTAAAGCAGCCGGCGAAATCGCGGTCGCGTTGAGCGGTGGAACAACCCCTGCGGATGTCGAAGGTGCAATTAGCTGGACGTCGCCAGGCGGGACCGAGATGAACTCGGTCTTCCTTGCGCCCGTACCAATCACCAAAGACAACCTGTCCGTCGTTGTGGACGCTGGTTGGATTCCATTGGAAGACTTGTGCCAAGGCGTTGAAAACGGCCCTGCGCCCTGCAACTAAACTCTAATGTCCCTGGCCCTTTCGGGGGCCGGGAACCATTGCTGACTATGAAAGATCGGATATGACCGAAACTTCGTCTCAGCCGGTACCTGAAAAAGCGAAACCCAACCTGTTCCAGCAACTGGAACTGGATATGCGGCTTTTGGGAATGATCGGCGCGTTTGTCATCCTGTGCATCGGGTTCAATATCGTCACAGATGGTCGATTCCTGACACCTCGCAACTTGTTCAACCTTTCGATCCAGACGGTTTCAGTCGCCATCATGGCATGCGGGATGGTGTTCATTATCGTTACTCGGCACATCGACTTATCGGTTGGAGCACTGCTGGCGACAACTTCGGCCGTGATGGCAATGACGCAAACCGAGCTTTTACCACAAGTACTGGGGATGGGTTTGAACAACCCGGCAACCTGGGCGATCACAATCGTCGTCGGTTTGTTTGTCGGAACGCTTATTGGTGCATTTCATGGCTGGATGGTCGGGTATTTAACGATACCAGCATTTATCGTGACACTTGGCGGGTTTCTGGTTTGGAGAAACGTGGCGTGGTATTTGACCAGCGGCCAGACGATTGGTCCACTGGATAGTACATTCCTGATGTTTGGCGGGACCAACGGAACCTTAGGGACAACGACAAGCTGGCTGTTTGGGTTGTTCGCTACTGCAATTGCAATCTGGGCTTTGTGGAGTGGCCGACGTGCAAAGGCGGCACATGGTTTCCCTGTAAAACCTGTTTGGGCCGAAGCTACGTTGGCCGGAATAATCGCGATTGCCATTCTTGGGTACGTCTACATTGTAAACAGTTACGCCATTCCGACACGCAGACTGCAACGCATGTTCGAAACGCGCGGAGAGACGATGCCCGAGGGGTTGGTCGTCGGGTACGGCATACCGATATCTGTCCTCATCTTAATCATGGTGGCTGTAACGCTGACTGTCGTGGCGCGGAAAACCCGATTTGGCCGCTACATTTTTGCCACCGGCGGCAACCCAGACGCGGCAGAGCTTTCCGGCATCAACACGCGGCTGCTGACCGTGAAAATCTTTGCGCTAATGGGGTTCCTGTGCGCGGTATCCGCAGTGGTCGCGTCGGCCCGTCTGGCAAACCACTCGAACGATATTGGTACGTTGGATGAGCTACGGGTCATTGCCGCCGCTGTTATCGGTGGGACCGCACTGTCCGGTGGCATCGGCACCATTTACGGCGCAATCCTGGGCGCACTGATCATGCAAGCGCTTCAATCAGGCATGGCTATGGTTGGCGTGGACGCACCGTTTCAGAACATCGTGGTCGGCAGCGTTCTTGTGCTGGCCGTTTACATCGACATCGTCTACCGCAAGCGACTGGGGGCAAAATAATGCAGGCTCAGGATACGCAGAAAACACCCTCCAACTCCGGACGTGGTTCCGGCGCACCGCCATTAGTCGAGATGCGCGATATCTCGATTTCCTTCGGTGGGATCAAAGCCGTCGACCATGTGTCGGTCGATCTTTATCCCGGTGAAGTCGTTGGCTTGCTGGGACATAACGGGGCAGGGAAGTCCACGTTGATCAAGGTGCTGTCAGGTGCCTATCAAATGGATAGTGGCGAGATATTGATTGATGGTAAGCCCGTCGAGATAGGAAACCCTCGAGACGCTCGGGCGAACAATATCGAGACAATCTACCAGACCCTCGCCTTGGCCGACAATCTGGATGCGACGTCGAACCTGTTCCTGGGGCGTGAGATGACAACGCCTTTTGGCTTGGTCAACGATGCAGCTATGGAAGCTGAGTGCCGCAAGATCATGGCGCAGCTGAACCCGAATTTTCAAAAGTTCAATGATCCTGTTTCTGCTTTGTCTGGTGGCCAAAGACAGTCTGTGGCGATTGCCCGCGCCGTCTATTTCAATGCTCGCATATTGATAATGGACGAGCCGACAGCAGCGCTCGGGCCGCATGAAACGCAGATGGTGGCGGATCTGATCCACCAGTTGAAGGCGCAAGGAATCGGGATCTTCCTGATCGACCACGACGTACATGCGGTCATGGAACTGTGCGATCGCGCTTCGGTCATGAAGAACGGGAAACTGGTTGGGACTGTCGATATTGCCGACGTCACTGATGACGACCTTTTGTCGATGATTATTCTCGGGAAACAGCCAGCACAAAAAGCAGAATAGGGGGCAGGTATGCCAAGCGGATTTTTTGATGGGATCGAACGGGTTCAATTTGAAGGTGAGAACACAAAGAACCCGCTGGCCTTTCGCCACTACAACCCGGACGAAATAGTTCTGGGTAAGCGTATGGAAGACCACCTGCGATTTGCAGTGGCATGGTGGCATTCTTTCGCGTGGGAGGGCGGAGATCCTTTTGGCGGACCCACGTTTGAACGGCCCTGGCACCCTCAGGACGATATGGGCAGAGCCCGCACGAAAGCGGATATTGCATTCGAAATGTTTGAAATTCTGGGTCAGCCTTACTTTTGTTGGCACGACGCGGACATACGCCCCGAACAGGGCAACTTTGCCGATAACCTCAGAACGCTGGAGCAAATCACCGACTACATAGGTGAAAAGATGCAGGTTTCTGGCACCAAATTGCTTTGGGGTACGGCCAACATGTTCAGCCATCGGCGATGGATGTCTGGCGCCAGCACCAACCCGGACCCTGACGTTTTTGCCTTTGCCGCAGCAACAGTGAAATCCTGTTTGGATGCTACTCACAAATTGGGGGGTGAGAATTACGTTCTGTGGGGTGGCCGTGAAGGGTACGAAACTCTGCTGAACACGGATATGAAAACCGAGTTGGACCACATGGGTCGGTTCCTGAACATGGTTGTGGAGTACAAACACAAGATCGGGTTCAAAGGCACCATTCTTGTGGAACCCAAACCCCAGGAACCGTCAAAGCACCAATACGACTATGACGCGGCAACTTGCATCGGGTTTTTAAGGAAATACGGTTTGGAGAACGAGGTTAAGCTGAACCTTGAGCAGGGTCACGCTATCCTTGCCGGACACAGCTTCGAGCATGAAATTGCGGTCGCCGCATCCGAAGGAATGCTTGGCTCGATTGATATGAACCGCAATGACTACCAATCCGGATGGGATACAGATCAGTTCCCCAACAATACTCCTGAAGTTGCCTTGGCTTACTACTACATACTCAAAGCAGGTGGTTTCACGAACGGAGGCACAAATTTCGATGCCAAAATACGTCGACAGTCAATTGACGCCAAAGATCTGGTGGCCGCTCATATTGGGGGTATGGATATCTGCGCACGGGGTTTGAAGGCCGCCGCGGCAATGATTGAAGATGGCGGTTTGGAAGACGCGCTGGCAGATAGGTATTCTGGCTGGAACACTCCATCGGCGGCATCGATGTTAGAAGGAACTTTGGAGCAGATATCCGCCCGGGTTTTGGAGGAAGGTATTAATCCAATCCCAAGGTCCGGACGTCAGGAGATTTTGGAAAATTACGTGAACAGGTTTGTTTAAACGCGGTTTGATCAAGCTAAAGACTGGTCTTTTGGCGGACGCTGGGATTGTAAAAATTCACCGTTGTTTTTGCTCGGCTTCAACCGTTCTACAGAGTTTGCGGGTCTATTTTGTACTCAGAATATAAGCACTGCATGCATCTGTAATGTCTTTGAACCGGGTCCTTTCGTTGACGTATAGATAGACCTGCCGCTTGTCAGGCAAGTCCGCAAGCTCTCGAAACGCGGTGTTGTCTGGAATGAAGCGTGCAATGGTTTTCGGCAAAATGGTCACCCATTTGCCAGTTCCAACCATGGCGATCAATGAGTGCGTGTTGTGGATGGTGACATCGGCATCTTTGATCGCAGTCACAAAACGCGGGGTCTGGATGAGATCACACAAAGTGTTTCGTACAAATGGGGCTGCAATTACTTCATCCAGGGTGGGGGGCTCGGCCCGTGTGTTGAGCGGATGATCGGACGCGCACACTAGCCCGAAACGGTCCTCGAAAAAGGGCGTCGCTTTGATGCCTTTCAAAGGATGAAACCCCGAGGCAATACCGATGTCTGCTTTACCATTTGCAAGGGCGTCCAGAACTTGCTGCGTATCTGCATCCCTAAGCTCGACCTTAAGCCCTGGAAACCGATTGGTCATGTGTTCTAGTACGTCAGGAAAGATCAAGGCCGCGACGGAAGGAACCGAGGCTATTCTTATCTGCCCGTTGGCGGCATCAGCGGCAGCTTGGATGGATTGCACTGTCTGATCAAACTGGCGGATTTGTTTCAGGGACATTTCGAATACCTGCTCTCCCAGCGCGGAGAGGTGGTTTTTGCGCTCGCCGACGAACAGTTTTTTTCCCAAGTGGTTTTCGAATTGCTTCAACATCATCGAGACTGCCGATTGCGTGCGCCCCAATCGATCAGCGGCTTCAGACAAGTTGCCGCTTTGCGCGACGGCGCAAAAGCAGCGCAGCATTTCAATCTTAATGGTCATATTTCAATCTAACTGAAGTTTTCTTCAATTGTTTGAGTTTGACTGATGTTGGGCGAGAAGTCCATTCTGTGCCAAAGCTTTTTTGTTTTGGGGCAAACTGTGACCAACCTTAATCTGATCGCTGGCGAATGGCTTGCCGGCGAAAGCGAGATCGAAAACCGCAACCCTTCTGATTTGAGCGATCTGATCGGCCATTTCGCCCAAGCGAATACGGATCAGTTAGAGGCGACATTGGATCAGGCGCGCATCGCGCAAATCGAGTGGGCGGCTTATGGGCTCGAACGTAAACAATCCGTGCTGATGAATATCGGCAACGAATTGATGTCCCGCGCCGAAGAGTTAGGTCGCTTACTCAGCCGCGAAGAAGGTAAACCGCTTGCAGAAGGCAAGGGCGAGGTCTATCGGGCCGGGCAGTTTTTCACCTACTACGCTGCCGAGTGTCTGCGCCAGATCGGCGAGAATGCGGACTCTGTGCGTCCTGATATCGAGATCGATGTGCGGCGTGAGGCTGTCGGTGTTGTCGCCGTCATCAGCCCTTGGAACTTCCCGACGGCCACAGCGTCTTGGAAGATCGCACCTGCGCTTTGCTACGGCAATGCAGTGGTCTGGAAACCTGCCAACATAACTCCGGCTTCAGCAGTTGCGCTTACTGAAATCATCAATCGTCAGGACATCCCTAAAGGCCTGTTCAGCCTAGTGATGGGCGCAGGCCGATCCATTGGACAGCAGCTGGTGGAAAGCCCCAAGGTCAATGCGATCTCGTTTACCGGGTCGGTTCCAGTCGGCAAGGGGATTGCTGCGGCCGCCATTCAGAACCTGACCAAAGTACAGATGGAAATGGGATCGAAAAACGCGTTGGCAGTAATGGACGACGCGGATCTCGACCTGGCTGTTTCGCTTGCGCTGGGCGGTGCTTTCGGTGGCACCGGTCAGAAGTGTACGGCATCTTCGCGGCTTGTGGTCCATTCCGCTGTGCATGATGCTTTTGTTGAAAAACTGGTGGCAGGGGCTGAGGCGATGAAAGTGGGTCACGCATTGGAAGATGGAACTCAGATGGGCCCCGTTGTCAGTGAACAGCAACTGGCTGAGAATTTAGCCTACGTTGAACTGGGTAAATCCGAAGGTGCCGAACTAGCCGGTGGCGGGCAGCGTTTGGACATGCCGCTCGACGGCTACTACATGAGTCCCGGAGTGTTTCTGAACACAACCAACGACATGCGCATCAATCGAGAAGAGATGTTTGCGCCCCTTACTTCGGTCATCAAGGTCGGCAGCTATGACGAGGCTTTGGCCACCGTAAACGATACTAATTTCGGCCTGACTTCGGGCATCGTCACGCAAAACCTTGCGCGCGCTACGCATTTCCGTCGCAACGCGCGGACCGGTGTTGTGACAGTGAATCTGCCGACGGCAGGTACGGATTATCATGTTCCTTTCGGAGGGCGAGGCGACAGCTCGTACGGTCCGCGTGAACAAGGTAAGGCTGCGGCCGAGTTCTACACGACGGTCAAGACTGCATACATCAGCGCTGGAAAGCCGACGTGATGCGGATTGATGGGCTGCAATACGCCAATTGGTCGGAAAAAGTTTTTCGGCAATTACGCGAAGGGGGTGTGGATGCAATCCATGTCACCATCGCTTACCACGAGAATTTTCGCGAATCCGTTCTGAACTTTGAAAAGTGGAACAGGTGGTTCGAACAGTACCCCGATCTGATCATGAAAGGGCTGTGGGCCAGCGATATCGATAAAGCTCGTGAAACCGGGCGTACAGCAGTGTTCTTTGGGTTTCAGAATCCGTCGCCTATCGAAGATGACATCGGTTTAGTCGAGATTGTTCACACGTTAGGTGCGCGGTTCATGCAACTGACCTACAACAATCAATCTTTGCTGGCCACAGGCTGCTATGAAGCCGAGGACACCGGCATAACGCGCATGGGCCGTCAGGTGATCAAAGAGATGAACCGGGTTGGGCTTGTGGTGGACATGAGCCATTCCGCTGACCGATCAACCATTGAAGCAGCTGAATTGTCCGAGCGTCCGATTGCGATCACCCATGCCAACCCGTTCGATTGGGCACCCGCCCTGCGCAACAAGCGCGATGCAGTAATCCGGGCCGTAACTGAAAACGGTGGGATGCTGGGATTTTCGATCTATCCTCATCACCTGAAGGGTAAGTCGGACTGCACATTGGACAGCTTTTGCGAGATGATCGCGCGGGCGGCAGAGAAATATGGCCCAAACCATCTCGGGATCGGCACGGATCTATGCCAGGATCAGCCCGATAGTGTTGTCGAATGGATGCGAGTTGGACGTTGGTCCAAGGAGATTGACTATGGAGAGGGATCGGCCAGCAATCCGGGCTTTCCCCCGATGCCGGGATGGTTCCGGGACAATCGGGACTTTGAAAATATCGAAGAAGGGCTTCGTGAGACCGGCCTTAGCCAAGAAGAAGTGGCCGGAATAATGGGGGGCAATTGGTATAGGTTCTTTGCAGAGAACTTCGGTGCTCAAGGGTAGTTGAATGGACGCACAAGAGCAGACAAGGATCGAAAGACGAGACCCGGAAACCGTGATGCGGTTGTCTCGACTGGGGTCTTTGCATCAGTGTAGGCTCAGCTTCATGCGACAGCTCACTCGCCGCATGGCCCGAGAGAAATGGTCGTTTTCACGCTCTGTATTCGATATCGATGCCAATGGCGTCGGCAGGGCCGTCTATACAGCCCACGGACCTGAACGGGCGTATTCCCTGGTCGCCTTTGCACATGATCTACCGCCAGAAAAACGGTCGGACCGTGTGATCGCCGAAGCTTGGGATGCTACCTTTGCATTGTTCGATGGCATCCCCACTGAAGCCGATATCGAGCGTCTTTCACAAAACGTGCCCTTGCAGGAGGCAGGGCGGATCAGTGAAAGCGAGCTCTCGTTGTCGCGTGCCAACCGCTCGGTTCGGCTGTGGGATCATGTCGTTGACGCGCTAGCCGCAGGACGGCAGCCGGATTTGGAGCAAATCTATCAGGTCGGCTATTTGATGCGTACGACGGCTGTTTACGGTTCGGGCAAGTTTGGGGCTGCAGATCGAGAGAAAGTTGCAAACCGCCCGGAAACCCATGCACCGTTTCAGGTCGAAATGCTGTCGGTTTTCCTAACCCGAACGTTCGTGCGAGACCTCGTACAACACATGGCCAATATCAAAGGTGCCGACCAAGCCGCTACGCTAGATCCGGATATTGCCCGTTGGTTGGGGATTGGCAATTCTACGGGTCTTGGAATGGCGCCATTCATAGTCAACCACCCCGTGCTGTTCAACAACTGGGTCATGGCGCGGGAAGAGGCCATTGCGCGTGTCCGGTCGGTAGAACGCGCCTCAGACGCCGAAGTGGAAAGTTTTAGAGATCTATTTCAGCGAAGCCAGTTGTCGATGTCTTGGTGGCGTTCTCAGCACCCCATACAGATAGAAAAACTGACATCGCTGAACAACGAACTGCGCGAGATTGAGGACTACGTGCACCAGGAGGATTTGAGCCGAAACTTCCCTTGGGACCGATTGATGGTATGGGCAGAAAATGCCCTGAGTGAAGAAGGGCAGGAGTTTGTCGCATCACTGATCCTGGAACCTTACCAAGGGCTCGTGGACGGGTTGGGCAGCTGTATGTCAGACAGTAATGCGCAGGCGCTTGTAATCGACGGAGCGATGCCTATCGGGCGAACACGCGATCTAATCAGGGAAACATATGGTTGGGCGTTAGATCTTAATTGGGAGAAACGCGAAAACTGCTCTCGGGCTTGGTATGTGTCGGAAGAAAAGCTGGAACCCCGGATGGGCGAACGGTTTGAAGAGCCGATATCAGAGTACGAACAGCCTTTGGCCCCGGCGCGGGACGCAGCCGCGGCGTATCTAGCTTTGGGCGAATGGGAAGATAATCGGCCTGTGGCCGAATTCTTGCTCAGCCATCCGGAACATCGCCATACGATCCGTCGTGTTCAGATGACCCGTTTCGCGCCCTATGGCGAAATCCGGGACAACACCATCGGGTCCGAGGTGCTACCCATCGACATGCTGCGGGCAAAGCTGTCTTTCTTTGGCGCGACCCATTTTGATCCACGCTCAGATCGCTGGGTGCGCATCTGTATGTATGCTGGCGCACCATACCCAGAGGAACTGACGTCTGAAAACGCAGACTTTTGGGTTTATCCTAGGGTGACGTCTTGAACTTTTCGATGAATGAAATCGAGGCGACTGCCAAACGGGCCACGCGTGGCGCAGGATATTCCTGGGGGCAGGCGGAGGAGGCGTCAAAGGCAACGCGTTGGTTATGCTCGCAAGGTTTGGATGGGACGGCGGCGTTGTCTCACTTATTGAATCTTGGGCTGGCCGCGAACCCGGCATCGCACCGTCCCCGCCAAGTGCAAGGGCGGCTGTGGCAGGGCGAGAGCGAACTTTGCCCGTTGTTTGTAGGGCCTCTTTTGTCCGACAGTGTTCATCTGCTGAAGACAGGTTTGATTGAAGCGCGGGGCGTCGTCGTGCCTGCCCTGTTACTGCCGTTTGTCTCCAATGCAGCATGTATGTTGAATGATGTGTTGACGGTTGAAATCGACGGGGCGCGAGTGGTGATCGACGCAAACTACCATGCAACCCGAGACGGTTTGCCCACCGTGGCCAAAATGGTCACCGTTTCGCTTGGTGGGGCGATCTCCGCTCCTTGCGAGCAGCACACGCGCGCGCGTCCTAATCAAGATGATTGGGATGCTCTGAACCGCTTAGCCCATCGCACCTATGCCCCTGCAACCGAGGAATCTCGCTTGTTGGGTGCAGGTGCTGGGATTTCTGATCATGATTGAAGAGACACCAATGTGACCGACACGCTAACCCTTACTCTTGCCGAAATCGAAGATCTGTCCTTTCGCGCGCTCGTCGCAGCGGGTACGTCTGAAGAAAACGCACGCCCCTTGGCGCGAGCGACCGCAGCGACCGAAGCAGACGGCGTTGCTAGTCACGGACTGGCCTATATCCCGATCTATTGCGAGCATGTGCAATGCGGTAAGGTTGACGGGGCGGCAATTCCTGTTCTGTCGCGTCCCAAACCCGGCGTAGTATCGGTGGACGCCGCAACAGGCTTTGCGCATTCAGCTATTGATGTAGGTTTTGAGGTTTTAGTTCCCAGCGCACGTGAACAAGGCGTCGCGGTTTTGGCCATCAAAAACAGCTACAATTGTGGTGTTCTAGGTTACCACACATATCGGTTGGCACAGGCTGGGCTGGTTGGTCTGGGATTTACCAACGCGCCGGCGTCAATTGCTCCGTCTGGCGGGGCGAAACCGGTTGTGGGTACTAATCCATTCTCTATCGCCGCTCCCAGTACTGATGGTGAGCCGGTCCTGCTGATTGACCAGAGCGCCAGTACCATCGCTAAAAGCGAAGTCATGAAACACGCCCGAGAAGGCAGGCCGATCCCTGTTGGGTGGGCGCTTGATGCAGAAGGTAATCCGACGACTGACCCAGAGGTCGGCTTAAAAGGATCCATGGCACCATCAGGTGGATACAAAGGTGTCGGCATCGCTTTGATGGTGGAGCTCATGGCGGCAGCTTTGACTGGTGCCACGTTGGGTATCAATGCCTCGCCGTTTTCCGGAACTGCAGGAGGTCCACCAAAAACCGGGCAATTCTTCATAGCGATTGACCCGAATGCGACGGCGTCGGGCGCGTTTGAGATTGGTGTTTCCAATTTGGTAAATGCGTTCAATTCTCAGGAAGGGGCTCATTTACCCGGAGATGGCCGCCGCGCCAAACGTCTGTTGGCACGAAATTCAGGTGTCGCAGTAAGTAGAACCACGCTCGCCAAAATCGATAGCTTTTTGTGACGCTGGATCGAAAGGGGCAAATAGGGTGACGGGAGGCGGAAGCCGTTACCTAGCGATCTCTGGCTCAATTCGATTAATGTGAACTTAAAGATCAGTTGACTTGGCGAGAGCTCAGATGGCATTTCCGCCGAGATCGACTTGTGGCAGCATTTAATTTCGTGGGTTTCTCGAACAGTTATCTCGTTCCAATCGTGCGCATCATTTGGCGAAAGAAAAGTAACGGAGCCAAACGACCAAGGACGCTCGACAGCGTTACAACTCGACCAACGGGAACTAAGTCTTTTCGTTTTTGCTGCCCTCGTAAGATAACCCGCGCTGCGTCTTCGGGCTTCACGTAGTCAACGCCGCCGTTAGTTGATCCCGGGCGAACAAACCCTTTTTGGTCTGTGTCCGGTTGCCCAATATTGGTGGCAAAAAAGAAGTCGCAGCAACGGTCACGCGAGCGCTATGAAGCGCGATTGCAGCGCCGCATTAAATTTTTCCTTGCCTAAATTGGAACGTTCCACTAAAGAAATGGAACGTTCCAAAAATAGGGTGGTATGATGAACTGGGTATTCGTTGGGGCAAGCACGATAGCTTCGCAGCATATGCTCAACGCGGTGCGCCAACAGGCGGTCAACGATGTGACCTGGATTGTCAGCAATTCTCCAGATCGCGTGAAGGCGTGGGCTGACGAACATGACATTAAGGGTGCAACCACCGAACTCAGTGTGGCTCTGTCGGACCCCGATGTTCACGCTGTTTATATTTCTTCTACGAATGAGAAACACCATGCTCAAGCCATGGCGGCAATATCCGCTGGCAAGCACGTCCTGTGCGAAAAACCTCTTGGGATGACGCAACAGGAAGCAATTGAAATGGTGCGTGCCGCCGATGACGCAGGAGTGGTTTTCGGCACGAACCATCATTTGCGGTGTTCGGGTAGCCATCGCGCAATTCGTGATCTCATCGCAAGCGGTCGCGTCGGAGAAGTTCTTTCGCTGCGGATTCACCACGCGGTGCACTTGCCGGGACACTTACAGGGTTGGAGAATAAATTCCGCAGATGCAGGTGGGGGCGTAATCCCGGATATTGTCGTGCACGACGCCGATGTTACCCGCTTCCTTTTGCAGGAAGACCCCAAGTCAGTCGTCGCGCAAATGACCAGCTCAGGAATGGGGCAGGGGGTTGAGGACTCGTGCATGTCTGTGTGGACTATGCCTTCTGGTGCGATGGTTGTGACGCATGAAAGCTTTACGCATCCCTTTGCAGGTTCGGGGTTGCAAGTGCACGGAACGAAAGGCTCAATTTTTGCAGACGGTGTGATGACGCAACTTCCAGTGGGAAGCATCACTTTGGTTACGGAATCAGGGCGTGAAGACATCCCGTTTTCCGATCACTCTCTCTATGTGCAGGGCGTGTCGGATTTCGTCGCCGCAGCCGAAGGGCAGGGGCGCCCGGCCGCAGATGGCCCGGACGGAGTAAAGTCGCTGTCCGTGGCGTTGAGCGTGAGAGAAGCCGCCGCATCCGGCGCGCGCGTTAATGTAGACTACGGTGGCTTCTGATGACCAAGCTTGTTTCAGTTTCAGAGGCGGTCGCACGCATCCCTGACAATGCTGTTGTTACTGTTTCTTCCTCTTCGGCACTAGGTTGTCCTGACCTTGTCCTCAAGGCGCTTGGAGAGAGGTTTCGTTCAGAAGGGCACCCGCGCAATATCACGACACTTCATCCGATCGCTGCGGGCGACATGTATGGTGTGAAAGGTATGGAGTATCTGGCGCAGGATGGGCTGTTGAGCCGCGTGCTTGCTGGGTCGTATCCTTCGGGACCTTCCAGCCTTGAAATGCCGGAAATCTGGAAAATGATCGTTGAAAACCGGGTGGCTGCCTACAACGTGCCGTCGGGTATTCTGTTTGACATGCATCGCGAATCCGCCGCGCATCGACCCGGCGTTCTGACGCAGGTCGGACTTGATACATTCGTGGACCCTGTACGCGAGGGATGCGCCATGAATGAACGTGGATCGGCCGCACCCATCGTGGATAGAAAAGAGTTTGACGGCCAGACTTGGCTACACTTCCCGAATATCAATCCCAACGTGTGTATACTGCGGGCGACGACAGCGGATGAATTCGGCAACCTGACCTATGAACATGAAGGGGCTTATCTAGGTGGTCTGGAACAGGCGATCTGCGTCCGTAACCATGGTGGGTTGGTCATCGCTCAGGTGCAGCGCGTCACAGCAGAGGGCAGCCTGCGTCCTCATGACGTTCGTGTGCCGGGGCATCTGATTGATCTGATCGTTGAAGACCCTGATCAAATGCAGACAACAGAAACCCCTTATGATCCAGCCATTTCCGGTCAGATCATGCGTCCGTGGGACAGCTTCTCGCTTGCTGAACATGGTGTTGAAAAGGTCATCGCGAGACGAGCCGCACAGGAACTTCGAACTGGAATGAGCGCCAATCTGGGCTTCGGTATAAGCGCTATGGTTCCACGCATTCTGCTGGAAGAGGGGCATGCGCAGGCCGTGACATGGGCGATTGAACAGGGCGCGGTTGGTGGCGTTCCGCTGACAGGCTTCGCCTTCGGATGCGCCTCAAACGCGCATGCTTTTGTTCCATCGCCACAGCAGTTCATCTATTTCCAGGGCGGTGGGTTCGACATGTCGTTCCTGTCGTTCCTTGAGGTCGACGTCGAAGGCAATGTGAACGTTTCGAAACTTGGCAAGAAACCATATCTAACAGCGGGTTGTGGTGGATTTGTCGATATCACCGCCCGGGCGAAAAAGATCGTCTTCTCCGGTTGGTTCGAAGCCGGTGCGAAGATCGAACTTGCGGAAGACGGCATACGAGTGAACGCCCCGGGCAAGTTTACCAAGATGGTGGACAAAGTCGAACACGTTACGTTCTCAGGTCGCCGAGCACGGGAAATCGGACAGGATGTTATCTATGTAACCGAACGGTGTGTGATCCGATTGACTGACGATGGGCTTGTAGCCACCGAGATCATGCCTGGTATCGACGCGCAGCGCGATATTGTTGCGGCATCTGAGGGGCGTGTCAGGGTTGCCGAGAACGCTACTCTGATGACCAACTCTTTGTTCAATGACGGCCCGATGGGGATGCGGTTATGAGCAGTATCGGCTTTCACATCGACGGTGCGACGGCAGTTCTGACCTTGGACAACGTAGCCAAACTGAATGCTCTGACGGTTGATATGCTCAACGCGCTGGAGGCACACGTGCAGGAGGTGGAGCGTCGTTCTGATACTCGCGCGCTAATCCTGACTGGCGCAGGGGAAAAAGCCTTCTGTTGCGGTGCCGACATTGGAGCGTGGGGCGGGCTGAGCCCGGCGGAATTCGCACGCCATTGGGTGCGGGACGGGCATCGGATTTTTGACCGGTTGACCAGGATTGGGAAACCCACCATTGCCGCGATCAACGGGCATGCCTTCGGCGGTGGGTTGGAGTTAGCCAGTTGCTGCGATTTGCGCCTGATGACACCGCGCGCCACGCTTGCCTTGCCCGAAGCAAGGGTCGGCATTGTTCCCGGATGGTCAGGTACACAACGTTTGACCCGGCTGATTTCGGAAAGTGCAGTAAAAGAGATGGCCTTGTTCGGTCGCCGCCTAAGTGCCGATCGGGCGGTTGCACTGGGATATGCCACCGAAATCGCTGACGACGTACTTTCGCGCGCACTCGAGATCGCTATGGAGGCCCAGGCTCTGTCCCCCCGTGCCACCGAAATTTCGAAAAACATGATCCATGCTGCAGTTGGCGAAGACACACAAGCGGTTGTCGAGGCACTGGGCAGTGCGGCAATCGCAGCCTCGGCTGATCGCGACGAAGGTGTCACAGCCTTCATGGAAAAACGAAACCCTCAATTCTCGGGCCTCTGACCACATGAACGACATGACTATCAATCCTGCCATTCCATTCGAAATGCCTGCATTGTTCGAAGGCCGGCATCTGATCAACGGTGAATGGCTGGATAGCGCGTCAGGAGAGACATTTGAACGCCGCTCGCCATCACACGGCCATATCGTCAGCCGGTCCGCTTTGGGTGGCGAGTCCGAAGCCAACGCCGCGATCGATGCAGCGCGCACGGCGTTCGACAGCGGCGTTTGGAGTCGCGCATCCGGCAAAGAACGCGCAACTGTGCTGCTAAGGGTCGCCGAGTTAATCGAACAGAATGTCGACCGGATCGCCCTGATCGAAACGTTGGAAAGCGGCAAGCCCATCAGCCAGTCCAAGGGCGAGGTTGGAGGCGCCGCAGACCTGTGGCGCTATGCAGCTTCGCTCGCGCGCAGTACGCATGGCGACAGCCACAACACGCTGGGTGCGGATATGATGGGTGTCGTGTTGAAAGAACCCATCGGCGTTGTGTCGATCATCACGCCTTGGAACTTCCCATTCTGGATTCTCAGTCAGAAACTTCCTTTCGCTCTAGCGGCTGGCTGTACTGTTGTGGTGAAACCGTCTGAGATGACCCCGTCGACAACGCTTATGTTGGGTGAGCTTCTGATCGAGGCCGGTTTGCCCGCTGGCGTGTGTAATATCGTGCTTGGCTATGGCGTGCCTGTGGGCAGCGTGCTGTCAAACCACAAAGACGTTGATATGATCAGCTTCACCGGATCGACGGCCGTTGGTAAGACGATCAGCAAGACGGCTTCGGATACGCTAAAGAAAGTCGCGTTGGAATTGGGCGGCAAGAACCCGCAGGTGATCTTTCCCGACGCAGATCTCGATGCGGCTGCAGATGCGGTCGTTTTTGGTGTTTATTTCAACGTCGGTCAGTGTTGCAACTCCGGTAGCCGGATCATCGTGCACGAAGATATCGCCGAAGAGTTCAGTGCCCGAGTCGTCGCGTTGTCCGGGAAAGTAAAATTCGGTGATCCGCTGGACCCGTCCACACAAGTCGGCGCCATTGTTACCCGCGAGCATAATGCCAAGATCGACACTTTCGTTAAACAAGCGCAGGCTGCCGGTGCTAAAGTCGCTTTAGGAGGGGATCGATTGGCGGTTGAGGGGTTGGGTGACCAATTCTATCAACCGACCGTAATCACCAATGTTAACTCTGACATGCCTATAGCACGGGATGAGGTGTTTGGACCGGTTCTGTCGGTACTTACGTTCAAAACGCTGGACGAGGCCGTCGCCCTAACCAATGATAGCGATTACGGTCTATCGGCAGGTGTCTGGAGTACAAACGTACACACCTGCCTTGAATTCGCCCGACGCGCAGAAGCGGGCACGGTCTGGACTAATACCTGGATGGATGGGTTCCCCGAGGTCGCCTTCGGGGGCTTCAAACAATCCGGGCAGGGGCGGGAAGTCGGACGCTACGGGTTCGAGGAATTTTTTGAAGTGAAATCGGTGGTCATGCGCATCGGCGACAGTCGATCACCATGGGTACCGCAAGACTGATCGGCGCACTGTAAGGTGCCCGAAACAAGAAGATCGCATTATGGGAGGAGACAACAATGCGTAAAATGCTGAGAACAAAGTCGGTGATTGTGGCCGGGCTGTTGTGCACGTCTAGCTTGGCGCAAGCCGAAGAGGTTGAGGTTCTGCACTGGTGGACATCAGGTGGTGAAGCCGCAGCGCTGAACGTACTGAAAGATGATCTTTCCGGACAGGGCGTCGGCTGGACCGACATGCCGGTCGCTGGCGGCGGCGGTGAACAAGCGATGACAGTTCTACGTGCCCGCGTAACAGCAGGCAACGCGCCGACCGCCGTGCAGGGCTTAGGCTTCGATATTCAGGATTGGGCCGCTCAGGGTGCATTGGCGGACTTGAACGAAGTGGCCGCACAAGAAGGTTGGGACGACGTGGTTCCGGACGCGTTGAAGGCGTTTGCCAAATACGATGGCAAGTGGGTCTCAGCACCCGTGAATGTGCACTCGACCAACTGGGTCTGGGCAAACAAGGCGGTGCTGGATGCCAACGGCATTGCACAACCCACCAACTGGGATGAGTTCGTCGCTGCCGTTGAAGCTCTGAAGGCGGCCGGAGTGACCCCGATTGCGCATGGTGGTCAAGCTTGGCAAGACGCAACCGTGTTTGATGCCATTGCAATGTCGACCCTTGGACCAGACGGCTACAAGGCGGCCTTTGTTGACCTGGACGAAGAAACGCTTGGCGGCGATGCGATGAAAGAAGCGTTCGATCGTATGGCTTTTATTCGCGACAATGTTGACGAGAACTTCTCGGGCCGTGACTGGAACTTGGCGACTGCAATGGTCATCAACGGTGAAGCCGGTTTCCAGATGATGGGTGACTGGGCCAAGGGCGAATTCCTGAACGCAGGCAAGGTTCCGGGTCAGGACTTCCTGTGTTTCCGCTTCCCAGGCACTCAGGATCAGGTCACCTTCAATGCTGACCAGTTCATGATGTTCGATCAGGGCGGTTCGGTGTCGGCTGAGCAGGCTGCACTGGCCAGCGCGATCCTGTCGCCGTCCTTCCAGATTGCTTTCAACAAGGTGAAGGGCTCGGTTCCCGCTCGGACGGATGTTGACGGTAGCGAGTTGGACGCATGTGGTCAGCAAGGCATGAAGGACCTGGCAGCTGCGGCATCGTCTGGCAACCTGTTCGGGTCCATGGCGCACGGCCACGCGGCGCCTGCCTCGGTCAAGAACGCGGTCTATGACGTCGTCACAGCGCATTTCAACGGTGAATACGACAGTGAAACTGCCGTGGTTGAACTGGTCGATGCGGTGTCAATCGCCAAGTGATCCTCCCGATGGGGCGACTTTAGGGTCGCCCTGTCCCAAGAGGGTGCTCAACGCCTAAAAACTCTACTCGCAGGAGGGCGCGCCATGGCTGTTTCAGCCGACGCGGATTTCAAGACACGCCTTCAGAACTGGATCCCCAAACTGGTCCTGTCCCCATCGATCGCGATGATGACGGTATTTGTCTACGGTTTCATTCTGTTCTCGGTCTACCTGTCCTTTACCGACAGCCGCATTCTGCCGACCTTTGGATGGGTTGGCTGGGAAAATTACGACAAGCTGTGGCGGCTAAGCCATTGGGAAACCTCACTGATCAATATGGGCATCTATGCAAGCCTGTATATTGTGATCTGCACCTGCCTCGGGCTGGGGCTGGCGATCTTCCTCGACCAGAAAATCCGTGGCGAGGGGCTTCTGCGCCCGATCTATCTGTATCCGATGGCGCTGAGCTTCATCGTTACCGGCACTGCTTGGAAGTGGTTTCTGGACCCAGGCATCGGGTTGGAAAACGTGGTGCAATCCTGGGGCTGGACCAGCTTTGAATTCGACTGGATCAAGAACCGCGACTACGCCATCTACACTGTCGTTCTGGCGGCGGTCTGGCAGACTAGTGGCTTCGTGATGGCGATGTTTCTGGCCGGTCTTCGCGGAATCGACAACGAAATCTTGCGCGCGGCGCAGATGGATGGGGCCTCGAACTGGAACCTGTATCGCCGGATCATTATACCGCAATTGCGACCAGCGTTCTTGTCGGCCTTCGTGATCCTCAGCCACCTTGCGATCAAAACCTTTGACCTTGTGATTGCCTTGACCGGTGGTGGGCCGGGACGCGCAACCGAATTGCCCGCGACCTTTATGTATTCCTACACGTTCACGCGGAACCAGATGGGGATCGGCGCGGCCTCGGCCACGATCATGCTGATGACCATCGCGGCGATCATGATCCCCTACCTGTACGCAGAATTGCGGGAGAAACGTTGATGTCTCAAGCAACTCAGGATACCGCAATCCGCACCGGCCGTGTCACTCGCACGCTGATCTATCTGGTGCTGCTACTGTTCGGCCTGTTCTACCTGCTGCCGCTCTATGTGATGCTGGTGAACTCGGTCAAACCGCTGGAAGAGATCACCGGCGGCGGCATGATGAACCTGCCACAGGTCTTTACGATTGAGCCCTGGCTGAAGGCATGGTCCTCGGCTCAGATTGGTGTCGATCCAACGGGTTTGAAGCCGTACTTCTGGAACTCGATCAAGATGGTGGTTCCGGCGGTGATCGTCTCGACCATTCTTGGCGCGCTGAACGGCTATGTGCTGACCAAATGGCGCTTCAAGTACGACACCATCCTGTTCGGTCTGATGCTGTTCGCCTGCTTCATCCCGTTTCAGATCGTGCTGATCCCGATGGCGCGGATGCTGGGGATCATTGGCTTGGCCGGTACAACTTGGGGGCTGGCGCTGGTGCATGTCGTCTACGGTATAGGCTTTACGACTCTTTATTTCCGCAACTACTATGCCGTCTTCCCGACCGAACTGATCCGGGCTGCGCAAATCGACGGGGCCGGATTCTTCCAGATTTTCTGGCGCATCCTGCTGCCCAGTTCCGGGCCAATCGCCGTGGTGTCGATTATCTGGCAGTTCACCAACATCTGGAATGACTTCCTGTTCGGTGCGTCTTTTGCCGACGCCAACAGCCAGCCGATGACGGTGGCGCTGAACAATCTGGTGCAGTCGTCAACCGGTGTGAAGGAATACAACGTTCATTTCGCAGGCGCCATTCTGGCCGCCATGCCAACTCTGCTCGTCTACATCGTGGCCGGTCGATACTTCGTCCGCGGCCTGATGGCGGGTTCCGTGAAAGGATAAGACCTCATGGGTTTTCTGGACATAGACAACGCGACCAAATCCTACGGGGCGGTCGAGGTACTGCATAAGGTCGATATCTCGGTGCAAGAGGGTGAATTCCTCGTTCTCGTCGGACCTTCGGGCTGCGGTAAGTCAACCCTTCTGAACATGATCGCGGGGCTTGAGGATATCACCAGCGGCGAGATCCGTATCAAAGACCAGGTGATGAACGGGGTGCACCCGTCGAACCGAAACATCGCCATGGTGTTCCAAAGCTATGCGCTCTACCCAAACATGACGGTAGGCCAGAATATTACGTTCGGGCTTGAGATGCACGGTGTGCCAAAGTCCGAACGAGAAAAGGCAATGACCGAGGTTGCCAAGCTGCTGCAGATTGAGCAGTTGCTCGATCGCAAGCCCGGTCAACTCTCGGGTGGTCAGCGTCAGCGCGTGGCGATGGGGCGCGCTTTGGTTCGTGAACCGGATGTGTTCTTGTTCGATGAACCGCTTTCCAACCTCGACGCTAAACTGCGTGTGGATATGCGGACCGAGATCAAGAAACTGCACCAAAACCTTGGCACCACAATCGTCTACGTGACCCACGACCAAATCGAAGCGATGACGCTGTCCAGCCGCATCGCCGTGATGAATGGCGGCTACGTGCAGCAGCTTGGGACACCGCAGGAAATTTATGACACTCCGGCCAATATTTTCGTGGCAACTTTCATGGGTTCACCTGCAATGAACGTAGTGCCCGCGAAAGTGGTTGTGCTGAACGGTCGTCCTCATGCGGAGGTCGCCGTTCATGACGGATCGATGGCGCAACTACAGTTCAGTCAGGACAACCTCGCAGAATGGGATGGGCGAGAGATTTTGCTGGGCATACGCCCGGAAACAATTACCGACATCGATGGAGCGGATAGGAAGTCGTCAAACATCGCGCAGATGACGAACCGGATTGTCGTAACAGAACCCGCCGGATCGGACACCTTCGTCTCGATGCAATTGGGTGGCCAAGATGTAATCGCGCGTATGCGTTCGGATGCTGAGGTCGCGCCCGGGCAGGATTTCCAATTCGCTGTGAACATGGAAAAGGCGGTGGCCTTTGACCCTGAAAGCGAGATGCGGATAACTCCGTGACCAGCCCGGACATCATAATTATCGGCTCTGGTGTCGGAGGGGCAACGCTGGCTGCGGCTCTTGCCCCTTCGGGTCGCCGTATTCTGATCCTGGAACGCGGAGAGCGTCTGGAACCGTCGCCACAGGATCGGGATCCAAAGGCGATCTTTGGCGACGGCCATTTCCGACCTAATGAGACTTGGCTGGATGGCGAAGGGCACCCTTTCAACCCCGGGAACTACTACTGCGTTGGCGGCAACTCCAAGTTTTATGGTGCGGCCTTAATCCGCTACCGGCGAGAAGATTTCGAACCGCGCGTACATATGGGTGGGCAATCTCCTGGATGGCCAATTGCTTATGATGACCTAGAGCAGGACTATACAGCGGCGGAAAAGCTTTACGCAGTGCGCGGAACTGCAGATGAGGACCCGACCGAACCGCCGCATAGTGCTGGATACGCGTTTCCACCGGTTGCGGATGAGCCGGACCTAGTGGAGCTGCGAAAGCGCCTGAGCAACGCCGGGCTAACTCCATCTTCGGTGCCGCTTGGTGTTGATATCGACAGATGGTTGGCGTCGGGCCAGACGACTTGGGATGCGTTCCCTAACACCTGCGGCGGCAAGATGGATGCTGAGACTTGCGCACTGGCCGAGGCTCTCTTGCACGAAAATGTCGAACTATTGACCAGTGCTCCAGCCGATAAGCTCTTAAGCGAAAAGGGTGGGCGGATCACCGGTGTCGAAGTTGCAGGGTATGGCACCTTGCGTGCGCCCGTGATCGTGCTGTCTGCTGGTGCCGTTCAATCCGCAGCACTGTTGCTAAAATCATCAAACGACAATTGCGCGATGGGGGTGGCAAATCGCTCTGATCAAGTCGGGCGGAACTTTATGAATCATAATTGTTCGGCTGTTCTGGCAGTGCATCCACTACGACGGAACCGCGCAGTCTATCAGAAGACGCTGATGTTCAACGACTATTACAATGATGATGGTCAGAGCGGAATGCCGTTAGGTAATATACAGATGTTGGGGAAAATAACTGGGCCAATCCTTGCGTCCCAAACCGGGCTACCTGGCCTTATTGCCGCAATGATCGCGGGTCGCAGCTTTGATTTCTATGCTATGTCAGAGGATCTGCCTAACCCTGACAGCCGGGTAACAGTCGCTGGAGATCAAATTCGGCTGGACTGGAAACGCTCGAATTGGCGCGCGCATGAGGAATTGGTAGCGCGGTTGAAATCACATCTTCGCCGAGCTGGCTTTCCGATCGTCCTGTCGCGCCCATTCGATCGGCGTACGCCGTCTCATCAATGCGGGACCGCGCGGATGGGTCGTGATCCAGAAACCAGCGTGGTCGATCCGTTCTGCCGCAGTCACGATCATCGGAACCTGTTTATCGTAGACGCGTCGGTTCTTCCGACTTCGGCCGCAGTCAATCCGGCCCTGACCATCGCGGCCCTGGCGTTGCGTACTGGTCGCCACATCCTAGAAACGGAGTTTGCAGCATGACCGGAATTGCCTTGGTTACAGGCGGGCAGCAGGGCATAGGGCTTGGTATATCTCGCGCTTTGATCGCGGCGGGTTACAAAGTTGCATTGGCTTCACGCTCCGCTCAGGACAAACAGGTTGTCCGGGACGCATTGGTCGAGCTTGGTCCAAACGCGATTTATGTGCAGCATGACGTGTCTGACATTGATCATGTTCCAACACTTTTGGATCAAGTGGAAGCGCGGCTAGGCCCGGTTTCAACCCTGATCAACAACGCGGGTGTAGGCGTGCCGGTCCGTGGTGACATGCTGAATATAACGCCCGAGAACTGGGATTTCGTGCAGAATATCAATCTGCGTGGGGCATTTTTTCTTGCGCAAGAAGTTGCGAAGCGCATGCTGAAACATCCGCAGCAAGCCTATCAATCGATTGTTTTTGTCACGTCTGTCAGCGCGACAATGGTCTCGATCGAACGAGCAGAATACTGCGTCTCAAAAGCGGCCGCAGCAATGATGGCGCAGCTTTTTTCAGTACGGCTGGCCCCTCATGACATAGGTGTTTTTGAACTGCGCCCTGGCATCATCGCGACGGAAATGACCGCTGGCGTTCGCGACAAATACACAGACCGTATTGAAGGCGGACTTGTCCCCGCCGCACGTTGGGGAGAGCCAGAGGACATCGGATCAATCGTCGTTCCGCTGGTTCGGGGCCAAATGCAATTTGCCACCGGTGCGGCCATCCCCGTTGACGGTGGTCTTTCAATTTCACGTCTTTGATACAGGGCACATCAGAATGTCTGAAGGATATGATTTCATTGTAATTGGCGGGGGTTCAGCAGGTTCAGTTATTGCTGCACGTTTGTCCGAGGAGCCGTCAGCCAAGGTTCTGTTGCTAGAGGCTGGTTCATCCGACCGTCATCCATTTTTTCATTTGCCAGCCGGTTTCGCAAAGATGACCAAGGGCATCGCCAGCTGGGGCTGGTCGACAATTCCGCAAAAGCACATGCAGAACAAAGTTTTCAACTACACCCAAGCCAAGGTGATCGGCGGCGGTTCTGCCATCAATGCACAGATTTACACGCGAGGCGCGGCACAGGATTACGATGATTGGCGGCAGATGGGTTGTGAGGGGTGGAGCTATGCTGATGTGCTGCCCTATTTCAAAAAATCCGAGGACAACGACACCTATGACGATGAGTTCCACAGCAGGGGTGGACCATTGGGAGTATCCATGCCAGCCGCGCCGCTGCCGATTTGCGACGCGTACATCAAGGCGGCTGGACAGCTTGGCATCCCAGAAACGCGCGATGTGAATGGCGCCAAACAGGACGGTGCAGGATATTATCAACTAACGCAGCGCAACGCGCGGCGTTCATCCGCGGCAATGGCTTTCATCTCACCCAATCGCCATCGCGCAAACTTGACGGTGCGCACCGGCGCTCAGGTTCGCCGTATCATGGTGGATAAGGGCAGGGCGACGGGTGTCGAAATGATGAACGGTGACAAAATCGTTGCATCAAATGAAGTCATCTTGTCTTCGGGGGCTATTGGGTCTCCGCGCCTGTTGCAGTTGTCGGGCATTGGTCCGGCGGATCATTTAAACAGCCTTGGCATCGACGCCGTTTGTGACCAGCCTCAGGTGGGCGCAAATTTACAAGATCATTTGGACCTGTATTCCATTTGCGAGGTGACCGGTCCGCACACCTATGACCGCTTTGCCAAGCTGCACCTGTCCGCATTCGCGGGCCTTCAATACCTATTCACCCGTAAGGGGCCAGTGGCGTCTAGCCTTTTTGAAACAGGTGGTTTTTGGTACGCGGACCCGGACGCGCGCTCACCAGACATTCAGATGCATCTTGGGCTAGGTACGGGCATAGAATCCGGCGTCGAAGTGATGCCGAACGGAGGCGTCACCCTAAATGCCTGTTTCTTGCGACCACGGTCGCGCGGCACCGTACGTTTGCAAAGTTCCGATCCCACGGTAATGCCGCTGATCGATCCCAACTATCTGGCAGATCCGTATGACCGAGAGATGTCTATTCGCGGCTTGAAACTGGTGCAGAACATCCTCGCGCAGGATGCATTGAAACCCTTCATTCTTGCCGAACGGCTGCCGGGCCCGGATGTGCGGACCGAGCAGGAGTATTTCGACTTTATCTGCGTGCACTCCAAAACTTCACACCATTGCGCCGGGACATGCCGGATGGGCAGCGATGCCGAGGCAGTGCTGGATCCACGCTTGCGTTTCAACGGGGTCGAGGGGCTGCGCGTCGCAGACGCCTCGATCATGCCGACTGTCAACTCCTCGAACACTAATGCTCCCACCATCATGATCGGCGAGAAAGCTGCTGACATGATCAAACAAGATCAAGGTATCTGAAAAATGATCCGCCATATAGTACTGACCAAATTCCGTCCCGATGTGACCGAAGAAACTATCACGGCCATCTATAAAGGCCTTGCCGACGTGTCGGAGGCCATTCCGGGGGCCAGCGGGTTCACCGGAGGCCGCAGTGAAAGCCCTGAGCAGATCGAACGTGGATATATGCATGGGTTCGTGATCGATTTCGTCGATTGGGCAGTGTTGGAAACCTACCAAAACAACGAAACGCATAAGGCACTGGGCGCTCAACTGGTCGAAAACGCCGTTGGCGGTGTCGATGGAATTCTGGTTCTGGATTTGGAGGTTTGAAATGATGAAACTGGTTTTGCCAAATCCCGAAGGTCAGCTTGAAACCTACGCATTGAGCGGTACGCCATTGGTGCCGCGCGCGCCAAAGGTGCCGCTGACGCGAACCGCTTTTGCGGCGGCGCATGTAGTCTCGGACCCACTAGCGGAACGAAATCCATGGGATGGGCGTCCGGCTGTTGATTGGGACGCGACCTTGCGATTTCGCCAAGGGCTGTGGGATCAAGGACTAGGCCTTGCCGAAGCAATGGACACCGCGCAACGTGGCATGGGCGTCGACTGGGAAACCGCACTAGAGTTAATCCAGCGAACGATGCAGGCTGCAAAGGCGCACCCATTGTCACCTCGGGTGGCCTGTGGGGCGGGGACCGACCATCTACCGCTAAGCGCGTTGAATACGGCGGGTGAAATCCTGTCAGCCTACGAGCATCAGGCCGAGGCAATCGAAGCTGCCGGAGGGCAACTGATCCTTATGGCATCGCGCGCATTCCCTGCGATCAACGCGGGGCCAGACACCTACCACGACGTTTATCGTACGTTGATCGACGGTGCGGCGGAACCCGTGATCTTACATTGGCTGGGTGACATGTTCGATCCGGCACTGACCGGATATTGGGGCAGCAAGGATGTCGAAGTGGCGAGCGACATTGTACTGTCCCTGATTAACGAAAACCCGGGCAAAGTGGACGGGATCAAGATATCTTTGTTGGATCAGGCGCATGAAGAGGCATTTCGTGCTCGGCTACCTGACGGCGTTCGTCTCTACACAGGTGACGACTTCAACTATGCCGATCTGATTGCCGGGGACGGGGATCGCTTTTCTCATGCTCTGCTGGGTATTTTTGCCGCCATCGCGCCTGCGGCTAGTCAAGCGCTTGAAGCGCTCGCATTGAACGATATGGATCGCTATCACGCGCTTTTTGCCCCCACGGTGCCTCTGAGCCGCGAAATCTTTTGCGCTCCGACTCGGTTTTATAAAGCAGGGATCGCTTATTTGGCGTGGCTGAACGGTTCTCAGTCGCATTTCATTATGCCTGGGGGTTTTCAATCCAGCCGTGATATTTGTCATTACGCTCAAGTCTTTAGATTGGCGGATCAAGCAGGTTTGCTCTCAGACCCGGAACTGGCTAAAGCACGAATGAGCACTCTCTTAAGTCTGCACGGAATTGAACAATAGCCTAGATGCGCCGACCCACGATCATAGATGTTGCCAGTAAGGCGGGTGTATCGAAATCGACGGTCAGCCTTGTGCTGCAAGGTAGTCCACAGGTGAAACCGGAGACCCGAACGCTTGTTCATGCTGCAATGAAAGAGATCGGATATGTGTACAACCGATCGGCGGCAAATCTACGATCTACTGGAACCTCTTTGATAGGGTTGGTTATCAACGATCTGACGAACCCATTTTTTACCGAGTTTGCGAGTTCGTTCCAAATGGCATTGGGGTCGCGCGGCTACGCCGTGGTGGTTGCGAATACTAACGAAGATCCCGAAATTCAGGACCAAGTCGTCGAAGCGATGTTAGAGCACGGCGTGTCGGCTTTAATCCTGTCTCCTGCTTATGGAGATGTTTCAAAGACGCTTTCGGCTGTCGAGCGGGCCGGGATACCGCTGATGCAGGTCTTGCGCCAAGTGGATGGCGAGACTGGCAAGTTTCCTTTCATCGCACCTGACTATGCAGAGGGTGGGCGCGCTGCTACGCAACACCTGGTCGAAACCGGTGCGCGCCGGATTGCATTTGTCGGAGGATTGGAAGGTGCTGAGGTCACGCAGGAAAGGCTTTCCGGTTACCTTGATGCAATGAAAAGGAACGGGCTGCAGCCGATTGTGAAAACAGGGAAATCCAGTCGGTCATTTGGTTATGCGGCAACTTCCGAACTGTTTGTCGAGCATCCGGACTGCGATGCTGCGGTTTGCTTCAATGATCTTGTCGCTTTCGGGATGATCAATGCCTGCCACGAATCCAGAACACAGATTGGCCAAGACTTTCAAATTATTGGAATCGACGACATAAAAGAAGCTTCCGAATGCTGGCCTGCTTTATCTACAGTGCATTGCGGAGTTGCAGATTTTGGAGAAAAAGTTGCTGACACTGTTTTGCAGTGGTTGGAGGAGGGAGAGAAGCCCGCGCGGTGCACGCGAACTTCCACGCAACTGGTGTTAAGACAAACTACCAAAAACAAAATTTAATATTTTCGTTCAATACCCTGCTGCACAAATTAAACTGTTTGCGTGTTTGACTGCTAAATCTGTGCCCCAGTTTTTCGCAAAGCCTATGCATAATCCGGGAATGGGTGGCGAATGCTTGGAACGAGGCGTGAAACTGCGGCAGCCGCGTGTATTAGCAAACCACTACCCGGCATCTACCATACATGAGTCCGCGAAAGGCTGATCGACAGCCGGCCAAAAAGGACGCTTTCGCTTAGTTAGTGGAAGGTTGCGAAACTCGGGCTGAGTTCCCCCAGGGGTTGCCACCTGAACGATGTGTTCCGAAATCTGGCTGAACGCACCATAAAAGTGAAACAGAGATTTCACCGCGACCGTCGATTTTTCCGCGAGTTTAATGCCCATTTTTTCGAAAGCTTCAGGGTGATAAACTTGAACGCGCAAGTCGTTGACAAGTAAGTCTATATCTTCATCTAAGCGCAGCCAAACAACTGTTCCCATAGGCTCCAGTCCAGCCCCCAGATGCTGGCCCAGCCCTGTTTCAATATTCATAACTTTGGCCTGTAAGTCGATTGGGTCTCCTGAGACCACTCCGGTTTTTCCGCCAAGCCGAACAGTAACCGTACTGCCGCTTCCCGCATCCTGACAGATACGTATTACGCCCGGATCCCAGAACATGCCGCTGGCGAAATTTGTCATTCCGCGCGATAGCATTGCGGCCAAGAGGTGAGTAGCGTCGCCAGGGGCCCCTCCGCCGGAGTTGTCGCCCATATCAGCCAAAACATAGAGACCAGATTTCGTTCCGACCTGATCAAGTGCTTCTTGCATTGGAACGTAGCGGGTGGTCACCGTATCACGCAGGTCGAAGAAACGACGCCCTAAAGTTTCGGCCAGCTGCTCGGCCAATTGCGGTTGGTTGTCCGAAATAACCAGCATCCGCGCGCCGACGTCTTCAACGTCGGCCCACGGAAAGCAATGGCTGAGCGAGACCGAAAGGATGCCTGACTGGGTTTGGGCCTCGGCCATCTCGGCCACAAAGTCCTTCATGGCTCCCGCTTTGGTGAGATAAAGGTTCACCATTTGCGTGTCAAAATAAGCCATCTGGGGCGTGATCTCACCCTTATGCGTACGTCTGGCCAGATCGAACAATTCGATCGCGCAGGCAGTGGCGTCATCATGAGGGTATTCCCTGAAATGCACGATCAAGTCGCTAGCCGTCAGCATCTTATCGGTCAGGTGGGAATGGAGGTCCAAAGACAACCCAATCGTCGCCGTCGGGCACAGTTCGCGAACGCGACCCAAAATGTCGCCCTCACAATCTTCAATATGCTCCGCGACCATCGCGCCGTGAAGTTGCAACAAGATGATATCCGCGCCGCCGCACTCTGCCAGATCGGACAAAATCTCACCGCTCAGCGCGTCATAGCAGCTGCGAGTGGTCAATCCTGCGGGTTCGGCAACGGCGGCCAGGCTTTCGATGACCTGCCATCCCAAAGTTTCGGCCTTTTCGCGCCACAGGTGCAGCGCCTCGGTCATCAGATTTGGAGGTTCCTGCGTAGCGGTTCCATGGCGCAAAAAATAATCTTCGAAACCCGACATCGCGGTCGGCATTGTGCAAAAAGTGTTCGTCTCAGTCGCTAATGTTGCAATGAATAGTTTCATGGTTTTCCAGTCCGCGACACGTTGAGGATGGCCTCAAGGACCATCCCCATTCCATTAAAGATGTTGTCATATTGCAGCAGCTTTATTCTGCTTTCCACCAACGTTCCATAAAACTACTTCCATCAAGATCCAGGTTGGAACCGAATGTTTCGGGTGTGCCGACACTTGGGCGTGTGGCAAAGACATAGGAGGCAAACATGGGGATCGCCACGCCGCCCTGATTTGCTACGATGTCCTGCATCTCAGCGTACATCTGGCGGCGCTTACCTGTGTCCAACTCGGCCCGTGCTTCGACTAAAATCTTGTCGAATTTTTCGTGCGACCAAAGAGATTCATTCCAAGCCACGCCGGACTGGAACGCCAGGGAAAACATCAAATCTTCTACCGGGCGTCCGGCCCAATAACTGGCGCACCATGGTTTTTTCGTCCAGACCTCGGACCAATAACCATCGTTAGGTTCACGTTTGACTGAAACGTTGATCCCGCATTTCGCTGCAGAGTTCGAAATCAGAGTTGCAGCGTCTACAGCGCCGGGGAATGCTGCGTCAGACGACGAGAGTTCGACATCCAAAGAGTCCAAACCAGCCTGTTTAAGGAAGTACTTTGCCTTGTCAGGGTCAAAGGACTTTTGTTCCAACTCAGAATTGAAATATTTCTGCCCCGACCCGATTGGATGGTCGTTTCCAACCTCGCCGTAACCCAGCAGGATTTTATCTACCAGCTCCTGCCGATCAATGCCACATTTGATCGCCTGACGGATGTTATTGTCGTCAAATGGCGCTGCATTGGTCAGCATCGGGAAGGAATAGTGCTGAGTGCCAGCGACGGAGTGCAGCGTGACATTAGGGTCGCGAGAGATAAACTTGGCTGTCTTGGGGTCGACCTTGTCTGCAATGTCGATAGTGCCTGCCGAAAGGGCAGCCATTCGGGCAGTTGTGTCCAATAGAACGAGCAGCTTCCACTCGTCCACGTGCGCTACATCCGGGTTCCAATGGTTCGCATGACGCACTAGATCCGCCGAAATACCCGGCTGAAAATCTTTCAGCTGGTAGGCCCCGCAGCCAACACCGGATTGCCAGTCGATGGTGTCGCCTTCGGAGGGTAGGATTGCGAAACGATAGTCACTTAGGATGGCCGGGAAATCCGCGTTGCCGCCCTTAAGTTCAAACACGATGGTTCGAGGGCCGTCTGCGCGCAGCGTTTTGACGCCAGCCAATAACGGCGCCCCAGTCGAAGTTGAGTTTTCGCCTCGGTGGTAATTGATTGACGCGATCACATCTTCGACCGTCACGCTGCGGCCATTGTGAAACTCGACCCCGTCGCGCATCTCGAATGTCCATACCGACGCATCTGGCGACGCTTCCCAGGACTGTGCCAACGAAGGCTGCACATTGCTGTCCGCATCGATTGCAGTCAGGAAACCGTTCATCCCAAGGCTTAAAGGGATCAGAAAGCCCGCTGAGATCTGACCCGGATCAAGCTGTTCAGTCGAGCCTCCGTGGCCAATGCCGGCCACCATGCTGCCGCCTTTTTTCGGCGCAGCAGCTATGGCTCGGTCTGCCAACAGTGTGGCCGCACTGACGGTCATCCCGGTTGCCAGCACTCCGCGCATAAATTGGCGTCGATCCACCTGATCAAACTGAAGGCGCCGTTCCAGTTGCCGCACATACTGAAATTTATCCATTGCTTGATCTCCATTGGCAAAGATGTGTTGATTGCAGATTTGCGCGCCAGATTGAGCTTAACAATAACGCAAGATTATGCTTTCTTTAGCGAGTTTAAGCTTGATGGGTTGATCGACCAATGACGAGTGATCTGGCTAGTAATCTTAGGCATCTCTGTGCCGACTACCCTTCTGTCGCTGCAATCTGCAGAGACATTGGGATCAATCACCAACAATTCGCTAAATATCTCAACGGTCGTAGTATGCCGTCACCCAACAATCTGCGCCGCATTGGGCAGTTTTTCGGCGTAGACGAACAAATTTTGCTAGGTGATACAGCAGAGTTGCGTCGTCACACCACGCAGCTGGCCAAAACCGAAGCGGACCGACGCCGAGATCCGCTAATCGACGTATTTCCGGGTGATCTGCAACGACTGCGGCCCTTCTTGGGGTCTTACCAAGTTTATTTCCGCGCGCCGAATGATCCGACCAAAGCAATTGTTAACGTTGCATTTCTGGATGAGCGGAACGGCATGGTTTACAGCCGGGTCGTCGAAGCTTTACGTGACGGGAAATCAACGACCCGCCGCTGGACAAGATGCGATGGCAAAGCTGCCTTTCGCGCAGGGCAGGTTTTTGTTGTTGATTCAGAACGCGGGCCGGACGCGCCGCTTTGCCTTTATATTTTGAATAAACCCCACCGAGACAAGTCCAGACTTTTGTTTGGAAGCATGGCTTACCTTGCCTCACTGCCCGGACGGTCACCGGCTTCCTCACCAGTTGTATGGAAGAAAGTTGAAAATTACCGTTCTGTTCGTGAACTATTTTCGAAATGCGGGATCGTCGATTTGCGAAGCACCAGAATCGAACTCAAGATCCAGCAGCATCTCATTGAAACACCCGAATAGGCGCGGTCGCATAGCCATTATTTGCTGGGAATGGGCGCATTTGAGGCAAATTCTTGGGGTTACAACCCTAAGATAGCAGACACTTCGCGTGCCAGTGCGTGGACTTCATCCGAGGCTACATTGTTCCTCTTTGCTTCCATCACACCCAGGCCACGACCCAGCGCTTCTGCATAAACTACTCGGTTTGCCAGTGACGATTGAAGTTGCGTCGCCTCCAGTTCAGACACTGACTGTGCCACGTGTTCGCCGACGCGGGTACCCGAACGTGTGCGGTTCATGACAATATGTGTTGGCTTCCCAGCTCGGCCCGCCAAATCCAAAATATCATCGGTCGCCCAGACATCTGCTTGACTGGCAGAGACAGGTACCAGAACCAAATCCGACTCGCGCAAAACCCAACGAACATCGCTGTCGGCTTTCGGTGGTGTATCAATCAAAATGACATCGGCCTCACTGCTAACACCACGGATTGCACGCGAAACCCCGTAGGCGGTTGCTGTCGAGAACTGGAGGCTCGTGTTTTCACCGAGAGTCTCTTCGCGAATATCCAGCCATTTTCCAAGGCTGCCTTGGGGATCGGTGTCTAGCAAGGCGACGCTTTTCCCTTCTGCCAGAAACGCGGTCGCTAAGTTGGTCACAAGAGTCGTCTTACCCGACCCTCCTTTTTGCTGCGCTACACAGATAATTCGACCACTCATATCCAGAGACTCCAAGAAATCTTCTGCAGTGCAGCATACGACGAGAATGGGCAAAATGCGATCTTCTTTTTTGGGGCAAAGGTAAGCGAACGCTCCAGCGCACCCTAAAGCTGGTGTTCCTACAAGGCGCTCTGGCACGGAGAACTTTAAAAAATTCAAAAAATTGTATATAATTGGCTGAATTACACAAATTTATGGTCTCGTTCACGGGGCAGGTTATGGGGGGGCGAAAGCCAAAAAATGACCAAGGGAATGGCGGCGAATGGCATGCCTCCATGTCAGTCGCCTTGGCGCTTGGTTTGGGTTTTTTTGTTCTGACGTCGGTCGCAGGTGTGCTGGGGGTGGGGTTAATCGTCGGCTACCGAAATACGTCCGAGTTGCTGACGCAGAAGGCGCAACTGATTATTGGAACTCAACGCCAACAGGTAGAGCGGTATCTGACTGCAGCTTCTGATCAAATCGATTTTATCGCGAGCAGGATCGCTGCGGGAGACGTCGAGCCAGACGGCTCAGAAGAGTTTGTAAGCTTATTGATCGGCGCAGTTTCGGCGACCCCCCAAATCCTTCGAATACAGTTTATTGACAGACAACAGATTCTGACTGGTGTCGAACGTGCCCATGACGAGACGCTCCCGATTTTTTTAAAACTCGGAGACGATGTCGATCTGCGCCAACTTATCGACGAGGCGATTGATACGGGAAAACCCCATTGGGGCAAAATTCTCTGGCGCGAAGAATACGGCCAATCCGTACTGAGTTACCAACGGCCGATCATTCAGCACGGAAGGATTATCGGCGTTCTGTCAGCATGGGTCTCGATTGTGAAATTGTCTGAGTTTTTAGCTGATCAAGAGATGGAGTTCGGCGCAAACGTTTTTATGCTTTACGGGCGGAATGCCGTTTTAGCCCACCCACTTATGGCGTTTGGTTATGCCGGATTGAACCGAGCATCGCCACTTCCTCAGCAAGACCGGTTTTCCGATCCTATAGTTTCCGCGATGTGGCAGCCGAATGATCGCTTTAGCGTCGCAAAATACTTTCTGACCGGCGAGAACACCCGCTTCGTCGCCTACGCGGATTGGGAATACGTCGTATTTTTTGAAGAACTTTCGAACTATGGCGTTCAGCCGCTAATGGTAGCTACCTATTTTGAAGCCCACGACATTATTGCAGAAGCAGCTCGACTGAGATGGGCGATAGTGTTTTGCCTGATCATGGCTGTCATTTCGGCAGGAACGGCGGCTTTAATCGGTCAGAAAATCGCCAGACCTGTGCGGCGACTATCCGACAGTGCGAAGCGTGTTCATGATCTTGATATTTCGAACATCGCGGAAATCGAAGGATCGTTCTTCCGCGAACTGGATGAGGCTGCACGTTCATATAATTTTATGCTCGAAGGTTTGCGTTGGTTTGAGTTGTACGTGCCCAAGCGATTGGTGCGCCAGCTCATGCGCCACCACGCCGGGAAACAGATTAACTCATCTCACCGAGATGTAGCTATAATGTTCACTGATATCGTTGAATTCACAACGCAGTCTGAACATCTGACGGCTCATCAAACAGCGTTGTTCCTGAATGATCACTTTGCTGGTTTAGCCGACTGCATCCAGAAAAACCGAGGCACAATTGACAAGTTCATCGGCGACTCGGTGATGGCTGTTTGGGGCGCTTTGGAACATCAAGATGACGCGGCGGACCTAGCGTGCCATGCAGCAATTGAGATCGCTCGCTGGTTCAAAGAATATAATCAACATGAACGAGAGAAAGCGGGCTTACCCTACTCAGTAAGACTGCGCATCGGGATTCACATCGGTCGTGTTGTCGTCGGCAACATCGGAAGCGAAGGCAGGCTCAGCTATACCGTGGTTGGAGATGCGGTGAATGTTGCGCAGCGTCTGGAAGAAGCTGGAAGAGTTCTAGGGAACACTCAGGCCGAAGCAAATATTCTTGTGTCGAGCTCGGTTCGAAGCGCCTTGGTCGAGCCAATGGAATTTGAGCGCATCGGCGCGCATAAGCTTCGTGGCAGAGAGGAACTGGTCGAAATTTATGCTCTGAAAGCCGACTAGTTGAATGGCTTGAATTTTCGTGAAGCCTAAAGCTTAGCCGCGAAGCGATAAACGAGTTTAGAACAAAATGAGTTTAGGTTTGTCTAAACCTGCGTCGGGTTGCGCCCAATCCTAATAAAAGCATGTTTTCCAGTAAGACTGATTTGCTGAACCGGCGCAAACAGCTTCGACGCAGAATAGATTATAGAAATCGCCTGTTTTTGATTGGGCACAGTGATGCTGTGATAAGGCGCTACCAAGTTTCTTTTTGATATTTTCGAAACAAATTCCAAATTTTGACTTTGTTCAATAAGCGCGTACAATTCAAACAGAATTTCAGTGAAATTTGCAGGTTGGGCCACCTTCAAGAACACAACTAAGATGAAATGGCCATCAGGGGAGGGGGGAATGAAGAGACTTTCTGTTTGTCTTTTTGTCTTCGTGGCACTCGTTGGATGTTGGGAAAAAGAAGAAGAAACATCTGAAACAGTTGTTCGACCAGTCAGAGCAACCGAGATTTCTGACCTATCCAGTTTGCATGATCGGTATTTTGTCGGAACAGCCAGAGCAGCTCGCGAAGTGTCATTGGCTTTTCGCGTGCCAGGCAATGTTGTGGGCGTAGACGTGCAAGTTGGTGACCTTGTCGCAAAAGGCGATGTTGTTGCTGCTCTGGATCCTGCACCTTACCAGGCCGAAGTAGACAGGCTGACGGCAGAACTTGAAAGCGCCCAGGCGACGTTTGACAATGCCAAGTTACAAACGGATCGGCAGCGTTCACTGGTGGAAAAAGATGTTGCGGCTCAGGCAACGCTTGATCGGTTTGTCGCAGGGGAAACATCGGCACAAGCGGCAATCAATTCCGTACAGGGCGCGTTGGACAGGGCCACGCTGGACTTGACCTATACAAGTTTGGCAGCGCCCTTTGATGGCCGTGTCGTGGCAAAGTACATTGAGGATTTTGAAGAAGTCGCAGCGCAAACACCAGTTCTTCGAATTCTGGATGCTGAGCACATCGAGGTCGTCATTGACATTCCCGAGCGGTACATCGCCCTTATCCCACATATCGAGGATATTACCGTCACCTTTGACGCGCTGGGTGATGTGGTTCTGCCAGCAGAAATCAGCGAGATCGGATCAGAGGCTTCGGCTACGACGCGAACCTTCCCTGTGACGTTGATTATGGACCAACCGGCCGATTCACTGGTTCTGCCTGGAATGGCAGGGCGTGTCCGTGGCCAACCAAAGGAAGGCCACGAGCCATTTGACGCGATTATGGTCCCAGCCAGTGCGGTTTTCGTCCCAGAAGGACAAACCGACCCGCATGTCTGGGTGTTCGATACCGGCTCGGAAACTGTAACCGCACGGAAGGTTGCGCTTGGTACACCCCGTTCGCAAGGCGTTGCTATCAGCGAAGGTTTGGACTTCGGCGACGTCGTGGTCACAGCAGGGGCAAATTCATTGCGAGAAGGCCAGAAGGTTTCGTTGCTTTCTGAGGATGAAGGGTAATGGGTCTCGCCGCATTCTCAATCCGCAACGCCAAGTTCATTTGGTTTACGGTTGTTATGCTCACGTTGGGCGGTGTTTCAGCGTTCTTTAGCCTTGGGCAGTTGGAAGACCCTGAATTCACTATCAAGACCGCGGTTGTAACTACCCCCTACCCAGGGGCCAGCCCCGAAGAAGTTGAGCAGGAGGTAACAGAGCGGATTGAACTTAAGCTTCAGGAAATAAAAGAGATTGATTACATCTCAAGTGAAAGCAGAGCAGGTTTGTCGACCATCAAGGTCGAGATCCGCCCGAATTATTGGTCTGAGGAACTGCCCCAAATCTGGGATACACTGCGCCGTAAGGTCAGAGATGTGGAAACCCAGCTACCTCCGGGGGCAGGGCGCCCAGCCATCAACGATGATTTTGGCGATGTTTTTGGCCTGTTATTGGCAATGACTTCTGACGGGTTCTCAGCTCAGGAGCTTGATGGGTTCGCCGAAGATTTCAAGCGAGAGCTTTCACTGATCGACGGCGTAGGCCGCGTCGATCTGTGGGGAGAGCGTGACAGGGTCATTTACTTGGAAACAAGGGAAGAAGCCTTGGCCGCGCTGGGCGTCTCGGCTCAGACTATCCTCAATACCCTGCAAACGCAGAATGCGATTGTGGATGCGGGAATGGTCAATATTGGCGACTATCGCATGCGGATTGCGCCAAGCGGTACCTTTACCAGCCCGGCTGACATAGCGGATCTGGTTGTTCGGCCCAGCGGTCTGGATCAGGTCCAAAGCGGTCAGGGACGAGGGCCCGAGTTGCTTCGTTTGGGTGAAATTGTGGAGGTCAAGGAAGGTTACGCCGATCCTCCTACGACCATGATGCGCTACAATGGCCTTCCCTCGATCGGGTTGGCGATATCTTTCCAGTCTGGTGTTAACGTCGTCAGCGTGGGGCAGGCGGTGGACGCGAAAGTTTCCGAACTGATTGCGGGTTTGCCAATTGGCGTCGAGGTTGAGCGGGTTCATTGGCAGTCCGACGACGTGAACCTTGCAGTTAGCAGTTTTCTGATAAGCCTTGGCCAAGCCGTTGCAATTGTCTTGGTTGTTTTGACCTTGGCGATGGGCGTGCGGATGGGGATCATCATCGGTAGCGGGCTGATCCTAACGATACTCACGACCTTCATTCCCTTGGCAGCACTAGGCATAGACCTGCAACGGATGTCCTTGGGTGCGTTGATCATTGCGCTTGGTATGATGGTCGACAATTCGATCGTTGTGGCAGATGGCGCAATGGTTCGTATGTCGCAAGGAATGGACCGTGCAAAGGCTGCGATCGAGGCGGCCACCCGTCCTGCGATGTCGTTGCTTGGGGCCACCTTCGTCGCAGTTATGGCCTTCTATCCCATTTTCGCGTCGGTTGAGAGCGCCGGGGAGTATTGTCGAACCCTCTTCTCGGTCGTTGGTATTGCACTACTGGTCAGCTGGCTGTTGTCTATGACCGTTACGCCGTTGCAATGCGTTGCTATGCTGCCAGAGCCAAAAGGGGACAGCAGCGAGACTTTCGATACAGGCTTCTATGCCGTCTATCGCCGCTTTTTGGCTGCTGCAATCCGGGTCCGCTACCTGACTATTGGCGTGGCCGTGGCCGCTCTGGTCATTGCGGCGGTTGCTTTTGGCTCTGTAACGCAGCTGTTTTTCCCAACGTCGTCCATGACCAAGTACATGATCGACTATTACGCGCCTGAGGGAACTCGGATCGAAGCTGTCTCTGAAGCCATCACTCGGATTGAAGAACAGGTGGCAATGGATGATCGTGTAACGGGCATCGCCAGTTTCATTGGCGCTGGTCCACCGCGCTTTTATCTGCCGGTCGACCCAGAAGGCACGAACCCGTCCTACGCGCAAGTCATAGTCAACGTTGAGGATTACCGTGACATTCCGGAAATGGCCAAAGCCATCTCGCTTTGGATGTCGGCCAATATGCCAGAAGCGACATCCTTTACGCGCCAGTTTGGCGTTGGCCCCAGTAACACATGGGCATTTGAAAATCGTATCATAGGCCCCGCGAACGCGGATCCAGAAACGCTGCGCGAAATCGGCGACAAGGCCGTTGCGATACTGGATCAGCATCAGTGGACCAAAGTGGCGCGCACCGATTGGCGCAACCGCGTTCTCAAAACCGTTCCTGATTATGATCAAGACAGGGCACGCTGGACAGGTATCACCTATGAAGACCTTGGAAACACGACAAAACGTGCTTTTGACGGTCGTTCGGTTGGCCTTTACCGGGAAGGTGACGAGTTGCTTCCCATTATCGTTCGTCCAGGTGCCGAAGATGTGGCCGCAGTGGACAATTTCGAACTGTTGCAACTTCAATCGCCGTTTTCCGTCGAACCTGTGCCGTTGGCTCAGGTCGTTCGCGGTGTGAATATTCGACCAGAAGACCCAACAATCAACCGTCGCGACCGGCGACGTGTTTTAACCGTTCAGGCCAATCCGATCGACAGCGTCACACTGCCAAGCTATCGCGCTGCCGTTCTCTCAGATTTTGAGGCATTGAAAGCAGATTTGCCTCCGGGTTACAGCATGGAATGGGGCGGAGAATACGAGGACACAGTCTCTGCACAAGCGTCACTGATCCCCGGAATGATCCCCGCATTTTCGATTATGGCCCTTATCGTGGTTGGACTTTTCAATTCGTATCGCAGACCGCTGGTAATTTTCCTAACGGTACCGTTCGTACTTATTGGAATTGTTCCTAGCTTGCTGCTTACCAATACCCCATTTGGATTTGTGGCGCTTCTAGGTGGCATGAGTCTAGCGGGTATGATGATCAAAAACGCAATCGTTTTGATTGATCAGATCAACGACAATTTGGCCGAAGGTCAGCCGGGTTATGACGCTGTGTTGAATGCCGGGGCTTCTAGGCTTCGTCCGGTCGTACTGGCAGCAGCAACGACTGTTTTAGGGGTCATTCCTTTGCTGCCGGATGTGTTTTGGGTGGGGTTAGCCGTTACTATCATGGGTGGTCTGACGGTCGGCACGATGCTCACGATGGTATTGGTTCCGGTGTTATACGCCACGCTGAACGGTATTCGGCAATCATCGAGCGCGGTTTGACTTAGGGTTTCAAAACATTTTGGGGCTGGTTTGTCGCATAAACGATAACAGCGGCTTTGTCTTGGAAACGACTTTTGGGAAGGGGCGTAAGTTGGACAATACAATACTGTTTTTTCTGGTTGGCATTTTTGTAGTTGGCCTTCTTTCTTTGGGCTATTTCGCAAAAGGCAGCGGAGCACTTTTGGTGATCGCAATTCTGATCGGTGTTCTATTAGCGATGATAGCATTCTTTGGAGGGTACTTTGGCGAAACTCCAAAGTGATATTGGGAGCATTTGGGGGAGTTCTAATTCGTTTCGAAAAGACTAGCGGCAGCTAACTTCTGCGTGAAAAACTAATAGCCAATTCAGCTACAAATGCCGTCAACCTGTATAGCTCGCATCGAGCTATACAGGTTGATCAACTTAATACTCGTGAACCACTAATTTCACGGTTCAAAATTATTTAATCACGGCCGGAAGGTACCTCGCCACGCTCCCCGTCGTATGGCGCGTTGCCGACGCATTTCGCGTTTCCAGGATTTTGGCGCGCGCATCCGCTTGCAGAAGACTTGGCAACCGCTTCGGGGGCGGACAGGGCTACTGTTGACGCGCCGCCGACAGCTATTGAATACTTCAACAAAGATGCCACGGCTTCCCTGCGATCTGCGCTTTCCAGTTTGTTATTTTCGGATGATTCAATTTTGGACATATCACTCATTTCCCTATCATCGAAACTAGAGCGCTAGCTTAACATAAAGTCACAATTTTGTCACATTTCGTTTCTTCTAGAAAAGCAAGGCTTTGGTGGATTCTTTCAATCTACTTTGGTCCCAAAATTTCGTTTTTCGCTCACAAGCCACCTTAATCATCCGGCTACCGGGACGAGTGACCTCTAAGCATCATTGATGAGCGGACCTGATCGCATAAGCGTTCGTGATTGAAAAAGAGGCTTGGGACATTATCGGAAGCTAGTTGGTCCTCCAGTATATTGTATTCATGCCATAAAGCTTTGCGCTTTAATGCCTGTTTCGGTGTTTTGGGATTTTAAATTTGTATCCCAATGAGAAACAATTAACCTGAAGTTTATAAAATTGAGCTTTTGGGAGTGCCAATTGACGACGGCAATTTCCGGATTCAGTGGAATCAGAATAACGTCCGTTCAGGTGAAACCTGACGGTGTGTGTGGTTTGTTAGGAGTATGTTGTGAAAGTAGCGATTCTTGCCGGGGGGTGGGGCACCCGTCTGTCTGAAGAGACTGATGTTCGACCAAAGCCAATGGTCGAAATCGGAGGCAGACCAATTCTATGGCACATAATGATGCACTTCTACGCGTTCGGTTACGACGCGTTTTCCATTGCTCTTGGGTACAAAGGCTCGGACATAAAGCGCTGGGCTAAAGACATGGCAAGTCTTGAGGGCGATCTCAGGATTTCGACGTCGGAACGCAAAGTAGATAGCCTTAATGGGGACCGGCCCGATTGGTTGATGGATTTGGTTGAAACCGGGCTCTACACAAATACGGGTGGCCGCGTGAAACGGCTTCGGCACAGTGTCGGCAAAGAGACGTTCTTTCTTGCGTGGGGCGATGGTGTGTCGAACGTTAATCTGTCTGAGATGTTGTCGTTCCATCGCAGTCACGGAAAGTTGGCAACGGCGATGATTGTGCGCCCGCCTGCGCGTTTCGGCCATGTGACACTAGACGGTGACATGATTTCTGCATTTGAAGAAAAACCACAGACTGCCGAAGGGTGGATCAATGGTGGCGTCTTCGTGCTAGAGCCTCAAGTTTTCGACTACATCGAAGGGGATGAGACAGCTTTCGAGAAAGCACCAATGGAAAACCTAGCGCGGGACAGTCAGCTGATGGCGTACCGGCACGATGGGTTCTGGCAGTGCATGGACACGCTGAGGGACAAGCGCACGCTGGAGAAAATCTGGCAGAGTGGCGACGCACCATGGGAAACCTGGAGGGACAACAAATGCGTGTCTTGGTCACCGGCCATCGTGGCTACATAGGGTCGCTTCTTACGAAACAGTTGCTGGATCAGGGGTTTGCAGTCACAGGTTTGGACTGTGACCTCTATCGGTCGTCGAGTTACGGTTCGCATCCTGTTTCTGTCTCTACAATCAATAAAGACATTCGCGACGTCACGGCCAATGATCTTGAGAGTCAGGATGTGGTTCTGCACCTTGCTGGGTTGTCAAATGACCCACTCGGAGACCTGGATCCGGCGTTGACGCGCGATATCAATCACCTTGCCACAGAACGGTTGGCTCAGGCCGCCAAGTCTGCAGGGGTTCAGCGCTTTGTCTTTTCGTCGAGCTGCTCAAGCTACGGTATTGGCGGTGATGACGTTTTAACCGAAGAGAGCCCCTTGCGCCCTGTGACGCCATACGCGGTGTCAAAAATTGAGGGTGAAGAAGCACTCGATAAGCTCGCAAGTGATGATTTTTGCACTGTTGCCCTGCGCAGCGGGACGGCCTACGGGCTTTCCCCGCGCATTCGCTTTGACCTTGTTGTGAACAACCTCACCGCTTGGGCAAAAGCAACGGGGCAAGTGCGACTAAAGTCGGATGGCTCTTCCTGGCGACCGCTTGTACACGCCGAAGACATGGCCAGCGCGTTTGTTGATGCCGCAAAAGCACCTCGGGTCCTAGTGCATCGGCAGGCTTTCAACGTCGGGCGCACCGAAGATTCGATACAGATAAAATCGGTGGCTCATATGGTGAAAGACGCTATTCCGGGCACCAAAATCACTTTCGCTGATGAAGCTTCACCAGATATACGCACCTATCGTGTAGACTGTTCCAAAATCCAACGTATCGGTTTTTCTCCGAAGTGGACTGTACCTGAGGGTATCGCCTCACTTTGCGATGCGTTTGATGAGAATTCAGTTCCGGTGTCGGAATTCGAAGGACCGCGATACCAGCGAGTTGCGCATATCAAAGCTTTGTTGTCGCAAGGTTTGATTGACCGGTCGTTGCGCTGGCAAAACCAGAATGTAGCATGAACGGGATTGCGCCTCATACTGTTCTTGAAACGTGCAGGTCCTGCGGTGGCGGACCTTACCATGTGGTGCACGACTTCGGCATGACTCCAATCGCCGACCGCCTAATTGATCCGGCGAACGAGGTCGACGATTTGCAGGCGCCTCTGTCTCTTGGACTTTGCCCGGATTGCGGATTGGTACAGATCCGGGAGACGGTCGAACCGCGCTATCTTTTTCACAAAGATTATCCGTATTATTCTTCGGTTTCCAAAGCATTGACAGCACATTTTCACAACAGCGCTGACACCCTGATCCAAAAGCTCGGCCTCGGTCCAGAGAACCTTGTTGTAGAAGCGGCGTCCAACGACGGCTACATGCTTCGCCGCTTTAAAGACGCGGGTATTCCGGTACTAGGTATCGATCCTTCGGATGGGCCGGTTCAAACGGCCAGAATGCATGGGGTCGAAACGGTTCATGGTTTTTTTGGGCTTGAGCAAGCTCGTGAACTGGTTGCATCGGGAAAACGCGCTGACCTATTCTTGGCCAACAATGTACTGGCTCATGTCGCAGACACGAACGATTTCGTTGCTGGTATCGCTGAGGTTCTTTCTGAAAATGGCGTCGCCGTTATTGAGTTCCCGTATCTTCTGGATCTAGTGGATAACTGCGCATTTGATACGATTTATCATCAGCACTTACTCTACATTTCTTTGACAAGCGTCGCTCCGATTTTTGAACGTCATGGGCTTTACCTGAACGACGTCGAACGTCTTGCCGTACATGGCGGTTCTGTTCGAATTACGGTGAGCCGTCAAACTTCGAAGACACCCCGATTGAACGCATTGCTTGCTGTGGAAAACGAACGGCGTGTGACTAAGCCAGAGTTTTTTGCGCCACTTTTGGAGCAAATGCAGGATTTGCGACAGGCGTTTAGCCTGATGCTCGAAAACTATCGGGACCGTGGGATCAAATTGGTTGGGTATGGGGCGGCGGCAAAGGCAACGACTTTGTTGCACCATTTTGGTGTATCGCGGTCCGACTTAGCCTTCATCGTCGACAAAAGCCTTTGGAAACAAGGGCTTGAGATGCCTGGGACGCGGATTCCGATCAAGGCACCTGATGCTATTCAGAGTGCCAACGCAGAGGCAGTCGTAATTTTAGCGTGGAATTTTGCAAACGAGATCATGGCTGAAAACACGGATTTTGCTGAAAGGGGCGGTGAGTTCATTGTGCCCATTCCCGAGCTGGTCGTCACGCGTGGTGAATATATGCGAGCCGCGCTATGAAGGCTGATTTGCATACTTGCAAAACCTGCGGTGGTCGGCTGGGACCGGTCTTTTACAAGGTTGATAATGTACCGGTCCACTCTTGTTTGCTTTTGAATAACCGGGATGAGGCGCATGATTTCGCGCGTGGCAATGTCCGACTTGCCCCGTGTCTCGACTGCGGAACGATTACAAACCTATCATTTGACAAGCGATGGTCAGCATACTCGCCCGAGTATGAAGACCAACAAGCGTTTTCGCCCACTTTCAACTCATTCGCAGGGCGCTTGGCACAGGACTTGGTCGAACGCCACGATCTAGTTGATGAAACGGTCATCGATATAGGGTGTTCGAAAGGGGATTTTCTTGCGCTGATGTGCGAGGCGGGGGCGAAGCACGGAATTGGCATTGATCCAAGTGTTGTAGAAGGACGCGTCGTACCGCCGACCCGAGGAAAGCTAGAATTAATTGAAGCGTACTACTCAGAAGACCACACTGAAATCAGCGCCAAACTGATCAGCAACCGCCACACGCTTGAGCATGTGCATGATGTGCATGACATGCTAACTCGAATGCATCGCCACGCCGTTAAATCCGGCGAGGCTGTGACGTTTATCGAGGTGCCGAGTATGACGCGGGTGCTCGAGGATTGCGCGTTTGAAGATATCTATTACGAGCACTGCTCTTATTTTACCCCAGGTGCTTTGGCACGCGCGCTGCGTAAAGCTGGGTTTGGCGTTGAACGGCTTTGGCTGGAATTCGACGACCAGTACCTTTTGGCAGAAGCGAGCACGGATCCGAAGCGCGATCATTCGTTTGATATCGAAGAGCCCGTATCTGGGGTTTTAAAAATGGTTGCTTCATTCGAGAGTAGTATCCCGGATGAGTTAGCCGTTTGGCGTGGTGTGTTAGACAGGGCCCATGCTGAAGGCAGGGATATCGCAATCTGGGGTTCAGGTTCGAAATGCATCGCTTTTTGGCATGCTATGGGAGGCCCAGAGTGTGTCTCTAGGATCGTCGACATTAACCCAAATCGCTGGACAAAGTATCCGCCAAGCCTGCCGCTGCCCATTTCAGAACCTGCGGACTTGCTCCGTTCACCTCCTGACATTGTGATCGCGATGAACGCAATTTACACCAAAGAGATTCAAAACGATCTTTCGTCCATGGGGATCAAAGCTCCGGTTTTAGCTTTAGGCGAGGCAGATAAGGTATCTATCGCTGTTCGAAGTAGAGAATTACAAAGCTAAGGATTGATCGTGAAAGGAGGGTTCAAGTGAATAAAAGCGCGTCCCCGTCGCGTCCGATCGTTTCACTCGGACTGCCCGTTTTCAACGGTGAGAACTATATCGTAGAGACACTGGATTCGATCCTTTCACAGACGTTCACTGACTTTGAACTTATCATCAGTGACAATGCGTCGACGGATGAAACGCAAAGAATATGTGAAGAGTATGCAAGGACTGATGATCGTATTCGGTACATTCGCCAACCAGAGAACCAAGGCGCCGCAGCAAATTATGATTTCGTGTTTTTGCAGTCCACTGGTGTCTATTTCAAATGGTGCCCGCACGACGATGTTCTCGGAGCCAATATGCTTGAAGATTGTGTTGCAGTCTTGGAAACCAGTTCGGACGCAGTCGGTGCTGTACCCAGTGTCACTTTCGTCGACGGGGATAGGAACAAAATTAAAGACTTGGTTTTGCCAATTGATCCGTCAGACCAAAATACGCTTTCACGATTCAAAAGAGCTCTGTGGATGGGTACAGATTGGCTGGTCTTTTTCGGTCTGTTTCGACGTGACTTGGTGGCCCGCACTGGATTGCACGGAAACTACGTTCGCAGCGATCATGTTTTTGTATCCGAGATGCTGCTGATGGGACCAATTCTGTACGTACCCAGCAGCAATTTACAGTTCCGTCGTCATAGTAGTTCGTTCACCGAAAGCGTGCTCAAATCACAAAGTGACGCGATTGCTTGGATGGACCCGCGCTTCAAAGGAACGAGAACGTTCAGAGAGACCCGATATTATTACGAAACTACCAAAGCGGTGCTTCGATCTGAAATTGGTTTAGGCGAGAAGGCATCATGTCTTCGAGAAGTGTTTTCCGTTGCCTGGAGGCGCAAACGCCGACACATTTTGCGAGAGCTTTCGTTGGTTTTCTATCGAAATGGACAGCAGACAGCGCTTCGTAAGTTCTTTCGCCAAATTACGAAAAAAACCTGATTGGGGACTGCCCATTTTTGGCATTTCGAGGGAGCCTCATTCCAAGATGCCTCCTTCTGAAACCGCATTTGAGCGAAATCAGGACACCTTCTTAAGGTGACGACGAGGCAGTTCCGCCGTCCGCCGGTGTCACGGCCCGCTGATAGAGATGCCATGTAGAGTGGCCAAGGATTGGCAGAGTAAAAATCAGGCCCAAAAAGGCAGGCACCATCGACAACAGCATTGTAACCGAAATGATCGCTGCCCAAGTCAACATGACCACTGGGTTTTCCGAAACGACGCGAATTGATGTTATCATGGCGGAAACAAAATTGGTTTCGCGATCAAGCAGCATGGGCATGGCGACCACGGTCACTGAGAAAAGCACAGCCGAAAGGAATGCGCCGACGCAGGTGCCAACAGCAAGAAAGGTCCAACCCTGCGGTGTAAAAAATACGGTGTTTAGAAAGCCTTCAAAATCCGAGAAGGATGCGTTTTGTAGGATGATCGCCAGCCAAAGCCGAATCTGATAAATCCATACCCAGAAAATGAATAAGGTGACAAAAGCCATCCAGCCCATTTCGCGTTTTCGTTGATTGGCCATGACGGTTAGGATTTCAGACCAACCGAAGCTCTCACCCTTCTGCAACCTACGGGACATTTCATATAGCCCGGCTGCGGCAAAAGGCGCGACCAACGGAAAGCCGATTATGGCGGGGATGATCATCCAGATTTTTCCGAGCCAGACCAGGCCCCAGACAAACAGAATTCCAAAAACCGCATAGAACAGCCCGAAAAAGCCGCTCATGAAGGGGCGTGCCAGAAAATCGGAAAACCCGGCTTTCAAAGATGCGGTGATATCTTCTGCGGTCACCTTGTTAATTTCGGGCATGGTTTGTTGCCGCGGCGCATGGTTCTCTGGTTGTTTGGGTCCTGCGGTCTTGGATGTCACAAAAACACTCCTCCGAAAGCAAGGCGTAGGGCTGACCCTTTTGGCGATAGGCCCAGCGGTTAAACCGGCACTCCTCATCGGGAAACAACTTTGCATCAGGTGTGTCGTAAGGGCAAGCTTTGAGTACGGCAACTGAGTTTCGAACGGCAGCGGGGCACCTTGCTAAGTTGTCGACCTGCAAAGTGCACAGGTTTAGCGCTGGATCGGAGTAGGGAGCGCGTTAACCGTTTGTTTTCTCAGGCCGTTTTTTAATGCTTGAATAGATTTTTGACTGAGCCGCAGAGCTTTCACAAAGAAACTAGAAACTTCAGATACCAATGTATTGTTCAGTGATCTCAGGCGTTAAACTCGTCATTGCACCCGTCCAAACGGTTCTACCCCGCTCGAGAATTGTAGCTTTATCTGCTATGGCCGCCAGTTCCTTAAGCGACTTATCGATAAGCAAAATTGCAACGTTGGTTTCGCGTTTCAGTTGCCGAATGGAAGCCCAAATTTCTTGCCGAACAATCGGCGCAAGACCTTCTGTCGCCTCATCCAATACCAACAGGCGCGGGTTTGTCATCAATGCTCGGCCTATGGCAAGCATCTGTTGCTCTCCTCCGGACAGTGAGGCTGCGCGCTGGTCTTTGCGTTCACCAAGTCTAGGGAACAGTTTGGTTACGCTGTTCATATTCCATTCGCCCGGACGCGCCGCCGAGATCAGGTTTTCGCGCACGGTCAGATCGGAAAAACAACGCCGCCCCTCGGGAACAAGGCCAATACCTTTGCGGGCGACTTTGTGGCTGGGAAGATTGTGCAAGTTAATCCCATCCAAGGTCATGATACCCTGGGATTGGATCATTCGGCAGATCGCCTTGACCGTTGTTGATTTTCCCATTCCGTTCCGTCCCAACAAGGCGGTTACTTCACCTTCCGCAACGGTCAGATCGACTCCAAAAAGAGCCTGACTCACCCCATATGAGGCAGTGAGGTTTTGGACGGTCAAAAAACTCATTCCATGTCCCCCAAGTAGGCTTCGCGAACGTTTTGACTACGGCGTATCTCGTCCGACGACCCAGTTGCGATGACTTTGCCATAGACCAAAACGGTGATCCGGTCCGCCAACGCAAAAACGGCATCCATGTCGTGTTCCACCAGTAAAATAGGGGCCTCTTCTCGTAACCCGTCCAGAAATGAAGTCATGCGCCTAGAACCTTCGGCCCCAAGTCCAGCCATCGGTTCATCCATGACGAAAACCCTAGGTGAAAGTGTAAGCGCAACGGCGACTTCCAATTGGCGGCGCTGCCCGTGACTGAGATTGGCACAACGCTTGTCGGCTTCGTCGATCAGGCCGACGCGCTCCAAGGCTTGCTCTGCTCGGTCGCGAAGGGCTTTTGTTTTTAAGGCGCTGTTCCAAAACCGCCAAGCTGAGCCTTCTTTGGCCAGGCTGCCAAGTACCGCGTTTTCCAATACAGTGTCTTCCATGCACAGGTCGGAAATCTGAAATGTCCGTCCTAACCCGGCACGAGCACGTGCAAACGTGGATAAATTGGATACGTCTTTACCGTCCAGTGTGACGTGTCCGCTGTCCGGGTGAATTTCGCCGCATATCTGCTTGATCAGAGTAGATTTTCCTGCACCATTCGGCCCTATGATAGCGTGGATTTCTCTGGGTTTAAGATCAATAGATACGTCGCGTGTGGCATTCAAAGCCCCAAAACTTTTGTTGAGCCCGAAGGTTGCCAGTACCGGGTCAGACATGCGCCCCCTCCTTACCGGTGATCAATCCGATAAGGCCGCCTCGGCCAAACAAAACGACGCACAAAAGGATAATCCCGAGAAACACATGCCAATAGTCCGTAAATTCACCAAGAAAATGTTCCAGCGCTACAAACACACATGCGCCTATCACCGGTCCCATCAAACGTCCGACACCGCCTATAACGATCAACACGATGAGTTCACCAGACAATTGCCAGCTGAACATAGTCGGAGAAACGAAGCGGTTTAGGTCGGCAAACAACGCGCCCGCCAACCCAGTGACCGCCCCTGAGACGACGAACGCCAATAGTTTGATGCTCGTTGGATTCACACCAACAGATTCAACTCTTGATTTCGTCTGACGGGCCGCGTTCAAGGCCAACCCGAACGGCGAAGACTGAATTCGGGCAAACAGAAATAGGGTAGTGCACAACAGTACGAAGCAGACGCCAAAGAACTGGATCGGAACAAGCGTGTTGAGGCCCGGAAATTCGTTACGAACGTAAATTGAGATCCCATCCTCTCCGCCGTACTGCGCCCACGAAATTGCGAAGTAAAAAAACATCTGACCGAATGCCAATGTGATCATGATGAAATACACGCCCGAGGTACGCAGCGACAAAAGGCCGATGAACAGCGCAACGATCGCTGAAAGGATCATTGCAAATACCCAAATTACTGGCATTGAGTTCGTGCCGCTTGTTTCGAACAGACCAAGATTCAATGATGTGTAGGTTTGCGCATGGTAGGCAAGAATGCCCATTGTATAGCCGCCGATACCAAAGAAAACGGCGTGGCCAAAGCTGACCATACCCCCGATCCCTAGTATGAGGTTCAGTCCGACCGCCGCCAGAGCAAGGATCACCGCCCTTGTCACCAATGTGATTGTAAACGGTTCGTCCGTTGCAAGCGCCCAAAGCGGCAGTGCCAGCAGCCCGATCAACACCACGGCATTGAGATACCATTCATTCAATTTCATGCGCGTGCTCCGAACAGGCCGGTCGGGCGCCAGATCAGAACAAGCCCCATCAGAATATAGATTCCCATGGATGCAATGGCAGAACCGCTTTTTTGTGCGGCTCCTGTGTCCATGAACATTTTGAACAGTTCAGGTAAGAGCACGCCACCAAGCGTGTCTGTGAGGCCTACCAGAAGCGCCCCAATAAACGCCCCTTGGATAGATCCGATACCTCCAATGACGATAACCACAAACGCCAGAATCAAGACGGGCTCACCCATACCGACCTGAACAGATTGGATCGCACCCACCAATGCGCCTGCAAATCCGGCAAGCGCAGCACCCAGCGCGAAAACGATTGTGTAAAGCTTTGATATATCGACGCCTAACGCGGCAATCATTTCGCGATCGTTTTCACCAGCACGTATTTGTATGCCAATGCGTGTACGATCGATCAGTAGCCAGAGCCCACCAGCCACCACCATCCCGATTAGAATAAGGGTCAGGCGATACAGCGGGTATTCTATCCCACCGGGCAACGTCACAGGGCCAGATAAGGCTTCGGGAATATCAAGAAAAAGTGGGAAGGACCCGAATACCCATCGCGTGCCCTCAGAAAAGATCAGGATCAGAGCGAAAGTCGCCAGAACCTGATCCAAATGCGGAGCGTTATAGAGCCGTCGAATGACTGCGATTTCTATGATGGCCCCTGCCAATGCGGCAGAGGTAAGCGCAGCAATGAGCCCCAAAAAGAATGACCCGGTGACGCCTGCTACAGCTGCTGCGGCAAATGCTCCGATCATGTAGAGTGAGCCATGGGCAAGATTGATCAACCCCATTACCCCAAAGATCAGCGTAAGGCCGGCTGCCATCAAAAAGAGCATGACGCCAAATTGCAGCCCGTTTAAGAACTGCTCGAATAGTAGGATCGATGACATGAAAACTCCGGTAACCTGCCTGCCCTCGGATTGAAGGCAGGCAGAAGAAGATCACATTTTGCAATCGGCCGCATAAGCGTCCGAGTGGCTTTCCAAAGCGGGCCCGATGATCTTGTTGGTAAACACGTCGCCTTCTTTCACGACTTCGCGCGCGTATATTGTCTGCACTGGGTGGTGGTTCGAACCAAATGCGAAATCTCCACGCGTGCTGTCGAAGTCAGCGGCGCGCAACGCTTCACGGAATGCGTCTGCATCGGACGGGTCGGCCTTTTCTAATGCGGACAAAAGCAAGTTTGCAGTGTCAAAACCTTGGCTTGCATAGAGTGACGGCAGGCGGCCGTATTCTGCTTGAAAGCTCTCAACAAAAGCCGCATTGGTCGGGTTTTCGATGTCCTTGTTCCACTGCGATGTGTTCACAACGCCTAGCGCGGCATCCCCAACAGCCTGCAAAATACCCTGATCAAAGCTGAAAGCCGGACCTACAACCGGCAGGTCGACACCGCTGTCCGCATATTGTTTCAGGAACGAAATACCCATCCCGCCCGGTAGAAAGAAAAAGACGCTATCCGCATCACTTGCCCTGATCTGGGCAATCTCGGCGGCGTAGTCTGTCTGACCAAGTTGGGTGTAAACCTCTCCGGCAAGATCGCCTTTGAAGAAACGTTTGAAGCCGGTCAGGGCGTCTGTTCCAGCGGGATAGTTTGGTGCCAAAATAAAGGTATTCTTGTACCCGGCATCATTGGCGTAAGCACCCGCAGCTTCGTGTAAATTGTCGTTCTGCCATGCAACGTTAAAGTAATTTTGGTGACATCCTTTGCCAGCCAAAGCTGAAGGCCCGGCATTAGGTGAAAGGTAGAACACGTTCTGGTTAACCGAAGCTGGTACAACTGCCATGGCAAGGTTAGACCAGATGATCCCGGTCATAACATCAACACGCTCGGATTGAATCATTTTGTCCGAAAGTTGCACGGCGATGTCCGGCTTGCGCTGATCATCTTCGATCACAACTTCTATGTCGTCGCGGCCGGATTGTTCAATCGCCAGCATAAACCCATCGCGCACGTCTATTCCCAAACCAGCTCCGCCGCCGGATAGAGTTGTGATCATACCGACTTTGACATCTGCCATTGCGCCCGTCGCAAAAAGTGCCGTAGCCGCTGCTGCCATAAAACGCGTTTTCATGTACCTCTCCCTACTTACTCTTCTTAGTTCAAACAGAATTCAAACCGTCTGAACAGCTAGGTGGAAAATTTTCGGTTGTAATGCAACCGGGAACATCGGCTTACACATACGTGTAGTGAACCAATCCTTACAAAGTAAACCGAACGGGGTGGGCTGTTTGGCATTCAAATCGAGAACCAAAGCCCTACGATCCGAAACCGAAACAGCGACTTGCTGAATCGTGCTTATGCCTAATTTGCAAGCGTTCGCCGTCGTTCGTTAAATTGCTATTTACCACTTCAATCAGGTCAGGCCTCGTGTTGGGCAGGATGCGTCCAAGCTGAGGAAGCGCGCCACTGTTGCCGATAAGCACGGACTTAGCACCAATGAAAACAGATCTAATTGCAATGCGCGCAATACTCTTGGGGTCGGCCATAGCTTATCCAGCGCGAAGCGCATTTTTAAATGAACGGATAAAGATTGCCGAGGTGACTTTCTAAGAATTTTCCGTGTCACAGATCTGCTAAAAACTATGTGCGCTTGGTATTACGGTCGAAGGATCATTCACTAAGGCACGTCAAATCTGAGAAGATTGTCCCGTGTACCGCAGTTTGGTAACGTCATTCACGCGCAGGGGAGGACGCGTTTATCTAAATGTTAGAATACACGTATAACCCGTGGCTTGTGGCGGCGTCATTGGCCGTGGCGCTGATGGCTGGATTTACAGGTCTCCATCTAACCCATGGTGCGTCTGAATTAGATAACCAAAAGCGGAAATTCGTTGTTGCGTTGGCTGCCGTCATTTTGGGCGGGGGCATATGGTCCATGCATTTTGTCGCCATGCTGGGCCTGCAGCTGCCAATTCTTTTTTATTACGACGCACTGGTCACCCTTATTTCGGCGCTGGTCGCCATTCTTATGGTGGGTTTGGCGCTATTGATTTTGCATTTCCGTCCCAGAACCCTCTCGACCATCGTGGCTGCCGGCGTGATCGTGGGGCTAGGCATAGTTGTCATGCATTATGTCGGAATGGCCGGGATGGAGCTTTGTCGTCCGGTTTACAATGCGCTGGATGTGGTGATCGCAACGCTTGGGTCCGTAGTGTTGTCAGTTCTGGCAATCTGGGTCGCCTACGATAAACGCAGCCAACGCAATATCCTTTTTGGGACAGTCTGTTTTGGACTGGCAGTGTTTATCATGCATTTTGTAGCAACGGGGCTGACCGATTTTGTTGCGAGTGACAACGCAAGTGGGGCAGGGCCCGCGTTGAACAATCAAGTACTGGCTATGGGTGTCACAGTCGCTGTTTTCCTGATCTGCGGTGCATTCCTTCTGACAGGGGTGACGTTCCTTGGGGTCGAGGCGCAGGGAGAAGAAGAACCGTCGACCCCCGAACCTGAACATACTGCGCCCGCACAGATGCGGGCGGGCGTTCCTTTCGAGCGTGAGGGGCAAACATTCTTTAGCGCGGCCAGTGACATCGCAGCCGTCAGGGCCGAAGGGCACTATACCGTTCTCTATATGGGAGCAGAGAAGTTGTTCTGCCCCTGGTCGATCACCGAGGCTGAAACGCGCTTGAAACCGTACGGTTTTTTGCGCGCACACCGTAGCTACTTGTTGAACCCAAAACATGTTTCAAGCTTTGAGCGCCACAAGGATAATGGCACATGCTATTTTGACGGTGTTGATGCGCTGAGCAAGGTTCCAGTCAGCCGATCCCGACTGAATGATGTCCGAGACGCCTTAGGCCTTTAATCGCAACTCGTGCTGCTTATTCGCATTTCGTGAAACAAGCTGCGCGACCTGTTTGCGCTGGCTGGAACCCTTCGTTCTTCGATCTTTTTCTGACTTCAGGTCCCCCAAGGCAATTTGTCCGGACCCAGGGAGGAAAAAAATGATACCAGCCGGTTTTGAGTATCACCGGCCAGGCGATATCGCCTCGGCTATTGGCATTCTGCAGGAACATGGAGACGAGGCGCGTGTTATCGCGGGTGGGCACAGCTTGATCCCGATGATGAAGCTGCGCATGGCTGAGATGGGCCACTTGGTCGATCTTCAAGCTATCGAGGAACTGAAAGGCATTGAGGTTGGCTCTGACACCGTGACGCTGGGCGCGATGGTGACCCAGCACGAATTGATCACCCACGATGGCTTGGCCTCGGCCGTTCCGTTGATCCGTGAGGCAGCGTTGCAAATCGCTGACCCACAAGTACGCTACGTGGGCACTGTTGGTGGCAACGTGGCCAATGGTGATCCGGGGAATGACATGCCGGGGCTGATGCAGTGCCTGAATGCTACGTTCGAACTGTCTGGTCCCGATGGCTCTCGCAGTGTTGCCGCGCGCGATTTCTATGAGGCCGCTTATTTCACCGCACGCGAGGATGAGGAAATCCTGACGCGTATCTTGATCCCGGTGCCGGGCTCGGGCGTCGGGCAAGCCTATGAAAAGCAAAAGCGTAAGATCGGGGATTACGCCACCGCCGCCGCTGCGGTGATGGTCGGCAATGGAACAGCGTCAGTTGCAATGACCAATCTGGCTGATACGCCCATCTGGTCCGAAACCGCAAGCACCGCCTTGGCAGGCGGGGATGTGGACGGCTGCGTGGCTGCGATGCTCGATGCGATAGATCCTGTGGCCGATAACCGCGGCCCTGTCGAATTCAAGAAACATGTGGCCGCCGTGATGCTGCGCCGCGCCATCGACCGTGCGCAAAGCCGCGCGGGTTGAGGGGAGGAAACAATGCCGAAAATGCACGTCAAACTCACCGTGAATGGCAAAGAGGTCGAAGGTCTGGCCGAGCCGCGCACGCTGCTGATCCACTTCTTGCGGGAAGACCTTAAAATCACTGGTCCTCATATTGGATGCGAGACCAGCCACTGCGGCGCTTGCACCGTCGATATCGACGGCAAGTCCGTCAAATCCTGCACAACTTTCGTGGCGCAAGTAAACGGGGCCGATATCACCACCGTCGAAGGCCTGACCAATGATGATGGCAGCCTTGGCGTCCTGCAAGAGATGTTCCGTGAACATCACGGGCTGCAATGTGGCTTCTGCACGCCGGGCATGATCACCCGGGCGCATCGCCTGCTGCAGGAAAACCCGAACCCGACAGAAGAGGAAATCCGCTTTGGCATGGCAGGCAACCTCTGCCGCTGCACAGGGTACCAGAACATTGTCAAAGCAATCTCGGCTTCGGCTGACATGCTGAACGCTCAGAAGGAGGCCGCGGAATGAACGATCAAACCATGACCCCCGAAGAACGCGCCGCCAATCTCAAAGGGATGGGCAGCTCGCGCAAACGCGTTGAGGATGTGCGTTTTACCCAAGGCAAAGGTAACTATGTCGATGACATCAAACTGGATGGGATGCTGTTCGGTGCCTTTGTTCGTTCGCCTTACGCGCACGCTCGCGTTGTCAGTGTGAACAAAGACGCCGCGATGGCCGTGCCTGGTGTGGTTGCCGTACTGACTGCCGAGGATCTGGCGCCGCTGGGCCTGCACTGGATGCCGACGCTGGCCGGTGACAAGCAAATGGTGCTGGCCGACGGCAAGGTTTTGTTTCAGGGCCAGGAAGTCGCTTATGTCGTCGCCGAAAATCGATACATCGCAGCAGATGCGGCAGAGCTGGTCGAGGTCGAGTACGAAGAACTTCCCGTCCTGACCGACCCGTTCGAGGCGCTGAAATCGGATGTTGTCCTGCGTGAAGACCTTGCGGGTCAGACCGAGGGTGCCCATGGCCCGCGCAAGCATCACAACCACATATTCACGTGGGAACAGGGCGACAAGGACGCCACCGAAGCAGTTCTGAGTGAGGCCGATGTCGTGGCCGAAGAGATGGTTTATTACCATCGGACTCACCCGTGCCCGCTGGAGACGTGCGGCTGTGTTGCCTCGATGGATAAGGTGACCGGCAAGTTGACGCTGTATGGCACGTTCCAGGCCCCCCACGCCATCAGGACTGTTGTGTCGCTGATTTCGGGTCTGGCCGAGCACAATATCCGGGTGATCAGCCCTGATATCGGTGGTGGCTTCGGAAACAAGGTCGGCGCCTATGCGGGCTATGTCTGCTCGGTCGTCGCCTCGATTGTCACCGGCCAGCCGGTGAAGTGGGTCGAGAACCGGATGGAAAACCTGATGTCCACTGCCTTTGCCCGCGACTACTGGATGCAGGGCAAGATCGCCGCAACCAAGGATGGCAAGATCACTGGTCTCTGGTGCCACACCACAGCGGATCATGGTGGATTTGACGCATGTGCCGACCCGACCAAGTTCCCGGCCGGTTTCATGAACATCTGCACGGGGTCGTACGATATCCCGACCGCCTATCTGGCAGTGGATGGTGTCTACACCAACAAGGCACCGGGTGGGGTGGCCTATCGTTGCTCGTTCCGAGTGACAGAGGCGGCTTACTTCATCGAACGGATGATAGAGGTTCTGGCCATAAAGCTGAACATGGACGCAGCCGAGCTACGCCGGATCAACTTCATCAAGGCCGATCAGTTCCCCTATCAGTCCGCGCTGGGATGGGAATATGACTCGGGCGATTACCACACCGCTTGGGACAAGGCGCTGAAAGCTGTCGACTATGAAGGTCTGCGGGCCGAACAGGCGCAGCGGGTAGAGGATTTCAAAGCCGGCAAGACTCGCAAATTGCTGGGGATTGGCTTGACGCATTTCACCGAAATCGTGGGTGCAGGACCGGTGAAGAACTGCGATATCCTCGGTCTGGGTATGTTCGATAGCTGCGAAATCCGCATACATCCGACCGGTTCCGCCATCGCTCGGTTGGGAACAATCAGTCAGGGTCAAGGCCATGCCACGACCTTTGCTCAGATCATCGCCAGTGAAATCGGTCTGCCAGCGGATGACATCACGCTGGAGGAAGGCGACACCGACACTGCTCCATACGGTCTCGGGACCTACGGTTCTCGGTCTACTCCAGTTGCCGGTGCGGCGACGGCAATGGCCGCGCGCAAAATCCGCGCCAAAGCGCAGATGATTGCGGCGTACTTGCTGGAAGTCCATGACGACGACGTCGAATGGGACGTCGACCGGTTCGCCGTTAAAGGCGCGCCCGAACGGTTCAAGACCATGAAGGAAATCGCTTTTGCCGCCTACAACCAAGCGATCCCAGGGCTAGAGCCCGGCCTAGAAGCTGTCAGCTACTACGACCCGCCGAACATGACTTACCCGTTCGGGGCCTATATCTGTGTCATGGAAATCGACGTTGATACCGGCGAATGGGACATCCGGAAGTTCTATGCGCTTGATGATTGTGGTACCCGGATCAACCCGATGATCATCGACGGGCAGGTACATGGTGGCGTGACCGAGGCATTGGCGATCGCAATGGGTCAGGAAATTGCTTATGATGAGATGGGCAATGTAAAGACCGGCACGCTAATGGATTTCTTCCTGCCGACCGCGTGGGAGACGCCGAATTATATCACTGACTACACGGTGACACCGTCTCCGCATCACCCAATCGGCGCCAAGGGTGTGGGTGAAAGCCCCAATGTCGGCGGCGTGCCTTGTTTCTCGAACGCGGTACACGACGCATTTCGCCCATTTGGTCTTGTACAAAGCCATATGCCGCATGACCACTGGCGCATCTGGAAGATCGCCAACGGTCTGGGAATGCATGGCTAAGAGGAAAAGCCGTCGCGCTGGCAATCGGCGCGGCGGCAATCCGGGAGAATAGCATGAGCTTGCAAGAAATTCAGCAGGGCCTTGCGCGGGTAGGGTATGTCGCCGATGACCGCCTGGCTATGGCGTTGCATCTGGCGCAAACACTGGGTCGCCCATTGCTGCTGGAAGGTCCGGCTGGCGTTGGCAAGACTGAAGTGGCCAAAGCGCTTGCAGCTCAGCATGACGCGCGCTTGATCCGTTTGCAGTGTTACGAAGGCCTGGACGCCAGTCACGCGATCTATGAGTGGAATTACCAGCGACAGCTGCTGGCGATACGAGCCAGCGAGGCGCAGGGCGGTACAAGCGAAGCGCAGCTGTTCACTGACGACTACCTGCTGAAACGACCGTTGCTTGAAGCAATCAGCCAAGCAGAACCGCCGGTTCTTCTGATTGATGAGATTGATAGGGCAGATGAGGAGTTTGAGGCTTATCTTCTTGAAATACTGTCCGACTTTCAAATCACTATCCCTGAACTTGGAACGATCAAAGCGCGATCCAAGCCCGTCGTGTTGCTGACTGCAAACGGGACCCGTGATCTATCAGACGCGTTGCGCCGCAGGTGTTTGTACAGTTTCCTAGACTATCCTTCGAGAGATACGGAAGTAGCCATTTTGAAGTCTCGTATGCCAGAGATCGAAGGTCTTCTTGCCCGACAGATCATTGATGTTGTGCAAGCGTTACGAAAGGAAGACTTGGAAAAAACGCCGGGTATCGCCGAAATGTTGGATTGGGCGGCTGCGTTATCGGGGCTTGGAGTCAACGACATGGCGCAATCTCGCGAGGAAGTACAGGCGACGCTTGTGTGCCTTTTGAAAACCGCTGCCGACTACGATGCTGTGCCATCCGAGGTGATGGACCGGTTGATTGGAAAGGTGGCTTAGCGATGCAAGTCACTCGGTTTCCTTCGCGCGCCGCCGGATTGGCTGATCGCATGTCTGGCTTCATCGCACATTTGCGCATGAATGGTCTGCGTGTCGGGCCCGGGGAAACTGCGGACGCCATGGCCGCCTTGGCAGCAACCGAAGCCACAGATGTCGAGCGGGCCCGGCAGGCCTTGTGTGTCCTTTTGGCAGGGGATGCTGACGATTGGCGCCGGTTTGACGAGTTATTCGACGCTTTTTGGTTCAACGCGGGGAAGCAGCGTGCCGGAAGCGCCCAGACCTCGTATGTGCGAGTGCAGTCCGCCAAGCCTGTGATCTGGCAGCAGCAAAACGCGGAACCCCAAGAGGCTGGTTCTGAAACGGATCAAGACGTCTCACCTGATACGAGCGACGGGGAAGCCGAGGGGAAAGACGGGCAGTTGATAGCAACTCGTACGGTCAACCTGTCGCGGCGGGACTTGCGCGAACTAATGGATGACGAAGCGCTGAGACAGGCTGAACGAACCGCAACTCAACTAGCGAAAGCTATTCGCGACCGCCGCTCGCGCAGACGAAAGCAAGCGCTGCGAGGTTCAGCTTTAGATATGCGCCGTATACAACGCGCCAGCCTCGCCCGAGGCGGTGAGCCAATGGATATCTATTTTCGTGCCCGTCCGCCTCGTCCAATGCGGATTGTGGCTTTGTGCGACGTCAGTGGTTCCATGACAGTTTATTCGCGCGTCTTTCTGGCCTTTCTTAAGGGTCTTATCGGCAGCGGGGCCGAAGCAGATGCGTATTTGTTCCACACACGCTTGATGCGCGTAACCGAAGCCTTGAGCGATCATGACTCGCTTCGTGCTGCTGGGCGACTGTCACTTATGGCCGAAGGATTTGGCGGCGGCACTGACATTTCGGGTAACCTTGAGCGTTTTGTGAACGGATACGGTGCCAGGGCTTTGAACGGGCGCACAATCGTACTGATCCTTTCGGATGGCTATTGCAGCTCTCCGCCTCAGGCCCTTGGGGACGTTCTGGCAAGGATCCGGCGTAAGGCTCGTCGGATCGTTTGGCTTAACCCGCTCAAAGGGTGGAAGGACTACCAACCTATCGCAGCCGCGATGCAGGTAGCAGAGCCTTTTCTTGATGCTCATTTGCCCGCCAATACGCTCGAAGCGTTGGCTGCGCTAGAAACCGAATTCCGAAAACTGTGAAAGGACACGGCCATGGCAGGTTTCGATATTTTCGACACGATTGAGGAGTTGCGCAAAAACGGTAGCGCCTTCTGCGTAGCAACGGTTCTTCGCACAGCCGATGCGACCTCAGCCAAAGCTGGCGGCAAAGCTGCTATCACTCAGGAAGGGCGAATAATTGGTCATCTGGGTGGAGCATGCGTGCAGAGTGCCGTTCGCAAATCCGCAAAAGAGGCGCTCGCGTCTGGTTCACCAAAAATGATCCGTGTGAAACCTTCGGATAAGGTAGTTTCCATGACAGACCCCGACGGTGTTCAGACCTTCAAAAGCGGATGCCCATCGGGCGGCACAGTGGATTTGTTGATCGAGCCCTACCAACATGTTCCCCGCCTGATCATTTTTGGCGATTCTCCGATAGCACATGCTCTTGCGTCTCATGCGGCCCTTGCAGGTTTACGTGTTTGCTTGCCTGAAGGTTCGGAATTCGCCGGGGATTTTATTGGATTTGACCCTGACGATTTGGGTGCATTGGACGTCGAGCCGCGCGATTTCGCCGTGGTCGCCTCGCAGGGGAAGGGTGACGGTGCTGCGTTGAAATCTGCTTTGGAGACACCAGCACGCCGAGTTTCCATGGTGGCAAGTCGTCGCAAAGCAAAGGTGTTGTGCGAAAGGCTTGAAGCGCAAGGAATGGACGCTGAACAAACCAAGCGGCTCAAGTCACCGGCCGGTTTGGACATCCACGCAATCGATCCGCACGAAATCGCGCTGTCGATTCTTGCCGAGATCGTGCTTTGGCGGAATTCAGATAAATCCGAGGAGACATCGCATGATGAAAAGATGGCGTAAATGGTTTAAGCCTTTCAAGGCCGCACGACCAGAACCGACCTCGGAAGAAGCGGCTGAGACTGCGCTTCGTGTATTTCCAAGGTGTTGTTGAGAAAAGGACTCTCAAATGGAACTAAGTGACGAAATCCGAATCTCCGCCCCGCGAGATGTAGTATATCGCGCGCTCAATGATCCGGATGTGCTGCGCGAGTGTATCCCGGGATGTGAGGAATTGATCCAGCATTCGCCCGAGCATCTTGAAGCCAAGGTTGTGCTGAAAGTCGGCCCGGTCAAAGCGCGCTTTAGCGGAGAGGTGACATTAGACAATTCCAACGCGCCAGATGCGTTTTCGTTGAGCGGTGAGGGAAAAGGTGGTGCTGCGGGATTTGCCAAGGGGGGCGCAGATGTTTCCCTGTCAGCGGAAGGCGACGAAACAGTTCTTTCATATACAGCCAAAGTCGAAATTGGTGGGAAAATAGCTCAGTTGGGAAGCCGATTGATTGCGGGGACCGCGAAAAAACTCTCGGCCAAGTTTTTTGACAAGTTTGGTGAAATCGTCACGCAGCAATTTGCGGGGTAGGCGGTTCAGGTGTTGCTCTGAACGGCTTGAAACCCGAGACCAAGATTTGCGGATTTATCCGCAAATCTTTTTTTTCTTGATTGAAGTGGTCAGGCGACGTTCTGCGGGTTGACTGAAAGCCGAAACCTTCAATTGATCCTAGTCAAGATTGCCAAGTGCAAGAAGTGTTATGGTTGGCCGCAAAGCGAGGTCAATCATGGAAGATTTAGTTGAGATTGGAAGAACATTCGTAACGGCAATGCGAAACCGTAGGGGCATTGCGAGTGTCGATGAAATGTATGCCGAAAACGCACAGTCGATTGAAGCTGTTGTGCCTCCGGTCCGCCATTTCCGTATCACTAAGGGTAGGGATGGTATCAAAGGGAAAAGAGAGGATTGGTCGGACGCGCACGAAATCAACGAGCTTGTTGTAGATGGACCATATGTCCATCCCCCAAACCGCTTCGGGGTACGATTTAAGGCTGAGGTGACGCAGAAGGCTACGGGTCGGCGCATGACACTGCGTGAGATCGCTATTTATTCGGTCGTAGACGGCAAAATTACATTAGAAGAGTTCTTCATGCTGCCGAAGTAAATGGTGCGACAGGTGAAACTGATGCCGTGTCGATTTCATGTGCAGTATCGGAATGCAAATTTTGTAACGGCTTTGGTGCGATAGTTGGACCGCAGGCCATTAACTTCGTTCACGGGTAGGCATAAAAGTTGGAAACGTGTGACTTAGCCTCGGCATAGTCCGCGTTAAACAACCTGGTTAGGCAATTAAGGTTTCGAAGGCTTTGTGTTTAAGGGCGACCGGGAATGAGCTCTTGCTGTTGAAGAACTGTCAGAATGTCTAATATCGTCGAAGGGCTGACGTCTACAGATCCGTCTAGAAATACACCCAGTCCACCCTCTCCGATTTCTCTTGGGCCACCTTCGTTATAAACGGGGTCAAGTGACGCAAGCTCTGCTGGTAGTTCGGGACACAGCGGGGTTTCGTTGAGCACAAGGTCTACGGCGCTCAGCATAAGTTCTTTTACGGATTCGAGAGTGTCGTCCTCCAAGAGCTGCTCGCGCTGTTCCTCGGGTGCTGAAAGTGTAAGATCGATGAGTTTGAAATAAGCGCAATTGTCACGCAATTCGACCGTTGCTTTGGTGGACATGTTTGCCAAGATGGCTCTCTTTTCTTCACCCCGTTGAAAGTTGCTTTCATCAGTTCGGCTGCATTCGAAGATAGTAATTGTCACATCGCCGTCCAAACCAATTGTGTCGCTTTTGGACTCTAGATTCAGATCATCAAGTCGGACTTGCAGGCCGCAATTATCAACAATGGCATTGTCAGCCAACCGTTCTGGCGCTTTTCTTTGTATTTCGCGTAGATCAAGAAGCGCGCCCACTCCGATCCGGGTAGGGGCGACCGCGGTGAGGTTCAGGTCAAGCGTATATGGTAGTTCCGTATCACGCACGGGCAGTTTAGCGTCGATGACAAAGTTGACTTGTTGTGCGCTGGGCGCTTTTGCGGTCAGAACCGCCGCCACTAAGACCGGGATCAAAAACCAAAGTCTCATTCAGCAAACTCCAATACACCAAGCTCTTTAAGCCCTCCAAGGACTTTGACGATTGTTTCTGCGCTGACATCAGCCGACCCAACGATGGCTGCTCCCATTCCTCCGGGCGCAATTTCACGAGTGCCGCCGGACTCGTAATTCGGCTCGAGGACAGAAAATTCTTGGGGCAAGGGCGGACAGACCGGATGGGCTGCCAAAAACTCTCCGCCTTTTTCCAGAACGGCGTTGTTGATGCGTTCGGTCAGGCCAAATAGGTTTGTGACTGCTCCGATGAATCCACGCGGATGAAGATCGACGCCTTCGATACTGAATGTAAGGCATTGGCCCTTGACCTCTGCCTTTGCGACCGCAACCGCATCTACCGTGGCGCCAAAGTAACGAATGCCCGGTTCTTCGCGCCTGTTGCAGGTGGTAAAGCGCGCACGGGTAGAACCTTCGATCTGTACAGTTTCACCTTTGGCTGTGACATCGCGGATCTCAAGGTAAATCTGACGTTTGCACGTTTCTTCAAGTGGCCCTGTCAGTATCTGAGGTGCCTTTTCCTGCAATCCGCGCAAATCCACGAAGGCCTTTAGGCGCAAGCGGGTTGGACTGGATTCTTCAAGGCCGCCATAAACCGTAAAGGGTACAGGTATGTCACGCACAGGCACTTCCTTATCCAATTTGATCTGGAAGCGACCAGCGTAGGTGTTTGGATCAATTCCGTTTGCTGTGAATAAAGAAGACTTGTTAGCCGGATCGGTTTCAGTTGCCTCAGATGCTGTGTCTTGATTTTCTGCCTTGCTGTCACAACCGGGAAGCATTGCGAAAAGTACGCAAAGCAACAGCCCCTTGTTCAACCGAGATGGTGCCATCCCAAACCAACCCTTTTTAACCACACCGCCTCAGGATAACGACCTGTGCTTGTTGCGCAACTTGGGTTTTCTATTAGATCAATAATTCGATCAATTCGTACCGGCATTAGCCACAAATGGACGCAAAATAGCTAATCACGAGCGCTCTGGCAGTCCCCGGTCGTTTCCCAACAGCAAGCTCCAAAACCAAGCGAGTGCACAAAACTGTTGTGGATTACACCTTGGGCAAAATAACCTACCCTAAGTTTATGGTGTTTTGTTTGGGAGGTTTCATTGCAGTTACACTGCTGGAAAACGGGTAAAATCCGGACAGTTCGCCATCTACTGCCGCTGTGCGCCTTAACTTTTGTTGCCGGCTGTTTCGAGGAAAACACGAAAGAGGCATCAACCATGGCACCTAAAGTTGTCGTCGCCCAAGCGACGACGGAAGAGGTGCCGCTATTTCTTGAACTGACTGGGCGTACCGAGTCGCCCAACACAGTATCTGTTCGGTCGCGGGTCGATGGTCACGTCGAGTCTCGTTCATTCATAGAAGGTGCCGACATCGTCAAAGGAGATACCCTGTTTGTGATTGATCAGCGCCCCTATGTAACTGAACTCAATCGTCTCAAGGGCGAGCTAGACAAAAATCAGGCCGGATTTGAGTTTGCTGTCAGGGAAAGGGAACGTTTTTCCGCACTGGCGAGCGACGGTACAGTCGCGCAAGAGCAATTGGACAGGTCGACCACCGACGCTGCCCAAGCGAAAGGTGATTTTGACAGTAGTCAAGGCGCAGTAGACTCGGCACAGGTCAACGTAGATTACACAACTGTATCTGCCCCGATTACCGGGCGCGTCGGACGCGTTTTTCAAGATGTAGGCAATGTCGTCTCAGCAAATGATACTGTTTTGACTGAACTGGTCCAATTGGACCCGCTGTTCATCTATGTAAGCCCAAGTGAAACGCAATTTCTGGAACTGGAAAAATACAGATCGACAAACCCGGACCTGAAGGTGGCGATAACGCTTGTTGACGGAAGCGTGCACCCACACTCGGGCGCTCTCGACTTTTCTGACCCGGGGATTGATCCCAATACTGGTACAATTGCTGTGCGGGCTGTGTTTCCCAACCCTGAAAAAACTCTGCGTCCTGGTCAGTATGCAAAAGTGAACATCCAACTGACCAAGCAGTCAGGGCAAATAACTGTTCCTTCCGAAGCTGTTGCCCAAGATCAAGCCGGGTTCTTTGTTTTTGTCGTCGATAAAGACAGCAAAGCCGAGAGGCGCCGGGTAACCGTGGGCCGGAACTATGAAGGTCGCCGTATCGTATCCAAAGGGCTCAAGGACAGTGAAACCGTGATTGTACAGGGTCAACAGCGCGTCCGATCTGGCATGCCTGTTGATGTCACAAAGCCTTCCTCCGGGGCGGGTGCTGATAAGGCTGATGGCTAAATGCTGAGCCGGTTTTTCATTTTCAGGCCCGTCTTCGCTTCGGTCATCGCGCTAGTCATCGTGATCGCAGGGTTGATTTCAATACCCTTGCTTCCCGTCGGTGAGTTTCCCGAAGTTGTACCCCCGACAGTTGTCGTCAGCGCGACGTATACCGGCGGCAGCGCCGAAGTTGTAGAAGAAGCGGTAACCATCCCCTTAGAGGAGCAGATAAACGGCGTTCAGGGTATGGTTTACATGGCGTCGACCAGTTCGAATGACGGTACCTCGAACATAACCATCACTTTCGAAGAAGGTTACGATCTCAGTATTGCCGCCGTGGACACGCAAAACAGGGTGTCCACAGCAATGGCCCAGCTTCCGGATGAAGTTGTGGCGTCGGGTGTGACAGTCACGAAAGAGTCCGTTGACCTGATTATGGGGGTCAACCTTATTTCACCAGACGGCACGTTCGATGAGTTGTTCATTTCAAACTACGCGGACATCCACATCACGGATCGGCTCAAACGTATTGCAGGCGTCGGCACCGTCATGGTTTGGGGAGAACGGGTTTATGCCATGCGGATATGGCTTGATCCCGAAAAAATGGCGAGCCTCGGCCTGACCACGTCTGACGTCTATGATGCGATCACCGAGCAAAACCAGCAGGTTGCGGCAGGTGCCTTGGGCGCCCCACCAATCGGAGACAACCAGAAATTCCAACTTACCCTGACTGCAAAGGGACGTCTTCAAAGCAAAGAAGAGTTCGAAAACATCGTTCTGGGAATTGGTGAAGATAGTGCAGTAATAAGGCTAAAGGACGTGGCGCGCGTAGAGTTGGGCGCCGAAGACTATTCGTTCAGTTCCACTCTGAATAGCGGTCCAACGGTGGGCCTAGGGATAATGCAGCTGCCAGGTGCGAACGCCCTGCAATTGGCATCGCAGGTGCGCGAGACCATGGCAGAACTGTCTCAGGATTTCCCTGACGGTTTGGAATATACGGTTATCTATGACACGACGAATTTTGATCGCGAAGCAATTCGAGATGTCCTTTTAACGCTTGGCCAAGCAATCCTGCTTGTTGTGTTCGTCATCGTCATTTTCCTGCCGAACCTGCGAGCGGCGCTTATTCCGGTGATTACGATTCCGGTCTGTTTGATTGGCACTTTTGCTTTGATGTTGGCTCTTGGGTTTTCAATTAACCTTCTGACGTTGTTCGGCCTCGTGCTGGCGGTTGGTCTGGTTGTCGATGACGCAATCGTCGTGGTTGAAAACGTATCGAGGCACATCGAGAACGGTGAAACTGACGCAAAAGAAGCGGCCCGCCGCGCCATGGATGAAGTTACCAGTCCAATTGTAGCCACATCGCTGGTTCTCATGGCGGTTTTCATACCTGTCGCATTGATGCCGGGCTTGACAGGGAAGCTTTACCAGCAATTCGCGCTGACAATTGCTTCGGCCGTTGCGATTTCAGCGATCAACGCCCTGACGCTCAGCCCAGCCTTGTGTGGTTTGCTGTTAGGCGGAGCGCGACCAAAAGCCAAGATTATCCAGAAATTCGATAAGGGGTTCGCGTGGTTCACGCGGCGCTATGAAGCGGTTGTTGGCTGGTTCATCCGGGTCTGGCAACCTGTGGCCTTGGGTTTCGCGGCATTATTGGCTGGAACTGTTTACATGTTTACGGTCGTGCCAGCGGGTTTCATTCCGAACGAAGATCAAGGCTATTTCATCATTAGCTTGGAAACCCCAGAAGGCACAGCGCTTGGTCAGACCCAAAAGGTCGTCGACGAGGCTTATGAAATTTTACATGATCTGCCGGGCGTAAAAGGCGTAATCACTTTCACCGGCTTCAGCATTTTAACCAACACGTCAGCCCCTAATCAGGGCAACCTGTTCGCTGTACTTGAACCTTGGGATCAAAGGAAAAGCTCTGGTGAAAGTGTTACTGCCCTTATCGCTCAAGCGCAGGCACAATTCGACGAGCTTCCAGGCGGGATACTCACCACATTCAATCCGCCACCTATTTTTGGCCTTTCGCCGACCGGAGGGTTCCAATTCGAGTTGCAGGATACGACTGGCGGTTCGCTTCAGGATCTAGAACAGCTAACCCGAGAAATGGTTACGGCTGGAAATGCCCGGCCAGAGCTATCTGGCCTCTACAGCCCATTTTCCGCGAGCACACCGCAATTGCACATCGAACTCGACCGCACCAAGGCGCTGACAGAGGGTATTTCGATCGGCGATGTTTTCGACGCGCTTCAGACCTTTTTAGGCGGTGTTTATGTTAATGATTTCAATGTGTACGGGCGGGTTTATAAAGTCTATTTACAGGCCGATGTAGATGCCAGACAGGCCGAAGAAGACATCGGGCGGATTTATGTACGAAATGACCAAGGCAGTATGGTTTCACTGAGCGCTTTGGTGAAGTTGCAGCCCCAAATTGGTGCGCGAACCATCAATCACTACAACTTGTTCCGCTCGACCAGCATCAGTGGCGCGGCAGGTCAGGGGCATAGTTCCAGCCAGGCAATCGCTGCAATGGACGCACTAGCAAAAGAAACACTTCCAAGGGGCTACACGTTCGAGTGGACAGGCAATGCCTATCAGGAAATCAAGGCCGGGAATGTGGCGCCGATCCTTTTCGCGCTGGCGGTTGTCTTTGCGTTTTTGTTTCTGGCTGCCCAGTACGAAAGCTTTGTCATGCCGCTGATGGTATTGCTGGCGGTTCCACTTGCGATCTTTGGGGCCTTGGTGGCGCAATGGCTGCGGGGTTACGATAACAACATCTATTGCCAGATAGGACTTGTCATGCTGATCGGTCTTGCCAGCAAAGGCGCCATCCTAATTGTGGAATTTGCCCGGCGAAGGCGTCAAGAAGGCCTATCGATCGAAGAATCGGCGATGGAGGCCGCGCGTATTCGAATAAGGCCTCTGTTAATGACTGCATTCGCCTTTATTTTGGGTGTCGTACCACTTGTTATTGCAAGCGGTGCGGGCTCTGCGGCGCGCCGTTCGCTTGGAACCGCCGTGTTTGGGGGCATGCTGGTGGCAACTCTTTTAAGCCTCGTGCTGGTGCCGGTATTGTATGTTGTCTTAGAGCGACTAAGAGAACGGGTCTTAGGACAGCAACCGACCTCTGGCTAAGATCATGGAACAGGATTGATCTAGTATTTAATTGAGTTTGCCACTTCATTTGCTTCTACGCGATCAACTGGCTGCAGTGGTCATTTCGTGTTTCCAAGACTTGCCGAAGCGTTTGCTTTGGGCGCGTCACCGCCTTCTGAGTGATGCTGCCAGAAATTGAGGTTAAGCCTAAAGCGGTAGCAACACGCGTGTCTTGCCCTTCCAAGTTTAGCGTCTGGTACGTGATCAACCGCAACCAAGACCATTGGACGATTAAAAGAAAGAGAATGGCCAATACTTGGAGTACGGGGTTGCCGATCCTACATGATTGGAAACTAGAGGCGGGAATGTTCTGTCCAGAAAAGGAAGCCGATATGAAGAAAGTGACAATAGCTTGCCTACTTGGCGGATCATTGCTTTTGGCCGCATGTGGAGCACCAACAACCGCGACTCAAGCGCAGGCGCAGTCTGATGCGCGATGTGCCGCAGGTATTATAGGTGGCGCTGCCCTTGGTGGTGTCATTGGCAACCGCTTCGGTGGTGGTACTGGTAAGGACCTCGCAACAGCAGCAGGTGCAGGCCTTGGCATGTACGCTGGTCAATCAGCTTGCCCGTGAAATCAAACCTAAGGAAAACCTGAGGCAATGCGCGCTTGGAGGTGCTCTGCCGAAAAGCACGTAGCCCAGTTTTTACGTACGACTTGACCAAGAGCTTGCGTTCGAAAGGCATCACTGACTGCAAGCTTCTTGGCAAGCTCCTGTTAGCTTAGACTAGTTGGCCGCCTTTGGCCTCGGTAACACTGCGTCGGCTTTCAACGAACTTGCACGGACATTTGACCCAGTCGATTTGCTTGCCAAGATGGGTAATTCAATAAAGAACACTGTGCCTTTGCCGAGCACACTTTGGTAATCAATATTACCACCAAAGTGCTCGACGATTTCTTTGGAAATATGCATTCCAAGCCCGGTTCCCCCAGCATGGCGTTCATCAGAGGAGTCAATTTGGGAGAAGCGATCAAAAACCTTATCTCGGCAACCTTTGGGAATGCCGACGCCCTGATCTTTGACAAATATACGCACCTGCTTTCCTCGTTTCCTACAGCCAACGATAACCTCGCCACCGTCAAACGAAAACTTAGCCGCGTTGGAAATCATGTTCGCTAGCACTTGAAGAAGTCGCGATGCGTCGCCCCTGATGTATACGTTTTCATTGCTTTGCATGTCTTGAACAATTTCAACATTGTGCGCGCTGACGTAGCCCAAATTGTGTGAAATCGCTTCTCGCACCAGCTCGTGAACGTCAATTTTTTCCTCTTGATACCTCATTTCACCGGCCTCCATCTTTTGAATGTCGAGCACGTCGTTAATCAAGGAAGCCAAGCGTTCACTGTTCTTACTTGCAAGGTGAATAATGTTTTGCATCGGTTCAGGAATATCACCCAAAGCACCGGTATTGATCAAATCCAGCGACCCTTTGATTGAGGTTAATGGTGTGCGCAGTTCATGACTGACTGTCGAGATGAACTGAGATTTAGCAATATAAGCGGCTTTGGTTCTTTCGTGTTCTGCTTTTAGTTTTTCGAGTTGTTCAAGATTTTTTCGGTAAAGCTTTAGGAATACCAATGAACAGTCGATCAAGAAGTACATCACAAAAACGACTGTAAAAAATTGTAACCACAGATCGGACGAAAGGTCGGGACGTTCGACCCAAATGTCCTTGACGACTATCACCATGAACGAAACACCATACATCGTCAGGCGAACAATCATCGCCCACACGAACTGATGGTTGTTCATAGCGGCGAACAATGCTGCGGCGAACAAGAAGAACAATGGGGTAAAGTGCCCCCCGGTCGGCTGTGAGAATGCCACCGAAATTGTGTATAAGCAGATTGCAATTGAGCTGAGGATAGTGTTCAGCAGAATCCAAGCGACCATCATCGCAATTGCTTTGTGCTGGTCCGGCCTGAGGCGTGGTACACGCCTGGCCAGCATCAAGTCTTGAGCTTCGCAGATGAGTATCGTTCCGTAGAACAACAACGCCTTGATTGGATCGAAAAAGAACCCGGTCAGTATGGTTGTCGCCAAGAAAATAGCTTGTCGCTGCCATAAAAGCGCAAAGCTCATGGCAGTGTAATCCTTGATGTTCTGCAGAAGCCGGTTTTCCGGTTCACCGGTGGACCGGTCCGGCTGCACTGGATCGCTGGCCGTCATCCCAAAGTCTTCATCTTACGCTTCCTTCGAACCGTTATTACGGAACAATGAGGACGTAGTTGGTCGGAATTGGGTTCACAGTTTGGCAATAATTTCGAAGATTAGCCCTAATTGTTCCGCTTTCACCGGTAGCAGCCATGGAGGTGAGGAGGTTTATTGTTGCGCAACTGCCTACATTGGCGCCAAAAGTCTATGATTTCATTGCTAATATGATGTTCTCCCACCTAGATTGAAATGTAGGCAGGCTGTGGCACTTGAAGGAACCGCGTTTTGACCGCGTTTGGAATGACGAAAATGAAGCAGTTCGACGTCACTCCGGTTGCGGCGAAACTTGCGGAAAAACCTGTGACTTTGCTGCAATTTGCAAGGTCGGCGGGTCGGAATATGTTAGAGGTAATTCCGGCAGAAACACTTCGCGAAACGTATGTTCGCGGCCCGTTAAACATACATTACTTTTGTGATCCCGAAATGATCACGGAATTGTTGGTCGGGCAGGGGCGCACTTTCCCGAAGGCTAAGTTCACAAAAGATATTATCGGCTCGGCCGTCGGAAACGGTTTGATCCTGTCCGAAGGCGAAAAATGGCGCCAACAAAGACGTAGGTATTCCCCCCTTTTTGCAGCCAGAAATTTGCCGGTGCTCGCGCGACATTTTGCAGAGACCGGTGCAGAAGTTGCAGAGTCGTTGGCTGAAAACGAAGGACCCGTTGACGTTGCTCAAGTCGCGCCTGCATCGACTTTGACGAACATTTCGCGCGTGATTTTTTCCGGCAACGAAGAAGTTAGTTCGGAACAAATTCGCGTGGGTTTGATCAAGTACTTCAAATATATCTCTGATATTTCCTTGTTTGACTTGATGGGCTTGCCGAAGTGGTTGCCTCGTAAGAAGTGGCTGAGCAGTAGGGCTCCGGTGACAACGATGCGTGATCTTGCGCGACAAGTTATTGAACAGCGCCGATCCGAAAATCGGAACGAACCCCTCGATTTTCTTGATTTTATGATTGACGCGTTGAAGACGGATTTCGAAGACGAAGAAACAACCGTTGATAACCTGCTGACCTTTGTCGTTGCGGGTCACGAAACCTCGGCCAATGCCTTGGCTTGGGGCTACTATCTGTTGGCGCTAAACCCGGAAATGCAGCAAGGAATACGAGAGGAAATTCGGGCAATTCGACCGGAAGGATTGGTAGAGTTTTCTGATCTTGAGGCGATGCCGTTGCTTCGTGCCCACGTCAAAGAAGCATTGCGCCTCTACCCGTCTGCCGCGTTTTTTGCCAGGGATGCATCCGAGACTGTCACAATCAAGGGTGTTACGGTCGAAAAGGGCGATGCACTGTTTTTCCCAGTTTACTCGTTACACAGGAACGAAAAACTTTGGGAAGCTCCTAACGAATATCGGCCTGAACGGTTCCTGGGCGCTTCGCTTCCTCGCGGTCAGTATATCCCATTCGGAGACGGCCCCAGAATTTGTATCGGCGCGCAGTATGCGGAAACAGAAATTATGGTTTTGATGGCTTCGGTACTTCGAAGCGTAAGTTTTTCTTTGGGCAAGGCACAGCTACCAGAGCCGGTTTTAACCTTTACCATGCGCACCAGTGGCCCTCTGATCCTGGAAACCGAAAGTGTTTCATAAGCCGATAGAGGGCATCAAACCTACAGGCGTTTGCAAAGTGGTATTGGATCTGGGTTACTTGCGATCAAGGTAAGTGTTCTCGCCATAGAGCTCACGTAATACCTTATCAAACAACCTACCTTTTACCTTTTCTTCAACCACTGGCGGGGTTTGTGATTGCATAGGTGTTCTTAGAGATGCGCCTTTTCCCAGCGCTTTGTCTCGGCTGTTTGCTTTTTCCCATGCTTGGTTCAAGGCGTTGAGCGCCCCTGATTTCGAGAATGAGCGCATGGACACCGGCGAACCTACCACAGTTTTTAGATGCGCCGATGCACAACGGCTGCTCAAGACCATCCTCAGTTTTCTGTTAAGAACTTCTTCGGTCGGTAACTGGTTTGTGTGGCCGTACCCATGAGTGATCATGAGAAAAACACCGCTTCCACGGTACGAGAAAACTCCTTGGGATTTTTTCGAAGCCTTTTCAAGGCAATTGCCAATGTCAGATATGACACGTCGAAACGACCCGAAATCATTCATGTCAAAATGGTATTCCGCACCTCGAAGTTTGACCGCCGTCACCCAAGAGTCAAAGCGGCGCCCTCTCGATAATTGATTGACATAGTTGTCGAACTCGACATATCGCAGACAACGGTCCAACCCTTCTATCGACAGTGGGTCTTCAAAGTTGAATTGCTTATTGAAATCCAATTCCTTGCGGAGATTTTCCACTGAAGCCGACGAAGACTGTGCTTTGATGCGCTCCATCATTAGAAGATGGGCTGCATTCATGCGGCTGCGCAGCTCAAAGAAATCAAACGGCTTTGTAATGTAGTCAAATGCACCCGCTAAAAAGGCTTCCTCGATGTGGCCGTGGTCTGTCATCGCTGTCAGCATAATCACCGGCGTGTCCAGATTTTCTGGCATTTTGCGAAGTTGCTTGAGCAATTCAATTCCACTGGTCTCGGGCATCTGAATATCTACAAGCAAGCAATCGAACGGAGTTTCCGCCGTTTTTACTTTCATGAGAGCCGCTTCAGCGGAGTCGGCGACAGATACTTTGCAGTTTTCAAGCTCAGGAAGGGCCGATTGAAGCAACTCAAGTATGCTCGGTTCGTCATCAACGACCAACACATTAAGTGTGACCTGTCTCAGCGACTGGATCTCCAGCTTTTTTTGGAATCGATCATGGCCGAGAGTAGAATGTCTCATAACTGATAAACCGCTGTTACTCTGTTTAACTTGGTCAGAATAGAAAGCGAGTGGGACGAAACAGCGGCAAAACAGCAGAAAACCTACGGGAAACGGGGTATTTTCTTGACCTTATTTTGGCATTTGTCACCTCAGCGCCCATTTTGGCGCCATAAAATGCAGTCTCTGTCGGGCCGGACTAAAGTAATGTGACTAGTCTAGCAGGTTAAATTAAAAGGGATTTGTCGGACCTAAATTTACTTTCAAATAGTGCTGCCGATAGGGTCAAAAGAGACATTTACGTTCAGACTAGATTTGAACATTGAACTTGATCTGCCAGATCCCGCAAAAGCCTATCGTAGAAAATGACTGTATTGTGGAAGGAGAAAACACGCTAGGTCTTCGTCCCTTTAAACAGCACCAATACTCTATGAGCTAATTGCCGATGTTGAACAGAACAGACTGGCTCGCGGTGCCATCAATAGAGAATTTAGCCCCTACAGGAGACGCGGAAACACCAAGCCGCCTTGACCAACGCGCCCAGACGGAAGGGACGATCCCTAAAATGCTGGTCGCCCCTCCATTTTTCGCCGCAACGGTCATTTGGTGAAACAGTTCCTGCTGAACCAGCAGTCTGCGCGAGGACGAGACACCCTCTGTTACAAAGAAACGTGTCGCTTCCCACACAGTCGGTTTTACAGGGGCTTCGAAGAACAAGATGTCAGTAGGAATATCCTTTAAGATACCTCTCTGCGCATCCCGCAACATGTAACTATACATCCCGCATTGTGCTGTGCTTGGCAAAAGGCGCACGCCACCAAGAACTTCACCAAACTCATGAAGCACGACCCATTGGCATGCCGGAGTGTCGTATTGGTCGAACTCCATTCCATCAGTCTCACCGACTTGCCAATTTAGCCTGTCAATAAAAATAGACTTACGTGTTTCCAAGTATTTTGACAGCAGCGTGCCGTGCTCATGAATGTTGCGAAAGCTCATAGTCGTCGAGCGAACGCCAGCAAGCTCGCCCTGCGTTGCGGCCGAGTTGCGTTTGAACGCAAACGGATTGCGCCGCGCCAAGGCCTTTGGCGCAGCCTGTGCGTCGTTAGCAGGGCTTAGCTCCGGAAAGACTTCCGAAGTGGTGTAAGCTTGCTCATACCTGAGTGGTCGGTCCATATTTTTCTCATAATTCCGGCACACTTATGACAAGATTCAGTTTTGCAAGTCTACAACCTAATGAAGTAATCTTCGGAATTATTGGTTAAGTGTGTCTAATTCACATCCCTCGGATCAATTGCTTAACGGGGTAGAAAGAGCCACTTTATTTGAAAGGATCTTTTTCTTTATGTTGCACGGTTTCTGTTTGACTGATTATCCGACAAGCTGCTGTTAAGGTTTACTTTCGTCTTCAGTTTTGAATGCGGACTTTAAAATATACATCTGGCGAAATCGCGCAGTCAGGCGCGCGCTACAAATTCATGTAAATTGAAGCACGACACGCATCTCAGGATTGAGTTGGGTTCAACTCAGAAAGCTGGATTCTTGTAACCAAGGCAAGAACGCAAAAAAAATGATGCGCAAACATAACTGAGCCCACCTTGGGTCAACCTTTTGCCGCGTTTCTTCTGCATCATGCCCTAGTCCTGAGAGTTTTATGTGCCAGCCAATCGCTGCTCTTAGTCTGCAATGCCCAGCGATTGGTTCGGTGCAAAAGGTTGGTGAAAAGTTATGCGTATACTTGCCGTAGATGACGACCCCAGTATCTTGGAGTTGCTGAGCAGCGTTCTCGTTGCATTCGGTTATAAAGACGTTGTTACCGCCCGAAGTGGTAAAGACGCTCTTGATATCCTGGAAAACCCCGCAGAAGTATTCGACTGTTTGCTTTTGGATGTACAGATGCCAAAGATGAACGGAATAACTCTTTGCGAGGAAGCCCGTAAACTTCCGGGGTATACGTACACTCCTATCATCATGGTGACCGCCATGGTGCAAAAACAATATATTGATGAAGCGTTCGAAGCCGGTGCCACGGACTATGTCACAAAACCGTTTGAGTTTTCTGATCTGAAGCAAAGGCTTTCGGATGCTTACAGGATGGCAGCAGAACGCAGGGCAGCAATTGAGGTGCTGGAAGCTGATGAAGACGCTTGGCAGGAATCCGAAGTGTATCCAGTTGTCCGTCTGAGCGAGCCGCAATATTTTGGGGATTTGCCCGGGTGTATTGGCTTGGCCGAATTTGAGAATTACGTCGTTCAGCTTTCAACTATGCATTCTGCGGCGGCAAAAATTATGGCCGTCAAAGTGACCGACGTGGATCAGATCTACAAGTCCAGTTCGACAAACGAGTTTAGAGAGTCCATGGCATCAGCGGGTGCTGCTCTGCTTCGAGCAACAAAAGAAGGGCGCAAAGTAGCGACGTATTGGGGAAATGGCGTCTTCCTGTTTGTTTTCGATAATCAAAGCGGAGTGAGTGCTGAACGTTTGCTTATGAAAGGGCCGGAAATTACCGATGGCGTTCTTTTGGGCAGTGCTTTGGTTTTCCAAGTTGGTGAAGAAGTTATTCTGGAAGCCAAAACCAAGATGGAAGCGTTGTTTTTGATAGACAAAGCCGTCGAAATGGCCGAGCTGACCAGCAATCAAGCAGCCAGCTTTGGTTGAAACTCATTACTTTTAGCCAGCGGTTAGTAAGGAGCCTGGGGCAGTAGAAACCCCGGCTTATTCTTGGATGATTGCCTTTCAGATATCAGTAACGAGAGGCCAATCTTCAGCCTTACGTAGACGCCGTTTGTTAGTTTTTTGAAGACCCGGCGTGTTTGGGTGGAATTGGCCAGCGACCGAGCTGGGGCGAAACAAAGAGAAAAAGCTTATTGGTTCGAGCTGTATCGCCGCTGACGGAGAGCTTGAAGCCACCACGGATTTTCGGTTTGTTCGTGCCGCTCCGGAGTGGTCAGGTGAACCTTGTGATCAATAGGTCAGGAATTAGCCAAACATATTGATCCAGCGTATCACCATTGGAGCCAAGCAAATCATCAACAAGACTGGCATCATGCACAAAGCCATAACTGCTGACATCTGCACGGGCAGGCGGTTAGCCCTTTCTTGTGCGCGAAGCTCGCGATCCAAACGCATATCTGTTGCAAACGTCTTGAGAGCTGTGGAGATACTGGTCCCGTACTGATTAGACTGCAAAAGCGTGTTAGCGAAGGAATGCATTTCATCAATACCAACGCGATCGGCCATATCTAGAAACGCTGTTTGGCGTTCTTTACCAGCCTGCAATTCTAACTGCAGGATAGCGAATTCTTGTGATATTTCCGGAGCAGCACGTGCCATTTCATGGGACACGCGAACCATCGCCGCATCAAAGCCCAAACCTGCTTCGATCGCTACCTGGAGTAGATCAAGTGCATTCGGAAGGCTGTGCTCAATCGCTTGACGACGTTTTCTAATCCGTCTGCGCAGCCAGAGTGCCGGTCCATAGAAGCCGATGACCATCAATGCGGTCACAATTTGCAATGCATTTACCCAAGTAACACTTTGCAAGAGGTTTTCGATGCCCAGTTGAACTTGTGCTTCAAGTGGCAAAGCCATTGCTACTACAAATGAAATGGGAAGAACGCAACCCATGATAACTCGGAATAAGTAGAAAGTGCGTACAGCGTTCTTGCGTTGCACACCGGCCTGCTTCAGAAGGCGACCTACTCGCGACCGTTCGCTTTTGGAAGATGGCACAAATGCCTTAAACAGCCCATGTGGGTCGCTATTGTCCCCCTGAAGGAGGTCAAAGTCCGCTCCGTGCCCGCGCGAGATGGCTCCGGCGCGTATACGTCGCGCAGCTGTATCGTCGCTGGTGGCCATACCCGAGACCCCTAGCACTACGAAGAATACACTTATGGCAATGCCAGCCAGCAAGAGATATTGCAGGGGAAGATTTGGATCGTTCAGGAATTCTTGAATATTTTCCATGTCTCTGCTCCCTCTTAAAACTTGAACTTAACGAGCCGTCTTAGAATAAGACCCTGAAGAACGATCAGTCCGACAATCGCGCCTGCGAAGTAGGGAAACAGCGGGTCGCTTCGGACGTCGCCATAGAATGAAGGCGTGGAAAGCTCGATCGAGAGATAGATAAGTACCGGCAGGAAGGTCAAAATAAAGCCGCTCAAACGCCCCTCGGCAGAGATGGCTTTGATTTTTTTCTGCATGGTTTGGCGGTCGCGGATGACTTGGGACAAGATTGCCAACACCCGCGCCAGATTACCACCGGTTCCGTGCTGAATACCGACGCTGACTGCAAGATAGTGGGCATCTTCTGTTCCAACGCGATTTGCAAAATCCTGAAAGGCGGTTGCAACATCGTCGCCGTAGTTAATCTGATCTTGGATAATGCCAAACTCCGAACCGATTGGATCCGGTAGGTCTCTTGCGACATTCCCAACGGTCACCGCAATCGGGTGGCCAACTTTGAGGCCGCGCGCCATTAGGTCCAAAGCGTCCGGCAACTGCTTGGTCATTTTTTGAGATCTTTCCTCTTTCAACGCGATCAGCGTGAACAGAGGCACGACAATGCCGCAAACGACACCAGCCAACAACGCCAGTTCTGAAGAAATATAGCGGGTCGCAAAAACAAAAACCCCGACTGCCAACACAAGTGAGGCAAAGGCGATCCAAATCGGATTGATCACAACGCCGGCTTGGACCAGCAGGCGCCGGAAGCGAACCCTCAAGCCAGGGTTCTCTCCTGGATTCATCATTGCGGGATCACGCAACAGCTGAAGAACCTCGTCGGAAGATGCTCCGCCCTGGAGCATTTTCATTCGCCGGTTACGCGCTTCTGTCAGGGTTTCCCTGCGAAGAAATAGTTGCTGCAAGCCTTCGTAAGCCAGCAAAATCCCTATGAAAATAGAGATGTAGATCAGAATGTTTATTGTGTCAGGCTGTAGATCGATCATGATGACACAGCCCCTCGAATAAACATGTTGGTGTCGACGTCTACGCCGGCAGCAACCAATTGGTCGAAGCATTTCGGGCGAATTCCAGTAGGAAGGAATTCTCCGAGAATTTCACCATTCTCTGATTTACCTCGACGCTTGAAGACAAAGATGTCCTGCATGGTTATCGTGTCGTCTTCCATTCCGGTTATCTCGGAAATGCTGACGACGCGGCGCGTACCATCACTAAGACGGCTGAGTTGCAGCACAACGTGAATAGCTGAAGCAATTTGCGACCGAATGGTTCTTACAGGCAGATCAGCCCCAAGCATTGTGACCATCTGCTCGACCCGGCTCAAAGCGTCGCGGGCCGAGTTCGCGTGCACGGTGGTCATCGAACCATCGTGTCCAGTGTTCATGGCCTGAAGCATGTCAAAGCACTCTGAACCACGCACTTCGCCGACAATGATGCGATCCGGACGCATCCTTAGAGCGTTGCGGACCAGATCACGCTGAGTGATCACACCTTGCCCCTCAGCGTTTGCGGGACGAGTTTCCAATCTTACGACGTGGCTTTGTTGAAGTTGTAGTTCGGCGGCATCTTCGATTGTCACGATACGCTGCTTACCATCGATATACGATGAGACGGCGTTCAACATGGTCGTTTTACCGGACCCGGTGCCTCCGGAAATAAGAATGTTCAATCTCGCTTCGACCAGCGCTTCGAGAAGTCGAGCGGCTTGATCGTTCATACTATTCTGATCAACCAGCTTTTTTATTGTCAGCGGGTTGCGCGAGAATTTCCTGATCGATAGGGCCGGACCATCCACGGAACAAGGTCGAATAATTGCATTCACACGACTGCCGTCTTCTAGACGCGCGTCGACCCAGGGTTGAGATTCATCGATGCGGCGGCCGACTTTACTGACGATCTTGTCAATAATACGCAGCAAGTGGCGCTCATCACGAAAACGCGTATTGGACTCTTCCAGCAGGCCAAATCGTTCGACGTAAACTTGGTCATAGGAGTTTACGAGAATGTCGTTGATGGTTGGGTCTGCAAGAAGCGGTTCCAGCGGCCCTAAGCCTAGAACCTCGTGAATAAGCTCATCTACAAGAACCGTAAAATCCTCAGCCCGCATATGCAGGCGTTCGGCTTCAACCATGCCGGTCACCAAAGTGGCGATCTGCCGTTTCAGTTCCGACCGTTCAACTTTGTCGATGACGGACAGATTGAGCCTGTCGAGCAATTCACTGTGCAAGCGGCTTTTTAGTTCCAGATGGGCTTGTAGGTCTACGTCTACAGGTTCGGAGACAGCCTGTGCAGGAGACACTTCGATTGGCCTTTCCAGCGTCAGAACATTCGACTTGGAGCTAGCCTTGCGTGATCTGAATTCATTGAACACGGTGATCTCCTTTTACAGACTTTTTACAGCGGCAGGTTGAACCTCAGTCGACACGGCAATGGCCAATTTTGATAAGGCTTTGCCAATATCCGATTGCGGTTTCATGTCCACGATCGGCCGTCCAAGATCCACGGAATTGCGAGCGACTTTCGGATTGTCCGGAAGCCAGTGTTTCAGCTTTGTTTCCAATAGACTCTCGGCTTCTCGGACGTGCGAGGGCCGGACAAGTGTATTGCGTTCGCGGCTGACAATGATTTCAACCGGCAGGGTTATGTTTGCCTCTCGATAGAAATCGATTAATCGCCGCGCCTGGCGCACGCATGGAACTGAGGTATCTGTGACGAGAGCCAGCTGAGCTGCCCGTTTCAATATGGGCTCGACCCATTCGACAACGGCACAGGGAAGGTCGATTACAATGTAATCGTATCGCTGTTGAAGCAGATCGAGCATACCTTCAATCACGTCAGGCCGTATCGATTGCAGCGGTACCATCGGAACCGGTGCGCATAAGACATCCACACCCGAAGAGTGTTCCTGAAGGATCGAAGAAAGAAAATGATCGTCAGGTTTTTCAGCGTTTTCAATTAGCTGCAGGAATCCACCGTTGTCTTCTAGATCCAGAAAAACATTAGAATTTCCAAACTGAAGATCAAAATCCAAAAGGACGACACGGCTTTTTGCTGACTTCCGGAAGAACGAACCTTTTCCGCCTACTAATGAGCAAGCAAGGTTAACGGCGACCGTCGACGCACCGACTCCACCACGAGTTTTGCCAACCGGTATAACTTTTCCCAACGTCAAAGCAGCACTTTGTAGGGCCGAACTTGGAACCGCGCGGGTGCTGATTGTCTCGCTGACCGCAGCTTTTAACTCTTCACCATCGATAGAAAGCGGTAACACTTCGTCGATACCGATCTTTCGCAACTCTCGTGCCTTGCTGATCGTGAGGTCGTTCTGCGTCAAAGCCACGAATACCGTGTTGTCTTCGCGATGCGCCAGAACGTCTTTTATAGCTTCCACTTCACCTGCATCATCCGGATCAATTTCAAAGATCACCAAATCATGCTTGAAGGCCAACTGAAGGGCAGTTCCATTCAGGGCTTGAAACGTGCACGCATTCTCAGTGACTTTGTTGTCTTCATCCGCCGGAAACACATCGGCCACAATCTGAGAGATTGCCTCGTTCTCGGATACAAGCATGACCGAGTGTGATTTCAGTGTGGAAACATTTTTTTCCGTCATCCTGACTCTCCTAATGCAAGGTCTTCAGCAGGCAGCGAGACGCTGAAACTGGAATAGCCGACCGCTTCTGGAATTGTGCTGTTTGACGCTCCTGCTGCGTTCGCCAAAGCGGCCAACGGAGACACGAATTCAAAGTCGCCCAGGTCCAATTCAACTGTGACCATCGGGGTGTAGGGGCCGCCTAGAAAACCCAAATCGGAGTCAAATTCGTAAACAATCCGCAGGCTATCTATGGTGGCGCCAGGTGGCAAAAGCGGGCTGATGCGTCCCCAAATTTCAGAAGCGGTTGGGTTGCTCGCGGCGCCCACACAAACTAGATCGCCGGGATCGATGCACACACCGGCCGCCTCGCTGCAAGCTGTACCGAAACGAGGCGAAGATGGCTCCCCACCACGGTCGTGTGTTGTCGGCAGTGGATCGCCGCTGACATAGGTGCAGGCGGGTGGTCGCACCACCGCAATTCTGGCAGCCATTTGTGAAGCTTTTTGCGCGTTCACGACACTGTAGGACAGGCGGCCAAAATCCAAAAGCGACATGAAAATAAACAAGAACAATGAAACGACAATAGCGAATTCGACAAGAACTCCGGCGTCCTGATCTGAAACCAGCCTGCGTCCAAACTTGCGCATTTGTGCACGGATATGATCGAAGCACTTCATTGTCCGAAAATCCGCGTTGTGTCAGAAATGTCCGTCGTCAACGAAGGTTCAATGCTGGTGAACAGGGACAGCATGCCTCTCATCGGGAAATCAATTGTGACATTGGCGCTGACCTGTCCAACAGGGGCCGGACTGATGCGATACGTGCCTGTAACGCAGGACAGACTGGGCGTTACCGAGTTTACGCGGACGCCTGGTTCGAAAAGGCCGCCGTCGTTTCTGTCTTTTTCGACGATGTCTTTTAGTGTTGTTGTAAGCCCGACGACAGATCCGCCCGAGCTACAGATATCTGCTGGTGTAACCCTGGACATATAGCGACTTGCATCCCGGACACCTGCAATCACCGCTTGGTATGACCACATCAAACGCGCCGTTTCCACCGTTGCTGCCAGTAGGAACAACATGAAAGGCAAGATCAGGCCGAACTCTACAAGGATTGCTCCTGCATCGTTCTTTACGAAGCGTTTGAAGCGGCGGGCCAAGCGACAAATCATATCCAAACGCCCCCCTTACCGGTACAGCTGAACAACGTCGCGGAAGATACCGCCGAACCCGTTGCCGCCACTGCCAACGCCCGAGACGTCTGGAAAACCAACAACCTCGCCGTGGATGTCAAAGCTGGGTGGAGACCCACCATCATCGCCTACAGGCTCGGTCAAAAATACCGCGACGAACTGTGTAACCGGAACACCAGAGGTTCTGCCGGAAACAGGGTTTTCCGTGCAGTTGATGCCGGCCGCAATCACGACGCGCCGCGCTGGATCATCGGACATTTCGCTTGAGCACATTGGGCGACCAGTTTCGGCAAGGCCCGAATTTAGTATGGATGGTGCATTGGGGTTGGAAGGAGAATTCCCATACTCGATTTCGCGTAGGTACATTCCATAGCGCGTGCCAGCGAACACGGTGTTGGTACCGCTAAGTGGGGGTAGATGAGCATCGCTTCCAACCCCGTCCTCTAACGCATCCAAGTGTGAAAGGTCATGGTTCGCGTTCAAATAACCTTGGCGATCCCAAGTACCGTCACCGAAGCGGCCACACGTACCTGCAATCAGACACGCATCACGGCCAAGGGCGACAGTATCCGGAGTGGCCTCTTCGCTACCTTGAATGCAAGCACCACCATTTTTCTTCTGGATGCCCTTAATAACGTTCGGCGCTGGCGCAAAGTCTGGGTCGTTCTTCTCGCTGTTAAGCGTGCTACGGAAGATGTCAAAGCGGACGTTGAACGCTGCATTCGTGATCCCGACTTTTTGTCCCGGTTCTGTAGTCAGACCATTGGTCAGGACGCATTGGGTAATTTGGTTCTGTGCGGCGATTAGGCAAGCCAGTTTGTTCCCGCCTTCATCGGCACACACGCCCGAGGTATCTTGAAACAGGTCAAGATCGATGAAGCCAAAGTTTCCTGGCCCCCAAGCGGTCCCATTGCCACCGCTGCGCAGCAGGATCTGATCACCGACGCCCATTGTTGTTTCCCAGTCCGAGGGCAGGCAGAACATAAGGGGCGAAATATCACAGGCCGCCTTGGAATAACCTGCAACGGCTTCAGCTGAGAGCGTCAGTGCCGTAATTCCGTCGCCACCGACGAGGCGGTTTAATGCGGACGCCAGATTCATTCTGAACGATTTTGGCGTCAGGACGACCTGAGCAAACTTGGCCTCGCGCGGGTCAGTTGTGGCATCCGCACCCAGCGGATCGAGATCCGAAGCGGGCAGGGCGGAATGAAATGTCAGAGTGAAATCGGTTGAGCCTGACAGTGATCTCGACCCATCCGCGAATGTCTGACTGCGGCTAATCAAAGTAACAGCTGCATTTGTCGAACGTGTCAGCGCATCGGGTTGCCCGTCCAATTCTGCTGCCGCGGCTAATGCAACATGGTCAGCGTAAGATTGGAGTTCCGCATGGGTTGAGCTTAACCGACCGACATCCATGGTGATCGCAAAGAAGCCAAGAAAAGCTACAAGCGCTGTCCCCCAAAGGAGAACAATCGTGCCGCGTTCGTCCTTTGCAATGCGAGATATGACTGCTTTGGGAAGCATGGCTCGACCTTATTGTCCGGCGCTCTGGCGAATTTCGATTTCACGAGTGCTGGCTTGCGTGTCAGGCGTCACGATTGCAGGTGTCACTTCGGCATCCGTCTGATTGCTGGACTCAGCTTCGCCAGCAGGTTCTGACTCAGTGGCAGCATCGTTATTCAGACGATTCCTCTGGATGGTCACGAGCTCGGATTTAGTACCCCGATTCAATCGAACAGTTGGTTGGACTTCCGCATTTTCAACCGGCCCTTCTTCCTGCAGAAGGTCGCGCAGGCGAACCATCTCCATCACTTCGTCTTCGACACCGTCCAGCGTTCTAAGCGTCAGGCTAAGAGTTCCCGCCCTTTGCGCCAGCGCAAGACGTTGACCTTGTTGGGGTGTAACTTCCACCGTAATGGTGCGGGCGACCCCGGGTTGATCGCTTAACTCTTCAGATTGCTGGTCTACGCCAATAACCCTGATTTTCTGTAAAATGGTTACGGCAGCTAGTTCACCACCCGAGCTTTGAGTCATGAGAATATCAACCCAGTCACCCGGTGTTACAAAACCGCCGACCGCCGTCTCCGCGTTGACCCTAATCGCCATTGCGCGGGTATTCTCGCCCAGTTTCTGAACCAGCGTTACTTTTTCGCCATAGCCCGAAACCTTAGACTGAATAATAATTTCGCCGGGGAAGAAGCTTCCCTTCGCGCGTCTTAACTTTTTGTTATTGCTAGGGACAAGCGTGTCTATATCAGTGAAGACACCCGGAAGCAGCGCGTCGCGCGGCCAAGGGTGAAGTGTGACGTGATGTCTTTCAATCGTCTGCCCAAAGGGGATTTCCGATTGTGCAATGTAAACTTCGACCAAGTCGGCATTTGATGCCGTTGGTTCAGCTGCTTGTGGATTAATCTGAATATAATCTTTCGCCAGGAACACGGACCCAGAAGCAATCGCGATTCCGAAAAGCGTGGTGAGAATGGGTCTAATACGCATCGCAGTCTCCAAAAGTTACGCTCAAAAAATTCGAAACATGTGATGATCTGTGGTTTTCGAAAATCCGGGCGGTGTATTCTGCGCCGAGACGATGAGCGACGGCGCAGAATTTTTTAGGTTTACGAATTTTGCTTCAAGCTTAAGCGTCCGGATCACACTCGGTGGTGTTCTCGACCAGCGCTTGGCAAGCTTGATCTACGTTGTCAGCGGTTGTGTCTCCCAGAAACGCAAACGCGCCTACTGCGATCGAACCAACAACCAAAAGTGCGAGGCCATATTCAACAATTGCCGCACCACTTTCTTCTTTTAGGAATTTATTCAGGAATTTAGTCATGTTTCCCCCGAAAGGTTAAATTTACACCGACGTTGCGCATTTTCACAACGCGAGCCACGCATTCGCCGTCAGCTCACGAATCAACGTAGCCGAGCAAAACTCGGTCGCCTTCCGACAAAGCTCGGAAAAATACACGCAATAGGAGAAAGTTTTCTGCTAAATAATTCTCATAGGAGATTTAGTTTAACCTTGAATTAACAGCTTATTTACTTTTCCCCGAATCACCACAGTTGGAAACAATCTGGCAAATTTATGTTGAATTGTGTGGGGATGGATGGTGTATCCTAGACAGACGGAATCAGTGATTGGAACGTGCTAAGAGGGGGCTTAGTTGTTCGATTATTCTGTAAAATAACAATAAAAACAACAGGATGATCTGGGTAAGACTTCCCGCACTTGTTTGGTAAAATAAAAAATAAGCCGTTTAAACCAGTTGCTGACTTGGCATGAACTGAACAAGTTTGTGTCAGTGGTGGGGGCTACTTAAAGGAGCCCGACTGTGTATGTTTTGGTCGGGTTGGTTAAATGGTAATGAGTGTAAGTTTTGCGAACAGCGCGCGCGCGCAAGAAAGTTTGAATTTCGTTTTAGAATGGACGCATGCCCTGACGGGAAGCAATCCCATCTCAGGAGTATTGGACCAGTTGCTTCAGTTGGTACATGCTGAAGCGGGGGTTGTCGTGCGGGCTTCGAAGTCTTCCGAAAAAATAAGCTACATAGCACGTTGCTGCGCTCAAAAGGGGAAAGCTTTTCCTACTCAACCTCAAACGCATGCTAAAAATGTGTTGGGTAGCTGGTTCGAAACTGCAAAAGCTGGGTCCGTTTGGAAATCGTCAGAGATTAGGCATGATGGACGCTCGGCTTTTTGGGCCGTGCGGTCCAAGCCGGTTGGTATTGACGAGGTTATTGTTGTTCCTCTGGAAGCGAATGCGGACCACCTAGATCTTTTGGAGCTGCACTTCTCAAAGAAACCCAGAGACTACGAACTGGATTTGTTAGGCATGTTAGCTTCTACATTGGCTAATGGTTGGAGCAGACGCGTTCCAGGCGCAATTTCGTCCCAGTGCAAGCAGGGGCGGGGGAATCATCTGAGAGCGGTTAAGAGCGATATTCACATACCAATCCTAGATCCGCGAAATCCGGCAGAACTAAGTCGGAGTGAGTTCCGGATCTGTGCCATGATGAAGGAAGGCATGACAGCGAAAAATATTTCTCAAACGCTGTCAGTTTGTCAGACTACGGTACGCTCGCACCTCAGTTCGATCTTTGCCAAGACGGGTGTTTCTAATCAAGTCGAGTTGTTGCATCTCTTGAACCGAAAAGCTGAAGCTCAGAGCAATTTCGATAGCATTGCCGTGGCGCGTTCTGGTTAAGTGCTATCGGAAACAACTTGAGTCACTGCTATAAAGGCAATGGGGATTTGGATAATTTCCATTGCCTTTATTTTTTAGATATTTCCTAAAAAAATCAGAATTTTGGACTGTAAAAGTAATCCTGAACTTTGTTGCTTTGTATTTGCGTGACGTAAAAGTTGTCGGTAGAGGGTTTTGCCTTGAATAACCCGTTTGAGGCAAAGCGGTTTTCTTAGGGCGTCCGAAATCAACGACCCCTCTAATCCACTAGGTTTCAGCTCTGACACCTTAACCCTAGTCGATTGCGCTTTGATAAGTTTTGAAACTTGCGATCAAGAAATCCTCAAAACGGAGAGGAGGATTTAATACAAGATTTCGCACACCAGGTTGTGACTTATTCCAACAGCCGCGCCCTAAAATTGCCTTATGATTTGCTTATCTGAGGGCGCAACATGTGTGTCGGAAATAGAAAGCTACGGCTAAGTTTGTAGCAATTGTCGTTGAACTTGTACTCAGTTTAGCGTTCACCTTAGGTTAACGCGGAATTTGGTAGATTTAAGTAGCTCTTAAGTTGTATTTGGTTCTGAGGATGAACAAGCTTTTAGTCATCACTCTCCTAGTCGCGGTCCTCCCACTTCTTTTGGCGGAAGAGGGGTACGCTGCCCCGCGCGAAATGAAACAGTCTGAGCTGCGTCATGCGACGACCTCAGGAGGCGTTATTCGGCTAAAAAGAGTAATTAGAGGCGTCGAAAAATACTTTGGCGGTACACCGGTAGATGCGCGTGCCTTTCAAACTGACAAAGTCTATTATCGAATTCTTGTCAAAAAACCTAACGGGACAATCGTAAGCGTAATTGTAAACGCTCAAACTGGGGTTGTTGTGCCCAACCGCTCGACAGTCGCTCGGCAAATATCCAATGCAGCTAAGTCCACACAAGCAACGTCAGCCAATGCCGCGTCTCAAGCGAAATCTGATAACAGCAATACTCAAGGCAATAGCAGTAATAGCAACAGCGGTGGGAACGGTAACGGCAACAGCGGTGGCAACGGCAACAGCGGTGGCAACGGTAACGGTGGCGGAAACAGCGGTGGTAACGGCGGCGGCAATGGCAACGGTAACGGCGGCGGAAACAGCGGTGGCAACGGTAACGGCGGCGGAAACAGCGGTGGCAACGGTAACGGCGGCGGCAATGGCAACGGTGGTGGTAATGGCAACAGTGGAGGCAAAGGCAAAAAATAATTCTTAAAATTCTTTTCAGGCACCTGTAGTAATTAGTTATGAGAATTTTACTCGCTGAAGATGAACCGCACCTCTGCGACCAGGTAAAAAAACTTCTGAACGCTGAGGGTCGCGTAGTGGACGTTGTTAATAACGGCGTAGACGCCCTGCATATGGGGGCGACTGAAGACTACGACATGATCATCCTTGACCTCGGCTTACCGCAGCGCGACGGTATCTCTGTCTTGCGCGAATGGCGTGGAGATGGGGTGAAAACGCCGGTTTTAATCCTGACAGCCCGAGACGGTTGGAGCGAACGCGTTGATGGTTTAGATGCCGGCGCGGATGATTACATAACCAAGCCATTCCATCTGCCCGAACTGGCCGCGCGAGTGCGCGCCATATTGCGCCGCCAGAGTGGGCAGTTGAACCCAAAAATCGAAATGGGAGGCATCGTTCTCGACACGCGCAATGGGCGAGTAACTGCGGATGGGCTTCCGGTGAGTCTGACCGCACAAGAAATTGCGGTGCTCACTTATCTTGCTCACAATGCCGGTCGCATGATCCCAAGAGCCGAGCTGTCGGAACACATTTACGAATACGACAGCGATCGGGATTCGAACACCATTGCGGTGTTCATTAACAGGCTGCGTAAGAAACTCGGACCGGACCTCATCACAACGATCCGAGGTCGCGGATATATGATCGATACAGCCTGATGCTGTCACTTCGACAACGTGCTTTGGTAGGTGGGATCGCCTCCGGGGCGTTGTCCGTCGGCGTCGGCACATTGGCTGTGTTTTCGTATATCGATTCCAGAGTCTCTGAGCGGTTCGACACCGCGCTCAGAGATCGTCACACTCAGCTTGTCGTCGGGCTGAGTGTCGCAACCCAAAACCCCGAAGCTTTGCGCGATCTAATGTTCGATCCGAATTATAGTACGCCGTTTTCTGGTCGGTACTGGCAAGTTACGAATGACGCTGGAGAAATTTTCACATCGGCCTCTCTCTTTGATGCAGTTATAGATGAACCGTCCGGCGACGACGAAGGCGCAACAATTTGGAATACGTCAGGCCCTGAAGGCGAGGCTTTGCGCAGCGTCTATCAAGAAATCACATATGAAGATGGAAGCGTTTGGGGCATCAGCGTTGCTGAAAGCCAGGCTCAGCTAATCAACGAAAGAAGGGCGGCTCAACGAAGTCTGTTGCCGGTATTCGCGGTCGTTGGCTTTATCTGTGTCATAAGTTCTTTGCTACTGACCTCGGCAATCCTCAGGCCACTTCGTAAACTGCGTACTGATGTTGCGCATCGCTGGGATTCGGACGACGATCTGACCCCAAATGATTACCCGGATGAAGTGGCGCCATTGGTCGGAGACCTGAACCAGCTGTTGCACCGAAACAGAGAAATCGTGTCCGGCTCTCGCAGGCAGGCCGCTGATTTGGCGCACGCATTAAAGACCCCGACAGCCATTTTGAGAAATGAGCTGATTACGCTGTCCGAAGACGGTGCCAAAACTGACATTGCGGAGGAGGCGTTGAGCCGGATTGACGCTCAATTGGGCCGCTCGCTTGCACGCATGAGGTCTATAAATACTGCGGAATTAACTCATTCACGAACGAACCTATCGAACTCGGTCAGCAGATTGACGCGTTTATTTACCAGAATGACCGCTGAACAAGGCAAGAGTCTTGTCCTCATGGACAACCCGGAAATCTGGGTTCGGATGGATGTGCAGGATGTCGAAGAAGTACTTGGGAACCTGCTGGACAACGCCGTGAAATGGTGTCGCAGCACTGTGCACTTAACCTTAGCCCGAAAGGAAAGCGGCATTGAAGTCAGGGTTGAAGATGACGGACCCGGAATTCCCGAAGTCGCCCAGCGTGAGGCGCTCCGCTCTGGCGGTCGATTGGATACTTCAGTCAGCGGCACTGGACTGGGACTGGCCATTGCCGTTGACTTACTAAATGCCTACGGCGCGCGTCTTGAATTGGGGAAATCAAAGTCCCTTGGTGGGTTGCAAAGCCGCGTGGTTATACCGACCGTATCTCGCGCAACCTCTGCATAAATGATCAAACCCGTACCGTGGCGATCCGTTAAGTTTTGGTGCCAATGAGCTGAAATCGTTCTGTTCAGCAGAGGGCGATTACTGAATTGACTCCTATCGTTATTTATTGTTTTGCGACATTGCCTTGTCGGTTTGTTGAATGCCTCGCAGCATTTTGCCCTCAAGATGGTTTGCAATATAGCGCGGGGGCAGGCGAACAGTGACCACGTTCGGAGAAGTGCCCAAAAACGAAGTGATCTAACTTTCTTTGACCTCTCCGCTGTTATGTGAACCACAGTGTGACAGGAGTTGACGAAAGTGACTTCCAGACCTCTTGACCATATTCGTGTTCTAGACTTCGGCCAGTATCTCGCCGGACCGCTGGTTGGGATGATGTTAGCTGATATGGGGGCTGACGTTATTAGGATCGATCCTCCGAACGGCCCTCGGTTGAAGGAACCGGCCACTGATATGTTGTCGCGCGGAAAGACGGCTCTCACATTAGACCTAAAGACATCCGAAGGCTTGAAGACGGTGAAAGAGCTGATCAAGCGTGCAGATGTCGTGATTGAAAATTTCCGCCCTGGAGTTATGAAGCGGCTGGGTTTGGGTCCTAAAGTGCTGCGCCAGGTTAACCCACGGATCGTTTCGTTGTCGCTGCCAGGTTTCGCGTCCAACGATCCCGCGTTGGCGGACATTCCCGCGTGGGAAGCTGTAATTGCCGCACGAACAGGTCAGTTCACGGATATGGGATTGAACAGGCGACTGATGGGCGTCAATCCGTCGTTTACCCCTTTGACGCTTGCGTCGGCTTATGGGGCTTCCTTCGGTGCAATGGCAGTGCAGTTTGCGCTGCTGGCCCGAGATAAACACGGTGGAGATCATATCGAGGTTCCACTGGCCTCGGCGCTTCTTGAAGGGCTTGTCTATAACTGCGAACAGATTGAGGACTATCCCGAACGTTACAAGTCGCCACGCGAAGCAGAGCTTGATCGTCGCTCTGCCGAAGGATTGCCGATGGACCTCAGCTTTGCCGAGCTAGAGGAGTTTCTGGACCCATTCTACCGCACTTATACCTGTGCCGATGGCCGCGGGTTTTATGTAGTTGCAGGCAGTGTGAAAACGCATCCGCGTCGCGTGTTGGAAACCCTAGGGTTGAAGGACTTAGCTGACCAGCTGCCTGATTTTGACGCTTACCTTGATAAGGCAGAATGGCCAGATGAATGGTCGATGCGGAATTACCCAGTTGGCGCCCGTGATCGCGCGCAGGTATCTGGCGCTATGAAGGCGGCGTTTTTGACCAAACCTTCGCATGAATGGGAAGCCTTGTTTGGGTCTGCGAAAGCTCCGGCGACGGCGCAACGTTTCAGCAAGGAATGGTTGACCGATCCGCACGCGCTGGCGTCGGGAATGGTCCTTGAAGTCAGCGACCCGCGTCATGGTCCCATGCGGCAGATAGGCAATGTAGCTTGGCTTGCCGACGACATGGCGTGTGTTGAAAAAGAACCGGGACCTAAACCGGATAGTGCGCAGGTTTCTCAAATTTTGGCCGAAAAACCGCGTACCGGCATTGCTGGTGCTCGCAAAGGTGGTTGGCTGGACGGGTTGAAGGTCGTTGATCTGACGAACGTGATCGCCGGACCTACCATCGGCTCAACGCTTGCTCGATTTGGCGCAAAGGTGACATCAGTTCAACCAGTCGAACCCTCGGTAGATCCCTGGAATACAATAGTTTTTGGTCTTCACGCGCATCGCGGCAAAAAAAGCGTTTTGTTGAATCTGAGTTCGGACGATGGCCGGGACGCTCTGAATAGGTTGATCGCGGACGCGGACATCGTCACGATGAACGGTACGGATGCACAGCGCGACGCCTTGGGGCTTAGCCCAGCGCGACTGGCCGAAATCAATGCTCGCCTCATTTTGGTGCAACTCGACGCATTTGGTGGCCCAAAGCGGGGGCCAAAGTCGGACCACCTGGGATATGACGATCTGGCACAGGCGGCGACTGGCGTAATGGTTCGATTTGGCGGTGGGATGGATACACCGGAAGAGCACGCACATTTCGGCACTATTGACGTTTTGACGGGATACTGCGCGTGCGTTGCACTAGGTGGAGCCCTTCTACGTTTGCAGAAAACTGGTAAGGGCGGCATTGCCCGCTCCGCGCTGGCCGGAGCGGGAAATCTGATTCAAGCGCAACTGATGTATGACTTCGAAGGTCGCGCTCCGTTCGATGAACCGGCTGGACGGAATGCCTTGGGCTGGGGACCGTTTTATCATTGCTACCGTGCGGCGGATTGCTGGATGTTTTTCGCAGCTCCTTCCGAACAACGGGACGCGTTTCGCAAAGTGCCCGAACTTGCAGATTTGGCCGACGTCGAGGACACTGAATTACACTCGCTTTTGTCGGATCGTTTTTCATCGCAACCAGTGTCGCATTGGGAGAAAGTTTTTTCCCAAGGTTCCAGCGCGGTAATGCCGCTTGGTTCGCTACACCAAACGCGCGACGCCGCGCTGCAACTGGAAAGCGCCGAAGGAATTGATCTTGATCGTGCAACATTTAGGGTCATTCGTCATGACCAGCACCCGATGGGCCGCTGGTGTGATCTGGTCGCGCCAAACGCCATACGTCCCGAGCGTGCGGAAATTCTTATTCCGGGGCCGATGCAGAAGTATGGCAATGATACGCGTAGCGTACTTAGTGAGCTTGGGTTTGTAGAAAGTCAGATTGACGCCATGATACAGGCAGGCGCAGCAGGTGAAGGCTGGTCTCGCAAATATCTTCCGGATTAAGGGGAGGCTCAATGAAGGCTTCGGAAACGCCAAAACCTGCGACGACACCAAGGACAAGGGCCAAGGCGCGTCATATTCTGGATAACTACTATATCGGTCCGTCTCGTGATGAAGCCGTTCTTGAGATTTGGGGTTATACGGAACACATGACCTATGCCCCGGGCGATGTACTGCAGTTCCGGGTTTCGACGACAGCAAAAACGTGGGACCTGGAAATCGGACGGGACGGCTTTCGCTATGAGCCTGTGTTTAAGAAAACCGGCTTGAAAGGGCGGCATCAACCCACACCAGAAGATTGTTCGGTCGTGGGTTGCGGTTGGGACGTGTCTTTCGAACTAACCATCCCCGATGACTGGCGCGAAGGTGGCTACCTTGTGACCTTTACCGCCGAGCGGGACGGGGATCGGGTCGAAGAGCATCACCTGTTTCTGCTTCGTCGGTCAGACAAAAAGCCTCCTGCGCCATATGTGCTGGTTGGCGCATCAGGCACATGGTTGGCCTACAACTGCTGGGGTGGGTCAAATCATTACGAAGGGATCACCGGCCCAAACCGTAATGAGTTTTCGCCGGTGGTATCAACTCAACGCCCTTGGACCCGAGGGTTTTGTAAACTGCCCCAAGGCGCGCCTCGTGCAGTTCCAGACACTCCGCATGTGCCGGGTACGATGGTACGCTATCCGTACATGGAGTGGGCCTACTCCTATGGGTATTCCAAGAAATACGCTTCGGCGGGATGGGCCAGCTACGAACGTCATTTTGCGATTTGGGCCGAAGCGCAAGGGTTCGAGTTCGACTTTGCCACGCAGCATGATCTGGAGGCTGATCCAGATCTTTTGGCTCGCTACAAATGCGCAGTGTTCGTAGGGCATGACGAGTATTGGTCGGCAAACATGCGGGATGCGGTGGATCGTTACATAGTCGGCGGCGGTCGAATTGCACGCTTCGGTGGGAATTTTCTATGGCAAACCCGCATCGCGGACGGTGGCACGACGCAGGTCTGCTATAAATATGCGGCAGATCAGGACCCGCTAAATGGTACGGATCAAGATCATCTTGTGACCACCGCGTGGGAGGCAGCCCCTGCAAACAGACCCGGCGCACAAACCTTCGGGCTGAACGGATTAAAAGGGGTTTACGCCGGATTGGGACGTAGCGTGGGGCAAGGTAGCGGAGGGTTCACAGTGTACCGACCCGACCATTGGGCACTTCAGAATACTCAGTTGGGATATGGCGATCAGTTGGGGGCGGGCTCGCGTATATTTGGTTACGAAGTGGACGGGGTCGACTATCAGATGAAGGATGGTCTGCCGTTTGCAACCGGTACCGATGGAGCTGACCAGAAGATGGAAATCTTGGCGCTAGGGCTTGCTACAAATGTTGAGCCTTCGCATGGGGATTGGGGAGAAACCGTCTACATCGGTGACGATGATGCAGCGTTCAAAGCCCGAGCAATTTTCGGTGACCTCACCCCCGAGAATCTGGATCGCAGCATACGAGGAAACGGAGCAATCATCCACTGGCAACGTGGGCAGGGCGAAGTCTTTAATGCGGGTACCTGCGAATGGGTGATGGGTTTAGCTCGGCGCGATTGGCAGGTCGAAAAAATAACGCGAAACGTACTTTGCAGGCTCGGCGACGTTGTTTCGGCTTAATTGCGCGCAGATATGAAATGTTGTCCACGAAGGGTCCGTAAAAGCAGCAAGACTCTTCGTTTATCAACGGTTTCTGGGTGGCCGAAGGGGCAACTCCGGCAAGCGACGCCGCAGCAACTAATTTAACTTCCAAGTCTGCGGCGCAAGTATGTCATCATACTACAATTTATAAAAATGAGCGTATTAAAGCGGACACGATCCACTCAGGTTCTGAGCTGATCCAAAACTTGCTTTAGTACCGCTTGTACCTTCGATCCGATCCCCGGCGCTTCCGACGCCCTGGGGCCTGCAATGTTCAGGACCGTTACCGGGGTGATTGACAACCAACCCTGTACTTGTTTCGCGCAGGTAACCGCGCCATCCCTGAGATCGACAACCAGGTATGGTTTATGAGCCTCTTTTGCGAAGACTATGGTTTGCTGCGTGCCCGGGCTGTTCGAGCCGTTTACAAAAATGAGAGTGGCGTCGCTGTTTTCTACATTCAACCGGGTTCGCACCACGACTTCGGTGGAATGCGTTTCCAATAGGCCGCTGAAGTGATCGGGAATAGGGCCCGCTTCGTTCATTCGCTCTTTGGGAACCCAGCCGCCGTAGTCCAAGCCATTGTCGCGTGCGAATTCAAGCGCCGCAATGTCCACGCCAGTTTGCCCACCTGAGACAATCTTCATAATCTGAGCCTTCTCAACCCCGAACGACGTTAGCCGTGATGCTGGTTCATCGCAAACGGCAAGGGCTTTCAAGAAAGTAGCGCCTCGTGGCTTATCCCGCGTGTCCTGCATCTCATGGTATGGATAATCTGTCGCTAGAAGGAAGGTGTGTTGCACTATACTCAGGTGCCATAAGGTACGTTTGGTTTCCAAAGTGAATTTCTGTTGCTGTACCAAAAGTAACAGAGGCAAATTGCCGAAAGGACAGGGGCAGAACAACGCATGGCGACACAATCCCAAGGTAAAGCTGTGTTTCTCTCGGGCAGTTTGATGGGTCACGTCACCCGCATGTCGCTGACCACGAGTATCGGCCTAATGGCGATTTTCGCCGTTGATTTCGTGGATATGATTTTCATTTCGATGCTCGGCAACGACGCACTGGCCGCAGCCGTTGGCTATGCTGGCACGTTGTTGTTTTTTACCAACTCTATCAATGTCGGTCTTTCGATCGCTGCCGGTGCATTAGTGGCGCGCGAACTTGGCGCGGGGCGGTCCACACAAGCACGCCAGTTCGGTACAAGTGTTGCGGTTCTGGGTGCGCTGGTCGGTACGGTCGTCTCTGCCTTTGTCATGTTTAATCTGACATTTTTCCTGTCTTTGCTGGGCGCGGAGGGAGAAGTGCTGCGTTTGGCTACCCGATATGTGTCGATCGTTTTGCCGACCATGTGGGTGATGGCGGTCGCTATGACAGGTATGGCCGTGCTTCGCGCGTATGGCGACGCACGACGATCAATGCAGGCGACAATTTACGGAGGGGTCGTGAATGCCGTTTTAGACCCCTTTTTGATCTTTGCCGTTGGGCTTGGTTTAGACGGGGCTGCTATCGCGTCGGTCATTGCGCGGATTTGCATGTTAATTGCTGCAGTTAGACCAGCTGTACGCGTACACAAGGGCTTTGCCCGACCTTCATTTAAGAACTTGGGGGCAGACATTCGACCGGTATGTTCAATTGCAGTGCCGGCCGTACTGACCAATGTTGCTACGCCCATCGGCAACGCCATTGTTATCCGCGAAGTTGCGCAATTTGGAACTGACGCCGTGGCGGGAATGGCCGTGATTGGGCGTTTGATGCCAGTCGCTTTTTCTGTCGTGTTCGCCTTGTCCGGGGCCATCGGACCGATCGTGGGACAGAACTTTGGAGCCGGTCTGTATGACCGCGTGCGTGAAACCTTCATCGCCGGTCTAAAGTTCACTGCAGTCTATGTCTGCTTAATGGCTGCCACACTGTTTTTGCTGCGCGCGCCAATTTCGGATTTGTTTCAGGCGCAGGGGGAAACAAGGGCGCTGATCTACCTGTTCTGCGGGCCACTGGCATTGGCCTCATTTTTTAACGGTGTGATCTTTGTGGCAAACGCCAGTTTCAATAACCTTGGCCACCCGGTGTATTCGACCTGGATCAACTGGGGGCGGCACACGTTGGGCACGTGGCCCTTTGCGGTTGCCGGTGCCTATATTGCGGGCGCACCTGGTGTACTGCTTGGTCAGGCTCTGGGTGGCGTTATCTTTGCTGTGATCTGCGTGATTTTGGTGCGCCGAGTCGTATCAAGCCTTGCCGAGCCACAGCCTGCCGATCCCTTTGCCGGTCAGACACGGTTGCAGGCATTGTTCGGGCGGCGTGGCTGGTAATCAGTTGCCCTGACTTCGGGCCTCCAACCGCTCAAGGTTGACCACCGTTGACAACATCAGGCGGTCATGGCTCCAGTCTTCGGTTTGTTGAACCGATGCGGCTGCCAAGCCCAGTAAAAGCGCAAACAGGATGCTGAGTCCGAGGAAAAGAAGTGGCATGGACCGGTGTATGGAAGGAGCATCAGCCAGTGCAATCACGCGTTGCCTCAACACGCGTTTTGCCTTTCCTTCGGTGACCAGAGCCACGTTCAAGACACGAGGGCTGCCGCGAACGACGGTGCGAGCACAATAGTCCAGCAGGCAAGAAGTATAGTCACTTGCGTCAACGCCCCGACGCGCCACGACCGATTGATCGCAGGCCAATTCGCGAAGGCGATCAAACTGGTATTTCAATACCAGATAGGCCGGATTCCAGAACAGCAACGGGCGCAGAAACTCAAATCCCAACTCCCATTCCACATCCCCAGCGCGCACATGCTGCAACTCATGAGCAAGAGCAAATCGCAACTCTCGGGGCGAATCCAGAAGATGGCTGGGCAGAACGACATGGCGACGACGCAGCCCACGTACGGCGAATGGCACGGCGATGCGGTCGGAAAGGCGAATGTCCACCTTGGCCGAGCGGCGCCACAGAAAGCTTGTGTTTACAGTTTCACGGATAGCCAGTGCATCACGAGTTACGCGCAGAGCGTAGGCTACAGAGATCAGCGCCAAAAGCGCAAGGATTGCCAACACAGCCGGATACTCTCGGCTGAACATCACTTCGATCCAGCGCTGACGGGTGTTCAGTAATGCCTCGAACTGTGTGGCGGGCATGGCGATGTCACCACGAAGATAAGCCGCTACGGCGATATCGCCGATGGCTACTGTGCCATTTGCAGGCCCATAAGAAGCCAGCGCGAACACACCCAACGCCAGAAGCGGGCTGAGGGCAACGCACAAACATAGCGCCTTGAGCGTACGCAACTGAGCCACAAATCCGTGCCTCATGGGCGTTCTGGACATAGCTCCACGTGCGATCAGCCAGACGATGGCGGCCAGGCCAAGCACCAAATTCCATTCCAAATATACGTCGAGAACCGGTTTAACCGCTGTCATTTTGCAGTCTCCTCTCTACCAGTGCCCGAATTTCCTCCAGATCGGCTTCGCTCAATCCCGCGTCGTCGACCAAACGTGCCACCAGCGAAGCCGGAGTATCGTCGAACAACGTGCGGGAAAGGTTCTGCAGCGACCGCGCCTGATACCTGTCCTTTTCCAGAAGCGGCTTATAGATCAGCGTCTTTCCGTCCTTGCGGCTTTCGACAAAGCCTTTCTCATCGAGAATACGAAGGATAGTTGCACCCGAAGTATAAGCCAGATTGCGTTCTGGCGGCAGGCGATCAAGCACGTCACGGACCGAGCCCTGACCAAGCGCCCAGAGCTCGTTCATGAACTCAAGTTCAACTTCGGTCAGAAGGTTAGTTGTTTTTTTCTTTCGCATCGGTCTTTCGTGTCGCATTTTTTAGTATGCCTGACAGACAAGCATCCTTTCGCTGTTTCGCAAAGCTCAAACTTTCCAGAAGACGAAAATACCCCACCCGATGGACAGGAAAAGTGGCGTCCAAACCGGTTGGCCCACCAGTCCAAGCCAGGCCAGGAAGATATAGGCCGATCCCAGAAGCGTGATGAACAGACGGTCACCCAGCGTGGTCGTCAGGCCCAGAACGCCGCGTCGTTCGATCCCATCGCGGTATTTGAAACCTTCGAGTACCCCGATCAGGGCGATTGCCGAGAAGATCCCGACGAACAGTGCCAGCGTTGCTGGGGTCCAGGCCATCCAGAAGTCGGGCCACAGAGGATCGGTCCAGGAAAACCCTTTTTCCTCTTGCTGGCCGACAGAGCCCCAACCGGCTTGTTGGGCAACAGCCATGGACGGAAAGAAAGGGAGGGTGAGAAGAATTTTACGCATATTGAACCTCACACACGTCCCATCGCGAAACCACGCGCGATGTAATTGCGAACAAACCAGATGACGATGGCGCCGGGGATGATGGTGAGCGTCCCGGCTGCGGCGAGCAGGCCCAGCTCATATCCCGCGCTGGATGCTGTGCGGGTCATCACGGCAGCGATGGGTTTAGCTTCGACTGCGGTCAGGGTCTTGGCAAGCAGCATCTCAACCCATGAGAACATGAAGCAGAAGAACGCCGCCACACCCACGCCCGCTTTGATGTTCGGCAAAAAGATCGTCACAAAGAAGCGGGGGAAAGAGTAGCCGTCAACATAGGCCGTCTCGTCCAGTTCCTTCGGGATGCCGCGCATGAAGCCTTCCAAAATCCACACCGCCAGCGGCACGTTGAACAGCGTGTGTGCCAGCGCCACGGCCAGATAAGTGTCGAACAGGTGGATCGACGAATAAAGCTGGAAGAACGGCAGCGCGAATACCGCAGCTGGGGCCATCCGGTTTGTCAGCAGCCAGAAGAACAGCTGCTTGTCGCCAAGGAATCTATAGCGTGAGAACGCATAAGCCGCAGGCAACGCGACACAAACCGAAAGCACCGTGTTAATTGTCACATAAATGATCGAGTTGATGTAGCCCCAATACCATGTTGGATCGGTAAAGATGGTGATGTAGTTTTCCAGCGTGAAGGTCTGGGGAAACAGGGAAAAGCCCGACAGGATCTCGTTCGTGGTCTTGAAGGACATCGCCACTAGCCAATAGATCGGCAGCATCAGGAACGCGATATAGAGGATCGGGATAAGAGACCGCTTCTTCATTGCGCGTCATCCTTTGTCATCAGAGTGTAGAAGACCCAGCTGACCAGCAGCGTGATGGCGAAGTAGATCAGGCTCATCGCGGCTGCAGGGCCGAGGTCGAACTGTCCCAGCGCGATCTTCACCAGGTCGATCGACAGCAAGGTGGTTGAGTTGCCGGGGCCGCCGCCGGTCAGAACGAAGGGCTCGGTATAGATGTTAAAACTGTCCATAAAGCGCAGCAGTACAGCGATGGTCAGGACGGTTTTCATCTTGGGCAACTGGATATAGCGGAACACCGACCAGGGGCTGGCACCGTCGATCTTGGCGGCCTGATAATAGGCATCGGGGATCGACACGAGACCCGCATAGCACAGCAAGACGACCAACGAAGTCCAGTGCCAGACATCCATTATGACGATGGTGATCCAGGCAGACAACGGCTGTTGCGTCATGTCATAGTTGATGCCCAGAAAGTCATTCAGGAAGTAACCCATCAGACCGATTTTCGGCAGTGTAAAGATGTTCCACATTGAACCGACGACGTTCCACGGGATCAGCATCGGAAGAGCCATCAGCACCAGACAGACGGGCACCCAGAACCCTTTGCGTGGCATCGACAAGGCCACGATAATCCCCAGTGGAACTTCGATCAGCAAGATCAAGAAAGTAAACAGGAATTGTCGTCCTAGAGCGGCCTGAAAACGGTCCGAGCGTAGGATTTGTTCGAACCAACCTAGCCCTTCCCAGAAGAACTGGTTGTTACCAAAGGTTTCCTGCACCGAGTAGTTGACCACCGTCATCATCGGCACCAGCGCGTTGAACGCTACCAGCGCCAACACCGGCAGGACAAAGAACCATGCCTTTTGGTTTTCCGTTCTCATTGCGCCCGCTCCTCGGTTGCGATCCAGCCGTCGCGGTAGACGCGGGATTGTTCTGGTTTGAATTGCAGGAAGACTTGCGATCCAGGCTCGGGAACCTCATGTTCCGTCACGGCCTTGAGGGCGGTATTGCCAACCATTGCGCTGACCACATAGTGGCGCCCAATGTCCGAAACCTTCGTTACATGTGCCGGGATGCCCGCGTCGCCAAAGCCCACGTATTCGGGGCGGATGCCCAGATGGGTGAGACCTCCGTCGCCTTGCGTCGGACCTTCAAGCATCACCTCGTGTCCTTCGAACACAGCTCGGTCGCCTTTGGTTTCGCAGGGCAGAACGTTCATGCCGGGAGAGCCGATGAAATGGCCAACAAAAGTATGCTGAGGGCGTTCGAACAGTTCCACCGGCGTACCGATCTGGACGACTTCACCTTCTTGCATCACCACGACTTCATCCGCGAAGGTCAACGCCTCGGTCTGGTCGTGGGTCACATAGATCATCGTAGCTTTGACGCGCTGATGCAGCTCTTTCAGCTTCGAGCGCAGCTTCCATTTCAAATGCGGGTCGATCACAGTCAGCGGTTCATCAAACATCACCGCGTTCACATCATCGCGCACCAGTCCGCGCCCCATTGAAATCTTTTGCTTGTTATCCGGGCTCAGACCGCTGGCGCGTGTGTTCAGCATATCCGTGACGTCCAGCATTTCGGCGATCTCATCAACGCGGCGCTTAATCTTTTCAGGATCGACGCCACGGTTTTTCAAAGGAAAGGCCAGGTTTTCGCCGACGGTCATCGTGTCGTAGATCACCGGGAACTGAAACACCTGCGCGATATTGCGCTGGTCCGGGGGCAGGGCGGTGACGTCACGTCCGTCGAACAGGATTTGCCCTTCGGACGGCGTCAACAGACCTGAAATGATATTCAGCAACGTAGACTTGCCGCAGCCCGAAGGGCCAAGCAGTGCATATGCGCCACCGTCGCGCCACGTTACGTCGATCTCCTTCAGGGCATAGTCTTCCGGGCTTTTTGGCGCGGGCATGTAGCTGTGCCGCAGGTTTGAAAGCTTGATCTGTGCCATGTCAGGCCACCCTTTGGCCGTCTTGGCCGAAATACCGACAATGGGCCGGGTTCATGTAAAAACTGTGGTTCTCGCCAACCTGATAGGGATGCACGCCAGCAGCCAACGATACCCAAGCATCTTCACCATGCTGGAAATGCGCACTCGAATCTGATCCGGACAGTTCTGTTACGATCACGCGCCCAGTCAGTTCCACATCAGTGTCAGAAGTGCGGAACGGTGTGACCCGGTGTGGGCGCACAGCAACCATGTACTCTCCATCGGCCATATCAGTAACAGACCAGCCACCGCCGCCTGCCAACTGCGCCTGAGCACCGGATACCGTGATGCGCGATACATTGATTGGAGGGTCCGAAAACACGCGCGCGGCAGCGAGGTTTTCGGGATTGCGATAGATATCGGCGGTAGGCCCAAATTGAGTGACGCGGCCGTCCTCCATCAGGGCTGTGTGACCGCCCAACAAAAGTGCCTCTTCGGGTTCCGAGGTTGCATAAACCACCACGGCACCACGCCCGGCAAACAAGTCAGGAAGCTGTTCTCGCAATTCTTCACGCAGCTTGTAGTCGAGGTTCGCCAGCGGCTCATCCAGGAACACTGCTCGGCTCTCTTTTGCGATTGCGCGGGCCAATGCGGTTCGTTGTTGTTGCCCGCCCGACAGCTCATGCGGGCGTCGGTGCAGCATTGGGCGAAGTTGCAGTAAGTCGGCTGCTTCTTCCACGCGACCTTCGATCTCGGACTTCGCCATACCTGCTACACGTAGGGGCGAAGCAATGTTGTCGAATACCGTCATATGTGGGTAGTTCACGAAGAACTGGTGTACGAGGCTGATCTGCCGCTTCTGCGTGTTCAGCTTTGTGACGTCCTGCCCATCCATGAAGACTTTGCCAGAGGCGATCGGGTCCAACCCAGCCATCAACTTGATCAAAGAGGTCTTGCCCGATCCGGTTGCGCCCAGCAGCACATTGAAATGGCCAGTCTGAAGCGTCAGAGTCGTGGGTTTGATATGGATGACATTGCCAACCCGTTTGGTGGCGTTTTGAATTTCGATCATGTCCGTGAGTTCCGATCCTTCAGTGCGTCGCACTGGTCTTGGGATGGGGATGCCGAAGTCGGCACCCCCGGTTTTCATGGCTTACTGAGACTGCCAGCGCGCCACCAGTTCGTCATAGTTGACGGTCTGGCCCTGCGGCTTTTCGTTCTCAAGCTTGGCCTTGGGCGAACCCGCTTTCTCCAGCCAGAACTCAGGGTCTTGCGGCTCGTTTAGGCGCGGGCCACAGCCACCGTAGACACCAGCGCTTTCGTCCGCAGCCTGCATACGGCCCATGGTGATGTCCATTTCTTCGGCCAGACGGTCCATCGCCTCTTGCGGGGTGAAAGCCCCCGAGTTCACGTCACCGATCTGCTGCCACCAGATCTGGGCCAGCTTCGGATAGTCCGGCACGTTGATGCCAGTCGGCGACCATGCCACACGGTCGGGCGAGCGGTAGAACTCGACCAGACCACCCAGCTTGGGTGCGCGTTCGGTGAACGACTCGTGGTTAACCGAGCTGTCGCGGATGAAGGTCAGACCCACGTGGGACTTTTTCACATCGACAGTCTTGGAGGTCACGAACTGAGCGTAGAGCCAAGCCGCCTGCGCACGATCCTCGGGGGTCGATTTCAGGAAGGTCCATGAACCCACGTCCTGATAGCCAACCTTCTGGCCTTCTTCCCAATAGGGGCCATGCGGGCTGGGCGCCATGCGCCATAGCGGCGTGCCTTCGTCATCCACGGTGTTGTTGCCTTCGGACTTCGGCTTCACCATGTCGGCGGTAAAGGCAGTGTACCAGAAGATCTGCTGGGCCACGTTGCCTTGGCTAAGAGCCGGTAGTGACTGGTAGAAGTCATAAGACGCTGCACCCGGAGGCGCGTAGGCCCGCAGCCATTCGTCCCATTTGCGGATCGCATAGACCGCAGCCGGACCGTTTGCGGCGCCACCGCGGGATACAGATGCACCAACGGGATTACAGGTGCCCGCTTCCATGCGGATGCCCCATTCGTCGACAGGAACGCCGTTCGGCTCGCCCACGTCGCCGGCACCTGCCATCGAAAGCCAGGCGTCCGTCATTCGCCAACCAAGGTCAGGCGCGCGTTTGCCATAGTCCATGTGGCCATAGATGGTCACACCATCGACTTCCTTCACATCATTGGTGAAGAACTCGGCGATGTCCTCATAGGCCGACCAGTTGACCGGAACGCCTAGATCGTAGCCGTACTTCTCTTTGAAGGCTGCCTTGTTGTCTTCGTCATCGAACCAGTCCTTGCGGAACCAGTAGAGGTTCGCGAATTGCTGGTCCGGCAGCTGGTACAGCTTGCCGTCAGGACCTGTGGTGAACTGAATGCCCATGAAGTCATCCAGATCCAGCGTCGGCGAGGTTGTCGCGGCCCAATCACCTTCCATCATGTCGGTCAGCGGGTAAGCCAGTTGCAGGCGCGAGTGCGTACCGATCAGGTCACTGTCGTTGACATAGCCGTCATACAGGTTCCGACCTGTCTGCATCTGGGTTTGTACGGCCTGAACCACTTCGCCCTCACCAAGGATCTGGTGGTTGACCTTGATGCCGGTGATTTCCTCGAAGGCCTTGGTTAGAACCTCGGACTCGTACGAGTGGGTCGGGATGCCTTCGGACAGGACGTTGATTTCCATACCAGCATAGGGTTGTGCAGCCTCGATGAACCACTTCATCTCGCTCATCTGTTCGTCTTTCGACAGGGTCGATGGCTGGAATTCGTCGTCAATCCAACGTTGTGCTGCGGCTTCGTCGGCCCAAGCAGGACCATGCCCCGCAATGACGGCAGCCGCCGCCACTGCGGAAAGTAGATGTCTCCGCATCTGTCTCCTCCCAAAGATTATGGTTTCCGGCGCGAACCGGATGGCGATAAGCATCAGCGATTTTTTGCGTATCTGTCAAACTAAATTTTTAGTAATTGAGATTTTTAGCGATTTCCAAGCGCGAACTTCTCCTCGGTTGCCAATTCCTGAATTCGTTGTAAGCTGCAACCAATACTGTAAAAAATGCCGCTAAACACCGTGGCAAAGACTAGCGAAATTCACTTAGACGGATGAGGATAGGTAATGTCCCAGAGTCTGTTGAAATACACGCGTGTACTAGAAATCGTAGGGGACACGATCAAGGTCAGGGTGCCGATGGACGGGGCCTTTGGCGCGGCGGTTCGTTTCAATGACCTGGCGGTAATTGAGACGGTCGATGGCCACAAAACCCTTGCGCAAGCGATATTCATTGACCGTGATGTCGTAACTTTGCAGGTGTTCTCGGGCACCAAGGGAATCTCGACCGAGGCGACCGCAACCTTTCTGGGTCACCCGATGCAGACGCCGTATTCTTCAAACATTTTGGGCCGTGTTTTCGATGGGGCAGGTGTGGCGATTGATGGCGGGCCGGACTTGGCGTCAGAACCTCGAATCGACATCGGCGGCCCGACAGTGAACCCGGCTGAACGCGCGGTTCCGAATAAGATGATCCGCACTGATGTACCTATGATCGACGTGTTCAACACGCTGGTTGAAAGCCAGAAAATTCCGATCTTTTCCGTCTCGGGCGAGCCGTTTAACGCCTTCCTCAGCCGAATCGGTATTCAAGCTGATGCCGACATTGTGGTTTTTGGCGGGTTGGGTCTGATCTTCGATGACTACCACACCTTCCGGACATCTTTTGAGGATGCGGGTGTGTTCTCCAGGACGGTAATGTTCGTCAATCAGGCCATGGACCCTCTTGTCGAGCGTCTGCTTGTTCCCGACATGGCACTGGCCGTCGCCGAAAAATTCGCGGTGGAGGAAGGTAAACGCGTACTGGTTTTGTTGACCGACATGACTGCCTTTGCGGACGCGATGAAAGAAGTTGGCATCAGTCAGGAACGCGTACCTTCACAGCGTGGCTATATGGGCGATCTCTATTCGCAGCTTGCGCGCCGTTATGAGAAAGCATGCGACTATGCCAAGGGCGGGTCGGTGACGGTGCTAACCGTTACGACAATGCCCGGCAACGACGTGACCCACCCTGTGCCGGACAATACTGGCTATATCACCGAGGGGCAGTTCTATCTGCATTCCGGCGTGATCGATCCGTTCGGCAGTCTTTCGCGCCTCAAGCAGAACGTAATCGGTAAAACCACCCGGGAAGATCACGGTCAGATCATGAACACTATGATCCGGTTTTATTCGGAAAGCCGTGATGCCGCGCAAAAACAGGCGATGGCATTTGATCTGTCAGACTACGATCATCAATTGCTGAAATTCGGCAGCCTTTTCCGCAAGCGGTTCATGGATATCAACGTTTCGATCCCGTTGGAGGAAGCACTGGATCTTGGTTGGAAAACGCTGGCCGAGTGTTTTGCGCCCGAGCAACTTTTGATGAAGCAGGCTCTGGTCGACAAGTATTTCCCAAAGGATGCTAATGGCGCGGTTGCAGCTGAATAAATCGTCGCTGGCCCGTCAGCAGACGCAGCTGAAAACCTATGAGCGGTTCTTGCCTTCGCTGGACCTCAAGCGTCAACAGTTGATGGCTGAACGCGCTAAAGCCCGCGCAGATGTAAAGCGTCTTGAGGATGAGGTGCAGGAACTGGCGCAACAGGTTGGGGCAAAGCTGCCTATGTTGGCGCAGCAGGGCATTGATCTGGACGGTTTGGTCCAGCTCAAGGACTACCATGTAAAAGAGGTCAACGTGGTTGGCGTCAAAATGCCGGCGCTGGATCGGATAGAGGTTGCGGTGCGGCCTTATTCGCTGCTGGCAAAACCCCATTGGGTCGATTCCGCCGCGAAGCTGCTGCATGACATGATCGAGGCGCGCTTACGGGTCAAAGTGGCCGAGGAGCGGGTGAAGATTTTCGATAAGGCCGTCGCCACTATCACGCAAAGGGTGAATCTGTTCGAAAAGGTTCTGATCCCGCGCGCCAAGGCCAATATCAAGAGAATTCGCATCTACCTGAGCGATGAGCAGATGCAGGCTGTCGTGCGCTCGAAAATCTCAAAGCGTAAACACGCGCAAGAGGCGGTGACATGAGTGTTGCGCGTCTGAAAAAACTTTCACTGGTTGGTCGCGCAGATCAGAAGACCGACACGCTTGAGGCGTTGCAGGAATTGGGGTGTATGCATGTGCTACCATTGGCCGCCCCGCCGGCCGAGCCGGAAAAGATCAGCGAACGCGGTGCAAGAAACGCTTACAAAGCATTGCGTTTCCTATCAGATGTGCCCGAGCCGCGCCGTCAGATTCAACGCGATCCCGACTTTGACATGGACCAGTTTGTCAAGGACGTGATGGATCTAATGCAACGTATCCGCGATACGTCCGACAGACGAGATTTTCTGGGCCATCGTATTGCTCAGGTTAGGCCGTGGGGTGATCTTGATTTCCCTCCTGACGACGTATTGGCGGGCAACCGGCTGTGGTTCTATCAACTGCCTGTAAAACATCGCGGAGCTTTAGATAATCTGGCGCTGCCTTGGGCCATTCTGGGCCAGGATAATCGTTTCGTCTATGCCGTCCTAATCGCGCCTGAAGAGCCTGCGGACGACATCCTGCCCGTACCGCGTACACATACGGGATCGCTGCCGGTTCATGAGCTTGAGGCGCAGTTCGAAGAAGCTGAGATCGCGATTGAAGCACTTGAGGCGGAGCGCGTCGCGCAAACCAGATATTTGACATTGATGCGGCGCAACCTCTCGGCGGCGGAAAGTGCGGCGGAACTGGCCCATGCGACACAAAAGGTTCGGGATGAAGAGGCGATGTTCGCCCTCCAGGGATGGGTGCCGGAGGATCGTATTGACGCCGTTTTGGACATGGCACAGGCCAAGGATGCGGCGGTTCTGATCGAAGACCCACGTCCCGAAGACGCCCCGCCGACGCTGCTTGAGCAACCGGAAAAACGTAGCGCTGCGGTAGACTTGGCGTTGTTTTATCAAGTGCCCGGATACAAGGATTGGGACCCAAGCGTCATAGTCGCGGCCTCATTTGCATTTTTTTTCGCAATGATCGTGGCTGATGCTGGTTACGGCGTGGTAATTCTGTTGGGCCTATTACTGTTCTGGAAACGTATGGACGCATCAGCCGGGCAACGCTCTTGGTGGCGGTACGGGTTGATCATTTCAGGCGCAACGATCCTGTACGGAGCCTTGGTCGGAAGTTACTTCGGTGTATCTCCACCCGACGGATCAATCCTGGCAAAAATCAAAATACTCGACCTCAATAACTTCGGAGCCATGATGATGGTTTCGATTGTCGTCGGCGTTCTGCATTTGGTACTGGCTAACGCTTTGGCCGCGCGTGCAGCTTGGGGGCAGCGTAAGGCGATTGCCAATCTGGGTTGGATTGCGGCTTTGATCGGCGGGTTCGTGCTGTGGCTCAGTTATATGAAAGGGAACTCTACGACGCCAGGTGCAGTGCTACTGGGCGTGGGCATTTTGGCTATTCTTCTGTTTTCAAGCGAACGCGAGATGAAAAAGCCAATCGACTGGCTGTGGCGCTTGATCGAAGGACTGCAGGGTTTGGCCGGGGCAATGGGAGCGTTTGGAGATGTGCTCAGCTATATGCGCCTGTTTGCGCTGGGATTGGCTTCGGCCTCGCTTGCGATCACCTTCAACGATCTCGCCGTGTCTGTGATGCATGCTTTGAAAGGGCCGGGTATTCTGTTCGCGCTGTTGATCCTGATCATCGGTCACATCCTGAACTTCGCCCTCGCAATGATGAGCGGCGTCGTCCACGGTTTACGTCTCAATTACATCGAATTCTTTAAATGGGGTTTGCTGGACGAAGGCATCGTCTTTCGTCCGTTCGCCCGCAAGGAGGTTCAGGAATGAATGAGCTTGTTTTGACATTGGGTTGGTTGGGGATTTACGCACCCATGGCGTTGGGCGCCGCAGCCAGCGCGATTGGCTGTTCCATTGCAGGAATGGCCAGTATCGGCGCGATGACCGAAACTGAGGGCGGCTATGGCCGGTTTGTAGGTGTCTCGGCCTTTCCGTCGACCATGGTGATTTACGGCATCGTGATCATGTTCACCCTGAACCGCGACGTAACACCTGAAAATGCGGGTGGCCTATTCGGGATTGGTATCCTGTCGGGTATCGCGTTGATGTACTGCGGCATCTGGCAGGGCCGAGCATGCGCCGCAGCGATCAACGCGACCAAGGAAAAACCAGAAATCTTCGGTCTATCGCTGGCACCTGCTGCGATTATCGAAGGTTTCGGCGTTTTCGCTTTTGTCTTTGCCTTGGTCATTAGCGCGGGGATTAGCTGATGGCACAGGATGGTATGATCTCGCACGGTGTGGACGCTCTGATCGACAAGCTACGAAACGACGGAGTGGCAGCGGGGCAGGCAGACGCAGATAAATTGCGGGCAGATGCAAAGGCTGAGGCTGCCAAAATTCTTGCTGATGCCAAGCACGAAGCGGATGAGTATCAGAAGAAAGCGCGCAGCGAGTCCGACAGTTATCGCGCGGCCGGAGAAGAAGCGCTGAATACGGCCATGCGAGACGCGGTTCTAACGATGAAGGCTGGGCTGACGGATCGGTTTCGCGAAGATGTTGAACGTCTTGTCACCAAGGAAATGGCTGACCCAGACCTTTTGAAACAGATGATCCTCGAGGTCGTGGGACGTGCCGCTGAAGGGGCCAACCTTGACGGCAAAGTGCAAGTCATACTGCCCACCAAGATCGCGACCCAAGAGGATATCAAACAGAACGCTGACGACATCCAATCCGGCAAGCTCACTAAATATGTGCTTGGCCTGACCGCCGAAATGTTGCGCGAACAGGTGGAATTGCACGCCTCGGACGATACGCAAGGAGGCATTCGGGTGCGGGCAGAAGATCAGGGTGTAGTGCTGGACTTGACGGACAAGGCCGTGGCCTCATTGCTTATGGAACATCTGCAGCCCCGTTTCCGCGCTGTGCTGGAAGGGGTGATCCGGTAAGATGTCGGATCCCGACGCATATATCGCGCTGATCAGCAGCCTGCCGGGGTCCGAGCGGTTGTTTGTTGCTAAACAACCGCCTCTTTCGCGCTTGCGGCTGGACCGACGTCTGAGCGCGCTGTCCGTTGAGGATGCTCAGGTTTTGAAAGTGTTGGAGAACGCTCTGAATTGGAGCGATTACGACATGGGTGTCAGCGACGCGCAGGTTGTCGCACGCTGTAAAAAAGCGTTACGGGACGTGCCGCAGCCGACATTGCGTAAAGTGCTTATAGAACGGATGGACCTTCGCACGGTCATCGCCGCGTTGCGTCTGCGCAGACAAGGAGGCAGCCCGCCTGCCGGATTGTTTGGCATGGGACGCTGGAGCCGCCATATACCCGCAAATTGGAGTGACTCGACCTTTCGATTGGAGGGGCCGATGCCGTGGATCAAAGAGGCCAAACAATTGCTGGAGGCAGAAGATCCATTGGGTTTGGAACGTTTGCTTCTGTCGATCAGTCATAAGCAACTTAAACGACACAGCGGGCGTCACTACTTCGATTTCGAAGCTGTGGCGATCTACGTGTTGACTTGGAACATTTTCGATCGCTGGGCGCAAAGCAACGCGCAGGACGCGGCTAAGAGATTTGAACATCTGGCGCAGCAGGCCATGGCCAGCGCCGCCAAGATCGACTTTGATGGAGCAAGCGTATGACAGCCCCAACCTCCGCCACACAAACCGCCACAGCCCGCGTCGTTTCGGTTCAAGAGGGGCTGGTGCAAATTCAGGCCAACCCCGACGCTTCGGGCCAGCCCGGGCAATTGGTCAAGAATGAGGTTGTGTTCATTCTTCCGACCCGTTCGGGTCCCAGTGGACGACAGGAGAGATTGAAAGCTGAAGTGCTACGTGTGCGCGGTGATACAGCAGATGTGCAGGTCTATGAAAGTACCGATGGGGTGGCCGTAGGCGACCCGGTAGAGCAATCGGGGCAATTGCTGTCAGTTGAGCTGGGGCCGGGTTTGCTGGGACAGGTGTTTGACGGGTTGCAATCTCCTTTGCCCAAAGTCGCTGCTGAGTTCGGCACATTCTTACCACGAGGGGCCGATGTGGCTCCGCTAGACGATCAGTCCAAGTGGTCGTTTACCCCAACAGTAAAAGTCGGTGACACGGTCACAGCAGGCGACAGCATTGGCACCGTGCCCGAGGGGCACTTTAGCCACAAGATCATGCTGCCGTTTAACTGGGTAGGGGATTACAAGGTGGTTTGGGTCCAAAAGGGCGCGGCAACGATCCACGACATCGTCGCACGTCTTGAGGATGAGCAGGGCGGCGAACACACCCTGACCTTGGCGCAGAAATGGCCGGTGCGGCGACCGTTAACAGAGGGCATTCTCAAGCGCGCGTTGTCTGAACGGCTGTATCCAACTGAACCGGTTTTGACATCACAGCGTCTTATCGACACTTTCTTCCCCATCGCGCGCGGGGGCACAGCCTGTATTCCGGGGCCTTTCGGTGCTGGCAAGACAGTGTTGCAGAACCTGATCGCGCGAAATGCCAAGGTGGATATTGTTATCGTCGTGGCTTGCGGAGAGCGTGCCGGTGAAGTCGTCGAGACGATCCACGAATTCCCCAAGATGACTGACCCGTCCACAGGCGGCAGCCTGATGGATCGAACGATCATCATCTGCAATACGTCCTCAATGCCCGTCGCCGCGCGTGAGGCGTCGATCTTCACCGGCATTACTCTGGGCGAGTATTACCGCCAGATGGGCTATGACGTTTTACTGATTGCGGATAGTACCAGTCGCTGGGCGCAAGCGATGCGCGAAACGTCCGGCAAGCTCGAAGAAATCCCCGGCGAGGAAGGTTTTCCCGCGTATTTGGAAAGCTCGATTAAGGGCCTGTACGAGCGCGCCGGGGCGGTTAAGACAAATGACGGCGATCTAGGAAGTTTAACCTTGATCGGTACTGTTTCACCTGCAGGTGGTAACTTTGACGAGCCGGTCACACAATCCACCCTCTCGACGGTTAAGTGTTTCCTCGGCCTTTCTTCGGAGCGTGCTTACAAACGGTTCTACCCTGCGGTTGACCCAATGCTCAGTTGGTCTCGTTACACGGACCAGCTTTCAGAGTGGTACGATAAAAATGCCGAACCCGGCTGGACCGGTAAGGTTCGTGATTTGCTGGCTTTGATCGAAAAAGGCGAACAGGTCGATCAGATGATGCAAGTGACGGGCGAAGAGGGCGTCACCATTGACGACTTCGTCACCCAACAAAAGGCGCTGTTCGTGGACATGGTCTATTTACAGCAGGATGCCTTCGACAAAGTCGACGCAACAGTGCCACTTGAGCGCCAGAAGATGACATTCAAGCTGGTCTATGATGTGACCCAATCAACAGCCGAATTCACGGATAAAGCTGATGTTCGGCAGGTGTTTACACAACTCACCGGATTGCTGAAAAACTTCCACTACGCGGCGGAAAACACACCAGAGTTCAAATCGATCTGGGGGCAAATTCAGGACCTCTGCAGCGACAAGTTCGGTATTTGAAACACAGCAGTTTTAGGCACCGATACGAAACGGTGGATTTAGGTTTTGGGAAATGACATCAAACTCTGCAGACAGCGTCTTTCTGCACAGCTAAATAATCCGATGTCCTGGACTTACGTAGTGGTAGCCCGTAGGGGAATCGAACCCCTCTTTCCAGGTTGAAAACCTGGCGTCCTAACCGATAGACGAACGGGCCAAATGGTCCAAACAAGCACAAGTGGTAGCCCGTAGGGGAATCGAACCCCTCTTTCCAGGTTGAAAACCTGGCGTCCTAACCGATAGACGAACGGGCCACGCTGGCTTGTGGAGGGCCTTTTACGGTTTACCTCACCCCCCCGCAAGCCGAAAAATGCAGGGATGTGAAAGTTTTTTACGAGGCCGGAATTCGGGGTTAATTTGCTTCTGCTGCATCCTCAAGCCGAAGCTGTACGCTTTGCCGTCCGCCCCAGGTATTGACTTCGAGTCGTCCGGCGAAATGGAAGCGTGCGCCGCCGTGATTGGACAGCTTTTCACCCATCGGACCGTCGAACGCTCCGAACGAGATTGCGTCCAGACCGCCTCCTACACCATCAGACAGAGACAGTTTTAGGTGGGATTCCCCTACGCGCTTGGCAAACCGAACCTGCAGATCAGGCAGCGCGTATCGCGGGGCAGGGGCGCTGGCACCGAAGGGACCGGCTTTTTCAATCTGTTCGATCAAATCAACCGTTGCTGCGCCGGGCATCAGGGCTCCGTCTAGTTTTAAATCTGCCAGGCCACCTTCGCCCGCACCCTGCTTGGCCAACAATTCACTGAGCCGCGCCATTGCTGATTCCAGCTGATCGCGCTTCACCGTCAGACCGGCAGCCATTTTATGGCCACCGCCTTTGACCAGAAGCCCCTCGGTGGCTAACCGTTGGATTGAGGCACCAAGATCAACGCCCGAAACGGAACGACCCGAGCCCTTACCCTCGTCGCCATCGAGGCCGATAACAATTGCAGGCCGGTTCGCAGACTCCTTAAGCCGAGAGGCCACGATTCCAACCACGCCGGGGTGCCAGCCTTCACCCGCAGCCCATACCAATGGCGCATCTAATCCACGTTCTTCGGCCTGTTCCAGCGCTGCAGCACGCACTGCGTTTTCAATGTCACGACGTTCGGTGTTTAGCTCATCCAGCCGTTGCGATAACGCTTCGGCCTCTGACATCGAGTCGGTGCTGAGCAGGCGCGCGCCCAAATCGGCCTGTCCGATCCGCCCGCCTGCATTGACACGCGGGCCAAGCAGGAAGCCCAGATGATAGCTGTTAGGGGCGGAGTCCATCCGCGCCACATCCGACAAAGCCACCAATCCCGGCCTTTGCCTCTGCGCCATAACCTTCAGTCCCTGACGAACCAATGCGCGGTTTGCTCCGACCAGCGGGGCCACGTCCGCTACAGTGGCCAGCGCTACAAGATCCAACAGACTGATAAGGTCCGGCCCCTTGACCCCAGATTCACGCAACTGACGCCCCGCTTCGACCAACATCAGGAACACGACGCCTGCAGCGCAGAGATAGCCCAGATCGCCGCTTTCATCTTGCCGGTTCGGGTTCACGACAGCTGTGCAGTCGGGCAGGGTTTCACCGCCCAGATGATGGTCCAACACGATCACATCGGCGCCTTTTGCCGCTGCTATCGGCTCGTGGCTGAGTGTTCCGCAGTCGACACAGATGATCAGGTCGTGAGAAGCCGCCAGTTCCTGCATGGCAGGGACATTGGGGCCGTACCCCTCGTCGATCCTGTCAGGTACATACAGAGTCGCATTTAACCCCATCTGGCGTAGCCAAACCAACAACAGGGCTGCCGAGCTCCCGCCATCCACGTCGTAATCCGCGAACACCGCAATCCGTTGTTTGTTTCGAACCGCAGACAGAAATCGCGTTGCTGCCTTTTCCATGTCTTTCATGGACCGCGGGTCGGGTAGCAGTTCTTTGAGTTTGGGCTCTAGAAACCCCGGAGCCTCCATCGCTGCAACGCCACGTCGCGCTAGAACCTGACACACTGCCCGGGGCAGACCCGCCTGTTGGATCAGCATCTCAGTGGCCCGTTCGGTTTCAGCCGACGGCCCCACCCAACGCCGCCCTGTCAAGGATTGCTCTACACTAAGAAAGCCCATGGCCCGCCTCTCATGCGTCAAGGCCGGACCCTTTCGGACCCGGCCTCTTTTTTCGATTCTACAACTACTCTAGCCGCAAATAGCGGCGCAAGCTGATCATTCTTCGGTGTGCGGCCACATCGGCGTGCGGTACGACATACGGCGGACCGAGCCGGTTTTAGAGCGCATCAGCAGCGTGGTGGTTTCAACCCAGCCGGGTTCGCGCTTGATGCGTGGCAGCAGCGATCCGCCTGTAACACCAGTTGCAGCAAAGATCACATCCGCTGTCACCATCTCATCCCGAGAATAAATACGATCCAAATCGGTGATGCCCGCTTTGGCCGCGCGGCCGCGTTCGTCATCGTTGCGGAACGTCAAACGGCCAAAGATCTGACCGCCCATGCATTTCAGCGCAGCTGCGGCCAGAACACCTTCGGGCGCGCCGCCCAGACCCATATACATGTCGATGCCGGTTACTTCGCTTTCGGCGCAGTGCATGACACCAGCCACGTCGCCATCCGTAATCAATCGGATAGACGCACCGGTTTCGCGCACTTCGGCGATCATCGCTTCGTGACGGGGGCGTTCCAGAATGCAAACGGTGATATCAGTGGGTTCACAACCTTTGGCCTTGGCCAGCGCTTCAACTCGCTCACGCGGCGTCATGTCCAGATTAACAACACCCTCGGCAAAGCCAGGCCCAATGGCCAGCTTATCCATGTACACGTCCGGTGCATGCAGCATCGAACCACGCGGTCCCATTGCAATGACGGTCAAGGCGTTTGGCATATCCTTGGCCGTCAGCGTGGTGCCTTCCAGCGGATCCAACGCGATGTCCACTCCTGGGCCCTGGCCAGTGCCAACCTCTTCACCGATGTAGAGCATTGGCGCTTCGTCACGTTCGCCTTCACCGATGACCACGACACCTGCGATGTCCAGCAGGTTCAACTGTTCACGCATCGCGTTTACGGCTGCCTGGTCGGCGGCTTTTTCATCGCCGCGGCCGACCAGAGAGGCCGAAGCCAATGCGGCCTGTTCCGCGACCCGTGCAAGGCCCAGCGACAGCAGTCGGTCGTTGAAATCTACTTTGGCAGCACTCATTTTTCACTATCCTCAGGTCAGTATCGGCGTTTTCTTCGGCATAACCTGCGTTTCATGCAGGCCGCAAGGGTCAAACCTCTTCAATACGCAATGCAACGGGCTCTCCGGCGACAACATCAGTTTCGCGGAGGCCGTTTAAGGCGACATCCAGCCCGGCGCGGGTGGTCTTGTGGGTGACGATCAGAACCGGGGCAGTGCTTTCGGCGTGCCCGTACTGACGCATACGGTCAATCGAAACGCCCGCGTCGCCCAGAATGGCGGCTACTTTGGCCAACGCACCGGGTTTGTCGAACAGAGCAAGGCGCAGATAGTAGGGGGCGGGCAGGCCGGTCACAGCCGGTTTCGCCTCCTGCAACGAGGTCGCCGGGCGTCCAAAGGTTGGAATTTGCATACCACGCGCCAGATCGCAGACATCGCCCATCACGGCGCTGGCGGTGGGGCCTTGACCCGCGCCGGGACCGCGCAGAACAACCTGCTCAACCGCGTCGCCTTCGATCACTACCATATTGGTGCCACCTTCTAGCTGACCCAGAGGCGAGCTGCTTGGTACTAGGCAAGGCTGCATGCGCTGTTCAAGGCCGCGCGCAGAACGTTGTGCCACGCCCAGCAGCTTGATGCGATAGCCCATGTCGTCGGCCTGATGAATGTCTTCCAGAGTGATCTGCTGAATGCCTTCGATCTGGATGCCATCGAAATTCGGCTTTGTTCCAAACGCGATCGAGGATAGCAGTGCTAGCTTATGCGCCGCATCGATGCCGCCCACATCAAGGTTCGGATCCGCTTCAAGATATCCCAGCTTGGCACATTCTTCGAACAGAGCGTTATAGCCTTGTCCCTGCGATTGCATGCGGGTCAGGATATAATTGCAAGTGCCGTTCATCACGCCCATGACACGGGTGATCTCATTCCCGGCCAACCCTTCGGTCAGGGATTTGATGACCGGGATACCGCCCGCGACCGCCGCTTCGAACCGGATCACGCGGCCCGCAGCCTCGGCCTTTTCAGCCAATTCCTGACCGTGGATCGCCAGCAAAGCTTTGTTCGCAGTGACCACGTCTTTGCCACTGGCTAGCGCAGCCTCGACCGAGGCTTTCGCCGCGCCGTTCTCGCCTCCGATAAGCTCGACGTAAACGTCGACATCATCGCGCTTGGCCAGCGCGACAGGATCGATTTCCCACGCATAATCCGAAAGGCTAACACCGCGATCCTTGTTTGCATCGCGCGCTGAGACTGCGACGATCTCAATCGGTCGGCCTGTACGCGCCTGCAACAGGTCAGCATGACGGCGGATGATCTTCACCACACCCACGCCAACTGTTCCCAAGCCCGCAATTCCCAGCCGCAGCGCCTGTGTCATCCCGTGGGTTCCTTTCCGCTCGAAAATTCTGTGGTATCGGGTCTGTCACCCGTTCAGCGCTGCCTTAACGGGTTCGGCGCTAGGGTGCAATGCGTCGCGGTTTCGGGCGCGCCCGGAATCACAGCAGGTCAGTTGATTTCCGCGTCCTGAAGCTCTTGTGACTTTTTTTCGAGCGCTTCGCGTCGCGCAATCAAATCCTCTTCGACTTCGGCGGCTTCGCTCACCGGATCTACTGGCGCACCAAGATTTTCCTGCAATGGGATGAGTTTAGGGTAGCGGGCTGATTTGAGTTCTGGCAGTTCGCGCCCCTCCAGCTCCGGAAAGTCAGCACACCCGGCGCAGATAAGGGGCAGGATCAGAAAAGGCAGAAGCTTCATGCGGAACCCTTTGAAGGTCGAATATTTCCGTGATGCACCTTTTACTGCGTTGTTTCAAGCGGGGTTCTATTTGAACATACGTTCAGATACTGTGGAACGATGGCACGTACACAAGGTTCACATTCTGACATAACCGGCCCGCGTATCCGTAAGGCTGCGCTGGGTTTGTTTGCGCGCCACGGCTATGCGGCGGTTTCGATGCGCCAGATTGCTGCCGATGTAGGGGTTCAGGCTGGTGCGCTTTACAACTACACGCCGGATAAGCAGAGCCTTTTATACCGATTGATGCATGAGCATATGCAGGACCTGCTGTCTGCTTATGAAGACTTGGAAGACGCAGTAAATGCGCCTGATGCATTGCGGCAGTTTGTCGGGTTTCACATTCGCTTTCATCTAAAGCGTCCTGATGAGGTATTCATCGCCTATATGGAGCTGCGAAACCTAACGCCTGAGAATTTTTCAGAAATCGAAGCCTTGCGGCGCACCTACGAAAATGCCCTAGAGGCCATCCTGCGCAGAGGGCAGGAGGCCGGGCAGTTTGATATAGCGGATACCAAAATCGCCACTTTAGCTGTAATCGCCATGCTGAACGGGGTGATGACGTGGTACCGTTCGGGCGGACGCCTATCGCTGGACGAGGTTGAGCAGATCTATTGGGACATGGTGCGCCGGTCAGTTTCGGTTTGAACGTATTAGTGCGCGGGCTGAATGAACGTGCCGTTTCGCAATTCCCGAAAAGCCTGTTCTAGTTCCGCCTGCGTGTTCATGACGATGGGGCCGTGCCAGGCGACGGGCTCTGCAATCGGTGCACCTGAGATCAATAAAAAGCGTACACCTTCAGGGCCGGCTTGCACTGTAACTTCGTCTCCGGTGCCAAAGCGAACAAGTGTTCGGTCACCTGACATGTCACGTATGTTCACTTCCTGTCCTGCAACTTCTTTTTCCAGAAGGACTCCGGTAGGTTGCGAGGCGTCGGCAAAGGCGGCCTGACCTTCAAACACATAAGCGAACGCGCGGCGGTAGGTGTCGATCCGAAAGGTCTTTTTGACCCCCGCTGGAATTTGGATATCAAGATATTGGGGATCGGCGGCTATACCGTCGACCGGGCCGGTCTTGCCCCAAAACTCGCCCACAATCACACGGACTATTGTGCCATCGTCATCGGTGACTTCTGGAATGTCCTTGCTTTGCACGTCTTGATACCGCGGTGCAGTCATCTTCTGCGCGGCAGGAAGATTGCCCCATAGCTGAAAACCGTGCATCTGACCGACTTGGTTACCTGTGGGCATTTCCTGATGCAGAATGCCTGATCCGGCAGTCATCCATTGGACATCTCCCGCCCCCAGCGCGCCACTGTTGCCCAAAGAGTCCGAGTGTTCGACCGATCCAGCCAGTACATAAGTGATCGTTTCGATCCCGCGATGGGGATGCCAAGGAAAACCAGCCTGATAATCTTGCGGACGATCATTGCGGAAGTCGTCAAATAGCAGGAAGGGGTCGAGTTCCGACGGATCCTGAAACCCAAAAGCGCGATGCAGTTTGACGCCTGCGCCTTCCATAGTGGGCACGGCTTTTCGGGTCTCTAAAGTTGGTCGCAAAGACATGTTGATCTCCTGAAGCTGTACGGAGCATGTATGCTGGCCGCACGGGGCGTCAATCAGCAGAAAAGAACGTTAACTGTGCGGAAATGCGTCCCTCTGTCATTTTTGGATCAAAGCCGCTACACCCATCGGAAAAGAGCAGGGGATCGCATGCAACAAGACGTACTGGCCATTATTCGACCGTCATCTTCCAGACGTTGGCTGGGTGTGGGGATGCTCAGCATCGTCGGCACGCTGGTTTTGTACGTTGCCTTGGCGCAGCCCCCAGAGCCCGTGTGGCAGATCTTTTTGCTGGTCGTCGGTGGGTCGGCCTTCTGGCTGGCGCAGCGAATGTGGAAAGCGACAAACGACACGATCGAGCTGACGCAGACCGAGCTTAGGACCGGGGCAGGGAGGCTGATTGCAAAGATCGAGGATATCGAATCCATCGATCAAGGGGTGTTTGCTTTCAAGCCCTCGAACGGGTTTCTGTTAAAGACCAAGAAAAGCGCTGAAAACAGTTGGGCACCGGGGTTGTGGTGGCGTCTGGGTCGACGGGTTGGCGTGGGCGGCATGACAACCGCCGCCGAAACCAAATTCATGCTTCAGGTACTACATCCAATGTTGCCGTAATCTATGGACAGAATACAGCAGCAATGTCGTCGTCTTCGATTTTGGGACTAAAACGCGGTCGTGTGAAAACCAAGTTATCAAATTGGTGGGTTCTGTTCAGCCAGCCCGTAGTAAGTAGCGGAACATAGTCTTTCGATGTTTCTACAATGATCAAACTGTCCAAGTCCGCCATCTCTGGAAGAAAGTCAGACAATTGTTCTACGTTGTCATTTGTCCAGATACCTTCATAACCACAACGCGTCGACCACTCTACGTTATGGCGTCCTTCTTCGCCCTCATCCCCCTCTTGGTATGTAACAAACGACAATCGCATGTTCAGAGTCGAGTTATCTCTGACCATACGATTGAATATCGAGTGCATGGATAGCGCGTAGGTTTCGGTGATTGGGACCTGACTTTCACGCGAGATTAAATCACTTACCGTGTATGCGGCTCTCAAGTTGGCGGTGCTTTCACGAAACCCGTCAAAATACGTATAAGTAAGCGTGACAGCCCATACCAGTACAGGGAAAATTATAACCGACTCTACGGTCAGGCTGCCGTTTTCTCGAGCTGTGAAGCTGCCAATGAGACGGTGGGTGCGTGAGAAAAGACGCGCCATTTTATGGCTCCTGAACAAAGGTTGTCGTCGCTGTCAGTGTAACCAAGCCATCATCGCCCGACAGAGCGCGCCCCATTGCTGTTGTCGGAAATATCGGATCAATCTTTGCGCAAGCGCGCAAAATCATAAGCTCGTTCGATCCACCGTTTGAAAAGTTTCGAACCGGTTTGGCCTCATCAGCCCTGTCTGTACAGTCTGGTACTTCTGGGAGATTTACACCGCTGTACGGATCTTGAATGATCATCTCCAGCTGCAAGTTGTCGGAACATTTTTGCATCACGACCATCCCATCGCAGATTGCATCCTTGATGGTGTCATGCTCGTTGTCTTCCAGATTTATCCCAAGACGAATGTCGCGCACCACCAAATCCATAGAGCGATCCAATATCGCTTGCTGAATTGTGACCAGCGAATATTCGATGACGCAAAGAATAAAGAACATGTAAAGTGGGAACCATATGGCAAACTCAACGGTCATATTCCCATCTTCTGACCGTTTTACACGAACCAGGTTTTTAAGCACTTTTGGGATCATTGCGTTAGTCTCAGCTGTTTGATCGACACAGCAATAGTTTGGAAGACTTGTTCGATAGTAAGTGATTCAGTTTCTTCAACCCCATCGTCCAGAGTTCCTCCACCTTCGACTTTATAGAAATATCCGGCGCCGCTGGAGCAATTGTCCATTGCCGTAACGCCTACGGTTGGGGCCTCAAAAGCGATGCTGTAGATATCAACATTCTTGGCTTTGAGGGCGTCGCAGATATTCTTCAAGCGAGTATCTTTTGTTGTTCTGTATGTCTCTGTAAACGCAGCGGAATACCAATTATAGTTATGGTCGGTCTGCCAAGCGTAGTTATAGGCTGCGTTCCAGTCCAGGTTCACGCGGCTCCACAATTCCGGATAGGTTAGACGAACTGCCTCGCCGTCCGCTTGGGTGGCAGCGTCGCCTCCATAGGGTTCAGGATTGTCTTCCGTCCCATGCCTGGTCCAGTAGTACAGCAGCGGGTCGTCGGACGTTTTAACGCTGTATTCTTCGGAGAAAGTATCTGTTCTACAGCGGAGTCTGCCCCTATTGTTGTACCAACACTCTTCTATTTCGAACTCTTCTTCGGTTACCCATACATCCGAATTTCCACCGCGCAGACTTTCGTCCAACTCCCAGTTCTCGGTGTTTTCGCCATCGGTCATGACAATCAAGATCTTTTGGACATTGGTGTCATATGTCTCGGGACGGTCGTCGAACGTTGACGGAACAACATTATCTTCTGACAATTGATTGATTACAGGCCGGAACTGGGGATCTAGCAGCGCAGCACCCCATTTGACTCCAATATCAATTGACGTGTTTCCGCCCGCGGTCATGGCATTGATCTGATCGTGAAGGTCGGAAATAACGTTTGTTACAGGCGTTATCGAGCTGCCAGCCCGGGTGGTGCAGACCGGGTTATAGAATCCGTCATCATCGTAGTCGTTTCTATAGTTTGTGCGGTCGAAATGCGCCGTTCGTTTAAGCGTGTGCGATGGATTGATCGCGTTGTCCTCAAAATCACTTGCCGTGAAGTTTACACAGTGCGAGTAACTGTGTTCGTTGGTAACCCCAGACATGTTATTCAGAATGTTCGGTCCAGCGTTGACCTGATTGTTATAGGGTATGATTGAGATCGAGATTTTTTCAGGATCCTCTTCAAGATACATCGTGTTAACGAATTTTACGGCGGCGTCCTGAAGTGCCGCAAGCTTTGAAATGGTCACCAGGTTGCCATCTTCATCTTCCACTTTCGTCGCTGAATCCCAGCCCATTGAGCCAGAGATATCGAGGACCAGAGAGATTTCGATCGAACCCAGAGACTCCTCTGCGACGCTCCCAACCTTAGCGGTCAGCGTTGGGTAACCGAAAAAGTGCATGAAGTGGGTTTTGACGTCGACTTCAGCATATGCGGTAACTTTTCTTGATCCGATGCCTGTTTCAACGACTGGATCTCCTGAAAGCTCACCCCGGACGTTGGACTTCTCAATATAGTCGATGACAACTTCTTTCGGAGGAAGTTCTTGTTTCACATTCGCCGCAGCAAGAACGGCCCGGTCCAGGGCACCCTGAAGGCTGGCTCTATCACGCTCAAAGTTCATTATATCTACGCCGACGCCTGCTGTCGCAAGTATAAGGATAAATCCGAGGGCCACAAAAATTGTGAACACCCCGCCATCTTCGTCTCGTGAAAAACGACGAGCCGATGAAGTTGCGTTTTCAAAACTCTTAGTGCTGCACCGTAATTTGCGCATTAACATATCTACGACCCCGCTGTGCAGACACCCAAGCTGCAAAGGAAAAGTTAACTGTAAATTAACGGCGAATCGTGGCGGGAATTGGGCAAAAAAGACATCAACTTGGCTGGTTTACCCGCAGAGGTGAAATAATTTTTTGACCTCGGTGGGTTCTGTTTTCGTATGGTCGACAATCCTGACGCCGGAGGTCCAAGTATGCGATTCGCTGGTGAACTGGACTTTTTCATCACCTTTTTCGAGTTTTATTTTTGCTTAATTATTGATCGTCGGAGGATTGGGTGCGACAAAACGTCAGAACGCAAGTCGTTCGCCGGCACGGAGGATTAAATGACGGCCATTAACGAACCCAGCTTTCGCGAGAGTGTGGACCTTATGTTCAACAGGGCGGCTTCCCTGATGGACTTGCCTCCGGGGCTAGAGGAAAAAATCCGGGTGTGTAACGCCACCTACACGGTAAGGTTCGGCGTACGTCTAAGAGGTGAGATTCACACCTTCACTGGCTACCGTTCGGTTCATTCCGAACATATGGAACCGGTCAAGGGCGGCATCCGCTACGCTCTGGCTGTGAACCAGGATGAAGTCGAGGCACTTGCGGCGCTTATGACTTACAAGTGTGCGCTTGTCGAAACGCCGTTTGGTGGCTCGAAAGGTGGGTTGTGCATTGATCCCCGGAAATATGAAGAGCATGAGTTGGAGCAGATCACACGGCGTTTCGCCTATGAGCTGGCCAAGCGTGACTTGATCAACCCATCTCAGAACGTGCCTGCACCGGACATGGGGACAGGCGAGCGTGAGATGGCTTGGATGGCCGACCAATATGCGCGAATGAACACAACCGACATCAACTCGCGGGCCTGTGTAACCGGCAAGCCGCTGAATGCAGGCGGGATCGCAGGGCGAGTCGAGGCCACCGGTCGGGGCATCCAATACGCGCTGCGCGAGTTTTTCCGGCACCCCGAGGATGTGCAAAAGGCTGGCCTGTCGGGCAAGCTGGACGGCAAACGGGTCGTGGTTCAGGGTCTTGGCAACGTGGGGTACCATGCTGCGAAGTTCCTGAGCGAGGAAGACGGCTCCAAAATCGTTGGAATTATTGAATGGGATGGCGCCCTTTATAATCCCGATGGGATTGACGTGGAATCCGTTCGTCAATGGATCGTTAAACATGGCGGCGTAAAAGACTATCCGGATGCCACTCATTCGGCTGAAGGGGCTGCAGTGCTTGAGGCCGATTGCGACATTCTGGTTCCGGCGGCGCTTGAGGGTGTCATCAACTTGTCCAACGCAGAACGGATAAAGGCGCCTCTGATCATCGAGGCGGCAAACGGTCCTGTAACAGCTGGCGCAGATGAGATCCTGCGCGATAGGGGCACTGTGATCATCCCAGATATGTATGCGAATGCTGGTGGTGTGACAGTGTCTTACTTTGAATGGGTCAAGAACCTCAGCCATATCCGCTTTGGCCGGATGCAGCGCCGTCAAGAAGAAGCACGCCATGAGCTTATCGTCAGCGAGTTGGAGCGTCTGGACCGCTATCTGGGCGATGCGTGGTCCATGTCTCCTGATTTCAAGGCCAAGTATCTCAGGGGGGCGGACGAGTTGGAGCTGGTACGTTCCGGTCTCGATGACACGATGCGCATCGCCTATCAGTCCATGCGCGAGGTATGGCATAGTCGCGATGATGTCGAGGATTTGCGGACCGCAGCCTACATCGTGGCCATTGACCGCGTTTCGAAAAGCTACCGCGCTAAGGGGCTTTGATTCTTTAGGGGCGGTCAGACGACTATCTGATCGCCCCTGTTGCTGTGCGACACTTATTAAGTGGCCTTGCGAAATGCGTGATAGCAGGCCTTGCTTCTGCCGGGTAAGCTGCTGCGAAAGAAACGAATCCGGGAGCCCCACCATGTTGCGATCCGCCTTTGCGGCCATTGTGCTTTTGGCCACACCTCTGGCAGCTCAAGAAACCAAGGAACAAAGCTGCCAGTATCAGGCGGATGTCGTCGCGGCGATTCAAAAGGCTCGGCTCGACAAAGTTAAGGAACGGGACGTGCCGCAGGCGGTGGCCGAAAGTGGGCCGACATGGCCTGAAAACTACAATAACGCTATCCCGTTGATCACCCCTTGGGTATACGAACAAAAGATGCGCGACGTGCGAAAAAAAGACCTGGGTGCCGCTTGGTTGGAGTTGTGCTTGCAGCAATAATCCACAGGTTCGCGAATTCTCTGTGGACAACCGCGCGTCATCCCCTTGGCGCGCGTTTTCATTTCTGGCAGGTTTGAACCATGTCATTGCCCCCCGGTTTTCTTGATGAACTACGTACACAGCTGAGCCTGTCTCAGGTTGTCGGGCGCAAAGTCACGTGGGATCAGCGCAAGTCGAACCAAGGCAAAGGCGATATGTGGGCGCCTTGCCCGTTTCACCACGAAAAGACCGCCTCGTTCCATGTCGATGATCAAAAGGGGTTTTACTACTGCTTTGGTTGCCACGCCAAAGGCGACGCGATCAACTTTGTGAAAGAGATCGAGAACGTTTCGTTCATGGAAGCGGTTGAGATTCTATCGCGCGAGGCGGGAATGCCAATGCCCGCACGTGATCCAAAGGCGCAAGAAAAACAGGATCGCCGGTCTCAATTGGCCGAGGTGATGGAGCAGGCGGTTCAATTCTTTCGCCTACAATTGAAGACCGGGGCTGGCGGTGCCGCACGTGATTACCTGACCCGTCGAGGCTTGGATGCGCAGGCTTTGGAACGGTGGGAGATCGGGTTTGCACCAGATGGCTGGCAAGCACTTTGGGATCATTTGCGCGGCAAGAACGTCTCAGAGGATTTGATACTCGGTGCTGGTCTGGCGAAGCCTTCGAATAAAGGCAAGAAACCCTATGACACCTTTCGCAACCGGATCATGTACCCGATCCGCGATCCGCGCGGGCGCTGCATTGCGTTTGGCGGACGGGCGATGGACCCCAATGATAACGCGAAATATCTGAACTCACCCGAGACCGAGTTATTCGACAAAGGCCGGAGCCTTTACAACCACGGTCCTGCACGGCAAGCGGCAGGAAAGGGTAAACCTTTGATCGTCGCCGAAGGGTATATGGACGTCATCGCGTTATCCGAGGCCGGTTTTGGAGCGGCGGTTGCCCCGCTGGGCACTGCGATAACCGAGCACCAGTTGCAATTGTTGTGGCGTATCTCGCACGAACCGATCATTGCCTTGGATGGCGACGCCGCCGGTTTGCGTGCAGCCATGCGCGCGGTCGATTTAGCACTTCCGTTGTTAGAAGCCGGAAAATCCTTACGATTTGCACTTATGCCTGAAGGCAAAGACCCCGATGACCTGCTGCGTGCCGAGGGGGCAGGGGCGGTACAAGCTGTGCTCGATGGGGCCATTCCGATGGTCAAGTTATTGTGGCAGCGGGAAATCGAAGGCAAGGTTTTTGATAGCCCGGAACGCAAGGCCGCGCTGGACAAAATATTGCGGGAAAAAATCAAATTGATCCGCGATCCATCGATCCGATCGCACTATGGCCAAGAGATTAAGGACCTGCGCTGGCAGTTGTTCCGTCCGCAGCGGCAATCCAATAGCCGCCAGTGGCAGCCTCGTGGAAAATGGCAAGCGCAAAAACAGCCCGCAACTGCGGGGGCTCGGGCCTCGTTTCTGGCCTCATCAGAAAATGCAGAGATCCAACTGCGTGAAGCCGCAATTTTGGCCATTGCAGCGCTGAACCCACAAGTGGTTGTTCAGTTCGAGCACGAGTTGGAAGAGATGGAATGTCGTGATCCCGAACACGCCGCCCTGCGCCATGCTATTCTGCGTCACGCGATTAATGATCCTGACAACCTGAAAGACCACATCGCCGAAACTTTGGGGCCTGATGCCCTTGAAAATCTATTGGCCCTTCGCCATGTCGCAGTAATCCCCTGCGTGCACAAACCAGGCGACGTTGAAAAGGCCGAGATGACACTGGTCGAGGAACTCGCAAAAATCAAAGCGCTCCGGGGGTTGGATGCTGAGATTGCTGAAGCTGCAGAGGAACTGTCTGATCTGGCTGATGAGGCGCTGACGTACCGGCTGGCGCAAGCCGCCGAAGAGCGCAATCGCACAAGCCGCAGCCAGAACGAAGACAAGGCCGTGTTTGACGTCGCTGACAACGGCGCGCGAATCAGCCGAGACGAGAAAGATGCGTTTCAGGCGATCATGTCAGGTATCAATTTTGAACGGAAACGCCGTTAAAGTGGTGTTTTCGTAAGGCACTGGAAAAGAAAAACGGGTAAACGGGTGGCCGAATCACTTCTACGCGCTAATGATTCGGTTCTAACGAATCACCCATCCCTGCAGGAGCATTGAATGGCCGCCAAAGACACGTCCGAAGATCGCAAATCAGACGAGCAGGAACAGGAAATCTCGCTGGACATGAGCCAAGCCCAGGTCAAAAAGATGATCGCCGAGGCTCGCGAGAAAGGTTACATCACTTACGACCAGCTTAATCAGGTGCTGCCGCCTGATCAGGTCAGCTCGGAACAGATCGAAGACGTTATGTCGATGCTGTCCGAGATGGGCATCAACATCATCGAAGATGAAGAGGCCGAAGAGGAAGAGAACAAGGGCTCGACCGAACTGACCACCACCGAAAGCAACCGTGAGGTTGCACTGGCCGGTGCCGCCACCGAAAAGCTCGACCGTACTGACGACCCTGTGCGCATGTATCTGCGCGAAATGGGCAGCGTCGAACTGCTGAGTCGTGAAGGCGAGATTGCCATCGCCAAGCGGATCGAAGCTGGCCGGAACACCATGATCGCTGGTTTGTGCGAAAGCCCGCTGACCTTCCAGGCGATCACCATCTGGCACGACGAATTGCTGTCGGAAGACATTTTGCTGCGTGACGTCATCGATCTGGAAGCCACTTTTGGCAATCAGATGGACGAAGACGGCGATGTCGAAGAACCGGTTGTCGACACCTCGGCAGTGCAGGCGGCCAAGCCCGCCAAGGATACTGGCCCCGAGTTGGATGCCGACGGGAACCCGTTGAACAACGACGACGATGATGACGACGACGATCAGGCCAACATGTCGCTGGCCGCGATGGAAGCCGCGCTGAAAGATCAGGTTCTGACCACGCTGGAGCGCATCTCGACCGACTTCGCGCAACTCAGCGAAATGCAGGACAGCCGTATCTCGGCAACGCTGAACGAAGACGGCACCTTTAGCGATCAGGATGAAGAGACCTATCAGAAGCTGCGCGCCGAGATTGTTGAGCTGGTGAATGGCCTTCACCTGCACAACAACCGCATCGAAGCTCTGATCGACCAGCTCTATGGTATCAACCGTCGTGTCATGTCTCTGGACAGTGCGATGGTGAAACTGGCTGACCAAGCGCGCATCAACCGTCGTGAGTTCATTGACGCCTATCGTGGGCGTGAGTTGGATCCGAACTGGCTGGCCGAGATGGCCGAAAAGCCCGGTCGTGGTTGGCAGATGTTTATCGAACGCTCGACTGCGAAGGTTGAGGAACTGCGCAATGACATGGCTCAGGTTGGTCAGTATGTCGGTCTGGATATCCCTGAATTCCGCCGCATCGTGCAGCAAGTTCAGAAGGGCGAGAAAGAAGCGCGGCAGGCCAAGAAGGAAATGGTCGAGGCCAACCTGCGTCTGGTGATTTCGATCGCCAAAAAATACACGAACCGCGGCCTGCAATTCCTTGATCTTATTCAGGAAGGTAACATTGGCTTGATGAAGGCAGTGGACAAGTTTGAATACCGCCGCGGCTACAAGTTCTCGACCTATGCGACCTGGTGGATCCGTCAGGCGATTACGCGCTCGATCGCTGATCAGGCGCGGACCATCCGTATTCCGGTTCACATGATCGAAACGATCAACAAGCTGGTCCGTACCGGTCGCCAGATGCTGCATGAAATCGGCCGCGAACCGACGCCGGAAGAACTGGCCGAAAAGCTGCAGATGCCGCTGGAAAAAGTGCGCAAGGTGATGAAAATCGCCAAGGAGCCAATCTCTCTGGAAACACCGATTGGCGATGAAGAAGACAGCCAACTGGGCGATTTCATCGAGGATAAGAATGCAGTGCTGCCGCTGGACAGCGCCATTCAGGAAAACCTTAAGGAAACGACCACTCGGGTTCTGGCTTCGCTCACACCACGTGAGGAGCGTGTGCTGCGTATGCGTTTCGGTATCGGTATGAACACCGACCACACGCTGGAAGAAGTTGGTCAGCAGTTTAGCGTGACCCGAGAGCGTATCCGTCAGATCGAAGCGAAGGCGCTGCGTAAGTTGAAGCACCCCAGCCGATCACGCAAATTGCGATCCTTCTTGGATCAATAGTGATAAAGGCGCCTCATGCGAGGCGCCTTTTTTCTTTCCTTCACGCATTTTCACGTTGTCCGGTGCAACAATCAAATTGGCGGCAACTCACAAGTCGTTAACTCTACGCCCCTTTATATGCTCGTTGTCCACTCATGGGACAGGCCGGGGCGAGGCCGCCTTGCTGATGACCCCCGGCCACACGTTTCAGGATCATTCCGAAAAGTCGATGCGGCTACGAAATGTGCTGGGGGCCTGACCTGTCCAGCGTTTGAAGGCCGTAGAAAAAGCGGGTTGGTCTGCATACCCGAGCGAATAGGCTATCTCGGATAGAGGCATCCCGTTGGTAATAAATGTTTGTGCCAAGTCGCATCTGAGGTCATCGACAATATCGCGATAGCTGACCCCTTCATCCTTCAGCCGCCTGGCAAAAGTGCGGGGACTCATTCCCAAATTAGCTGCAGCTTCGTCTGCATGGATGATTGTCCCTGGCATAGACCGAGTGATTAGTCCTTCGACCTGAGCACGTAGTTTTTGTTTTGCTGAGCGCTGCTCGGCCAGAACGCGTTCTCCGTATTCCAATAGATGCGCGCGCAAATTCGAGTCATAGGTCGGAACCGGCAGGTCCAATGCCGATAGGGCGAGTACAACTTCGAGTTTCTCAGCGCCAAACACGACTGGAAAACCGGCAAGCTTTTGAAATGTTGACTTGTTTTGCCCGACTTCGTGTTGAAATCGCAACTCAATTGGATAGAAATTCGATTGTGTTAGTTTCCGCATGCGAGCTAACCCGGCGAACATCAGAAATTCTGTTCTGCGGTGATAGCGAGCAAAACTTGCGTCCTTCCACTCGGCTTCAATGGTGGCGCAATTTCCGGCCAGACGCAGAGTGAAAGCGATAGCCGGATCAATAATTTTGTGAAAACGCGAAGTATTCTCGATTACCTGCCGCAGGTCACGCGAATACTTACTGATATATGCGGTCAGGCTAGAGGTCGATGAAAACTGCAATCCGGTTTGCGCGGCGAACGTGATATCCCCCACGGTATCACAGGCATAGCGCACGAACAGGGCTTCTTGGTGTGCGCTGTATACCGTGGCTGGCGGAGCGATTGCGTCACGGGTCAGATCGCATTTTTGTAGGATACGGTCTGACGCCTTGGGACAGTTTGTATGTTGATCAAGCGCTTTGGTCAAAAGTTGGATGCGAGCGATGTCAACTTCCATGGATTTCTCCACTGTGTTTAAGTGAATTCCACGCCTTTTTCGCGCGTCGGGAAAGGCCAGCTAGTTCTACTGTCTGGAATTCGAATGGTTTTGGCTGGCGAAAACAAGACCCAAGGGCTGACATATCTTAGCTTCCGGGCGTTGTCGGGTCAGCATCTTTTAGGGGATAAGATCAGAGCCCTGGATAAAAATTCACCAAAACCGGTGGCTCCCCGACACATTTTACAGTTCTTGGCGTCGAAACCGAACGGCCACTTGTCGCATTGCCGGACGCGAAGGTGCAGTGCAAGACTTGCCGCTATGGATATATCCGGGCAAGCATTTACGCAGAGCAATGTCACACCCGATCTGGCGGACGTGCAAGATGCTATTGTTTTCGATGGGGAATGTGTTCTGTGTTCCAGTTTCTTTGGGTTTATTGTGGCGAAAGACACCCCGCAGCGCTTTAAGTTTGCAACGGCACAATCACCGTTGGGTCAGCGCTGGTACAATGAACTTGGTTTGTCGACGCAGGATTTTGAGACCAATCTTGTTATTGTAAACGGTAAGGTCCATCAGCGATTGGACGCCTTTGCTGCTGCAATGAAAGCCCTGCCAGGAATTTGGCCGGTTTTGTCCGTGTGCAAATTCCTGCCTGAATGGGTCAAGGACCCTTTGTACTTTGCCATTGCGCGGAACCGATACAAAGTTTTTGGACGCTCGCAGACTTGCTTGGTCCCAGACTCAGAATTGAGGTCCAGATTTTTGCCTGGAGGGTTTTGAGTGCAGCCCGATCCTTTTCTTCAATCTCTGCCTGACGGGTCACCCGTACCCCCAGCCGTGCGTCAGCTACACAGCAGTTCCGGCCATTACGCGGGCCGATGCAGTGTCGTAAGGGGGCGAGGGTGGCTGATCAGGCTTGCCTTGCGGCTTGGAAGATTTCCACCTTCGGCAGATGACATACCGGTTCACTTCAGGATAAATCGTGGTGGAGGTGCATGGCAGTGGCTGCGGGATTTCAAAGGTCATTCCACTCGATCACAGTTAACGTTTGATCACGACGCCGAATGCGTTCGTGAGAAAATGGGCGCTTTGACCCTTTGGTTGAAGCCAGAAATCAACTCTGGCCGCCTTTTTGTTCACATCCGGCGATTGAGAATTTTTGGAATTCGTTGCCCCGATTTTTTGCTGCCAAGGTCGTCAACGGTAGAATGGCAAGGAGAAACCGGACATTTTTGCTTTGACGTGTCGGCAGAAATGCCAGGGCTTGGGTCTCTGATCAGATATCGTGGTTGGCTTGCTCTTGTTCACGAACAGAAGGGTCCTGATTGAATACATCGTGAACGGCCTTAGTTCGGTTTTCAAATAAACTAGTTCAATGCTTACCTCGAAACAGGAAAGAGTATGGTTATGAAAAAAGTTATGACTTACGCATTTTTTGCGGCCCTTGTGCTGACCACTTCGGCGTCGGCGGCATTCGCTCGATTTGGCTATCAGACTGTTGCTCTGAACAACTCAGTCTTTGAGGTAATCCCGCGCGGGCGTACCGATGTTGATGGGTATTGGTGTGCAGCATCCGACTTTGCGCGCAGAACGTTGGGCGCTGATTGGCAACAGCGGATCTACGTAAAACGCGGCTACGGTCCAAGCGAGGCGACGGGCCGCAGAACTGCAGTTCAGTTTTCTCTAACACCACCTGACGGCGTTCCGCAGCAAAGCAGCGGAGTTTTCACGGCAGGATTTCAACCTGGGTTCAGTATGTCCGTTTCCGCCGCTAACGGTCGGTGTAACACGCGACCCTTCATCAACTGAATTTAGATCACTGTATGCAGAACGAGTTCATCATTTCTACGCAAGGTCCGGGGCTTTACGAGTTTACCTCGGACCTGCGCCACTGGTTAAACCCGATCGGGAGCGATGGGTTGCTGACTTTGTTTGTGCGGCACACATCGTGTTCTTTGGTCATTCAGGAAAACGCTGATCCCGAAGTGCAAACGGACCTGCGCGCGTTCTTTGACCGGTTGGTGCCGCCATCGGATCATCCATCCATGTCCTACCTGCGGCATACATATGAAGGTCCGGATGATATGCCGGCGCACATCAAAGCGGCCCTTTTACCTGTGTCGCTTTCGATTCCGGTGATTTCCGGTCAGCCGGTGTTTGGCACATGGCAAGGTGTTTACCTGTTTGAACACCGCTCAGCACCGCATCAACGAAAAGTTGCAGCGCATTTCAAGTGACCCCTTTATGTTGCGGTGAGAAATTCCGACTACCCAAATCCTAGCGGCTGCCCTATAGTTGTGGATAAGTAAGCCGAAGCGCTTACAAAAGAGGCCGAACAAGGGACGAGGAGACGGCGGATGCGCTGCCCGTTTTGCGGAAATATCGACACTCAGGTGAAAGATTCACGCCCGGCAGAGGATCACGTCGCGATCCGTAGGCGCCGATTTTGTCCTGCTTGCGGGGGGCGATTTACCACTTATGAACGCGTGCAATTGCGGGATCTAGTCGTAATTAAAACCAACGGTAAGCGCGAAGATTTTGATCGAGATAAACTGGAACGCTCGATCCGCATTTCGATGCAGAAACGCCCGATTGATCCAGATCGCATCGACCAAATGATTTCCGGCATCGTCCGTCGTCTGGAAAGCATGGGCGAAACCGATATTCCGTCCAGTAAGATCGGTGAGATCGTCATGGAAGCTCTGGCGCGGATCGACACCGTGGCCTATGTTCGTTTTGCGAGCGTGTATAAGAATTTCCAGGCGGCCGATGACTTCGAGGAGTTTGTCCACGAACTGCGCCCGCCGCAGCCATCGACAGACGAGTGAGCGAAACAGATAAGCGATACATGGCGCTGGCTTTATCCTTGGGTCAGCGCGGGCAAGGTACGTGCTGGCCCAACCCGGCTGTGGGTTGCGTCATCGTGCGTGATGGTCGGATAGTCGGGCGCGGTTGGACACAACCCGGTGGCCGTCCACATGCTGAACCGCAGGCTTTGGCGCAGGCAGGTGAGGCTGCGCGCGGGGCGACCGCCTATGTCTCACTAGAGCCGTGTTCTCACTATGGTAAGACGCCACCTTGCGCGGAAGCACTGATTGAGGCGGGTGTGACCCGAGTGGTCTCAGCCATCGAGGACAGCGATCCACGTGTAGCCGGGCAGGGCTTTGCCATGCTGCGAGAGGCTGGGATCGAGGTAACTACCGGCGTTTTGGCTGAACAAGCCGCCCGTGATCACGCGGGGTTCTTCCTGAAAACGGAACAAGGGCGGCCTTTTGTTACGTTAAAACTGGCCAGCAGTTTTGATGGTCGAATAGCCACGGCCAACGGTCACAGCCAATGGATCACAGGGCCAAAAGCGCGGCGCGTCGTACATGCCATGCGTGCGCGCCATGATGCAGTTATGGTTGGGGCGGGCACTGCTAGGGCTGATGATCCGTCGCTAAACGTTCGCGATTTGGGGGTCGAGGCGCAGCCGATACGGGTTGTCGTCTCTCGGCACTTAGACATTCCCCTGATGGGTCAGCTGGCGCGTACAGCTTCTGAAATACCGGTTTGGCTTTGTCACGGTCCACACCCGGATACCGAACGCGCCCGCGCGTGGGAAGGACTGGGCGCGCGTCTTATCCCATGTGCGCTACAGGGCCACCACGTGGACGCTGCCGATCTGTTGCAGCAACTGGGGCAGGCTGGTCTGACGCGGGTATTCTGTGAGGGCGGTTCAGCGCTGGCCGCGTCCCTGCTGGAAGAAGACCTTGTGGATGAGTTGATTGGTTTCAGCGCGGGCTTGACAATTGGTGCCGAGGGTTTGCCCGCCGTTGGATCGCTAGGATTGGACAGCTTGAACTTTGCCCCTCGGTTCGAATTGATTGAAACACGGGCCATAGGACCGGATGTTTTGCACCGCTGGTCTCGGGCGTTGCGTTAGCGCCGCCACAAATGTGAATGGGTGGCAAACGCGCCTTGCAGCTTGGACAATACTCGTAATAGAGGGCTGCCTGCATGATCGTCTCCGTCGGCAAGGCGTTGTAACGCCACTTCGACGGGGCAGGGCTGACCTGTGATCGGATCAATGTATCGGGGGTAATCGATCAGGGCGGCATGGACCAATCCAAAAACTGTTGGCCGCGCCCCCCGCCGAGCAGGAACCGTTCCCAAATCTGTCGTCAATCCCCAACCCGCGTAGAAAGGTGCGCCGACTGTCGTAACGTTGACCCCACGAAGCAGCGCTTCGAACCCAAGCAGAGAAGTCATCGTCCAGACCTCATTCACTTGTGACAGCAATGCAGCAGGATTGGTGTTGGATGCGATCACGTCGGCAAGTTCCTCGTCTTCAATCGCCCCTTCGCGCAGCCCAGCCTCGACATCCGGATGGGGTTTGTAAATCAGGATCGCGTTTGGGTTGGCCTCACGGGTGGCGCGTAACAAGTCTTGATTCGTGCGCACCTTAGATGTGCCCAGCACGATCGAGGCGTCGTCTTCGACTTGCCCAGGTACCAAAATACGATGTCCTTCAGGAAGTTCCGGGGCGTCTTCCCCTATGTTGTATTTGCTGAGCTGGCTTGAAACGATTTCTCTGACCAGACGCTCGGCCCGCAATTCTTGGTCCGGGCGCAAGGTCTCTCGTGCGGCGATCAGTTCTTCCAATCGGCTTGGATGCGTCGGGTCGTAATAGATGCCCAGATCGTCTGTGGCCAGCGACAGCGGTGGAACAAGACGGGCGCCAAGCCCTCGTGAGCGTAAAAAACCGTCTTCGATCCTGATTACATTTTCCGCCCCGCGAGACTGACTGGCCCAAACCATATGGGGACGCTCGGACGTGTCCGAAGGACGATCGGTAAATCGAATTTTTTTTTCGCGCCCAAACATCTGTTGCAGGTGTTTACGTTTCCACACCCGCATACCGGAGGCTGTCCAGCCCTTGTGGTCTTGTCGCCACGCGCGAGTCTGGGCCTCAAGCGTGTCGAGAACAGTTTCCAGTTCGCACAATTGGTCCCGGTAGGGGTCGTACCACGTAGGATAGAGGATCAATGCCGCCGCAAACAATTGGGCTCGTGTCAGGCTGCGCTGGCGACGGGGTATGTATTCCTCATCCTGAGTTAGTCCCCAGCCAGCATAGAAGGGTTGGCCAAAAACCCGTGGTTTGTGACCGGCCATAATGGCCTCAAACCCCATTTGCGAGGATAAGGTGTAAACGCCAACCGCGCCCTCAAGCAGGGTCCACGGACTGATCGAAGAAGCGAGTAACGATACCCGGTCGGTTTCGTCTTGTTTTGAAAAATACCCGCCGCGGAGCCCCGCAAGGGTTTCCGGATGAGTCTTAATCAGTACACGGGCGCCCGGGTTTTCTTCTTGTGCGATGACAAGCATCTCACGGAATCTGGCATCGTTCCCCATGCTGGCGCGCACCGAAGCGTCTTCTCTTATCTGGTCGACAACCAGCACGTAGCCAGGTTCCGGAGGCGGTAGTGTGTCGTCAACGGCCGAGTATTTGCTGAGGTGCAGTTCACGCATCCTCTCTGCCCCATACCGAGCCCGGTTCAGCAACGCCGTGTCGTCCAGTGGATGTGTAGCCAACAGGGTTTCAAGGTCTGACGGCTGCTGAGGATCGAAATGAACCCCGGAACGATCGAGCAGCAAGCCCAATGGGTGATCGCCCATCCGCCCTGGATGTAAGGAACGTAAGAATGCGTCTTCAACCCGCAGGATCGGTGCACTGTGTTTGCTTGCGATATTTAATCCGCGATGCGCGGTTGGGCTGTTGCCCCAAACACCGACAACGTCGCCCGCCCTAGGTAAGCCCAGACGAATGTCATAGCCCTTCAATTGAAGAATACGCCGAATACGGCGCTGTGTCAGGAAACCACCGTTATAGACAAGCAGCCGGGTACGCTTTGGCCCGGCTGTCGGTTCACCCTGCATTAGCCGCCCGTCAATGTGGCAACGTTAGCAACCGGCGTTAGTCCGCCCGCGATGAGTGAGATCGACTTACTCCATTGTGCGTATGGTGCTTCGGTTACGTAGATCGTGTCGTCGTCACGTACAACAAAGTCGCGTGCGATAAACAGACCGTTGGGAGCGGTCAGGTTCAACAAGTAAATCATACGTTGATCCCCTTGCAGGTCTGAACGCCCCATGACGCTGCGTGCAATGTCCTGTCTCTCTTTACGCAGGATAAAGATACCGGTCGGGTCTGAGGACAAGGACTGCAATCCGCCAACTTGCGCCAAGGCTTCAAGCGCGGATAGGTCCTGCGTATCAAAGGCTACGCGCGATTGTCCAGTCGCCCCAAGTGCGATGTAGGACCGGCTGTCCGCTTCTACGAGGATGCGGTCGCCGCCTCGGAGAGCGACATCCAATTTTGGGTTCTGAAACAGGTCATCGTACCAGACCGTTCCCCGCTGATCACCCCTGATCAGTGTTACAAGCGCAATGTCCGAACCAACGGCGACACCGCCAGCCTGCGAAAGCATTCCCAGCAGGGTTCTACTAGGCCGCTCAATCGGATACACGCCTGGTACGCCAATCTCTCCTGACAGCGAAACGGTCGATCCATCGCCAGCCGTACGACGCACTTCAACCTGAGGGTCTGGCGTTTGATCTTGCAATTTGCTGGTAATTAGTTGGCGCAATTGCTCAGGTGTGTTTCCAGCAGCTCGGATGCGTCCTGCGTAGGGCACAAAAATGAACCCTTCGCTGTCAACCTGCATCTCATTCAGGCTTGTAGCGCCGCTAACTTCTCCAGACAGCAGGCCGTCATCTACGTTTTCCCAGATCGTCAGACCAAGAACGTCGCCTGGGCGAACTGTATCTGCGGCCAGATTAGGTGCTGTTCTGAAGGCCGAAGAAAAACCGTATTGAGGAATGGCGGAAGTGGCTTTTGAAACGCGGTCGTCAACCTCGACAACAAATGCGTTGCCGCCTTGCGTGGTCGACCCTGATAGAATTTCACTCTTATTGGGGCCCGCCTTGGGTAATTGGCAAGCTGCCAAAAGACCCATTGCCGCCACAAAAGAAATCCTCCGGATCCATCGGATTGGAAAGCGCGTCACTGCCTGTTTTCCTCAATCGTCTTTGTTTTTACTTTATTGTTTGGCGTAGGCTACTCGGTTCGTAAGGCAACATCTAGCGCCAACCGGTCTGTTTTACTTAACTAAACTTAACTGTGGCGTCCGCGCCTCTTTGTAGCTCAGAACGGATTGATAGGGATCTTCGGCGTTCAACATCATGTCTGCAACGCCGCGCAGTAACTGACGACGACCGCGGCGAGAGTAAAAACCTCCGGGTATTTGGCTCGTTTTTAGCAGGAATTGGCGATAGCTTTGGTAGGCATCTTGATCCGGAGGCATCGGCACAGCAAAGAATGAAGGTAGAGGCTGTTGTGACACGAATTCGGGCTTGTCGTAGACAGACCTGCCGAAGATTTTAAGGGGAATGCCTCGCCACAATACTTGTTGCCCAGCGGTCGAGTTAATTGTCACGGCCGATTTCGCTTCGTCGAGCAAATTAGCCAACTTGCCTCCGGGCACATAGTGGACCCGCCCGGTGATGTTATACTCCCGCGCAAGTTCGCGAACGCGACTGCGCAGGGGTTCGCGGTGGTTTTCCAACGGATGCTCTTTGATTACCAGTCGGTGATGTGCGGGCGCACCCTCGGCGAAACCTTTAATCACGTCGTGTATAAAGTCGGACATACAGGAATAATCCGAATGGGATTGAACCGAGCTATCGTGGGAAAGTTGGAGCAGCGCCAGATGATAAGGGTGACCGCCCCAACGCACAAAGGCCGTGGCCCAGTGGCGTTGCAACCTGTAAAGCGGCATCAGTGCCAGTCTTTTAAAATACAGCCGGAATTCTTTGGACACCGGCAGCTCGCGGTGCCGTCGAAAATTTCGGTAGCGCTGGTTTAGAAACATCACGAACCAATGATAAAGTGCTCCGTAATAGATGTGCTGCCGCATGTCGCCCCAGTGCGTCGGCGGGGGAGGGGTTTGCAACGCGGAATGATCTAAGGCAATTCGCATCTCATCCACACTCAACGACATCAGTCGTGAATTCCCGTTGGAACCGAACCGTTCATAGGTAACCCACCAAGGGCGCAGATAGCCTTCTTCGAATACATGGATGGTGAGGTTTTTGGTTTTCGCGACATGAACTGCACTGGCGTGAACTGGGCGGGTGTCGCCGTACAGCACGATATCGGTGATACCTCGGCTAGCAATTAGGTCGGACAGCGTTTCGGGCCATATATCAATCGTGTCGAGAAAGGGGATGTATGAAGACTTTTCAGACCAGAACGCCTGATCGCCGGCGTTAAACCCAACACGCCAAACTTCGGCGCCCGAGGCTCGCAGCATGCGCCCAAGCCCGCTAAAGAACGGACCATGTGGACCCTGTAGAAATAGGAAGACCCGGCGGTTCAGCCTCTTGGAGTCATGTGACATCTTTACTGCTCTTGCCCTTTGTGCCGCAAATTATGCCGGTTTGGACCTTTAGCGGCAAGGTGGGTCTTGCCCACCACGCATTCTGGGCTTACCTCGGCTTGGAACACTGAACCAAGTTATGAGCTAAGGGTTAGCAGAATGTTTACAGGGATCGTTACCGATATCGGTACTGTTACCGAGCTGGATCAACAAGGCGATCTTCGGGCCCGGATCAAAACGGATTACGACACCGCTGGCATCGATATCGGTGCCTCGATTGCCAGCGACGGTGTCTGCCTGACCGTGATCGCGCTGGGTGACGATTGGTACGATGTTCAAATTAGCGCCGAGACTGTTTCAAAAACAAATTTGGACAGGTGGCAGGTTGGTTCACGCGTCAATCTTGAGCGCGCTCTGAAGGTCGGGGATGAACTGGGTGGACACATCGTGTCAGGCCATGTTGATGGTGTCGCCGAAGTTGTTTCAGTTCAGGATGAAGGCGACAGCACTCGCGTTACATTGCGTGCGCCTAAGGAATTGGCTCGTTTTATCGCACCAAAAGGTTCCGTCGCGCTGAACGGAACCTCTCTGACTGTCAATGATGTGGACGGGTGCGACTTTGGGATCAACTTCATACCGCACACGAAAGAAGTGACGACGTGGGGTGATGTCTCTGTCGGCGATCGTGTCAACCTTGAGATCGACACGTTGGCTCGCTACGTGGCTAGGCTTGCGGATTGGAACCGGACCGAATCTGAGTAGAATACTCGGGTCAAGACTTGAGCGAGATACCAGCAGGCTAACGCGACGAGGGTTCCCAGATAACCATCTACTGCATAGTGCCAGGCCAGATGTACCGAACCGATTTGGATCACTATTGCGAAAATGGTGAACGCACATCCAAGCCAGCGCGAGAAACGGAAAGCGTAGAGCGCCATCAGGACACTGCTGGCCACATGCATGCTGGGCATCGCGGAAATGCCACGAATCCCGCCTTCGGTATTGAAGTTGTTCAAGAGTATTTCGTGAACGTTAAGTGACCAGACTGGGCTTATCTCATTCAGCTTTTCAAGGTTGCGTAGCTGTTCTAGATAAGTGTCGCCAAATCCGAACTCATTAAAATAGACAGGACCCACTGAAGAAAACAGGGTTGCCAGAACATTGCCACCGATGATGAACGTTAGGGCGAAGGCAACCAAAAATACCATACCCCTTTCAGGATCGCGCCGATCATATGCTGCAATGAAGGCCAGTAGATAGATTAGCACAAACCAAACATGGTACGCGACGTTGATCACGGTTGTCACAAAAGGGTATCCAAACACGGGCCAAAGAAGGGTCCAAACGTCGAACCCGCCGTGCAGCAACCTGTCGAGTTCGGCGAACATTGGATCCCAGGAAAACGGGACAAAAACGGAAATCGTGTTCTTGAGACTGGTGAAACTGTTAGCCAGTACTGCGATGGCAATAAAGCACAATGTGCCGTCAATTACCCTCACGTTGCTAGCCAGAAACTTTCGGATGTCGGAGATCATCCAGTGTATAGGCTTTTCGGGCTTTGCGCAGATTATGGCGTAAAAGAACCGCCACCCAACAAAAAATGCGGCGCATACTGCGGTGAATTTGAGGACCATCAATAGAGTCTTGCCCAAGCTATCCAATAGCGGCATCCAATACGAAATTCCGTACAGCGAACTAACAACGGCACCGGCACACATATGCAGTAGAACTATTGAAAGAAACAAACGTGTGCGCCAAAGTGCCGACCCGACAGAGTGACACGCGAAGGTGAGACCGGCATGAACAATGCCGTTAGTAAAATGTGCCATACACTGGAATCCGCTTGGCTAAGTTCCCTCCAATTTCCCGACATATTTTGGCGTGCGATAGACGGCATCTAGGCTTTTTTGTGGCCCCATAGCGTTCAATGAGGGAAGAATTGCGTTATTGGTTTCAAATTGGGGCTAAAAATGGCGGTTCTCAGATGCGAGTTTTCGGGACGTTTGATGGTGTATCAAAGCCGATTGCGGTCTGGCGTTTGCTATTCGGTTGGTCTATCCAGCCGTTTAGACTTGCTCTGTGAAAGGCTGCCTCATGAGCTTTGAAACCCCCGGACCTGTCGAGGCCCAACTGCGCGCTGCGATTAGCCCGATCGAAGAAATTATCGAAGAGGCCCGCAAGGGCAGAATGTATATTCTGGTGGATCATGAAGACCGCGAGAACGAAGGCGATCTTGTGATTGCCGCCGAGTTCGCTGACGCTGAGGCGATTAACTTTATGGCGACACACGGGCGTGGGCTGATCTGCCTACCGATGACGGCGGAGCGAGTGGATGCTTTGGGGCTGCCAATGATGGCGGTGAACAACTCGTCGCGTCACGAAACGGCGTTCACAGTCTCCATCGAAGCGCGCGAAGGTGTCAGCACTGGCATATCTGCCGCTGATCGGGCGCTGACGGTTGCGACGGCTATCAATGAACAAAACACAATGGCTCAAATCGCGACACCTGGCCATGTTTTCCCCCTGCGTGCAAAGCGGGGCGGGGTGCTGGTACGTGCAGGCCATACCGAGGCGGCCGTTGATATCTCGCGTCTAGCCGGGTTGAACCCGTCGGGTGTGATCTGCGAGATTATGAAAGCTGACGGCACCATGGCGCGTTTGCCGGATCTGGTGGAGTTCGCCAAAGAACACGACATGAAGATCGGCACGATCAGCGATCTGATTTCTTATCGTTCTCGCAATGACAATCTGGTGGTCGAGACCTCGCGCGAGGTTGTGACGTCGGAATATGGCGGAGAATGGGAGATGCGGTTGTTCACCGATCAGACGCATGGCATCGAACATGTCGTCATGATCAAAGGTGATATCACCACGCCTGAACCGGTGCTAACCCGTACCCACGCCTTGCACGAAGCGCCGGACATGCTTGGACTTGGTCCGAAGTCTTCGCGCGAATTACCGCGTGCGATGGAGAAAATTGCCGAAGAAGGCCGCGGCGTGGTTTGCCTGTTCCGTCAGCCCCGCAACTCGCTTTACGCGGTTGAAGACGAAGGCCCACGTACCATAAAGCAAACCGGTCTGGGCGCTCAGATTCTGTCCAAGATGGGCATTCAGGAGCTGGTACTGCTGACTGATTCACCGGAAACCGTATATCTGGGGCTCGACGCTTTTGGCCTGTCCATCGTCGGAACCCGCTCGATTCTCAAGGAAGACTGATCGTGGCTGAACAAGACAAACACGGCACGCTGCCAACACCAACCTTCGACAAGCCGGTAAAACTGCTGCTTGTCGTGGCACCATTCTACCGCGCTATTGCGGATAATCTGGTTGCCGGTGCGAAGGCCGAGATCGAAACCGCAGGCGGCACGTGTGAGGTGGTCGAAGTCCCCGGCGCGCTGGAAATCCCCACAGCCATCGCCATGGCTGATCGCCAGTGCGAATTTGACGGATACGTCGCGTTGGGCTGCGTCATTCGCGGTGAGACGACGCATTACGAAACGGTCTGCAACGACTCAAGCCGTGCCATTCAACTGATGGGCCTTCAGGGGCTTCTTATCGGCAACGGCATCCTGACCGTTGAAAATGACGATCAGGCCGAGGTGCGCGCAAACCCTGAAAAGATGAATAAAGGCGGCGGAGCAGCCGCTGCGGCCTTGCATCTGATCGCGCTCAGCCGTAAGTGGGGCGCTTCGAAAAAGGGCGTGGGTTTTAAACCACCGTCCGAGTCCATCCTTGTGGCGGGCGACAGCAACGGATCCACGACAGCATGACCCAGACAGACGCGCCAAAACCGGCCAACCAGAAACGCCTGATGAAATCCGCCGCCCGGCTGTATGCCGTGCAGGCGCTGTTCCAGATGGAGCAGTCGGGCCAGACAACCGAGCAGGTTGTGAATGAGTTTCTGGATCACCGGTTCGGCGCTGTCTATGAGGGCGAGGAAATGCTGGACGGCGATATCAGCGTCTTCCGCAAGCTGGTCGAAGACGCGGTGAACTATCAGGCGCCGATTGATCAGATGACGGACCGCGCCTTGGTCGCCAAGTGGCCTATCGGGCGCATCGACCCTACGTTGCGCGCCGCTTTCCGCGCTGCCGGGGCTGAACTGACACAGGGCGACACGCCGCCCAAGGTGGTTATCACTGAATTCGTCGACGTGGCGCGTGCCTTCTTCCCTGAGGGGAAGGAGGCGAAATTTGTCAACGCAGTGCTGGATCACATGGCGCGCGAGGCCAAGCCCGAGGCGTTCTGACACCTTTACCGTGGCCCGAGGCGCGCTACACTCTGATTGAGAGCGCAAGGAGGCCCAAAATGCCCAAACTGATCCGCCTATACATCACCCAAGTTGCGTGGGGATTTGTCATTTCGGCGATTTTCGTTGGGGTACTCTTGGCCTTAAACGTGGCCAATCTTCGCAATCTGATCACTGGATCTGATATTGGCCTGATCGCGCTGCTCATGATTTGGTTCATGAACGGCATCGTCTTTGCCGGGGTTCAATTCGCCTACGCGATCATGAGCATGGCCGAAAAGTCGGGTGGTCCGCGCCGTGGAAGCCCTGTGGCCGTCAGCTTCAAGCGTGCGACGGTCAAAGTTGAAGAGACCTGATAACTCACGGAAAACGTGACGGGTTAGGGGCATGGTCTGGAAACTGCCAAGTCACTTTTTGCGGCTTCTATGACTTGAATATCACTGCGCCTTGCCATCTGATGCCGGTCAAATAAAACGACTGGCATGAAAAGAGCAGTACCTGTGAACACTCCCACCTATGAAGAGGTCATCGCGTCTCAGGCCTTTCGCAAAGATCTTGAGGACCTGAACCGAGCCATAGCAGATAGCCTGACCCAAGCTGGTGAACCAGTCGCTATCAACGGAAATGTTTGCTACGGCCACATGCAGCAGGATTTCCATTTGGGCGATTTAGCACCTGGGATGGAACCAAAGCGGCGCGCACTGTTTCAGATGGCTCAGGCGAGTTCATGTTTCGCTGAACTGGGTGTTGCTGGAGGGCATGCAGCATTGCTCGCGTTGCATGCCAACGCTTACCTGAACTTTATCGGTGTCGATCTTGGCCAACGATTACGGCCATCCTGGCCGCCGGTGGACGTTTACGTTCCGGTTGTTTTTCAATGGTTCGAAAAGAGGTTTCCTACGCGCGTCAAATTTTACATGTCTGATGCAATTGACGGTTTGCGGCAAGCTGCATCAGAGCAGCCATTTGGCCCAATAGATCTGCTGCATCTGGACGCGATGAAAAATAACAGAATTGCTGAACTAGAAGCCGTATGGTCGGGTTTGGCCGACCGGTGTTATCTTTTGCAAGGGGACAATAAGAACGGCAACGTGAAAGCCAGTTCAGAGAAACTGGTCTCGGAAGGTCGAGCACGCAGAGTATCTTGTTCACGGTTTCAAGCCATTCAAAGCGCGAGTTATGATGTGCTGGAGACGGGGCCAGGTGTTGCCGCTGGTAGGGTTAGCCTGGCAAGCTTGAAGGATGATAGAATTCTGCTCTGTGTGTGCCATCAAGACGATGAAACTCTGTTTTGCGGATCGACTCTTTCTCATCTAAAAGACCATGCTGATGTGACAATCGCGAGCTTCTTCCGTCCCGCGCTCAACCGCCGTGATACAGATACACGCGAGGCGGCGATGCAGCGCGTGTGTGACGAGCTTGGGGCGAAAAGGGTGCAGTTTCCTTTTGCTGTTGAACGCGATCACCGAAGGTTACGACGCTTCATTCAGATGCCTTCTGCGCCTGAGAATCTTCATCCAGAAATACTACGCCCGCTGAACCGTCACCCATTGTTCGGTTTACTTAGCGGTTCAGCTTTCGCGCTTATGGAACAGGCAAGGCCCTCGACTGTCATCACACATAATTCTGTCGGAGAATACGGGCACATCGAACACGTATTATTGCATCACGCGGTGGCGCAGGCGGCCACCCGCTATAAGAACGCGCGGGTATTCAATTTCGGCATTGGATTGCGGGACGCTGACTTGGTGGTGCCTTCCTGGCCCGAGCGAAAGAATAGTCTTTTCGACGAATACTTGCCGCAATGGAATGGTCGCAAGATGTATGACTTTGCCCTGGCAGATGAGGCTTTTGTAGTACAGACTCTCTCGGAGAGCGAAAGCTAAGCTGGAAATGTGGCGGGACCACCAGTCAACCGTGTGGTGTGATTCCCGAGGACCTGTATGTACAGGTGGGCGCCGGGTAATCAGGCCAGGACCTGAACAGAGCCAGCCCCCTCGGAATTGCTTAAGGCCACCAGAATGCTACCTATCACAAGAAGGGCAGAACCCGCCAAGCGCCTAAGTAGGGGTTGCAGCGGGTTTGCACAAGGGGTCAGGCGGCAACAGTTTCGTGCAAGGCGCTGCGCATCTTACCGAAATGCTCGTCCCAGCCATTGTCCAACGCCAGGATCAGTCCAAAGGCTTCGACGCCTTGTGGCAATCCTTCATGTCGCAGTTCCAGTCTCGTGCCGCCCGCTACAGGTTCCAAAGCCCATTTGACTACGCTGACAGCGTTGCCCATGGGTTTTACCGTGAACGTATACTCAAGATATTCCGGTGGTCGGGCAACACGCACCTCGCCCCAGATCAGCAGATCACCACTGGTGGTACCGAACATCTCAAGCTTTTGCCCGTTGTCCAAGCGGTGTTCCGGTTTGTGAAACCATTCTGCCAGTCGGTCTGGCTCGGTCAGATAAGCCCAGACAGTTTCAGGTTCTGCCCGTAGAAAGATTGTTTTTTGAAGAACGGCATGAGTCATCTGTCTTTCCTTTCAATGGCTTCTTTCAGTTTCTTCAGACGTTCGTCCCAGAACTGGTCGAAATAACTGAGCCAGTCGAGAACAGGGGCCATACCTTGTGGTTCCAGTCGGTTGATACGTTCCCTCCCGCGCGTCTCTACCGTGATCAGGCCACCATCCGACAAGACGTTTAGATGCTTTTTGACGGCCGCGCGGGTCATGTCGAAGCGCTGGGTCAATTGGGCGATGGTCATGTCCTGAGCAGCGAGCATCTGCACGATGTCGCGTCGCGTTGGATCAGCCAGCGCACGAAATGCGTTTTGGGTCTGCGGCTGCATGTGCCTCACCATAAATAATACCATTTGGTATTACATTAATGGGATACCAAATGGTATCATGTCAAGTGCGAAGCGGTGCTTGATTTTTGTTCACTAATTGTTCACATTTATCGGATGACACTGGACTTGCAACCTGGGCAAAGACTGGCACGCGGTGTGTCCCGGCATTTGTCGGCACATGGCTTTGTTTCTGTTGAGGAATTTGTACCGGCCCGCGGCTTGCGGGTTGACGTCATGGGGTTAGGCCCAAAGGGTGAGCTTTGGGTGATCGAATGCAAATCCAGCCGTGCCGATTATCAGTCAGATTCTAAGTGGCAAGGTTATTTGGAGTGGTGCGATCGATTCTTCTGGGCTGTGGACATCGACTTTCCGACCGATTTGCTACCTGATGAAACTGGGCTGATCATAGCTGACGCCTATGATGCCGAGATCGTGCGCATGGCACCTGAAGAGAAGGTCGCTCCGGCTCGCCGAAAGAAGATGATACAGAAATTCGCAACCGACGCCGCCCGTAGGTTGCAGGCGCTGCGCGATCCTCGGATCTGAGCTGTTAGCGTTTGACGGCGCGTGCAGCTTGGGCAGCCGCACGGATTTCGTCAGCGATTTCCTCGGCTTCTTCAGGGTCGAAATCCATCGGAATCTCCATACCGTCGGCTTCGATGAACAGCCGTATCATACCATGGTCGGTGGGGCCGATTTGCAAATTGGCCTGAATGTCGCGTTCGGTGTTGATGCCCATGCTTGTCTCCGGAACTGAGCGTTTGTGCTAGCGTGCAAAGGGTTGAGAATCAAGCTGCCTTTGCGGTTTGGTGCAGTATGGAAAGTATTCAGGTTAGACCATTTCGCGCCACCGATGCGCCCTGGTTGGTAGAGCAACACGGCAAACACTACGCGCGTGATGAAGGGTTCGACGAAACGTTCGGCGCGTTGGTTCAGACGATTCTAGATGAGTTTATCACTGAGCATGACGCTACACGTGAACGTGGTTGGATTGCTGAGCATGAGGGCCGACGGCTAGGCAGTATCTTTTGTGTCGCGTTGAATGAACAAACTGCAAAGCTGCGTCTTTTCCTGTTGGTACCGGAAGCACGTGGGCAGGGGTTGGGACAGCGACTGTTAGACACCTGCACTGGCTTCGCACGCGGCGTAGGCTTCACAGAAATGAGGTTGTGGACCCATGAAAGCCACCGCGCTGCTTGTGCGCTGTACCGGCGTAACGGATGGGAATTGCTGGACAGCAAACCGGTGCATTCCTTTGGGGTCAATCTTGTTGAGCAAAGCTGGAAATTTCGGCTTTAATCCTCTTGCAATCCTTTGACGCGTTCGGTACATCGCCCCTCACGAGTGCCGCCTTAGCTCAGTTGGTTAGAGCGCTGGATTGTGGATCCAGAGGTCCCCTGTTCAAGCCAGGGAGGCGGTACCATATCCCCTCGATATGATAGCGAAAAAGTGCCCTTTGAGCGCTTATGGTCGTTGAACGATTTGTGTTAGCCAAGAGAATTGGCGCGCCCGTGATTAGCGCGCCAGGTTCAGTCTCAGCTTCATTTTGCTTCGCTTGGCTTCGGGCAAGTGCCGGTTTAACCGCTTGTTGACAATGCCGAATCCCCAGATGACGACCAGCGTCAAAATGATGAAGTAGAAGGCCAGAATCGGATATGGGATGAACGGGTTGAACGTTTTGTCCGCGAAGTAGCCAGCATAGTACAATGCATCGCCACGCTGCTGCCAAACCGGGAACGCTGAGAAGAAGACCAGCGTTGTGGCGTGGAACAGAAAGATTGCCTCGTTTGTATACGCGGGCCATGCGAGCCGCAGCATGGTAGGCCAGATGACGCGGCGAAACCGCGACCAGCCGGTCATGCCATAGGCATCAGCGGCTTCGATATCGCCTTTGGGGATTGATCGCAGCGCGCCATAAAAGATTTCACCAGAATAGGCGGCAGTATTGCAGAACAGCACAATCAGCGCACCAAGCCAAGCTGAGGTTAAAGTGTCGAGGAACGGATAACTTTGCTTCAGCGACAGGAAGAAGAAATAGGCAAAGAAGAACTGGATGAACAACGGCGAGCCCCGGAACAGGAAGATGAACCATTCCGAAGGTTTACGCAGCCATTTCTTAGTGGAAGCTTTGCCAACAGCGAGGGCAGTGGCCAGAAAGAAGCCGGTCACCAGAGCCATGATCCCGAAATAGATGTTCCAGATCATGCCCGAGCCGATCAGGGTGAACTGTTCGCACAGGGTAAAGTCATTTCTAGGAAGAAGACGCTCGCCGATACCGATTGAACGCAAGCCGTAGTCTTGGATCGTTTGCAAGCAGCTCATGCCGTGGTCTCCTTGCGCAGAAGTTCTCCGCCCGAAGTCGCCTGACCGTGCGACAGCCGACGCATCAGCCGTTCTAGGGTAATCTCGGAGACACGGGTCATGCCGAGATAGAACACAAGCAATGCCAAGAAGTACCACATGCGCCAGTCGCCATGCGGGTATTGGGTGAATTTAGGGTTCTTGAACGCTCCCAACTCGCGCGCCCAATAGACGATGTCCTCGATGCCCAGCAGGAACAGCAAAGGCGTGGCCTTGATCAAAACCATCCACAAGTTCGACAGGCCAGGCAGGGCGTAAACCCACATCTGAGGCACGAGAATGCGCCAGAAAGTCTGGCGGCGGGTCATGCCATAGGCCTCGGCCGTTTCCAGTTGTGCATGAGGTACTGCGCGCATACCGCCAAACAGGACGTTGGCGGCGAAGGCGCCAAAAACGATTGAGAATGTGATGACCGCCAGGAAGAAGCCGTAGGTTTCGTGCACCCATTCCGGGGCGCTCCCCAATGGGAGCTTGGCTGCTTGACAGACAATGAAGTCATTTCCCTGCCTCACAGGATCAGTCCATTCTGGGCACAGGATTTTATGGCGCGTCCATTCGAATGCCTGATCCAAGGCGATCACAAAGAACATGAAAAAGGCAATGTCCGGTACACCGCGCACAATGGCGATATAGCCCTTGCCCAACAGGCTGAGTGGCAGGACATGCGATCGGGCTGCCATAGCGCCCAAAAAGCCAAAGCCCAATGCAACCGGTGCAGTGATCGCAAGCAGTAGCATTACCTTGAAGAAGGATAGGTAGAACAGCCAATGCACACCGTTGGTCAAATAGCAGGAAAACCAACGGAACGTGCCGAGTGTATCGGGATCAGTGCAGAACGAGAAAATGGCGGGCCTCTTTGACTGGCAAGGGCTCTGAGGCGGCGCGCCCTAGGGGAGGCGCGCCGCAGAGTTTCTTAGAAGGTCGAGGACACTTCCCACTTGGTGATCAGCTCGTTCAGGCTGCCGTCGTCCTTCATGGACTGGATGGCCGTATTGAACGTTTCTTTCAGCTCACCATCGGATTCACGGATACCCATGCCGACGCCACCACCCAGCGGAACTTCGTCGCCAACGAAAACCAGACCCGAGCCGTCTTCGGTGAAGGGCACCAAGAAGGATTTGTCGGCCAGAACAGCATCTGCTTCGCCGTTACGAACGGCAGCAATGGTTTCTTCCGGGCTTGCGAATTCGACCAGAGTTGCGCCGGAATCGGCAACATAACCAGCTTGAATGGTGCCTGTTTGTGCTGCAATCACGCCGCTTGACAGGTCAACGCCATCGGACATGGCGACATAGGCAGACGGATCCGGCGGCGTGTAGTTTTGGGTGAAGTCGATGACTTCGTCACGCTCGTCGGTGATCGACATACCTGCGATGATCGCGTCGTAGTTGCCGGACACCAGGTTCGGGATGATCGAATCCCAGTCGTTCTTGACCCATTCGCATTCCAGATTGGCGCGTTTGCACAGCTCATCGCCCAGCTCACGCTCGAAACCGTCGATCTCGCCCGCGTCGTTGACAAAGTTCCACGGTGCATACGCCCCTTCAGTGCCTAGACGAACAGTGTCCGCCATGGCCATGCCGGCGCCTAGCGCCAGTGCCGCTGTGGTCAGAATCAGTTTTTTCATTGGATACTCCCCAGTTTTGTTTTCTGTCCTGAAGTTAGTTTAAGCCGCCTTGGTGGCGGAGAGAAAGCCCCGAAGTCTTTCGGACTCGGGGGACGTAAAGATATCTTCCGGCAAGCCTTCTTCTTCGATCAGGCCTTGATGCAGGAATACGACGTGGCTTGAGATATCCGCAGCCATTTTCATGTCGTGGGTCACAATGATCATGGTTCGACCCTCAGCCGCAAGGTCCTTGATAACCTTGATCACTTCCTGCTCCAGCTCTGGGTCCAGAGCGGATGTAGGTTCGTCGAACAGCAGCGCCTCGGGCTCCATGCACAAGCCGCGCGCAATCGCGGCGCGCTGTTGCTGACCGCCAGAAAGCTGAGCAGGATAGACGTCGCACTTGTCGCCAATTCCTACTTTTTCCAAATATTTGCGGGCGCTGTCTTCAACCTCATTGGGGTCGCGGCCCAGCACTGTGACTGGGGCTTCCATCACGTTTTGTAGGATGGTCATATGAGCCCAGAGGTTGAACTGCTGAAATACCATCGACAGGTTGGTTCGGATGCGCATGACCTGTTTCGGGTCGGCTGGGCGACGGTGATGCAGGTTACCGGCCCAGCGTACTGGCTCACCCTTGAACAGAATTTCACCCTGCTGGCTGTCTTCCAACAAGTTACAGCAGCGTAAAAGGGTAGATTTGCCCGAACCAGATGATCCAATCAGTGAAACCACATCCCCGCGTCTGGCCGTGATATCGACCCCCTTCAGCACTTCAAGTTGGCCGAAACTCTTGTGGAGGTTTGTGATTTCAATAACGGGAGTGGAATCTGTCACTGGTGACCCATGTGTTGTGGTGTTGATGCGGTAATAGGGCGTAAAATTCGGTGCAATGCAATGCGCAATTGACACTATCGGGTGCTGAAATCGTCAAATTGACCATACGTTTTGGCCAATTTGGTTATCGCATATGCCAACCAGCCTAATTTGAGGTCGGGTTGGGGACAGAGAGATAATCGTTAGCCGCGATGTCGATTAGGTCGCGAAGGTGCAACAAATGTTGATCGGTCGGGGAAAGGTCTTGGATTGCAGATCGAACTGCCAGAGCAATTGCACGGGCATCTTGGCCTTCGGCTGTGATGTACGGCAAGGCTGGAGTTGGGGTGGTATACTCGATTTCGCGCAGACGCTCGCCCAGATCAGAATGTTCCTTTAGCAATTCCCAAGTCAGAGCATCCAACGCAGCGTAATCGGCTTGTCCGTCTGCCACAGCGTTGGCTGACAGAGCGTGACCTCCGGTCTGTAAAGTGGTGTTAGAGCTTAGGTTGAGCGCCTCAAGGTGAACCATCGGGGCCGCCCAGCCGGACTGCGACAGCGCTTCGTTGAAAGCAAACGTGCCAGCAGAAAGTTGGGGCAGGTCGCGGGTATCATCCCTGCGAACCACGAAGACTGAGCGGTAATAACCGGGCGGACATCCGTCCAATCCATAATCCGGGGTGCCGACCAGTTGAACTTTGCCATGCAGGTGCAAGCGGTACGGCATGCCGCAGGTCTGTGCAAAAGTCAGTTCAGGACTTAGCCAGATACTCCAAAAATCGCTGTCGCGTGTCAGTTGATCGGGGCCGTATTTCAAATGTTCACGAATCAAATTCCAAAAGCGATCATTTGCAGCTTGAAGTGCTGGCATGTCGTACATGCCCAGCATTGCAATCAAGACTTGGCAGCCTTTTGACGGGCCAGGGCAGAGTCCACATCGCTGATACCAAGCAAGCTGACCACCAACCGCAATAGCGAATCCTCTTCGCCTGTGCGCTGGCCATCAGCTAAGGCAACTGACCACATCGCCTGTACCACGCCTAGGCGGTCGTCGTAGGCGATGGCCTCTTTAATTGCTCGGGTAAAACGGACGGTGTCTGGGGCCTCGGCTTCCAGATCTTCGGCGCGGGCACGTAAAGCTGCAGCCTCGAACGGAGACAGGCCATAGCGTTCAGCCGAAATTTTGTCGATTCGGGCCATTTCGGTATCGGCATAGTCGTTGTCGGACCGAGCTATGCGAACCAGCAGGGCCGTCAAGGCCAGGCGAGCATCATCATCGGCAAGAGGGTCGGGGGCGGGCTGCGTGAGCCGGGACAAGAAATCACTAAACATGGCTTAGATATAGATGGGGGTTATCGCTCTTCCAAGCGCCTTTGCACTCGTTCACGCGCGGTCTGGCTGTCATTGTAGCTGAGACCCATCGCTATGCGGGCCTCTTCCACGATTTTGATCTCGCCTTCGTCCGAGTTGCCATCGGCCAGAACCACCTCCCACAAAGCATCCATCGCGGCGAGGCGTTCATGCAGATCGGTGGTTTCGCGGATCAGCTTGCCGAACGTGTCGGTTTCTGGGGCGGCGGCGTGCAGCTTTTCACACGTTGCCCGTACTTTGGCGGCCTCGATAGCGTTGTGTTGGTAGAGGCGGGCAAGAATGCGGTCAATCAGGCTGATTTCCTCAAGCTTGTAATCCCGATCCGCCTGCGCCACACGCACCATAAGCGCGCCCAATGCAAGTTCGGCATCGGGATCGGGCAGGTTGTCGTGCTGCGGTGGGCGAAAAGCCTGCAAGAACTTCTTCAACATGCCCTAACGATATTCCATATTTTGTGGCCCGCCAAGCACCGACTACCCGTCATAGGCTGCAAAGACCGCAATGCAGCCGGATGTGGCAAGAACACGCTGAATGCGATTTGAATGGTTTTTGCTCAACTTTCCTGAAGAGCTTGTTTTGCTTGGTCCTGCAACCAACCCAGCATGTGCCGATACGGAACGGGGCCATAGCTGATCCGTGCGACACCTAAAGATGCCAACGTTGCCGTATCGGGTGTGCCGGGAAGCGCGATTATGTTGACCGGAAGTTCGGCCGATTCGCACAACCGAGCAATTAGGGCTTCATCTTTAAGTCCTGGCGCAAAGAATCCGCTGGCCCCTGCATCAGAATAGGCTTTGGCCCTCGCGATGGCCTCGTCCAGCATCGCATCGTCATGGGTATCTGGTTTGGCTTTTAGAAAAATATCTGTGCGGGCGTTAATAAAAGCAGGGACCCCAGCCACATCACAGCCTTCGCGCATGGCTCGAACTCGCGCTTCTTGGGTTTCGATGTCATATAGGCCACTGGTACCTACGATCTGATCTTCAAAGTTGAAGCCGATCACACCGGTCTGTAGAGCACGTTGAACATTTGCGGCTACGCCTAGAACGTCTTCGGCATAGGCGCCCTCGAAATCCAGCGTAACCGGAAGATCGACCGCTGCTACGATCCGGTGGGCGTTGTCCAGCGCGGCCTCGATTGAGATTTTCTGGCCGTCGCCAAACCCCTGCGCCATTGCGACCGGAGCACTGCCGGTGGCAATCGCCTTGGCGCCGGCATCACGCACGGCACCAGCGCTGCCAGGGTCCCAGATATTATACAGGATGACCGGATCGCCCTTTTTGTGCAGGGCGGCAAAGGTTTCTGCTTTGGTGATTTGGTTGGTCATAACCGGCCTCCTGTCGCTGCTATAGCGGCAGTTAACCGTGCAAACCGTCGGCGCGTAAAGGTTTTTGCGCCGACTGGTACAATACTGTTATCGGCCGGTGATCAAACCAGACGCGAACTGTCCTTCGCCGCGCGCACGAAGTCACGGAACAATGGATGCGGAGCGAACGGTTTGGACTTGAGTTCCGGGTGGTATTGCACACCGATAAACCACGGATGATCCGACCATTCGACAATCTCAGGCAGGCGGCCATCTGGTGACATGCCCGAGAATTTAAGACCCGCTTTTTCCAACTTTTCGCGGTACTTGATATCCACTTCATAGCGGTGACGATGGCGTTCTTCGATCTGAGTGGCGCCGTAGACCTCGGCCACTTTCGAACCCTCAGTCAGCACGGCATTGTAGGCGCCCAGACGCATGGTGCCGCCTTTGTCGTCACCGACTTTGCGCTCAACCTTGTGGTTGCCTTGAACCCATTCCTTTAGGTGGTAAACCACCGGCTCAAAACGCTTTTTACCAGATTCGTGGTCAAACTCTTCGGAACCCGCTTCGGTAATGCCCGCGACATTGCGGGCGGCTTCGATCACCGCCATCTGCATGCCCAAACAGATACCCAGATAAGGCACTTTGTGTTCGCGAGCATATTGCGCGGCCTTGATTTTACCTTCTGTCCCACGCTCGCCAAAGCCGCCCGGGACGAGGATCGCATGGAAGCCCTCTAGATGTGGTGCGGCATCTTCAGTGTCGAAGACCTCGGCATCAACCCACTCGACGCTGACTTTCACGCGGTTGGCCATGCCGCCATGGGTCAACGCTTCGGCGATTGACTTATAGGCGTCTTCCAACTGGGTATATTTGCCAACAATTGCGACCTTTACGTCGCCCTCAGCGTGGTGGATGCGGTCGCTGACATCGTCCCATTTGGCTAGGTCTGGTTTAGGTGCTGGGCTGATTTGGAACGCGTCAAGAACAGCCTGGTCCAGACCCTCGTTATGATAGGCCAGTGGCGCGTCGTAAATGGTCGACAAATCTTGTGCGGCGATCACGCTGTCGGGGCGCACGTTGCAGAACAGCGCTAGTTTCTCGCGCTCTTTGGTCGGGATTGGACCTTCGGAGCGGCAGACCAGAATGTCGGGAGCCAGACCGATGGATCGCAGTTCTTTCACCGAGTGTTGGGTCGGCTTGGTTTTCAGCTCGCCCGATGCCTTGATGTAGGGCAGCAGCGTCAGATGCATGAATATGCATTGACCGCGCGGCTTGTCCTGACTGAACTGGCGGATGGCTTCGAAAAACGGCAGGCCTTCAATATCACCCACTGTTCCGCCGATCTCGCACAACATGAAATCAACCTCGTCCTCGCCAATGGCGATGAAATCCTTGATCTCGTTAGTGACGTGCGGGATGACCTGAATGGTCTTGCCGAGATAGTCGCCGCGGCGCTCCTTCTCCAACACATTAGAATAAATACGACCGGAGCTGACCGAGTCGGTCTTGCGCGCAGCTACACCAGTGAACCGTTCATAGTGGCCAAGGTCCAAATCCGTCTCGGCACCATCATCGGTGACGAACACTTCGCCATGTTCAAACGGCGACATAGTTCCCGGATCGACGTTCAGGTAGGGGTCCAGTTTGCGCAAGCGCACCGAGTATCCCCGTGCCTGCAACAGCCCGCCTAAAGCCGCTGAAGCCAGTCCTTTACCCAAGGACGAAACCACACCACCAGTGATGAAAATAAAACGCGCCATGTTTTTCGGCTGCTCCCGTGAGACGTCATTATCAGCTGCCCGGCGGCTTCGAAAAACCGCTGCATCACGGGACTTCACGTATAAAGGATTCGCGCCAATAGCGCAAGAGAACCGCAAGATGCTGTTGCAGTTCTCATCCAGGTTTCTAAGTTTTGTGGATCAGTCGGCTTGCGGAATCAGCGGCGCGTTGTCGCCTTGTGCCGGAGGCAGAAGATCATTCACGGGCGGAACAGCCGGGGTGCTTTCCTCGGTCGGTGCCGGGGCAGGAACGCCCAAACGATCGATGACCGAGCTGCCTGAGGACTTTTGAGCCGCCAGAATCGTCAGCGTGATCGAGGTGACGATAAAGCACGCTGCCAGAATCCAGGTGACCTTGCCCAAAGCCGTCGCTGCCGCGCGGCCAGTCATTGCGCCGCCGCCGCCACCGCCCATGCCCAAGCCGCCGCCTTCGGACCGCTGCATCAGAACGACGGCGATCAGGCCCAGAGCCAAGAGAAGATGGATGATGAGAACGACGTTTTCCATGGTGGTCCTGTACAGCGTGGCGTGTATCGCGTGGTACTTATGCAAGTTTGCCATCGGGGGCAAGGGAGGAGTTCGCATCAGAGCGGGTTACGCGTGGTATCACACCAAAGAGACTGGACTCACAAGTGATGGCTGACGCAGGCTGCGTTACATGCCGCATGATGATCATGACCACCCGCACTCTCTGTTGCCACCCGAACCTTCGCTTCGCGTAAAAGCGTTGGAGACGATTCTGACGCGAAAGGGATTAATTGATCCCGCTGCGTTGGATGAAATCATCGACACATATCAAAATAAGATTGGCCCTCAAAACGGCGCGCGAGTCGTCGCTAAGGCATGGGCTGACCCAGCCTTTAAAACTGCTTTGCTTGAAGACGCCACGTCGGTCGTGTCCGACCTTGGCTACTATGGGCGGCAAGGCGAGCACATTGTAGTGGTTGAGAATATGCCTGAGCGACACAACATGGTCGTTTGCACCTTGTGCAGTTGTTATCCATGGCCGCTGCTGGGCATTCCACCGGGCTGGTACAAGTCCGACGCATACCGCGCACGCGCTGTACGTGAGCCGCGCAAGGTGCTTGCCGAGTTTGGGGTCGAGCTACCGCCCGAGACAGCCGTGCGGGTTTGGGACTCGACCGCTGAAATTCGATACCTCGTCCTGCCAATGTTTCCTAAAGGCGCCGAAGGTCTAAGTGAGGATGATCTCGCGGCGCTAGTCACCCGCGATAGTATGATCGGCACTGGTTTGCCCAAGATGCCATCATGACTCGTGTACATGATATGGGTGGTCGGTTCGGAGACGGTGCCGTTAGACCCGAGGCTGAAGACGCGGCGGTATTTGCCGAGGATTGGCATGGGAGAGCGCTGGCGGTAACTCTGGCTGCTGGCTTTTTGGGGCAATGGAACCTTGATGTTACCCGTCACGCACGTGAACGGTTATCGCCCAAAGATTACGCGCGGTTTTCATACTATGAGAAGTGGATTTCAGCTCTTGCGGATCTGCTTGTGGAAAAAGAGGTACTGACAACAGAGGATTTGTTGGGAAAAGGTAAGAACGACCCACATCCCCTGTCTGCTCTTGCTTTGAAGGCTGAGAGGGTCTCTGCGGCGCTTGCCAAAGGTGGACCCGCTGAACGGCCCTCGGAAGTGCCTGTGCAATTCTCAGTTGGGCAAGTTGTTCGCACTTCGCATCCGGCGGAAAATCGATTGGTCGACGGTGGGCATACTCGATTGCCAATATATGCCGCCGGAGCAAAAGGACGCGTTGTGAGACTGCACGGCACCCATGTTTTGCCCGACTCAAACGCCCACGGTTTGGGAGAAGCGCCTGAGCCGCTTTACACCGTAGCTTTTGCAGCATCCGAACTATGGGCGAACCCGGAACACCCAAAGGACGAGGTAGTTCTGGACCTTTGGCAAAGCTATTTGGAGCCCGCATGAATTCCTGCCTCACTCATACCGCGCCTGAACCTGCTTTTGCCGAACCCTGGCACGCTCAGGTTTTTGCGATGACCGTTGCTTTAAACGAAGCCGGTCGATTCGATTGGACGGATTGGGCTGCTCGATTTTCAGACACTCTGAAACGCCACGGTCTGGATCGAGACTTGGATGGTGGGGATGATTATTTCCTGGCGTGGTTGGAAACCCTCGAACAGCTTTTATCCGATCTAGGTGCGACCGAAGAGGAGGAAGTCACAAACCTCAGAAGAGCTTGGCACGATGCCTATTTGACGACGCCTCACGGCCAGCCGGTGCACTTGGCGAAAAGCGGGTAGGGGGCGCTGCCCCCGCCGCCCTTTACGGGCGTCTCCCCCGGGATATTTGGGGCCAGATGAACAAGGGGTCTGTTCTTCATCTAGCTCAAAATATCCCCGCCGGAGGCGCCGCGCATAGCGCGGTTCTGGTCTGCGGCGAATTACCGGTTTCCCTACCGCTTTGTCCTCGTTATACGAGCCGAGTTTGATAATTCAGCGCAAAAGGACCGGATATGGCCAATGTGGTTGTTGTCGGCGCCCAGTGGGGTGACGAAGGAAAAGGCAAGATCGTCGACTGGCTCAGCGAGCGGGCGGACGTCATCGCGCGTTTTCAGGGCGGGCATAATGCTGGTCATACACTGGTTATTGAAGGTGAGGTCTACAAGCTGAACGCACTGCCCTCGGGCGTTGTGCGCGGTGGTAAGCTGAGTGTCATCGGCAATGGTGTCGTCTTGGATCCGTGGCACTTGGTCAAGGAGATTGCATCGATCCGTGAGCAGGGGGTCGAGATTACTCCTGAAACGTTGATGATTGCAGAAAACACACCTTTGATCTTGCCGATCCACGGTGAGCTTGACCGGGCGCGCGAAGAGGCTGCGAACAAAGGCACCAAGATTGGTACTACAGGGCGCGGTATTGGGCCGGCTTATGAAGACAAAGTTGGCCGCCGCTCAGTCCGCGTTGCGGACTTGGCCGACGAAGCGACGCTAGAGGCCCGTGTAGACCGCGCTCTGCAACATCATGATCCGCTGCGTAAAGGTTTGGGAATCGAAGCCGTCGACCGGGACAAACTGCTTGACCAACTTAAAGAGATTGCGTCGGAAATCCTGCCGTTCGCGGCGCCAGTCTGGAAGGTGCTGAACGAAAAGCGCAAGGCAGGTAAGAGAATTTTGTTCGAAGGGGCACAAGGTGCTCTGTTGGATATTGATTTTGGCACCTATCCCTTTGTGACCTCGTCGAATGTAATTGCGGGTCAGGCGGCAACGGGAGTTGGGATTGGGCCGGGGTCTGTCGATTTCGTGCTGGGCATCGTCAAGGCATATACTACGCGTGTAGGTGAGGGGCCGTTTCCGACCGAACTGGATGATGACGACGGGATGCGCCTGGGGACTCGCGGGCATGAATTTGGCACCGTAACGGGACGCAAACGCCGGTGCGGTTGGTTTGATGCCTGCCTTGTTCGCCAAACTTGCGCGACCAGTGGGGTGAATGGCATTTCACTGACAAAGCTTGACGTCTTGGACGGGTTTGAAACGCTCAAGATCTGTGTGGGCTATGAACTGGATGGTGAACGTCTTGACTATCTGCCCACTGCTGCTGATCAGCAGGCCCGCTGTACGCCGATCTACGAAGAGATGCCGGGATGGAGCGAATCCACTGAAGGCGCGCGCAGCTGGGCGGATTTGCCCGCAAACGCGATCAAGTACGTACGCCGCGTGGAAGAGCTGATCGAGTGTCCCGTTGCCCTTCTGTCAACCAGCCCGGAGCGGGATGACACCATTTTGGTGACCGACCCGTTTGCTGACTGATGAGCGGCGAAGAAAAGCCGGGCCTTAGCTACAAGACGCGCCGCCGTTGGTCCTTGGTGCTGCTTTTGATTGGGCTGCCGATCTACATTGTGGCGGTTGTGACAGTAGTGAACTGGCTCGACCGCCCCCCGATTTGGTTGGAATTCCTGGTCTATGTCGGACTGGGTATCGTCTGGGCGTTGCCGTTCAAGTTTGTCTTCAAAGGGGTTGGCAAAGAAGACCCAGATCAAAACTCGTAATAGTCGCAATCCTTGCTGGGTTTTGAACAGCATGCCATCTTTGTTGGGAGCAGGGTTGTCCTGACAATGAGGCGCAGACAGTGATGAGAAAAACGTGTTTTAGCGCGGTGCTGGTTCTTACATCAGCAGTTGCTGCGCAGGCCGATAACTGGGAATATACGGTGGTCCCCTATATTTGGGGACCCGAGTTTCGAACCTCGCTTGATATCGGACCCAACCCCCCGGTCGACGGCAATGAATCTATCTTCGACATTTTGGACGGGCTGTTCCTGATTGCCGGAGAAGCGCGCAATGGACGCTGGGCAATAGGTGGAGAGTTCAATTACCTTGATCTGTCTGACACGGTTTCGTTTCGCTCGTTTCGGGACCTGGCCAGTTGGGAGCTTAACGGCACTATGGCGTCATTGGTCGGCAGTTACGCCGTTTATGAAGGTGATGTTTCTCGCTTGGATGCTTTTGGCGGATTGCGCCATTGGGACCTTGATCTGTCGACTACGGTGCGAAATTTCACCGCTGAAACTGACCGCAGTTGGACGGACCCAGTAATCGGCGCGCGCTACAGCCATGCGATAAACGAACGTTGGACGGCCACGGCGATGGGGAACATTGGTGGCTTCGATTATGGTTCAAAATTTCAATGGGAGGCGTTGATCCAGGCAAGTTGGAAATGGACTGATCGGGTGGATTTAGCGGGTGGTTACAGACACTTGAGCGTCGATTTTGAAGAAGATCGGGACGTTATTGATTTGATCCTGACCGGCCCGTACGTGGCGTTGGCTTTTGCGTTCTAGTCTTAGCCCGCGCTTTGATTCATTGAAGGCCAGCTAAGGATTGCGCGAGCCATTGCGTGGTATTCTCCGGAAATCTCTTCCGCAATGCTAAGCGGGGTAGGCCAAGGCGCTGTCAGGGTCGCTTCGATCTGCCCGGTAAGCAAACTTAGATCAGCGTCGTGCTTGGCCGCTAGCCGCCGCATTTTCTGGTTGGTCGCAAGGCATAGCATGTGAACTTCTCGAATTCCTCGATTGCGGGCCGCTGTGATGATCCGAGACAGTAGGGCATCACCGATTCCGCGGTCTTGCCATGCGGTTTCAACGGTTAATGCGGCTTCGGCTGTTTGGGTCCCATTGTCGGGTAACATGCGCAATTCACCCACGCCGCGCAGGCAAGAATCTGGAAACGCACCGAATATCAGTGTGGTGTTGTCGAATAAGTCGGATATGTAGCTTTGAACGTATGCGGGACGAATTGCAGCCCCGAACCGAGATGCCAAAGCTTCGCCGTCCAGATTATTGAAATGGCTTATTATTTTTGGTTTGTCGTAAATTCTGAGACGTCGAATTGGAAGTTCATACATGGCGTGGCCCTTGTTTGAACAGCAATTGGAAAAGGTGTCATCTTACATCTTATTTTATCGCAATTCTGCGGTGCAGCATAGAGTTTTGCTAAACCAAGTCGCTTAAATCCTGAAATACACTTCGCCCTCGAATGAAAAATGGGCCAGAGAAAACTCTGACCCACCGTTAACAGACTGCCTTAGGATTTAACCTGCGGCTCGCTCGTTGTCCGGGCGGAAGCCAATCTGAGTAGAGGCCGAGAAACGCCCCCCTCCAGCCTTTTCAATTTTACCGTCCCGCAAAAGCTGACCAAACGAACGCAGGCTTTCTTCGCGGTTGAAGTCGTCTTGCTTGAGCGAGCGAATCTTGTTCATCAACTGTGGCCGCGAGAACTGTTCCTGGCCCTCGATGAAGGAAAGGTACGCAGCGGCGGCCTCTAACAAGTCAGGCAGGGATTGCGCGCCTTGTTCCTGTGCGAACTGGGCAAAACCGCCTTCCTCCTCTTCGGGTGTTTCGTCTTCGGACACGCTCGTAACACGACGGGGTGAGATCGGTCCCAAGTCTTCGTCCCGATTGTCGATGCGTTGTTCTGCCACCAGCTTCAGCGGAGCGGAGTCATCGCTGCTAGGGCGCGCGCTGGTTACTTCGACTTCGGGTCGCCGTGGGCTAACGACCGAGGACAGGTCTCCGCGATAGCCTTCTTCATCTGCGCCTTTGTCTTCGAGCCGCTTTTCACTGCGTTCAGCCTCGGTCGCAGCAACGGCGGCACGCAAATGCGTGTAAGCTTCTCGCTGGTTGGTGGTGTTCGGATCATTCAATTGCTCACCGGCTTTGTCCATAAGACGCGAAACATCTTGGTCCAGATCCAGCTGATCCTCGTCTGCTTTTCTTGCACGGTTCGCCAGAATGGTCTCGACGCTGGATATTTCCTCCAGCAAATCGTTCTCATCCTCTTCTGTAAAAATGCCCTCTTCAGTCTCGGCGATCACTTCGTCGTCAGTGGTTATGTCGCTGAGGATGTTGCCTTCTTCCTCATCTTCTTCGAGATCCACGAACCAAGTTTCTGACGGGGTGGTGTCCTCAACTTGTTGATCTTCGAATGCCGCACCCGACACTTCAATTTCCTGAGGCTCAAGTTCGCTTTGCAGTTCCGAAAGCTCAGCTGCCTCTGCTTCTACTTCAGTGGATTCTATTTCTACTTCGGCAGTTTCAACTTCTGCTTCTACTTCTGCGATTTCAACTTCTGCTTCTACTTCTGCGGTTTCTACTTCTGCCTCTAGTTCGGCAATCAGTTCTGCTTCTTGCTCTACTGCGGACGGTGTTTCGTCGCTTGGGCTGGGGCCAACATCGTCATTCAAATCTGCTGGATCCAACGAGCCGGCGGCGAATGCCGCAGCGACGGCATCGGATGGCCCGGCGCTTTTCATAAGCGTCGTGTCTTCGTCTTCTGCATAGACGACCGAATTTTCCTCGGAATGAGAAACAACGGCCCGGATACGTTGAAGTTTAGCGGCGATACTGTCGGCCGCGGGCGCCGGTTCATCTTCGACAGATTCGACTTCTTCAAAAAACGATTGAGCGGCGGCTGACGCAGGAGGTGTTTGCATGACACCCATGTCAGATGCACTGGCAGCAGGTTGGGGCGGCGCAGGAACTTCTTCGGTGGCGCGGATTAACAACCCTGCTTCGTCCCGGCTGGCTTCTACTCGGCGCGACGCATCCCGCTGAGCGATCCGTGTCAGCATTTCCGTATCCGGTTGCGGAGGTTCTGAGCCAAAATAACGATCATCAGCAGCGAGATCCCGAAAGTATTCAGCTATCGCCTTCATCGTCTCAAAGGAGTCGTCAAACCCTTCCAGAGTGCAAGAGAAGGTTCCGTAGGAAACGGTCAATACTTTGTTATTCTGTACCATCAGACGTACGTCCTTTACAAACTACGAAAGCCACCCAACACGGCGACAGGCGCACCTGTGGCTCGAAACTTTCTACATGAACTTATCATTTTGTGGTCTCAATGTGTCCAAAACCGGGAAAAAATGATCAATCGTCAAAAAAGTAGACCAATTGTACGTTCTGAGGGTCCAATTGCATTGATAGGTGGCGGCCAAATTGGCCCAGATGACCTAAATGTGACGCTAAATGGCGTCAATGCGGTTGTGGCCGCAGATGGTGGTGCAGTTCCAGTGATGAATTTGGGTCGTATGCCAGACGCTGTAATCGGAGATTTTGATTCGCTGGACAGCAGCTATCGCGCCCGAATTCCTGACGATCGTTTATTCCCAATCCAAGAGCAGGACAGCACGGATTTTGACAAAGCGCTTAGAAGTGTCGAGGCGCCGTTAGTTTTGGGTATTGGGTTTCTTGGGGGGCGACTGGACCATCAGTTGGCGGTCCTTAATGCGTTAGTTCGTTTGCGTGATCGCCCGTGCCTATTGGTGGGAGAACGCGAGATTGTTTTCCATGCGCCACCTAGAATTGCGCTTAGCCTGACACCGGGTGATGTGGTTTCGCTGTTCCCGATGCAGCGAGCAACGGGTCGCAGTCGTGGGTTGGAGTGGCCGATTGATGGTCTTGTGCTGGAACCTGATGGCCGCGTTGGAACCTCCAATCGGGCTTTGGGGGATATAGAACTGTTAGTAGATGGGCCGGGTCTGTTAGCGCTGGTGCCACGTGAGGCTTTGGATCAGGTCATGCAAGCGTTTCTTTCGGAAAAGATTGGGCGCTGGCCTGCTGATTAAGAGTAAGCAGCAGCTCATCATGGAGCGTTTTTTGCCTTTCGCATATCACGTCTGGGGCAAAGGCCGTGCTTTGGTGTAATCCGGCCCAATACAGGTCGGCAAATCGTCGCCCAGCTTTACCCAACTTAGCTTTTCTTCATAAGCCACATGCAAAGTGGGTTCCAACATGTTTGGGTCTTCCAGTGTTGCAACGTAAAGATGCAGTACATCCGACATCGCTTGCGATCGAAATGAAATAGGCGTTCCGCAGTTTGGACAAAAACTGCGCTCGACACCGGGTGAGGAATTAAAGGTCTTCGGCGCTTCACCAGTCCAGCGCCATTGGCCATCACGAACCCCAAAATAGGTGGTCATAGGGGCGGCGCATTGCCGTCTGCAACTGTCGCAATGGCAGGTGACGCAAGAAAAGGCCGGAGGATCAACCTCATACCGGATAGTGCCGCACAAACAATGTCCCCGCATGTTTCCCTCCGGATTTGGCGTCAGCAGTTGGGTACGTTCACCGCCAGTCCGCCCAAAGATGTTTCCTTGTATTTCTCATGCATGTCGTGGCCGGTCTGGCGCATGGTCTCGATTACAGAGTCTAGCGGCACGAAATGTTTGCCGTCGCCACGCAGGGCCAGCGAGGCCGCTGAGACAGCCTTGATTGCGCCCAAACCGTTCCGCTCGATACATGGTACCTGAACCAATCCCGCGACAGGGTCGCAGGTCATGCCCAGGTGGTGTTCCAGCGCTATCTCGGCGGCGTTTTCGACCTGCTCGGGTGTGCCACCCATAACGGCGCACAGCCCCGCTGCAGCCATGGCCGAAGCACTGCCAACCTCGGCCTGACAGCCCGCTTCGGCACCTGAGATTGAAGCATTGTATTTGACCAGTCCGCCGATGGCTGCGGCGGTCAGCAGGAAATCCTCGATATGTCTCTCTGATGCGCCGGGCACATGGTCAAGATAATAGCGGAGCACTGCAGGTAATACCCCAGCCGCGCCATTGGTCGGCGCGGTCACAACCTGACCTCCTGCCGCGTTCTCTTCATTCACTGCCATGGCGTAAACGCTCATCCAGTCATTGATCGTATGCGGAGCCGTCAGGTTCATGCCGCGTTCCGCCATCAACGCATCGTAGATCCCCTTGGCACGGCGGCGCACCTTCAGGCCTCCGGGCAGAATTCCGTCAGTTGTTAATCCACGCTCGATGCAATCGTTCATCACTTGCCACAGACGAGCCGAGCCTTTGGCGAAACTATCAGCGCAGCCACGAGCGATTTCATTCGCGCGTTTCATTTCGGCAATGCTCTTGCCGCTGGACTTCGCCATTTCCAGCATCTCGACAGCGGACTTGAATGGATAGGGGACAGGATCGCCTTCTTCTGTCGCTTTGCCTTCAGCAAGCTCTTCTTCGGTCAGAACGAACCCGCCGCCGATCGAGTAAAAGACTTGACGCAGAATTACGTCGCCTTGCGCGTCAGTGGCCATCAGGATCATGCCGTTAGCGTGACCAGGCAGGTTGTGTTCATAATCAAAGACAAGGTCTGTCTTGGGGTCGAATTGTAACGTCGGCAAGCCTTCTGGCGTCACAGTATGCGTCGCTGCTATTTCGGCCAGCGCGGCTTCGGCTTTATCGTTGTCGTAAGTGTCGGGTACGAAACCTGCCAGTCCAAGGATGGTGGCGCGGTCGGTTGCGTGACCAACTCCGGTAAAAGCCAGTGATCCGTGCAGCGAACCGCGAAGCCCCGTGAATTCGAACGGGGAGGCGCGTAACATGTCCAAGAACCGTGCTGCCGCAACCATTGGCCCCATTGTATGAGATGAAGATGGGCCGATGCCCACTTTGAACATATCAAAAACAGATAAAAACATATCAGGTAGCTGAGCCTTCTTCAGGTGTAGCGTAACTTGGAGAGGTAAAGGGCGTAACCCCCAAGCCTTCGGTCGCGATGGCAACCTGGGTCGCCGGCCTCGATTCCAGTTGCGTCAGGATCATTTGCAGGTTGGGTGTGTCTGACAGATTAAACCAACTACGATCGGAACTTGCTGGGTAGAGTGCCATCCAGCGCATCTGGCAAGCCAAGTAGTAGGTTAAAACGGACGGTTGATCCGCATTTAGCCAGATCGGTGCATGCTGCGCTTCAGCATCCAGTATGCGCAGGTGTTTAAGCAGGCGCGGTTCGATACCGGTGCGCAACGTCTCGGCTTGAGCAGCGTCAATGTATTTGTCCGCATAAAACAATATGCGCAGATCTGCATGCAATGTATTTGACGCAAAGAACAGCCATTTTAGAAACGCAGCGCGATCCGGGCTGTCCGGAGCAGGCGCCAATTGTCCGTGCGAGTCCGCCAGCCACAGCAAAATTGCTGCGGTTTCAAACATCGGTCCTTGCGGAGTTTCCAGCACCGGGATTAATCCGTTTGGATTTAGCGTCAGGTAAGCCGCGCTGTCTTGTTCCTTCCGACGGCGATCCACCAGAACGTTTTCGTAGGGCAAGCCCATTTCTTCCAGCGCCAATCTGATCACCAGAGAGGCGTTATCGGGGGCATAGTGCAAGCGATAGGGTGTCGTCATGCGTGATACATATATCGGGTCTTGTGGGGTGGAAGTCTCGATTGCGACGTTTCCAATCGGAAACGCGTATTTTCCTCACATGTTTGCAAGAAAAGAGGCTGAATTGGCACTCGCAGTTGATGGGCGCATTTCGTATAAGCCCTGTAGTAATACAGGGAAACGCTGCCATGACCCCAGATCTTCCGCCGATAGAACAGGCCAAATTGGCTGCCGCGCATCGTGCTGCGGACATGGTCCAAGATGGGATGCGTGTTGGTTTGGGAACTGGATCGACCGCCGCTTGGATGGTGCGCCGTCTCGGTGAGCGTGTGCAGACCGAAGGCCTGCGGGTCAAAGGCGTGCCGACCTCGACACGCACGGCTCAATTGGCTCGTGAGGTCGGCATTGAAGTGGTTTCGCTTGATCAGGCCGGTTGGCTGGACGTGACAATCGACGGCGCGGATGAGTTCGACCGAGAGTTGAACCTGATTAAAGGCGGTGGAGGTGCGCTGCTTCAGGAAAAGATCGTTGCCACGGCCAGTGATGAAATGATCGTGATCGCCGACGCTGGAAAAGAGGTTGAAACGCTGGGGGTTTTTCCACTGCCTGTCGAAGTGATCCCCTTTGGTTGGCAGACGACACGGATGCTGATTGAAGAAGCGTTGGATACAATGGATGTTCTGGGCACCTCTACGATGTTGCGAATGAATGGCGAGGCGCCGTTCGTAACGGACGAAGGGAACCATATTCTGGATATGCATTTGCAGCGTATCGGCAATGCACGGCAACTGGCTCTGGTGTTAAATCAGGTGCCAGGTGTGGTCGAGAATGGGTTGTTTATAGACATCTGTGACAAAGTTTTGATCGGCCATGGAGATGGCCAAGTCGAACTGCGCGATATCAACGCGGGCATCACGGAACTGGACCAACTGATCGAGGGCGGGGACAACCTGTTCTCGGATTTGGCGGATTGAGGAGTGTTCCTGTTGCAAGGTGTCGGATGTCAAAAAATGGTAGCCAGTGATGGTGAAACGCAAGCCCGCCTTCAAAGTCTGGCCATCGACTGACACGAAATGAATTGCAACTCTGGAAGTAAACCTTATCTGGGGGTTGCTGAATTTCACCCCAATCAGGACAATGACGGGAAATACTATGAGCTTTGACTATGATCTGTTCGTCATCGGAGGCGGCTCGGGCGGGGTTCGCGCAGCACGCGTGGCGGCCGGGGAGAACGGTGCCAAGGTGGCACTGGCCGAAGAGGACCGTTACGGCGGTACCTGCGTCATTAGAGGCTGCGTTCCGAAAAAGCTGATGGTTTTTGCCAGTGAATTTTCGGGTATGGTTGGCGATGCGCAAGCCTATGGCTGGGACATTCGACCTGGCGCTCTGGAATGGGGAACGTTCCACGGTAAATTGGTGACGGAACTGGACCGGCTGGAAGGTATCTACCGCAATATCCTGAAAAACAACGGCGTAGAAAGCTTTGACCAGCGCGCCCATGTTGTTGATGCACATACGGTTGAGCTGGCTGATGGCACTAGAAAGACGGCCAAGCACATTTTAATCGCAACGGGTGGCCGCCCGGTTGTGCCCGAGTTTCCGGGGTCGGAATTGGCGATCACGTCGAATGAGATTTTCCACCTTGAGAAACTGCCTGAAAGCATCCTTATCGTCGGTGGTGGATACATTGCCAGTGAGTTCGCCGGGATCATGAACGGGATGGGTGTGAAGACCACTCAGTTCTATCGCGGCGCGCAAATCCTGCGTGGGTTCGACGAAGAGGCCCGTGGCCTGATCTGCGAAGAGATGCGACAGAACGGGATCGATGTGCGTTTGGGCACGAACGTAATTGAGATGACCAAAGAGGGCGACAAGATCCGCGTCAAAGCTACAGACGGCACCGAGGATCAGTTCGATGTTGTGATGTATGCAACCGGTCGTGTGCCCAATGCCGACAATCTGGGGCTTGAGGCGGTTGGGGTAGAACGTGGCCGCAAAGGTCAGATTATCGTAGACGAATACAGCCAGACCGGCGTGCCTTCGATCTACGCTATTGGTGATGTGACCGATCGTGTGAATCTGACACCAGTCGCAATCCGTGAAGGCATGGCTTTTGTGGAAACTGTCTTCAAAGGCAACCCAACACCGGTTGATCACGAGTTGATCCCGACCGCAATTTTCACGCAGCCTGAGTTCGGCACCGTGGGACTAAGTGAAGAAGACGCGGCGGCGCAGGAGCCGATTGAGGTTTACGCGACCTCGTTCAAACCGATGCAGAAGGCGTTTGCTGGCGGTACCCAGCGCGTACTTATGAAATTGATCGTTAGTCAGGCGACTCGCAAAGTCTTGGGTTGCCATATTGTGGCACCGGGCGCGGGCGAGATGATCCAGCTGGCCGGTATCGCCGTAAAGATGGGCGCAACCAAGGAAGATTTTGACCGAACCGTCGCAGTTCATCCGGTCATGGCCGAAGAACTGGTGACAATGCGGCAACCTGTGCGCACTGCTTGATTTGCAACCGCGCGCACACAAGTTACAAGGGAACCCGTGATCACACGGTCCAACACAAGGGAATAGATACATATGGCGGGCAACAGCGGCGGCCCCTGGGGGGGCGGAGGCTCTTCCGGCGGCGGAGGAAATCGGGGTAACAATGGGGACGGGCGCAAGCCCCCCGAAGGCGATAGCCCGCAGATCCCCGAGATCGACGAACTGATGAAGAAAGGCCAGGAACAGCTGCGCGTCCTGATGGGCGGTCGCGGCGGGTCCGGTCGAGGCGGCGGACAAGGTGCCGGTGGAGGTGGTCCCATCTTTACCAAGGGCACGGTATTAATCGGTGTTGTCGTTGCAGCGGTGCTTTGGGGCGCGGCCAGTTTCTACACCGTTAAACCTGAAGAACAGTCAGTTGAGTTGTTTCTGGGTGAGTTCTCGGCTGTTGGTAATCCAGGCCTGAACTTTGCCCCGTGGCCCTTCGTGACTGCCGAGGTCATTCCTGTTACCCGCGAACAGAACGAAGACATGGGCGGCGCCCGTGGCAGCGACGATGGTTTGATGCTGACGGGTGACGAAAACGTGGTTGATATCGATTATCAAGTCGTTTGGAACATCAACGATCCGGCAAAATATCTGTTCAACTTGCGCGATCCGCGTCAGACGATCCGCGCCGTGTCGGAATCAGCTATGCGTGAGATTATCGCGCAAAGCGAACTGGCACCGATCCTGAACCGGGATCGTGGTATCATTGCGGACCGTTTGCAAGAGCTGATTCAGGCGACAATGGACAGCTACGACTCAGGGATTAACATCGTTCGTGTGAACTTTGACAAGGCTGACCCGCCGCAGGATGTGATCGCAGCCTTCCGTGACGTGCAAGCCGCCGCGCAGGAACGTGACCGTTTGCAAAACGTGGCCGACGCCTATGCCAACCGCGTTCTGGCGGAAGCGCGTGGTGAAGCCGCGCAGGTTCTGGAAGAAGCCGAAGCCTATCGCGCACAACAGATCAACAGTGCACAAGGTGAGGCCAGCCGCTTTAGTGCGGTTCTGGAAGAATACTCCAAAGCGCCGGATGTGACCCGCAAACGCCTGTACCTGGAACGGATGGAACAGGTTCTGGGTGATGTCGACAAGATCATTCTGGACGAGAACTCGACGGGTCAGGGGCAGGGCGTTGTACCGTATCTGCCGTTGAACGAGCTGCGCCGTTCGAACACAGCCGAGGAGACCAACTGATGCGTAAATCACCCATTATTCTCATCCTCGTTGTAATTCTCGGCGTTGTTGGCCTGTCTTCGATCTTTATCGTAGACGAACGGGAACGCGCGCTGGTCTTGCAGTTCGGTCGCGTCGTCGCTGTCAAGGAAGAACCCGGTCTGGCTTTCAAAATCCCTCTGATTCAAGAGGTGGTCCGGTACGATGACCGCATTCTGTCGATTGATGTTCAGCCGCTGGAAGTCACTCCTTTGGACGACCGTCGACTGGTGGTCGATGCTTTTGCCCGCTACCGGATTTCCGATCTTGAGCGGTTCCGTCAAGCCGTTGGTGTCGGCGGTATTCCGGTGGCCGAGGACCGTCTGGACCGCATCCTGCGCGCTGAAACACGAGAGGTGCTGGGTTCGGTCTCGTCCCGCGATATTCTCAGTTCGGACCGGGCCGCGCTGATGCTGCGCATACGCAACAGCGCAATTGCCGAGGCACAGGCGCTGGGCGTGAACGTGATCGACGTCCGCTTGAAAGCCACCGATCTGCCTCAGGCTAACCTCGAAGCTACATTTGACCGGATGAAGGCTGAACGTGAACGCGAAGCCACTGACGAACGTGCACGTGGTAACGAGGCTGCGCAGCGTGTTCGCGCGCAGGCCGACCGTACTGTTGTGGAACTGGTCTCGGACGCCAATCGTGAGGCCGAGATCATTCGTGGTGAGGCTGATGCGGAACGCAACGCGATCTTCGCCCAGGCTTATGGTGCCGATCCTGAGTTCTTTGAATTCTACCGTTCGCTGTCCGCCTATGAGCAGGCGCTGGGTGGTGGCAACAGCTCGATGGTGCTAAGCCCGGATTCCGAGTTCTTCAATTACTTGAAATCACCAACCGGTCAGGGCGGTCGGTAATGGGACTGATCCTTCTGGCCTTCGGGCTGGTATTGATTGTCGAGGGGCTGGCCTATGCGCTGGCCCCTTCGCTTATAGAACGCATGCTCGAGGCATTGCGGTCCCTTCCTGAACAGGCGCGCCGATTGGCCGGGCTGCTGTGTGTGGTTAGTGGTCTTGTACTGCTGTGGGGTGCTTATCAGCTCGGGTTTTAGGGCGTTGATTTCAATTGCCGGTGAATTCCCCGCGATCACGAGTTGCTCGTTTGATCAAACTGACTACATTGGTCTTAAGAAAGGTCGCTGGTGGGCGACCGCAAAAGAATTGTCGACAAGGAGTTCCCAAGTGCAGGCTCAAGCACGCAGTATTTCCGTCCGGCGGGACGATGTTGTTGGTTTCATGCGGCTGATGTGGCTGGTTTTCGCTGGGGTATTGCTTGTTCTGGCCCAGACCGTCGCCGCACAGGCGCGCAGCGAAAGTTTAGCGCCGTTGGCCGAAAAAATCAGTCCGGCTGTGGTGAACATCACCACATCAACGCTGATCGAAGGGCAGACCGGTCCGCAAGGCATCGTGCCTGAGGGCTCTCCGTTTGAGGATTTCTTTCGCGAGTTTCAGGATCGCAATGGTGAGGATGGTAACCGCCCACGCCGAAGCAACGCTTTGGGTTCTGGCTTTGTGATTTCTGAGGATGGCTACATCGTCACCAACAATCACGTCATCGCGGAAGCGGATGAAATTCTTGTAGAATTCTTCCCAGGTGATGGACAGCCTAGCAAGGAACTGCCTGCCAAGGTAATTGGCACCGATGAGAAAACTGACATAGCACTGCTTAAGGTCGAGGCCTCTGGGCCGCTGCAATATGTGCAGTTTGGAGACAGCGACATTGCGCGTGTCGGTGATTGGGTGATCGCGATGGGCAACCCCTTAGGGCAGGGTTTCTCGGTGTCAGCGGGCATCGTATCGGCCCGGAACCGGGCGCTGAGCGGGTCCTACGACGACTACATCCAAACGGACGCAGCGATCAACCGGGGCAACTCTGGTGGCCCACTGTTCAACATGAATGGTGAGGTGATTGGCGTAAACACAGCGATCCTTTCGCCCAATGGTGGCTCAATAGGGATCGGATTTTCGATGGCCTCAAACGTTGTGGTGAAAGTCGTGGACCAACTGCGAGAGTTCGGCGAGACTCGTCGAGGCTGGTTGGGAGTGCGCATTCAGGACGTGACAGAAGATATGGCTGAGGCAATGGGCTTGGAAAAACCCGGCGGCGCGCTGATCAGCGATGTTCCTGACGGACCGGCCAAGGATGCCGGTTTGCTTGCTGGCGATGTCATCCTGAGCTTTGACGGTGTCGAAGTCGCGGATACGCGTGGTCTAGTACGTCAAGTCGGTGAGACCACGGTTGGCAAGTCGGTTCGTGTAGTGGTGCACCGCGACGGCGGCACCCAAACAGTATTGGTTACGTTGGGCCGTCGAGAGGACGCAGAGCGGTCCGAAGAGGGTGAAGAGGATGAGCCCGAAATGCCTACTGATGAGAACGCAGATATTCTGGGTTTGACGATATCGCCGCTGACGGACACGTTGCGTACGGATCTTGGTCTGGACGCGGATGCCGAAGGATTGGTGGTAACCGAGGTTGACGAAGCGTCCGAGGCGTTTTCCAAAGGTCTGCGCGCCGGTGACTTGATTACCGAGGCTGGGCAGCAAAAGGTGAGTTCGATTGAAGACCTGGAAGCGCGTATGGAAGAAGCGCGTGAAGCGGGTCGCAAGTCGTTGTTGCTTTTGGTGCGCCGTGGCGGCGAGCCACGATTTGTCGCTCTGAGTCTGGGTGAGTAGTCTACAAATTCAATAAAATGGAAAGGCCGGGACAAACGCCCGGCCTTTTTTGTGCTGCGAGGTAGTGAGCCACACGCCGGGGAGGCGCATGGCTCTGATACAGGGAGAGGTCAGTGGACAGATATCGGGGATGATTCTCTGACCTCCTACGGTAACACGTATGAGGGTAAGCCTGATGTTACTCACAGTCTGTGAAGCAGGTCACAGCGGTTCAGATAAGATCGGAATCAGCCAGCTCTTTCAGGGCTTCGAAATCTTGAATCATTATCCCGCCGCGAGAGGCTTCAACAACGTTGTCGCGTTTCCATACGGAAATGGTTTTGGACACCGCTTCACGTGTGGCACCGACGAATTCCGCCAGTTCGCTTTGCGACAGAGTAATCCGGGTAGAAGGGTCGTCCTGAAGTTCGGACAGATGCAGTAGCCAGCGCGCCAGCCGGATAGGCATTGGCAGAAATACCTGCTCGTTCAACTGCGATCCCATCCACCGCATCCGCAATCCAGCCAACCGGATCAGATCAACAGCCAGTTCAGGTTGCTGGCGTATTTGCGTCATCACATCGCGTTGTCGCACGCGCAACACGCGCGACGGCTCTGCTGCGGCGATGGTGGCAGTCCGTGGGCCGCTGTCAAACAGGGCGATTTCCCCAAAGACCTCTCCGGGGCGCATCAATGTCAGAGACAGTTTGCGGCCGCTCATGGCCAGAAAGGAAACCTCAAGCGTGCCTTCTAATATGGCGAACAAAGCGTCACCTTCGTCGCCTTGTTCGAACAGAACTTCGCCACGTTCCAAAGAGATTTCGGTTGCCTGCGCGGAAAGCATAGCTTTCAATCCGTCGGACGCATCGGACAGAAAGCCGCTGTCTGGGAAAGCCGTCATGGGTGTTCAGTTCTCCGGCTGTGAGTGGTGGGTGGTTATACTACTTTCCACAGCTTCGGCGTTTAGCCAAGGTTTTTGTCTGCTTTCGTGCGCAATCTTACCGAGAAACAGGGCAAAACCTTATAAACCGTGAGGGCAAATGCCCCCAGCTCGGTATTTTACTGACGGTCGGGATCATCCATGTAGTTCTGCAGCAGACTGAATTGCAGCATTAAGAACGCCATCAACGCGATGGGGAAGGCGAAAGTTTCGATTTTGACCCAAAGGTCTGTCGACATTGTGCGCCAGACGAACTCATTGGCGATGGCCAATACAGCAAAGCACCCACACAAGCGGCGGGTCAGGATCATCCATCCTTCGTGGCGCATCGGCAGCATCTCGTCCAATATATAGGCAAGGTAGGATTTACCTTGCAGCAGACCGATGCCCAGCATGATCGAGAAAAACCCGTAGACCAGTGTGGTTTTCATTTTGAAAAACCGCTCGTCATTGAACCAGGCGGTCAGGCCACCGAAGAAGATGACCATTATGGCGGTGAAAATCTGTATACGACTTAGCTTGCCCGTTAGAAACCAAAGAATTCCCATCGCACCCAGCATCAATGGCACGAACAGAATGGTGGCGACAATAAAACCAGAATACTCGATACCGCCGATCAAAAAGCTGTCGTCGCGCAGTCGCAGATAAATCAAGAAGAACGCCAGTGGGGGCCCAAGCTCCAGTACTTGCTTCAAGAATGGATTTATTTCTTTTTTGTCTGACATCGGCTGTTCCTGCTGCTTACCCGCCCATTTCAACTATTACAGCGCCGAGTGCAATCAATGCCATTAGCGCTATTCGTCTTGGTCCTACGGTTTCTTTTAGGACCAGCCACCCTATCAGCGCTGCAAAAACAGTTGACGTCTCGCGTAAAACGGCCGCTTCGCCAACCTTGTCCAGCCTAGTGGCCAGCATGATGGCTCCGAATGACATGGGGGCTATTATACCGCCTGCAAGACCGCGCAACATCAAAGGACCGAGGGTGGGGCGGTTGATCATCGCACGCCATCTAAGCGCCGCATAGAAGGGCATGGCCACTCCGTCGATCATGAAAAACCATGCCAGAAAGGTGAACGGGTCAGTGGTGGCACGAATGCCATAAGCGTCATAGGTGGTGTAGAGAGCAACAAATAGCCCCGTGCTAACGGCCAGAAAAAGCGCAATGCCCAACGTCTCGCGATTGGTTTCCAAAAACCGGAAGTTATAGCCAGCCAGCCCGAAGATACCAGCCAAAAGGACGGCCACGCCGAACCATTGCGTTCCGGAGAATGTTTCGCCGAACAGCAGGTAGGCTCCGATAACTGTGAACAACGGGCCGGTGCCGCGAACCACAGGGTAGACGACGGTGTATGACCCCTTGGTGTAGGCCATCGCCTGCAGGGTTTTGTAGGCAATGTGGATCAACCAGACCACGGCGAAGATCGGCCACATATAAGGTTCAGGCCAGGGCACCACGAAAAACGCGAATGGCGCGGCCATCAAGCAATAGCTGGCGTCGATGGCGCCGCGTGACAGCCAAGGATCGTGGCGCCCTTTTTGCAATGCACCGAAGACCGCGTGCAAGAAAGCAGCCATCAGGGCAAGCCCAAGGGCGAGCTGGTGGCCTGCTTCGGTGCCTTCGAGTGAGATCAGCCAGTCGCTCAAGTGTCAGATCTTTTTGCTGGGTGGAGAGGCTGGGGGTTTTCCACCCCCAGACCCCCGGAGGATATTTTGGGCCAGATGAAGAGGCAGATCAGCTTTGATCCAGGCCAGTGAGGGCAGCGGCGAATTCTTCCGGATCAAAGGGGGCGAGGTCGTCGATTTGCTCTCCAACGCCGATTGCGTGGATAGGAAGGCCAAACTTATCCGCTAAAGCGACCAGTACGCCGCCCTTGGCGGTACCGTCGAGTTTGGTCATAACAAGCCCTGATACGTCGGCCAAATTTCGGAAGGTTTGCACCTGACTCAACGCATTCTGGCCGGTGGTGGCGTCGAGCACAAGTAAGGTGTTGTGAGGCGCTGTTTCGTCTTTCTTACGGATAACGCGGACGATTTTAGCAAGTTCTTCCATCAGATCGGCGCGGTTTTGCAATCGGCCTGCAGTGTCGATCATCAGCAGGTCTGCCCCTTCTTCTTGCGCCTTGGTCAGCGCGTCGAAAGCAAGGCTGGCTGGGTCTGAACCTTCGGGGGCGGTTAGAACAGGAACGCCTGCGCGTTCGCCCCAGACTTGAAGTTGCTCAACAGCAGCGGCGCGGAAAGTATCTCCGGCGGCGATCACAACCTTTTTGCCAGCGGCTTTGAACTGGCTGGCCAGTTTGCCGATCGTTGTTGTTTTGCCCGACCCGTTTACACCAACCACCAAAACGACTTGCGGGCGTTTTGGGTAGATAGGCAGGGGCTTGGCGACGGGCTCCATCACACGGGCGACTTCTTGCGCCAGCAATTGCTTGATTTCCTGCGTCGAGAGTTTGCGACCAAAGCGACCTTCAGCCATGTTGGATGTGACGCGCAGGGCCGTATCAACGCCCATGTCCGATGCGATCAACAGCTCTTCGAGCTGTTCCAACATGTCATCATCCAACGTTCGGCGCACAGCGGTTTTGGTTTCCCCGCGGCTGAACAGGCGGCCCAACATGCCTTTTGATGGCGCCGCTTCGGGTGGCGGAGGCGCTGGGGTCGGATCAGCAGGCGCTGGGTCAGGTACCTCAACCGGTTGTGGCGCTGGTGCGGGTTCCGGAACTTCAGGAACCGGTTGCGGGACTTCTGGTACAGGTTCAGGCTGCGGGTCAGGCTCAGGGATGATAGGGTCTGGGGTCGTCGTTTCCTCACCACCGTCCTCGACGATGGCCTCAAGCCCCTGTTCGAGGCGGGACGAGGATTTGAACAGCTTGTCCTTGAGCTTTGAGAAAAACGCCATTTTTGGTCTCCGCAGGTGTTCCCCTCACCTAATGCGGATTTGCGGCAGTTGCAAAGGGTCAGAGAAACGCGAGCAGCAATCCAACTTGCGCGCCCCAGTAAAGAATCCAGACCAGATAAGGCGTGATCTTTTGGGTGCGGTGATCCGGGGGGAGTAGAAATTTTTCGGTCGCAAGGATCAGGTCAGAGGCGATGAAAGCCAAGGCTGCAGGTAAAGCCCACCGCAGGGCTTCGATTTCGGGTATGGCTAGAACGCTCACACCCATGCCGAGGATGATGGGTATGTAACCCAGCACCGGGATTTTGAGGTTTCCGGCCCTAGGGGCCAATAGGGTCGCAGATACAATTCCCAAGATGATAAGTGACCAGAAAATACTAGGCTTTTCAACGATTAGCGCCAAGTTGCTACTGGGATAGGACAGGAACAACGCAATATAGGCCAGATGTCCTGCGGCGAATGCGCCGATGCCAGCCATAAAGGTATTATCAGTCTCTCGCGATAGTAGCGCGTCGCCAATGGCGCAAAGGGTGAGGGCGAGGATCAGCAACAATGGTGTGGCTTCAAACACGGCAATGGCGACAAGAAAGGCGACGGATGCGGTCTTGAGCGCAGAACGCGCCGCGCTGGCTGGGCGTGGTGACAGGGGCAGGTAGGCGCAAGCGCATAAGACTGCGAGCCAGAATAAAGCTGTTGCCATAGAATCCTCCCGGTTTTCATCAGCTTGTGCCGAGAGATTGCTTTATCTCAACCGGTGACGTGGAGGCAGGATGCCCTGGGGAAATGGTGATTGGCACCGGGCAACTGCATCTGACACAATGCAGAGATGCGTAGGTTTCTTGCGATTCTCCTGTTGCTGCCCGTGTACACAGCGTCGGCTCAAACAGCGCTGACGGGCTCTGACTTTGACGAATACACGCGCGGTAAAACTCTGTTCTATGGGTTTCAGGGCCAAGTGTATGGAGTCGAGCGGTATCTGCCCAATCGCCGTGTGATCTGGTCCTTTCTGGATGGCGATTGCAAAGAAGGCCTTTGGTATGAGCAAGGAGGGCAGATTTGTTTCATCTACGAAGACCGGCTGGATCCGCAATGCTGGGTTTTCACGCGGTCAGGCAATGGCCTGATCGCTCAGTTTGAGGGTGATCCGGCCCAGACTGAACTCTACGAGGCTGAAGATATCGACGAAGAGATGGTTTGCTACGGGCCGGACATAGGGGTTTAGCCCGAATTAGAACAATGAACCCTGATCTGGCGCGTCTTTTGGGGCGGCTTTCTTCGGGGTTGCTCGTCCGGAACTGGCTTGACCGGTGGTTAGAACGCCATCAGCAAATTCGATTTGTAGCGAGGTGTGCTTTTCGGCTTGTTCTTTCGTTGTGACCACTTGATCTTCGGCGCGCACGACAGCATAGCCGCGATGCAACGTGGCTTTGTAGCTGAGAGTTTCGCGCAATCGATCGGTGGCATCCAAGCTTTGCCGCATCCGATCAAGCCGAGTTGATTGGGCCACGTTCATACGTTCGGCCAGCCGGGCCACGGTCTGTTGCTGCATTTCGATTTCACGTTGAATTGGGCGTAACGACAGGCGAGAGGACAAGTTGCGCACGGCTTCCTGACGGCTTGAGACGAGGTTGCGCAAAGTAGAAGGGCGCAAATGGGCGGACAGTTTCACAACCTGCAGGTGGCGGTTTTGTACTCCGCGCTCTAACGCTGGGGTTAGGCGATCAGCAATTAAATCAAGGCGTTGCCGCGGTGTGTTCAACAGGCTGTCCGGGCGGGGTAAGGCGCGCGACAAATCACGCAATCGCTGAGATCTTCGTTGCACCGCGTCGGTTGCGGCACGGGAAAGGCGTGCGCCTTGCTCACCGGTCCAGGCTAATAGCTCCATCCGTACTGGCACTGCAAGTTCCGCGGCAGCCGTGGGTGTTGGTGCGCGGCGGTCCGAAACGAAGTCGATCAGCGTTGTATCGGTCTCGTGTCCCACTGCTGAAATCAGCGGGATTTCCGATGCTGCTGCTGCACGGGCTACAACCTCTTCGTTAAAGCCCCACAGGTCTTCGATGGACCCGCCTCCGCGCGCGACGATGATAAGATCGGGGCGGGGTAGGGAGCCGCCGGGGGACAATTGGTTGAAGCCCTTAATTGCATTCGCGACCTCTGGCGCACAGTTTGCGCCTTGAACAGCTACGGGCCAGATCAGAACTTTACGTGGAAAACGGTCGCGCAGCCGATGCAGGACGTCACGGATCACGGCGCCCGACGGGGACGTTACCACCCCGATGATCTGCGGCAGGTAAGGCAGAGGCTTTTTGCGTTCAGGTGCGAACAGCCCTTCGGCCTCAAGCTGTTTCTTGCGTTTTTCCAGCAGCGCCATCAGCGCGCCTTGACCGGCAACGGCGACTTCATCGACGTTCAAGTTGTACTTCGATTGCGCTCCAAAAGCGGTCAGGCGGCCAGTGACGACAACCTCTAGCCCTTCTTCTGGTACCACGGACAGGCCGGATATCTGACCTTTCCACGTGGTGCAGGCCAGTACGTTCCGGTCGTCCTTGATGTCATAGTACAGATGCCCCGAGCGCGCCTTGAACACGCGCCCGACTTCACCGCGCACGCGGATTCGCCCAAACGTGCCTTCAAGCGTTCGCTTCACCTCGCCCGAGATGTCCGAAACAGTGTATTCTGGTGTGTTTTGACCGGGAATGGGGTCGTCAAGCAGGTCGGACATTTCAGCGCCTTGTGTCAAATGCTCGGTCAGCTTAGAACGCCCCGCAAGCGAGGCCAAGCAGATCGGAGTGCATTTATGAATATCCTTATTCTCGGCAGTGGTGGGCGGGAACACAGCCTGGCCTGGGCGGTGATGCAGAACCCCAAATGTGACCGTCTGATCGTGGCACCGGGCAACGCTGGGATCGCACAGATCGCGGATTGCGCTGCGTTGGATATCGAAAATGGCGGTGCTGTTGTCAGCTTTGCCGAAGAGAACGCGATTGATTTCGTGATCGTTGGTCCCGAGGCACCGCTGGCTGCAGGAGTGGCTGACCGTCTGCGTGAGGCTGGGGTGCTGGTGTTTGGTCCCTCTGCCGCTGCAGCGCAGTTGGAGGCATCAAAGAGCTTCACCAAAGAGATATGCGATGCGTCAGGTGCACCGACCGCAGCTTACGCTCGGTTCACAGAAGCCGAACCGGCCAAAGCCTACATCCGCGAACAGGGCGCGCCGATTGTCGTCAAAGCTGACGGTCTGGCGGCCGGTAAGGGCGTGATCGTTGCGATGGACGAGGAAACCGCTCTGGACGCTATTGACGACATGTTCGGGGGTGCCTTTGGTGGGGCGGGGGCCGAGGTCGTCATCGAAGAGTTCATGGAGGGCGAAGAGGCGTCACTGTTCGTGCTTTGCGATGGTGAAGACATCCTGTCCGTTGGAACCGCCCAAGACCACAAGCGCGTAGGTGAAGGCGATACCGGACTGAACACCGGTGGTATGGGCGCCTATTCACCGGCTCCGGTTCTGAGCGCCGAGATCGAAGAACGCGCGATGGAAGAGATTATCAAGCCCACCGTGGCTGAAATGAAGCGCCGTGGGATGCCGTTCCAGGGTGTTCTCTATGCCGGTTTGATGATCAAGGATGGCCAGCCTCGTCTAGTGGAATACAATGTACGCTTTGGTGATCCTGAATGTCAGGTTCTGATGATGCGCCTTGGGGCTCAAGCAATGGACCTCATGCATGCTGCCGCTGAAGGTCGGTTGGGTGACGCGCGCGTGAATTGGGCGGATGATCACGCCCTGACCGTCGTAATGGCAGCAAACGGTTATCCAGGCTCCTATGAAAAGGGTACTGCGATCAAAGGGCTGGATGATCTCCCCGAAGACAGCAGCAACATGGTGTTTCATGCTGGTACCAAGTCTTCCGACGGGCAGATTGTTGCTTCGGGCGGGCGTGTTCTGAACGTCACCGCGCGTGGCGGCACTTTGCAAGAGGCGCGGGATCGGGCCTATGAAATGGTGGATGGTGTCAACTGGCCTGATGGGTTCTTCCGCCGCGATATCGGCTGGCGGGCTCTCTGACCCGAGACGCTCCCGCGCCCTGCCGCCGCATCAAAGATGCATCGCCAAAGGCCTTGGGCCGGGCAGCCCGCTGGCGCGGGCTGCGGGTACTATTGAAGTGAACAGTCCAGAACTTGCGCCATTGCTGTGCGGTCAAAGGTCGACAAGTTTCGCGTCGCCCAGCCCTGATCGTAGGTGACACTGACAATATGTTGCCAGTCAGCGCTGACCATGATCAGCTCGGGGCCGTTGCCGCAATCCCTTATACCGCCCGTGATGAAGTCTTCGCCAATGCGATGGTTGGTCAGATCGGGAAGGGCTGCGATTTCGGTTAGGTCATTATCCTTGAAACGCCAAATACGCAGGGTTTTGGCCAGATGCGGACGGTCGATATATGCGACCTCTACATGGCCGTCGCCGTCCAGGTCAGCGGCGCCTATCGGGGCGAGCCAGCGGAAACGGGTACCGATGTAGGGTGTGGCCGTAATCAGGCCGCCGCCGTTATAGATAGCCAGGCGTGCGCCCTTGTCTCGGTGGCTTTCGACCACAAGCGCCTCGCGCCGACCATCGTTGTCAATATCAACAAGGCGCGGTTGGATATCTTCAAACACCCGTTCTTCGGGCAGTCGTATCGTATACTCTGCCCATCCGGGCGCGTATTGCAGGACAAGCGCGCCATATTCAATCTGATCGCCAAGAACCCCATGCGGGTACCGCGCTGTAGGTTCGGAGTATTCTGCCGAACCCAGTGGTTCGTACTGCCAGGGTTGTTGAGGCCGGACTTCGACCGGAAAAACGCTGAGTGCAAACGCAACAGCGGGAACCGGCCTGAATGGCATCAGATCTGTTTTTCGGGCATCTGTACGACCAGACCGTCCAGCTCATCCGTGACCTTGATCTGGCAGGTCAGGCGCGAACGGGCAGGGTCGGGCTCATAGGCAAAGTCCAGCATGTCTTCTTCCATATCGTCTTTGGCCGGAACTTTCTCGACCCAGTCGGGGTGGATATAGACATGGCAGGTCGAACAGGCGCAGGCGCCACCGCAATCGGCTTCAATGCCGGGGATGTTGTTGTCGCGGGCTCCTTCCATAACGGTCAGCCCGTTGGCGACTTCGACTGTGTGCTCGGTACCGCCATGCTCGACATAGGTGATCTTTGCCATTGCGTGCGTCTTCCTTTTTCGATTGTCGGTTTCTTCCTTAGTTGAGGCAATTACGTCTTTCCAGCCTCATTTGCGACTCCTCACGCCGCGTCTGGACTTTCCTATTAAATGTTCTATTTTTGTTCTTATGTTTGTTGTCCCCGTTCGCTCTGTTTCACAAACCAGGGATTGGCCGCGCCCACCCGCCTGTTTGCCGGCCAATCGGCTGAACGATCCACCCGAGGGTGCACGAGTGACCGTGGCCGGACTGGTAATCCTACGGCAGAGACCTGGGACAGCTAAGGGGGTGATCTTCGTTACGCTTGAGGACGAAACCGGCATCGTAAACGTGGTGGTCTGGCGCAAGATTTACGAGCGCTTCCGCCGGGCGGTGATTTCGGGGCGACTGCTGCGGGTCACGGGCCGGATGCAGCGCGCGCATTCAGTGACCCATGTGATCGCGGAAGAGATCGAGGATATTTCAGCCATGCTGGATGTGCTGGTACGGGGGAAAGCCGTGTAAAATGGTAGGAAAGATACAATAAAATGCAAATATTTACATTTTAAGGGTGCAGTGAAGAAACTTCTAGACATAAGGCATTCCGGTCGATGAAATTCAAACACCGTAATTGGTCCGAGGTTTCACGTGGCAAACTATTCCTACATAGGTTATTCGCCTGACGTCATAACGGTGACGGTGTTTGGTTTTGGTACAGTCACCCTGTCACCAACATACGATCCCGAGACGGACCGGCGCATATTCAATGTTGAGGACCTACCCGGGCCACCGCCGCTTATCAACGGCGACCCTGACAATGGTACGGATTTTAATGGTGACCGCTTCAACAACGAAATAGGCGATGACCTGACCCAACAAGGTCTTGTTACTGATTTAGACGGTAATCCAATTTCCGGTCTTACTGAAAATGGAAATATCTATCTTGAAGAATCCTATGCGCTTTCAGATCCCGGTGGCGGTACAATCACCGTATACAGGGTTGAAGTGGACGGTGAGCTTGCTGGGTACATAACCTCCGAACCGTTGGTGCCGGGCGTCAATTACGACTCTTTTCCATCGAATGTAACACCAGACAATGCGCCGGACACGACAGACCCGGATGCAATCGTCGACGTCCCTTGTTTCGTTCAGGGCACATTGATTGCGACGCCGTCGGGTGAAAAGGCTGTCGAAGCGCTTGAAGTCGGCGATCTGGTTATGACCGCTGAGAGTGAAGCTAAAGAGGTTCGGTGGATCGGGTCGCGGTCAATTGATGTTTCACATGCTAACAAATGCCACCTAAAGCCCGTTAGAATTACCAAAGGCGCGTTGGGCTCAGGATTGCCGTCATCCGACCTATTTGTGTCGCCCAACCATCGGATACTTATTTCTGCTGCCGGGCTAGAGTTACTTTTCGAGGATGCTAACGTTCTGGTGCCTGCGAAGTTCCTATTGGGCCTACCAGGGGTCGAGATTGCATCGGACTCTTGCAACATCGTCTATTACCACTTTATTTTCGACCAGCACGAGATTGTGGTGTCAAACGGCGCGTTTACGGAAAGCCTGTTTCCGGGGGATATCGCGGTGCAAGGGATGGCGCAGGAAGCGCGTAAAGAACTTGTTGAAATTTTCCCTGGCGTTTTTGAATCCTTGTCGTGGGAGTACGGACCAACTGCTGCTAAGGTCCTCAGGAAACACGAAGCTGAAACGCTGATTTCCCAATACATGAAGTAGTTGGTTCAAGTCATTTCAACGCTTGAACAAAACGTTCTGCGACTGCTTATCCCTATGGTCCCCACGCAACTCTGCATGCAGTGCTCGTCCGGCCTGAACAGCGGGGCGCGCGCTCACTGTCTCAAGCCAGCGGGCAAAGTGGGGTTTGTCATCAAGAACCTGTTGTTGTCCTTCCCACAGGCTCGCCCAACCCCAGATGGACATGTCGGCGATAGAATAAAAATCGCCCGCGACGTATTCGTTATTGGCTAGGCGACGATCCAGTACGCCATACAAGCGCCCGACCTCGGTACGGTAACGGTCTTTGGGATAGGGCAGATCCTGCGGGGGTTCCATGTTGGGCGCGTATTTCAGGAAGTGATGCGCTTGACCCGCCATCGGGCCGACACCGCCCATTTGCCACATCAGCCACTCTTCAACTGCGATCCGGTCGCGTTCGGTTTCGCCGTAGAACTTGCCGGTTTTGCGGGCCAGATACATAAGGATGGCACCGCTTTCGAATACGGAAACAGGCTCTCCATCTGGGCCGTCGGGGTCGACGATGGCAGGCATTCGGTTGTTGGGTGAAATCTTCAGGAATTCTGGGTCAAACTGATCACCTTTACCGATGTTGATCAGATGAGTGGTGTAGGGCAGTTCCATCTCTTCCAGCGCGATGGATACTTTCCAGCCATTTGGCGTGGGCCAGAAATACAGATCGATCATGATATCTCCTCAGATTGAGAAGATCATGAGGCTTTCGGACAGAGGCCACAAGACCTAAGCGGGGGCACTCTTGTTACATCACGCATCGGGCGAACACTGCGCAAAATCAAGAGAGCCGAGCAATGATATCAGCTACGATCGTGATCAGCTGCCTTTTGGCTTCTTTTTCAGGCCGGCTGCAATAGTTTCCCAAATCAGGAACAGCATGATCAGTGCGGGCAAAATGGACACGCCAGAGAATCCCGGCGCGTCCGGGCCAAAATCCTTCTCGATCTGTTTAACCAGCGTACCAAGGCCGGACGGCGGCTTGCGCAGCTGTTTGAAGCGCTTTTGAGTTGTGGGGATCAGTATTTTCAAATTCTTCGACGGGTCCTTGTTCGCCAACTTCGCCGCCTTATCAAATTCCAAAACTGTTTTCTGAAGACTGTTCATCACCGAGTCCATCCAGTCAACAAGCTGTTGGCTGTATGGGTCCAACTGCGCGTACACCGGCGACCCTTGTAGTTTTGTTATTGGCATGAATTTGCTCATGAACGCCGTAACTTTCTTTCGCGCGGCCATGATCTTGCCCTTGTCGAGCTTGTTCAGTTTTATATCGAAATTGGTGGGCCGGATCTCTTTGAAGAGTTTAAATAGGCCCTTTTCAGCCTCACCGACCGCTTTGCGAACCTTGTGGTCCGTTGCACTAAGCTCTGACACGGGAATTCCTTTTCTAAAATATGGCCGAATTATATCACAACGCTTAGTCTGCGATATAGTCTTGCCACTGGATAGGCAGTTCCACGTTGTATGGCTGGCTTGTTGAAACCCACCCAATGATCCTCGGCACACGCAATGTGCCCTGTGTATGAATAGTGCGGCCTAGGGTGTTTTCTGTCCGCGCCGCCGCCGGTCAGGAGGTTTTCTGGGCGAACGGCAGGGGGCCTTTCGGACGCGGCAACGCGAACAGCCGGGACCAGCGGCGGGTGGAGGTCTGGGGCAGACCGTGTTTCAAAAGCGACAGGCTCAGTCGCGCGTCGTTGCGCAGCAGAGCGTTATAGACACGCAGGACGCCGGGGCGCGTGTAGCTGGACCAGTGGCATATGCGGCGCTGAGGGTTTCCGATCGGGAAAATCAGGCGCGAAAGGTGGTCCAAGGTCTGCGCGCAGTCAATTTGCAGTGTGACGGCATTTGACGCGTGAAAGCCGATACCGATGCTGCGGTCGCCGCGTCGGGGCGGTTGGATTATCCGTTCATACAAAAAGTCGAAAAAGTCGTTTTCGCGGCTTGTCACGTTGATAAGCTCGGCTTGTAAACCTGCAGGTGTATCAAGCGCGGCTAGCGCGCGGCTTTGGTACACAGCCCCGGACATTGAGATGATACGATTCAGTGATCCCGGGGCGACGTGGTGCAACGCCTCCAGCGCCAGCTCGGTTCCCATGGAATGCCCAATGAAATGAATGGGACGTTCCGGATTCAGGTGGCGCAGTTCCGTGATCAAATTCGCCAATGCGCGTCCGGCCTCGACCGCGCGGCGGCGCGCGGCCCAAAGCGGTCCTTTTGCATTCCAGCCAAACGCAATCCCTAAACCTTCGTCGTTGAAACCGGACCCGAACCCAAGCTGTTGTGGCCAGCTTGGGCAGTGCCAAGGCATAGGTGTCGGGTGAATTGCCAGAATATGACGGTGGGGGCAGGCTTTGGCGTCATCGGGTCGGTATTTGTACCCGTGTGTCATGATGATGACCGGACCCTGTGTATGGTCCGATTGCCGCAAAACACTGCTCGGGGACCGAGTGCTGCGGTGAAGGGTGAGTGTATCGCCAATGGCGTTGATCCTGATTACTGGCATCTGCTCTGCCTCACACAAGATGTTGTGCCGCCGATGTGTCATAACGCTATGACGCTTTGGTGAAAGGTCGGTTACAGAACCGTGACAGTGCGCTTGTCAGGGTTGACGAGTTCGCATGTGCGGCGTAAGGGCAACATCACTACGTGGCGATTTGTTACCGGATTGCGGGCCACGCTAAATACATCCGCTAAAAGGTCAGGATGAAAGGCCCCTTTCGCTTGACCGCGTCTGGGGTTTTTTTGATGCCCTTGCCTGACAAGGGTCGAGAGGAATGACATGAGCGAGAGCTGGAACAAACGCACCCAAGCCGTCCATGGCGGCATCCGTCGCAGCCAATACAACGAAGTCAGCGAGTCGATATTTTTAACTCAGGGCTTTGTTTATGAAAACGCTGAGCAGGCCGAGGCGCGGTTTATCGAAGCCGGCCCAGACGAGTTCATTTATGCCCGCTATGGCAATCCAACAGTTTCGATGTTCGAGCAGCGTATCGCGGCGCTAGAAGGCGGCGAAGACGCTTTTGCCACCGCATCGGGCATGGCAGCCGTAAACGCGGCATTGACTTCGATGCTTGAAGCTGGCGACCACGTCGTTTCGGCCAAGGCTTTGTTCGGTTCGTGCCTCTATATTCTGGAAAATATACTGACTCGTTTTGGGGTTGAGGTAACTTTCGTCGACGGCACCGATCTAGAGGCGTGGCAAGCGGCGATCCGGCCGGACACGAAGGCAGTATTTTTTGAATCCATGTCAAACCCGACGCTTGAAGTGATCGACATTTCAGCAGTTGCCAAACTTGCCCATACCGTAGGCGCGCTGGTGATTGTGGACAATGTATTCTCGACCCCGGTTTTTTCACGCGCGATCGAGCAGGGTGCGGACGTGGTGGTTTATTCCGCGACCAAACATATTGACGGGCAGGGGCGTGCTCTTGGTGGCGTCATCATCGGTACGAAGGATTTTATCCGCGGTACCGTCGAGCCATACCTGAAGCACACAGGTGGTGCCCTGAGCCCGTTTAACGCATGGATCATGCTGAAAGGTCTTGAGACTATGGCCTTGCGCGTCAACGCACAGGCCGAAACGGCTCAGGCTTTGGCCGAGGCATTTGAAGGTCACGCTGCGCTGAAACGCACGCTGTATCCTGGTTTGAAAACTCACGCCCAGAACTCTTTGGTGCAGACGCAGCTGGGCGGTAAGGGTGGCACAGTTCTGTCGTTGGATATCAAGGGTGGGAAAGAGGCGGCGTTTGCCTTTCTGAACGCCCTTACGATTCCGGTGATCTCAAACAACCTTGGAGATTCCAAGTCGATTGCGACCCATCCGGCGACCACGACCCACCAACGACTGAGTGATGAACAGAAAGACGAACTGGGGATTACACCCGGCTTGATCCGCTTTTCAGTTGGCTTAGAGGACGCTGGCGATTTGCTTGCCGATATTGAGCACGCATTGGACGTTTCTCAGCGTTAATCTCACTCTGTTTCCTGCTAAGCCCGGGTTGAAACTGCATCAATGAGGCGTAAGTGACGTTTCGTTTGCGGAAATTCATCCGGGCTGTGCTTTGATGCGTATACGGTTAAACTGGAAAATGCGTCGAAGCTGTATATAGTCCGGCGACCAACCGAGGAGCCCCGTTCAATGAATGTGCACCCCCGTGACATTGACAACGCGCCTGATACCGATGAGGCCACAGCTGCGCTGAAAACCCTGCGCAAATGGGCCGAGAGCGCAACCGAAGCCGAGATTAGCCAACTCGATCCGGCTATAGCACGTTTGGTGCCGGGGTTGGTTCCTTCAAATTACCCCACGCTGTCGCGCGACTACCCTGAGGGGTTCAGTGTAGACGCGGCTTACCGTGCAACCCTGCCAGACCTTCAGAATGGCCCTTCAAGTCTGATCCGCGGAGCCAAGCAGCAGATTCAGCATGTTGGTATCTCGAACTTCCGCCTTCCAATCAGATTTCACCGCAAGCATGGCGAAGACCTGACGTTGCAAACATCCGTGACCGGAACGGTCAGCCTTGATGCCGAGAAAAAGGGCATCAACATGTCCCGCATTATGCGCTCTTTCTATAAACATGCAGAGCGCACGTTCAGTTTTGAGGTCATGGAGGCCGCTCTGGATGATTACATGACCGATCTGGACAGTTTTGATGCGCGCATCCAAATGCGGTTTTCGTATCCGGACCGCGTCCAGAGCCTGCGGTCGGGGCTGGAAGGGTATCAGTATTACGATATCGCGCTGGAGCTTGTAGAGCGAAACGGCGTACGCCAGAAGATTATGCATCTGGACTATGTTTACTCCTCGACCTGCCCATGTTCTCTGGAACTCAGCGAACACGCGCGTGCAACGCGTGGGCAGCTTGCAACACCACATTCGCAGCGCTCGGTCGCGCGGATTTCGGTCGTGGTGGATTGCGACGCGGATTGCCTTTGGTTCGAGGACTTGATCGAACTTTGCCGGCGTGCAGTGCCCACCGAAACACAGGTGATGGTCAAGCGTGAAGATGAACAGGCCTTTGCCGAGCTGAACGCAGCCAATCCAATCTTTGTGGAAGATGCTGCTCGTCTGTTCTGCGCCGAGCTTTTGGCCGACCATCACGTGGGTGACTTCCGTGTCGTTGCCAGCCATCAGGAAAGCCTGCACAGCCACGACGCCGTGTCGGTTCTGACCGAGGGACCGACCTTTGTCGCGGCCAGCCTCGACCCGCGCATGTTCTCGACCCTGTTCCATGTAGGGTGATCGAACTAAGTACTGGGAAGTATCAAAATAAGTCTACAGGCGAAATTTCGCCGCATCGCAGCAAAAATGCTGCGACAGCACTGTGTTTTGCGCTAGAATGGCGTGGAATGCAGCCGTGGCGCGTGTGCGTTTAACCACCCACGCCACTCTGAAAGGAAGCCGAGACGTGGTACGCCCCGGAACTTCAGGCCTTTGTAATCCGTCCGAGGGATCGGGACGGGGTAGGGTCGTTCTTTCCTTAGCAGGCTGCATCGCTTTCACAGGAGAAACGACTAATGAATCCGATTACCCAACCGCTGGAATTCCAGGCGGCGGCTATTCGTATGGCCGGATACGCGGTTACCAACCAACTGAAGATCATGAAAATTTTGGCTGACTCGGCTATGGAGTTGCCGTTCGTCCCGGTACACGCCTTGCACGCGTCGTCCTCGGTCCCCGCACCGGCAACGCCCAAGCAAAAAATCCTATCCAAGCCGGTCGCCGCTAAGCCCGCCGCTAAAGCTAAAGCAGCACCAGCGCCGAAAGCTAAACCTACGGTCCGGGCTAAGCCAGCACCTAAATCCAAGACCGAATCGCCAAAGCCTATTTCAGCCAAGACAACGGCAACCCCAGTGAAAGCAACGGTTGCAAAAGCAGTGGAAAAAGCAGCCAACACTACGAAACCGCAGGAGACGAAGCCTAAGGCCTCCCCCGCTAAGCCTGCATCTCGCAGTCGCCGATCAGTTTCCGCAGCTAAACCAGCTACCAAGCCAGCGACTGCCAAGGCTCCGTCAAAAGTTGCGGCAAAGCCGGAACCAAGAACTGCAGCTCGGACCGCCGTCGCAAACGCGCCTGCAAAACTAACGGAAACCAAGACGGCTACAGCGCCAGCTGCGCCTAAAGTGAAGCCATCGAAACCAGCAATACCGAAGCCGGCAAACGCAAAACCTGTGTCAGCAACAGCTAAGCCCGCTGCTCCGAAGGTGGCCGCGAAGCCAGCTGCGTCTAAAACAGAGCCTGCCCAGAGTGTTTCGCCTCAACGTCGAACACGTGCGCCTTCAAAGCCGCCAGCAATGCCCACACCTGCCAGCAAAACTGACGGGTAATCGGGACATCCGCTTGACACAGTCGTGCAGGCGCGCCAACGCTGCGCCTCATGACGGACATGCGCCCGGTTGGATATGTGATTGGCCTGTTGGTCGCCATTCTTGGGGCGACCATGATGCTGCCTATGCTTGCAGACCTCATCGAAGGTCGGGGTGAATGGCATGTATTTCTGGAAAGCGGAATCATCACCATTCTTACTGGCGTGGTGCTGTCCATCAGCTGTTCGAACGGGGTGGGCGAGGGCCTGACAATCCGTCAGACCTTTTTGTTGACCACTGGCGTCTGGGTCGCGCTGCCGTTTTTTGGAGCGATCCCCTTTTTATTCGGTGAGACCGAACTGCGTTTTGTCGATGCCTATTTCGAGGCGATGTCGGGCCTTACCACCACTGGCTCGACGGTGATATCCGGTCTCGACGATTTGCCCCAAGGACTGTTGTTGTGGCGCGGCCTGCTGCAATGGCTGGGTGGCATCGGTATCATCGTTGTCGCCATGGTTTTTCTGCCCGAACTTCGGGTCGGAGGTATGCAAATCTTCCGCTCGGAAGGTTTTGAAACCATGGGGAAAATCCTGCCACGCGCGCAAGAGATCGCTGGCCAGATATCTCTAATCTACGTCTTTCTTACTTTCGTCTGTGCGTTGATTTATGCCGGATTGGGGATGAGTTTCTTTGATGCCGTTGTGCACGCGATGACCACCATCGCGACCGGCGGATTCTCGAATTACGATTCGTCTTTTGCCAGTTTCTCTGGTCCGATCGAGTATGCAGCTGCGGTCTTCATGATTCTCGCGGCGCTGCCATTTGTGCGCTACGTGCAGTTCGCAAACGGCAATACGAATTCTTTGTGGCAGGACAGCCAGATACAGACCTTTCTTGCGACCATCCTTGTTCTGGTCGTGGTCATGGCGGTGTTTCTGATCTCGGTCTTTCCACACCAATGGGAACAGGCATTCCGCGAGTCTCTCTTCAATATCACCTCGATCATCTCGGGTACCGGCTACGCAAGTGTCGACTACATGGGTTGGGGCAACTTTCCGGTAATGTTGTTCTTTTTGATTGGTCTGATCGGAGGGTGCGCGGGATCGACCGCATGCTCAATTAAGATCTTCCGTTATCAATTGCTGTTCGCCTCGATCAAAACCCAGATCCGCCGAATCCGGTCGCCGCATGGTGTTTTCACCCCGCAATATGGCGGGCGCACAATTGGGACAGATGTACTGACTTCGGTCATGAGTTTCTTTATGTTTTTCGTGCTGTCGCTGGGGGCGTTAGCCTGGGCGCTCGCACTGACGGGGTTAGACTTTATCACTTCGGTTTCGGGTGCTGCCACCGCCCTTGCCAACGTTGGACCGGGGCTGGGCGATCAGATCGGACCTGCGGGCAATTTTGCGGCGCTCAACGACACGGCCAAGTGGCTACTTTCTATCGGCATGCTGGTCGGGCGGCTGGAGCTGCTGGCCGTCTACGCCTTGTTCACAGTTCAATTCTGGAGAAACTAATGAAGAGACCCTTGGGGGCCCAGATCTCGCATATGCTGAAGGATCGTGGGGTTGACGTGATCTTTGGTATCCCTGGTGTACATAATCAGGAAATGTATCGCGGGATCGAAGAGGCGGGCATTACCCATGTTCTGGCGCGTCACGAACAAGGGGCCGGGTTTATGGCGGATGGCTATGCCCGTGCCACTGGCAAGCCCGGCGTGGCTTATGTGATCACCGGGCCTGGTCTATGCAACATCATAACGCCAATGGGACAGGCCTTTACGGATTCGGTGCCGATGCTGGTGATGTCATCCTGTCTGGATGAAGCACAGGCGGCTCATGGGCAATTGCACCAGATGAAAGACCAACGCGGAGCCGCCGAAACGGTGACGGACTGGTCGCGTCAGGCCGACACTGCAGAGGCAGCCTATAGGTTAGTGGAGCAGGCATTCGAGGAATTCGAGCTGTCCCGCCCGCGTCCCAAGCACATTCAAGTGCCAATTGCTCAGCTTGAGGCCGATGCCGATGCGGCACCGTTTCCCCATCAACCGGCCTTGCGTACCCAGGTTCTACCTCCTGATGTCGCGCCGGTGATGTCATTGCTGAACATTGCCCAAAGGCCGTTGTTCATTTTGGGCGGTGGGGCGAAGTCCAATTTGTGGCGGCAAATTCTCACCCAACTGGGCGCGGCCTGTTTCACGACTTACGCTGGGCGCGGGATGGCTGGATTGGGTTATGCGTTGGACTTCGGTGCCACGCTACCGCGCCCCGGAAGCGCCAACGTGATTGGATCTGCCGATCTCGTGGTTGCGGTGGGCGCCGAGCTTGGTGAGGTTGATCTGTGGCGCGATACCTTGGGGCACAGCGCCCACCTGATACGGGTCGATCTTGATCCGAAGGTATTATCGGACCACCACCGCGCGGGTATAAAGCTGCAGGCAGATGGTGAAGGTTTTGCCAAGGCACTTTGGGCCGCGGTCGAGAACATCAAGCCCGCAACTGGCTGGAACCCAGAGGAAGTCTCTGAAGCCCGTCGTCGCTGGCGGGCCGAAGTAGATGCCGAACGTCCAGGAATCGTACCTATCCTTGCGGCCCTGCGCGATGCAATGCCTGCGGATACGATGATTTATTCTGATATGACCCAAATGGCGTACGTCGCGAAAGAAGTATGGGACATGGCTTACCCTTATCATTGGCACCACCCAACAGGGTTTGGCACCCTTGGTTATGGTTTGCCTGCCGGGATCGGTGGGGCGGTTGCCCGTCGCGGAAAACCGACAGCTGTTATCGCGGGAGATTATGGGTTTCACTACACGATGATGGAACTGGGTGCGGCGGTCGAGCTGGGCCTGTCTTTGCCAATCATCCTTTGGGACAACGGCAAGCTGCAAGAGATTGAAGACAGTATGGTTCGCGGACAGATCGCGCCTAATGCCGTGGTCGCCCGCAACCCCGATTTTTGCAAGCTAGCCGAGGCTTTCGGGGCATTGTCCGCCGCTCCTTCCAGTTTGGACGAAATGCAGGCTGCTGTACGAGGTGCCTTTGATGCACCGGTTCCAACCTTGATCCGGGTGACACCGGACATCGCCTAAATCAAAAACGCCGCCTGAAAAGGCGGCGTTCTTAAGTGTTCAGATCAATTTAATCCCAACAGTGGATCAGCACGGTCATGCCTTTGGCCCTGCGGCTTAATTCGTTGGGTGAGATGTCGGCTGTCGATTGGCCAGACTGCCCAGTAGCACCCGCTTTTTCAAGAACCGTGTTCAGCCGATCTACTGTAGCGGCCAGGCTAACTGATTCAGGAAGGGTGCGACCATTGGAAGGGGTAGGCAGCAACATACCAACCACCTGCCCAGCATCATTGAAGACTGGACCGCCTGCATCGCCGGGCTGTGCGACCAAAGCCAGCCGTTTGACACCGTCTTCCCCGTCTAAACCGCGCACATCGGCAATCTCGCCAAAGGTCAGGGTTGGGGCACCTAATGCGCCCTCATAAGAGAACCCTGAAACGGCGACCTCTGATTGAATGCGTGGTTTGTCAGCGTTGAATTCCGCGATGTTGATCGGAACAAGGTTACGACGGGGGCGCAGGACCGCCACACCCAAATCGACATCGGACCAAGCAACCTGAACCTCCTGATCGTCGTTTAGGGTAATCCGGGTGCAGCTGTCAGTTGCCTCGGTGACAGTCAAGACTGTGCCATTGGCATCTGTGAAGAATCCAGAGCGGGACAGGCGGGGTTTGCGAATCTGAAGGCCTGAAACAAGGTCGACCCGTTGTTCGGCATCCGCGCCTGCGCTGGCGTCCAGAACGGCGTCGTTTGTGCGGAAGCTGGCTTTGATCGCAGCCAGAACTCTGGCCCGACGGGCCTCATCCCCTTCGGGCCAAACAAGAGTAAAGCCCTTGATCTGGCCGCCGTCCAGTGCAGCTTGAGTATAGGACACAAGCCCGTTGCCACGACCTTCCAGCGTAAAGCGGTCACCGCGCAATTCTCGGGGGCCATCCAAAGGTACAACCTCCAGCGATTGCATGACCTCGTAAAGTGCACGCAGCGTAGCCTTGTTACCGTCCTGACTGATCAGCAGCGCCTGGGCGTTCAAATCGGTGGTGCTTTTGAAATGCACAAACGGAGCCTCGTAGCGGTCAAAGCCCAAGACACCAAGTGGCAGGTCCAGATCAATACCCGCTTGCGGGTCGGAATAGCGATCCATGCCGACACTGATCAACGGTTCGTTGTAGTCGTCCATCAGCGCCCTGCGCTGCGCAGACGTCAGAACGCCGGTTGCTTCAAATCCATTGAACCTCTGCCAGTCACCCATTGAACGGCGCGTTCCCTGACCAAAGGCACCGTCAATTGTGGCGTTGTAAAAGCCTGCGGCCTGAAGAGCGGTTTGCAAATCCCGGCGCTCTTGCGCGGTCAGAAGCCGTTCAGACTGCAGAGCCTGCGATCGGGTTTCATCCGAAGGCTCTGGGGTCAGCCCCGATATACTTGGTTCAGGCTGCGGCGTGTTTTCAACGGGCGGAGTCACTACGCCACGGTTCAGGATATTTGCGCCGACTGGCCAGAATTGTTGACCCAGAGAACTGGAAAAAGCGATGTAGCTGTCAGCAGGAATCTGCCCTTCCGCCTGGTAAACGCGCAGGACCTGCTCGGCGTCGCTGCGTAAATAAGGCCCAATAACAATTGCATACCATCCAGAATTTAAGCGAAAACCATTCACGTCTGGTAAAGAGTTCGAATAAGCTTGGGCGCGTTCCAGCGCCGCACTGAGTGTCGGGCGCGCTTCGACCTGCACCCAGACGCCGGTGTCTTGTTGTGCAAGTACGGCGCGCGCGCCGAAGAATATTAAAAACGTTATTGCAGTAAATATGCGTGTCATTGGCTGCCCGTGTTCGCAGTGTTTTAGCTTTGCTATAGGTTACGCGATTTGAGGGGTGGAACGCCATGCTTGGAATACGGGGAATTTCCAGTGTGGCGGCGCAGTGACAGCCAACGCCCATTGGCCCGTTGACGCCCCTTGGCCCCTTGCATAGGAAGGGCAAAACCGACCGGAACCGGGCGCGGATGTGCCCAAAGGGAATGTCATGACCGAACCGTCCAGTGCACCACGTTCATTTCAGGAAATTATCCTGCGGCTTCAGACTTATTGGGCCTCGAAAGGCTGCGCCATCTTGCAGCCTTACGACATGGAGGTGGGCGCAGGAACATTCCACCCCGCGACCACTCTGCGCGCTTTGGGGTCCAAGGCATGGGCCGCAGCCTACGTACAGCCTTCGCGCCGCCCAACAGATGGCCGGTATGGTGAAAACCCGAACCGGTTGCAGCACTATTATCAGTATCAGGTGCTGATCAAACCCAGCCCGCCGGACCTGCAAGAGCTGTATCTGGGCAGCCTTGAAGCCATCGGCATTGACATGAACCTGCATGACATTCGGTTCGTCGAGGATGACTGGGAAAGCCCTACCTTAGGCGCATGGGGTCTGGGCTGGGAAGTTTGGTGCGATGGTATGGAAGTCAGCCAATTCACCTATTTCCAGCAAGTCGGCGGTCATGATTGTGCGCCCGTGTCCGGCGAGTTGACTTACGGGTTAGAGCGTTTGGCCATGTATGTTCTTGGCATCGATCACGTAATGGACATGCCTTTCAACGACCCCCAATCACCCAGCCCGCTGACCTATGGCGACATCTTCAAACAAACCGAAGAAGAATATGCGCGCTGGAACTTTGACGTGGCCAACACTGAGGTTCTGCTGCGGCATTTCGAAGAGGCCGAGGCAGAATGTGCTGCGATTTTGGCAAAGGAGCATGATGATCCAAAAACCGGCAAGCGCATCATCATGGCGCATCCGGCTTACGACCAATGCATCAAAGCCAGCCACGTTTTCAACCTGTTGGATGCGCGCGGTGTGATCTCTGTGACCGAGCGACAAGCCTATATCGGGAGAGTTCGTGCGCTGGCCAAACAATGTGCCGATGCGTTCCTGTTGACCGAGGCTGCCGGATTCGAAGCCTAATGGAGTGCTTAGGCCAATCCGGGCAACAGCACTTTCAAGCCCGCTGCAATCATCCCGATTGCGATGGCCGACAGGATCATGCCCATAAACCGGCTCATGATCACGCGGGCGTTTTCGGACAATCGCTTGGACAGGGCCGAGGCATTCCAGAACGTGACAAACAACAAGAACAAGACGATCAGGAACACGCCAGAATAGATAATGGCGTCCACGGGCTTCGAGATATGGTGGGCATAAAGGATCAGCGTTGTAATCGTGCCTGGGCCGACCAGAATTGGAAACGCCAAAGGGTAAAACGCCACCGTTGCAGGTTCAGGGTAGGATTGCTTTTCCCCTTTGGTCCCGTGGTGCGAGGTGCTTTCGTTTCCGTTCAGCATATTCAAGCCGATCATCAGAACGACCAGGCCACCGGCGACACGCAGGTCATCCACGCTGATCCCGAACAATCCCAGTGTCTGGTTGCCTACAGCCGCGAATGCGCCGCCAAGGATCAGACAGTACGTAGCGGTTTTGGCCGCGACCTTGCGCTGGTCGGCGGGCGTCAGGCCGTCGGTGACGCTAAGAAAGACGGGCAGGTTGGTGATCGGGTTCATGATCGCAAACAATGCGCCGAAGAACCCGACGGCAAGGGTCATGTCCATTCTAGTTGCCTCGTTCTTACCTGTACCGGTTTGAAAACTGGCCTATTTCCTGTGAAGTTGAAAGAGGTCGCGTGATTATGATGGTGAATAAATGACTGGAAAACTGCTCGCACTTATTCTCCTTGTATCTGCGGCCTTGGCCGGAGCGGGTATGTATTACTTGCAGGTTTACGGGTTTTATTACGACGTAGATCCAAGTCCCGGTCAGGATGTGGCTTTGCTATCGGCGGAAGAGGACGTTTCGCAACCGATCCGTTACACAGCGTTTCAGGCGATTGATGCCGATAGTTCTCCGATCCGCTACAGGGCGTGTTTTGAGACCGACATGACAGCCGAAGAATTTTCCGCGTTTCGTCCCGTCGAAAATCCCGAGCCGTTGACGGCACCGGGATGGTTTGATTGCTACGATGCCGTTGCCATCGCCGAAGCACTGAGGTCCGGTGATGCGAAAGCGTTCTTCGGAGCAAAGAATATTCACTATGGCGTTGATCGAATTGTCGTCGTGACTTCGGATGGCAAAGGCTATGCTTGGCACGCGCTCAACAATTGCGGCGAAAAGGCCTATGACGGAACGGTTGTGGGCGAGGAATGCCCACCCCGGCCTGAAAATTGAGGGTGTCATGATAAACTCAGTGCTTGAGATTCCCAGCCTGCTAACTGCGACGCTTGGTATCGCGGTCTATCTGACCGGAGCCGAGATCAACGCGCGCGTCGCTGTTCTGCGCCAGTTCAATATCCCCGAACCGGTAACGGGCGGGTTGCTGGCTTCTTTCGTTTTGCTGTTTCTGTATCTAATCACAGGCATCGAGCTGAGTTTTGATTTGGCCTCTCGTGATTTCCTTTTGGTCGTATTCTTCGCTGGAATTGGCCTGAATGCCCGGTTGTCTGATTTAATCTCTGGCGGTAAGCCGCTGTTATTGCTTCTTATACTTACCTTGGTGACGATCATTGCGCAGAACGTGGTTGGTGCTGCGGGTGCGGTGGCTTTTGGATATCCAGCACAGGCTGGGGTTCTGTTCGGTTCGGCATCGCTGATCGGTGGTCATGGTACCGCTATTGCCTGGGCACCCGAGGTTGGCGCAGTCACCGGGCTGGCAGGGGCGACTGAACTGGGCGTGGCTGTCGCGACTCTGGGCCTTGTTCTGGCTGCTTTGGTCGGCGGCCCAATTGCTAGGTTTCTGATCGAAGGTAAGGGGCTGACACCAGATCGTCCCGACGAAGAACACACCGTCGGTCTACCAGACAATCCAAACGAAGCCGAAGCAAAGATTGATCATCTAACCATAATGCGTGTCCTGCTTCATCTGAATCTGGCGATCATCTTTGGCTATGCCTTGAATGAGGTAATTGAGGCCACCGGGCTGAGGTTGCCGTTATTTGTGCCTTGCTTGATCATGGGCATCGTTATCGCCAACTTGCGCTCAGCCTTGGCACCCAAAGCGCCGGCGGTATCGCGCACGCCTTCTCTGGCGTTGATCTCAGAGTTTTCGCTGGGCGCTTTCCTGGCTATGTCGCTGATGAGCTTGCAACTCTGGACTATTGCCGAGCTGGGTTTGGCCATCGTCGTCATCATGGGCGCGCAAACGCTGTTTGCTGTGGCTTTCGTAATCTGGGTTCTGTTCCCTGTAATGGGCGGTAACTACCGTGCGGCGGTGCTGTCTGCCGGGTTCGGCGGTTTCGCCTTGGGCGCGACACCTACTGCTATCGCCAATATGACCGCAGTTACTAAGCGATATGGCCCTTCGCCTATTGCCTTTATCGTGCTGCCCCTTGTATCCGCCTTTTTTGTGGATATCGCCAATGCCATCGTCATTCAGACGATCGTCAATTTCTAAGGACCGAAAATGCCCGACCTGCTGATCGAATTGTTTTCCGAGGAAATCCCCGCGCGTATGCAGACCCGCGCCGGTGAAGACCTGAAAAAGCGGATCACCGATGGTTTGGTCGAGGCCGGTTTGACGTATTCCGGTGCGGCCGCCCTGACCACGCCACGCCGCCTGACGCTGGCGGTCGAAGGGTTGCTGGCAGAAAGCCCGACGATCCGCGAAGAACGCAAGGGCCCCAAGGTCGGCGCGCCGGATAAGGCTATCGAAGGGTTTCTGCGCGGCGCGGGCCTGACCCGCGACCAGCTAGAGGAGCGTGACACGCCCAAGGGCGCGGTCTATTTCGCCACGATCGAAAAACCCGGTCGCCCGGCGGCTGAGATAGTGGCCGAAGTGCTTGAGGTCTCCATTCGCAACTTCCCGTGGCCCAAGTCGATGCGCTGGGGCAGTGGCCCGTTGCGCTGGGTGCGTCCGCTGCATTCGATCCTGTGCATCCTGTCTGATGAGGCTGGCACGCAGGTTGTACCGCTTGAGGTTGACGGCATCAAAGCCAGCGACACGACCGAGGGCCACCGATTCTTGGCTCCAGGACGGTTTTCCGTTTCCTCCTTTGAGGATTACGCAGCCAAGCTGAAAAGCGCATTTGTTGTACTGAACCCTGCTGACCGGGCCGAGCATATCTGGAACGACGCTCAGAACATGGCATTTGCTGCTGGTCTTGAGGTGGTCGACGACAAGGGTCTGCTGGCCGAAGTCGCCGGGCTGGTCGAATGGCCCGTCGTGCTGATGGGGCAGATTGACGATGAATTCCTCGAACTGCCGCCCGAGGTTTTGCAGACCTCGATGAAAGAGCATCAGAAGTTCTTCTCGGTCCGCAATCCTAAGACCGGTCGGATCGAACGATTTATCACCGTCGCCAACCGCGAAACCACCGACAATGGCGCGACCATTCTCGCGGGGAACCAAAAGGTGCTGTCGGCGCGTCTGGCCGATGCGAAGTTCTTTTGGGAGAACGATCTGCGCGTTGCCAAATCAGACATCACCCAATGGACTCACTCGCTCGAGAATGTGACCTTCCACAATAAGCTGGGCACACAGGCCGAGCGCATAGACCGCATCGCCGCACTGGCCCGCGAACTGGCGCCGGTGACCGGCGCGGATGCCGAACAGGCCGAGAAAGCTGCGCGTCTGGCCGAGGCCGATCTGAGTTCCGAGATGGTCTATGAGTTCCCCGAACTTCAGGGGCTTATGGGGCGGTACTACATCGAAGCCGCGGGCGAGGACGCCGCTGTGGCCGCCGTGGCGCAGGAACATTACTCGCCGCTGGGTCCCTCAGACGACGTACCGACCGCGCCGCTCTCGGTAACCGTGGCGCTGGCCGACAAGCTGGACACACTGACTGGGTTCTGGGCGATTGATGAGAAACCGACCGGTTCGAAAGATCCGTTTGCCCTTCGTCGCGCGGCGTTAGGGGTTATTCGGTTGGTGCTGGAGAACAATTTGAGGCTAAGCCTAACGGACAGTGTAAGCCTTACTTTTGTTTCTCACATTATCTCCTTCGGGCTAAGTGAGAGCCACTTCTATAAGAGTCTTATCTTGCACGCGGCACCGGAACGTGGAGAGCAGCTTGAGACACCATGGCAGGACCGTCCATTTTCCTTGGTATTGTCAGATGGGTTGCTTAGCGAAGAAGAAATCTCAGATATCGAAGTCAAATTGATGGGTCTCGAAGGCGAGATTTTTGACGAAGACGAGGAGCGTTACAAGGCTGCAAACGCAGCTCTAGAGCGATTGGAGCAGTTGGCTCATTCGGCGGATACAATGGCTGGCGCGCATATGTTTGTATCAGATGATGAGACGGACTCCATTCGCTACCTAATGACGCTGGACTGCTATTTCTCGGTTTGGCAGAATGGGGCACAAACAATCGCGTCTGAACTCCTTTCCTTCTTCCACGACCGCCTCAAGGTCTTCCTCCGCGACGAGGGCATTCGCCACGACATAATCGACGCCTGTATCGCGATGGAGGGGAATGACGACCTCAACCTGCTGGTCAAACGCGCCCGTGCTCTGAACGAGGTTATCGCGACCGAGGATGGTGAAAACCTCGTGCAGGGGTTCAAACGCGCCAACAACATCCTGACGCAGGCCGAGGAGAAGGACGGGGTCGAATACTCCTATGGTGCGGATGTGAAATTCGCCGAGACGGACAGTGAAAAGGCGCTGTTTGCCGCATTGGAGGCGGCGCAAGGTGACATCAACGCCGCATTGAAGGCCGAGGATTATCCCGCCGCCATGTCTTCGATGGCTGCGCTGCGTGGTCCGGTCGACGCTTTTTTTGAGGATGTGCAGGTCAATACAGACAACGCTGTCCTACGTCGTAACCGTTTGAACCTGCTGAGCCAGATCCGGCAAGTTTGCTCCAGCGTGGCGGACCTCAGCAAGATCGAGGGCTGATCCAAAACGCCCTTGCGCCAGTGGTGCAGGGGCTTATGCTGCGGGCAAATCAAAAGGTGCCGCAGTGCAGAATAACCCGCATACCACTCTGATAACGCCTTCGGCCCCCGTTGCCACCGAAACACATGGTGGCAGGGCGAAGTGTCTGCAACGTCTGGTCCGGCTGGAGCTTCCGGTTCCTCGGACGGTCGCGCTGTCATTTGATGCGATCCATCGGATTGCCGAAGGTCAGGTGCCGGACATCGCGGCCATCCTCGAACAGTTCGATCAGTCTGCACTGCTATGTGTTCGGCCCAGTTCTGAAGATCCTGATTGGGGTGGTCCGGGTGCGATCCTGAACATCGGTATGAACGACGCGCGCTATGTGGACTTGTCGGATTCGATGGGGGTCGAGGCCGCCGCCGCGCTGTATCTGCGTTTTGTCCAAAGCTATGCGATCCATGTGGCGCGTTTGGATGCGGATGTCTTCGATGATATCGACGCGGATGGAAGCGAAGGCCTTAGCATGTCATTGCGGGCCTACGAAGACGAAACGGATGAAGCGTTTCCACAGGATCGCGGAGAGCAACTGATCGCCGTTTTGCGGTCGATGGCCCGAGCGTGGGAGGGCACTTCGGCACGGTTGTTGCGCCAAGCAAAAGGCGCGCCCGCAGATGCCGGGCTGGGGTTGGTGATTCAAGAAATGATCCCGGGCGTGGGGCAAGGCGAATGCGGATCGGGTGTTCTGCAACTGATTGATCCTACTACAGGAATGCCGCAGATCACCGGTCGTTACCTGAGCCAAAGCCAAGGGCGTGACGCCCTGGGTGAAAACGTAGCCGCGCTCTATTTGGAAAAAGACCAGCGCGGCAAGTCCTTGGAAGAGGTCGCGCCAGAGGCGTTTGATGAACTCAAGGCCCATGCGGCATTGATGCGCTCAAAGTTGCGCGAAGAAATGCAGGTCGAATTTGTGATCCAGAATGGCAATGTGCATATTCTGGATGGGGTGCGGGTGCAACGCAGCGCAAGAGCTTCGATGCGGATTGCGGTTCGATTGGCTGAGGATGGGATCATTCCGCCGCAAGAGGCTGTGATGCGGGTCGATCCGCATTCCTTGAATGAAATGTTGCACCGGCAAGTTCACCCGGAAGCCCGCCGCGATGTTCTGACCACTGGTATTGCTGCCAGCCCGGGCGCTGCGACGGGTAAAATCGTGTTCACAGCAGCAGAGGCACAGGCCAGCGCCGCACGAGGAGAGCCTTGTATTCTGGTGCGTCGTGAAACTTCGCCAGAAGATGTGCGTGGAATGCATGCAGCGGTTGCCGTTCTAACGGAAAAGGGCGGCATGACCAGCCACGCTGCTGTAATCGGTCGCGGTTTAGGGCTGCCTTGCATTGTCGGTGCGTCCGAGATGCGATTCCAGACAAAGAAAAAGCTGCTTGGCGCGCCGGACGGGCGTGTGTTCAAAACTGGCGACACACTTACGATTGACGGAACTTCGGGGCAGGTGCTGGCAGGTCAGCCAGCGATGCTTGAGGCGGCGTTGGATGACTGTTTCCAAACCCTTATGGGCTGGGCCGATGATGAGCGCGACATTGCCATTCGTGCCAACGCCGACACGCCAGCCGATGCACAAACCGCCCGGAACTTTTTGGCGGAGGGGATCGGGTTGTGCCGGACCGAGCATATGTTCTTTGACCCCGGTCGCCTTATCGTGATGCGTGAGATGATTTTTGCGCAAACCTCGTCCGGGCGTGCGGCAGTACTGGAGAGGCTGCTGCCAATGCAGCGCGATGATTTCGTGCAACTGTTTCGGATCATGGAAGGGCAACCGGTTTGTATCCGTCTTTTCGATCCACCACTGCATGAGTTTCTTCCGACAACACGAAGCGGGCAGCGCGAATTGGCTGAGGCGCTGGACCTGCCGGTTTCGGATGTCGAACGACGTGTGGCGGCAATGTCCGAATACAATCCGATGCTCGGGATGCGCGGCGTCCGCCTTGGTGTGACCGTGCCAGAAATTTATGACATGCAGGCGCGCGCTATCTTTGAGGCAACGGTTGAGGCTAGCAAAGACGGCGCTGCAGTTGTTCCCGAAGTCATGATCCCGTTGGTTTCTGCCAAGCGCGAAGTTGAGCTGGTGAAATCTCGTATCGATTCCGTTGCTGCCGCAGTAGCAAGTGAACGTGGGCAAGAGTTTGAATATCGCTTGGGTGTGATGGTTGAAACTCCGCGCGCCTGCTTACGCGCGGACGAGATCGCACCGCAGACTTCGTTCCTGAGTTTCGGCACCAACGATCTGACCCAGATGACTTATGGGTTGTCGCGTGACGACGCAGGCCGGTTTATGTCAGCCTATGTGCGCCAGGGTGTTTTTGCCGAAGACCCGTTTCACGTGCTCGATCCAGACGGTGTCGGGGAATTGCTGAAACTCGGGGCGGAACGAGGGCGGCAGGCACAGCCGAATGTTACACTGTCTGTATGCGGTGAACATGGCGGGAATCCCGAATCAATCGCAATTTGCCGCGATCTGGGGTTTGACTATGTGTCATGCTCGCCGTTCCGGGTGCCGGTCGCTCGGCTGGCTTCCGCTCAACTGGCGATTTCGTCCAGACTTGGGGGTTGACACAGGCCTTTTCCCCTAGGATTAGTGGTTTTGAAGCAACCTTGTGGCAGAATTAAATTTCTCTACGGGCGATTTTCCACTTGCATATTCTTCTGATCTGGACGTCGTCGCCGGACTGCGCTAAACGCCTCGTCGCGCCCGCCGGGGGAGGGTTTGGCGCGACATGTGCCTGTGCGAGGTTATCTGATGCTACGATACATACTGGCTGTTGCCACAATGGCAGCAACCATGCTGCCGAGTGTGTCTTTCGCTGAAAGGGAAGCCACCGATACTGCCAAACGCGAACTGGTTACCCGGACAGAAGTGCCCGGGCAAAACTTTCGCGACTATTTGAATCTGTTCAAGCCAAGAAAAGAACTTGAGCAGGTAAAAATTTCGTACTCGAAAGACTGGTTGGACCAACAGCCCAAGGCGACCGGGGACGAAAACTTTAAATGCTTGGCCGAAGCGCTTTACTTTGAAGCGCGTGGTGAAAGTGTGCGCGGTCAGTTCGCCGTCGCCGAAGTTATCTTGAACCGTGTAGACAGCGGCCGTTTTCCAGACACGCTGTGCGGCGTGATCAAGCAGGGAACGGGCAAGAAATATCAGTGCCAGTTCACCTATACATGCGACGGCCACAAGGAAGTGATCCACGAGAAGAAGGCTTATGAGCGGGTAGCGAAAGTAGCCCGTGCCGCCATTGATGGAATTGCTAAAGAGCTGACAGAAGGTGCCACGCACTATCACACCACGGCGGTTCGTCCGTCTTGGTCGCGCGTGTATAAGGAAACGGCACGGATTGGCGTGCATGTTTTCTATCGCCACAACTATCGGACAGCGAGCAACTGATTGCCGCACCCGCGCTGGAACCTTGATGGCGCGGGTCCTTTTTTGACTTATGTTGCGGGCTAGGAGGCCCGCAATGAACTTTTCACGCAGACAGTTTCTGCAAACGGCAACCGCGCTCGCGGTTTTACCCAACGCAGTAAGGGCATCTAGCTCTGATCTGGTCGCGCATGAGGCGATGCAACAGATCGCGCCCGATGGGTACCCATCAACGCCAGTGTGGACCTATGGTGGTCGAGTTCCGGGTTCGGAAATTAGATTGCGTCAAGGGGAGAGGCTTCGGCGTAGGCTGGTGAATGAATTGCCTCAGCCAACGACGGTGCATTGGCATGGCATCCGGATTGATAATGCCATGGATGGTGTCCCGGGTTTCACTCAGAATGTAGTCGAACCGGGAGAAGACTTTTTCTATGACTTTGTAGTGCCTGACGCAGGGACCTATTGGTACCACGCGCACAATCGGTCGGTTGAACAGGTGGCGCGTGGTCTTTACGGACCACTTATTGTTGAAGAGGCCGAAGCCCCGGATATCGATCAGGATTTAACGTTGATGCTGGACGATTGGCGTCTTGATCCGGAAACGGCTCATATCGTTGATGATTTCGATAACGGTCACGACAAAAGCCACGCTGGACGTTTGGGTAATCTCGTCTCAGTCAATGGGCGTTTTGATCCCGGCTATCCAGTGCAAAGTGGGGAACGCCTGCGCCTGCGGCTGATCAATGCGTCGAACGCGCGGATTTTTGACCTTGCCTTGGACGGTATGGCGGGCTGGATTGCGGCGCTAGACGGTATGCCACTTGCAAGCCCCCTGCCTATTGAAGAGAGCTTTCCACTAGCTCCGGCGCAAAGGGCAGATTTGATCGTAGATATTCAGGCAGCGCCTGAAGGGGTTGCCAGCCTAGTCAGCCGTGAAAGGGACGGTGGTTTTGGGCTAGTTCGGTTTGTAGCGTCTGACCGTTCCGAACGCGCGGGGCGACAAGCGGTTTCACCGTTGCCTGCGAATCCTATGCCTGAGGTGTTGCTGGACAGCGCACCGCTGCACCAGATGGTATTGCAGGGTGGTGCTATGCGGTGGCTTGAATCCGCGCATCTGGGCGAAACTCAACTTTCAGGCCGTGAACTGGCGCAATTGGGCCGGTTCTGGGCCTTGAACGGTCATGCAGAGCGCCCGAACGACCCGTTTCTTGACGCACAGCTGGGAAGTGCGCATCGGATTGAATTCGTCAACGAAACTGCCTTTCCTCATGCCATGCACCTGCACGGCCACCATTTTCGGATTGTATTGCCGGATGGCGGCTTAGGACCATGGCGTGACACAGTGCTGGTCGAGCGCGGACAAACCCGTCAAATTGCGCTCGTGGCGGATAATCCAGGTGACTGGCTGCTGCATTGCCACATGCTGGGTCATGCCGCCTCTGGGATGATGAGCTGGTTTCGCGTAACCTGACGCCGCAATCGACGACTAGAATGGCGCTTGTTGCGGTGCTATACGCCCGCGCAACGTATAGTTTGGGCAGACCAGTCCAAAAGCCCGAAAAGGTCCGTCGCATGAGTTCTGAAATTCGCCTTGCCTTTGCGCATCCGTCCGAGCGGTCCGAAGCGACAGCCGCGCGCGGTCCGTTGGATCGTATCTCACTGCGTGATCATATCGTTGAGGTTGAGATCGGCGCCTTTCAAGCCGAACGCGGAACAACGCAACGCATCTGCTTTAACATCGTGGTCGAAGTGCGCCCATTGACCGACCCAATTGACGATGACGTGGATCGTATCCTGTCTTACGACCGCGTAACCGAGGCAATAGCCCACGAATTGGCGGCAGAAAGGCTGAATCTGCTTGAGACTTTAGCGGATCGAGTTGCTGAACGAATTTTACTTGAGCCTCAGGCTGTAAGGGCTTTTGTGCGCATTGAAAAACTTGACCGAGGCCCGGGTGCTTTGGGCGTGGAAATTGTCCGCGGCAAGGACAAAATTCATCACGATGTGATTGAAGAGGAACGCCCACACCCAAGGTTGGTGTTCCTGTCGAATGAGGCCATCGCGTCCCCCAATTTGACCGGATGGATCGATCAATTGGAGAACCGCCAACGCCCGTTGATCTTGTGTGTAGGTGCGGCGGATATGGCTGTGCCACAGACTGGTCATGCGATGACACAGCGCCGGATCGACCTATTGGCAATTGAACAGAACGCGTGGGTTCTGGCAGCCCGGGATCACCGCTGTGTGGTCGTTTCCACCCGGACCGAATTAGACTGGGCGATGAAAAACGGCCAGATCTGCGTTTGGGCGCCATCCAAAATCGTTTTGGATGCAGTGGATGGTCCCTCTGCGGCACCGTCGGATGCCGTTGCCTTAGCGGCTTGGTTTGCCGCCACCTTTGAAGCCAGCGAAATGATGGTGATTGGCGGTGCGTTGCCGACCGCGCCCAAAACGCCACTGCGCGCTGTTCCCTTGGATCAGGCGCAACTGTGACTGATTATTTTCGACCACTTGTCCAAAGTGGCTCAGCCCGTCCTGAAGGCTCTGAAACGCTGGCAGGGCAGCCGCTGTGGTTCACTCATGTGGAACGGTTGTCTCGCACTGCTGAGCCAGAGATTGTACCAGCGCAAGATATTCCAACAGGAGTATTGAAACGCCTGATCGATCCAAGACCGGCTGTCGCTGAGCTCGAGATGAACTGCCCGCAGATAATGGGCGTGCTTAACGCAACCCCAGACAGTTTCTCGGATGGTGGAAAGCACAATTCTGTTGAAACTGCTTTGGCCGCTGCAAAACAGATGGTTGCGCATGGTGCAAGTATTCTGGATATCGGCGGTGAGTCGACGCGCCCAGGGGCCAGTTCTGTACCTGAGGATGAGGAGATTGATCGAACTAAGCCATTGATCGACGCTATCCGCTCTGAAACGCGGACCCTAATTTCGATCGATACTCGAAAGGCCAGCGTTGCAAAGGCCGCCTGGGCCGCAGGTGCAGGTCTGATCAATGATGTGTCCGGGTTTACCTACGACCCCCATTTGGCACCATTTTGTGCCGAAGTTGGCGCACCCGTCTGCGTGATGCACATGCAGGGTGACCCGGCCACAATGCAGGATGATCCGCAATACGCCGATGTACTTCTGGATGTGTATGATTTTCTGGAAGGGCAGATCGAAAAGTTGGAACACTTGGGTCTCAACCGCAATCAGATTGTTGTTGATCCGGGGATCGGTTTCGGCAAAACACTGGCACACAATCTAACTCTTCTACAAAATCTCAGCCTATTTCATGGTTTGGGCTGTCCAATCTTGTTGGGCGTATCGCGCAAAGGATTCATCGGAGAAATCGGTCAAGAGCCCCGCAAAGATGCCCGCGCTCCGGGATCAATCGCCGTAGCTTTGGCCGGATTGTCCCAAGGTGTGCAGATTGTAAGGGTTCATGACGTGGCTGAAACCGCTCAGGCCTTGCGTCTGTGGGCTGCCGTCCGGTAATCCGGTCGCAGGCAAGAATTTAACGGAGAACCACCATGCGCAAGCTGTTCGGGACCGACGGGGTGCGGGGCACCGCCAATACCCATCCGATAACGGCTGAAATGGCCCTGCGCATTGGCGCGGCTGTCGGGCGGTATTTTCGCCGCGATCAGTCTGGAGTGCACCGCGTGGTGATTGGCAAGGACACGCGCCTGTCCGGATATATGCTGGAAAACGCGCTGACGGCGGGGCTGACTTCGACCGGGATGAACGTACTGTTGTTGGGGCCGGTTCCAACGCCGGCGGTGGGCCTGATGACCCGATCTATGCGCGCGGATTTGGGTGTAATGATTTCGGCCAGCCACAATCCAGCTGAAGACAACGGCATCAAATTCTTTGGCCCAGATGGTTACAAGCTTTCCGATCAAGCTGAGTTGGAAATCGAGCGCCTTATTGAAGAGGGCGTCAGACCAGCACAGGCCCAGAATATTGGGCGTGCCCGCCGCGTGGACGATGCGAGATTTCGCTACGGGGAGCGGGTAAAGTCATCGTTGTCCCGCGATTTGCGTCTTGATGGTCTCAAGGTGGTGGTCGATTGCGCCAACGGCGCTGCGCACCGCACTGCACCAGAGGTTCTGTGGGAATTGGGCGCCGAGGTGATTCCGGTCGGGGTCGCGCCAAACGGCAAAAATATTAATTTGAACTGCGGTTCTACCAAACCTCAGTTGGCCGCTGAAACGGTTGTGGCCCATGGGGCCGACGTGGGTATCTGCCTGGACGGTGACGCCGATCGAGTTGTCTTGGTTGATGAGCACGGGCAGGTGGCAGATGGCGATCAGCTTATGGCGCTTTTAGCGACAACCTGGGCCAAGGCGGATCGCCTAGAAGGGGGGGCTCTGGTAGCGACCGTTATGTCAAACCTGGGGTTAGAGCGGCACCTCGCAGCGGAGGGGCTGCGATTGGAGCGCACAGCCGTGGGCGACCGCTATGTCGTTGAAAAGATGCGGGAAGGCGGGTTCAATTTGGGTGGCGAGCAATCTGGCCACATCGTTATGAGCGACTATGCCACCACGGGTGACGGCCTAATGGCGGGTCTGCATTTCTTGGCCGAGATGGTGCATTCGGGCCGGAAAGCTTCCGAGCTGTCGGTTCAGTTCGAAACCGTTCCGCAATTGCTAAAGAACGTGCGGTATGTCGAAGGGCAAGCTCCGTTGGAATCCGCCAATGTGCAAGCTGCAATTGCCGATGCTGAGGCACGATTGAACGGGCAGGGGCGTTTGCTGATCCGTAAATCGGGGACGGAACCTTTGATCCGTGTGATGGCCGAATGCGAAGATGATGGTCTGCTGACGCAAGTTGTCGACGGCATTGTTGCCGAAGTCGAGGCCGTTGCAGGCTAACGCCCGATCAGCGTTTTGCGCAGACTGAACCACTGGCTGATCGCCAGTCCGGTCAAGATCATGGCCAACGCGATGTAAAACCGTAGTGGCAGGTTTTCGGACAGTATCCATGCGCCAAACACCATCGACCAGATTGGTACCTGATAGTTGACCAACGTCAGAAAGACAGACCCCGCGCTGCGAATAATCGACACGCGCAGGAGGGTGGCAAAGGCCGTCGGTACTAAACCCAGTGCGACAATGGCCAGACCGGGTCGTGTGCCTTCCCAGCGCGGAAGGCCTTCGGTCACCAACATAATCGGTAACAAAAGTACCGCACCTACCACCAGCGATAATGCGGCGAGCACCACTGGATCAATCGGTGGACAACGCCTTGTGAAGATCGATGCGCAGGAATAGCACAGCGCTGCGCCTATGCAGGCCAGCTGCGCCAAGGGTTCGTTACCTTGTCCGATCTGCGCCAGCCCCGGTCCGATCAAAACCAATGCTCCGCAAAATCCCAGTGAGACCCCAAAGAACCTGCGGGCATTCAACGGTTCGTCTGAAAAGAAATGCGCCAGCGGCAGCACCATTAGTGGGATTGCGGCCATCGACAGCCCCGCAAAGGCCGAAGCTACATATTGCTGCCCCCAACTGAGCAGCATGAAGGGTAAGGCTGTAGACAGCAGGCCGATGACGGCGATGTAGCCCCACAGATTCAAATCACCCGTCGGAAACTTGCGCCCAGTCAGCGCCATCATCGCGAGCAAGGTCACCGCACCCAAAGTGGTGCGCGCCGTTGCGACAGTGATCGGGCCATAGCCTTCAAGCGCGATGGCGACGACCATGAACGTGCCGCCCCAAATGAGGCCAAGGGAGACAACGCCGCCCCAGTCGCGCGATGTGGGCTGATCGACCATATCAGATTGTGACCTTTTAAACCGTTGCCAAGATTGATCGCGTGAAACGCGTGCTGTTTCAATATGTTGATTGAAGAGAAATGAAATAGGGCGGCCAAAGCGGCCGCCCCGATGCTGATGAAAATCAGACTTAGTTCTTTTCTTTGTCGACCATTTTTCCAGCCGAAATCCAAGGCATCATCGCGCGAAGTTTCGCACCGGTTTCCTCGATCATGTGCTCGTCGTTGGCGCGACGCGATGCTTTGATAGTTGGCTGGCCAACCGCGTTTTCCAGCATGAAGTCGCGAACGAATTTACCCTGCTGGATGTCGTTCAGAACCTCTTTCATACGCGCTTTGGTCTCGTCGTATTTCAGGATGCGCGGGCCGGTGACATACTGGCCGTACTCAGCCGTGTTCGAGATCGAGTAATCCATGTTGGCGATGCCGCCTTCGTATATCAGGTCAACGATCAGCTTCACTTCGTGCAGACACTCGAAATAGGCCATTTCTGGCGCGTATCCAGCTTCGACCAGAGTTTCGAAACCGCAACGGATCAGCTCGACCAGACCGCCGCACAGAACGGCTTGTTCACCGAACAGGTCGGTTTCGCATTCTTCACGGAAGTTGGTTTCGATGATGCCCGAGCGGCCGCCACCGATGGCCGAGCAGTAGGACAGGCCGATTTCCAGCGCTTTGCCGGTTGCGTCGTTGTTTACAGCGACCAAGCAAGGCACGCCGCCGCCCTTGACGTATTCGCCGCGTACAGTGTGGCCAGGGCCTTTCGGGGCCATCATGATGACGTCGACGCCTTCTTTCGGCTCGATCAGGCCAAAGTGAACGTTCAGGCCGTGGGCGAAGGCAATCGCGGCACCCGGCTTGATGTTGTCATGTACGTATTTCTTATAGGTCTCTGCCTGCAGTTCGTCGGGCATGGTGAACATGATGACGTCGCACCATGCCGCCGCTTCGGCGATACCCATGACCTGCAGACCTTCTGCTTCGGCTTTCTTGGCCGAAGGCGATCCTTCGCGCAGGGCGACAACCAAATTCTTGGCGCCCGAGTCACGCAGGTTCAACGCGTGGGCATGGCCTTGGCTGCCATAACCCAGGATGGCTACTTTTTTGTCTTTGATCAGGTTGATGTCGCAATCGCGATCGTAATAGACGCGCATGTTTCCGGTCCTTTCCGTTGCAGTTGACGTGCTTTTAGTCCGCTGCGGAGGTATTGGCGAGTGTCAAAGGATTGTGTACTTGTCAAAAAAGAGAAAAAATATTCGAGTAAACAGTCAATACTGGAAAAATCATGCTTGATGACATGGATCGACGCATTCTGCGCCATTTGCAGGCGGAACCAAGCCTTGGGATGGCGGAACTGGCCGAGCGGTGCGGTGCTAGTCAGGGGGTGTGTTGGCGCCGGGTTGAAAAAATGCAGGCGTCGGGTGTCATTCAGGGGCAAGAAGCAATAATCGACTGGTCCGCCCTTGGCTATGCCGTAGAGGTATCTCTACGCGTGACGTTAGACAAAACGCAACCGCGCGCTTTTGATGAGTTCACGGCGGCAGCTAGAGAAGTCGCTGAAGTGATTGAAATTCAGACCTTTCTGGGGAGAGTTGATGTCAGACTGTCGGTCATTGCGCGGGATATGTCCCATTATCAGCAACTGTACCGGGACCGTATTCTAAGCCTTCCGCACATAGCCGACATCGAAGCGCTGATGCATATCGCGCGGGTCAAAGCCAACGTGGTCCTACCGGTATGATAGAGCTTGACCAAACCGACCGCCAAATATTGCGAGCATTGGTGCAAGATGCCACGCAAAGCGCTGGTGCGCTGGGGCGCAAACTGGGTTTGTCTCAGCCTGCCACGTGGCGACGTATTCGGAGGTTGGAAACGGCCGGCGTTCTCAAGGGGCGTCGCTTGCGGTTGAATGCCGAAGCGTTGGGATTCGGTGTAACCGTGTTTCTAGGGGTCAAACTGGCGCGAAAAGGGCAAGTCAGTCTTGAAGATTTTGAACGCGCAGTCAGCGCCATCCCTGAGGTGCAAACCGTAGAACACGTGCTGGGCCTGTACGATTACCGTCTTAGGGTCGTTGCACGTGATCTCTCAGACTTTGAGCGCGTTCTGCGGCGGCGGATTATGACCCTGCCGGGTGCAGGCGACGTTGAAGCCAATGTGCTGCTCAGCGAAGAACGCCGGCCGGGACCAATTGGTTGACTGGGGTCAATACTTGGTGCGGATGCAATACCCAGGGTGATGCGTCATTCGCGCAAAAGCCATCGGTTCACCGTTTTTCCAGGTCGTGCGTTCAAGCTGTATCATCGAAGTGCCAGCGGTGGTTCCCATAAACTCGGCCAGTCTGCCGTCCGCCGAAACGGCGCAAAATGCAATCTCGGCCTCTGTAAAGGGTGCGACGTGCAGCAGCCACTCATGCGGGCCTTGCGCATTGAGGTCCGCATTTTCCACGTCTGGCACGGTGTCGATGTTTATCCATCGCTCTTCCAATTGAAAGGGACGGTTGTCCGCATAGTGCATACAGATCACATGTAAAACGCGCGCCTCGGATGAAACGCTGAGTTGCGATGCCAGCCAGCCCGGGCTTGGTACGACATTGCGTTCGACAAGGGCATAGCGATAGGTTGAATTCTGGTTTTCAACAGCTTGGCGGACGAGGGAAAATTCAAGCTTCGCGTGTTTGCTGGGCTCTTTTTTGACCCTTGTACCGCTTTTGCGCTTACGTTCGACAAACCCTTGTTCGGCAAGTTCCCGCAAAGCTCGATTCACTGTTGCACGGGCGCAATTAAATTCTTCTGCGAGCTGAGTCTCGGTCGGCAGCAGAGATCCTTGTGGCCAAATCCGGCTTTCAATACGTCGTTTAACTTCGTCACGTACGACTTGAAAACTGATCCGCTTTTGAGCAGTCACGGGTATAAATACCTTTCTTCTACAAAGTGTATGTATCTGTTCAGAAACATCCCTGGGTGTAAAGGGGTGGTGACACTATTTGGCGTCAAGGAGTTGTTCAATAGGCGACAAAAGTGGTTAATTTTTTGTTAGGATTTTGCGTTCCGTTAGGTCAATAGTCTGTGCGAGACAAGCGCACTAACATCGCGGAAACAGACTCAGCTTGCCCGAATACTCTTTGAAAGGACAAATCATGCCGGCGCTCTTGGAAACCATCGACCCGAACGGGCTCGAAGAATTTTCGGTTGTGTTTACGGATCGCTCTTTGAACCATATGTCCGCTCGGTTTCAGACCGTCATGCGTGATATCTCTTCAATGTTGCGGGATGTATATAACGCGGACGGAGTCGCTGTGATACCAGGAGGCGGCACCTATGGGATGGAGGCCGTGGCCCGTCAGTTTGCGCGCAACGCCAATGTCCTTGTCGTGCGCAATGGTTGGTTTTCTTACCGTTGGAGCCAAATCATCGAATCCGCAGATTTGACCGCGTCAGCGACGGTACTCAAGGCGCGGCAAACAGGAAACTCCAGCCCGTCGCCATTTGCGCCAGCTCCGATTGAAGAGGTCGTCGCAACAATTCGCGAGCAGCGCCCTGACATCGTGTTTGCGCCGCATGTAGAAACGTCGGCGGGGCTGGTTCTTCCGGAAGAGTACGTGACCGCTATGGCAGCGGCTGCGCATGAGGTCGGTGCGTTGATGGTACTGGATTGTATCGCTTCGGGCTGTGCCTGGATCGACATGAAGGCGACAGGCGTTGATGTTCTGATCTCGGCCCCCCAGAAGGGCTGGAGCGCTTCACCCTGCGCTGGACTGGTTATGTTGTCCGATCGTGCCGAGGCTCGGTTGGAGGAAACGACTTCGGACAGTTTCGCCGTGGATCTAAAAAAGTGGCGCCAGATCATGCAGGCTTATGAGAACGGCGGGCATGCTTATCACGCCACTATGCCGACTGATGCGCTGCAGGCGTTCCGGGATACCATGATCGAGACGCGCGACTACGGCTTTGAAAAACTGCGCGAGGCGCAATGGGCATTGGGTAATGGAGTTCGGGCTATGTTGAAGGAAAAAGGCGTGGTTTCGGTTGCAGCTGATGGCTTCGGCGCGCCGGGAGTTGTGGTTAGCTACACCTCAGACTCTGACATCCAGAACGGCAAGAAATTCGCGGCGCTGGGTATGCAGATCGCAGCCGGTGTACCTTTGCAGTGTGATGAACCCGAAGGGTTTAGCACGTTCCGCTTGGGTCTTTTTGGCTTGGACAAGTTGTATGACGTGGAAGGCACCATCGCACGATTGAAACGCGTGTTGGATCAGGTTCTTTGATCTTCCGGCCTCAGCGCACGCCGAGGCCCATTTGCATCAAAGTTTTGCGTACGGGCGGCAGGGAGTAGAGCGCGTTCAACCCCATCGCCCGTACGTCACGTAATGGGCGTGCTTCGATCATCGAGGCGCGGTTCAGCAGGTCGATACCTTTGACGCGCATTGTGACCTCGGCGTGGCGGGTCTTGTGATAGGCGTCCAGCATCTGCGCGTTTCCCAAGCCATCTTGATTGTCTTGAGCCAAATCCAAAAGGCTGCGCAGATCGCCAAGCGACATATTCAGTCCTTGCGCACCGATAGGGGGTACAACATGGGCAGCTTCGGCCATCAGAGCGATGCGTTCGCCTGACAAACGTTCTGCTGATTGACTTATGATCGGCCAGATCGTCCGGCGAGAGGCCAATTTCAGTGGCCCAAACAAGCCGCAGGATCGTTCGGTCATCAGTGCCTCGAAAACTTCGGGTTCGGTGTTCAGCAACTCAACTGCGCGCGGGCCACGTTCCATCCATACAATTGCCGAAGACGGTTGGCCTTTCCAGTCAGGCAGCGGAACTAAGGTGAAGGGTCCACCGGAACGGTGAATCTCGGTCGAGACGTTTTCATGCGCGATCGGATGCGTAACGGCAAAGGCCAAGGCTTTCTGACCATAGCGCGTGGTGTGGACCTTGATCCCAGCCGCCTCACGCATTGGGGAATTTCGTCCGTCCGCCGCAACTACAAGCTTGCAATGAATTTTGCTTCCATCGCTAAGTCCCACGCGCGCTTCGGCGGTTCGGGTGAAAAGGCTGGTGGTTCCAGTGCCGGGGCGAAAATCGACGTTGGGCAGTTCGGCAAGACGCGCCACCATCTCTCGCCGCAGCAGCCAGTTGGGCAAGTTCCAACCAAAGGGCTGGTCCGAGATATCGGTAGCGTTGAAGTCGCGCACGACGCGGGGTTCCGGCAAATCACCACCCGCATCCACGATACGCATGACTTGCAGAGGTGCAGCATGTTCATCAAGCCGTGCCCACAACCCGCATTGCTCCAAAAGCTGGCGCGCCGGTTGCAGAAAGGCCGTGGTCCGTAGGTCAGACCCACCCACGTCGCGTTCAGTGATCGGCGGGGTGGGGTCGACACAAATTACTTTGAATCCGGCAGTTCCAAAGGCTGCCGCAGCGGTCAGTCCGGCGATTCCTCCGCCAGAAATCAGGATGTCACAGCTTTCAGTCATGGCCTTGGTCTCCGAAGATTTGGGCAGAACCTAGTTCGGTTCCAAGCCTGGCGCCAAGTGACATCCTGTCCCGTGTGTCAGCCGCGTGAGATCAGGATAAGGAGGACAAAGATCATCGGCACCATCATGACAGCTGGGATGTATAACCCCGGCAATCCAAACAACAAGGCCGAGCATCCCCACATGCTGAAGATCGCGGCCGCCGTGTAGAACCAATCTTCCGGTTCACCGTTGGCGGCATCGCGGGCCAGCCAGCCAAAAACGGGGATTGCAAACAACAGGCGCTGCCAAATGGGCAGGCGTCCGGGCATCTCGATCGCGCTCATGGGGTCTCCGATTCTGTTCGTCGCTGAGGCGCATATAAGGACGATGCTGCAGGTGCAGAATGTGCAGATCGTCGCAGTGTGACAGCCTATCGCAGGCTACCCAGAAACCCAGTCAGATCATCGGTGTGATGGTGGATATGGTCAGCTTCATGAGGCTCGGGCGCGACGTGGACGGTACGCATACCCATAGCATGAGGGGCCGCCAGATTGCGGGGGTCGTCCTCGAACATGGCTGCCTTAGCGGCGTCTATTCCATCTCGCGTAAAGATCGCCTCGAACGCGGATTTTTGTGGCTTAGGTCGGTACCCGGCGTGCTCGATACCATAGATTGCATCGAACAATCCGCTAAGTCCTCGCGCCTCAAGAACACGCTCGGCATACGGCGCACTTCCGTTGGTATAAACAATGCGGCGACCGGGCAACGACTGGATATGGGCTGCCAATTCGGCGTCAGGGTCCATATGACTCATGTCCACCTGATGCACTGCGTGTAGATACGGGTCGGGGTCCAGATCATGTTCGGCCATCAGCCCCGCCAAGGTGGTGCCGTATTCCCGCCAATAGTGCGAGCGCAGCCGATCAGCCTCGGCCCGATCAACACCAATGGCCTGCACAACGTAATCCGTCATCAGCACTTCGATCTGATCGAACAGGCGCATATGCGGCGGGTAAAGCGTGTTGTCGAGATCGAACACCCATTGGGTGACGTGATTGAATGCAGGTTTAACCATGGTTTTGGTTTAGGGTGCGGGAGCGCTGTTTTCAATGCCGCTCTTGATCCGCAGGGCAAGTGACGGATAGACATGTCCGAACGAGGAGATAAACCACCCAATGCCCCATTCCAGACAGCCGGCCAAAGACGCCTACAGCCTTATTCTCGAAGCGATCGACGTAGGCGTTTACAAGCCTGGCGATCGTTTGGTCGAAAGCGAGCTTGCCGAGCGGTTTGGTGTATCGCGAACGCCGATACGCGAAGCATTACAGAGGTTGGAAACACAGTCCCTATTAGAAAGGGATGGAAGGTCGCTGATCGTGGCTTCGCTGGACCACAACCAGATGGCTGAGCTGTACGTCGTACGGCGCGAACTGGAAGGCTTGGCTGCGAAGTTGGCTGCCAAACATGCCACGGAAGAAGAGATCAAAGTATTGCAACAAATGGTTGCCGAGGATGATGCGCTGGTCGATGATCCGTCGGCTTTGTCGCGTGCGAACCGGCGGTTTCACGAACAGATTCATCTGGCATCGCACAATCGCTATTTGGTTCAGCAATTGGACCTTGTGCACCGCACCATGGCGCTGATGGCCACAACATCTCTGGCAGTGCAGGGGCGGGGTGAGATCGCCCAGAGCGAACATAAGGGCATTGTTGAGGCCATCGCAGCGCGTGATGAAGAAGCCGCAGAGCGTGCGCTCAAAGAGCATATCTCGGTCGCCTTCATGACCCGCTTGAAACAGGATGCAGTCTTGCGCGAGAACTGATTACAAGGGGGGTGTTCCTTCTTCAATGGCCTGACCATGTTGCGTCTTATCCCAAAAGAAAGGGTTCAGCACCAACTCCCAAAGGGCTTTGTATGCAGCTAGAACGCCAAGTGGAAAATACAGCGGCATTGTCAGGACCCACGGCAGTAGGAACCTCCTCTCCCGAGCAGAGACGGCGATGAATCCAACCACGGCATTTGTGATTTCAGCAGTTACAAACAGCCCAATTAACGCAGCCGTTACAGTGGTCGGAACAACAGGGTCCAACGGCCCGGGTATTCCGAAGCTCGTCAACCAGAATAACCAAAGGACAGGAGCGAGCAGGAATTGCCCAACCGTTCCCAAAAAGAAGGCTTGAACACCAACAAACCTTAATAGGCCGAGATCTCGCAAAAGGCGCATTGGAGCTCGCATGTGAACCAGATAAGTCACCATGAACCCTTTGAGCCAACGTGAGCGTTGCCGGACCCACGGCCAGGCACGAAAATTTGCTTCTTCAAAGGTCGCAGTGTTGACCATTTCAGTGCGATAGCCAGCACGGGCAAGGCGCACCCCCAGATCGGCGTCCTCGGTGACGTTGTGGGCATCCCATCCGCCCAATTCCAGAAGCTTGTCGCGGCGAAAAAAGAATGTGGTGCCGCCCAATGGAACAACAAGTCCAAGTTTAGCGATGCCCGGTAGGATGACCCGAAACCAACTGTTGTACTCGATAGTAAAGCAGCGTGATCGCCAATTGGTACGAGGGTTGTAGTAATCAAGAACCCCTTGCAGGCAAACGACATCCTCTTCTGCATGCGCAAAGTGCTGGACGACACGCTGAATCTGGTCGGGCTGCGGGGCGTCTTCCGCATCCCAAACACCTAAAATATCGCCGCGGCAGAAGTCCAACGCATAGTTCATCGCACGGGGCTTGGTGGTCAAACCATTAAGTTCGGGCACTTTGATGGCTCTGATCCAGCCGGGCAAATCAACTTTTGCCAGAGTGGTCCGCGTGACTTCGTCCGTTTCCTCAAGCACCAAAACGATCTCTAACAGCGACTTGGGATAGGTGAGACGCAGTAGCCGTTGAATTAAGGCATCTGCAATCTCTCGTTCCTTGTATAACGGAACCATGATGGACACGCGGGGTAGGGCACAAGGCAGACCATATTCTTTGGCCGCAGCTTGTTTGGAAGAGCCACGCCAAAGAAAGGCAAGCAGACCCGCGATGCGCAGAGACATGAATAGAAGCAGGCTGATAACAGCTGCAGAGATGAGAGCCGTAAGACCGATTATGGGATGGGCAACGAGCAGGCCCAAAATACAAGCAAGCATAAGCACTGTACTGGCTAGTGAGCGCTCTGACCAAGACCGGCAGCTTTGCTCAAGGTCCACCCGTCTTTCAGCAGCTATGGCAAGTGAGTTAGAAAACAATTTCCCAATTGCGTTTTGAATCTGAACGCTTCCGGCCAGCACAGGAATAATTGTGTGGCCGCACGGCTGTAATTCTTCGCGCACCTTCTGGAAACAGTCTGGACGCGCCGTGGCAATCAGCAGAATAGTACCCAGTCGTTTCCATGGAATAACATTGTGGGTAAGCCAAAATTCGGCGGGATTGATTTTACACAAGTCGGGACATGGAGGCTGATCAACAAGATCAACGATTTGCAGACCACTTTGGTCGGACAGGGCTGCCTGCACGTCCTGACGTGTGACACGGCCTTCGGAAACCAGAATTTCTCCCAGCCGAGCATGTTGCCAGGATTGCAGGCGCAGAGCCTCATTAAGTTGCGACGGAGTGATTAACCCTCGATCAATAAGGTAAGCCCCCAACGGCTTACGTTCCTTCGCATGGATCGGTGCGGCGTGCTCGAAATGTTGGAGGTTTAGTTCAACCATAAAGAAAAACCCTGACGCGGTTGCTGGGCGTCAGGGTTGTCAATTTTAAGTTAACAGCCAGTTAACTATGTTCGGCGGGGCTCTTAGGCCTGCGCTTTATGGTTTGCCATTGCATCCGCAAAGCGCTGGAACAGGTAAAAGCTGTCCTGCGGGCCGGGTGAAGCTTCGGGATGATATTGCACGGAATACACAGGGCGATCGGTCATACGGATACCGCAGTTGGAGCCGTCAAACAGCGAGCGGTGAGTTTCAACGACCCCCTCGGGCAGGGATTGCGCATCCACAGCAAAGCCGTGGTTCATAGAAGTGATCTCAACCTTGCCGGTTTCCATGTCTTTGACCGGATGGTTCGCGCCATGGTGGCCGTGGTTCATCTTAACTGTCTGACCGCCCAAGGCCAGCGCCAACATCTGGTGTCCCAGACAAATGCCAAAGACGGGAAGGTCGGTGGTGTTCAGAACCTCTTTAATCATTGGAACCGCATACTCGCCGGTCGCCGCCGGGTCGCCGGGGCCGTTGGACAGAAAAACACCGTCAGGATTATGGGCGAGCACTTCGGCGGCCGTAGCGGTCGCTGGCAGCACAGTTACGTCACAGCCAGCCGAGGCCAAGCAACGCAGGATATTGCGCTTTGCACCGTAATCGATGGCGACAACCTTGTGGGCCGGTGCTTCCTGGCGGGTATATCCGTCGGGCCATGCCCACCGCATCTCATCCCAGCGGTAGCTTTGGGCGCAGGTAACTTCTTTGGCTAGGTCCATTCCTTCTAGACCGGCAAAGCCACGAGCGGCGGCAACCAGAACCTCAATATCGAAGTTACCTTCGGGGTCGTGGGCTAGGGCTACATGTGGTGCACCTTGTTGACGTATGGCGCGGGTCAGGCGGCGTGTATCAACGCCGCCAATAGCGATGCGCCCGCGCCGCTCTAGCCACGTTTTCAATTCCTCAGCCGAGCGCCAGTTCGACGGCTCGGTTGGATCCCACTTTACCACCATTCCAGCAGCGACAGGATCGCTGGTCTCGTCGTCTTCCGGGTTCACGCCGACATTGCCGATATGGGGAAAGGTGAAAGTCACGATTTGCCCCGCATAAGAGGGGTCGGTCATGATTTCCTGATAACCAGTCATGGCGGTGTTAAAGCAAAGCTCGGCAACAGTTTGACCAGTAGCTCCGAAACCCATCCCGTAGAACAGTGTTCCGTCGGCCAATGCCAGACATGCGGTGGGCTTGGTCGGGGCGTTCTGGGCCATTGGGCGACTCTCCTGCTGGGTAAATCGGCGCATACCTAAGGGGGTTAGCGCGCTGGGTCAAGTCTGTTCAAATTTTGGGCTGTTGTGGAAAAACAATGACTTAGCTGTGTTCGCCCCCTGTTGTGTCGCGCTTTTTGTTTCGATATGTTCAGGGTTCCTTTTTTCCATGGGGATGGACAGATCATATGGATATGCGATCACGGGTGAACTCTGCCCTGAAGCAAGCAATGAAAGATAAGGATGCCGAGCGTTTGTCGACGCTGCGGTTGATCAATGCCGCAATCAAAGATCGTGACATAGCTTCACGCGCCTCGGATAATGAAGAGGCCAAAGGTTGCGGTGACGCTGAGGTACTTGAAATCCTTGGCAAAATGACAAAGCAGCGTAAAGAAAGCGCACGCGCTTACGAAGAGGGCGGACGCCTTGATTTGGCCGAACGTGAACTGCGCGAGGTCGAGGTCATCGAGGAATTCCTGCCTAAGCAGCTTGATGATGAGGAAGTCTCGGCGGCCATTGAAACGGCAATTACGGCTACGGGTGCCGGTTCGATCCGCGACATGGGCAAGGTTATGGGTGAGCTGAAAACCCGCTATACCGGCAGGATGGATTTCGGAAAAGTCGGGCCGATGGTCAAAGACCATCTCTGCGCCGCTTCAAATGGCTAAGACCTTAAATTAAGTGAAACGACATTTACTGCGCGGCTGGCTCGCGCAGTTTTTGTATCAAGTCGTCGTATAACGCGATGCGTTCCTCCTCGGACAGAAATGCTCCGATTTCCACCTCCCGCCCGTCTCCTATTAGCGTTACGTAGTTTGGAACGGGGCCACCTAACTTGTGCATCTCGGGTCGGGCCCAATAGCGGTTGCAAGTCCACTCTTGTTTGCCACTGCGCGGATCGTGGTGAACCAGATGCGCCTGCGTTCCGGTCAAAGTTAGAACTTCAAACGCACTACGCGCGCGATAGTTTGTTTGGATCGCCAACCATAAGCCCAAAACAGTTATAAGCAAGAAGGGGAGCAATCCCCACAAAACTACGGACCCCAGCATGGCTAGCAACGGAATCAAGCCAAACAGAAACACAGATAAGATCACAATCATCGCGCCGCGTGGCGGCAATGAGTTATGCGGCCAAAGGCGCAATTCCTGTTCAGTTTCGGACGTCTGATTCCATCGGTAAGGCATGCTTAAAACCTAACGCAATGTAGGTACCTGTCGAATAGAAATGATCAGGCGACGTGGCCAACACGCGACCATGACAACGCGTCGTCTAGCCTGTCATCTCCCCAGAAGACCTCACCGCGAACCACAAGGCTGGGTGCACCGAAAACGCCCAGCTTTGTGGCGTGTTCGGTTTCCGCCTCAAGCGCTGCAACTGTGTCAGGGCTGCGTGCGCGCGCCAGGATGAGCCGCGGATCCTGCTGGCATCTGTGTAGTGCTTCGGTGATTGCAGGCTCACTGCCGGCTTCGACACCCTCTTCAAACCAGATGCGGTAAAGTGTCTGGGTAAAGTCCTTGCCCCAGCCCTCTCCCATGCCCAACAAGGCGACCTGATTGGCAAGAGCGAGATCGGAAATCGGGTAGGGGGCGGGCAACTGAGCGTGAATGTGATACTTTGCCGCCCGACGTTCGATATCGCGCCACATATAGGCAGATTTCACAGGTTTGCCTATAAAGGGCACGTTCTGCTGAACAGTCATCACGGTGCGCACATTGAATGGCCGCCAGTTTACTGAGGCGTTGTGTTCCGCGCACCAATCGTCCAAGCGCATGACTGTCAGGAAGCTGTAGGTGCTGCCAATAGAATACCAAAAATCAATTTCGGGCATGTGAAACCCCCGGTTTGCGGGATGTTAATCCTTTATAGGATAACCGATTTTGGTGGGTCTGGCGACTTTTGGGGTTAGGCGGGCCGCATAAACGAAAAAACCCCGCCGGAATGGCGGGGTTTTCTTAGGGTCTAACTGGACTAATGCGCGTGGCCTTTATCCCAGTCTTCCTGCTTCGGCAGTTGCTCGAACGTGTGCTCGGGCGGTGGCGAGGGCAGGGTCCATTCCAGCGTATCGGCGTACTCGTTCCACGGGTTCGGACGGGTCTCTTTCGCGCCACGCAGCAGGGCGTAGATCACGATGCCGAAGAACAGTAGGAACGAAGCGAAGGACACGAAGGCACCGATCGACGACACGAAGTTCCACTGAGCGAACGCTTCGGGGTAGTCTATGTAACGGCGCGGCATGCCCTGACGGCCCAGGAAGTGCTGCGGGAAGAAGGTCAGGTTCGCACCGATGAAGAACATCCAGAAGTGAACCTTGCCCCAGAATTCCGAGTACTGACGGCCTGTCATTTTCGAGAAGTAGAAGTACACACCCGCGAAAATCGCGAAGACGGCACCCAAGCTCATCACATAGTGGAAGTGAGCAACCACATAGTAAGTATCGTGATAAGCACGGTCGATACCAGCTTGCGACAGTACCACACCGGTTACACCGCCGACGGTGAACAGGAACAGGAAGCCGAAGGCGAACAGCATCGGTGTCTTGAACTCGATCGAGCCACCCCACATCGTCGCGATCCAAGAGAAGACCTTAACGCCGGTTGGAACCGCGATGACCATCGTGGCAAGCATGAAATACGCCTGCTGACGCAGCGACATGCCAACAGTGTACATATGGTGTGCCCACACGACAAAGCCCAGAACACCGATCGCGATGATCGCCCAGACCATAGGCAGGTAACCGAAGATCGGCTTGCGCGAGAAGGTGGCGATCACATGGCTGATGATCCCGAAACCGGGCAGGATCACGATGTACACTTCCGGGTGGCCAAAGAACCACAGGATGTGCTGATACAGGATCGGGTCACCGCCACCGGCCGGATCAAAGAAGGTGAAACCGAAGTTGCGGTCCATCAGCAGCATGGTGATCGCGCCCGCCAGGACTGGCAGCGACAGAAGAATCAGCCACGAGGTGACGAAAATCGACCAGCTGAACAGCGGCACCTTGAACAGCGTCATGCCAGGGGCACGCATGTTCAGGAAGGTGGTGATCATGTTGATCGCACCGAGGATCGAGGAGGCGCCCGATACGTGCACGGCGAAGATCGCAAGGTCCATGGACATGCCGCCCTCGGTCGTCGACAGCGGCGGGTACAGAACCCATCCAACGCCAGAACCAAGTTGGTCGTTACCACCGGGGCTCAGCAGCGAGGCTACGCCAAGCGAGGTACCGGCGACGTACAACCAGAAGGACAGGTTGTTCATCCGTGGGAACGCCATATCCGGCGCGCCGATCTGCAACGGCATGAAATAGTTACCAAATCCGCCGAACAGGGCAGGGATGACAACGAAGAACATCATCAGAACACCGTGGTAGGTGATCATGACGTTCCATAGATGCCCGTTGGGGGTACATGGGTCGGCCATAAAGCCTTCCAAGCACATGTACTGAACGCCCGGGTGCATCAGCTCGAGCCGCATGTAGACGGTCATCGCTACCGAGATAAACCCGGCCAGCGCCGAGAATATCAGGTAGAGAATCCCGATGTCCTTGTGGTTGGTCGACATGAACCAGCGAGTGAAAAAGCCGCGCTGGTCTTCATGATCGTGACCATGAATGGCTGCGTCTGCCATTATAGGTGCCTCCTGTTGCAACTGCACCGCGCAGCCGGACCTCTCCAGCGCGCGGGATTCCTGCTGGTTTTAGATTGCGAAGGAGGCACCTTCAATGGTCGAGTTTGATCTGGATCAAGAATAATTGTCGCGGGTAGGAGGAAACCCAGCGATTTCTCGGCCTTGAATGTGCTCTATCTGGCGACGGTTGTGCCGATTTCAAGGCACCGCAATAGGGCCGGTGCACCACTCGGCAGAGTTTCGCCTTGACCCCCAGGATCGTGGGCAGCAGAACTGTGCGCAAGACACGAAACCGGAGTTTTATTATGGCCGACTACGATCCTGAAAACATCTTTGCCAAGATATTGAGAGGTGAAATTCCTTCGACCCGCGTTTATGAAGATGACCAAACGCTGGCCTTCATGGATATCATGCCGCGGTCTGACGGGCATTTGTTGGTTATCCCCAAGACACCCTGCCGGAACCTTCTGGATGCCACGCCCGAACAGCTGGCCGCCGTCATGTCGACAGTGCAGAAACTGGCGAAAGCGGTCGTCAAGGCTTTTGATGCAGACGGTGTCACGGTGCAGCAATTCAACGAAGCCGCCGGTGGGCAAGAGGTCTTCCATCTGCATTTTCATGTGTTGCCGCGTCAGGAAGGCGTCGCCATGCGTCCGCCAGGTAATATGGGTGACTTCGATTTGATCGCCCAGCATGCTGAAAAGATCAAAGCCGCGCTATCCTGATTTCGTCTTTGCCTTATGTCGACCAGCGGTGCGCTGCGATCGAAAAAACCGATGATAGAGATAGCGCCGACCAGGTCTGTTTTCGAGCTAGCGGTTTAACAGAGCTATCACAAAGCGGTCGTCCAAGGGTTGCCGCTTTTGATCGTGGCGAGGGGGAAACAACACCGTTTCCCGTCTAAGAAGCGTTGAGCGCATGGTTGGGGATCAGCCGGGTATTCGTGGAACTAAAGCGCATCTGACAAAGGCATTCATTAATGGGCAATGTAGGTGCACCCGTTCACCTAAAGGCAAAAATTAATTGCCGTTCCGATTTGGGGTCGGAACGGCAGACTCGTAACCAAACACTTGTCCGATACCTGAAAGATCCAGGGTCACCGGTTAACACACCACTCACTCTAGAACGGCAAATTCAGATTAACCTTTCATGAACGTTTTGTATTCCTTGGATTGGTTTTAAACGCAATTAGGCATAAAATTAGTAAACAGAATTGCCCATTGCTGCGAGCCTTGGAAACAAAGCGCATCTCAGGTGGCTGATTGTCAATTTTGATTCTGATGCTGCCCGATTCGTTTTAAGGTCACGCCTCGGTTGTCTGGAAACACTCTTCAAAGGTTTTTTGCAAAGCCGCGTCCACATCCGACAGTGTTACAGGCAAGCCTAAATCGACCAATGAGGTCACGCCATGCTCGGTAATTCCGCAAGGCACTATGCCCGAAAAATGCTCAAGCTCCGGTTCAACGTTTATCGATATACCATGGAAGCTGACCCACTTGCGCAAGCGCAATCCTATGGCAGCAATCTTGTCTTCAGCGGGTTGGCCCGTCACGGTCAACGGTTTGTCATCCCGCTGCACCCAAACACCAACACGTCCGTCGCGGATCTCACCAGTCACGTTGAATTCGGCCAGTGCGGCAATCACCCAATTTTCAAGTTTTTTGACAAAGCCCCGAACGTCCCTGCCACGCTTGTTGAGGTCTAGCATCACGTAAGCCACGCGCTGGCCGGGTCCGTGGTAGGTATATTCTCCACCGCGCTTGGCCTCGTACACAGGAAACCGGTCAGGGTCCGTCAGGTCTTGGATTCGGGCAGATGTACCCGCCGTGTAAAGGGGGGGGTGTTCCAGTAACCAAATACATTCATCTGCGTTGCCAGCAGCAATTGCAGCAACGCGTGCTTCCATGAAGGCAACGGCTTCGGTGTAATCGGTCAACCGGTCGGTGATCTTCCATTCCATGGCGGTTCCATATCTTGCGCGCGTGACAAGGGGAAGGGGTCAGGCAGCTTCGGTCAGACAGCGCTGCAGAACTTGGGCGTAGGTGTCGATGCCTTGCGCTCCGGTCAACAGGTATTTCCCGCCGAACACCATGGAAGGCACGCCCGATATCCCATGGTTCGTCCAGAAACTCTGTTTTTCGCGAACCGGCGCGACATGAGCGCCGGAATCAAGCGCTGCCTTGGCAGCTTCCGGGTCCAGCCCAGCGGTTCGAACAGCATCCATGAGTACCGCAATATTGGAAACGTCCTGTTGATGCGTGAAATAGGCTTCGAACAGAGCCAGTTTTAAAGGATGCTGGCGGCCTTCAACTTCTGCCCAATCCAACAACTGATGCGCTGCAAAAGTGTTTACGATTTTACTGTCGTCACTGAAATTGAACGTGAAGCCCAGTTCAGAACCGAGCCGGGTTAACTGGTCTCGCGCTTGTTGGCTCTGCTCGGGAGTCGAGCCGTATTTTTGATTGATATGCTCGCGCAGGTTCTGACCTTCTGGCGGCATGTTTGGGTTCAACTCGAACGGATGCCATCTGAGGCGGGCCAGCACATTGCCTTGATTCAAAGCCAAATCAAGCTGCCGAAATCCAACGATGCACCAAGGGCAAACCACGTCCGAGACGATGTCAATTTGAACGAATGGGCGAGGATCGGAAGTAGACATCTGCGGGCTCCTGACGGGGTAAGAAATGTCGTGGTGGTATAAATATGAGTGGCTATAGGGAATTCCAACCGTTGTGATTTTTGTCTCTTCACATCTCGAACTTCTGCGTCTATACGCCCCGGTACCAAGTCATTGGCAGTGCGGTCGTGGCGGAATTGGTAGACGCGCAGCGTTGAGGTCGCTGTGGGGTAACACCCGTGGAAGTTCGAGTCTTCTCGACCGCACCATTTTCAACAGAAAGTTCAGAAACACGCCCGTTATGAGGGGCGAATTGCACCAGTTTGTGCCGGATTGCCGGTATCGCTATTTCCTGTCTCGCCCACACTTGCCGGGTTGTGTATGACGAAGGTAACGCAAGTCGGGAAGTGTTTATGTCTCAGGCCATTACCATTTTCACAACGATGAAGAACGAAGGCCCCTATATGTTGGAGTGGGTCGCGTTTCATAAGACACTCGGTGTCGATCATTTTGTAATCTTCACCAACGATTGCGAAGACGGCACTGATGAGATCGCCCGCAGATTGCAGGAATTGGGGCTGGCGACCCATGTCTCAAACGAGGTGAAAGAAGGTGGGAACCCGCAGCATCAGATGCTTCGTCGTGCTCGGCGTCAGCCAAAAGTGAAAGAGGCCGATTGGCTATTGTGCCTCGATGTGGATGAGTTTTGGAATATTCGGCATGGAGATAACAGTTTTGGCGCTCTGATTGCCGAGGTCGAGCACCGTGCGGGTCAGCCGGTGGATGCGATTTCTTTTGCTTGGAAACTGTTTGGAAGTTCTGGGAATATCAGTTTCGAAGACAAGCCTGTAACTGATGTCTTCTCGATGGGCGATCAGGAATTCCCGTATCACTCGGGGCGGGCGTATGGGTTGAAAACGCTGTTTCGGAACAATGGCAAGTTCACACGCTTTGGTCCGCACCGCCCGAAAGGGATTAAAGAAGGCAAAGAGAACGAGATTATTTGGTCTGACGCCAGCGGCAAGTTGTTTCCTACTGAAAAAGTCGGGTGGCGGGCCTGGAGAGGATTTGACCATTCACTTGGGCGTTTGCACCACTATTCTGTTCGATCTTTGGACGGGTTTTTGATCAAGCGTGACCGGGGGCGGACGAACCACATCAGAGTGGATCAAGGGCAGTCGTATTGGCAGGACATGAACGCCAACAAGGAAAATGACCTATCCATTCAGCCCATCGCACGGCGCGCAGCACCGCTGTTGGCTGAACTTAAGGCAGACCCGGTACTGGGGGAATTGCACGCTGGGGCCTGCGACTGGCACAGGGCCAAGATAGCTGAGATAAAGATGCGTCCGGACTGGGTAGATTTTCGGATGTGGTTGGCAGATAATCTTATCTGAAGAACATGGCAGACGACCTTTCGAAAGAGCAGCTTAAACCCGATCACCCCGACCGCAAGACGGGGTATGAGCGTATTCTGACGGATCCTGCTCCTCCTTGGTTTGTCGAGCTGTACCCTGGCGGTGATGGTTCGGGGTTTTTGCAAAAGCTTGAGCGGCACTCGGTGCTGTTCCACCGGCGTTCACCGTCGCAGTTGGTTGTAAGCTTCGACAATATTGCCAACGCCAATGATTTGTCTTTCGCGCGTGAGCCGTGGGGATGGAAGTTCTTTCGTGACGAAGGCTGGTCCCACATGGGAGTTTTCGCGCGAACCAAGGCTTGGTACCGCGATCCAGAGATCATATCGTATTTTCAAAGTCGCGCGGACGAAGGTTTTTTCAAACAATTTGAGCAGGTTGTCTTTGCCGGCGCCTCTATGGGGGGATTCGGCGCGCTAACCTTTTCCGAACTGGTGCCTGGTGCGAACGTCGTTGCGTTTAACCCGCAAACTTCTCTGGATGAACGTCTGGTGCCTTGGGAAACCCGATATCGCTTTGGTAGAGTCCAAGACTGGGATTTACCCCTTAGCGATGGGGCGCAAACTGTAAAACAAGCGGCCAAGGCTTACGTGTTTTATGATCCTTTCTTTGCGCTGGACAAGCAGCAGGTGAGCAGGCTGCAAGGTAAGAACGTGGTATTGCTCAAGACTTGGTTCTCCAACCACTTCGCTGCTCCGATGCTTCGCAAGCTCGGTATATTGAAGCCGGTTATGCAAAACGCGATGAACGGCACGCTCAATGAGGATGAGTTCTATAAGATGATGCGGGCCAGACGCCGTTTACCAATGGTTATGCGCGCTATCGAAGCGCAGGCGGGTGAGCGCCACCCCGAACTTGTGCAACAGGCCCGCCAACGGTTTCGCGCGCTGCGCCGCGCAGCAACGGCCGAGGCTAAGGGGGACACATGAGTTCCGCAAAAGGCGTGTTTATCGGCCAGCGCAAAGACAGAATGGGCGCGCGCTTGCTGATGATGTTGACGTGCATCCGGCTGGCTGAGGATTTTGGCACAGGCTACAAGGTGAATTGGTTTCCTCAAGGCGCTGACGCACCGGAACTAGATCATCCGGAGGAGTTGTTTGCGCAAGATTGGATGGACGCGCATTTTCTTAGCAGCAAAGAGTTTGACGATCTCAACCGAAACGCTTTGCCGATCTGGGCCTTTCAGCGCGACCAGTCGCCGGATCGTTTGGTTGCGCATCTTGACGCGGGCCGCTCGGTACTTGTCGAGGAGGGGTTCGAAGTTCTGGCCTTCCCGTGGGAAGATATTGAGGCGATCCGCCCCAGATACAGAGATTTCATCCACCGTGTAGGGTTCACGAGTGAAATCCGCGGCGTCATGGAACGCGCAGACGCCAAGTTGTCGGGGCTGGGGGTGTCAGCCTATCACATCAGACGCGGCGACATTTTGAATGGGTTGCCGTGGAAACATACGACCTGGCCTGCCAAGATCGAACCCGAAGAACTGTACGAAGCGCATCTGGAGAAATCCGCTGGGAAAACGGCCATCATGTTTTCCGATCAGCCTGAATTGATTGCCCGATTCCAGAAAAAATATCCGCAACTTTTGCAGATGTCGGATATTGCGGACGTGTCAGGCATGACGAGGGCCAAACGCGATTTTCTCGAGCTTTATACGATGTCCCGGGCGGAGCAGGTGATTGCGCCTTACATTTCAGCTTTTTCGATGGCAGCTGCCCGGATATCGGGGCGGCAACGCTTGGCGTTTAAGGATGTCCTGACTGAATGCGAGATTTCGTCGGCAAACGCTTGTGTGATCGAACGTGTGGCAAAGGGGGCTGAGGCTTTTTTGAATGTCTCTGAAGCGGCGCATATTTATGCCAAAGCTGCGCAATATTTGTGCGCACAGGATCAGATTGAGCAAGCCTATGAATTGGGTCAGAAGGTCCTGAACGATAACGCAGACAATGCGTTTATGCCGCTATTGCAAGCATTGAATTGCTTTTACCTTTCAAAGTGGAAAGAAAGCGAGCGAATGGCGAAAATTGGGTTAGAAAATTCCAACCTTTGGCCCGAGGATTTCGCTGTTCTATTGGCCGTTCGGGCCGCTGCATTAGGGGCCCAAAAGAAACGCTGGTCGGCTACCCGGCTATTGGCGCGGGCGTTTTGGGGCAAACCGTTACGCCCTGATGTCGTGGTGCTTGGCTCACGCATGCTGTACCGCGATCAAATTTCTGCACGGTTGTTTCCGCCGACGGATTGGCGTTTGCAGAGAGAACTTAGGCGGCGACGCTTCCCTCCTTTTAACAACCTGTATTTGGTTCAGCACAAAGTATTGGCTCGGCAGCCCTGTAATTTTGACTTCGTGTTAATGGATTGGTCTGAATTGTCTTTAGATCAAAAGGCTCGCAGATTTTCCGATGACCGGTCCCGTTTGGAAGGGTTGCGTGATAGTTTTGGTCAGCTGACGAGCACTGAGCCTGATGATCCGGGGGTGGTGAATGCTGAAGCGATGTTGAACTGGAAATTGGACGCAATCAGCATTTCGCAGGCGATAGATATCATACGAAAATCCTTATCTGCCTGGCCGGAAAATCCTCTTTATCACAAACGGCTTGCCAAGCTGTATGAGGCGAACGGGGATCTGTCCCGAGCTCGGATGACGATGTCGGGGGCCTTGGCTTGTGACCCAGCAAACCCGTTTCTGATTTTTGCTATGGGGAAGTACCTGGAAAGGAACGGTGCGGTTGAACAAGGGCAGAACCAGATTATTCAGGCTGCCAACCTAGACGAGAATACGCCCGCAATACAGGGCGAGGCAGGTCAAATTTACCTTCGGCGCGGGAACAAAGCTAAAGCGAGGCCGTACCTTCAAAGAGCACATGACTTGTTTCCACCATTCAAGCGATTTGCAAACCAATTGGCGCGCGCGAGATGAGAACAGAGCCAGAATTCCAAACTACTGTGGATTGTTCTTGCGAGCAGGGGCTATTAATCCTGGTAGGTGTACCGAAACAAACCGCCAAGTTTCGGATGTAGAAAATAAAAGTGGTAAGTTACAAGGTTCAAAAAGTGTCCGATCAGGCTCCCCGTTTCATCAGCGTGACCCCCATGAAGAACGAAGGCCCTTTTGTTCTTGAATGGGTTGCTCATAATCGCGCGATTGGCGTGGACCAGATGGTTGTTATGACCAATGACTGCACGGACGGTACGCATGAATTGCTCCAAAGGCTCGACGCCAGGGGTGTTCTGACCCATGTCGACAACAATTCGCGCCGCCAGTCGAGTCCACAAAAACGTGCATACAAAAAGTTCCTGAAGATGGAGATCGCGCGCCCCAACGACTGGGTCGTCGTGATAGACGCAGACGAGCACATCAATATCAAAACTGGCGACAACACTCTGCGGGCGCTGACACAAGCTATTCCAGATGCGAAGACGATCTCGATGACGTGGCGCCTGTTTGGAAATGCCGGCGTTGTCCGGTATGAAGACAGGTTTTTGTCAGATCAGTTTCTCAGGGCTGCTCGGGAGAAAGCTCACCGCCCACCACAAGCGTGGGGATTCAAAACAATGTTCCAGCGCGAGTTGTGGGATAGGCTTGGTGTGCACAGACCTCATCGTGCTACCGTCGAAACCATGGAAGAGTGCCATTGGTACAACGGGTCAGGGCAATTGATGCCAGAGCGGTACTTCACCAAAAGCTGGCGTTCTGCTCGGGATTCCGTCGGCTATGACCTGGTACAGGTCAATCACTATGCGCTGAAATCTTGCGAAAGCTATCTGGTTAAAAAAATGCGCGGGCGGGCCCACCATTTGGGTGAAAGCCTTGGCATGGAATATTGGAATATGATGAACCAGAATGCAGAAGCAGACAGCTCGATCGACGCTGTATTAGATCGCAAGCGTGAACATTATTACGAGATGCTTTCAGACGCTGAAACGGCTCGGTTACACCACATTACATGCGACCTTCACCGACAAAAGATTGCTGAGTTACGCGAGCAGCCTGAGATGCAAGAGCTCATGGTGCAGATGACGGCAGAATTTGAGGCCAGCCAACAAGCATGAGTGAGTTCAAACCTCAATCGGGGAGCGTCTGATGCTTTGGTTGCACATTGGCATGCCCAAGACAGGAACGACTGCGTTACAGGGCTATGTACGTCAGAATAAAGCCCCTCTGTCTGACGTTGGGTTACACTACATGGAGGCCGGTCGTCGCCGATTGGAAGGCAGCGGACGGCCCGCAATTAGTCACAACATCATCGCTTTTCACATCAATCAAGGTAACGATCCGATGGATCCGTTCCGTATGTTGATGTCCGAAGAATATGAGGCGCACCGTGATCGGACCTGTCTTGTGTCCTCTGAGATGTTTTATTCCTGCAATTTAACAAAGCTGGCGCAAGTTTTTGCAGAAATCCCTTCGCGCGAGTTGCAGATCACTTTCTATTGTCGTCGGTATTCGGATTTTTTTGAGGCTGACTATAAGCAACGCGCCAAGAATGGACGGCTGGGCGTTGGTGCATCCGAATATGTCCGAGGCAGGTTGGCCAAGATCAAGGACGACCCCGCCATTCTTTCCTATGCGGCCAAGATGACTCGAATTCGCGAAGCTTTTCCGGGTGTCACGGTTGTTCCTTTTCTCTACGACCGCTCGAAAATGTTGAACGGGCACGTTGTTGAAGACTTCCTGTCGCGCATTGATGTTTCATTGCCTCAAGGCGAAGTGATCAACAGGCCTTCGAATCCATCACAATCACGCGCCGCCAGCGAAGCCTTTGGGATCGTTTCTCGTGCTATGGGGCGAAGAAATAGTAGGCGATTGCGTCGGCGTGTTTCTGATGACCCTGTAATGGTCAGGCGATACGACGTTCTGGAACCAGAGGAACGTGCATGGCTAGATGAATACATGGCAATGGAAGATGTCGCTTTTCAGAAGGAATTTTTCCCTGACCAATCGCAGCTTTTTCCACCGGTTGAGTTGAGCGAGGAAGACCAAAAATTTCGCCGAGACACCCCAGAAGAATATGACGCCTTGCGCCGAGCCTCAGAAGTCGTCTTTCGGATGGCTCTGGAAGGTTAAGCTTCAGGGATTGAGGTTGATTTCCTGGCGTTGGCGGCCAGTCGTCTTGTCAAAGATAAGAATGCGATTGTCGTTCGTCACCACGGCATACCAGTTGTTCCCGATGGTCACGGCCTGTGCTTTGGCACCATCGGGCAGCTCAACTTGATCGGGCAGGGTTGGTGTTCTATCCGATAGTCGGATGACAATCAGTGCGAATGTCACTAGAACCCCGCCAATCATCACCGCGGTCAACAGCATGACCATTCTCCGCAGCAGGCGAAGCTGTGGCGTTTCCTGCGGTTCTTGGGGTTCGGAAGGGACAGTCATGGGCACCCGGCAGATTGAGTTTCAGATTGCGGCCGATCCGCCGCCACGTCTTGATAAGGCGCTTTCGCGGGATGTACCAGCCGAGGAAAACCTGTCGCGCACACGTTTGGTAAAGCTGATCGAAGAAGGCGCCGTACAGGTCAATGGCGCCGAGACACGCGACCCCAAGGCCAAAGTGGCTGAGTTTGCGCTGGTTGCCATTACGGTAGCTGAGGCCGAGGAAAGTCACATTGGCCCCGAGGATATTCCTCTCGAGGTAGTCTTCGAAGATGCTGACTTGATTGTCGTTAACAAGCCCGCCGGGATGGTTGTGCATCCCGCGCCGGGGTCGCCGAACGGGACGCTGGTGAATGCGCTGCTGCATCACTGCGGTGCCGACTTGTCTGGGGTAGGCGGTGTTAAACGCCCCGGAATTGTCCACCGCATCGACAAAGAAACAAGCGGCCTGCTGGTTGCGGCCAAGTCGGATGCAGCGCATCACGGTCTGGCCGCTCAGTTCGAAGCGCATACGGTCGAGCGTTACTACCGCGCAATCTGTTACGGTGTGCCGGATGCAAATGACCCTCGCTTGCGCGGTGTGAAAGGGGTCAGCTTTGAGCCCGGCAACATTATGCGCCTGACCACGCAGTTGGCGCGGCACAAAGCCGACCGGCAAAAACAGGCGGTGTTGTTCCACGGTGGTCGTCATGCCGTAACCCGCGCCCGTGTGGTCGAGACCTTTGGAAACCCCGCAGGATTGGCTTTGATCGAATGCTGGTTGGAAACTGGTCGAACGCACCAAATTCGCGTTCATTTGGCGCATGCCGGGCACGGGTTGGTAGGTGATCCGGTTTATGGCGGGAAACGTAAACTTGCCGCCAAGGCGTTTAGCGCGACCACCGCTGAGGAGGTGCGCGCTTTTCCGCGTCAGGCGCTACACGCGGCTGTGTTGGGATTTGAGCACCCAGTTACAGGTGAAAACCTGAGATTTGAGGCCAATTTGCCGGAAGATATGGAAAAACTCATTGAACAGCTACGAGCGCCACTGACATAATGCGCAAAGTTGCGTGAGTAAGACTTTCTTAGGTTTCCTTTATCTGTCGTTAATTCCAAACTGTTAACGGTACCTCTTGAACGGATTGGGAAGACCTCCCATATCCATGTTAACGACTTAAACATTTGTCGGAGGGACATGAAACATGGCAAATTACGCAAATCTCCCCGCGCCGACGCCGGAAGGCGGTCTGAACCGCTATATGCAGGAAATTCGCAAGTTCCCGTTGTTGGAACCAGAAGAAGAGTACATGCTCGCCAAGCGTTGGGTGGAAGAGCAAGACACTGAAGCGGCTCATAAAATGGTCACCTCGCACCTGCGATTGGCTGCCAAGATTGCTATGGGTTATCGCGGTTACGGCCTACCGCAGGCTGAAGTTATTTCCGAGGCCAACGTGGGCTTGATGCAGGCGGTTAAACGGTTTGACCCGGAAAAAGGTTTCCGACTGGCGACTTACGCGATGTGGTGGATTCGTGCCTCGATTCAGGAATACATCCTTCGGTCGTGGTCGCTGGTGAAATTGGGCACGACGTCGGCACAGAAAAAGCTGTTCTTCAACTTGCGCAAGGCCAAGGCACGCATCGGTGCGCTGGAAGAGGGTGATCTGCGACCCGAGAACGTCAAACAGATCGCCAATGACCTGGGCGTAACTGAAGAAGAAGTCATCAGCATGAACCGCCGGATGTCCGGTGGCGATGCCTCGCTGAACGCGACCGTCGGGTCCGAAGGCGAAGGCACCATGCAGTGGCAGGATTGGCTTGAGGACGAAGACGCCGACCAAGCGGGTGATTACGAAGCCCGCGACGAGCTGGATGCTCGGCGCGAGCTTCTGGCGGCAGCATTGGACGTCCTGAATGATCGGGAAAAGGACATCCTCACTCAGCGCCGCCTGATGGATCAGCCAGTAACGCTGGAAGAGCTGAGCACGCAGTACAATGTCAGCCGCGAACGTATTCGTCAGATCGAAGTTCGTGCGTTTGAAAAGCTGCAGAAAAAAATGCGCGAACTGGCCCGCGAAAAGGGTATGCTTGGCGTAGCTTAAAGCCCAAATAAGAAAAAAAGCCCGCCGATCATGGCGGGCTTTTTGCATTTAAGCGAAAATGAAATCGCTTTCCGATAGGTTGTTCGCGTTGACACCAAGCAGAGTTATGCTGTCTCCATCGTCCAAATCGATTTTCGCTCGGAAGCGCGACCCAGAGATGTGGTCTTCGAGATCTCCGAAGTTTTCAATGCCGTCGTACCCGCTCAGATCGATCGTGTCTTTTCCGATTCTGAAATCAACGATCCTGTCTCGACCATCTCCGTCTTCGAAGAAAAAGGTGTCTTGTCCACGGCCGCCAAAGAGCTTGTCATTGTCGGCACCACCATCGATCAAGTCTTTTCCGCGACCGCCAAAAATCTTGTCGTTCCCGTCATCACCCCGCAGGGTATCTTTTCCGCGACCGCCAAACATCCTGTCGTTTCCGTCGTCACCCTCCAAGGTGTCGTGACCTCGACCGCCGAATATTACGTCGTTGCCATCGCCTCCCAAGGCTACGTCGTTTCCGCGGCCAACATTGATAACGTCTCTACCGCCGGCGCCTTGGACGAAGTCTTGCCCACGACCGGTGAACAGGAACTCACCCGAGTCATCCCCTATGATGAAGTCGGTGTTTTTCTGGGTAATAATGCTCGACACCGAAACTGGTAGCAGCACACCGTTCAGATCGTGAATGACCCCATTTGAGGCGATTGTGTCGAATTTTACAAGGCCGGGATCGTCGATGCCAGTGTCTTTGTCGGCAAGGCTTGGTGGATCGGTTTCCAGATTCAAGTTCAGCGTTTCGCCCAACAAAGTCGTAATCGGCGAGCCGTCGCCTGCTACATCAAGAACTTCTGATACGGTCAATCCGCCTTGGACGACATGATACAACAGGATATCCTGCAGAAGCGGAATTGGGTTTCCGCCGCCCAAAAGCGTGAGAGCTTCGACGATGTAATTCAGCGCGCCTGGTTCATCGGTGCCCTCAAAACCCAGCCCTTTAGCCAAATCAATGAACGCGGAATCTCGGGGCGCAAAAACGGTTAAATCTTGATGCGGGTCGTCTAAAACGTCGGCGAGTCCCGCAGCGATAACTGCTTCCCGCAAAATGTCGTAATCGTCACCCTTGTGATCGAACGTGCCAGGAAGGCCGCTCGCATCAATAACTGTTCCGGTAATGGTCAATTTATCTGGCATAGTATCTGTCATAACTTTGGTCTCCCACCCTGGTTTACGCCCTGAATTACGAACGGGCTGAGGCAGCCGCTCTCTGTTTTGGCGTTACAGGTCTTACGAGGCGAGAATGGAAACGGATCACGAAATTCGAATTCGAGGATAAAAAGCGTCTCGATTGGGTACTCGTTTCTGCGCATTCTTACCCCCTCGCAGCTAGAGCGCGTAGGTGACTGAGGGGTATTGTTCAGAAATGCTTAGCTTAACGCCGTTTGCCTGATAAAGATGCCTTGTTAGCGATAACGGATGGATTCGTTGCTAAATCACAGATATCGGAGGAGAATATGCACAAACCGGTTAAATGGGGTGTTCTGGGCGCAGCTAGGTTTGCGCGTCAGCACATGGCACCCGCCATTCACGCCGCCCATGGCGCGCAACTCGCCGGTTTGGCAACTTCCAGCGCGGCCAAAGCTGAACCGTTTCAATCTATCTGCCACGATCTGACAGTTTATGACAGCTATGAAGCGCTGCTGGTGGATCCTCAGATAGAGGCCGTTTACATCCCGCTGCCCAACCATATGCATGTAGAGTGGAGCCTTAAGGCGTTGGAAGCCGGAAAACATGTGTTGTGCGAAAAGCCGATGGCAATGACAGCAACCGAGTTTGCCCCGCTGATCCAAAAGCGTGACGAGACAGGACTGTTGGCGGCGGAGGCATATATGATCGTGCATCACCCGCAGTGGCAATTGGTACGGAAGCTGATCAACGACGGAGCCATCGGCAAACTGGCGCATGTGACGGGCGCGTTCAGCTTTGACAACCGCTCTGACACCACAAACATCCGCAATCGGGCCGAGACCGGTGGTGGCGGGCTGCGCGATATCGGCGTGTATGTGATCGGCGGCGCCCGGTTCGCGTCAGGTCAGGAGCCGGTCTTGGTGGAATCGTCGATCCGTTGGGAGGAGGGGATCGACACTTTCACGGAAATTCGCGCACAATTCCCGGATTTTACCTATTACAGCTATGTCTCGATTCGTATGCATCCACATCAGGAAATGGTGTTTCATGGCGAGGGGGGCGTTATTCGGCTGTCGGCTCCGTTCAATGCGCGAGTATTTGGCGAAGCGCGTGTGGAACTGCATCGTCCGGGGCTGGAGGTGCAAGTCACTCGCTTCCCGAGCGACGATCACTACAAGCTGCAGGTCGAGGCGTTTTGCCGATCGATCCGTGAGGGGGTGGAGTATCCATGCCCTCTGGAATTCTCGCGTGGGACACAAGAGATGATCGACCGAGTCTTTGATGGGGCAGCGCCATTGCCCTGACTTGCCACGCCTCTTGCAGGCGGTCTAATCTGATGGGCACCTGATCAGGAGGGAAACCATGGCAGGCGGTTGGGCGCGTGACGGCGCAGTGAGTGAGCAAATCGAAGCGTCTATTTCGGACGAACTTGCCCGCATGCAGGCGCAAAAACGCCCGGTGGGTGAAAGCTTGACCCATTGTGCCGAATGCGAAGAGCCGATCCCCGAAAAGCGGCGTCTAGCGCTGCCGGGCGTTAAGTTGTGCTTGGATTGTCAACAGGACCGGGACGGAGCTTTCAAGGCACGTGCAGGTATCAACCGGCGCGGATCCAAAGACAGTCAGTTGAAGTAAGCGGTGTAAAAGGATGCCCGGTGCCAAACTTCTGCAAAACGGAATGGTGCTGGGGTTTCTGGCGGCATTCCTTTGGGGAACGCACAGCGTCATTGTACGCTATTTGACCAGCGATTTGGGCGGGTTACAAATCGCGGTGACGCGCCTGTTTATCGCCGCGCTTGCGATCTGGTGTATGTTGCGCGTGATGCGGGTTTCCGTGTCGATCCGGTTGGGGGATTGGAATTTTCGGTTGGCCGTTCTGTCCACGGTGGTCAACTATATCCTGTTCCACATCGGGCTGGAATATACCGGTGCTGCAAACGCGATGGTTCTCGAAAACACCGCGCCGTTTTTTGTTCTGGTGTTCTTGTATTTCTTTGCTGATACCCCGATCACACGAACCGACGTTCTGGCCACCGCGTTAGCTATTATAGGCGTGTTTCTAACGGTCTATCAGGACTTCCAAGGGGGCGGAGAGCCTTTGTTCGGTGACTTGCTGGAAATCGGGGCTGGCTTGAGTTGGGCTGTGTTTCTGATCTCAAGCAGCCGGGCCATGCGTTACTCGGAATCCACCGGCGAGCGGCTCAATTTCCTGTTTGGCATCTTCCTGTGCTCTGGCGTTTTGCTGCTTCCGTTGGCAGCGTTTTCCTTGCAGGTGCCAACGGTGGATGACGTTGTATTCCTGATCCTGCTGGGCGTATTGCCAACCGCGCTGGCGTATTATCTGTGGTATGAGGCCGCCGCGCGGGTTTCCACACTTACGGCGACCTTGATGTTCGCGGCTTCCGTGGTTTTTACCTTTATCAACTCTGCTTTGTTTTTGGGGGCCGCAATCACACCGATTGCAGCCCTTGGCGCCGTCTTGATAGTGGCCGCCGTATTTCTGACGACCAAAAAACAGAAATGATCAGCCTTCCATCGCTTCCAGTTCGTCGATGAAGCCCGAGATCATCGACAGGCCCTTGTCCCAGAACTTTGGATCGCTTGCGTCCAATCCGAACGGAGCAAGCAGTTCCTTGTGATGCTTCGACCCACCGGCGCGTAGCATTTCGAAATACTTGTCCTCGAACCCTTCTGAACCGCTTTCGTAAACTGAGTAGAGCGCGTTCACCAAGCCGTCACCAAACGCATAGGCGTAGACGTAGAAGGGCGAGTGGACGAAGTGCGGGATGTAGGCCCAGAAGGTTTCATACCCTTCCATGAATTCAAACGCCGGGCCAAGGCTTTCGGCCTGAACGCTCATCCACAAGGCGTTGATGTCGTCCGGGGTAAGTTCGCCTTCGCGCCGTGCGGCGTGCAGCTTGCATTCGAAGTCGTAGAAAGCGATCTGGCGAACCACTGTATTGATCATGTCCTCGACTTTGCCAGCCAGCAGAACCTTGCGCTGTTCGGGGGTTTCAGCCTGATCCAGCATCTTGCGGAAGGTCAGCATTTCACCGAACACAGACGCTGTTTCGGCCAATGTCAGAGGGGTTGAGGACAGCATCTCTCCCTGACCCGCGGCCAGCACCTGATGCACACCGTGGCCCAGCTCATGAGCCAAAGTCATCACGTCACGCGGTTTGCCCAAATAGTTTAGCATCACGTAGGGGTGAACGTCAGTCACAGTCGGATGCGCAAAGGCGCCCGGCGCTTTGCCCGGTTTCACTGCCGCGTCGATCCAACCCTTCGAGAAGAAGGGCGAGGCGATTTCACCCATGCGGGGATCAAACGCGTTATAGGCATCCATCACCGTTTTTTCGGCTTCGTCCCAGCCGACGATCCGGGTGTCTTCCATGGGCAACGGAGCATTCCGGTCCCAAACCTGCATCACGTCCAGGCCTAGCCATTTTCGTTTCAGTTCATAATACCGGTGGCTGAGCTTGGGGTAGGCGGCCACAACCGCCTCGCGCAGGGCCTCGACAACCTCGGGTTCAACGTCATTCGACAAGTGGCGACCGGTCTGGGCGGTCGGCATATTGCGCCAGCGGTCGACGATTTCCTTTTCCTTGGCCTGCGTGTTGTGAACGCGGGCAAAAGTTTTGACATTGTCTTGAAACACGCTGGCCAGTTCGCGCGCGGCGGCTTCGCGTTTACTGCGGTCTTGTTCCGTCAAAAGGTTCAGGGTGCCTTCGATATTCAGTTCATCGCCATCTACGGTAAAGGTCAGCCCGGCAATTGTTTCGTCGAACAGACGTTCCCAAGCGTCCCCGACAACGCCCAGATCGTGCAGAAATTTTTCCAACTCATCAGACAGTTGGTACGGTTTCATTGCTCGGATTCGGCGGAATACCGGTTCATACCGGGCCAGATCGGCGTTCGCATCGAAATGCGCCTTGAGCGCGTCGTCGTCGATGCGGTTAATCTCAAGCGTGAAGAAAACTAGCGGTGTCGTGAAAACGGTGATCTTTTCCTGCATATCCGACAGGAATTTGGCGCGATCAGCGTCGGTGGTCAGCTGGTAGTAACGCAAACCAGCGAAAGACATAATGCGACCGGCAATCGAGTTGATTTTTTCGTTGCGTTGAACGCAGGTCAGCAGTCGGGCAGCATCCAGATCGGCCAGTTTGCCTTCGTAGTCGGAGGCAAAGGATGCGCATTCACCTTCTAGCCATTCCAGATCCCTATCCAGTTCGGACGCTTCTTCCGAGGAGTAAAGGTCGGTTAAATCCCATTCCGGTAGGTTACCAAGATCGCCGGTTCCTCCGGCTGCGTTTGCGTCTCGAACGGGAAAGGGAAGGTCGCGCATGGATCACCTCGGAAAATCTGCTTTGGCAAACATCTAGGCGCGGGCGGCCTAGATCACAAGCCGCCTTTGCATGAGGTTTTCTTCAGCTACTCTGTTCGGTCGTGGCAGAGGTGTCTCATTGCGCGGCCAGAAAATGCGCCGCTATTTGTTCGAAAGCAGGGCCGCGAACGTCGGGCGCTTCCATAAGCACTTCATGTTCACCGTCAGGGATTTCGACCAAAATCCCGCTGGGCCAGTTTGCCATTCGCGCTCGGATGGCCTTGCGGTCTACTATTTGTTCATGGCTTCCCAGAAAAGTCAGAGCGGGAATCGTGGGCGCAGTTTGATCCATGAGCCAAACGCATTCATCCAGCGCTTCTCTTAGCCATATTGTCGAAGGCGCGCCGAGAGCCAGTTCGGGATAAGCTTCAAGTTGATCTTTCATCATCTGAAACATCGCTGGATCGCGTGTCAGCATATTGCCCTCGAAAGGTTGCGAAGCAACATAACTTTCCAAAGATGTTGTCGGAGGAATTTTTTCCCCTAAACCAACCCGAGGGCCCCAATAGGCGGTCAAGCGGCTGAGCGGCTTCATCAATGTTGTAAAGAAAATGCCCCACATGGGGCCAGTAAAGGCACAGGCAGCAAAGCAATCGCGCTCTAATACCGCGCGCAAGCCAATCGCTCCGCCCATCGAATGGCCGATTACATACCACGGTTTTGGCAAGCCTAAGTGTTCCGCAAGCTCCAGCGTAGCATGCACATCTTTTTGATAATCGATGAACTGATCGACATGCCCGACGCGTGGATCTTCCAGCAGGCGATCCGCTAATCCCTGACCGCGCCAGTCGATTGCCAAAAACGCAAAGCCGCGACTGACAAATTCACTTGCCGCGTTTCCGTATTTCTCAATATATTCAGTACGGCCGGGAAACATCATAACCGTGCCGTTCGTCTCGTCCTCTGGGCGCCAGTGGCCGACGCGAATTCGGGTATCATCCGCTGTTGTTACCCAATGGGCCGCACCACCGGCCGGTCCGCCGGCCACGTCTTCATAGAAAGGGGCCGGCGAGAACTCCATCAGGCCAGCACCGAGGCGAGCTTCATGGCAATGCCCATGTCCCCGTCAACGCTCAGCTTGCCGGACATGAATGCTCCGGTGGGGTTCAAGTCGCCGCTTAGAATCTGCTCGAACGTATCGGCGTCTGCGGTCAGGGTAACTTCAGCGTCGTCATCGCTGACGCGCGCGCCATCCGCGTCCAGCACGATTGCACCCAGATCCGAGATGGCAAACTTGGCCGAAGCGTCGAAGTCGCCGCCGGCAAGCTTTTCGTTCAGCGCCGCCGCCGCTTTTTCAAGAATGTCGCTCATGGTATTCCTCATTTTGTTTATGCGCCAAGAATGGACATCCCCGGTCGCAACGCTACACTGAACATTGTTATGGGCATTGCAATCATCAATCTCAAACGTACCGTCGCGGCACTTTTTGTCACGGTCATGTTTTCCGCCAGTTCTACGGCGCAACAAGCGGATTCGCGGGATGAGTCGGCGCTGCTTATGCAATTGGCTCAATCCACACCTGAGCAGGCGGTTGGCATCGACAGGCAGCTCAAGGCGCTATGGGCGCAATCGGGTTCGGCTTCGGCCGATTTGCTGTTGGAGCGTGGGCGTGAGGCGTTGGATGACGGGGACGCGTTAGCCGCGATTGAGCACCTAACGGCCTTGACGGACCATGCACCTGGTTTTGCTGAAGGTTGGCATTTGCGCGCCTCTGCGTTTTTCGGAATGGACCGCTTTGGCATGGCCGCTGCCGATCTTGAACACGCACTGACGCTGAACCCAAATAATTACGAGGCCATCTATGGGCTGGGCCTGATTTTTGAGATTGTCGAACAGCCGGATAAAGCGCTTGAGGCCTATGAGCGCGCGCTGGCTATACATCCCCACCACGAAGAAGTAACCAATGCTGTGAATCGACTGAAGCCTCAGGTCGAGGGCGCGACCCTCTAAGAACCGGGGCAGGGGGCAAAGGTGAGCGGGTCATCCCGAATCGTGGCCGTACTTGGCCCAACAAACACAGGTAAAACTCATTACGCGATTGAGCGGATGCTGGGGTATCGGACCGGTGTCATCGGCCTACCGCTGCGTCTGCTGGCGCGTGAGGTTTATGATAAGATCGTCGCGGTTCGCGGCCCGTCCGTCGTTGCGCTGGTTACGGGTGAAGAGCGTATCGTGCCAGCGCGAACCCAATATTGGGTCTGTACGGTCGAGGCGATGCCCGAAGGAATGGGCGCGGATTTCGTGGCAATAGATGAAATACAACTCTGCGCGGATCCAGAACGTGGACACGTCTTTACCGACCGCCTATTGCGTGCTCGCGGCACAAGCGAAACGCTGTTTCTGGGTGCCGACACAATGCGCGGCCCGATTGCGGCGCTGGTGCCTGAGGCTCAATTTGTTCGGCGCGAACGCATGTCGCAGTTGGTCTATTCGGGGTCCAAAAAGATAAGTCGCATGCCCGCGCGCAGTGCCATCGTCGGATTTTCGGTGGATAGCGTCTATGCCATCGCCGAGTTGCTGCGCCGTCAAAAGGGCGGGGCCGCTGTAGTGATGGGCGCACTCAGCCCGCGCACGCGAAATGCGCAGGTTGAACTCTATCAGAATGGAGAAGTCGACTATCTCGTCGCCACTGATGCCATTGGCATGGGGCTGAACCTCGATGTGAACCATGTGGCGTTCTCATCACTCAGTAAATTCGACGGTCGCCGGATGCGCCCTCTTGCACCAAACGAACTGGCCCAGATCGCGGGCCGGGCTGGGCGCGGCATGTCCGACGGTACCTTTGGCGTGACTGGTGAAGCCCCGCCTTTGGACGAGGGTGCGGCGCAAGCGATCATGGACAGCCGTTTCACGCCGATGAAAAAGCTGAACTGGCGGAATGCCGCCCTTAAGTTCGGTTCGGTTGACGCACTGATCGACTCGCTTGAAGTCAGCCCAAATGACGAACACCTGATCAAGGCCCGGCCAGCCGATGACCTGAATGCGCTGAAATCCCTATCGCAAGTGACCGAGGTTGCAGCCCGCGCCAGCGACCCTCAATCTGTTCGTTTGCTGTGGGATGTGTGCCGAATCCCCGATTTTCGTGGTATCAGTCATGCTGAGCATGCCAGTTTGTTGGAAGTGATCTATGGTCACTTACATGAACGCGGTTCGATCCCCGATGATTTTATGGCGCGGCAAATCCGCCATATCGACAGAACTGATGGGGATATTGATGCACTGTCCAAAAGGTTGGCATATATTCGCACCTGGACATATGTTGCGCAGCGAAACGGATGGGTGCGTGACGAATCACATTGGCGTGACGAAACGCGCACTGTAGAAGACAGGCTGTCGGACGCATTACATGACCGACTGACGCAAAGATTTGTGGACCGGCGCACATCTGTGTTGCTGCGCCGGCTCAAACAGAAGGAGGCCCTTTTGGCCGAAGTAAATGACAAGGGTGAAGTGACCGTCGAAGGCGAATTCGTCGGTCGTCTGGAAGGGTTCCGGTTTAGCCCGGACAAAAGCGCGCAAGGAACCGAGGCGAAAGCTTTGAAATCGGCCTCTCTGCAAGCACTCGCGCCGCAATTCCATCTGCGCGCCGACCGCTTCTATAATGCGCCCGATACCGAAATTGATTTCACGGATCAGGGTGGCCTGATGTGGGGCGAATATGCCGTCGGCAAACTGGTTGCCGGGGCCGAGCCGCTCAAGCCGATGGTCGAAGTTTTTGTAGATGAGGCCGCAGGCCCAGATGTCGAACAGAAAGTTCAGCGTCGTCTACAGCATTTCATTGATCGCAAAATTGCTGCGCTTTTTGAACCGCTACTGAATCTGTCTCGGGACGAAGAGTTGAGCGGACTGGCCAAGGGCTTTGCCTTCCGCATGGTCGAGGCATTGGGTGTGCTTCCCCGAGCAGGCGTCGCGCAGGAGGTCAAGGATCTTGATCAGGACGCCCGCGGCGCTCTGCGCAAGCACGGCATCCGGTTCGGTCAGTTCACCATCTTTATGCCGCTGCTGTTGAAGCCCGCACCGACTCGCTTACGTCTGGTTTTGTGGGCACTCGCCAACGGACTGCAGGAATTTCCTGACGCACCGCCTCCGGGTCTGGTAACTGTACCGGTCGCCAAGGACGCGCCCGAAGGCTACGACACCATGTGCGGATACCGGGATGCGGGCGAACGCTCGATCCGTATCGATATGCTGGAACGTCTGGCGGACATGTTGCGTGCCGAAGATAGTCGTGGCGGTTTCGAAGCCAAACCCGACATGCTTTCGATCACCGGTATGACGCTGGAGCAATTCGCCGAGTTGATGCAGGGGCTTGGCTACAAAGCTGAACGTGGTGAGCGTGAGAAAGTAAAACCCGTACCGGTCGAACAGCCGGCTGTAGAGGCGACTGAGCAAACTTCAGTCGAAGATGCCACTGTACCAGAAGCGGTAGCGGAAGAGGTTGCCTCACCCGCCGAGGCGACAGCCGAGGCCACCGAAAGCACCGAGGCCGCAGCCGAGGCCCCGGCGTCCGATGAACCCGAAACCGAAGTTTTCTATACCTTCACTTGGGGTCGCCAACGTCAGCAGAACCGAGGCCCGCGCCGCGAACAGCGGCAAGGTCAGGGCAAAGGCAAACCTCGCGGCAAGCCTCAGGACGGTCGCAGCAAGCCGCAGGGTAAGAAGGGTGGTAAGCCGCAAGGGGCTAAATCCTTCTCGTCACGTCCGCCCAAGAAAGAAAAGGCTATCGATCCGGATAACCCGTTCGCAGCTGCGCTTATGGGTTTGAAGGACGGTAACTAAGCGCCGATGGCCGAGGCCAAGCTGCGGATCGACAAATGGCTGTGGCAGGCGCGGTTCTTTAAGACCCGCAGCCTGGCCGCCAAACAAGTCAGCGGTGGCCATGTCCGGCTGAACGGAAACAGGGTCCTGAAACCGGCACAGCCGGTGGGGCCTGGGGACGTTCTGACCTTTCCACAGGGGCGGGTTGTACGCGTTGTACGTGTCGAAAAACTGGGAGAACGCCGTGGTCCGGCGACCGAGGCCCAGACATTGTACTTCGATTTGACGGAAAAGAAGGACGCGCCGCCCAGAAACCCAGGATTCGAGGGAAAAGGTCGTCCGACTAAGAAAGATCGACGCGCGCTTGATCTTTCTCGTACTTCTGAGGGCTGATCAACCTTGAAGAGGTCGTAATACTGGATTAGCTAATCGCCCAAACCGCAAATGGGATTCCAACTATGACCTATGTCGTCACCGAAAACTGCATTGGCTGCAAATACACCGATTGCGTTGAAGTATGCCCGGTGGACTGTTTCTATGAAGGTGAGAACACGCTGGTCATTCACCCTGACGAATGCATCGACTGTGGCGTGTGTGAACCCGAATGCCCCGCTGACGCAATCCGCCCCGATACTGAGCCGGGTATGGAGCAGTGGGTCGAGTTCAATCGTAAGTATTCGGAAATGTGGCCGGTGATCGTGACCAAGAAAGATCCGCTGCCCGAGGCCGAAGAACGCGACGGCGAAGAGGGTAAAATGGAGAAGTATTTCTCGGAAGCGCCCGGCGAAGGTGGCTAAGCGATTCGCGCTCTGAACTTGTTAGTTCAGATGCAAAAACAACTTGCAGTGCTTTGAAAAACATACAGTTTTGCGTCCGGAAACGGGCGTGACCTTTCAAGTGCCGCAATTTTGTGATATAATTCTAAGCTGAACGATGAACGAGATGGGGATGTACTCCGTAAGTATGATTGCTTTGGAGTTCTGATTTTGTGACAAAATAGCCGCCTGACGGAGCCGAGAAAAGCTCCGGCAAGGTCTTTTGTCGTCCGCATCTTGCTCTGTAACTAAGGATGAACCTGTATGTCTAAGTCGAAAAAGCTTGAGTTCCGCCCGAATGACTATGTTGTCTACCCTGCGCATGGCGTGGGTCAGATCATCTCGATCGAAGAACAAGAAGTCGCGGGATACTCGCTTGAGCTGTTCGTCATCTCCTTTGAAAAAGACAAGATGACCCTGCGGGTGCCGACGAACAAGGTCACCGAATCCGGCCTGCGGTCGCTTAGCTCGCCTGATGTTATCAGCCAAGCGATGAAAACACTGAAGGGCAAGGCCAAGGTAAAACGCGCCATGTGGTCTCGTCGGGCGCAAGAATACGAACAAAAGATCAACTCAGGCGATCTCATCTCAATCGCTGAAGTGGTTCGTGACCTGCACCGTACCGACGACCAACGCGAGCAGAGCTATTCCGAGCGACAGCTATATGAAGCGGCACTGGAACGCCTGACCCGCGAAGTGGCCGCGGTGTCTGGTGCGGGAGAGGTTTCGGCAGCAAAACAAGTAGATGAGGTTCTGACCTCGCGCGCTGCCTGATCGTGTTGAAATTGGAAATTCTGGCCGCTCCTGAAAGGGAGCGGCTTTTTTGTGTCTGCTCTTGGTGAAATCCGCGTTTACCGTTAATTTTCCAACAGCTAGAGGCGGATGCATGGTCAGATTGAAGCAAGCCGTTAAGTTTCTGTACGTCGCGCACGATCCGATTTCGGTCTGGTTTCGTTATTGCCTGATTTTGTTTGATGCTGCCTCGATCGTGTTTTTCGTGGCTACGGCCAACGTACCGCATGGTCCGGGTATCACCATTGCCAGCATTTGTGTTGGTTTTGTTATTTTACTGGATTTTTTGGCACGCCTGTGGATTGCGAAGGACCGTTGGAAACTGCTGCGCAAAATATACACGCTGGCAGATATAGTCGTGATCGCATCATTGCTTCTTGACCCGTTCTTGCCCGGAAACTTGGCTTTTGTACGAATTCTTCGCGCTTTGCGGCTGATCCACTCCTATCACCTGCTAAGGGATTTGCGGCGTGACAGTCAGTTCTTTCGAACGCACGAGGATGCCGTCATTGCGGCCATTAATCTTCTTGTATTCGTATTTGCAACGTCCACCGCAGTGCTGGTGTTTTTCATACCCGACGATAGTCAACATGCCTATATCGACGCTCTGTACTTTACGATGGCGACCCTGACCACAACCGGATTTGGTGATATCACCTTGGCGACGCCCGGCGGTAAGTTGTTTTCCGTTTTTATAATGGTTGTTGGGGTGGCTTTGTTCGTTCGTTTGGCGCAGGCGATTTTCATGCCGCAGAAGGTACGTCACAAATGCCCCAACTGCGGTCTTTATCGCCATGATCCAGATGCGGTACACTGCAAGCACTGCGGGGACACAATTAAGATCGAAACAGGGGGGACATCTTAAAGCGCAGCTACTGCTGCGGAAAGAAATGCAAGCTCTGCCAGTTGTTGCGTTGCGCCCAGAATGTCACCTGTCTGACCACCAATCTTTGCGCGCGCTGTCGCGGCGAGCCCGGCTACAACCAGCGCAGCCATTATCGCAGCCCAAATAGAACTGGCTCCCATCAGAAGAACGGCGCAGATCAAGGCTAGTACTAAACCTGTCATTGTCGTCACAACTTTTGGCCCCCCGACTGAATGGCTGAGACCACTGTTTCGTGCATTCGGTAGGGCAGTCATCAAAATCGGCATAAACGCGCGGGACATGACGCAGGCAGCAAGGATTGCGGCATAGGCACCGGCCATTAACAGCGTCGTGATCAGCACGACCCGTGCAAGCTGCGAAAACATCAGTGCCAAAACGCCATAGGTGCCGATGTGACTGTCTTTCATGATCTCCAGCCGGCGCTCTGGGTTGAAGCCGCCCCACAGACCATCAACTGTGTCGGCCAAACCGTCTTCATGCATGGCGCCTGTGGTTATAACCAGAACTGAAACCAAAAGAACGGCACAAGCCATTGCGGGCAGATTGAAAGCCATCGCGCCCCAACCGACACTACAGGCCAGAAGGCCCACCACAAGTCCAGCCACCGGAAAAGCCCACGCGGCAGCAGCCTGCCGCGCAAAGACCCTGTCTGGCAGATGGGGGACGGGCAGGCGGGTTAACAGGACTAGCGCTAGGGGAATATCCCATACGGAAAACAGTTTGGTGTCGTTTTTGTGCACTCCCGCGCCTTTCGGGGTCTTGTTGGACTGGACACTTCGGTTAAACACACAGGACCACGCTGATGCAATGAGGCTTTGAATGCTGCCCGAACTTATTGATCTGAAATCCTTCCGCGACGCCCTTAGCCAAGCTCCGGGTCCGGATGGTGCCGCCCTGCAAGGGGCAGCTGAACGCAACGGGCAATTGACCAAACCGCCAGGTGCGTTGGGTCGGCTTGAGGATTTGGCGATCTGGTATGCGGGCTGGCGTGGGAATGCCCGCCCTCAGATTACCGCTTCGCAGGTAATTGTATTTGCAGGAAACCATGGCGTCACGGCACAGGGTGTATCGGCGTTTCCTCCGGAAGTGACTGTTCAGATGGTGATGAACTTTGAACACGGCGGCGCCGCGATAAATCAGTTGGCAAAATCTGCGGGTGCTTCGATGGATGTGCATGCTTTGGAGCTGGAGCGCCCAACCGCAGACTTTACGGTCGGTCCCGCCATGACCGAGGACGAGTTGCTGCAGGCTCTGCGCACTGGTTGGGATGCCGTCAATACCAAGGCAGACCTTTTGGTGGTTGGCGAGATGGGGATTGGCAACACAACCCCGGCCGCAGCAATTGCCTGCGCTTTGTTCGGCGGAGAAGCGGCAGATTGGACCGGGCGTGGCACAGGCGTGGATGATGCTGGATTGGCCAACAAAACCCGCGTTGTAGCCGACGGGGTCGCGCTGCATTCAGATGCAGGAGATGGGTTGGACATTCTGCGGTGTTTGGGAGGTCGTGAGATCGCGGCTATGGCCGGAGCCATCGCAGCCGCGCGCGTTCTTCGCATTCCAGTCATTTTGGACGGCTTCATATGCTCGGCGGCAGCAGCTTGTCTGGCAGATGTTTCCTCCGGAGCGTTGGACCACGCGGTTGCGGGTCACCAAAGCGCGGAAGGTGCGCACGGAGCAGTACTAGACAAGTTGGGCAAGCAACCTTTGTTGAACCTCGGTCTTCGACTGGGCGAGGGCTCGGGCGGAGCTTTGGCTATCAACATTCTGAAAAGCGCGGTTGCGTGCCATTCGGGTATGGCAACCTTTGCCGAGGCCGGAGTTTCGGACAGCTAACAAAATCTGACTGATCTGCATTCGTGATCAGGCAGATTTCTGGGCATGCTTTTCAGCCAGTTCCAGCAGCTCGGTTTCGAGCTGCTTTTCGAACTGCTGCGCACGTTCAATGTATTTTTTGTTCTCAGCCGTCGGCATGCCGGGTATCCAAAGCTCGGCCAAGTCCCGGATCGAGGCCCGGTCGTGGTGGTAGAAGGTCTGCTCGGCTTGCGCGGCCTCATATTCGCTGAGACCGATATTCTCGAGCACATAGCGTCCAGCGCGCAGTGAGCTGTCAAACATCTCGCGCACGATGTCATTGGCACCGGCTTGGTATAGCTCATACACGTGGGTGCGGTCATGCGCACGGGCGATGATGTGTAGGTCCGGGCGCTGGCGTCGTGCAAAGCTGACCAAACGGGTCACAGTCTTGCGGTCGTCCATCGCAGCAACCAGAACGGCGGCTTTATCAAGCCCCGCTGCGCGCAGCAATTCGGGCCTTGTCGGATCGCCCAGGAAGCCTTTCACGCCAAAGCGGCGCATCAGTTGGATAGTTTCGATATCATGATCTAGAACGATGGTTTTGAAACCGCTGGCGCGCACCAGCCGGTTCACGATTTGACCAAAACGTCCAATTCCAGCGATGATCACAGGGCCTTTCTCGTCGATCTCGTCTGGTTCCACCTGCGGGGCCCCTTCGCCGATCCGCCGTGACAGTAGGTCGTAAATTATGAACAAAAGAGGCGTGATCAGCATCGTAAGGGCGATGATCATAAGCAATTTCTGCGACAAGTCAGGCGGGATGACGTTCTGTTGCGTGGAGAAAGCCAGCAGGACAAAGCCAAACTCACCGGCCTGTGCGAGGCCGAGAGTAAACAACCAATGGTCCCGCCCGCGAAGCTTAAACGCACGTCCGACTAAGAACAGGATGATCCCTTTTGTAAGGATTACAAGAAGTGCTAGCCCAATCAGCTCCAACGGGTCATTGAAGAAATAAGCGATGTCGATTCCTGCGCCGACAGTAATGAAGAACAAACCCAGGAACAGCCCCTTAAAGGGCTCAAGATCGCTTTCCATTTCGTGCCGGAATTCCGAGCTGGCTAGAACAACGCCTGCCAGAAACGCGCCCAAAGCGGGCGAAAGGCCGACGAGGGTCATCAGGAAAGAAATTCCGACCACGATCATCAAAGCCAACGCGGTGTACATCTCGCGTAGGCGGGTTGCGTGGATGAAACGGAATAGTGGGCGAGTGAGGTAAACACCGGCAAGAATGACGAAGGCAATCGCGCCGATTGTAACAAGTGTGACGGCCCAACCGGGTAGCCCATCGACTAGGGACAGGCTGTGATGCGCGGTGTCATGCAGATCTTTCACGCCCCGGTCGATTGACCCGTCAGCTTCCAGATGTGGCAAGGCAGGTAACGCCAGCAGAGGAAGCAGCGCCAGAATTGGGATGACGGCAATATCCTGCGTCAGCAGCACCGAAAATGTCGCGCGACCACCATTCGTTTGCATCAACCCCTTTTCTGACAGGGTTTGAAGTACGATAGCCGTCGAGGACAGCGACAACGTCAATCCAACAGCTAGAGCAACCGACCAAGGATGATTGGCATACATCGCGACACAGGCGATCGCAACGGTCGATAACCCAACCTGCAAGCCGCCCAGACCTAAAAGTCTGTCGCGCATATCCCAAAGGGCACGTGGTTCCAGTTCTAGCCCGATAAGGAACAGCATCATGACCACGCCAAATTCGGCGACGTGTTGCAGGCTTTCCGTTTCTGCTCCGACAAGGCCGAACACTGGACCGATAATGATCCCTGCGGCCAGATAACCAAGCACGGACCCCAACCCCAGACGGGCCGACAACGGCACGGCGATCACGGCAGCAGCCAAATAGATCGAAGCCTGGTAGAGGAAATCGTCCATGTCGGTCCTTTCGATCAGGTCAGGTGGGCAAAGGGGCGTCGCGTTTCAGTTGATCCATCACGATCTGGCTTTGAACCCGTGCCACCGCAGGATGCGGCAGTATCACCTGATGAAGCAAGCGATTGAGTGCGGCTAGATCGTCGCAATAGACGTGCAGCAGATAGTCTGCCTCTCCGGTCATCGTCCAAGCGCTGGTGATCTCGGGCCTCGCATTTACCATCCGGGCAAATCCTTCGGATTGCTCTGGGCCGTGTGTCCCCAAATGCACCTGAACGAATCCTTGAACATGTAGCCCGAGTTTCAGTGGGTCCAACCGTGCGGCATATCCAGTGATGTAGCCCTCGGCCTCAAGCCGTTGCCGCCTACGGCCGGCTTGGCTGGGGGAAAGGTTCAACATCTCGCCCAGTTGATGCGCGGTTAAATGAGCGTCCACCTGCAGGGCAGACAGCAGGCGCATGTCGGTGGAATCCAGCATATGCGGAATTTCTCCATAAAATGTCGAAACGGTGCGGGGTTTGCGCGCTCAAGGGTAGTTTACAGCAAAACTATGCGCAGAAACAGCGTTAGATAAGGAGTATTTTTGAATCAGCAAAGAAATTCCTGTTTTTAGGAGAACCGCCATGGGCCCTTTCCCTCATAACGCACCGAAATCTGTGATTAGCAAAGAGAACCCCGTGGGCACGGACGGGTTTGAGTTTGTGGAGTTTGCCCATCCCGATCCGCAGGAATTGCGCGACCTGTTCGGCAAGATGGGTTTTGAAATAGTGGCGCACCATACAGACAAGCCAGCGATTGAGTTATGGCAGCAAGGGGACGTGACTTACATCCTCAATGCCGACCCTGAGAGTTTCGCTGCACGCTTTGCCGAAGAACATGGCCCCTGTGCATCGGCGATGGGCTGGCGTGTTGTGGACGCCCAGAAAGCTTATGAGCATGCCGTGTCCAATGGTGCTGAGCCATATGACGCGGGGGACAAGGTCATGGATGTTCCTGCGATCAAGGGGATTGGCGGCTCGTTGATCTACTTCGTCGATCAGTACCACGACGTGTCGCCCTATAACCAGGAATTCACCTGGACGACACAGTCCAAGCCGCGCGGCGATGGGTTTTACTACCTCGATCACCTGACCCACAACGTCTACCGCGGAAATATGGACAAATGGTTTGCGTTCTACGAACGGCTGTTCAATTTCCGTGAAATCCGCTTCTTTGACATTCAAGGCAAATATACTGGTCTTTATAGCCGCGCACTGACGTCTCCTTGCGGACGTATTCGCATCCCGATCAACGAGGATCGGGGGGAGACTGGGCAGATTGTATCCTACCTCAACAAATACAAGGGCGAGGGTATTCAGCACATCGCGGTGGGCAGTGAGGACATTTATGCCTCGACCGACGCGATTGCTGAGAAGGGGTTGAAATTTATGCCGGGTCCGAACCAGGCTTACTATGATATGTCCAAGGATCGTGTTGCTGATCACGAAGAACCGCTGGACCGGATGATGAAACACGGCATCCTTATCGATGGTGAAGGGGTTCTGGACGGCGGCGAGACCAGAATCCTGCTGCAGATATTCTCGAAAACCGTGATCGGGCCGATCTTTTTCGAATTCATCCAGCGCAAAGGCGATGATGGGTTCGGTGAGGGGAACTTTCAGGCGCTGTTCGAATCTATCGAGCGCGAACAGATTGAAAGCGGCGAAATTTCAGCAGCTTGATAGCGTGACATGAAGTTGTATGGGCGGGCAAGCCGCCCGTGCACTTATCCCCGCGGCATTTGCAGGGTCACGTTCCTACCTTTTTTCTGGTACCGCAACTCAGTATCGCCAATCGCGATGACCCTGCCGCCATCCAGCCTGTCTCCGACTTTCAGCTTTTTATAGCGGCCGCTGGGTAAACGTACCAAGGCCCGGCGATTGGCAGGTGTACCATAAACCCCGATCAAGTTGAGCTTGCGTAGGTTCAGCGCGTTGTCGATTGTCGCTTGCCGTGCAACTGACGCAGATGATGGGATTTTGGGCGAAACAGCCCTTGGCTGGAAGGACCCGGCTTCGTCCTGGGCAATTGCGGCTGTCGACCCCAGGTTGGCTGTTTGGGTTCCAGGAGATGGCGCTATCCCCGCCGGACGGGATTTCGGGCGCGGGACGCGGACCACGGCAAGAGCAGTTGGCGTGTAGTCGATTTCTTCTTGCTGCAGGGATGCGGGGCGCACCTTGGGGCGGAGAACCGCAAGTTCTTCACGTGTGCGACCACCCAGTTGTTGACGCTCGAACCGTTCGATCAGGTCTCTGGGGCGGAGTTTGGGGCGCAATTCAGCCAGCCTGTCCGAGGATCCCTCGGGTGTTGGTTCTTCTTCGAACCGCACGGGCGGTTCCGGCGGAACTTTCGACGGTCGCCCTAAAAACACCATGACCCCAGCTGGGTTAAGCGTACCTTCGACGCTGGGCGTGACTAGACCACGATCATCCAATTCGAACCGGGTGCCGGCAGCACTGGGCAGCGCGACCTGTTCAAATGGGGCGTCTGTGGCGAAACTCTCACTTGGTGGAAGCGCAATCGCGTCGTTCGACAGATCCGAGTTATCGACGGACGCAAGATAAGGTTCATCTTCGGGGGCAAGTGGCGGGGCGACCAATGGATCGGGCGTGAAAACGAAAACGTCAGTTCCCGATGAAGGCTCTTGTTGTTCAGAGTCGCCAGAAATCTCGTCAACCACTGTTGGCGCGATGTTCAACGCTTCGAGGATTGCAGCGTCTGTAGGCGATAAATCAGTTGGAGGCGCAACAGCTTCGTCTGTTTGGCTGGATGCAACCTCTGATGTGTCTTCAGGTGTTTTTGTCGTGGGAGTTTCAGTTTCTGGTGAAACCGCTGTTACTGTGTCGGTGTCAACTTCTGGTGCTGCGGTTTCGTCTTCGGTTTGAATCGTTTGTGGGATGGGTTGTTCAGCGGGGTCTGACCCAGTCAGCGCCCAGACGCCTAGTACTGCGGCAACGGCAAAAACAGCTGCCGCCGGAACTGCGTAGCGCTTGGCGTTTGGCTTTGCGGTCGCGTTGGCGGGTACGCCCGATTCTGGCGCAGATTTGAACGTCTCTACCGGTGAGATATCGGCAATAGGATGGGCACTAGGGGACGGATCCGTGGCCTCAGAAGGTGCTTTATCGGCAGCGGCTTCGACCACTAGCGTCGATTTTTCAGGCGCCAAAAACTGTGGCTCTGTTGGGAAAACGTCAGGATCAGCTTTTGCTGTTACCTGAACGGGAATAAACCCGTGCTCGGATGCAAAATCTTGGGCTTCGTCCAATGTCTGCTTGGTGACAGCGGCCACGTAAGCGGTGAATCCAATGGTAGCAGAATCAAAGACAAGCTCATCGATTGAATAAGGTGTGGCCTCGGCCAGCTCAGCCTGCACTTGTTGTACGCTTTCCCCGGGCAATTGCCCGTTCGTTTCCGAAGACAGGAAACGAACCTGATCAGAAGGGATAATAAGTTTACAGTTAAGGTTGTTTTCCAAGGCAAAGGCCTTGTCGCGCAAAGCATGTAGCTGTTCATTCAAATCTTGTGCGCCCAGAGCAACCTCACCAATGCAAAACCAATCGTCATCCGATTGATGGTGCACAGAAATTTCAGTTGCAGAAAAAGACAGCGCAAAGGCGGGTTTCATATTCCCGAGGAACCATAATTGTCAGCATCAATGCAAACGGGTTTCCGTCCGCAGACTGACATTAAAGCAGGATCCCGCCGAGGGAAAGAAAAAGCCGGGCGTTCCCCTTGTTCCTTAGGCCATGGCAGCCCCATGTTGAACGTGAAGAAACGGGAGGGAAGACGTTGAAGAAAATTGCTTTTTTGGCCGCTGCGATGGCTGTGATCGCAGCAGGTATAGCCCATGCGGAAGAACGTCGCATCACCGTGGACGCAGTCGGAACAGTTCAAGCTGCGCCAGACATGGCGACGATCACATTGGGTGTGACAAACGAAGATTCTCAGGCATCGAATGCGATGCAGGCAACATCCGATGCAGTGGCGCAGATTCTCAAACGGCTGGAAGATATGGGGATTGAGGCACGAGACGTTCAGACCCGCGATTTGTCGTTGTCTCCGGTCTGGTCCGGGCGCAACAATTCCAGCAGTGAGCGGCCCGAAATTTCCGGTTTCGTTGCCTCGAACAACGTTCAGGTCCGTGTGCGCGATCTGACTCAGCTTGGTTCAATTTTGGACGCGGTTATTCAGGATGGGGCCAACAACTTTGGCGGGCTGAGCTTTGGTGTTCAAGATCCAGCGCCGCTACAGGCGCAGGCGCGTGCCAAGGCTGTGGCCGAGGCGACCGTGAAGGCCGAGCAACTTGCGCAGGCGGCCAATGTGACCTTGGGCGGTGTTCAAAAGATCAACGAGCAGGTCGGCGGCGTGCATCCGGCACCGCAGATGCGTGCCATGGCAATGTCTGAAGCAGGCAATGTACCAGTCGCAGGAGGCGAGATTTCGGTTTCTGTTAACGTTTCGATGGAATTCGGAATTTCGGACTAACCCGCAGCACGGGCCTTCAGTGGTACTCGTTGCTGGCCCGTCTGATCGAAATTGTCCGGAGACAACCAAGCCTCGAACGCACTGCGAATACGGGGCCACTCACTGTCGAGAATTGAATACCACGCCGTATCCCGGTTGCGACCTTTATAGTGAGTGGCCTGACGAAAGATACCTTCGAAGGAAAAGCCCAACCGCTCAGCTGCACGACAGGACGCGGCGTTCAGTGCATCACATTTCCATTCATACCTACGATAGCCGAGCTCGTCGAAAACGCGGCGCATCATGAGGAACATTGTTTCAGTCGATTGCGGGCTGCGCTGTAACAGGGGTGAGAAGTGGATATGCCCGACCTCGATCACTCCCGCTGCGGGGTTGATCCGTAAAAACGAAGCCATACCGACTGGTGTGTCATTGCTATCAAGAACTGTATGGAACATCGGGTCGGCATCCATGCAGGTGGCGCGCGTCCAATCCTCAAATTCTTGTTCACTGCCGAATGGCCCATAAGGCAGGTAAGTCCAGTTGCGACCGTCCGTGTCGTTGGCAAACGCCCGGAACAATCCGGGCGAATGCCGGTTCACATCAAGTGGCACGACAGAGCAATACTGTCCTTCCATCGGCGTGTAAGGTGGAGTCGGGCGAGGGAACTCACCCGAAACCGGCAAGCCGATTGGTTGACCCAGATCGTTGGTGTCGTGCCCGCTCATGCCCTAGGCCGAAGCTTTGGCCAGCGCCTGATCCAGATCAGCGATCAGATCGTTGGCGTCTTCGATTCCGATGGAAACACGTACGACGCCCGGCCCTGCACCTGCCGCTTCTTGCTGTTCGGGTGAGAGCTGACGGTGCGTGGTAGACGCAGAGTGGATAATCAGCGACCGTGCATCGCCCAAGTTGGCGACGTGGCTGAAAATCTCCAAAGCGTTTACCAGCTTTATGCAAGCTTCATAGCCACCCTTGACGGCAAAGGTGAACAGCGCGCCGGCACCCTTCTTGTACTGCGCCTTGACCCGATCATGATAGGGTGACGATGGCAGACCTGCGTAGGTCACATATTCCACGCGATCATCCGCTTCGAGCCACGCAGCGATCTTCTGGGCGTTCTCGACATGGCGCTCCATCCGCAGGGACAGCGTCTCAATCCCCATCAGCGTGTAATGCGCGGCTTGCGGGTTCATCGTCATACCCAAGTCACGCAGGCCGATGGCTATACCGTGGAAGGTAAAGGCCAGCGGTCCAAACGTCTCATGGAATTTGAGACCGTGATAGGCCTGTTCCGGCTCGCTCAGCGATGGGAATTTTCCATTCGCCGACCAGTCGAACTTACCCGAATCCACGATGCAGCCACCGGTCACAGTACCGTTGCCGGTCAGATATTTTGTGGTGGAATGCACGACCAAAGTCGCGCCATGTTCGATGGGGCGGCACAGATACGGCGTAGCCGAAGTGTTGTCGACAATAAGCGGAATTCCAGCCTCGTCTGCTAAATCAGCCAAAGCGCGAATATCGGTAACGTATCCGCCGGGGTTGGCAATAGATTCACAGAACACTGCGCGGGTGTTTTCGTCGATCGCGTCCTTCACTGCGTCTAGATCGTCGGTATCCACAAATTTCGCCGACCAGCCAAAACGTTTGATCGTCTGGCTGAACTGCGTGACGGTACCACCATAAAGGCGGGTAGAGGCCACTACATTGCAACCTGGACCCATCAGCGGGAAAAGCGCCATGATTTGTGCGGCGTGACCCGATGAACAGCAAACAGCGCCGACGCCACCTTCCAATGTTGCGACGCGTTCCTGCAGAACGGCAACCGTCGGGTTGGTCAGGCGGGAATAGATGAAACCAACCTCTTGTAGATTGAACAACGCGGCCGCGTGATCGGCGTCGCGGAATACGTAAGCAGTCGTTTGATAGATCGGTGTCTGACGAGCACCTGTTGCCGGATCGGGCCGAGCCCCTGCGTGAATCTGCAGCGTGTCAAAACCGTAAGTAGGGCCGTCTGACATCGTCTCAATCTCCTGTTCGAATGTGAGTCGCGGAATCTCTAAGCGATTGAACGCGTTTGCACAACGACCCAGTCAGCGCATCCATAGGCCATTGTTTCGGATTGTATTGCGAATAGCCTGTTCGCGCTTAGGTAGATTGTTGCGGTCGAATAAATCGCGTACCTTGTGACCCTTTCGTTGAAGGACCAACTTTTTGATCGGATCGTACGTCTTAAGAACTTTCTTGACCCGGTTTGGGGCCACCACGGTTTCCAAAACCTCGACCACATGGTCGCTCTCACGTGCATAGAGCAGTGGAAACAGGCGATAATGACAACTGACAGTACCGTCCAGAAGACCAATGGGCAGCGCATCACGTCCGCCGCCAAAGGAATGTATGACCAAGGGCAGCGCTACTTGATCTAGCCAGGGATCTAGGTTCTGTCCGGCTAGTTCTGGTATTTCTTCATCTCGGATTGTTCGGGCGTATTCCAGAAAACGCTCTCCGAATTGCCGCGGGCAGGAATGGAAGAAATAACCTGCGTTGAAATACAAATACCGACGCCAGTAATCCAAGGGTTGAGAGGTGTCCAAAGAGCTTTCGAAATCCAGCCCAAATCTGCGATAAAGGGCGCTCCAAATAGTATCGAGTCCGGGGCCGTAGAGAGTGGGCTTCGGCCAAGTGCCTTCGACTTTTAACGAAGCACCGGGGCGGCCGAAGTCAAAAGGTACAGAGTCGAGGTCACCAGTGATCAGCGTATCACTGTCAAAAAAGACAAAGGGTTCATCTTCGGGCAGGGCGCGCAGTGCTTCAATCTTGTTCCCATACGGATAGCTCTGACCGAATACATGGTTTTCGAAGGGCAATACCTCTGCATCCAACTGTCGTAGAGCTTTCAGCAAATCCTCATTTCGGATGCTTGGGTCCTGCTGCCATCTAGGGCCGGGCTGCGGTACGGCCACAAACAATCGGCCCGCGAAATTCGGAGAGCTGTGGCGTAGAGACGCCGCGAACAATAGCGCCTCATATTGAAGCCGGTTGTTTTGTCCGATGATGACGATGTTGAACTTGGGATTGTTGGCCTGCATCGGATGACTTTCGGGTAGGGGGCCGCTGACCGGCACCGCTCGGGTTTCATTCGACCTACAGCACGACGCAGTGCCCGTCAAAACCGGATGCAGAAAATTTTGAATCCGCGGAAATGAAGACGGATTTGAACCGCGCCGCTGATGCTTGAACGCTTGGATTTCGTTAGATGCAAGAAAAACAGGCGATTTTTACCAAAATCCATGTGAAACGACGCTGTTTTTCAGATTTTTACCGATTTTAAGAATTTTACCAATTGATAAAAAATTAGATTGTGGCAAGCTGAGAGCATAACAAACATATCTACAGGGAGTAGAGCGATGGCACAGGGCCAGATGGTCTCCGGGATTGTCTCCGGGCGGCTTTCCAGCGATGAGCTGACATCGAATTTTACAGATCTGCATCCACCTTTGGCCGCGCACGAGGCAGCTGTGGCAGCGGATCGTTGCTATTTTTGCTATGACGCGCCATGCGTGACGGCCTGTCCGACAGACATCGATATTCCGTTGTTCATGCGACAGATTCAGGCCGGGCAACCCGAAGCTGCGGGTGAAACCATTTTGGCGCAGAACATTCTAGGTGGAATGTGTGCCCGTGTGTGTCCAACCGAGACGCTGTGCGAAGAAGCATGCGTGCGTGAGGCGGCGGAAGGCGCGCCAGTCGAGATTGGCCTTCTGCAGCGCTATGCGACGGACAGCGTCATGGTTGCTGGGGATCATCCCTTTGAGCGGGCTGCGCCGACTGGTAAGAACATTGCCGTGGTTGGGGCTGGGCCTGCGGGACTGGCCTGCGCACACCGTCTTGCAATGCTAGGGCATGAAGTCGTGATACACGAAAGCAAGCCCAAACCCGGCGGTCTGAACGAATATGGCATCGCTGCTTATAAATCGACTGACGATTTTGCGCAGGCCGAGGTTGACTGGCTTCTGAAGATCGGCGGCATCACAATCGAGACCGGCTCGGTGCTGGGCGAGGGGATTTCCTTGGAAGGCTTGGTCGAGAATTACGATGCAGTCTTTTTGTCCATTGGCCTAGCTGGCGTGAACGCTTTGCGGGCAGAAGGGGTCGAAAAAGAAGGCGTCCGGTTTGCCGTCAACTTCATCTCGGACGTGCGTCAGGCCTCTGACCTGGCGCACCTACCGGTCGGGCGCAATGTGGTCGTGATTGGTGGCGGTATGACTGCTGTGGACGCTGCGGTAAAGTCTAAACTGTTGGGCGCTGAGCATGTTACTATCGCTTATCGCCGCGATCGCGATGCCATGGGTGCAAGCCGTTACGAACAGGACTTGGCAGCCTCGCACGGAGTTAAGATCATGACCAATGTTCAGCCCGTCGCAGTTCATGGAAACGGGTCGGCGGCTGAGATTGAACTAGAGTATACGTCCAGCCACGATGGTCGGTTAACTGGCACAGGTGAGACCGTTCGGTTGGCAGCGGATCAGGTGCTCAAGGCGATCGGTCAGAAGCTGGAAGGCGCACCAGACGGTCTGGAACTGGATGGTAACAAGATTGCGGTGACCGGAGCCGGACGAACCTCGATGACCGGTGTCTGGGCCGGGGGCGATTGCGCGGCGGGTGGTGAAGACCTGACCGTGACTGCCGTGGCCGAGGGTCGTGACGCCGCGATGGATATCCACGCAAGCCTGACCGTGTGAAACCAACAGATAAAGATGCAGTTCTGCATCAGGGAGGCCGGATAAATGGCTGATTTAAAATCAAACTTTTTGGGAATCGAAAGTCCAAACCCGTACTGGCTGGCCTCGGCGCCGCCAACCGACAAAGAATACAACGTCCGCCGCGCCTTTGAGGCTGGATGGGGTGGCGTAGTGTGGAAAACGCTTGGGTCCGAAGGGCCTCCGGTCGTGAACGTAAACGGGCCACGCTATGGCGCGATCTATGGCGCGGATCGGCGGCTGCTGGGCTTGAACAACATCGAACTGATCACCGACCGCCCACTTGAGACGAACCTTGAAGAGATTGCGCGGGTCAAATCCGATTATCCGGATCGAGCGCTGATCGTCTCGCTTATGGTGCCATGTGAGGAGGAGGCGTGGAAAGCAATCCTGCCGCGCGTTGCGGAAACCGGGGCGGACGGTATTGAACTGAACTTCGGCTGTCCGCATGGGATGAGCGAGCGCGGCATGGGATCTGCCGTGGGGCAGGTACCCGAATACATCGAGATGGTCACGCGGTGGTGCAAAAAGTACTATGACCGCCCGGTCATCGTGAAGCTGACGCCGAACATCACAGATATTCGCAAACCTGCGGAAGCTGCAAGGAATGGCGGTGCGGATGCAGTGTCATTGATTAACACGATCAACTCGATCACCAGCGTCAACCTGGATACGTTCAGCCCCGAGCCGTCGATTGACGGCAAAGGCAGTCACGGCGGCTATTGTGGTCCTGCTGTTAAGCCCATCGCATTGTCGATGGTGTCCGAGATTTCGCGGGCGCAGGCAACGCACGGCTTGCCGATCTCTGGTATTGGCGGCGTGACCACATGGCGCGACGCGGCAGAGTTCATGGCGTTGGGATGTGGCAACGTTCAGGTTTGCACCGCGGCTATGACCTATGGTTTCAAAATCATCGACGAACTTACTGCTGGTCTGTCCAAATGGATGGATGAGAAAGGTTATACAGACGTGTCGCAGATCGTGGGTCTTGCGGTGCCGAATGTAACGGACTGGCAGTATCTGAACCTGAACTATGTGGCCAAGGCCAAGATTGATCAGGACCAGTGCATCAAGTGCGGCCGCTGCTATGCGGCGTGCGAAGATACCAGCCATCAGGCAATTTCCATGTCCGAAGATCGCGTGTTTGAAGTCATGGATGACGAATGCGTGGCTTGCAACCTTTGCGTCGATGTTTGCCCGGTCGAAGGGTGTATTTCGATGGAGCCGATGAAGGCCGGTGAAATCGATCCACGCACAGGGCTGGAAGTGCAGCCCGACTATGCCAACTGGACGACGCATCCAAATAACCCAATGGCTAAAGCCGCCGAATAATGCGTTGGGAAAGAACGAAAGGGGCCAATTGAAGGCCCCTTTTTCTATGGCGTCAGCAGTTTGCGATAAAGCGTGTCGATGAACGGTTCAGCACCATCGAAAGGATCTTCTTCACCCAAGATTGCGCGAACCTGAACGTCGAAGTCAGCATAGTGCTGCGTCAGTGCCCAGACCGAAAAAATCAAGTGGTAGGGATGCAGCCGCGCGATTTTGCCCTGATCCATCCACCGGGTTAGAATTGCGGTCTTTTCGTCCACTAAGTCTTTCAGGTCGCTCGACAAAGAGTCGTGAATACGGGGTGCGCCCTGCACCAGTTCATTTGCAAAAAGCCGGCTTTCGCGGGGTAAATCCCTGCTCATTTGGAGTTTTCTGCGAATGTAAGAAAGGATTTCTTCCATTGGGTCGCCGTCAGAATCCAGATCGTGCAAAGGAGCCAGCCACGTTTCCAGCAGACCAGACAGCAGGGCGGTGTGAATCGCTTCTTTCGACGGGAAATAATATAGAAGGTTTGGCTTGCTCAGCCCGGCTTCGGTTGCAATCTGATCTACAGTCGCACCACGAAAGCCGTGGGCAGAAAACACGTTTAAGGCAGCCTCAAGAATCGCGGCGCGGTTTTTTTTCTGAATTCGGGTCGGGGCGCGATCCTTGGGCATGTTTTCTGCGTGTCTCTTTTTTTGCCATGAGGGGGCTAATTATGCCGAAAATTGCGGCGGCACCATGCAATTTCTTGACTGATGTCTAACCCGTGATAGCGTGAGTTTGACCATATGGTCAAATCAAGACACCAAAAGCGAGCCAAATCGCAAGCAACAGGGAAAACTTCAATGGCAGCTCCGGCGCAGAACCTCAGGATCAATGGCGACAGGTTGTGGGACAGCCTGATGGAAATGGCCAAGATTGGACCGGGTGTCGCAGGGGGCAACAACCGCCAGACTTTAACTGACGAAGATGCCGAAGGCCGCGCTTTGTTCCAGAAATGGTGCGAGGACGCAGATTGCTCGATGGGCGTGGATCAAATGGGCAACATGTTTGCCCGCCGCGAAGGCACTGATCCCGACGCATTGCCGGTTTACGTGGGCTCGCATTTGGACACGCAACCGACGGGCGGGAAGTATGACGGCGTCCTGGGCGTATTGGGTGGGCTGGAGATCATTCGAACCCTCAACGATTTGGCTATCAAGACTAAGCATCCCATCGTAGCGACGAACTGGACCAATGAAGAAGGCACGCGCTATGCCCCTGCAATGCTGTCTTCGGGTGTGTTCGCGGGGATGCATACGCAGGATTGGGCTTACGATCGCGAGGACGCCGAAGGTAAGAAGTTTGGTGACGAACTCCAACGTATCGGCTGGCGCGGCGATGAAGAGGTTGGGGCGCGTAAAATGCATGCGTTCTTTGAACTACATATCGAACAAGGGCCGATTTTGGAGGCGCAGGGCAAGGATATTGGTGTTGTCACGCACGGTCAGGGCCTGAGTTGGACGCAGATCACGGTGACCGGTAAAGACGCCCATACAGGTTCAACGCCGATGCCGATGCGTAAGAATGCTGGTCTGGCGATGGCGCGTATACTTGAAAAGGTGGATGAGATTGCTTGGTCGCACGCGCCCCATGCCGTGGGTGCGGCCGGACATATCGATGTTTATCCGAACTCGCGTAATGTTATCCCTGGAAAGGTGGTATTCACCGTCGATTTCCGGTCTCCGGATTTGGATGTGATTACGGATATGGAGAACCGTCTTCGTATAGCTGCAGAGGCTATTGTTGAAGAAATGGGCTTGCAGATCGAGTTTGAGAAAGTTGGCGGATTTGATCCGGTGAAATTCGATGACGATTGCGTGGCTGCAGTTCGGGATGCGGCAGATAGGTTGGGGTATTCCCATACTGACATTATCTCGGGCGCAGGGCATGATGCGTGTTGGATCAATCGCGTGGCACCCACCGCAATGGTCATGTGCCCGTGCGTGGACGGGTTAAGCCATAACGAGGCTGAAGAGATCAGCAAGGAATGGGCCGCGGCCGGTGCGGATGTCCTGTTTCATGCGGTCGTCGAGACGGCGGAGATCGTGGAATAGGGGGCGCTGCCCCCGTCGCCCACTGGGCGACTCCCCCGGGATATTTTTAGCCAGATGAAGCAAGCGGCACAGACCGCGTCAGGGAGATTAAAATGAGCACTGTTATCAAAAACGGAACGGTTGTGACCGCCGATCTTTCCTACAAAGCGGATGTGTTGGTTGAAGGTGGCGAGATCACCGAAATCGGGATGGACTTGAAGGGTGACAAGGAACTGGATGCAACCGGCTGCTACGTTATGCCGGGCGGGATTGACCCGCACACGCATCTGGAGATGCCGTTTATGGGCACGTATTCAAGCGACGACTTCGAAAGTGGGACTCGGGCGGCCTTGGCTGGCGGTACCACGATGGTGGTGGACTTTGCATTGCCGAACCCTGGCGAAGGCCTGTTGGATGCGCTCAAACGCTGGGATAACAAGTCGACCCGCGCGAACTGTGACTACTCTTTCCACATGGCTGTAACCTGGTGGGGCGAGCAGGTGTTCGATGACATCAAAACGGTGATCGAGACGCGTGGGATCAACACATTCAAGCACTTTATGGCCTACAAGGGCGCGCTGATGGTGAATGACGATGAGCTTTTCGCGTCGTTCAAGCGTTTGGCCGAGCTGGGTGGCATCGCCATGGTGCATGCCGAGAATGGTGATGTGGTCGCCGAACTCAGTGCCAAACTGCTGGCCGAAGGAAACACAGGTCCTGAAGCCCATGCATATTCTCGTCCCCCGCAGGTAGAAGGCGAAGCGACAAACAGGGCCATCATGATTGCGGACATGGCCGGTGTTCCTCTTTATGTCGTGCATACATCTTGTGAAGAAGCGCATGAGGCCATTCGTCGGGCTAAAATGCAAGGCAAGCGGGTGTGGGGCGAGCCCTTGATCCAGCATCTTACGTTGGACGAAAGTGAGTATTTCCATCACGACTGGGATCATGCCGCACGGCGGGTCATGAGCCCTCCGTTCCGGAATAAGCAGCATCAGGACAGCCTTTGGAACGGTTTGCATTCAGGAACATTAAGCGTTGTGGCGACTGACCATTGCGCGTTCACGACCGAACAGAAACGCTATGGCGTCGGGGATTTCACCAAGATTCCGAATGGAACCGGCGGGCTGGAAGACCGGATGCCAATGCTGTGGACGCATGGTGTGAACACAGGGCGATTGACCATGAATGAATTCGTCGCGGTTACGTCAACAAATATCGCTAAGATATTGAATTGCTATCCAAAAAAGGGAGCGATTCTAGTGGGTGCTGACGCAGACATCGTTGTTTGGGATCCTGAAAAGACAAAAACGATTAGCGCAAACACACAGCAGTCTGCAATTGACTACAACGTTTTCGAGGGTAAAGAGGTCAAAGGTTTGCCGCGCTTTACGCTGACGCGGGGCCAGGTGGCCGTACATGACGGGGAAATCCGTACTCAGGAAGGTCATGGCGAGTTTGTAGCGCGCGAACCAAACGGTCACGTGAATAGGGCACTGAGTACGTGGAAAGAACTAACTGCACCACGACCGATCGAGCGGACAGGTATCCCGGCAACGGGGGTCTGAGGTGCGTCGGTTGTCCTTGGGGTGACCCAAAGCCAAACCTTTTCAAGGCAATGGAATGAATACTGAAAGCACTACCCAGTCCGTCATCGAGGCAAGAAATCTCGACCTAACCTTCCAAACCAACGACGGGCCGGTTCATGCCCTCAAGGATGTTAATCTAACGATCGATAAAGGTGATTTCGTCAGCTTCATCGGGCCCTCGGGCTGTGGAAAGACTACATTTTTGCGTTGCATTGCGGCGCTGGAAACACCGACCGGGGGTACATTGACCGTCAATGGAATGACCCCGGATGAGGCGCGTCGGAACAGGGCCTATGGGTATGTGTTCCAAGCAGCAGGGCTATACCCGTGGCGGACCATTGCCAAGAATATAAAACTGCCGCTTGAGATCATGGGGTACTCGGCGGCGGAACAAAACGATCGCGTTAAGAACGTACTTGAACTTGTTGATCTAGAAGGGTTTGGTGGAAAATTCCCTTGGCAGCTTTCTGGCGGTATGCAGCAACGGGCCAGCATCGCGCGGGCACTAGCATTTGATGCTGATATCCTACTGATGGACGAACCCTTTGGCGCCTTGGATGAGATCGTTCGCGATCACTTGAACGAGCAGCTTCTGGAACTGTGGGCGCGGACAGCGAAGACCATTGGCTTCGTGACGCACTCGATCCCCGAGGCGGTTTACCTGAGTACCAAGATCGTCGTGATGAGCCCGCGCCCAGGGCGGATTACCGATGTGATCGACAGCCCGCTGCCGAAGGAGCGTCCCCTGGATATCCGCGATACGCCGGAATTCATCGAAGTGGCCCATCGCGTGCGTGAGGGTCTGAGGGCAGGGCATGCCGATGACTAGTGCGGGGATCAGAGCTGTTTGGGCCGTCCTGACCGTAGTGGGCGTTATTATCCTATTCTGGTACGCCGCAAGCGTGCCGATGAACATCAAGGGCGTCCTGACCGAGTTTGAACGGGCTGGAGAGCAGGTCGATCCACCCAAAGCGGTCGACCGACGCGACATGAGCGAGTTCGAGCTGGTGATCGATAACCCCTACGCCATCGACGAAACCTGGGAGCAAGACCGTCCACGTCTGCCGGCTCCGCATCAGGTGGCCGAAGAGTTGTGGGAGACGACGGTTGAAAAGAAGATTACCTCGAAAAGATCGCTTATCTATCATGCGTGGGTAACACTTAGCGCTACTATGCTTGGGTTCGCGATTGGTACCGGTTTGGGTATTCTGTTGGCCATTGGCATTGTCCATAGCCGCGTGATGGATCTGTCGGTCATGCCCTGGGCTATCGTCAGCCAGACCATACCGATCATCGCTCTGGCGCCAATGATCATTGTGGTTCTGTATTCGGTGGGTATTCAGGGCATCATCCCAAAGGCCATCATCTCGGCTTATTTGAGCTTCTTCCCCGTGGTCGTAGGCATGGTCAAAGGCCTGCGCAGCCCGGATGCGATGCAGTTGGACTTGTTGCGCACCTACAATGCAAGCCGATCTCAAGGCTTCTGGAAACTGCGGTTGCCAGCGTCGATGCCATACCTGTTTACATCACTAAAAATTGGCATCGCGGCTTCGCTTGTCGGGGCCATCGTTGGCGAGTTGCCAACCGGGGCGGTTGCTGGTCTGGGCGCGCGGCTGTTGGCAGGCAGCTATTACGGGCAGACAGTGCAAATCTGGTCGGCTCTGTTTGCGGCGGCGATTCTGGCCGGATGCCTGGTTGGACTGCTGGGGCTGATCGAACGGGCCGTTCTCAGACGGATGGGGATGGCGCAATGACACTAGTTCTGTGTGCGATCCTTCTGTGGCTGTCCGGTTGGTGGTTGAACTCTCGTCTGGCCAGCGGGCCGTATGCGGATACTCAGGTGGTGCGGTTTTTGGCACCACTGATATTTGGCCTGACCATCGTTGGGATTTGGGAACTGGTGGTACGCGGACTGGACGTGCCGCTTGTCATTCTGCCTGCGCCCTCAGTAATCGCAGTGCGCTTTGCTGACAGCTTGCCAATTCTATGGGCAGACTTCGTGCAGACAATCATCAAAGGGGCGCTTAGCGGGTATATCATCGGTTGCGGGTCTGCTTTCCTTGTTGCGATTGCTGTAGACAGGTGGGATTTTCTGCGGCTCGGGTTGTTGCCGGTGGGGAACTTCGTTGCGGCTCTGCCGATTGTGGGGACTGCCCCCATTTTGGTGATGTGGTTCGGGTTTGATTGGCATTCGAAGGCCGCGGTTGTCGTTGTGATGGTGTTCTTCCCCATGCTGGTGAATACTGTGGCCGGTCTACGCGAGGCCACAGCCATGCAGCGCGACCTGATGGAGACCTACGCGGCGACCTATTGGCAAAGCTTTTTGAAGCTGCGCTTGCCTGCAGCGATGCCGTTTATTTTCAACGGGCTAAAGATTTCTACCACTCTGGCGTTAATCGGCGCTATCGTGGCCGAGTTCTTTGGTTCGCCCATCGTCGGCATGGGCTTTCGAATTTCAACCAGTGTTGGGCAACTTTCACTGGACATGGTCTGGGCCGAGATCGTTGTGGCTGCGCTGGCCGGGACGGCGTTCTATGGGGTGGTCGCTATGATCGAAAAGGCCGTGACCTTCTGGCACCCGTCGCAACGCGGATAACAAGACTTTAACAGACCCCAAAAAAAACGGGGCGATAACAGCAACTAGGAGAAATGAAGATGAATAAGTTATTCAGCGGGGCGATCACCGCTTTTACTATGGCAGCCAGCACAGCGCTGGCGGCGGACGAGGTGACTTTGCAGTTGAAATGGGTCGGTCAGGCGCAGTTCGCTGGGTACTTCGTGGCAGAGGCAAAAGGCTTCTATGATGAAGAGGGGCTGGATGTCACCATCAAGCCGGGCGGTCCGGACATCGCCCCGGAGCAAGTTATCGCGGGCGGTGGGGCCGACGTCATCACAACATGGATGGCGGCAGGGTTGGCGGCGCGCGAACGTGGCGTTCCTTTGGTCAATATAGCACAACCCTTTAAAACCGGCGGTTTGCAAGTCAATTGTCTTAAGTCAACTGGAGTGGAATCTCCCCAGGACTTTCCTGGGCGGACGATGGGTGTCTGGTTCTTCGGGAACGAGTATCCATTCTATGCCTGGATGGCCTCCCTTGGTATCGAAACGGATGGCGCGGACGACAACGGTGTCACAGTTTTGAAACAGGCATTTTCGGCTGACCCGTTGATCCAAGGACAGGCGGATTGCATCTCGACCATGACTTACAACGAGTACCGCCAAATCCTGCAGGCCGGGATCTCACCAGAAGAACTAGTGACTTTTAACTATCTGCAAATGGGCTTCGGTATGCTCGAAGACGGGTTGTACGTCATGGAAGAAAATTTGGATGACCCCGCATTTGTGGACAAGATGGAGCGGTTTGTCCGCGCGTCGATGAAAGGTTGGCAATACGCGGCTGAAAATCAGGAGGAGGCGGCCGAAATCGTTCTGGAATTCGATGAAACAGGGGCGCAGGAGTTGGACCATCAGGTCTACATGATGGGTGAAGTTGCAAAGTTGATCGAAGGCTCGGATGGATCGCTAGACCCTGCCGACTATGAACAAACAGTCAAAACGCTTCTCTCGGCAGTTTCTGCAGAGAATCCAGCAATCACCAAAGAACCCGATGGCGCCTGGACCCATCAGATCACAGATGCGGCACTGAACTGAATCCATTTCCAGTTGAGATTTTACGCGGCTCCGTTCGGGGCCGCGTTTTCTTTTGATTGTGTCGGAAACGTTTCTGTACTTGGCGCGCAGCTACGCTAGTATTATTATGAAATAACGCGCATTCTGTACGCATTATCGATCTGGCGGAGTAAAATGCAGGTATTTGCAGAAGAATTCAAGGCTGCGATCTTTCTGATCCTGAATGGGGATGCAGAGCTGTGGGCGATAGTGCTGTTGTCGCTTAAAGTTTCATTTTTTGCCGTGCTGATTTCATCGTTGATTGGTATGCCTGTCGGGGCCGCCTTGGCGGTAGCACGCTTTCCCGGACGAAGAGCACTGATCGTACTAATGAACGCGCTGATGGGTTTCCCACCTGTTGTTGTTGGATTGTTGGTTTATCTGATGCTGTCGCGCTCGGGTCCATTGGGTGTGCTGGAACTGCTTTACACGCCGACTGCCATGATCATCGCGCAGGTGGTTCTGGTTACTCCCATCATCGCGGCGTTGACCCGGCAAGTGGTCGAGATGTTGGCCGAGGAATACTCTGAGCAGCTCCGCTCGCTGGGCGTGTCTCGGTTGGCCTCAGTGCCGGTTTTGTTGTGGGATGCAAGACTTGCGTTGGTAACCGCACTGCTGGCCGGATTTGGACGCGCTATTGCTGAAGTTGGTGCAGTGATCATTGTCGGTGGCAACATCAACCACGTCACCCGCGTGATGACGACAACCATCGCGCTTGAAACATCCAAGGGTAATCTGGCGTTAGCACTGGCGCTTGGCGCAATCCTTATCGGTATCGCTGTCGCCGTGAATGCTATGGTCAGCACGCTAAGCCTGCGTGCTGAGCAAGAGGGGCTGCGCCATGCGTGATCTGATCTCTCACATGGCGAATTGCTTGTCGGTGGATGGGGTGAGAATTTCCCGTAAAGGCAAGACATTGCTGGATGTGGCACATCTGTCTTTGGATGGTCCTGGGCCAACCATGATTCTAGGGCCGAATGGGTCCGGGAAAAGCCTGCTGCTGCGTTGTCTGCATGGTCTGATCGTGCCTGATCGTGGGTTTGTGCGGCAGGATGGAGTGGTTCTAAATGCCGAACATAAAACTCGGCAAGGAATGGTGTTCCAACAACCTGTATTGCTGCGTCGATCGGTTGCGGCAAACCTGGACTTTGTTCTGAAACGGCAAGGCTTGCCCCGTGGCCTCCGTAAATCGCGCATAGATGAATTGTTGAGAGAAGGCGGGTTGGAAGGAAAAGCCCGGCAGTCTGCCAGATCGCTGTCGGGGGGAGAGGCACAGCGATTGGCCATACTTCGCGCCCTGGCACTGGACCCTGAGACGCTGTTTTTGGACGAACCCACCAGCGCGCTGGATCCCAGCGCCACTCAGATGATTGAACGCATGATACTGCGCGCATCGTCCCGTGGGGTTCGTATCGTCATGGTGACCCATGATATCGGGCAGGCTCGGCGGTTGGCCGCCGATATTGTGATGATGCAAGGTGGGCATGTGGTTGAACACGGGGCAGCGAAACAGGTACTGGATGCCCCCGAAAGCGACGCCTCGCGCCGTTATCTGGCAGGTGGGCTGGTCACTTAATCAAAAAACGGAGATCTAAATGATCCGGAATATCGTTCGAGCAGCTGTGGTGGCCGTTGGTCTGTCGGCAGGAGCGGCTAGCGGAGAAGAACCCTTTATCGTCGTGCAGTCGACGACGTCGACCCAAAACTCAGGGCTTCTGGATTACATATTGCCGGGGTTTGAGGCTGAAACTGGCATCGACGTGCGTATCGTTGCCGTTGGCACCGGCCAAGCGATCCGGAACGCTATCAATGGCGATGGCGATGTGTTGTTGGTGCACTCAAAGAATGCCGAGGAACAATTCGTAAGTGATGGCTGGGGCGTCGAGCGATTTGACGTGATGTATAACGACTTTGTCCTTGTTGGGCCGAAATCCGATCCGGCCAAGGTAAAGGGGGGCACAGATATCGTGGCCGCCTTGGAAACTGTGGCCGAGGCCGAGGCCCCATTTGCTTCACGCGGGGATGACAGCGGTACCCACAAGGCCGAAATGCGATATTGGGATGCGGTGGACGCCGATCCCACCGCGGCATCGGGGACGTGGTACCGCGAAACCGGCTCGGGTATGGGGGCGACGTTGAATGTTGCAAATGGGATGGGGGCCTATGTGCTGACAGATCGCGCCACATGGCAGTCTTTTGGGAACAAGGAAAACCTGGAGATATTGGTTGAAGGCGACCCGCGACTGTTCAATCAATACGGCATAATATTGGTGAACCCTGAAAAACACCCCCGCGTCCGAGCGGCCGCAGGGCAGAGATTTATAGACTGGCTTATCGGACCAGATGGGCAGGCGGCCATTGCTTCATACAAACTGGATAACCAGCAATTGTTCTTTCCAAACGCAAAATAATGCGTCAGCCGCTGGCACCGTTGTGATGAATTGTTCCCAAACCAGTCAAGTCATAACCACCAAACTCTGCGGCGCGCGTACTGAAACGCTCTGATTGCACGAACCCGAGAAGCTTCAGCATCGGGTCATCGAAATAGGCACGGCGCCAAATAGCCAGATCCAGACGCTCTGAATGTGTTGGCGCAAAACCCAGGTCGTACAGCCCGGCCAGTGCGCCTAAGCCAAACCCCACTTCAGCCTTGCTGTCGTGAAGTGCAATGGCAAGTTCTTCCTCGGTTCGGGCGCAGGCCGGCAGGGTGTTCAGATCGTCACGAGTCAATCCATGAGCTTCGAGTTGCGTGTCTAAAAGGCGCTGGCTGGCAGCGCTGTCTTGCCGCAGAATAACTCTTCGCCCTTTCAAATCGGCAAATCCTGTGATGCCAGTCGTTCCGGGTGCCAGCAGTAGACCGCGTTGTCGCATAGCAATTTCGTATAAAACCACTGGTGCTTCGCCAAGCTGGTCGCGCAAAGAGCGTGCATTAAAGCCGCCGTCTTCGTGAATATGTAAGACAGCAGCTTGCGCGCTTCGATCTTTCAGACGGCTTAACCCATCAAACGAACCGTCATAATAAGTGGCCAATCCAGAACCGCTTTCGCGCAGCGCCCAGTCCAGCAAAGGGTCGTGACTGCCAGCAACAATTGGCGGCAGCGAAGGTTCAGCGACTTGAGGGCCTGAGCGGGATGCATTTAGCCATGCAATAACCTCAGCCCGTGGAAAGAGAAGCTTACCCATGGCGCGCACGCAGGGAACCTCTCCTGATGAGGCAAGGTCATAAGCTTTCCGCTCGCCGATACGTAGCAGATCGGCCAGCTCTTTGGTGGTCAGGTATTCGGACATTCAGTCAAGACGAACTGCAGAACCAGAACCTGCATCAGCGGCGCTGAACCCGATCTGTTGCAACGCAAATGGCGCTGCTACGGTAATCACGACCATTGCGGCAACAGCAGCAAGAAAGGCTTTCATTGGTCTCCTCCGGTTGCGTTCCCAGGTGCCGTTGCGCGGCGCAAAAAGGCTATTAGATCGTCGCGATCCTGCGCCTGTGTTATCCGCTGCATTGGCATCTTTGATCCCGGAATGTAGTGGTCTGGCCCTTTGTCGAAAAGGGCATTTATCGTTTCGTCATTCCAAATGATATCAGAGTCTTGCAACGTATCCGAGAAGAAATATCCCGCTAGTGTTCCAGCCTCGCGTCCAAAGACCCCGTATAGGGTGGGCCCTGCGCGTCGCTTACCGTCGGGTGTCAGGCTATGGCAGATCGAGCATTTGCGCGCGAACTGCCGTTCTCCGTTGCTCATCTCGTCTGGATTTTTGAGAAAACTGGGTTCTGTTGCGACCATCTGATCCTGATCGCCAAGGGCCGAGACGGGCCAGCTATACATTGCCTCATCAATTCCACCCGCGTGAATGTTCTGACCGTCAGCAGAAAAAGCGAGCGCCCAGACTGGCCCCCGTAAGGTAGCGCGAAAATCCTGCGAAATACGCCAGTCCTGCGTATCGATGATCATGATGTAGCCTTCACCGTCACCGACAGCCAAAATGCTGCGATCTGGGCTGAGCGCCAGTGCTAATATCGGGCGGCGGTCGAGAGTAAAGTCACGCTCTTCGCCGGAAGTAAGGTCTAGAATTCGCGTGACCCCGTCGACGGCACCATAAGCGATCCAATTGTCTGAGGAGTTGAGAACAAGCTCATTAATACCAAAGCCATGCTCGACCAGTCGCAATGTTTCCTGGCCACTCGTCACGTCCCAAACTCGCAAGGATCCATCCATTCCCGCCGAGTAAAGTGTTGAGCCATCCGGCGAGAAAGTTACCGCGTTCACGCCACTGCCAACCATCAACGTTTGCGCAGGCGAACCATCCTCTGGCCATAATCCGATGGTGCCGTCCCAACTGGCCGTTGCGACATGGGTTTTCGACGCAGCCAACCCCACAATCTTTCCTTTGTGTCGTCCTACGACCTCTCCTCCGGGCCAGCGGCGTAATGTGAAGTCATCTCCGGCTGAATATATTGCGCGCCCATTGAACGCGACGGAGTTGACGGCTGCCTCGTGCCCCTCAAGCCATTCTGGCCTTCGATCCGACCATAACCCCACTGAGTTGTCGAAACTGGCTGTCGCGATCCGACCATCCGGTGCGGCCGCGATCCCCATGATCGGCCCACCGTGACCCTTAAGCGTAAAGAATTCGGCCATTGCGGGCAGGGGGACCAGCGTTAAGGCCAGAATCAGCCCACGCATCTATTCCGCAGGAGAGGCCGCTGCTTTATCGGCCTCTTTTTCCTGCACCTCTTCTAGCCAAAGCGAGTGGTGCTCGCGCGCCCACTGCTCCTCGACTTCGCCCGTGCCCATGGCGTCAAAGGCACCTTCCATGCCGACTGATCCAAGATAGATATGGGCGATGATAATGGCGATGAAAACATAGGCGACCATTACGTGCCAGACCTGAGCGTATTGCATTTCCTCCTGCGGAGACATCTGCGTTGGCAAGTTCAGGCCGAAAAATTGCGGGATGCCGGTGGCATTGGCAACCGAGAAGGTTTTGGCGAACATCGGAAGTTCGAAGGGGAACAGCAGTGACAGACCCGACAGGCTTATAGATACGCCCAATAGGATACAGGCCCAGAAAATCACCTTTTGGCCCGCGTTGAATTTCTTGGCAGGTGGATGGCTGCCTTTGGTGAACAGTCCCCCCCCGGCGGCTAACCATTTCAGGTCGACTCGGTTGGGGATGTTGTGGGCAATCCAGTTCACGGTGACGATGATCAGCCCCAGAATGAAGGCCCATGCCAAGTTGTTGTGCAGCCATTTGCAGCCTTGCGCGATGGTCGCAAAGCCGTCTTTCCCGAATATCGGGATCAAGAAATCTCGGCCGTAAAGCGTCAGAAGTCCGGTTATTGCAAGCACTATGAACGACCCAGCGAACAGCCAGTGACCAAAGCGCTCAAACCCATTGAACCGAAGGACTGTTCGGCCTGTCTTATCCCCGTCAATGCGGATTTTACCGCGAAGCAGGAAAAACAGAACAATGATGGCGACCATTCCGCCCAGGATATACGTTCCGTATTCGCGAAGCGGCCCAGTTCGGAAGTTTAACCACCACATGCCGCCATCTTGGATCAGAACACCCGCAGCGGGTCCTTTGGATGAAACAGTGGTGTTAGCTGACCCATAGCGTATTGCGCGGTATACATCGCTGTCAGACGCCACACCACGCGTACCCAATTGACCCAGCAAACCTTCGGCATTGCCTTGGCCGGTGTTTTCCGAGCGATAGCTATTGTCTAGTTTTTCCCCGCGCTGTCGCGCCAGTATGTCTTCCAGCGTTGTAGCGCCGCCAGTTTGGGCACGTTCATCTGAGACAGCAGGTGCGTCGGTCTCATCAGTTTGTGCAACTACGGCTTGGGTCAATCCAATGGTGAATAGCAATGCAATGGCTAAACGGAACATCTGAACCTCGGTCAAAATCCCTAATCAGACGACCCACGAACGTGGGTCGTCTGCTTGGCTCATGAAAACGGTTTTACCCGTCTTTCTGGTCGTAGGCTGTGCCCCAACCCCACGCGCCTGAGCCAAACCCGCGAGCCACAACGCGCTCGCGGTATATGGCCGAGACCACGTCGCCGTCACCGGCAAGAAGGGCCTTGGTGGAACACATTTCGGCGCAGATGGGCAGTTTGCCTTCGGCGATCCGATTGCGACCATATTTTGCGAACTCTGCGGTCGAGTGAGTTTCCTCGGGGCCGCCGGCGCAGAAGGTGCACTTGTCCATCTTGCCACGCGATCCGAAGTTGCCCGCCTGCGGGTATTGCGGCGCGCCGAACGGACACGCATAGAAGCAATAGCCGCAGCCAATGCACAGGTCTTTGGAGTGCAGGACGACGCCTTCTTCGTTCTGATAGAAGCAGTCGACCGGGCACACCGCCATGCAAGGCGCATCCGAGCAATGCATACAGGCCACCGAGATCGAGCGTTCGCCCGGGTCACCGTCATTGATCGTCACCACCCTGCGGCGGTTGATGCCCCACGGTACCTCGTGCTCGTTCTTACACGCGGTTACGCAGGCGTTGCACTCGATGCAGCGTTCAGCGTCGCAGAGAAACTTTGCTCTAGCCATTATCGTCCTCCTTACGCTGTCCAGATTTTACAGAGCGTCACTTTGGACTCCTGCATCTGGGTCACTGAATCATAGCCATAGGTCTGGGCGGTGTTGGCACTTTCACCCAGCACATAGGGGTCAGCTCCTGCGGGGTATTTCGCCCTTAGGTCTTCGCCCTGGAAATGGCCGCCAAAGTGGAATGGCATAAAGGCCACGCCGGCACCGACCCTATTGGTCAGCATCGCCATCACCTTGACCTTGCCGCCTTCAGGACCTTCGACCCAGACCTGACTACCGTCTCGAATGCCAAGGTTGTTGGCATCGCGCGGATTGATCTCGACAAACATGTCCTGTTGAAGCTCGGCCAACCATGGGTTTGACCGCGTTTCATCGCCGCCACCTTCATATTCGACCAGACGACCTGACGTGAGGATTATTGGATAATCCTTAGAAAAATCGTTCTTTTGGATCGAAGCGTAAAGGGTGGGCAGGCGATATGCTTGCCGGTCTTCGTAGGTCGGATAATCTTCCACCAGATCGCGCCGGTTCGTATAGAGCGGCTCGCGGTGCAGTGGGATCGGATCCGGGAAGGTCCAAACGACAGCGCGGGCTTTGGCGTTCCCGAAGGGCGCACAGCCATGCTTGATCGCGACCCGCTGAATACCGCCGGATAGGTCGGTCTTCCAGTTGGTCTCTGGTCCTGCAACGGCGTCGATTGCTGCGCGTTCTTCAGCAGTCAGGTCGCCGTCCCAGCCGAGGTCCATCAGCATCTGCATCGTAAATTCCGGATAGCCATCCTGAATTTCCGATCCAACGCTATAAACCCCTTCGGCCAATAGGTTGTCGCCATCGCGTTCCACGCCGAAACGAGCGCGGAAAGTCAGGCCACCTTCGGCCACCGGTTTGGACATGTCATAGAGGTTTGGAGTCCCCGTATGACCCATCTCAGCCGTTCCCCAGCAAGGCCAGGGCAGACCATAGTATTCGCCGTCGTTCGGACCACCAATGGCTTGCAGTGTCGTTCTATCGAACGTGTGCTGGTTGGCCATGTGGCTTTTGAGACGTTCTGGCGACTGACCGGTATAGCCGATGGTCCAAAGGCCCGAGTTGAACTCACGCGTGATGCTTTCAACATTCGGCGTTTCGGGATCGTCCATCTCGATGTTGCGGAAGAACCGATCTGCCCAGCCGAACTTGTTGGCGAACTTGGCCATGATGACCTCGTCCGGCAGGCTTTCGAACAGCGGTTCGACGATCTTGTCGCGCCATTGCAGCGAACGGTTCGAAGCCGTGGCAGAGCCGCGGGTTTCGAACTGTGTACAGGCTGGCAACAGGTAGACGCCATCAGTACGGTCATGCAGCACGGCAGAAACGGTCGGATATGGGTCGACAACGACCAACATGTCCAGTTTTTCCATCGCCGTCTTCATTTCCGTCATGCGGGTCTGCGAGTTGGGCGCGTGACCCCATAGAACCATGGCGCGGACGTTGTTGTCCTGATCCATGTTGGCCGGATCTTCCAGAACACCGTCGATCCAGCGGGAGACCGGGATGCCGCGCTCGTTCATCAGCGGCTTGTCCTTGCCTTCCTTATCCTTGATCGTGGCGAACTGACCTTTAAGCCAATCCAGATCTTCCCCCCAAACGCGGCTCCAATGGCCCCATGCTCCTGCGGAAAGGCCGTAGTAGCCGGGCAGGGTATGGGACAGAACACCAAGGTCGGTCGCGCCCTGCACATTGTCATGGCCGCGGAAGATATTGGTGCCACCGCCCGACGTACCCATGTTGCCCAAGGCAAGCTGAAGCACGCAATATGCGCGGGTGTTGTTGTTGCCGTTGGTATGTTGCGTACCACCCATGCACCAGACAACTGTTCCGGGTCGGTTGTTTACCATCGTCCGAGCGACGCGGCGCAGCTGCGAGCCGGGCGTGCCAGTTACGCGCTCAACCTCTTCGGGGTTCCACTTTGCAACCTCTTCACGGATCTGGTCCATGCCCCAGACACGGGTGCGAATGAACTCTTTGTCTTCCCATCCGTTGTCGAAGATGTGCCATAGGATACCCCAGACCAGTGCGACGTCGGTGCCGGGGCGGAAACGGACATATTCATCCGCATGGGCCGCGGTGCGCGTAAAGCGCGGGTCGCAGACGATTAAGGGTGCGTTGTTCTGCTCTTTCGCGCGCAGGATATGCAGCAATGAGACTGGATGCGCCTCGGCCGGGTTGCCACCAATGATGAAGATGGCCCGGCTGTTGTGCATGTCGTTGTACGAGTTGGTCATGGCGCCGTAGCCCCATGTGTTCGCAACGCCCGCAACAGTGGTCGAGTGGCAGATACGGGCCTGATGGTCCACGTTGTTCGTGCCCCAGTAGGCGGCGAACTTGCGGAACAGATAGGCCTGTTCGTTGTTGTGTTTGGCCGATCCCAGCCAGTACACGCTGTCCGGTCCGGATTCTTCGCGGATGCTCATCATGCCGTCGCCGATCTCGTTGATCGCCTCTTCCCAGCTAATGCGCTTCCACTCGCCGCCTTCCTTTTTCATTGGGTACTTCAGGCGGCGTTCGCCATGAGCGTGCTCACGGACCGAAGCCCCTTTGGCGCAATGCGCACCCAAGTTGAACGGGCTGTCCCATCCGGGTTCTTGCCCGATCCAGACGCCGTTCTGCACTTCGGCGACGACGGTACAGCCGACCGAGCAGTGCGTGCACACGGATTTGATGTTTTCAACGGCTTGGTTTGCCGCTGTTTGGGCACTGGCAGGCGTCACGGTTCCACCCGTGGCGCTGATCGCGGCGAGGCCGCCGATCGTCAGGCCCGAGCCACGCAGGAACGCGCGGCGATCGACGGTTTTCTCGCCGACTTGGGACAGGATACTTGTCCGCTGGGGGCGTCTCGCAACCCCGTTGGTCTTTTTCCTTAACATTGTCTTCCTCCCTTGCTCGCCATGTGCTGCATGGCTGGCTTGGTGCTTCTGATGCCGACGTCAGGGCCAATCGCAACCGTCAGTCGGGTGGTGACATCGTCCGGCTGGTGCACCGGGCGTAGTCGAGGCGGCTTAGAAGCGCGCGCTTTCCAGATACGCGCGGGTATGCGCGGTATCCTGCATGCGGGTCTCGTCCGTCGGCAGCTCGGCCGCTTCGGCTTGACCGCTCAGGCTGGCGGCGGCGACGGCAGCAGGCGCTGCAGTTCCGGCCAGTTTCAGGAAGTCGCGGCGGGTTGCGCCTTCTTCCTTTTTCTTGCTCATGGGCTTCTCCTCTCCCATTTGCGATCTAGCGCCTTTTCGGGCGCTGGCGAGTGGCGGGTTATGCCGCCGTCATCCGGAAAGCCTCGCGCTCAATCTCCATGAAAACTCGACCGGCACTGCCGATCGAGGCATAGAGAACCGAGGCTTCGGCTGCTTCCAAATCCGAATAGAAATGCGTGGCCCAAGGGCCGATATGTTTGTTCCAGAATGCTTTTTGATCTTCGAGCGAGGCGGGCGCACCGAAGCGACCCACGATCATGCCTGCCATCATTTCCATTAATGAGGCGATATTGTCCTCTGGCTCAAACACGTTTTGGGCGCGTGTAATGCCGCGCACGACCATGTCGTTCCGAAGCTGGGCCAGGGGTTTCTCGTTTAGGAAACCAGTCAGGTAAAAGCTGGCATAGGGCAGCAATTCACCTCGACCCAATCCAATGAACAGTGCGTTGAATTCGCGTTCTGCCGCAGCGGGCTTGGTGACCTTGGCAACGCGCGCCATAGCTTGAATAGCCTGCCCCAGATCGGTTTCGTCCCCGGTCAGACCCGCAACCTGACCCAACAACATCTGATCTGGTGGAGCCGACAACAAAAGTCCGAGGAAGTTGTAGAAATCCGCGCGCAGTCGATCTTCGGCCGAGACATCCAAGTTCTGCGCGTTACTTGCGTTCATAAGTTTATCCTTCAAACTCGAATTTCATGCGGCGAGGGGCAGGGGGCAACTCTGTCTCCTCAGGTTCAGCAATTGCGGCCACCTGCACGGGTTCCGGGTCAGGTTCCTCGGCTATTTCCAGATCGATTTGCGGTTCGTCCGCGTCTGTCTCAACTTTATTCTCTTCCGCAGCGTTTGCCAAAGCTTCGACATGGGCCAACATGCCCTTACCAACCTGGTAAGCAGTTTGGATGTTTTCGATCACACAGGCGGCATCGGTGTAGTCTTCACCGTAGTCCACCAGCCCGTCGACATTTGCCAGAACCGGGTTCAACCGCCACAGCCTCCGCAAAGCGCGGCGGCGCAGACGGTCAGGTATCGCTTTGGCCATGAAGCCCGAGACGTCATCGCCGGCCTGCAACTGATCAGGGTCGGGTAGGTTGAACTCAGCCAATATCTCGGCGTCGCTCTTTTCTTCCAGTTCAGCTTGCTGCGCGGTGATAGCTTGTTCTTCCGCCGCGATGACCTCGGCTTCGGCCTCAGCCAGAACGGCGGCCTTGCGGCGGGACCAGAAATCGTGTGCCTCAGTCATTGCACGATCCTCCGCGGCGCGCGGTAAACGTCGGAGGTTTGGCGGATACGTGCGTCTCCTTTGCCGTCCTCTACAAGGTCTGTCCGTTTCTTGTCGCGGCGGCGCTTAACGAAAACCTCATCGCGATGATGCTCAAGCGCGAAATCCCTGACCCAGGCAATCAGCCCTTCGGTCATCGGGATTTTCTCGACGATCTCTTCGCCCGTATCCGCATAGTCTTGCCCTTCGAACGGAGATGCCGTGACAAGCACAGCATCCATCGGGCGTTCGCCATCCAGCGATTCGCGTAGAACAAGGTAGATTGAAGGTTGACCGTCGGACAGGTTGACCATGTAGGCCTCGGTCTCATCTGCCCAAAGAGTTAGCGGAAGAGTGGCCGCGTGATACTCCACGGCTTCACCCTCACGGCGCAGCTCCTGCCAGTCGGCTGGTCCTGCACCGGGCAATACTGCAACAGCGCGCCAATTCCATTTCGCCCAGCAAGTTACACCAGGTGTTTTACGAACGACTACGCCTATTGGCATTTTATTCTGGCTTGCGGCCTTAGCCACTGGCTCCTCCTTGAAAGGCCTCCCCTGCCTTCCACGTGATGCATTATGGTACAGAAGATGTCTTTGTGCCAAGCCCGAATTCTGCTTGTTGGGGGCCAAATCACGTTAATTTAACCAAAAAATACCCAATAGAAATTGTCAGAAATTGCCAATAAATCCAAGGATTTCAACAACCGGATTGCCTGTCCCGATATACGGTCTAATGTGCCTAGCGTATGAAATGTATCCGGGGGAGGATATGGGTACCAAACTTTTGCTTTGCGATTGCGCAGGCAGCCAAACTGTAGACGGCGACAAAATTGGTGCCGCGTGTCAAATAGAATGCTCTAGAACACATACGGCGCTATGCACCGATCAATTGAGCACAGCAGCAGAGTTCATGACAGGCGGCGAGCAGGTTGTAATTGCCTGCGGACAGGAACAAGAAACGTTTCGAGCCCTTGCTGATGAATTGAATGTTGAAGCGCCGGGATTCGTGGATCTGCGTGACCGGGCTGGCTGGTCCGAGCAGGGCAGCGATGCATTGCCAAAGATGGCTGCCCTGGCTGCCGAAGCCGTTCTACCGCAACCAGTCACGCCCAGCGTAGACGTCTATAGCGAAGGTACATGTTTTATCGTCGGCCCGGGCGAGGTTGCGTTTGAAATGGCGGAACGGCTGTCGGGTGAACTGGCTGTAACGGTTTTGGTCACCGATGATTCCCAACCGATTTCTCGTGCATTCGACGCGGTTCGAGGGCGGGTTCGGTCGCTGACGGGTGCGCTCGGCGGATTTTCTTTGCGACTTGATGCCTTCCAACAATTAGAGCCGGGGGGACGCGGTGCCTTTACTTGGTCCGCATCGCGTGATGGGGCGCAATCCTCCTGCGATATTGTTGTTGACCTGACCGGAGGTGCATCTTTCGTGCAGGCTCCTGCCAAGCGCGAGGGATATTTACGCGCTGATCCTAAGGATGTGATTGCTGTCGAACGCTTGGCGTTTGAGGCGGCTCAATTGGTGGGTACGTTTGAAAAACCACTTTACGTGCGGATGGAAGAAACGCTTTGCGCCCATTCCCGCGCCGAGCAGGTCGCCTGTACTAATTGTCTGGATATCTGCCCCACGGGCGCGATTACACCAGCTGGCGAGCACGTCGCCATCGACCCGATGATTTGTGCCGGATGCGGCGAATGCGCGGCAGTTTGTCCATCGACCGCAATCACATATGAGGACCCACCTGTTTCGGCACTGCTGTCACGAATGCACATTCTGGCGCGCACTTACAGGCGCGCAGGTGGCGAAGCCCCCCGTTTGCTGGTTCATGACGCCCACGGGGCCGAGATGATCCGGCTTGCGGCCCGGTTCGGACGCGGCCTGCCGGCGGACGTCATTCCGTTGGAGTTGAACGTGATCTCTGGGTTCGGTCACGCCGAAATGCTGGCCGGGCTGGCCCATGGTTTTGCGCGGGTCGACATTTTGTTGGCTCCAACAACCGAGCGTGACGCGCTGGACCGCGAATTGGAACTAGCACAGGCAATCGCGGGGCCAAATGGGATAGGACTTATTGACGAAGCCGACCCGGACGTAATGGCCGATCTTCTTTATGGGCAGGGCGTTCCGACGCCGCTGCCTGATCCGGTGCTTCCACTGGGAAACCGCAGGCAAATTGCAAGATTGTCGGCGCAGGCGCTGAACCCGCAAGCGGATGGGCCTCTGCCGTTGCCAGAGAATGCCCCTTACGGCGCCGTCGTGGTGGACACAGATGCCTGCACGCTGTGCCTCAGCTGTGTGTCTCTCTGCCCGTCCGGAGCGTTGATTGATAACCCTGATAAACCACAGCTGAACTTTCAGCAGGATGCCTGCCTTCAGTGCGGGTTGTGCAAGGGGATTTGCCCCGAAGATGCTATATCTTTGGTCCCGCAACTGGATCTGAGCGACGCGGCCCTGTCGCAACAAGTGCTCAACGAAGAAGAACCCTTTGCCTGCGTGGAATGCGGTGCGTTGTTCGGCGTGAAATCTACAGTCGAGCGGATCATGGAGAAGCTCTCGGGGACACACCCGATGTTTGCGACGTCCGACAAGGCTCGGATGATCCAGATGTGCGACAATTGTCGTGTGAACGCACAGTTCCAGCAGCAAGACAACCCGTTCCAGTCGAAACCAAAGCCCAAGGTTATTACGACTGATGACTATTTCTCAAAACGAAAGGATCACTGAAGCTGTAGCGGCGCGCCCAAATCGGCTGCCTCGATCACCGAGACAAAGGCTAGGATCGCCTCTAGTTCGTCCAGGGTCATCTCAACAGGATGAATGGGAGAGGGGCGCTCTGGGTCGAAAGGCGGTGTCAGACCATCTATCTGGGTGAAAGCTGGATGGGGGTTCAAGGCAAAGAAAGCCTCGAACCGTTCAGACCAGTCAGGCATAGCGCGAAGTACCGCGAATGAAGGTGTTGAACCCAACCCGTTCAACCGATTTTTGGGGCCGATTACATGGCAGCGACCGCAATGTGTCATTGACAGCTCTTCGCCGCGTACGGCATCGCCGTCGATCACTGCGTCTTCAGTTGTGACCGCAACTTCGAAGCTGGCAGAGAAAGGAGCCCCTTGGGTCGGAGTAAAACTTTCCACCGTGTTCTTGCCTATGTCCGATAGCAACCAATCCCGAAACCTTTCGTGCCGGGGATCATTGTCCTCGATTCTCAGATGATAGATTGCCCCATCGCGCGCAAAGACAGGATCACCCGGTGGCGATGTTTCCAGCACCAAAACGCCTGCGTCGTCAGCAATAACCCGAATACCAGTCTTGAGAGAAAAGCGTGGAAGAATATGTTGCAACAGACCAGAGTCTGAAACCTCGGCTGGGGCAGCAAGCCCTAGCGCCTCTTGTGACCAAGAGGGGGTGGCGGAGAGCGTCAGGCTCAGGCACAAAAGGACAAAGCGCATAACTTAGCCTAACGGGCAGGTACCAAATGCGTCAAATGAACTGAATGAGACGGAGACACATGCAATGAAGATCAACCTCATGGTGGGGCAAATCAACGGGGTGAACGCATGAGTGTCCGCGACGCGGTTCTGGCGAACCTGAAAAAGATCACCGACCCGGTTTCTGGTCAGGATATCGTCAGCGCGGGAGTCGTGCGTGCGCTGAACGTTGAAGGCGACACTGTGCGTTTCGTGTTGGAGATTGACCCAAAACAGGCGGAACGAATGGAACCCGTTCGCGCAGCCGCCGAACAAGCCGCGCAGATGGTTGACGGTGTAGCCTCTGTTTCGGCCATGATGACAGCACACTCAGATAAGGCACCGCCAGACTTAAAGCCCAAACCGAAGCCTTCGCAGACCGGACCGCAGGCTGTTCCGGGCGTGGATCGGATTATCGCTATCGCTTCGGGCAAGGGCGGAGTGGGCAAGTCCACCGTATCTGCCAACCTTGCCTGTGCCTTGGCCGCTGAGGGTCGTCGCGTCGGCCTGTTGGATGCCGATGTGTATGGTCCATCTCAGCCCCGGATGCTGGGTGTGTCTGGTCGCCCGGCCAGCCCAGACGGCAAAACAATCTTGCCCTTGCGAAACCATGGCGTGACCATGATGTCGATGGGTCTGATGACCAATGAAGGGCAGGCGGTTGTCTGGCGTGGCCCGATGCTGATGGGCGCACTGCAACAGATGATGAACCAGGTGCAATGGGGCGCTTTGGACGTGCTGATTGTCGACTTGCCGCCAGGCACAGGTGACGTGCAGCTTACCCTGAGCCAAAAGTTTAAAGTGGATGGCGCCATTGTTGTATCCACTCCACAAGACGTGGCCCTTATCGACGCCCGCAAGGGGATTGATATGTTCAACCAGCTCAAAACACCGATCGTGGGCATGATCGAGAACATGTCGACCCACATCTGTTCCAATTGCGGGCATGAGGAACACGTCTTTGGCCATGGTGGGGTTGCGTCGGAAGCCGAAGCGCTTGGCGTTCCATTGTTAGGTGAAATACCGCTTCACTTGGATATTCGGGTCGCCGCCGACGGTGGCGCTCCGATAGTGGTAAGCAAACCGGAAAGCCCGCAAGCCGAGTCATTCCGCAAAATTGCCCGGGATATGATTGCCAAGGGCAAAGCATGAACCAAGCGGTATTTCCCCCTTTGCTGATGGGTCATCCGGTGCAGGGCGGGGAAGACCCGTTCGAGCGCGCGCAGGCCATGGCTGCACTTGGCTGTGATGCCGGGACAGTTGTCTACAACATTCAGGCCGACCGTCTACGTGTCGCGATTGTCTTTGCACCAGAAGTGCCGTTGCAAGAGGCCATGGCCATGTTGCCGCTATGCGCCGTTGGCTTTCAGAATGCTCTTGGTGCGTTGGCCCCGCCTGAGGTCGCTGTGCATCTTGGATGGGACGGTCTGATCTGTGTGAACGGGGCTAAATGCGGAAGGTTCCATGTTGCAGCTTCGACCGGTGAACCCGATGTTGAACCCGACTGGTTGGTCGTAGGTTGGGAACTGGCGCTGCTGCAAACCGGCGACGACCCCGGTAATACTCCGGATAAAACAGCGCTTTATGACGAAGGCTGCGCTGACGTCTCGCCAGTACGGTTGGTTGAAAGCTGGTCACGGCACATGCTGACGTGGCTTAACCGCTGGCAAGAGGACGGCAATGCGCCGCTGCATGGAGAGTGGATGGGTCTGTTGCGCGGCGTGGGAGAGCCTTGCGACAGTGGTGTGTTTCTGGGCACGGATGAGCGGTTCGGCATGCTGATCCGCGACGGCTCAGAGACACGACTGCGTCCAATGACCGAATTGTTGGAGAACGAATAATGAAATTGGCCCGAGCGATTCATTTTGATGAAAGCGATATGAACGTGTTCCACTCACCAGCCCGGACCGGAGAATGGTGCATCTCGGGCGGTTTCGAATTCTCAAACTGGGGGCAGGCCGATCTGGAAGGTAAGGCTCGACAGGCTTTCTCAAACGGCTGGTTGGGTGTGGAGACTTTCGGAAGAGTGACCTTCGTTGCCGTCACGCAAATCGAACAGGCGGAATTGGACCAAATCGCGCAAAACTTGGCCACGCATTTTGTGCAGCTGTACGGCGCACCTTCGGTTGATGCTGCATTGGGTGTCGCCCAGAGCGAAATCTCCCACATGGCCGAACTGTGCCAGGAACACGCGCCCAACACTCTGCTAACCGTGGCGCGCGAATTGTCTGATACTGGTGTGCACGAGGCGTTTCGCATCATCACCCCGCAAGAAACTCAGCTCGAAGCGCTGGCTGTTCACGGTTCGCTGGATGACTAAAGCAGGTCCGCGAAGCCGCCGAATTGTCCGCGCTTGAATATTAGGCCTTTGCCCGTTCGGTACATCACTTGTTCAACCTCACCCAACAGGATCAAGTGATCTCCGGCCTCGTGTTTGGCGTGCAGTTGACAATCAAACCGGGCAAGACAATCGACCAGCTGTGGACGGCCCTTGTGGTCCGGGTTCCAATCAGAATGTGAGAAATCAAGCCCGTCGCGGGCAAATTTCAGTGCTTGCTCTTGCTGTTCTTCCGCCATCACATGAATTGAATAATGCTCACAGGCGTTGAACGAGTTGAAGCGATGCGAATCTTTGGCCAAGCACCACAGCACCAGCGGTGGATCCAACGAAACTGATGAAAACGAATTCACAGTGATCGCACGCGGTCCGTTCTGAGTGTTCGTTGTGATGACGGTGACACCGGTCCCGAAACATCCTAACGCCTCACGGAAGGCCGTATGCTGGTCTGGTGTCGGGGTGAAGGTTTTTATCGTCATTTTCCGCTCGTGAAGTGGCTTGCATCAGGTGCCACGACCCGCAGGAATTGTCCATGAAAAGCTGACTCTTGCGTTAGCAATTAGACGGTTAGTTAAGATCTTCCAGAAGGCGCCCATGCTGGCGGGTAGCCTCAATTACCGCGCCAAACGTTACCATTCCACGCGCTTGTAGCATTGGCAGCATTTTTACCAGCGCACGGGCCGTGGCGACCGCATCTCCTAAAGCTGTATGTCGCAATTCGTGTGGAATGGTGATCTCCAGCCTGTCGCACAGGGCATCCAGCGTGTGTTTGTCGCTGGCACCGAACAGGACGGCGGACAGCAAAACCGTGTCCAAAATGGGATGATCCCAATCGACATTCATACGCTTGGCGTGACGCCGCAAAAAGGCCATGTCAAAGGGCGCGTTGTGGGCCACGATCACGGCGTCCCGCGCAAACTGGTGAAAGATGCGCCCGGCTTCGGCAATATCCGGGGCGCCCTGAACCATGTGATCGTTTACCTTGTGGACTTTGGTCGAAGCTGGCGGGATTGGTATGCCTGGATCGACGAGCATGTCCAATTGCTCACCGTCGACGATACGTCCGTTTACCACCCGAACAGCACCGATCTGAACGACTTCATCCTTGTGCGGTAGCAATCCCGTGGTTTCGGTGTCGAACACGACAAAGCACAGTTCGTTCAATGCTAAGGTTTCGAATTGTCCTCCAACCGCACTGTTCAACAGGTCGAAATCGTAGACTAGTGGCCGCGAAGCCTCGGGTGAAATATTAGCTGCGCTTTCGTCGAAGATCAGCAGATACCCCGGCGCATCACCCAAAGGCTTCATGCGGGCAGAATAAGATTGCGTACCGTCGATACTGGTCAGGGTACAATCGACTTCAAGCCCGGTTTTCGACAATTTTTCATGGGCTTGTTGCAGTGCGTTGGGTTGCAGGTACTCGAACAGCGAAGCGTTCAGGCGCGGGTGCGCGATCTGAGCCAGAACGCCTGCGGCCTGCCCATCGTAGAGCACGATCTTGTGCGTAGGGCTGGCCAGAACCATCGCCACTGGGATTTCGGTCAGCAATGCAGTCAGCCTTTGCTTTTCCGCCGACAGATGGGCAGTTTCTGCTGCGATCGCCTCAGCCACGTTCATTGTTTTGTCTGATAGTTGATCAGCCAACCCAGCAGCCGCCGGGGCCAAGTCGCCAAGGTACCGCGCGGCCTGCATGTCGACATCGGTGCTGACACCTGCGTGCGCGCGCGCTCGCAGTTGGGCTGATAAGCGTTCAATGGGCTTGGCGACATTGTCGTCAAACATCAACCAGATTGCGATGATCAGAGCTATAAATCCAAAGCCCATTATGATTTCAGCTAAGATGAAAGCGTTCACAAGATCGGGATCAGCGACACGCAAATAACTGATCCAGAGCGCTACGGAACTGACGGCCAACGCGCCCACTGCCAGCAGACAGAAGAACAAAAATATACGAACGCGCAAGCTTAGCCGGGTTAGCATTTTATACTCCGCAGGTGGCCTCGACGATTGGGTCTTGGGCGCTGACATTCAGCCAGTCGGCGTTCAGCAAACGGCCATCGTCCCCGAATTCGACCCCATCGGCCAGACTGGCACGGCTGTTTGCAGCGCAGTCGACGGCAATCGGAAGTTTCGAGATCGGTGACCACCGACCATAAAAGTACATGTCAGCAAGCCGTTGTTCCGGTACCTGTTCATTGGTGCGGACCGAGGCTGTATCTAAGGCGGCAAACCGATTAACGAACGGTACTGCGTAGGTCCACGGACGATAGAAGGCTTTACTTTCAACTTCCTGGACGATTTCCATCCCTTCGGGAAGTGTTTCAACAGTGCGGTCGTACCAGGAATATTCGCTGGCGATGGTCATGCCGATCATTCCCAGACCGGCGGCAACCGGAGCTGCCCAACGGGGCAGGCGGCCACCAGACAGTTTGTTGAACACCATCACCACACCGGCGAATGCAAACCCTGCAAAGATTGTGCCGATCAGTTCCAAAAACATGTATCTCTCCGCGTTTCAGACGACTGCGCCCATTTAGTTTTAGCCTAGCCCAGCATGCCTTTGCCGTGGCCAACAGCGGACTGCATTGTTTTTACAACGACGAAGGCATCGCGTAGATGACTTCGCTCAAAGTCGGACAAATCCGACGGTGGAAGATAGTTGTCGGGTTTTTTTTCGGATTTGACCAGTCTTACCTGATGCTCAAGCCGCGACTCTGCAATGAGGTCATAAGCGTCCAGCAAGTCCCGAGCACCTGATGCGCTTAGCACATTTGCCGCTTCGGCTGCTTTCAGGCGGGCGCGGGTGTTGGCTTCGGTCAGTTGTCCCTGCAGGCTGTAGATGCGGGCCAGATCAACTACCGGTACAACGCCGTTGTGCTTAAGGTCCAGAGTGTTGCGATGCTCGCCCGAACGGATGGTGGCAAATCCACGTAGCAGGCCCAGGGGCGGGGTGTGTTTCAATGAATTCGAAATCATATGCGCCACAAAGATCGAATTCGAATTGGCGGCAGCCAGCGTGTCGGCCTGGAGATCCTCGAACAGCTCGAAAGCACCGCCAATAGGACGCAGGTCGAACATGACAGAGGCTAGCATTTGCGCCTCGGGGCTCGGTTTAGAAATCCACCCTTTAAAATAGTCGCGCCAGATACGTACAGGCTGACACCACCGGGGATTGGTCGCCATCATGTCACCAGGGCAATAGAAGTATCCGCAGGTGTCCAGCCCGTCCGAAACATATTTCGCCAACTCCGCGAAATAGGTCATGTCGACCTCAGTCGCACTGTCTGCCAGCATCAGGCAATTGTCCTGATCAGATACGCCGGTTTGTTCCTGTCGCCCCTGAGAGCCGCAGGCCAGCCACAAATACGGCACGGGTGGCGGACCTAGTTTCTTTTCTGCCAGTGCCAGCAAACGACGAGTGGCGGTGTCGGCGATATCGGTAATTAAACGGGTGACAATTTCGTGCCGGTTGCCCCCGGCCACAAGCTGTACCAACAGCTGCGGAATCTCCGCAGTGGTCAACGCCATTTCAGTCGCGGAATTTGCGTTGGCGATGCGGCGCACCAACTCGGCTGAGTTCACAGCTTGATAGTGCGTCAAATCGGTCTGCGTGACGATGCCGACCAAGTTGCCGCCTTCACAAATCGGGATGTGGCCAATGCCACGTTCCATCATTACGTGCAGAACATCCGATCCAATGTCCGAAGGTGACAGGGTGACCGGATCAGAGGTCATGATTGCCGATACCGGGGTACTCTCAGGCATCCCATCTGCCACGTACTTTCCGGAAACATCTCTCAAGGTGGCGATGCCCAAAATACCGTCACCCTCGCTGATGCAGAGCGATGAGATATGGCGGTCTCGCATCATTTGAGCCGCTTCGCGCACCGGCATCGAAGGTGGGCAAACGGCTGGGTTACGGGCCATGAGCGTGTCAATCGAACTGGTGGCAAGGCTTTGCGGGCCTGTGCGCTCTCCACGCGATCTATTGAAGAATTTGGCGACGACATCGTGATCGTCGATCAAGTCGCGCACAACGTTCGGCGGCAAAACCATCAAGACTGACGGTGTGTGTGCATGGGCATGCGTTGCAGCCTTGCCGTCTTTCAACAGGCCGCGTTCGCCGAAAGAATTGCGCAGGCCTAGATGTGAAACGACGGAGTTGTTCTCATCCGTGATCTCAACTTGGCCTTCGTAAATCAAAAAGACGCCGGGCATGGTATTGCCCAGCTCGTAAACAGGGAACCCTTCTTCGACTTCCCACACTTCGATCTGCTTGGCGAGATCGTCCAGAGTTTCAGCTGGAAGGGCGTCATAGGGGTGTACGGATTTCAGAAACCTTGTGATCTGGTCATGGGATAAGGGCATCAGACACTCCTTGGTTTCTGGTTGAAAAAGCCCGCCCGGTGGAATGCCGGACGGGAACAGTTGATCGAAAAATGCGGCACATGGAAGTTAAACATGTGCCGCATCATGCTCATTTATTCTGAGCTGCGCCCGCGCCACGGGGAATGCGAACGCTTTCGACCAATTCAACGATCTCCTGCGGAGTCTCTTTGGTCATTCCGGCGACGACGTAAGCGACGCCGAAGTTGATCATTGCACCGATTGCGCCGAACGAGGTCGACTTGATCGGACCCAGAAGCGGGTCAGCGTCGGTGAACGAGTTTGTGCCCGGGATGAACAGCCAACCCTTGTGCAGGAAGATATAGACCAGGGTAACGATCAGGCCAGCCAGCATACCGCAGACTGCACCGGTGTTGTTGATGCGGGTCGAGAAGATCCCCATCATCAGCGCCGGGAAGATTGATGCCGCTGCCAGACCAAACGCCAGGGCCACAGTTTGCGCCGCAAAGCCCGGTGGGTTCAGACCCAGATAGGTTGCAACGACGATAGCGACAGCCATTGCGATCCGCGCCGCCATCAGTTCTCCTTTTTCAGAGATCTGCGGGTTGATCGCGCCTTTCACAAGGTCGTGGGACACGGCCGACGAAATCGCCAACAACAGACCCGCAGCGGTTGACAGAGCAGCCGCAAGACCACCGGCAGCGACCAGACCGATCACCCAGCCCGGCAGGTTGGCAATCTCGGGGTTGGCCAGAACCAGGATGTCGCGGTTGAACTTGGTAAGCTCGTTACCAACCCAACCTTTTTCTTCCGCGATGACCTGCATGTTTGCATTGGCGTCGTTGTAGTACTGGATTTTGCCGTCGCCGTTCTTGTCTTCCCAATCCAGAAGACCGGTCTTCTGCCACGTCTTCATCCAGTCATAGCGCGGATCGGTGTCGATTTCCTCGACCGAGACTGCGCCACCTTCGATGCCACCATTGGGCCACATCATGTCGGTGATGTTCAGACGAGCCATTGCGCCAACCGCAGGGGCGGTCAGGTACAGCAGCGCGATGAAGACCAGCGTCCAGCCAGCGGACCAGCGGGCGTCAGACACTTTCGGCACAGTGAAGAAGCGCATGATCACGTGCGGCAGACCGGCCGTACCGATCATCAGCGACAGGGTAAACAGCACCATGTTCAGCGTGTTCGAGTGGTGCGCCGTATAGTCAGCAAAGCCTAGCTCGGTCACGATTGCGTCCAGTTTGGTAAGCAGAGGTTCACCGCTGGCGGTGTCACTGAACAAACCCAGCGCCGGAACCGGCGTACCAGTCAGTTGCAGCGAGATGAAGATCGCTGGAATGGTATAGGCGGTGATCAGCACGCAGTACTGAGCGACCTGAGTATAGGTCACGCCTTTCATCCCACCGAACACCGCGTAGGCAAAGACCACACAGGCACCGATCAGCAGACCGGATGTGTTGGACACCTCAAGGAAGCGGCCAAAGGCCACGCCAACGCCGGTCATCTGACCGATCACGTAGGTCACGGATGCGACGATCAGACAGACCACGGCCACAATACGTGCGGTTTGGCTGTAGAAACGGTCGCCAATGAACTCTGATACGGTGTATTTGCCAAACTTACGCAGGTAAGGCGCAAGCAGCAGTGCCAGCAGCACATAGCCACCGGTCCAACCCATCAGGAAGGTCGAGTTGTCATAGCCGGTAAAGGCAATCAGGCCCGCCATCGAGATGAACGATGCCGCAGACATCCAGTCCGCTGCTGTCGCCATACCGTTGGTGACCGGGTGAACGCCGCGACCGGCGGCGTAGAATTCCGATGTGGAACCCGCGCGGGCCCAGATCGCGATGCCGATGTAGAGCGCAAAGGACGCGCCAACAAACAGCAGGTTGATGGTAAACTGGTCCATGGGGTTTACTCCTCATCCACGCCGTATTCGGCGTCCAGCTTGTTCATGCGCCAGGCGTAGTTGAAGATCAGCACCAGAAAGACCAGAATTGATCCCTGCTGAGCGAACCAAAAGCCCAAATCGGTGCCGCCTACAGCGATCCCCGACAGCAACGGACGCAGCAGAATGCCGAATCCAAACGACACCAGCGCCCAGATTGCGAGGCTGATGTAGATGAGACGCAGGTTGGCCTGCCAATAGCCCTTGTCGGCTTCGGCAGTCTGCGCGGAGTTTGTTGAATGATCCGCCATTGCGGGTTCCTCCTTCGCTAATGCGTTGGGCGGCCCTTTGCCCAACTCCTCCAGTGCGTCGGGCCGCTTCTCGAATGTGCCGAACGCCCCGTGACGTCAGGCAAAACTTCTCTGGTCCGCCAAGGCGGGTCCATCAAAGAATTCTGTTTTCGGATCAAAGCCCTTTAGGTGGGCTTCTCTCCTCCCCTTACTTCATTGCGTCGCCCACAACCCCTTGCAGGTCGCGAGCGATATCATCAATCTGGCCCATGGCATCGACGCCTTTCAGCACACCTTGGGCCTGGTAGTAATCAATCAGCGGCGCGGTCTGCGAGTGGTACGCGGTAAGACGCGAAGCCACAGTTTCCGCATTGTCATCGGCGCGGCGTTTGAATTCTGTGTGGCCGCACTTGTCACATTCGCCTTCTTTCAAAGGCTTTTTGAACGTGTCGTGGTAGCCTTCGCCGCATCCGGCGCAGGTGTAACGGCCCGAGATACGGATCACCATTTCTGCATCCTCAACCTCAAGGCTGATCGCAGCGTTGATCTTTTGATCTGACGAGGCCAGCAGACCGTCCAGCGCTTCGGCCTGAACCGTGGTGCGTGGAAAACCGTCGAGGATAACGCCCTTGGCACAATCCGGCTGTGCCATGCGGTCGCGCAGGATGGCGATGACGATCTCGTCGTTGACCAGGTCACCAGCTTCCATCACGGCCTTTGCAGCTTTACCAGCTTCGGTCCCGGCAGCAACGGCTTCTCGTAGCAGATCACCGGTGCTGAGTTGAACCAGCCCGAAGGTGTCCTCAAGCATCCGCGCCTGTGTTCCCTTCCCAGCACCCGGAGGGCCGAGAAGGATCAGAACTGCGGGAGATATGGTCGTGACAGCGTCCATCATACCCTCACTTGTTCGCACGGTTTTCAATCAGATCTTCGACCACCGACGGATCGGCAAGGGTCGAAGTGTCACCCAACGAACCAAAGTCGTTCTCGGCGATCTTGCGCAGGATACGGCGCATGATCTTTCCTGAACGGGTCTTGGGCAGACCTGGGGCCCACTGGATCACGTCAGGCGAAGCGATCGGACCGATCTCGGTCCGAACCCAAGTGCGCAGCTCTTTCAATAGGTCATCCGATGGCTCACAATCATTCATCAAGGTGACATAGCAATAGATGCCTTGTCCTTTGATTTCATGGGGATAGCCGACCACGGCGGCCTCGGCCACGGCAGCGTGCGCAACCAGAGCACTTTCGACTTCAGCGGTGCCCATACGGTGACCCGAGACGTTGATAACGTCATCAACACGGCCAGTGATCCAGTAATCACCATCTTCATCGCGACGACAACCGTCGCCGGTGAAGTAGTAGCCTTTGTAATCCGAGAAATACGTCTTCTCGAACCGCTCATGATCGCCCCAAACGGTGCGCATCTGACCGGGCCAACTGTCTTTGATGCACAGAACACCTTCGACGCCATTGCCTTCGATCTCAACACCGGACTGAGGGTCCAGAACCACGGGTTGAATACCAAAGAACGGTTTCATCGCCGAACCGGGTTTCATCGCGTGTGCGCCGGGCAGGGGTGTCATCAGATGACCACCAGTTTCGGTTTGCCACCAAGTGTCCACGATTGGGCAATTTCCCTTGCCAACAACCTCATTGTACCAGTTCCAAGCTTCTGGATTGATCGGTTCGCCGACGGTTCCCAGAACTTTTAGGTCGCTCAGGTCGCATTTCTCGACCCACTCATTGCCTTGCCCCATCAAGGCCCGCAGCGCAGTTGGGGCGGTGTAGAACTGGTTCACTTTGTGCTTTTCGCAAACTTGCCAGAAGCGCGAGGCATCCGGGTAGGTCGGAACACCTTCGAACATCAGTGTCGTCGCACCATTGGCTAGCGGGCCATAGACGATGTAGCTGTGGCCGGTGACCCAGCCCACATCCGCGGTACACCAGTAGATATCGCCCTCGTGGTAATCAAAGGTGATCTCTTGGGTCATGGCGGCATAAACCAAGTAACCGCCTGTCGTATGCACAACGCCCTTCGGTTGACCGGTCGAACCGGACGTATAGAGAATGAACAGCGGATCTTCGGCATTCATTTCGGCGGGCGCGCAATAGTCATCCGCCTCTAGCGCCATTTCGTTGTAGTCGTAATCGCGACCGTCAATCCATGTGGTTTGACCGCCGGTGCGTTTAACTACCAAACATTTAACGGTGTCCTTGCAGTGCAGCAGGGCGGCATCCGCATTGGATTTCAATGGTGTCTTACGACCTCCGCGTGGTGCCTCGTCTGCGGTGATAACCACCTTGGCATCACAACCATTGATCCGAGCGGCCAGCGCGTCGGGCGAGAAACCCGCGAAAACGATGGAATGGATTGCTCCGATACGCGCGCAGGCCAGCATTGCATAAGCCGCTTCGGGGATCATGGGCAGATAGATGACCACGCGGTCGCCCTTGCGTACACCCAACGACTCCAGAATATTTGCCATCCGGCAGGTGCGGCGGTGCAATTCAGCATAAGTTATGTGCTGCGCTTCGTCGTTCGGATCATCCGGTTCCCAGATGATTGCGGTTTGATCACCGCGTGTTTTCAGGTGGCGATCCAAACAGTTAGCGGATACATTTAACGTACCATCCGCGTACCAATTAATGCCGACCGAACCAAAGTCATAGCTGACATCCTTGACCTGAGTATACGGCTTAATCCAGTCAATCCGCTTGCCTTGTTCGTCCCAGAACGCGACTGGGTCTTGGATCGAAGCCTTGTACATTTCGTTATACTTGTTGGCATCAACATGTGCGCGTGCAACGGTTTCGGCGGACGGCGGATAAACGTTGGCATCTGCCTGGGCAGCGGTTGTCATACTGAGGCTCCTCCCTCTGGACTTTATTTCACCGGGCCGAATCTTGCCCGCAGAACGGGCGATGTCGACCCGTTTCCTCCCACGCTGAAATAATATGCGGTTTTGAAAACAACTAAATAAATTACCGAAACTTCGGACTTTATTTGTAAAGAAATTTCTCTCATTAGGTATCGTATGTAAAATAATGTTCATTAGATTCTATAAATCGTAATAAAAACAAATGGTAAGCTGTTATGATTTTTCTCGAGAATTTACAGGTAAAAATCTGCATCCGTTGTGCATCTTTTAGTTGTTAGCGCTGGCGGTCGATGTCGGCTTAGACAACCCGGGGTTGGCACATCTTAGTGTTGGCGCTAGCTTTGCTCGCAAGCGCTTTGACAAAGGGCGCAAAAATGGGAGGAACCAGAATGAAAAAGATGTTGAGTGGCGCTGCCGTCGCCGCGTTAACTGTTGCATTCGTGTCCGAAGCTGCAGCGACAGAATGGAATGCCTCGGTTTGGGGCAAACGTCGTGCGTTTACCGAACACGTTGAGAAACTGGCGGAATTGGTGAGTGAGAAAACCAATGGCGATTTCACCATTAACGTTAGCTACGGCGGTCTGTCGAAGCCGAGGGAAAATCTTGACGGGATCGAGATCGGCGCATTCGAGATGGCTCAGTTTTGCGCGGGTTATCACCGCGACAAAAACCGCGCGATTACGGTGCTTGAACTACCCTTCCTTGGCGTGAATACGCTGGAAGAAGAAGTGGCTGTCAGCCATGCGGTTTATGATCACCCTGCCGTCAAAGATGAGATGGCCCAGTGGAACGCGCGCATTCTTATGACCTCGCCCATGCCGCAGTACAATCTTGTGGGTACTGGTGATCCACGCGATGAACTCTCCGAATTCGACGGAATGCGTGTACGGGCCACTGGTGGACTTGGACAAGCGTTTGAAGCAGTCGGTGGTGTGCCGACCTCTGTCCCTGCGACAGAAGCGTTCAACGCGATGGAGTCCGGCGTTGTAGACACGGTCGCGTTCGCCCAACACGCACATCTGTCCTTTGGCACGATTAACGAAGCCGACTGGTGGACTGCGAACCTGAACCCCGGCACAGTCAATTGTCCGGTGGTGGTAAACATCGAAGCCTATGAGGCCCTGCCGGCTGAACATCGTGAAGCACTGAACAGTTCAATTGACGAGGCGATTGACCACTATTTGGCCAATTATGGTGGACTTTTGGAACAGTGGGACGGGGTTCTGGATGAAAAAGGTGTCCAGAAAGTCGAGATCGACGAAGCCGTTTTGGAGGAGTTCCGTACAAAGGCAGCCGATCCAATCCGCGAGCAATGGATCGCGGACATGACCGCCCAGGGCCTTCCTGCTCAAGACCTCTATGATCTGGTTCAAACCACGCTGAAACAGCAGCGCGGCGGTAACTGATCGACTGATCCGGGTGCCGGATCAGGCGCCCGGACTCCAATCGTAAAAAACAGGGGACCACCGGAATGGCAGGACAGGCCACGGTGCTTGAAGACGGCAGCAGCCTTAGTCGGCTGGATCGCCATCTATTGAAGTTAGAGCAGTTTTTGGCCTTGATCAGCGGCCTGGCCGTTTTTGGACTGATGGTTCTGGCCGTAGTCTCGGTAAGCGGACGCAATGCGATTAACGCGCCTCTGCCTGGTTATGTAGACTGGATTGAACAAGCCATGCCCTTGATTGCATTCTTGGGCGTTTCCTATGTGCAACGCAGTGGCGGGCACATCCGAATGGATATCGTGATCGCTCGGTTGCACGGGCGGGCGTTGTGGCTGTTCGAGTTGATCTCGGTGATCCTGATCCTCGTGCTGATGCTGGCGCTAGTCTGGGGCAGTTGGGCCCACTTCGATCGATCTTTCGACTTTGGCGCCCCCTTGTGGAGCCGCGATAGCTCGATCGACATTGGTATCCCGCTTTGGCCAGCAAAGCTGTTGGCCCCAGTGGCATTTTCAGTTTTGAGCGCACGGCTCGTTTTGCAAATCTGGGGTTACGGACGTGCCCTGTTGCTTGGGTTAGAGCATCCGGTGGCTGTACCATTGATCCAAGATGCCGCCGCACAGGCTGCCGCTGAGGCGGAGCAATTCGAAGGGCAGGACTAGCGCATGGACACGATTGACATTGGCCTGTGGGTCACTGGTGGTCTGCTACTCTTGGTTGTCACTGGCATGCGTGTGGCGTTCGCGGCGGGTCTTGCCGGGCTAGTCGGACTTGTTTGGATTTTCTGGGCCAAGTTCGGCTATGACCCTGACCGTTTTGGCAAGGCGCTGACGGTTGCTGTCAAAACGGCTGGGCAGGTGCCGCATTCAAAAGTGGCCGCCCATACGCTCAGCCTGATCCCGACGTTTATCCTGATTGGTTACTTGGCCTATTATGCAGGTCTTACCCGCGCATTGTTCGAGGCGGCTAAACGCTGGGTGGCCTGGGTTCCAGGCGGATTAGCCGTGTCGACTGTATTCGCAACCGCAGGGTTCGCAGCTGTCTCAGGCGCGTCCGTTGCAACGTCCGCTGTATTTGCGCGTATTGCCATCCCCGAAATGCTGAAAGTCGGCTACAACAAGCAATTCGCGGCTGGGGTGGTCGCAGCTGGCGGCACGCTGGCCTCGTTAATCCCACCTTCGGCCATCCTTGTGATCTATGCGATTATCGTTGAGCAGGATGTAGGTAAGCTATTGCTTGCGGGGTTCATTCCAGGTGCATTCTCGGCGCTGATCTATGGTCTGCTGATCGTAGGTATCGCGGTGGTTTTCAAAACCGTTGGGCCTCCAGTTACGGGCTTTACTTGGAAACAACGATTTGCTGCCTTGCCGGGCGCATTCCCAATTGTAGCCGTGATCCTGATCATTATTTGTTTTGTATACAACCCGTTCGGCGAAACGGCTTGGGGGACCCCTACCGAAGGGGGGGCTATCGGTGCCTTCATAGTATTCTGCTTTGCACTGTTCCACGGCATGCGCTGGACCGAACTGAAATCGGCACTGCTGGAAACTGCGAAACTGACAGCAATGATCTTTTCGATTATCTGGGGTGTGCTGATTTATGTGCGCTTTTTGGGTTTCGCGGACTTGCCAGGTGCGTTTTCGGATTGGATCACGTCGTTGGAAATGTCTCCGATGCTGATCCTGATCTGCATCCTGCTGGCCTATGCGGTGTTGGGCATGTTCATGGATGCCATCGGCATGCTTTTGCTGACTCTGCCTGTAGTCTATCCAGCCGTCATGGCCCTGAATGGTGGTGAAACCGTCAGCGCTGCCGAAAGCGCCTTTGGGATGTCCGGTCCAATGTGCGCAATCTGGTTCGGTATTTTGGTCGTTAAAATGGCCGAGTTTTGCCTAATCACGCCCCCCATCGGCTTGAACTGTTTTGTTGTTGCCGGAGTGCGCCCAGATTTGAGCGTTCAGGATGTCTTCAAAGGTGTCACACCGTTCTTCATTGCGGACGGCGTAACCATAGCCCTGCTTGTCGCGTTCCCGGCCATTGTACTCTACTTGCCCTCGCTTGCTGGGTAAGCGGGAGAGTTTTGCGAGGCTCTGCCTCGCGCTCCGGGATATTTGTAGCCAGATGAAGCCGGGATCCAGTACTTCATCTGGCCCAAAATATCCCGGGGGAGGCGCCGAAGGCGGCGGGGGCAGGGCCCCCTTCTACGGACTTTACCCAGCTCGCATCAGCATTCCGAAAAGGTCACGCGGATCATCAGGGTCGGCCAGCATGTCGAGGGGTTCGAAGAATTCGGTGCCCTCAATGGCCGATTTGACGTAACGCAGGGCCGAAAAATCCTCGATTGCGAAACCCACGCTATCGAACAACGTGATCTGACGATCGTCGCTGCGTCCTTCGGCTTTGCCGGTCATGACCTGCCACATCTCAGTTACAGGGTGATCATCATCCAGTGCCTGAATTTCACCCTCGACCCTCGTTTGTTCAGGGTATTCGACAAAGATGTCTGACCGCAGAAGGATATCTCGGTGCAATTCTGTCTTACCGGGGCAGTCCCCGCCGATAGCGTTAATATGTACACCGGGTCCAACCATATTGTCCGTCAGGATCGTGGCATATTTTTTGTCCGCCGTGCACGTTGTGATGATGTGCGCGCCTTCGATGGCCTCTTCAGGGGTTGTGCAGGGTATGACTGTCAGACCTTTGCCTTGAAGGTTGGCAGCGCATTTCTTGGTCGCGTTGCTGTCAGTGTCGTAAAGACGCACGGTGGTAATGCCACACATCGCCTTGAAGGCCAGACACTGAAATTCAGATTGAGCGCCGTTACCGATCATGGCCATCACCGAAGACGACTTTGGAGCCAGATAGCTGCCCACCAGCGCCGAAGTTGCTGCCGTGCGTAGTGCCGTTAGCATCGTCATTTCGGTCAGAAGGGTAGGATAACCGGTATAAACATCGGCCAGCAGACCGAAAGCTGTGACAGTCTGCAGGCCTTCGGATGTGTTCTTGGGGTGGCCGTTAACGTATTTGAACCCGTAGGCCTCACCGTCGGACGTCGGCATCAATTCGATCACACCGTGCGGCGAATGCGCCGGTATACGCGGGGTTTTGTCGAAGCTTTCCCATCGTTTGAAGTCGGCTTCGATTTGGGCTGCGATCTGGGTGATCATCTTTTCGACGCCGACGTGATGCACCAAACGCATCATGTTATCGACGGACACAAAGGGCACAAGCGCCTTGTCAGAAGGTTGCATCGGGGTCTCCTATCGGCGGGACAGGTGGATGCCCGCGATCATGCAGCGCACGGATCCACCGGCAGTTTCAATTGTGGGAACCGAAAGCGGCAATGGGGTCGCACTGGCTTCGATTGTTGCGATTTGTTCAGGCGTCAGTGCAGCTAGCGCGCGGCTGGATAGGGCCAGTACCAAACCATCGCGACCGCTGAGTTCGATGGCGTTGCCTGCAAACTCGGCGATTTGTTCGTGGGTCAGGTCAATGACCGTACGACCGGATTCTTCCAGCCGCGCTTTGACTGTCGCACGCCGTTCGGGATCGGTAATCATGGACAGACAGATCAGCGCGTATTCGGTGCCGATACCCATCAGAACATTAGTGTGATACACGTCGCGCCCGTCGACGTCCTGTGCCTCGAACACGATGGGTTCATAGTTGAAGTGGGTGCAGAAACGCTCCAACAAAACGGGATCGGCGCGATTGGATTTAACCGTGTAGGCCACGCGGCCGACATGGTCCAGCACCATTGCTCCGGTACCTTCCAGCGCCAGCTTATCCTGTTCCAGTCCAGAATAATCGATCACATCTTGGACCCGATATTCTTGCTTGAGCATCTCGATAACATCGGCGCGGCGCTCGCGCCGGCGGGATGGGACGAACATGGGATAGACTGCCACATGACCGCCGGGATGGGTGGAAAACCAATTGTTCGGAAAAACACTGTCTGGCGTGTCGTGTTCACCATGGTCGTCGAAAACATGAACTCTCACACCAGCATCGCGCAATTGAGCGACCGCTGTGTCATGTTCTTCCCGCGCGTCAACGGACGTGGTCGCGGCCGTGCGATTGGACAGCGTTTGAAACGCATTGTCGTCGCGCGTTTCGGGGTTCGAGGCAAACGCGTGGGGCCGGATCATCACTACGGCCGGTGGGGCTTGCAAGGATTGCATTAGAAACTCCGGGTTGGGCGGTCAAAGATGCGACGGCCTAGAAGTGAGGCAGCCAGATCGACCATTAACTTGGCGGTACGTCCGCGTTCGTCGAGGAATGGGTTCAACTCGACCAGATCCAGCGAACAGACGAGACCACTTTCATGAAGAAGCTCCATCACCAGATGTGCTTCGCGTTCGGTTGCGCCACCGGGGACAGTTGTGCCCACGGCCGGGGCGATGGAGGGATCGAGGAAATCGACGTCCAATGAGACATGCAGGATACCGTTGGCGTCCCGTACGCGTTCCAGAAAAGCAATGAGAGGGGCTTTTATACCGTGCTCGTCAATGCTTCGCATGTCAGCAAGCATAGCGTGGTCTTGCTCAAGCCTCGCGCGCTCCGCTGGGTCGACCGAGCGCAAACCTATCATGCCGACGCGGTCTGTCGGAACAGGCGCAGGCACCGGGGGAAAAGCGTCAAAGCCGCGCTGGCCGGTGAAATACGCAACGGGTGTTCCATGCAAGTTTCCGCTGTCGGTACTTTCGGGCGTATGAAAATCGCTATGGGCGTCCAGCCAGAGCACGAATAGCGGGCGTTCAGCCTGTTGGGCGTGGGCCGCCATTCCCGCAACGGTGCCCATCGATAACGCGTGGTCACCTCCCATGAAGATCGGCAACCCTTTTGGGGCAGTTCTCTGGGCGGTTCGGTTGAGTGCGCTGGTCCAGCCGACGCATTCAGGCAAGGCGTACAGGTGTTCGTGCGGGGGCACATCAGTGTTGTCCGGGTGAATATCGCCAAAGTCGCTGACCCGGTGCCCAAGATCTTTCAATGCCCGATCCAGACCTGCGACCCGATAGGCGTCAGGGCCCATTCGACAGCCCTGCCGGCGCTTGCCAGCATCCATTGGGACGCCGACCAATATAACGTGTTTGTTGTCCATATGACTATTTAGTTCGTCATGGTGGCTTGCGAGAAGAGATCAAAATGCTCAAAAAGGAACTTCAAGTTACAGTCTGAGAAAAAATAATGGACGATTTGGATAACCGGCTATTGAACGCACTTCATCGTGACGCGCGGGCCTCGCTTTCCGAGCTGGCCGAAACGCTAGGAGTGACTCGCACCACCGTTCGCAGCCGGTTGCAGCGATTGAAGCAATCTGGTGAAATTGTGGGCTTCACCGTTCTTACGCGGCTGGATGTGGCGGAAAGCCCGGTGCGGGGTCTGATGATGCTGGAAATCGAAGGCCGCGGAACTGAACGCACGATGGCAAGGATAGCTGCACTGCGTCAGGTGCGTGCCGTTCATACAACCAATGGAAGTTGGGACCTGATCGCAGAGATTGGCACTGAAACTCTTGCTGAACTTGATGAGGTTCTGTTCCAGATACGGCGGATGGAAGGGATCACTCGCTCTGAAACGAATTTGCTGCTGTCCACACGTAAAGGGCGCGTTTAGTTCCTTGTAGTGCTTTGAGCATCAAGGAAATTGTGCCAAGGTTGCCCTGCGTTGCTGCCCGCGCGCGGGATTGCTACAAAGCCTCAGAGCAGGGGGAAACCATGATCACGCAGGAGACTGACAAAGAACTCTGGGCTGTGCGTCTTGCCGAGCGTGTGACAGGGTTTCTTGAAAAGCCCGCTGTTCGGATTGCGGTCCCTATTCTGGTCACGCTGATTGCGCTGGTTGTTCTGCACGAACTATCCCAACATGTGAAATGGGCAGATGTTCAGACGGATGTCGCGAACGTGTCCTGGAAGCTCATGTTCTTCGCCTTTTGCTGGACGTGTTTCAGCTTTCTGTCCCTTTCCATGTACGATGTGCTTGCCGTGCAAAGCGTCGCTAAGGGCGAGGTGCCATTGACCGTAGCCGGGATGGCAGGGGCCAGCGGTTACGCGGTATCGAACTGTCTGGGCTTTTCCTACATCACCGGAACTGCGATCCGCTATCGTATCTACGCGTCGCTAGGGCTGGATCTGAGCCGGGTTGCCGGCGTTATTGCGACATCCTGGATCGCGTTCTGGTCAGGTCTGGTTTTTCTGCTGGGTATTTTATTCACGCTGCACCCAGATGGCATTTCAAAGCTTTTGCCGATCAGTGACACCACTGAAACCATCATCGGGCTTTGCTTGATTGCGGGTTTGGTCACTTTATTCTTCTGGCTTGCGAGAGGTGGGCGCAAGCTGACCTATGGCGGGTTTGGGTTTAACTTGCCCGGCGGAAAGCTGGCGGGTTTGCTGACGGTGGCCGCGGTCGGAGATTTGGTCGGCGCGTCGATGGTGCTGTATACGCTTTTGCCCAACGATCTTGGGGTGGGGTATCCCTATTTTTTCACGATTTTTATTGGTGCTATTGCAGTCGGCATACTCAGCCACGCACCAGGAGGCATCGGCGCCTTTGAAGCGACGCTGATCGCTGGCCTTGGGGCCTCTGGCCGGTCCGACGTGATCGCGGCGTTGCTTCTATATCGGTTGGTATATACCTTCCTGCCGTTTGTAATTGCCAGCTTGTCGATCGCGGTTGCCTCAGCGTTGACCCATCGCCATCACATCAGCGGCGCGGCCACGTGGGTCTATCGCGCGATCCGGCCAATCGTCCCGATGGTCGCAGCAGGTGTAACAGCGGTAGCCGGTATCATTTTGTTGGTCTCCGGTGCGTTACCGTCCAGCAGCCAGAGCCTTGGCGCTCTGCGGGATTTTCTACCTCTGTCCTTTGTTGAGGCGTCACATTTGGCCGGTAGCGCGGTTGGTGTGCTGTTGATTCTGGTCTCACGCGGTTTGTTCCGAAAACTCTACCGCGCGTGGATTGTGGCAATGCTACTGATGGTAGCCGGGTTCGTTGCGTCGCTGACCAAGGGTTTGGATACGCATGAGGCCATCGGCATGTTGGCGTCCATTGCTGTACTGGCCACCTTTCGAGGGGCGTTTTACCGTGTTAGCGGAGCGTCAATCTTTCGCCTGAATATTCCTTGGTTGGTGAGTGTCGTCGCTTTGCTGGCGGTGATCTTCTGGATTGGGCTGTTCGCTTATTCGCATGTGGAATATCAAAATGCGCTGTGGTGGGATTTTGCCTGGAACGGCGACGCATCGCGTTTCCTTCGGTCAAGCCTGGTGGTGGCGGTCATTCTTGGTGTCGTGGCCGTAAATTCTCTGTTCGGGCGAGAAATACCCGAGCCTGTGCGCACTGAAATCCCACCAGTTGTGGAACGTCTGGCATTGGAAAGCGAAGATACCGAGGCTCAGATTTCTTTGACCGGGGATAAGCAATTCCTGATCGCACCGGATGAAAGCGCATTTCTTGCCTATGCAGACACCGGAAATGCGTTGATCAGCAAAGGCGAACCTGTGGGTGATGAGAAATCTGGGCAGCAATTGATCTGGCAGCTGCGCGAAATGGCGGATCGTGAGGGCAAGCTCTGTGCGTTTTACAGCGTGTCCACTAAGTACTTGCCAACTTTTTTGGATTTGGGTCTGTCGATATTGAAGATCGGCGAGGTCGCACGCGTGCCGCTGAAAGACTTTTCTCTGGATGGCAAGTCCCGCAAACGGTTCCGACAAGCCAAGAACCGAGCTGAACGCGAGGGCTATGTTTTTGAGATCATCCCGAAAGAAGAACTGGCCCCAGTTTTGCCTGAACTGCGCAAAGTATCGGATGACTGGCTTGAGAATAAGGCGGGCGAGGAAAAGGGCTTTGCGCTGGGTGGGTTCGACGACGAGTACTTATCCTACTTCGATCACGCTGTGCTGCGGAAGGGCGACACAGGTAAGATCGTCGCCTTCGCTAACCTGCTCCAAGGCGGGCATAAATCCGAATTGTCATTGGACCTGATGCGGTATGAACCCGACAGCCCCAGCTTTGTCATGGACGCGCTGTTTGCCGAGATGATGTCCTGGGGGGCAGAGCAGGGGTTCCATTGGTTCTCTTTGGGTGCTGCGCCGTTTTCGGGGATCGAGAACCGGCAATTGGCCTCGTTCTGGAACCGCGTCGGTGGCTTTGTCTATGAGCACGGTGAGCAGTTCTATCACTTCGAAGGGTTGCGGTCGTTCAAGCAGAAATTCGATCCGGAATGGAGCCCGAACTATCTTGCCAGCCCTGGCGGGTTGGCGGCACCCAGGATTTTGTACGAGGTGAATGTTCTGGTGTCCGGTGGTTTGCGAGGACTAACGAAATAGGGGTTAGTTCAGGCTGGCCTGCGTCGGAGTTTCCTGCAGAAGGTCGCCCCAATCGGTGCGATATGCCATCTCGGCCAGAACGGTTTCGGGTAGGAACTCCTGAGTTTGACGGATCTGCCAGCCTCCACCAAGTCCCTTGTAAACCGCAACCAGATTGCTGGACACCTGTTGGCGCGCTTCAATCAGATTGGCCTGAGAGCTTAGCAGTGCAGTTTGCGTGTTGAGGATGCGAGAATAGTCGGCAATGCCATCGCGGTACTGATCCACTGCAATTTCGGCTGCTTTACGCGAAGCGGTAACGCTGTTTTCGTAGAACCCAACCTGCTTGCGTGATTGGGAATAGGCAACCATCGCGCTTTCAACCTCGGAATATGCGGTCAGGACGGTGTTCTGATAATTGGCGATCAGCGCCTGATATGCAGCGTCCTGTGCGCGTACGTTGTTCTTGATCCGGCCGTAATTCAATACGTTCCAGACGACGCCGGCACTGGCCAACCCTGTGTTGCTGTTCGAACTGAAAAGATCGCGCCCACCCGAGGCTTGCAACCCAATGGACCCAGACAGAATGAATTGAGGGTACAGGTCGGCCATCGCGATCCCGACCTCAGCCGATTGAGTGGCGGCTGCCAATTCGGCCGCACGTACATCTGGGCGGCGGCGCAGCAGTTCGGCGGGTACGCCCACCGCAACATTGGACCGCGCCGAAGGAATGCGTCCGGAGTTACCCAACAGGCTGGTCATGCGCGACGGAGTAGCGCCCAGTAGAACGGCCAGCGCATTCTTAGCCTGCTGTAGGTCACTTTCAATTTCCGGCACCAGAGCTTTAGTGTTGTTCAGCAGGGCGGTAGATTCCTGAACGTCCAGTTCGGTCGTCACGCCGTTGTTGAAGCGCAACTGCGTGAGATCGGCCGCTTCCTGCTGCAGTTGAATGTTCTCGCGCGCCACGGCCAACGATTCCTGTAGGGCGCGGATATTCACGTACAGTGCCGCAACATCGCCGGTCAGCGTCACCAACGCGTCGTCATAATTAGCTACTTGCAGCGCCAAGTTTGAGCGCGCCGCTTGCACACCGCGACGTTGCTGGCCCCAAACGTCAAGTTCCCATTGCGCGTCAAACCCGACTTGAGATGTGGAAAACTCTGTGTCCAATGGAATGATCCGCTGGATATCAGAAATCGGCCCCAGATTGTCGCTGATCTGCCGCCGTTGCAGCGACCCCCCAATGGCCTGCGACTGCGGATAAAGCTCTCCGAAAGCGATGCCAAGCTGCGCACGGGCCTGCAGCACCCGGGCACCGGCCACTTGGAGGTCGAGGTTTTGGGCATAAGCCTCGGCGACCAGCTTGTTCAAAGTGGGGTCGTTAAATGTCTCCCACCATTTAACCACCGGAGCACTGCGCGAGGTCAGCCCACTTGGACCAGCACTGGGGCTATTGATTTCGATCCATTCCTTAACAACCGGAGAGTTCGGTCGTACAAAATCCGGGCCAACCGGCGCGCATCCCACCAGCAGCGCCGTGCATAGGGCAGTGCCGATCAGTCTGCGATGAAGTCTGGCCCGGGTCATGTTGCGCGTCCTTAAATGTCCAGTGGTCGGATGAAGTTGGCGAAAGAATAGAGGCGGATATTGATGCGCCGCAGGAACTCAAAGCTTTTGCCCTGTCCCGTGTAAATCGCCACCGCAGCGTGGCCACCGGCTGGGAAGGTGTGCCCTTCAGGGATATCAACTGAAATTTGCACCGCGATGCGACCGGGCAGTTTCGGTAGCTCAAAACCAGGCAGGCGACCCGATGGCAGGTATTGGCCCTGACGGGTTGCCCACCAGATCGCCTCAACCTTGCCGGTCAAAATTTCACCAGGATAAAGGTCAAGCGCCACCTCAACTTCTTGTCCGGGTTCGACGAATTTTAGGTTTTGTTGACGGTAAGTGGCCAGAATGTAGGGGTTATCCTTCGTTACAAAGCTTGCAATTGCACCCAGCCGGATTTCACCCACAACCAGACCAGGACGCGCTTGTTGCGAGACAATCATTCCGTCTTCGGGCGCGTATATTGTTGTGTTATCTAGAAAATACTGGGCCTTTTCCAACTGCGCCTGTGCTTGAAGGATACCGGTATTCACACCGTCAATCTGAGAATCCAGCGCCAGTTGTGCCTTTTCTAGATTTGCCTCGGCTTCTTTGATCTGGGCCTGGTCTTCGGTGACTTGTTCGTTCCAGCGGTCAAGTTCATCCTGACGCGCACCGCCTGCTGGCACGAGGTTTTCGTAGCGCGCTTGCTGGGTCAATGCATATGCCAGTTGTGCATTGGCGCGTTCGATATTTTCGGCGGCGACAATCACGTCCTGTTCAAGGATTTTGGCGTTCTGCTCGGCGGCGACCAATTGCGCCGCAGCCTCTTCAACCTCAAGTGCGAATACGGTGTCGTCAAAGCGATAGAGGGGATCGCCCTTTTTGACCTCGGTATTGGGTTCAACCAGAACTTCGGTCAGTAGGGTCGGTTGCGTCAATCTAGGTACGATTTGGATGGTCGAGCGAACCACATGGCTGTCGATCGAAAAGGGCTGGAAAAACCGTAATGCCACCAAGAAGACCAACAGCAGATGCGCGCCAACCCAAAAGGTGACAATGCCCCAAGTTATACTGAATTTTAGCCATTTCGCTTTGAAGAAAATGAACCAGACGAAAATGATGTAGAACAGCGTAATGCCGAGGGCGACAAACATATTCTGTGACTTCCTTTGGCCTTAGCTTTTCTGAGTCTCGTCAGGATCAAGCGGGTCTTGGTATTCTTCATTTAGTGTTCCGCCTAACCGCTTAATTTCCTTGCGAACCGCGTCGCGCTCATCGTCCGGCATGCGGCGGATATCTACGGTGGCGCTGTCGTGGAACGCCCAAATAAAGGCGTGGACCCAAGGAACGATGGCCAGAAACCCCATCCATCCCATAATTTTAACGGATTCTGCATGGGGGTGATTGCGCTTTATTGCGATACGCCCCGGCAATCCCATAAGAAACAGAAAAAGCCCCATCACTGCGGCCAACAGCAAAATGAGCGCCAAAAATGTAAGGTAGTCGTAATAGCCTAGCGGCTGCCCCAGTAGTTTCATGCTCGTGCCCCCTGTTTGGAAGGTTGCTTCATCCTCAGTTGTTGGTGCCCTGTTCGTCAATCAATTTATGGTCGTTGGCCGGTTTCGTTAATTTTTCGCCAATACACACAATTATCCTGAGTCCCCGCTACAGTTGTCAGTCTGCAAGATTCCAGTCGCCGCTGTGGAATTTAGCGGTGTTTTCTAACGTGCTGTAGTTGCCCCAATCTCTTTGCACACATCACTAACTCTTTAGAATGAGTGTGTCAGGGGAATGCTCGTCTGGCAAGAACTTGGATCCAAGATTCCCGTTTGGTGCGAACTACTTGGTGTTAACTGGACAGATTCACCTGAGTATCCCATTCAGAACATTTACGAGCCAATTCTTCTGGCAGGGTGTGATCAGTATAAAACACGTCCACTTCGGCCAACGACGCAATCCGCGCTGGCGCGGTACGCTGGAACTTGGATTGGTCGGCAACTAGGAATGTCTGGCGCGCCTGAGCAATAATAGTCTGGCTGACGCGCACTTCTTGAAAATCAAAATCCAGAAGATCACCTTCGGTATCCAAAGCCGAGCAGCCGATGATGGCATAGTCAAACTTGAACTGTTCGATGGTCGAGATGGTCAGGTTTCCAACCAAGCCCCCATCTGAACGGCGCAGGACACCACCTGCCACAACGATCTGACAGTCAGTGTTTTCGACCAGAATGTTGGCGACGTTCATGTTGTTCGTCACCACCATTAGATCCTTGTGGTTCAACAATTGCCGGGCAACTGCTTCTGTCGAAGTGCCGATGTTCAGGAATATGAATGCGCCGTCAGGGATATCTTGCGCGCAGATCTGTGCGATGCGCATTTTTGCATCGGCGTTCAGGGCTCTGCGGTCCTCGTAGCCAATATTGGACACGCCAGAGCGTAGTACAGCGCCACCATGTACTCGGTCCAACTTGCCCATGTCCGCCAGCTCCGACAGGTCACGGCGAATGGTCTGAACAGTTACTTCAAACCGAGAAGCCAGATCTTCAACCATCACGCGGCCATCTTGTTTGGCGATGTTCAGAATATCGGATTGACGAAAGGAAAGGGACACGGCTCGCTCCAATTGAGTATGTTCGGTTTTGTTCTTTTTACGACCAAATGCAACCAACGGCTCTGTCTTTAGAATATTTTGAATAATAGTGCGGCAAAACGAATATAAACGAAAATCAACATTGACGAAACGAGGGTAAACTCGATTAATAAGCGCGCGTTTTCCACCACAGGGAATCATCCATACATGGAACAGACAAACGAACAGGTCTTGGACCTTTTCATCATCGGCGGTGGTATCAACGGATGCGGCATCGCGCGCGACGCCGCGGGACGCGGGCTTTCGGTGGCGTTGGCTGAAATGAACGATTTGGCTTCGGCGACTTCGTCAGCCTCGACCAAACTGTTCCACGGGGGGCTACGATATCTTGAGTTCTTTGAGTTTCGTCTTGTACGAGAGGCTTTGATCGAGCGCGAAACCTTATTGCGGGCAATGCCGCATATCAGCTGGCCCATGCGATTTGTGTTGCCATATCATGCTGACATGAGGTTTGACTCGGAGACGCCGACTTCGCGTTTGCTGAGCACGATAATGCCCTGGATGAAGGGTAGGCGTCCGGCTTGGCTTATCCGTTTAGGGTTGTTCATGTACGATCACTTGGGCGGACGAAAAATTCTGCCTGGTACATCTTCGTTGAACCTAAAGACGGCTCCCGAAGGGCGGCCTTTGCAGGATAAATTCGAAACCGCTTACGAGTATTCCGACTGCTGGATCGAGGATTCGCGTTTGGTAGTTCTGAACGCGCGCGACGCAGAGGCGCGGGGCGCACAGATCATGGTTCGAACCGAAGTTCTGACTGCCGAGCGTGTCGATGATCTGTGGGCAGTAACGGTTCGTGACCGCGATAGCGGTGCAACACGCGTGATCAAAGCAAAAATGCTGGTCAACGCTGGTGGCCCTTGGGTGGGGGACATTATCCAAACGAAAATTCGCGTGAACTCTCGCGAAGGTGTCCGATTGGTGCGCGGCAGCCATATCGTGACCCGCAGGCTGTTTGATCACGACAAATGCTATTTCTTCCAAGGCGAGGATGGGCGCATCATCTTTGCCATCCCGTATGAGCGGGATTTCACACTAATCGGCACCACGGATCAGGATCATCCAGATCCGTCTGAAACTCCGGTTTGTACCGAGGCAGAACAGGATTATCTGTGTGCGTTTGCGACAAAGTATTTCAAGTCGCCGGTGACGCGAGAAGACATCGTTTGGACTTATTCCGGTGTTCGACCGCTTTACGATGATGGGGCCAGCAGCGCGACTGCCGCGACGCGGGACTACACGTTGAAGGTGGACGCACAGGGTGGCGCACCGGTTCTGAACGTTTTTGGCGGAAAAATCACCACATACCGACGGCTGGCAGAAAGTGCTCTGGAGAAAATATCCGAGCATTTCTCAGACCTACCGGGACCTTGGACTGCGGGCGTCTACTTACCGGGCGGTGACTTCTCGGTCGATGGAGTGAAGGATTTGGTCGCTGGATTGGAAGCTGACTATGCCTTTCTCGATCACGTGTGGGCAGAACGCCTCGTCCGTGCCTATGGCACCGAAGCGCGCACGATTCTGGGCGAAGCCTCAACCGCCGAAGACTTGGGCGAAGACTTTGGCGCCACTTTGACCGCGCGGGAATTGGCGTGGCTGATGGACAAGGAATTTGCACGTAGTGCCGAGGATGCGGTTTGGCGGCGAAACAAACTGGGCCTGCGATTGAGCGCTGAACAAATTTCGCGAATCCAAGACTGGATGGATCAACGTCGCGCTCAAGCTGCTGCCTAAGAAAAAGCCCCGCCGCTCTGGCGGGGCTAACGTTTAAATTAAGCGGCTTCTTCGGGTGATCCGGGGTCGTTCTTTGTGCCTTTAATCCATTCCCGAAGGCTCTGCATCAGAGCGTAAAGGACTGGAACAAGGATCACACCAACCAGCGTTGCAGCAAGCATTCCGCCAAAGACTGCAACACCGATGGCCCTCTGGCTGGCTGCGCCTGCGCCACTGGCAGCCAACAACGGTACAACACCCAGCAGGAAGGATAAGGCTGTCATCATCACCGCGCGGAAACGTTGGAAGGCGGCCTCAGCAGCGGCGTCCTTGATCGACAGCCCCTTGGCCCTTTGTTCCATCGCAAACTCGACAATCAGAATGCCGTTCTTTGAAGCCAGACCCACAAGCATGATCATACCGATCTGGGTATAGAGGTTGATGTCACTACCCACGATTGCAACAGCGGCAACCGCACCGAACAGGGCGACAATCACCGAGAGCAGGATCGATACCGGCAGTGACCAGCTTTCGTATTGCCCGACAAGGAACAGATACCCAAACAGGATTGCCAGCCCGAGGATAACAATCACCAGACCGCCCGACGCCAATTGCTGTTGAGCAGTCCCGGTCCATTCGAACGCGTAGCCGGGGGGTAGGGCGGTAGCCGATTCCTCTGTCATCACAGTGATCGCATCACCGGTCGACAACCCGGTTGCCGGGACTGCGGTTACGGTGGCCGATCGGAACAGGTTGTGTCGTTTCAGCAGAACCGGGCCAAGTACGTTTTCGACGTCAATCAGCGTGCCCAGTGGCACCATCTCACCCTGTTGTGAGCGGACATAGAGGTTCGAGATATCGTCGACATTGTCGCGATAGCTACCATCCGCCTGAATCATCACGCGATAAACGCGACCGAATAGATTGAAGTCGTTGACGTAGTAGGACCCCAGTTGCGCTTGCATAGTCTGGAAAACTTCTGCCACGGAAACGTCCAGCGTCTTGGCCTTCTCGCGGTCTAAGTCAACGAATAACTGCGGAACGTTCGCTCGGAAGGTCGTATAGGCTTGTCCGATCTCCGGCCTCTGGTTGGCAGCATAGACAAACGATCCCACGGCTGAGGCCAGGTCTTGCGGCGTACCTCCGCCAGTTTGCTGAACTTCCATCTCGACGCCGGCCGAGTTGCCAAGACCCTGAATAGGCGGCGGGTTGAATGCCACGATCGAGGCTGCGGACTCGCCATACGCAATGGCCAGAACCTTTTGTAGAATGGCATCTGCGCTCAGATCATCTTCCTGACGCTCATCCCAATTGTCGAGGTTCACGAAGATCGCAGCGCCGTTTGTCGTGGTGCCATTCAGGATTGAAAAGCCGTTGATCAGAACGGTACTCGCCACACCGGGAATCTGTTGGATTTGCTCGTCGACACGTGCCGAGACAACCTCGGTGCGCTCCAGCGTCGCTGCATCGGGAAGTTGGATGTCAACAAACAGATACCCGTTATCTTCAAGCGGCAGGAACCCGCTGGACGTATTTGACATGATCGTGCCGGTGCCCATGGCCAACGCAACGATCATACCGAGGCCAACAACCGGCAGGATCAGCAGTTTGCGAACAATTGCCACATAACCGCTGCGCACTGTTCCGATGAACCGCTCGAAAACGGCCAGCAAACCCTTGGGCGGACCTGAGCGTGCTTTCAAAACAAGGCCGCACAACGCTGGCGACAAGGTCAACGCGTTGATGGATGAGATCACAACCGCGGTTGAGATCGTCACGGCGAACTGCGAATACAGTCGCCCAGAGATACCGGGCATGAAGGTCACCGGCACGAACACAGCCAGCAGAACCAGCGTAGTCGCAATAACAGGCCCGGTGATCTGCCCCATGGCTTTGCGGGTTGCTTCGGCAGGGGGCAGTCCTTCGTCTGCAATGATCCGTTCGACATTCTCGACCACAACGATGGCGTCATCCACCACGATCCCAATCGCCAGAACCAACGCGAAAAGCGAAATGGTGTTCAGCGACATGCCGAACAAAAGCAGGAAGGCAAATGTCCCAATCAGTGAAACTGGGATCGCTACCGCTGGAATGATCGTTGCGCGCCAACTTCCAAGGAAGACGAACACAACTGAAATCACCAGAATGAAGGTCAGGATAAGGGTTGTGACCACGTCATTGAGCGACTGTTGGACGAAATCAGTCGTGTTGAATGGAACTTGATATTCAACATCATTCGGGAATGTGCGTGACAGGCGATCCAACTCGGCCTGAACGCGCTCGGACACCGCCAGAGCGTTCGCACCGGGGGCTTGATAGATACCGATGACGGTCGCAGGAACGCTTTCGAAATAGCCTGAGGCTGCATAGTATTCAGCACCCAGTTCTACACGTGCAATATCCTTTACGCGTACGATCGAACCCGCGTCGCCTGTACGTATTACGATGTCGCCGAATTCCGCTGCCGAGGTCAAACGACCTTTGGTTTTGATTGTGTACTGAAAAGTCTGCCCTTCAGGAACAGGAGGTGCACCAATCGAGCCCGCGGATACTTCGACGTTCTGTTCGCGAATGGCTCCGATCACGTCACCCGGCGTGATGGACAAGGCGGCCATCTGGTCTGGGTCCATCCAGATCCTCATGGCGTATTCCAGATTGGTCAGAACGTCGGCTTTACCGACACCCTGAACGCGCGCAAGCGCATCTTTCAGGTTGATCGAGGCGTAGTTCGACAAAAACACACTATCGTAAGTGCCGTTGGGTGAAGTCAGCGTTACCAGCAGCAGCATATTGGTTGATGCCTTCTGCGTGACAACGCCAGAAGACGTCACCTCGGCTGGTAGCGAAGACATCGCTTGCGCCACTCGGTTCTGCACGTTTACCGAAGCGATATCGGGGTCGGTTCCGACTTCGAAGGTAACGTTTAATGAATAAGAGCCGTTATCCGATGAGGTGGACGTCATATAGATCATGTCGTCCACACCGTTTACTTGTGCCTCAATAGGAGCCGCTACGGTGTTTTCCACGGTTTCGGCATTCGCACCGGTGTAAGTGGTCGTTACGCTGACAACAGGTGGCGTTATGTCCGGGAATTGGGCCACTGGAAGAACCAGATAACCGATCCCGCCCATGATGGTCAGGACAAGCGAAATAACAAGCGCCAGCTTTGGCCGGCTGATGAACAGGGCTGAGAACATCGATTATTCTCCCGGCTGCTCAGTCGCCACAACGGCGTCGACAGCAACGCCAGGGCGGACCCTTTGCAGGCCCTCGACTATGACGCTTTCCCCTTCACGAAGACCGTCCTTGACGATCACTGCTGTGCCTTCGTTGTCACCGGTGGTGATATAGCGCTGCTCAACCATCTGCTGGTCGTTGACGACCAAGACAAACTCGCCGCGCTGATCGCGCTGCAACGCGGCCTGCGGGATCAGAACCTCGAGCGTGGGTTGCAGTGCTTCAATTTGAACGCTCAGGAAAGCTCCGTCGACGATCAGCCGATTAGCGTTTGGAAACTCGGCTCGCATCCGAATGGCGCCGGTCAAAGGGTCGATACGGTTGTCGACAAACACGATTTTACCGGTTTCATCCAGTTCCGAGCCATTCGGCAAAGTGATGTGCACGTTTGGACTTTTTTCGCTTTCGGCAAGGGATGAAGGATTTTCGCCAACTGCTTCAAGAACCGAGGTAAATTGCTTTTCGTTCACCGAGAAGTTCACATAGATGGGTGCTTCGCTGACGATATTGACCAGCGGAGGGTTGGTCGGCCCCACCACATCTCCGACGCTGATTGCAACCCGACCGATACGGCCATCAAAGGGTGCGTGAATTTCGGTATAGCTAAGGTCCAACTCAGCTTGTTGTATTGCGGCTTGGGCGGCTTTCACCTCAGCTTCCGCCACCAGTTCGTTGGCCCGCGCGATATCGCGCTCGGATTCCGGTGTGGCGTCGCGTCTGTAAAGTTCTTCTTTCCGCGCCAAGTCGACTTTTGCCAGTTCCAAATTGGCTTGAGCCCGGTCTAGGTCAGCGTTTCGGGATTGAAGCGTCGCCTCATACAAATCGGGTTCGATGGTAAACAGCACGTCACCCTGTTTAACCAGTGCACCGTCTTCTACATTTTGACTTTCAAGAAACCCGCTAACGCGCGCTACGATATCTGCCTTGTCCAAGGCCTCAGCGCGCCCGATAAAGACGGCCTCTTCGGTGATTTCTTCGGTATAAGCAGCAGCAATCGACACCTTTGGTGGTGGGGCTTCACTTTGGTCCTGCGCGGCCGCGGCATGTGCCATGCTCAGACAGACCAAACCGGCAAGCACTCGGGTTGATCTACCGAAGCGGAATAGAGAGTTCTTCAATTCAAGGGACATGGCGGGCGCCTCGTTAATACTAAAGATTTCGCGTTGGGGCAGGACGTTGCCCCGACGAGTCGACGGAATTCTTGATCAGGATGGCCGTTTTGAGAGTTCACCTCAAGCTTCTTGAGTGTGCTGGCTCTCCAAGAACCTCGGAAATTTGCTCGTTACTGGGCCGACTTAGACCAACACGCCTGCGAAAAAGTGTTGAGAAACGAAAACGGGGGCCAAGTGGCCCCCGTTTCCTGTTTCCAGTTTATTCGGCAGATCAATCGCGCAAACCTGCGAAACGCGTCTGCCAGTCCTCGCGCTGTTCGTCGGTAATTTTGGCGAACAATACATCAGGGACGGTAAACTCATGACCGGCTGATAGGGCGTCCAGCGCTGCTGCGACGTCGTCTGGCCAGCCGGTGTCCAAGGTGTTCATCGCGCTCAGCATCTTTGCCGAGGTTTCTGGGATGAAGGGGGCGCTGAGTACGGCATACAGACGGATCAGGTTCAGACCCAGACGCACCTGAGCAGCGGCTTTTTCGGGATCTTCCTTAAATGTCGACCACGGCGCAGCCGCCTGCAGGTACTCGTTGCCCGCAACCCAGATCGCGCGCAGTTCCTGAGCGGACTTGCGAACTTCCATCGCCTCCATATGCCCTTCGTAGGCGCGGACGCGTTTGGTGAGTTCTGAGATCAAGGTGAGTTCACGCTCGCCATAGCTGCCGCCTTCGGGAACAGCCTCGCCAAATTTTGAGCGGCAGAATTTGGTGATCCGGCTGACAAAGTTGCCCAATACGTCGGCGAGGTCCTTGTTCACCGATTGTTGGAAGTTCTCCCAGGTGAACTCGCTGTCGCTGCTTTCGGGGGCATGGCTCAGCAGCCACCAGCGCCAGTAATCGGCGGGCAGGATTTCCAACGCCTGATCCATGAAGACGCCACGACCCTGAGAGGTCGAGAACTGGCCGCCGTCATAGTTCAGATAATTGAATGATTTCAGGTGGTCGACCATCTTCCACGGCTCGCCCGAGCCCAGAATGGTGGCCGGGAAGCTGAGGGTGTGAAAGGGCACGTTGTCCTTGCCCATAAACTGAACATAGCGAACGTCGTCGGCGCCTTTATCGGTACGCCACCAACGCTCCCAATCGGCGTCAGTCTTGCCGTTCGCATCGGCCCACTCCTTAGCGCAGGCGATGTATTCAATCGGCGCGTCAAACCAGACGTAGAAGACTTTGCCCTCCATGCCGGGCCAATCTTGATCGCCTTTCTTGACTGGAACGCCCCAATCCAGATCGCGGGTGATACCGCGATCCTGTAGGCCATCGCCATCATGCAACCACTTCTTGGCGATGGACGTGGTTAGGATAGGCCAGTCGGTCTTGCTGTCGATCCACGCATCCAATTGATCTTTCATCGCCGACTGGCGCAGATACAGGTGCTTGGTTTCGCGCACCTCAAGATCGGTAGAACCCGAGATAGCCGAGCGTGGCTCGATCAGGTCGGTCGGGTCCAACTGCTTGGTGCAGTTTTCGCACTGGTCACCGCGCGCGCGTTCATAGCCGCAGTTGGGGCAGGTGCCCTCGATATAGCGGTCGGGAAGAAAGCGGCCATCGGCATTGGAATAAACCTGTTTTTCCGTGACCTCACGGATCAGCCCGGCCTCGTCCAATTTACCTGCAAAATGCTGGGTCAGCTTTTTGTTTTGTTCGCTTGAGGAACGGCCAAAGTGATCAAAGCTGAGGCCAAAGCGATTTGCTATACCCGCCTGAACGTCATACATCTCGGCGCAGTATTCAGCTACGGGCTTGCCTGCTTTGGCGGCAGCAAGCTCGGCTGGTGTGCCATGTTCATCCGTGGCGCACAAAAACATGACCTCGTTCCCCCGGCCACGCTGGTAGCGCGCGTACAGATCGGCAGGCAATTGCGAGCCGATCAGGTTGCCGAGGTGCTTGATCCCGTTAATGTAGGGGATCGCTGAGGTGATGAGAATCCGAGCCATGTTCCGTATCCGCGTGTCTGTCTGCGCGCCCGTCTACCTTATGTAACCGGCCAGCAAAAGCCCGGGTTTCGCGCGGATGTCATTTTAAGCACGTACGTTCGTCAAAATAGGGCGCGCGACATGTTGTGGATTGAACAAGTCTCGGATGTGGCACTACCCATAGGTTGTAAATCAGAATCATAACCTCTTGAATTTTCGTAATGCGTACCCATCTAATCAGTATACAAAAGTATACAATAACGAGGGCAATCTGCTGATGTTTGACTTTTTACTAGAGGGTGCATTTGTGCCCTTTACCTTGGCGCTTGCGCTTCTGTTCGGTCTTCTGGGCCTTGAACTGATCGCGCTGGTTCTGGGTGGAAGTCTGCTGGCAGGTGAGGCCGACGCCGATCTGGACATAGTTGATGCCCCGGATCTGGACATCGGCGATTTTGAACTGGATATCGACGCGGATGTGGATCTGGGCGAATTCGAACTGGCCGAGGTCGAGGTGGACGCGCCCGGTGCGGCCCCTGCGGGACCATTGGCGTGGCTTGGTATCGGCAAAGTGCCGTTCATGATCTGGATCGCGGTTCTGCTGGCAGGATTTGGCCTCAGTGGTATGGGTCTGCAACTGGCGCTGCGTGATCTTCTGGGTTTTGACCTGCCAAGTTGGATGGTAGCAATTCCGGCCGGAGCCTTTGGGATATGGTTCGCGCGCGGCTTTGGCACTGTATTCGCTCGCCTGTTACCTAAAACAGAAAGCGAAGCTATGTCCGAACGGATGCTGGCCCGCCGTCGGGGAGTGATCACGCAAGGCACTGCGTCACGAGGCCGTCCGGCCGAGGTTCGCGTGACTGATCGCTATGGAAACTCGCACTACCTGCGCGCTGAACCGCTGCAGGACAAGGATGCGCTAAAGCAAGGAACCGAGGTTCTGGTGCTGCGCGACCGACGACGAAACCAGTTCGTTCTGGTCGGACTGTCGGAATAACCGAAAACACTAACCAATTTTCAAACCCCAATCCGGAGGATTTTGCATGGAGCTTACATTCCTGGCCGTCACAGTTGTGACTATTCTAGCGGTACTACTCTTCATAGGTCTTGTGCTCGGCAGGCTTTACCGCCGCGCGACCCGAGAGATCAGTCTGGTGAAAACTGGAGCTGGCGGTAAAAAGGTCATTATGGATGGTGGCGTCATTATCGTACCGCTGTTGCACGAGGTCAGCCCCGTCAACATGAAGACCCTGCGCCTTGAAGTGCAGCGCAGCGGTGAGGCAGCTCTGATTACCAAAGACCGGATGCGCGTGGACGTGGGCGTCGAGTTCTATGTCTCGGTTATGGCTACCGAAGAGGGTATCGCTCGAGCAGCTCAAACGCTGGGTGATCGCACCTTCGATGTCGAGCAATTGCGCGAGATGATCGAAGGTAAACTGATCGACGGTCTGCGCGCCGTTGCCGCTCAGATGACGATGGACGGCCTGCATGAAAATCGCGCTGACTTTGTACAAGAGGTGCAGAACGCTGTGTCTGAAGATCTGCTAAAGAACGGCCTTTCGCTGGAATCCGTCTCGTTGACCGCGCTGGACCAGACGCCATTTGAAGCTCTGGACGAGAACAACGCGTTTAACGCTGTTGGTATGCGCAAGCTGGCTGAGGTTATTGCGACCTCAAAGAAAGAACGCGCGCAGATTGATGCGGACGCTGAGGTCGAGGTGCGTCGTGCTGCAATGGAAGCGCAGCGTCAGAAGCTGTTGATCGAAAAGGATGAAGAGCAAGCGCGCATCGAGCAGACGCAACAGGTCGAAACGTTGCGTGTGGCGCAAGAGGCAGAGATTGCTGCCCGGACCGAGGACTCGGTCCGTGAAACCGAACGCGCCCGTATCGCACGTGAGGAAGCCATCCGCGCCGCGGACATTGAGCGCGAACGGAAAATCCGCGAGGCCGAAATTTCGAAGGAGCGTGAACTGGAAGTTGCTGAACAGGAGCGTCAGATCATCATCGCGCAGAAATCCGAAGAGGAAAGCCGCGCCCGAGCGTCCGCTGACCTAGCTCGGGCTGAGGCGACAAAGGCGACCGAAGCCGTGGCAACCGCCCGTGAAGTGGCCGAGGCCGAGCGTCAGAAGCAAATCGCGCTGATCGAAGCCACCCGAGAGGCTGAGCGTCAGGCAACCGCGATCCGTCTGGCCGCACAGGCCGAGAAAGAGGCAGCTGCCGACCGTGCCGAAGCGCGTCGTGAAGAAGCCCAGGCAGAGGCGGATGCACTGAATATTCGGGCCGAGGCCAAGAAGAACGACATGCTGGCCGAAGCCGAAGGTAAGCGTGCGATTGTCGAGGCCGACAACGCCCTGTCTGCGGAACAGATCCGTATGAAGGTCGATATGGCGCGGATTGAAACCATGCCGTCGATCATCTCGGAAATGGTTAAGCCGGCCGAAAAGATCGACTCGATCAAAATCCACCAGGTTGGCGGGATCGGTGCTGCCAATGGCGGTGGTGTTGCCAATGGTGACAAGCCAGTGGTCAATCAGGCGCTGGATTCGATAATGGGCATGGCCGTTCAAATGCCCGCGCTGAAAAAGCTGGGCGAGGAACTGGGCCTGTCGATGGAGAATGGCGTTGGGGGTGTCGTCAACGGCGCGCTGGAACCGACGTCAGAGCCCGTGGGCACCGTTGAGGTGCTAGAGGAAGAAACATCTCCCACGCAGCAATAAATTAAAGGGCCGGGGTTTCCCGGCCCCTTTTTTTAGTCTTCGCGCGACCGTTTTAACAATCGGCCAATGGTAAACGAGGTCCGAGGCGCATACACATAGTTCGTACGCTCTTCGGGCGTTGGGCGCGACCGCATCCTGGCAAGGCCAAAGACGATCAGGCCGATATGCCCAACGGCCACAAAGGCGAACAGTGCGCCGGGGCCGAATTGCTGGATCAGTGTCGATGAAATGTAGGGCGAGGCAATCGCCCCAAGCGCGTACCAGAACATAAGCGCCGCAGACAGTTCAACTCGTTCCTCGGTGGTGGCAAAGTCATTTGCGTGTGCCGATGACAATGAAAAGATCGGGAACGTCGTCAGGCCGAAGAATCCGGCAGCCAGCATAACGCCCAACGTGCCAGACCCGCTTGCTGCCATCGTTACTCCGCAGCTTAGGACTGCAGCGGCGGACAGCCAGATCAGTACCCAGCGACGATCATATTTGTCGGCCAGCCAGCCTAACGGGTATTGCGCCAGTGCGCCGCCCAGAACGAATGAGGCCAGGAAGAAGGCGATCTGGTCCACACCCAGACCAACTTCTTGCCCGTAGACCGGGCCAACCATTCGAAACGAGGCCGAGCTAAGTGCTGCGACGATTACGCCAGCCACAGCCAAGGGGGAACTGCGCCAGGCCAATTTGGGGCGCAGACGCGGCGCTTCGGGTGTAACCGGTTGGCTGGCTCGGGTCAGGGTAAGTGGCAACAAAGAGGCGCAGCACAGAATTGCGAGCAAGTTGTATGACACGTACGAAGCGGGTGGTAAAACGGCGATAATCAATTGCGCGCAAAGGGATGCACCCATGTCGGCCAGCCGGTACGTGCCCATAGCGCGTCCGCGGGTTTCGTTTGTGACCTTTGCGTTCAGCCAAGCCTCAATCACCGTGTAGCATCCAGCGACACAGGTGCCCGACGCAATCCTGAGGGCGGCCCAGATGTAGGGGTTTTCGGTTAGCGTATGTCCGATTAATCCCATCGCGCCCAACGCAGTGCAAACGGCAAAGGCGCGGGAGTGACCAACGCTGCCCATCAGACGCGGAGCCCACCAGCACCCGATGAAGAACCCGATGAAGTGTGCCGATCCCAGCAAGCCGATCTGTTCGGTTGTAAAGTTGAGTGTCAGACCCGAAATGGCATCCAGAGGTCCTACACCGCCCGTGGACAGCTGCAGCAGAATGACTGAAAGGAATAGGGCGGCAAATGAAATGATCGTGCGCATGATGGGCCCAGATTGCCCAATTGCATCAAGGATGCGCACACCTAATCGACTCTGAGCCGTCGTTTTTTGCCTATTTGACCCTTTTGATTTCCGCTTGGATGTCCAACCCGACGGTATCCTGTACCAGATCGGCATAACCAGACGCGCCGAAATCATGGCGGTTGAGGGCACCGATCAGGTGGATTGAGAGCATGTCCAGATTGTCTGCTGAACTGCCGGATGGGCGAAAGAGGTCGGCCTGTAGGGTGATGGGGCGTGTTACGTCGCGCAGCGTGAGGTCCCCGGTGATTTTGGCTCCACGTGAGATTCGCCCGCCATCACCAAGTTCCACCTTGGTTGATACAAAGTGGATCGTTGGAAAATTCGCGACATCCAGAACCCCAGAACCCAGCATTGCATTTCTGGCGAATGGAAACTTTGTTCGAGCGTCGGCAGCGTTCAGCGTGACGCTCACGCTGCTTTTGGTCAGATCACTTAGGTCTATCTGAACATTTGCGGCCTGTATTGGCATAGTTCCAGTTTGGGTCAGTCCAGAAAGATTAAAGGTAAAATCAATTGAGGTGCCTTGGGGCACCAATTCATAAGGGACAATCGCAGCATGAACCGGAGGTGCAAGGGGCAGGGTTGCCAGACCTGCCAACAGGGCGCGTCGGGTCAGTTGCGGCATTCAAGAACCTCCGACCTATGTAGGTGCGAACAGCTCAAAAACACTGCAAGGAAATTCGACATCCTTTTCGTCAGGAGAGTGCTGATCCGATTTAGGAAGGTGATCCAGATCAGTGTTTTGGTCATATTGAGACAGCCGGCTAATTGAACCAACCACTTTCGAATTGGCGTAAGGCCGGTAATGGCCCATGTGCCCATATTTACCGTTGTGGCGATGGCGAACGCGATCGGCAGGTGAAACCAGCAATATCTGCTTTCTTGGATCGAGTGGTTCATACAGAAAGGCTAGGATGGGGGCCGGGCCTTTGCCAATCACAAGATTTCTTAACTCTGTGATGTGTCACACCAAAGCATCTTCGGTTTCGATCCGGGTCAGGTTCAGTCCAGCGCGTGGTTTGGTCTGGGTCGCTTGCCAACTGACCGTAGGCAGGGCGCGGGCGCGGCGGCGGGTCAGGGTCCAGCGGCGGGCCTCACCCTGATGATTTGCAGCCATGTGCCAGCGGGTTTCGACGCCCTGCGCGCCGCCATCTTCGGGCGTGAGTAGTAGACCCAGCGGAGCCCGCCCCATAGCGCCGCCCTGTTCGGCCGCCAAATGCATGCGTCGCACTGGCGTCAGCCCCGGCGCGCCGGGCAGATCGCCGATGATCAACGGAATGGCCCCACTGCGTAGCGCCTCTTCCATGCACCATAGAAGATCTTCGGCGCGGGTGGGGCGGACGAAGATGAACCGGGCGGGATCGGCAAAGGGCATCATCCCGTCGGGATTCAGTTGGCTGGCCTCCCAAGTAGGCGATATCCACAGGACCGGCCCCTGCGTCTGACCAGCCAACCACATGGCAAAGCTGCGCCGGGCAGGGCCGCAGGCTTCGTGTACGCGGCCCAGTTGCAGGGTGATCCCATCATGAAGTGTAATCCCCGGCGCGATGCGCGCGGGTTTGCGGCCAAGAAGGTGTGTGGACATGCTGTAAATTTAGCATGTTCTTATTTTGTTCTCAATACGCAAATGTAGCCAACAGCATTAGCGAGACAGGATCAGGCGGCCATCGGTGAACTGAATATTCGAGAACCGGTGCAAGTAGTCCATGCCCAACAGCGATTGACGCAACTCGCCTTCGTTGACCCAAGCCGCAATACCTCGGTCTGTGATTGGCCCAAGCTCAATGCTATCCAGCCGGACAGGTGCGGTGCGGACTTCGCCGTTCGCGGTGGCTGCTCGGCCGAAATAGTTCAATTGATCGGGATCGATGCCAATGCGCTCGGCGTCCTGTTCGCTGAGAACAATCTGGCTGGCGCCGGTGTCGACCAGGAAGGTAACCGGCTCTCCGTTCACCAGAACTGGCAAGTAGTAGTGCCCGTCGTAAGCGCGTGGCACCTCGACTGTTTCGCCGGTAACCGTCATTTGCGGAGCTGGCCCAACCGTCGAGCGGATGTCTTCCCACAACCCGACAACTGCAATGGCACCAACGAAAATGAACACCCAAGCCATCGCTTGCTGCATGGTTTTGTTCAGCGATTGGCGGTTTTGCGAGACGAACCAAAACACCACCGCCGCGCCAAGCACGACAAGATACACCAAACGTCCAATATCGTCGCCGACCATACTGTTACCCTTACCAGTTCGTTACAAAGGTATATGGGGATTTACGACGCAAAACCAAAGGCCTTGAGACCGTCCAATATGAATTGAACCGACAGCGCCGCCAGCAGCATTCCCAGCAGCCGTGTCAACACGTTTAGCCCGGTCTTGCCCAGAATGCGCGCGATCAGACCGCCAGACAGGAAGAAAATCAGGACCACAGCCATTACAGCGAACATCACCAAAATGGCCTCAGCAATACCCAGAATGCCGGGATGCTGACCAGCCAGCAGGATAATCGTAGCAATTGACCCCGGCCCGGCCACAAGGGGAATTGCCAACGGGAACACGGAAGGATCGGGGTGCTCCTCTTCCTCGGCTCGGTCCTCGCGCCTTTTGGTGCGACGTTCGAACAGCATGTCCAGCGCCGTGAGGAACAGCAACGCGCCACCGGCAACGCGGAATGCCTCCATCGAGATGCCGACGAAACCAAGTACAGCTTCACCAAAGGCCGCAAAGGCGATCAAGATGCCTGAAGCCACCGCGCAGGTGCGATAGGCCGTCATGCGGCGGGTGCGGGCATCCATATCCTGCGTCATCGCCACAAAGATCGGCGCAGTACCAAACGGGTCGATCACCACGAACAACGTGGTGAAGGCTGTGATGAAAAAGGCAAGATCCATCATTTAACGGCACTTTCCTGAAGCTGTACCAAAAGCTTGACTGCCTGTTCGGCCAATTCCGAGGGCACATATACATGATCGTGGAAAAAGCCCGCGACAATGTTTGCAGGGATGTTTGCTTTCGCAAGCGCGCCTGAAACGGCAGCCGTTAAACCAACACCTTCAAGCGAAGAATGCACGCGTAGGGTAATACAACGCATCGCAACCGCATCCGAAGGAGCTGAAGCTGTAGGCACAATAAGGGACACCCCTTCGGGTTCGACACAGCTGGCGCGTGCTCCTTCGGGCCACGGTTTGTCTTGTGGATGAACAATGAACGCGAATTCGCCGGGCTGAATCTCGGGTTGCATACCCGCGATCATCGCTTGGGTATCAACGACAGGGGTGTTCATGCCGTTTCCGCCTGTTCCAGGCGCTCGGCTGCGGCCACCCAAAGTGTTTCGGCCTTTTGCATCGCCTCAACAACCTCGGCGAATTTACGGTTCCAAGTTTCAAGATCGTTGACCTTGTCATCCTCATACAGCGCCGGGTCTGCCAGTTTGGCTGAGAGTTTCTCGTGCATGTCCGTCAACTTTTCGATCCGGTCCTCGCATTTGCGCAGATCTGCCCTCAGCGCCAGTACGATTTCCCGTGAGGCGCGTTTGGGCTTTGTCACCTTTGGTTTTTCTTTGATCGGCTTGTCACGGCCCAGCAATAGGGCTCGGTAGGATTCGAGATCGCCGTCAAACGGTTTGACTGTGCCGTCTGAAACCAACCATAGCCGGTCGGCAACCAGTGACAGCAGATGCATGTCATGGCTGACCAGAACCACCGCGCCGGAATAGGCAGTCAGCGCTTCGACCAGTGCTTCGCGACTTTCGATGTCCAAATGGTTGGTCGGCTCGTCAAGGATCAGCATATGCGGCGCATCAATTGTAGCAACTAACAGCGACAAGCGCGCCTTTTGCCCACCGGACAGACGGCCAACAAGCGTTTCCGCTTGGTCCGCATTCATCCCGAATCCGGCTAGGCGAGAGCGCCACTTGCCTGGCGCTTCTTCCGGACGTAGGCGGCGCAGATGGTCCAGAGGTGTTTCGTCCACATGCAGTTCGTCTACTTGATGCTGGGCGAAATAGCCGATGCGCAGCTTATTGCTGCGCGTCATTTTACCGGCCATCAAGGGCAGACGGTCGGATAACAGCTTGGACAAGGTCGATTTGCCCTGACCGTTCTTACCTAACAGCGCTATCCGGTCGTCCTGATCAATGCGCAGGTTTAGGCGGCGCAGCACCTCGACATCACCGTATCCGGTCACACCGCCTTCAATCTGGATGATAGGCGGTGAAAGTTCCTCCGGCTCGGGGAACGAAAATGCGCGCAAGGCAGCCTCTTGCGGGGTCGAGACGAGTTGAATGCGCTCGATCATCTTCAGGCGCGATTGGGCCTGAACGGCCTTGGATGCCTTATAGCGAAAACGGTCTACAAAACTCTGTAGGTGCGCGATACGTGCCTTCGCCTTGGCATTCTCAGACTCTGCCTGCGCCAAACGCTCGGCGCGGCGTTCCGCGAACTTGTCATAAGGCACAGCGTAGTAGGTCAGCTTGCGATCTTCCAAGTGCAGGATCGACCCCACCGCACGATTTAGAAGCCCCCGGTCGTGAGAGATGATGATGACCGTGTGCGGATACTTCGCAAGATAGCTTTCCAGCCACAGAGCGCCTTCAAGGTCCAGATAGTTGGTTGGTTCGTCCAACAGCAACAAATCGGGTTGCGAAAATAGCACCGCCGCCAACGCCACGCGCATCCGCCAGCCGCCCGAAAAATCCGAGCACGGACGCAATTGGTCTGTGTCATCAAACCCAAGGCCTTTTAGGATCGAAGCTGCGCGCGCTTCCGCTGACCATGCATCTATATCGGCTAGGCGCGTTTGAACCTCGGCAATCCGAGTGGGGTCGCTTGCGCTGTCAGCCTCGGCCATCAAGGCGTTACGCTCTGTGTCGGCAGCCAAAACAGTGTTGATCAGTGAGACATCCGACGAAGGCACCTCTTGTGCCACGCCTCCGATCCGCGCGCGTTTCGGCAACACGATGTTTCCCGTCTCCAACGCCAGTTCGCCTCGGATCAGGCGGAACAGAGTGGTCTTACCAGTGCCATTTCGTCCGACAAGACCAACCTTGTGGCCGTCTGGAATAGTGGCGCTGGCGCCATCAAAAAGTGGGCGGCCTTCAACTGCATAAGTGATGTCTTCGATCCGTAACATGAGCCGCTCATAACAGAGCATCTCAGGCGCCGCCAGCGGCTTAGCATGTTCAACACATAGTGTATGTGCTAGCGCTGGTCCGGTTGGATTTAGACGGTTTAAATATGCGCGCGGCTTCTTCACCTCCATCTTTGGTCACCTTGGTGTTTGCGACGGCTTTGTCGGTGTTGACGCTGAATATGTTCCTGCCGTCGATGGCGCGGATGGCAGTCGATTTTCAAGTCGACTATGCGGTGGTGAACCTCTCGATTGCAGGGTATCTGGCGGTGTCTGCCGTACTTCAACTGGTTATGGGGCCTTTGTCCGACAGGTTTGGCCGCAGACCGATTTTGCTGATATGTATGGTGATTTTCTTTGCCGCGTCTGTTGGATGCGTTTTGGCCGAGTCGATCTGGGCCTTTCTGGCTTTTCGCCTGCTTCAGGCTGCCGTGATTGGGGGGCCGGTTCTGTCCAGTGCCGCGATCCGGGACATGTACCCGGCGAACGAAGCGGCCAGCAAGTTGGGTTACGTGGCAATGGCCATGGCGCTGGCCCCAATGCTGGGGCCGATGCTGGGCGGTGCGCTCGACAGCCTGTTCGGTTGGCGCGCCGGTTTCGTCCTCTTTTCCATGATGGGGGGCGGGATGTTTCTGTTGCTCTGGGTCGATATGGGAGAGACGAACACCAACCGCTCGTCAATCTTTGCGGCGCAAATGCGCGAATACCCCCATTTGTTTCGCGCCCGCCGATTCTGGGGCTACGCCTTGTGCGCTGCCTTTTCAATCGGGGGGTTCTACAGCTTTATCACTGGGGCGCCCTTGGTTGCGGTTGCGTGGTTCGATCTAAGTCCAGCGATGCTGGGACTTGGTATCGGTATCATCACCGGCGGCTTCATGGTGGGTAACTTCATCACGGGGCGGATCGCGGCGCATACAAAGCTGATCACCATGATCCTGATCGGGCGCATCATCGCGTCAACAGGGCCTTTGGTGGGTTTGCTGCTATTTTTATTTGAGAGTGGCTCGGTATGGGTGTTCTTCGGTGCGGCTATCTTTGTTGGATTCGGTAATGGCTTGACCAATGCTAACGCCACCGCCGGATTGATGTCGGTCCGGCCAAAACTTGCAGGCAGCGCTGCAGGTTTGTCGGGTGCAATGATTGTTGCCCTAGGCGCTGTTTTGACCTCGCTGACAGGGCTTTGGGTCAGCCCTGAGAATGGGCCGTTTCTGGTGCTGAGTATGATGTGTGCTTGCAGTTTCGCCGGACTTCTGGCGGCGCTTTACGTACGCTGGGTCGACCAACAACACCCTTTGCCTGATACGATCTGATCCACACCGCATCATAGTGCTTTTCATAAGGCAAATACCATGATACGCGGCGCGCGATGGATTTCGGCGCGATCCCGCGCCTTATGTTAAGGAGAGGCCGATATGGCACTGGAACGCACATTCTCGATCATCAAACCCGATGCAACCCGCCGCAACCTGACTGGCAAAATCAACGCCAAGTTTGAAGAAGCTGGCCTGCGCATCGTTGCGCAAAAGCGCATCCACATGACCAAAGCTCAGGCTGGCAAGTTCTATGACGTACACGCCGAGCGTCCGTTCTATGACGAGCTGTGCGAGTTCATGTCGTCCGCTCCGGTTGTTGTTCAGGTTCTGGAAGGCGAAGGCGCCATTGCTAAGAACCGCGAAGTCATGGGTGCAACCAACCCCGCAGACGCAGCCCCCGGTACCATCCGCGCCGAGTTCGCTGAATCAGTTGGCGAAAACTCGGTCCACGGTTCGGACGCTCCGGAAACCGCTGCGGTTGAGATCGCTTACTTCTTCTCGGGTATCGAACTGGTCGGCTAAACCGCTGTCAGCTTGGATTTATGGGCCGCTCCTGCTATCGGGTGCGGCCTTTTTTACTGGCTTTAAGTCATTGGCCGACACGCGGACGCCGATCGCGTCGAGGTCAGAGATCAATTTGCTCTCGGGCGCGGCGCTCACCCGTGCTTTGATCTTGTCAAACCGCTGGCGTAGCGCCTTTTTCTCCTCGCCCTTGCAGTCGTTCCAAGGGCGACCTTGCAGGCCCATCACCAAAACATAGTAACCAATGAAATGTGGTCGAGTTCCAGCTTGCACCACACGGGCATAGGCCTCATCTGGGCCAATCTCGCGCAGTTGCTGTGCAGTAAAAATACCCGCACGTGCGCAGGCTTGCTCGAAGGCTGGTCCAAGGTTGCGGATCGAAGAGACAGGATCTGACATGGACAACCTTTAGCCTTGTGTTTCTGCAGTGTCGAATTGACTTTGGGTCAGCTGTAATTTTGCCTTGTCTCAAGGCAAAGTATGCAATTTCATGACGTCATGCTGTCATGAGGTCGCCTATGTCCACAAGCTTTGAGTCCGGTGAAAAAGCCGGCAAACTTAAAACGACCTCATCGCTTAGCGAAGGTAGCATGATGTTAGACACGCTCAATGTTCCCGCAAGTGCCAAGGGGGCCAGCGTTCAAAAGACCATCAGGACACTGATGACTGAGTGTTTTAAGCTTCCGAAAAAGGGGTGGCCTTGATGGGGCAGACGAGCGGTTTCTTTGTTGTTTCTGGCAAGCTAGATCAAGCTGCTCTCTCGGGTGCGTTGAAAGGACTGAAGGCGGTTTTTCAACCCAGTAAAACCGCTCGGAACTTTGATTTGCTGGATTGCCATGATCAGTCGTTGCGGGCGAAAGGTCAGGTACTGATCGCATCGGGCGGTACCTTGCGCCTGTTACAGGATGACGGGCCCATGGCTGTCCAAAGATGCAAAGGCAAGGGAGCCTTTGTGCACGACTTGCCGGACGGGCCAGTCCGCGCAGCGTTGTCAGATTTCCCTAAGTTGCGCGCCCTGATGGGTGTCGGGTCGGGTACCGTTGAAACCAGTACTTTCGTTGTGCTGGATAACCTGCAAAAGACACAAGTGCGTGGGAGCGTGCTGTCCTTGATCACGGCCGAGGGGCAGGTGGCACTTGTGACCGTTAATCCTATGCGTGGCTACGACCGTGCCTTTCATACAGTTTGTTCAACGTTAAGGGGTATGGCGGATGGCGCGGCAGGCATTGAGTTGGTTTTTGCAAGCCTGTTGACGGATGCGGTTCCGTATAACGCTAAACCTGAAGTCAAACTGGGTAAGCAGGAACCTTCAATCGAAGTGGCGACGGATATTATTCACACTTTTATTTCGGTCGCGCGGCAAAACGAGGCAGGGGTCATCGCCGATATCGACACTGAGTTTCTACACGATTACCGCGTTTCTCTGAGGCGTGTTCGGTCGGTATTGAGCCTTTTCAAAGGCGTGTTTTCTCCAGAGCAGACAGCGGTGCTCAAAGGTGAATTTTCGAGTTTGATGGAACCCACGGGGCGGGTACGGGATCTGGATGTCTATCTGTTGGAAAAAGACATCTATTTCAGTCTGGTACCAGCCAATCTTCATCAAGGCCTCGAAGCTATGTTCTTGGAGTTTGCCAAAGAGCGAACCCGCGCATTGGCAAGGCTGTCCCGGTGGTTTCGAAGCGCTGATTACAATCAAAAAATGAACGATCTGTCGGCACTTTTCGCGGATGCAAATGGGTTGGAACCCGGTCCAAACGCGGATCGAGGTGCATACAACTATGCCTGTGCGTTGATTTGGAAACGCTATCGTAAGGTGTGCAAACTGGCGCGCAGCATCACGCCTGAAACTTCAGATGAGGTTGTGCATGACCTGCGCATTGATTGCAAAAAACTGCGTTATTTGATGGAATTCTTTTCACCTCTGTTCGACAAATCTGATTTTAAGAAACTTATCAAGCCTTTAAAAAAGCTTCAGGATAACCTTGGGCTGTTCAACGATTATTCCGTGCAGCAAGAGGCATTGTTTGAATTCGTCGCGTCCCAAAGCAACATGCAAAACCATGCGAACCCTCAGCTTGCAATGTCGGTTGGTGGTTTAATCGCAGTGCTTGACCAACGTCAAAAGGCCGAGCGCGACCGAGTCATCGCCAATTTCCAACACTTCGACAGCCCGGACATTCAGCACTTGTTCAAAACCCTGTTTCACCAAAAGGAGGATTGAGGAGTGAACATAATTGCCTGCTACAGCAACAAGGGTGGTGTGGGTAAAACCGCGACCTCGGTGAATCTGGCTTATGCCTATGCGCAGGCGGGTAAAACAGTTCTGTTATGTGATCTCGATCCGCAGGGCGCATCGGGGTTTTATTTCCGGGTTAAGCCGTCCAAAAAACTAACTGACACGCGGTTCTTCGAGGATGTTGCAAGATTTACCAAGTCTATACGTGCGAGCGACTATGAAGGTTTGGACGTATTGCCCGCAAACCTAACGTTTCGTGACTTCGACATCTTTCTCTCGCGCATGCGGAATAAGCGTTCGCGGTTGAAAAAGGCTTTGGCCACAGTGGGCAGCGATTACGACGTCATCATCTTGGATTGCCCACCGAATTTTTCGACCTTGTCAGAGAACATCTTTAAAGCCGCGGATCAGATCCTCGTCCCTGTTATCCCAACTACCTTGTCCGAACGGACCTTTGACCAGCTTGTAAGTTTCTTTGACGAACACGGATTGCCTAAGAAAAAACTCAAGGCATTCTTCTCGATGGTGCAGCGGCGCAAAACACTGCATTTGGAAACGATGGAAAAGATGCGCAAACTTTACAAAAAACGGTTTCTGCAAACAGAAGTCCCGTTTGCTGCGGATATTGAGCGTATGGGGCAAAACCGATCACCGGTCAGCACCTATGCTGGCCGAAGCACGGCAAACGCCGCCTATCAGGCGCTTTTCAATGAATTGGAAAATGGAGTGATTTCAAGTAAATGAGCACGGAAATTGAACGCAAATTCCTAGTTGCAGAGTTGCCTGATCTGAGTGGCGCTGAGAAGGCTGTTGTGCGTCAGGGTTACCTAACGGCTCCTGACGACTCGACAGAATTGCGGTTGCGTCAGAAGAACGACAAATTCTTCCTGACCCTCAAGGGCAGTGGTGCGATGGTGCGGGTCGAGCGTGAGGCCGAGATAACGTCAGAGCAATTCGAAGTATTTTGGCCCGAAACCGACGGGCGCCGCGTTGAAAAGGAACGCTACACCGGGCGATTGCCAGACGGTCGTGTGTTTGAATTGGATTTGTTTTCGGGTGACTTAGCACCGTTACGCTTGGTTGAGGTAGAGTTTCAGAGTGAAGCCGAGGCGCAGGCTTATACGCCGCCTGCTTGGTTCGGACCTGATGTAACCGCCGATAAACGTTATAAAAACAAGACGATGGCGATCAACGGCGTGCCTGCTTAGGGCTTGCGTGCCAATTTAATCACCGCTTCCAGGCCCGGATCACAGTTGCGGGCCTCAAATCCGCCCCCGTGCATATGTGAGATCGCAGCCACTAGAGCTAAACCCAGCCCTGCATTGCGTTCGGTGCGGGCCGGGTCAAGCGTTACAAACGGCATTTGAAGCTGCGACAGGTCTTCTTGCGGAACTCCTGGACCCTGATCGCGCACGCTGAGGCTGGTATAGGGGCCGTCCTCGGACAAACTGATCGTGATCGTCGTGTCGTGCGGTGCATAACGCATCGCGTTTTCCAGCAGGTTTGAAAGCGCTTGAGACAACAGCGGGCGGTGCCCTGGAATAGGCGGCGCTGTGCCTTGAACCTCCAGCCGAATTCCCTGATCGATTGCAACTGGGTCATAAAGTTCGACCACGTCTGCCACCAGCTGTTGCAGGTCTACGGGTTCGAACTGATCCCGTCCTACGCCCGCTTCGGCGCGTGAAATTTCGGTTAGTTGTCCCAAAACCCGAAGCACGTGGTCGATCTCTGCACTCGCCCGCGCGATATCTATCTCGCGTTCCTGATCCGATTTCGAAGGGTCGGATAGTGTTTCAACCCTTTGTTTCAGGCGCGACAGTGGCGAGCGCAGATCATGCGCGATTGAGTTCGATGTGGTACGAAGATTGCTGACCAGTTCCTCTATTTTATCCAACATGGTGTTGAGCGTTCCAGATACCTGATCGAACTCGTCGCCAGTTCCACGCAGCGGCATGCGTCGCGACAGATCGCCCGAGACTATGTTTTCGGCTGTGCTGGCGATATCGGACAAGCGGGAAAAGACCAGACGCGTGAACAGCCAGCCGGTCAAAACGCTCAGCGCCAGTGCAATTCCCAGCGCGATGCCGACGGAACGCAACAGGACCCGGTCAAATTGTTGTCGCGCCAACGCATCGCGACCGACCAGAAGCCGTTCGCCGCCAGTCAGACGGATCGAGGCCGCAGAAATCGGTACAAGCTGGTCATTGTCAGCCCGGCGTAGTTCAAGATCGACCCAGCCGCTGCCCGCAGCAATATGCTCGGGCCATTGCTTGAGGTTTCCGGCTAGCTTTACGCCGAACCGGTCTGTCAGCAGATACAAGGCGTCGCGTTCCGAGGCAGTGGGGATACGCCGTTCAATAGCGCGCATCAGTCCTAACAGGCCGCGGCGCTCATATTCATCGGCGAGGCCTGTTAGTTCTGCCGACACAACCGAGCGGGTCTCGCCTTCGATACTGCGGTTTGCCGTCACATAGACTAACGCCAACACAGTGGCCGTCAGCAGCGTGCTGAGAACCATGCTGGCCAGTACGAGTCGTGTACGAGAATTGTTGAAGGAAAGCCGTATGTTATCCATCAGATATCATGTAGCCGGCACCCCGGACGGTTTCAATCAACGGCGGCTCACCACCTTCATCCAGTTGGCGACGCAACTTGGAAATATGCACATCCACCACATTTGTATTCGGGTCGAAATGATAGTCCCATACGCCCTCAAGCAACATGGTTCGTGAAACCACGCGGTTTTTCCGACGCAAGAAGAACTCAAGGATTTGGAATTCACGCGGGGTAAGGGTGATCTCACGCCCATCGCGAGTGACCTTACGGGTCAGCAAATCCATCTCGAGGTCACGGCAGGTCAAAGTCGGACTTTCTTCGGCTTCCTGTGGGCGGCGTAGCAGGGCTTCGATCCGTGCATGCAGTTCCTGAAACGAAAACGGCTTAACCAGATAGTCGTCTGCTCCGGCGCGCAGGCCTTTGACACGCTCGTCAACGGCACTCATCGCTGTAAGCATAAGAACCGGAGTTTTCACGCCAGCCGCACGCATGGACTTGATCAGTGACAACCCGTCTAGGCCGGGCAGCATCCGATCGAGAACCACGGCGTCAAATCCACCGTCAGTAGCATGGTAAAGTCCTTCGCGGCCATCCTCGGCCGCTTCGACGACATAACCTTCTTCACCAAATCCCTTGGCGATGAAATCCCGTGTGTCTTCGTCATCTTCGACGATCAATAGGCGACGGCTCATGATCCGAGTTCCTTTCTACCGGGATTTAAACACAAAATTGGGACAAAGCACATGGTTTGGCTAAACAATCTGCCGGGTGCGAAGTTTCGCACCCGGCAGTCCCAGCGGTTTGCGGACAATTCAAACCACCGAGGAGGCGCCCGCCAGATTTCCCCATCACGTGGCGCGCGCGGGTGTCAGATCAGGCGATTTCCACCGCAACGAAGATCTGGTTTCCACCGCGATTTATCAGAACAAGCGCAGGGTCGGTCTTTTCGCTGTCCAACGCGGCTTTTAGAGCATCGGGCGTTGTGGTTTCCTGACCACCGAGCTTCACGATCACATCGCCTCGCTGCAGGCCAGCCTTGGCTGCTGGGCTATCAGGCTGCAGGTCGGTTACAATCACGCCGTCGACATTGTTCCCCACACCCACTTCAGCGCGGGTCGTGTCGGTCAGCGGTGCAACTGTCACACCCAACGCGGTGCCCGATACGGCTTCGTCAACCGACTTATCGATCTGAGCCGAGGCACTTTGGTGTTGGCCAATCGTCAACTCCAGCTGTTGTTCTTTTCCGTCGCGCAGAACATTAAGAACGCTGTCGGTTCCTACTTTGGTTGTGCCGACTAAGATCGGAAGGTCGCTGCTGGAATCCACAGCTTCGTCGTTGAAGGTCAAAATGACGTCGCCTTGTTGCAGTATGCCTTCGGCTGGGCTGCCTTCGACTACGCCTGACACCAGTGCGCCAGTGTAGCTGTCTATGCCCATGGCCGCCGCAAGTTCAGGGCTAATATTCTGGATCGACACGCCCAGCCAACCACGGCTGACCTGACCATCGTCGCGCAAGTCGGATGCGATATGTTCAACGATGTTGGACGTCACAGCAAAACCCAGACCCACGGACCCTCCGGTGGGCGAGTAGATAGCCGAGTTCACGCCGACCACTTCACCGTCCATGTTGAACAACGGACCGCCCGAATTGCCTTTGTTGATGGCAGCGTCGGTCTGAATGAATTCGGCATACGGTCCTTCCGAGATGTTGCGTCCTTTGGCTGACACGATCCCGGTCGTAACGGTAGAATGCAGCCCAAATGGATTGCCAATGGCAACAACATCTTCGCCAACACGGATCTCGTCGCTGTCGCCCATTTGTACAGCCTGCAGATCCTCGCCCGCGTCAATTTTCAGCACGGCAATATCGGTTAGTGGATCAGTGCCAACGATTTCGGCCTCAAAGGTGCGATCATCTGACAGCCGCACGGTTACAGAGGATGTGTTATCGACGACATGGTGGTTGGTGACGATGTAGCCGTCGCCGTTCAGGACGAACCCAGATCCCAGTCCCTGCGCAGGTCCACGTTGCGGCGCATCGAAGCCTTCGGGTGTGCCAAAGCGTTTGAAGAACTCACCGAATGGATGCTGATCAAAATCAAAGTTCTGTCCCTGCGTTGGCATCGGCACGGCTTTTTGCTCGGCGATGATGGTCACGACCGACGGCGACACGTTTTCCACCAGATCGGCGAGGGCTTCATCGGCCAGAGAGGGCAGGGCAGTGGTCGCCAGCAGTGCAGCGCTTAGCGCGCCTGCACCAACCCAACTGTATGTCCCGGGCAAAAGAAGAGAGGATTTGCGGATGCTCATTTTTTTCTCCTGTTTATGTCACGCGGTTGCGGCCGCGCGTTGAGACAGGAGATGCGCCATCTCTCTGAGTGTTTCCTGAGTAATTCGTTAAGAAATCTTAATTTTGCCACAAAGAGGCGGTTCTTTCCGCTGGATATCGGTCGTGATCGGAGGAATCGCGCGAATCACTCGCTTCGAATCGGTGGATTGTTGCCGATATTTGGTCCAAATCGCGAAAAGGGTTGAATTGAATCAATTTTGTTAACAAATCACGCGTCAAATTTTTTGACTTCAAAACGATCGTCTTTTGGTTGTGAGACTTCTTGGTCTTGGGCGCGTTTATTGGAAACAATCAATAGCATATTAGCCAGATATGTTGATAGGTTTGCGGTTAATCTAAACTTGGTGTGAATTCGCCAGTTTTAGCGCTCAACTTAAGGTGGAAATGGTTTTCCTGGATGTTGCGGAAAAGCCATTCTGAAATCGGCAAAATTTCTCTTTCAATCGAATTTTACGTTGTTTGAAGCCATCGGATGAGTGACGATGAATGTGCCCAAGCGAGGGGGAGCCGATGGCACTAGGGGGTGCCTGAGGCTTGTCACAGTCACTGGAAACGCTAAGCGGCATGTTAACGAGGGGGTCTTGTTTAGGTTCGGCGGCATAATTGTCTAAAATGCCTTTGGGTGTTTTTGGCAGCGTTTTTAGGATTGATGAAAAGTGGTAGTCCTGTTTTGGGTACCGGCCCGGTCTTAAAAGACCGGGCCGTGTTACATTTAGGTGGTGCGTTTTTTACGCCACGCGGCCCACTCCTCAGGCGTGTCTAGGTCCAGCAGAGCATTTTGAGCGGGCAGCAGGTGCAAATGCACGTTGTCTGCACACGCGCGTACAACTGATTGGGCGCCTTGGTCGCCTTTCAGTCGTTTGAGTTTCTCAAACAGGCTGTGGTCAAAAATGACCGGATGACCAGGTTTGCCAGCATTCGTAGCACCGCGCCAAATCAGCTTATCCGGGTGGGATCGAACAGAGGACAATACAGCCTCTAGGTCCTTCGACGAGATGTCGGGTAAATCCGCCAGCAAAATCATAACGGCTGGGGCATCTGGGGATACATGTGCCATTGCACCACGCAGACTGGCATTCATGCCTTCGTTGGCGTCTAAAATTTCAACTCTGCACAATTCCAAACCATCCAGAGCCTCATATCGTGGGCTAGGTGCGGGAGGCAGCGCGACGATAACCGGCGCTGCCTGTTGTGCTATCTTGGCTGCGCGGCGCAACAAGGGTTGGCCGTCTACAATTTGCAGCAATTTGTCTGTACCGCCCATGCGGCTGGATTGCCCCGCTGCAAGCAGGATGATGGGTATCTGACTCATACACCCATCATGTATTTGCATTTAAGCAGTGTCATCCCCGCATACGTGCCCCATCGGCGTCAAATAACGGCTTCGAGATAACTTTGGCTTTTCGCATTTGGCCCAGGATTTCGATTTCGACTTCCAATCCATCCGCCACTCGATCCTTGGGTAAGAAACCCAATGCAATCGACTTTTGTGCGTGGTGTGAATAGCCACCCGATGTGCAGAAGCCTACAACGTTGTTATCCAACCAGATGGGTTCGTATGCGTTTACATCGGCATCCTCGGCGTCAACTTCGAACGCGACCAGTTTTCGCTTTGGCCCTAACGCTCGATCCTCTTCGGCCGAAGCTCGGCCAATAAAATCAGCAGTTTTCGAAAAAGCTATGAAACGATCCAAACCTGTTTCAGCTGCAGTGTAGTCTGGCGAAAATTCTCGCATCCAGGAGCCAAAGAACTTGTCCAAGCGCAGGCTCATCATTGCTCGCATGCCAAAAGGGACCATGTCATGTTGTTGTCCAGCGTTCCACAAAGTCCACCAAAGCTGCCGTTGCGCCATCGGATCGCAATAGATTTCGTATCCAAGGTCACCTGTATAGCTGACCCTTTGGACAATGCAGTCTGTCATTCCAATTGTCATGCGCCGCACGTCCAGAAACCGCAGATCCGAGATATCGTCTCGGGTGCAATCAGACAAAACCTCTGTGGCTTTGGGGCCTGCGATCTGAAAACCATTCAGCCGGTCGCTGATGTTTTCAATTTCTACGCCTTCCTGCCGTTGCTGTAGGAACCAGCGCATATGACACGCTTGACTGCCGTATGAGGCAGTCAGGTGGAATTCCCCTTCATCCAAGCAGGAAACGGTAAAATCGCCGATCAGCTTGCCTTTGGGGGATAACATTGGCGTCAAGGACACGCGGCCCGGTTTTGGCAAGCGTCCGGCCACGACGCGATCCAGCCATGCACGAGCTGAGCGGCCAGTGATACGGTATTTACCGAAGTTGTGCACTTCATTTATGCCAACTGAATTGCGAACCGCGCGCACTTCGCGGCCCGTTGCATCAAACGCGTCCGAGCGACGGAAAGACGGTGTCTCATATCCCGGCTCATCGCCTTGGGCGAAATAGTTCGGGACTTCGAGCCCGTACTGTTGACCCCACACCGCGCCCAGATCGCTGAAGATATCGTACATTGGTGTTGTGCGGTTTGGTCGAGCCGCAGGAAGTTCTTCGTTCGGATAGGCGACGCTAAACCGTTTTTGATAGTTCTCGATGACTTTTGGGCGAGTATAGCCAGGGCTGATCCAGTCGCCGAACCGAGCCACATCCATGGCGAACACGTCGCGCTCGGGTTCACCCTCAATCATCCATTGGGCCAGCGTTAGGCCAACTCCGCCGCCTTGGCTGAAGCCTGCCATTACGCCGCAAGCCGACCAGTAGTTACGCATTCCCGGCACCGGGCCTACCAAGGGATTACCGTCCGGTGCAAAGGTGAATGGTCCATGGATTACCGATTTAACGCCAGCCTCGGCTAACACAGGGAACCGTTTGTAGGCGAACTCGATACTTTCGGTAATCTTGTCGTAGTCGTCCGGCAAAAGCTCGTGCCCGAAATCCCAAGGCGTGCCATCGACTGCCCACGGCTTGCAAGGCTGTTCATAGAATCCGATGCACAGCCCGCGTCCTTCCTGCCTCAGATAGCTTTCACCTGCTGGGTCCATCACATGCGGGTGCTCACCTCCGGCGTCGATGATCGCCTCAATCTGAGGGATCGTGTCCGTTACCAGATACTGATGCTCCATTGGATGCAAAGGGAAGTAGGCGCCCGCCATAGCGCCGACTTCGCGCGCCCAGAGCCCACCGGCATTTACGATATGCTCGGCGTGGATAGTGCCCTTGTCGGTGACAACATCCCATGTCCCATCTGGGCGCTGGTTGGTTTCACGCACCATGCAATGGGTTTCTATCGTGGCTCCGCCCATCCGTGCCGCCTTGGCGTAAGCATGAGTTGTACCCGATGGATCAAGGTGCCCGTCTAAAGGATCGTAAAGTGCACCGATGATCCCGTCGGTGTTGGTGATAGGCGCAATCTTCTTGATTTCTTCGGGGCCGACGATTTCGGTTTCCAGTCCCATAAATCTATGTTTGGCGCGCTCAGCCAACAGCATGTCGAAACGGTCCTGATTGTCAGCCAACGTCACGCCGCCCACGTGGTGCAGGCCGCAAGACATGCCGGTGATCTCTTCCAGCTCTTTATACAATCGGATCGTATACCCCTGCAGCGCGGCCATGTTGGTGTCGCCGTTCAAAGTGTGAAACCCGCCCGCTGCGTGCCAAGTCGAACCACTGGTCAGTTCGGAACGCTCCAGCAACATGACGTCCGACCAGCCCAGCTTGGTTAGGTGATACAAAACGGAACAACCAACGACACCGCCGCCAATCACCGCCACGCGGGTTTGAAGTTTCATGAACGCCTCCGTTTGTGTTTTTGCCAGTCTGATCAGCGGGATTGCGGATGCAACGCCGAAAGCGACAAAACATGTCGCTACAGCAAGCTGATCTTATCAGTGGTCGCAGGCAAATCTGGCAAATTAGGTTGCAACCCGGCGCCAGATTGGGGGCTCTTTTCTAAAGAGGGCGGATTTTCAGTTCCGTGACACGGTTACCTTCCTTTGCGGTAACTTCAAATCGAAAGCCGTGGAATGAAAATACCTGACCAACAACCGGGATCATCTGTGCCTCGTGAATGACCAGCCCGGCGATTGTGTTCGCCTCTTCATCCGGCAGGGACCAATCCATCGCGCGGTTAGCGTCGCGGATTGTCATCGCGCCTTCGACAAGAAACTGCCCGTCTTCGGTACGGGTTACGGGAACATCTTCCTCGATATCGAATTCGTCGGCAATTTCGCCCACGATTTCTTCCAGAATATCCTCAAGTGTGATCAAGCCGCGTAAAGAGCCGTATTCGTCCACCACCAACGCAAAGTGGCTTCGGATGCGTAGGAACTCTCGCATCTGATCGTCCAACGTCGTGGTTTCGGGCACGAAATAAGGGTCGTTGGCGACCTTGGTGATGTCAAATCCGGCCAGAAGTTCTGAGTTTCCTTCGGACCCACCAGCCTGCGCGTACATGGCGCGGAAAAGGTCTTTGGCATGGACCACACCGATAATGTTTTCCGGTTCGTCTCGGAACACAGGTAGGCGAGTGTGCCGGCTTTGCAGACACTGTTCGAGAATGGCATCCGGCTCGTCATCGGCATCGATCATTTCGATATTTGAGCGGTGTAGCATGATCTCTTCCACCGCGCGGTCGCCCAGATCCAGCGCGCCAAGGATACGGTCGCGATCTTCCTTTTCGACCACGCCTTCTGAATGTCCCAGTTGCAGAGCGCCTGCGATTTCCTCGCGAACGGCAAGGATGTTGCTGTCCGGATCAATTTTAACCCCAAACAAACGCAGTACGCCACGCACCAGAAGGCGTACAGCTGCAACGATGGGCGAAAAGACAGTGACCACGATGCTTATGATCGGAGCGACGGCTGATGCCGCTTTTTCCGAATTGGTGATGGCGTAGGTCTTGGGCAGAACTTCGGCAAAGATCAGCACAAGCAGGGTCATTACTAGCGTTGCCAAAGCTACGCCGCTTTCGCCAAACAGTCTTGTGAACAGCGCCGTGGCCAGCGACGCAGCGAGGATATTCACCAGGTTGTTGCCCAGCAGAACCGAGCCGATCAGCCGTTCGTTGTCGTCGGTGATGTCCAGCGCCTTTTGCGCCCCGCGCGAGCCCTTGTCGGCCTGCGCCCGCAGCTTACCGCGTGACGATGCGGTCAATGCCGTTTCAGAACCTGAGAAAAAGCCCGACAGAACAAGCAACAACAAAATGGCGCCTGTGGTAAACCAGAATGCGCCGTCGATCAGAGAAGGTGAGGGTTCCATCGGTCCTTGTTTGTTGGTGTAGTTGCATCCGTTATGGGGGCGCTACCCCTGCGGATCAAGGGGTTAGCCCTTGTCTGCCGGGTCTTTAGCCAGTGGGTGATGCTCTAACACCAGCTCTGCCAAACGCTCATCCAGAACGTGGGTGTATATTTCAGTGGTCGCAACGTCGGCATGACCCAGTAAGGTCTGGATCGACCTTAGGTCGGCTCCGTTTGCCAAGAGGTGCGTTGCAAAGGCATGGCGCAACGTATGAGGTGTGACTTTCTCGGGTGAGACACCGCCCTGAACCGCTAGTTCTTTGACCAGCAGAAAGAACATGTGTCGCGTCAAGTGCCCAGACTTGCCGCGCGAGGGGAACAAAAATTTGGATCTTTGACCACCGTCAGCAACAAGCTGATCCTCGGTTTCGTCACGGACCATGAGCCACGTCGCCAATGCCTCACGAGCAGGCGGGGAAAGCGGCACCATTCGTTCCTTGCCGCCTTTTCCCAACACCAGCAGCATGCGTGGGTCGCCCCGGGCAGAGGAAACCGGTAGCGAAACCAGCTCTGTTACGCGCATGCCCGTGGCATAAAGAACCTCCATCAGGCAGGTGTTGCGCACACGGTCCGTCGCAGTGCGCCCGGTTTGACGGGCAGCTTGCAGCAACTTGTCGACCTCGGGCACGTCCAACGTTTTGGGCAGACGTTTCTGTCGCCCAGGGCCTTTAATTTGAATTGCCGGATTAGTGTCGCGCCAGCCTTCTTCGAAAGCAAAACGATAAATCTGTTTGATCGCTGAAAGCCGACGTGCGCGAGTGGACTGCGCCAGCCCCTGCGCGTCGCAGTCGATCAGATAAGCTTCGATCTGATCCCGTTCAGCTTCGGCAAATCCGAACTTGCGCCGCTGCAACCAAGCAGCAAAATCCTTAAGATCACGCCCATAGGCTAACAGGGTGTTGTTGGCTGCGCCCAACTCGGCAGCTTGCGCTTGTAGGAAAGTGGAAATCCACAGGTCCGAAGTCGCTGGTGACACCATGATCAGGTGCCCTGCAAAATCAGAAGGTTCAGGGCTGCACGGCGTGCAGTGTCCTCTAACCCAACGCGTCGTAGCGTTGCTATGGCGGCGGTCAGATCGACCAAGTTGCCGCGAGCGCCATGAGCAAACAATTCCATTGTTTCAAGTATAGCTTCGCCCAACTGATTGTTATTCAGCATTGCTTCGATATCCGACGGGATTGGGGCAGCCCAAGCAAACCCTTGAGCCACAGCGTCGGCTTGAGGGGACGGGGTGCGCGCGCGTCGTGGATCACCCTGTGCCAGGGCTGCTAAAAACAGCGTTTCCTCAGACTGATCAGGTGGCGATAACGCGGCGGTCTCATAAAGTTCGGAAAGCAAAAGGATACGCCAACGCAGGTCTTCGGCATTAGCGTCCGGAAGCGAGAGTTGCGCCAACCGTCCGGCAAACAGTTCGGCGAATGGAACCTCAAGTCCAACGCTGCGCATTTGGTCCCAGGCAAGGGGCAATGCTTTGGCTATCGCCCCGGGTTTGCCAGATTCAAGCGCGCTTTCGAATTTCTGAATCGCTGCGACCCGGTCCCAGACTGCGCCAGACGCGGCAGGATCACGTTCGGTGTAAAGACCCAGCAATTGGTTGGGAGTTAACGCACCAATCCGTGTCAATCGTTCAGCTGCTTCAATCTGTGCTTTCCAACCAGCCACATCCCGCAGGTCGGCATTGGCAAAAGCGCGCGGCAATGGGGCAGAGGGCAGGCGTTCACCGATCGCTTCGAACAAGCGAAATGACAGAGGATCAGGACTATCGGGTTGCGGTAGATACTCAGCGTCCTCAAAAAGTTCGGGGCTAAGGAACCGATCCAGCAAATCCAATTCCTCTGGCGGCAATACCTGTAGTGCATGGGCGGCTTCGAGCGTCAGGGCAGCGGAAGCCCAATCCCCGCGGCGAGCCTTGCAAAATATCTGCGCCGAATAGTCTTGGGAAAGATGCGGCTGCGCAATCAGAGCAGTGCAACTGCGGTCCTCGTCCCCTGTTAGAAGGGTCGCGTCAAACCAACGCTGAAACCGTTCGCGGCTGTCCGTGGGGCCGGCCAGTTGAACCAAAGATTGTACGGGGTCTGCGGCACCTAATTGCATCAGCCGGTCGAGCCGCGCAAGCAAGAGGGTTTCCTCGGCATTTTGTCCGGTTGGCGCCCGTGCTTCGGAAAGAAGCAGGGTGAATAGCAAGCGTTGCATCGCAGGGCTGTACCTAACGGGTACGCGACCAATCAGCTGCGCCAAACGATCCGGATCACTGTTCTGCCAAATGTCGACAGGCAATCCGGTCACGGACGAAGAAACCAGCCCGAGCGGCGGCGATAGTGCCTCTAACGGTGTGACTTCGACATCCGGTTGCATACCGGTTTTTGTCACCGGTGGTTCCAACAGAACCGTTCCCGGCAAGTTTTCTGGCGGGTTGCTCAACCACTCAATAACGGTGAGAGGTTCCTGTTGCGCCTGCGCCGATCCGGCAAGGAACAACGCGAACACGGCGGCTTTATTCGACATTCAGTATTACCGGTTCTCGTATCTCGTCTTGTGGTGCCGAGAAGTCTACACCAAAGAACGGTCCTAGATAGGCGTATGCCACCAGCCCGATAAAACACAGGCAAATTAGATATAACAGGAACTTTATCAGACGACCCATTGCTCAACGCTGCCCCAATTTTCTCTTTTGATATAGTTATAGCTAGCATTTTTCGTAAGATCACGTCATTCACGGTGAAATGAGCGAAATTAAGCATAACACCTCCCACTTGGACCCGGATGCGGGCTTTGCACTGCACAAAACAGTGGTTCTTGTGGGCATGATGGGCGCAGGTAAGACCGCTGTGGGCCGTGCACTGGCTGCGCGGCTGGGTGTTCCTTTCCTCGACAGCGATGCCGAGATCGAATCAGCGGCCAATATGACCATCCCAGAGATTTTCGAGCGCGACGGAGAGCCGTTTTTTCGCGCCAAGGAAAGTCAGGTCATCGGGCGCTTGCTGGACGAAGAAAAAGGCATCCTGTCGACCGGTGGTGGAGCGTTTCTTGCCGAAAAGAACCGTTTGATGATCACTGAACGCGGGGTGTCGGTCTGGCTTCGGGCCGATCTTGAGGTTCTGTGGAATCGCGTCAAACACAAGGACACGCGCCCCTTGCTGCGTACTGCGGACCCTTACGCAACGTTGCGAGGGTTGTATGAGCAGCGCGTTCCGGTCTATGCGCAGGCTGATCTGATCGCTGACTCCGATGGTGAAACCTCGATCGAGAATATGGTCAACCGGGTGGTGGATGCATTGGCGACACGCCCTGATGTTTTGGAACGGAAGTAATGCACCAAACCGTACATGTATCGCTCGGCGAACGCTCGTATGATGTGGAAATCGGACCGGATTTGCTCGCGCATGGTGGTTCAAAGATCATACCGTTGCTTTATCGACCCAAAGTCGCTGTGGTCACCGATGAAAACGTAGGGGCGCTGCACCTGGATGCGCTGCGTGACGGTTTGGCTTCAGCCGGGGTCGAGATGACGTCGCTGACTTTACCCGCTGGCGAAGCAACCAAAAGCTGGCCGCATTTCGAACGCACCGTTGAATGGCTGCTGGCCGAGAAGATCGAGCGTCGCGATGTCGTGATTGCTTTTGGTGGCGGTGTCATAGGCGATTTGGTCGGCTTTGCCGCGGCTGTGTTGCGGCGTGGAGTACGGTTCGTGCAAATTCCAACCTCGCTACTTGCACAGGTCGACAGTTCGGTGGGTGGTAAGACCGGGATCAACGCGCCGCAGGGTAAGAACCTGATCGGGGCGTTTCATCAGCCGTCTCTAGTGCTGGCCGATACTTCAGTGTTGGGGTCGATGACAAAGCGCGACTTCTTGTCTGGCTATGGCGAGGTGGTGAAATACGGCCTGTTAGGGGATTCAGCGTTCTTTGAGTGGCTTGAAACCAACGGACCGGCTGTTTCAGGTGGCGATATGGCCGCACGAGTGCATGCAGTGACACGTTCGGTGCAGATGAAGGCCGATATCGTGGCGCGAGATGAGACCGAGCAGGGCGATCGCGCACTGCTGAACTTGGGACATACTTTCTGCCATGCGCTTGAAGCCGCCACTGGTTATTCTGACCGACTACTGCATGGTGAGGGCGTGGCCATTGGCTGTGCGTTGGCGTTCGAGTTGTCTTCGCGCCTAGGTTTATGTTCGCAGGAAGACCCCAGTCGCGTACGAGCGCATTTGCGGGCGATGGGTATGAAGACAGATCTGGCTGACATCCCTGGTGATCTGCCGGGCGCCGAAGCTTTGGTTGATCTGATGGCACAAGATAAGAAAGTTATCGACGGTCAGCTACGGTTCATTCTGGCCCGAGGGATTGGTGACGCCTTTGTAACCTCGGACGTCCCGCGTGAGGCGGTGATTTCGATTTTGGAAGATGCGTTGGCGACTGTTTGATTAACGACTGCGGATCACCATCAGCTCACCGATGTTCTCTCGTGTAATATAGCCAACCATGTTTCCGGCCTGCGTGCACACGGCAACGGCTGGGGCACCTTTGTGCAATGCGTCCAAAACCCTTTCCAGGCCGCTGGTCAGTTGGACTTGTGGAATATTCGTTTCCATTATCGACGTAGCGAGGTCCGATCGAGGCTTGTCCCCGGCTAGTGCTGCGAAAAGTCGGTTTCGCGTTACAAAACCCAACAAATCGCCGCTGGAATTAAGCACCGGAAATTCGTGTTGCGTGGTGTGAATGACGGCCTGTGCAGCGCTGGCTAGAGTGTCGGACTGGGACAGAGCGTGGAATTCCGTGATCATTGCATCGCGGGCCAGAACCCGGCGCGCGACCGAACGCATTGCAACGTCCTGACTTTCTGAATTTGCGGCGACGAAGACAAAGACAGCGATTAGTACCAATATGGCGTTGCCAGTGCTTAATCCCCAAAAACCAAAAGCGACAGCAACAATTTGTCCACCCAAGGCGGCAACTTTAGTGGCTTTGACCCGATCCATCTTCAAACATAGCAAGGCCCTGAAAACCCGGCCGCCGTCCATCGGAAAGGCAGGGATCATGTTGAAGGCGGCCAGCAGTAGGTTCACGTAAGCCAACCGATTCAGCAGGCTCGGATCAGTTGAGTCAATTTGGGCCATTGTCTCTAATGGCATTCCGGCCCCAAAGGCGACCAACACGATCCAGATGACTATGTTTACGGCAGGTCCAGCCAGCGCGACCCACACCTCTTGCATTGGCTGTTCCGGCATCCGTTCCAGCCGGGCTAGACCTCCAATTGGCAATAGGGTGATATCTGGGGTTTTGATCCCGTATCGCCGGGCCATCAAAGCATGGCCGAATTCATGAGCAACGACACAAGCAAACAGTGCCAGTACGAAGATCAGGTTTTCAATAGCAGCCGGTAATCCACCATTGGAATAAGCAGCGAACCCAACCCAGGCCAGCAGCAGGAAAAAGGTGACATGGACCCTCAGTTCCGACCCTAGAAACCGGCCGAGTGAGAAGGACCATGTCATGCTATGTCTCCGTTTCGTTTAGAACGGAATCTCGTCGTCGTCGATTCCGCCGGACGCTGGAGCAGGGGCGCTTGACGGTGCGCCATAGGGGTCACCATAACCACCACCGGCTTGGCCGCCACCGTAGCCGCCCGATTGCCCACCACCGTAGCCACCGCCGCCACCTTCACCGCGCGCGTCGAGCATCACCAGAGTAGAGCCGAACCCCTGCAGAACGACCTCGGTCGAGTAACGATCCTGTCCCGACTGATCCTGCCACTTGCGGGTCTGTAGCTGCCCCTCAATGTAAACTTTAGATCCTTTTCGAAGGTATTGCTCGGCAACGCGAACCAGTCCCTCGTTAAAGATTGCAACCGAATGCCATTCGGTTCGCTCGCGACGCTCGCCTGTGTTGCGGTCTTTCCAGGTTTCGGATGTGGCGATGCGCAGATTGCAAACTTTGCCGCCGTTCTGGAATGTCCGGACCTCGGGATCGCGGCCTAAATTTCCGACCAGAATGACTTTGTTGACTGAACCCGCCATGTATTTCCCCGTTTTTAATTGACGTGAACGCGCCCGAATCTGGCGCTGTGTTTCCAAGCGACCCTATACGTCCTGTGGCTTGGTTGAAATACAGATGATAGACGCAACACTAGGCAAGAAATTGTTCAGGGTTGGTTTACCAACCTTTCATTATTGACTGGGATACCTATACTCCAACGAGTTCTAAACGGACGGGACAGGCGTTTATGCGTTTTCTGGTGAGCTGTTTTTCGGTTGTGTGCGTGGCACTGGTCGCGGCTCCGTTGTCGGCGGACACGTTGTCGACAAAAAGCCGTAAAGACATTTTCCTTAAGCAGTCTAAAGTCTTAGATAGCCGTGCCGCAACTCAATACCGGGACTCTGAGCGGCTAAAGCCGAAAACGTCCCAACCACAATTCAATAAGCGCTATACCGGGAAATATCGTGGTGAGTATATGACGCTGGCGCGTCAGGCCGCGCGCAAGCACAGTGTTCCAGAAGAGTTGTTTTTGCGTTTGGTACAGCAGGAAAGCGGCTGGAACCCTCATGCGAAGTCGCACAAGGGTGCGTTGGGGCTGGCGCAATTGATGCCTGGAACCGCACAGCTTTTGGGGGTTAACCCTCATGATCCAAAGCAGAATTTGGAGGGTGGCGCGCGATACCTTTCCTGGCAGTATCGCAAATTCAAATCCTGGCGCTTGGCATTGGCGGCTTATAATGCTGGTCCGGAAGCTGTCGAAAAACATGGCGGCGTACCGCCCTACAAGGAAACCCAGAATTACGTAAAGGTAATCTGGGGCGGTTAACCAGCACTGTCACCTATGTTGCACTGCGAGTGTCTCGTTTTCGCGAATGAGCATTGATCATCATCAACCAAGGCTCAGAACGTACCGGCAAGGTGCAGACCATAAACGGCCCGCGCGACCGCCCGTGACGGGTGTCGGAACGTACTAGCCGATAGTTTCGAGCCCGCCAAACACAGAGCGCCTAGCGCTGATTGGTCAATGTGACAGTGGGTGCCATTCAGTGCTGACACCCACTGCTTGCTTCTCCAGTGCTATTCGGCAGCGATCTTGATGACCGGCTCCATACGGGCAAGAACATCGTCGGCCAGATGGCATTTCACCTGATGCCCGTCAGCCAAGGTTTTAACCGGCGGCACATCACTTTCACACAGCCCGCCTGGAACTTCAGACTTCCAGCGGCATCGGGTTTGGAACGGGCATCCCGGAGGCGGGCTCATCGCCGATGGGATGTCACCTTCAAGAACGATATGCTGCTTTTCAATCGACGTGTCCGCAATTGGCACGGCGCTCAGCAGAGCTTCGGTGTAAGGATGGTAGGGCGGAGCAAAGACTTGATCGGTGGTGCCCAACTCAACGACATGGCCCAAATACATCACCATTACACGGTCGCTAAGGTAACGAACGATTGAAAGATCGTGGCTGATGAATAGCAGCGTAGTTTTGTGTTCGCGTTGAATTTCCATCAACAGATCGGTCACCGCGGCTTGCACCGATACGTCGAGGGCTGAAACCGGTTCGTCCGCAACAACGATCCGTGCGTCCCCAGCAAACGCGCGAGCGATGCCGACACGTTGCTTCTGCCCCCCCGACAGTTGTCTTGGCATGCGGTCAGCAAAGGCACGGGGCAGCTTCACCAGATCCAACAGTTCCAGCATGCGTTTTTTGCGCTCTGCCTCAGAATTACCAACGCCAAAGATTTCCAACGCGCGGATGATTTGTCGGCCAACGGTCATTGAGGGGTTCAATGTGTCGAACGGGTTCTGGAATACCATCTGAACTTCGCCGACGGTCTTGGCATCGCGCTCTTCGATGGGAACAGCCTCGATATTGCGGTTGTCCAGTAGGATTTGACCGTCCGTTGCAGTTTCAAGCCCCATCAGAACTTTGGCAAATGTAGACTTACCGCAGCCCGACTCGCCCACAATGGCGAGCGTTTCTGACTCGTGGGCTTCAAAGCTCAAAGTCTCGTTGGCCTTCACAACCTTCGTATCGCCACCGCCAAATAGCGCGTTCGCGGCCACTTCATAGTATTTCTTGAGGTTGTCCATCTTTAGAACAGTGCGGCCGATTTCGGCCTTTTCTTTTTGCTCAGCAACGGTGATCGGAGCGTTCCAATCGATCTCTTGGAATTTCAGACAGCGTGTGTGGTGGCGATCATTGCCTGGGACGGGCTCCATCAAAATGTTCTGAGCGTCGCAACGGCCTTCTTCGAAGTAATCGCAGCGCGGACCAAAATTACATCCCGGTGGGCGCTCATGTGGCAGAGGGAAGTTCCCCGGAATTGCCACCAGCGGTCTCGCGTTTTTGTCGGCGCCAGGCAGAGGGATAGACCGGAACAGCGCCTGCGTATACGGGTGCTGCATCTCGTCGAACACATCCTTGATCGAACCGCGTTCGACCGCTTCACCTGAATACATCACGCACAGGCGGTCACAGGTTTCCAAAACCAGCCCTAGATTGTGCGAAATGAACAGCATCGAAGTGCCGTATTTCTTACCCAAGTCTTTGACCAATTCTACCACTGCTGCCTCAACAGTTACGTCCAAAGCAGTTGTGGGTTCATCCAAAATCAGCAAAGCTGGTTTGGACATTAGCGCCATCGCGATAACGATCCGCTGCTGCTGTCCGCCTGAGAGCTGGTGAGGGAAAGAATTCAGCATCCGCTCTGGGTCGGGCAGGCGAACATCGGTAACCACTTCCAGCGCGCGCGCATAAGCTTCTTCAGTGCCCACTCCTTCGTGGATCATCGGCACTTCCATCAGCTGTTTGCCAATCTTCATCGCTGGATTCAACGAGGCCATCGGCTCCTGATAGATCATTGCGATCTCGTTGCCGCGAATGTCGCGCAACTCGTCCGAGGTCATCTCGGAAAGATCACGCCCTTTAAACTTGATCGATCCGCCAACGATCCGACCGTTCTTACCAAGGTCTTGCATGACACCCAGCGCCACGGTGGACTTGCCGCAGCCAGATTCACCCACCAGACCAACAGCTTCACCGGGTTGTACGCTGACTGAGAAATCCATAACGGCTGGGATTTCGCGAAGACGGGTGAAAAACGAAATCGACAATTTATCGATCTCTAGAATTGGCCCATCATAATCCGCCAGTTTGTTCATCTTACTTACTCCTCGCGAGAGTCAGGGGATCCCCTTCATCTGGCTTAAAATATCCCGGGGGGTGCCATTGGTGCGCCATTGGTTCGAGAAGCAATGGCGACGGGCAGAGCCCCCCAGCCTCGATCACATCAATCCTTCAGACTTTCCTCGCGCAGACCATCAGCCAGCAGGTTCAGACCCAGAACCAGCGACAACAGCGCCAGCGCAGGTGGCAGGGCAGGGTGCAGGTAAATCGAAAGAAGTTTGCGCCCTTCGTTGATGGTGGAACCCCAGTCCGGGCTTTCCGGCGGAAGACCCAGTCCGAAGAAACCCAAGGTTCCCAGAAGGATGGTGGTGTAACCAATGCGCAGACAGAAATCGACGATCAGCGGACCACGCGCGTTGGGCAGGATTTCCCACAGCATGATGTACCACGGACCTTCACCGCGGGTCTGTGCCGCCGCCACGTAGTCTCGGGTTTTAATGTCTAGCGCTAGCCCGCGCACGATACGGAAGACCGTGGGTGAGTTAACGAAGACAACCGAGACGAACACCACAAGGATGCCACCGGGGATGTCAAATAGATCCAGATAGGTGGGCAGGCCCCAAATACGGTAGCTGTCAGTATTGATGATATAACCCCCGGTCGAGATCAGCGACAGATACAACCAAATCGCGATGCCCAGAACCCCGATCAAAAGTGGCGTTCGGAAACTCGGTCGCGTGTAAAAGCGCGAGTTCAGCAAGACGCCCAAGAACAAGATCGGAAACACGAACAGAATAGCTGCCATATAGTTCGGCACGCCCGTTGCAACGATTTCAGGTGTCACCAGCAGGTAGAACAGCAGGATCACCGGAAATGCCAGGATCAGGTTCGCCAAGAACGACAGGAGTGTATCCAGGCGACCACCGTAGTAGCCGGCCGGTAGACCCAAAGTGATCCCAACCATGAATGCAAACATTGTTGCCAGCGGCGCGATCTGAACTACGATCCAGGCACCTTTAACCATTCGGCTAAAGACGTCTCGGGCAAGGTTGTCTCCACCCAAAAGGTACCAAGTGTACTCACCCTGTTCGGGGCTGGGCAGCGGCGTCCCAGGCACTTTGTTTTTCATACCAGACACTTGTGCCAATGGATCGTGCGTTACGATCAAATCCAATGCGCCGAAGATTCCGGTAAATACCCAGAACATCACAAGGCCGAAGCCGATCATGCCGATTGGGCTGTCAAACAGTTTGCCGTAAAGACCGAGGCGGCGTTTAAAGGCAATCGACATGGCATACAGAATGACCAGTGACAGCCATACAGGCAGGAACTGTTGCGATATCGCGCCGATTATCCCTGCGCTTGTTCCCATCAGGATACCCAGCACAATGTAGGCCAACAGCAGAAGGACGCAGGCTAAAAAGCTGTATTGCAGGGCTTTCTGGGTCAACCCGCGCAGGCCCGAGCCTGAGCTGAGAGTGCCGTCCAGATTCACGCTCATTGGCGCTTCTGGCAGGACGATGCTTCCGATGATCCATACAACGATTGAGATCAGCAGCGCCGCGATTGCTATTGCCAGCAGAGGGTTCAGAATTGCGATAGAGCCGGTCCAGGTAAGTGGTTCCATTATCTAACCCTCCTTAAGAAATGCGAATGCGCGGGTTGAGGTAAACATAGCCGATATCCGAGATCAGCTGCGTTACCAGCACCACAAAGACCGACACAACCGAAATCGCCAACAGAAGCTGAATGTCGTTGTTGCCTGCCGCCTGAACCAATGCCCAGCCAAAGCCCTTGTAGTTAAACAGGGTCTCAACGATCACCACGCCGTTCAGCAGCCATGGGAACTGCAGCATGATGACGGTGAAAGGCGCAATCAGCGCGTTTCGCAGCGCGTGTTTCATAACGATGTTTGGGAATGAAACACCTTTAAGCCGTGCGGTACGGATGTATTGCGCGGTCATCACCTCGGTCATCGAGGCGCGCGTCATCCGGGCGATATAGCCCATGCCATAAAGTGCGATGGTCAGCACTGGCAGGAAGAAATTCTCGAAGGTGGGGTTCTCCATCGCCTGCGTCGCCGTGCCCTTGAACCATTTAAGGCCCACAGCAGATGACGTGAAAATCGCGATGAAAATAACACCTGACACATATTCAGGCGTTGCCGTAGTGGTGATTGCAAAGGTCGAAAGCGTGCGGTCGGTTGCAGACCCTTCTTTCATCCCCGCGAGAATGCCCAAGATCAGCGCCGAAGGTACCATCAAAAGCATAACCCAGAGCATCAGCCGCCCCGTCAGAGCCAACCGGTTTCCGACAACGGTTGAGACTTCTTCTTTAAAGACGGTGGAATAACCCCAGTATCCTTGCAGAATGCCGCAGAACTTAGGCGCGTTTTCTGCGGATTCGCCCGGCAGTATGCATCGACCCTGAACTGTGCCGTCTTCGTTCGTGTGTCTAAAGGACGGCAGCACACCCAACCATTCGCCGTATTTGACTGGCGTTGGTTGAAGGTATCCATTCTTTTCTAAAAAGCTTTCAACCTGCTCATCCGACATGCGGAAGTTGCCTTGCGTTTTGGCTAGCTTTTCAAGGTTCGGATATAGGTTAGTAAGGAAAAAGACTAAGAATGTCAGACATAATGCTGTCATGAGCATGATGCCGACACGCTTGAGGATAAAAAGTCCCATATTGGCCCCTGTAGATAGGCTAGCGCGAAGACTACCTGATCCCACGCATTGCTGTTTTCCGGTGCCGCCGCGGTCTGGGCGAAAAGGCCGCGCCCTTGTGGCGCGGCCAGTTTAGTGCTGGCTTAGCTCAACAAGCCAAACTTGTAGAGTTGGGGTAGGTCCGCAATGTGCTTTTCGACACCAACCATGTTGTCGCGGTGGTGGCGCATCGCTGTCCGCCAATAGGGCTGAATCACCACGCCTTCGTCGATCATGATCGCCTGCAACTTGCCCATCACTTCGCGCCGCATATCGACGTCTGAGATAGAGTTTGCTTCGGCAAGCAGCTTGTCGAACTCTTCGTTCGAGAATCCTGACTCGTTCCACGCAACTCCTGACTTATAGGCCAGTGCAAGGATTTGCGTGCCAAGCGGGCGGTGGTTCCAGTTGGTCGAAGAGTAGGGGTACTTTGTCCAATCGTTCCAGAAAGTGGATCCCGGCAGAACCGTATGTTTCGCCTTGATGCCAGCGTCGTTGAGCTGGGCGACAACAGCCGCGGTGGTGTTCCGGCGCCAATCGTCGTCGATGGACTGAACTTCGTGCTCGAAATCACCCATGCCAGCTTCATCCATCAAAGCCTTGGCCCCGGCTGGGTCATAGGGAATACGGGTCACTTCCGAATCGTACTCAGGATGCATCGGACCAACATGGCTGTTTTCTGCAACAATACCGTAACCGGACATGCCAAGTTCCAGACAAACGGCGTTGTCTACAGCCATTGCAAGCGCCTGACGAACACGTTTGTCGCCGTAGATTTTGTTGCCGTTGGCGTCTTCGGCCAATTGGTTAGGCCGGATGACAATCGTAAAGCCTGACGGGATTTCCGAGCGGACCAAGCCGATGCTGTCAAAGATGTCGACGAATTCGCCAACCGACTCCCAGTTCATGTCGATCTCTTCGGCCTCATACGCGGCTAGGAAGGCAGCAGGGTCGGTGCCATAATCGATGAACTCGATCCGGTCGATATAGCCGCCTTTGCCAGCTTCGTATCCCCACCATTCAAAGTCTTCATTGCGGACCAGAACGCCTTTGACGCCAACTTCGTGGCTTTCGGGCAGCATGAAACCTGTGCCGATCGGGTTGTCCAGCATGGTGTTGGGGTCAAAGCTGCTGTGCACGATAGCACCTGGATAATCAGCCATACCTGGGATGATAGTGATATCCGGCGCGTTACACGTCAGCTTCACCGTGTGGCTATCGACAACGGTAATTGCCCCATCTGCAGCCTTTTGGGTGCTTTCGTCTATCAGCGATGCCATGCGTGACGCCATCGAGTTGCCTTCAAGCGTTGCATCACACCATCCGGTGATATTCCGAGCGACATCTTCGGCAGTGAAATCATCACCGTTGTTCCACTTTACGCCTTGGCGGACGTTCAGAGTGTACTCGGTCGCGTCGTCATTGGCCTCCCAGCTTTCCAACAGCATCGGTTTAAACGACCCGTCGTTGTTGTACTCAACTAGGTACTCCAGCCACCCCGCGGTGAAGGTTGCAATCTGGGTCCAGTCATAAGTACGCGGGTCTTTGAGTGCGCGCACTTCCATCTGGTAGCGGATGGTGCCGCCTCGTTGCGGTTCCTGTGCATGAGCAGGTGATTGCAGGCCAATCAAGCCATAAGCCGTAGGCACTGCAACACCCAGCGCAGTTGCGCGGGCCATAAATTCACGCCTGCTCAGTTTGCCGTCCCGGTACTCCTTGGCATGCATTTCTGCTGCCCAGTGGACGGGTGCTCCTTTGGCGTTTTGATTGTTCATTTAGGTCTCTCCCTGTGACACGTATTTTTTTTGAAAAAGATCGGAACCGCTCAGACCGAATGGTACCGGACAGCAGGTTCTCGGAATTCATGTTGGTTCTTCGTCATCCCCATTGAGACATTCGGCCCCAGAATTCAGATGACGTCAATGTACGAAATCGTCATTCATGATACAAAAGCGACATTGATGGGGGGTGTTTAACATCGCAATATCGCCGACTGCGGTGAATTCCGGTAATGTATACTATCGTGAACTGGCAATTTCGTCTTGGCGTGAGAATCGTCCGACAAATTTCTCAGAATTTTGACGTATCATTTTGAGAAATCTATCTGATTCCATTTTTTCATTCGCGCGCGAAACCAAGTGCGCTGGCGTTTGGCGAATTGACGAGTGGAGATCGTTGCGCGCTCTTTTGCGGCCTCAAGTGTCATATGACCATCCAGATAGGCCATGAGCTCGGGAACACCGATGGCTTTGAAGGCGGGCAATGTCGGATCATAAAGGTCGCGCATTGCTTCCACTTCTTGCAACGCTCCAGTCTCGAGCATCTGGTCAAACCGCCGGGTGATGCGGTCCAGAAGCCATTGTTTGTCCACGTCAAACACGATTGGCACGGCGTCGGCCAGTTCCAATACTGGGGGTGGAGTCTCTGACTGCCAGTCATGTAGGCTGCGCCCAGTGGCTTTCTCAACCTCCCAAGCGCGCTGAACGCGGGCGCGGTTTAGGGTGTCGATCCGGTCTAGTGTTCTTTTGTCTACACCCTCAATCAAAGTCGGCAGATCCAACTGGTCCGCTTCGGCCCGTATCTCTGATGGTGTAGCGGGAATATCGGCCATACCTTCGGTCAGAGCGGAAAAATACAGTCCGGTGCCGCCGACGATAATCGGGCGTTGATCACCCGAAAGAAGGGGCGTCACCTCGCGCAGCCAGTGACCCGTGGAATAGTCCTGATCGAAAGAGACGTGGCCATAAAGAATATGCGGCGCGCAAGCTTCTTCTTCGACCGAAGGTCGAGCTGAGATCACGCGCCAACAATCATAAACTTGACTGGCGTCTGCATTGACGATCACACCGCCAAAAGTCTCGGCAATCTGTAAGGCAAGTGCTGATTTCCCAGAGGCCGTCGGCCCAGCAATCAACACCGGTTTACCTTCTGGTATGGTTGGCAGGCTGTCCAATAATTGCGAACTGTCGTTGTTGACCATGCTGGTTGCCCCAATCCTCACCAACCGCATTGAACCTGCGGAGCTTTTGCTTCATTTTGCGCCGGAAAATAAACCCGTGCCAGCCCGGAGCGCAACATGAGCCTTTCCTCAACAGCCGAAGCCACCTTGACCCCTAAGACCAAATACAGCCGCGTGATGCTCAAAATCTCTGGCGAGGCATTGATGGGGGACCAGGGGTTTGGCCTGCATCCGCCAACCGTTCAGCGCATCGCGCAAGAGGTTAAATCGGTGCACGATCTTGGCGTTGAAATTTGTATGGTTATTGGTGGCGGAAATATCTTCCGTGGCCTAAGCGGCTCGGCGCAGGGGATGGAGCGGACAACGGCCGACTATATGGGAATGCTCGCTACGGTGATGAATGCGCTGGGAATGCAATCTGCGTTAGAGGAAATTGGCGTGTTCACCCGTGTAATCTCGGCCATTCGTATGGATGAGGTGTGTGAGCCTTACATCCGTCGACGTGCCGTGCGTCACCTTGAAAAGAAACGGGTTTGCATCTTTGCTGCAGGTACCGGAAACCCTTATTTTACGACTGACACTGCTGCGACTTTGCGCGCAAATGAAATGGCGTGTGAGGCCATATTCATGGGCAAAAACGGTGTCGATGGGGTTTATGACAAAGATCCGAAACAACATGCTGACGCGGTACGCTATGATACCGTTACCTACGACGATGTACTGGCCAAGCGGTTGCGGGTCATGGATGCGTCGGCCATCGCTTTGGCACGCGACAACAACCTGCCGCTGATCGTCTTTGGGCTGGACGAACCCGGTGGTTTCCGCGGCATTCTGGCGGGTGAGGGCACTTATACCAAAGTTCAAGGTTAAGCTACTTACCAAAATTTTGAAAAGCCGGGCTTCGCGCCTGGCTTTTTCCGTTTGGGCCAATGTTGAGTTCTTGACGAACCACAAGGCTCTGGGCAATTTGGCATCGTTCCTGCGTATCGTGGGGCTGCGGACATCTGCGGGTGTCGGCTGGGCTGGAAGACCTGCCATGGTTTCTGAGGTTTCCGAAATCATGCTCGGGCACCTCTTGGATTTACGAGCATGATCAAGGAGGCACGTGCCATGAGCACTCTGGATATCAATTTCGTTCGGTCGCAGTTCCCGGCCTTTTCCGAACCCACCCTTCAAGGGCAGGCGTTTTTCGAAAACGCTGGTGGTTCATATACTTGCCAGCCGGTGATCGACCGTCTGTCGCGCTATTACACTCAGCGCAAGGTGCAACCCTACGGTCCCTATGACGCCAGCCGATTGGCCGGTGAGGAAATGGATGAGGCGCGCGCCAAAATGGCCGCGATTCTGGGTGTGGATACGGATGAGCTCAGCTTTGGTCCATCTACCACGCAGAACACTTATGTTCTTGCCCAAGCGTTTCGCCAGTGGATGCAACCGGGGCAAGCGATCGTGGTTACTGACCAAGATCACGAAGCAAACTCCGGCCCTTGGCGGCGGCTGGCCGAAGATGGGATTGAAATTCGGGAATGGCAAATCAATCCAGAAACCGGGTCTCTTAATCCGCAAGATCTTGAGAACCTGTTGGATGAAAATGTGCGATTGGTTTGCTTTCCACACTGTTCGAACGTGATAGGAGAGATCAACCCTGTCACCGAAATCACCGCCATTGCTCATGCCGCGGGGGCGTTTGTTTGTGTCGACGGCGTCTCATACGCGCCTCATGGGTTCCCGAATGTCGGCGACCTTGGGCCAGATATTTACCTGTTCTCCGCCTACAAAACCTATGGACCGCATCAGGGCTGCATGGTGATCCGGCGTACGTTGGGTGAAATGCTGCCGAACCAAGCGCATTACTTTAACGGCGACGTCCTTTATAAGCGATTTACTCCAGCCGGACCCGACCACGCGCAGATTGCTGCCAGTGCCGGGATGGCGGATTACGTCGATCTGCTTTGCGATCACCACAACGGTCCGAAAGGGGACCCGAAAGCGCGTGGTGCCTATGTGCATGATCTGATGCGTAACCGAGAAGTCGCACTGTTGCAGCCCGTTTTGGATGCAGTGAAGGACCGTAACGCTGTCCGCCTGATCGGCACATCGGACGCTAACCGACGTGCGCCGACCGTGGCTCTAGCGCTGAATCAAAATGCCGAAGCAGTAGCCACTGACCTTGTCGAGTACGGCATTATGGCGGGTGGAGGAGATTTCTACGCGGTACGACCGTTAAAAGCGATGGGTATTGATCTAAAGCAGGGCGTGCTGCGGGTCAGCTTTACGCACTATACGTCTCAGCAAGAAATTGATCAGTTATTGAACGCACTTGACGCCGTTTTATGATCCGGTTTTCGCTGGGTTTCGTAATGCGAAGAAAACCAGCGGGCGGTCATGGATAACACGCAGTCACCGATCATCATGTGGTTTCGAAGGGACTTGCGCCTTTCGGACCATCCTGCGTTAAGCGCGGCTAGCCGAACCGGTCGTCCCGTTCTTCCGGTTTTTATATTGGACGACCTTGCGCAATCAATTGGAGCCGCGCCGAAGTGGCGGCTTGGCTTGGGATTGGATGCCTTTGCGCAATCTCTTGAGGAATCCGGCAGCAAGTTGATCCTGAGACGCGGAGATGCTCTGACTGTTCTGAAGCAACTTATTGCAGAGACCGGAGCAACAAGCGTTTTTTGGTCGCGCGCATACGATCCTGATGCCATCGCCCGCGATAAGCTCGTTAAGTCCGCGCTGAAAGAAAGTGGAATTGAGGCTAAATCCTACTCGGGGCACCTGTTATTCGAGCCCTGGACTGTGGCCACCAAGACAGGCCAGCCGTTTCGCGTTTTCACTCCGATGTGGCGGGCTGTGCAGGGACGAGATGTGCCAGCACCAAGTGTTCTACCTTCAGCGATAGCCGCACCGCGAAAATGGCCGGTTTCTGACAACTTGACCGATTGGAAATTAGGCGCTGCGATGAACCGTGGCGCTAAGATCGTCGCCCCATTCGTACGCCCCGGCGAACAGTCTGCGTTTGAAGAATTGCACCGTTTTTTGGATCGAATCTCAAACTATTCTGGCAATCGTGATCGTTTGGACCTTGAGGGCACGTCGGAGCTTTCGGAATATCTGTCGCTAGGTGAAATTGGCCCTCGCAGCGTGTGGCATGCGGTTCACAGCGCTTCGATGAATGGCGTCAAAGGGACCGAAGCCTACCTGCGGCAGCTGGCATGGCGCGAGTTTGCATATCACCTGATGTACCACTCGCCACACCTGCTGAGCGGAAACTGGAAACCGGAATGGGATAGTTTTCCATGGAATACGGATGCCAATCATCCTGAGGTGGTTGCGTGGCAACACGCTCGCACAGGCATTCCAGTCGTCGATGCAGGTTTGCGTGAGATGTATGTGACGGGCCGGATGCATAACCGCGCTCGTATGATCGTCGCCAGTTACTTGACCAAGCATTTGATGACGCATTGGAAAATAGGAATGGATTGGTTTGCGGATTGTCTTATTGATTGGGACCCGGCGGCAAATGCGATGGGTTGGCAATGGGTGGCAGGTTCAGGTCCCGATGCTTCACCATTCTTTCGTATATTCAACCCAGAGACGCAGCGTGAAAAATTCGACCCCGATGAAAATTATTTGAACCGTTGGATAGCCGAGGGGCAGGTGAGCCCGTCCGCCACGGCGCTGGCTTATTTCCGGGCTGTCCCGCGGTCATGGTCGCTTGATCCAACATCCACATATCCCAAACCCGTGGTTGAATTGGCTGTCGGCAGAGCCCGTGCATTGGCGGCATATGAAGGCCGAAAAACCGGGTAAGGAACTGAAAACTTGCCAGAAACACAAACTCAGCCTAGCTTTGAACTGCGGCCGCAAAGGGGAGAGCGGATGATCCTTACGACTACCGAAGGGCAAAAAGACCTGCCCAGATACTTTGCTCAAGTCTTCAAGATGCTGAACCGGATGGAGTCCGGTCGACTGGACATTGCTTTGCCGGATGGTCGCGTGTTCCGGTCTGAGGGTGCCAAGGCCGGACCGGTAGCGCGGGTAGATATTCACGATCCAGACGTTTTTTCGCGTTTGATCCGTGAAGGAGAGTTAGGTTTTTCTGACGCCTATTTGGAAGGTGATTGGAGTACCCCGGACCTGCGCTCATTCATGGATCTGGTGCATTTGGGCACCGAAACTGTCTACGACGATTTCACCGGTAAGTTTTTGGTTCAGGCGTACGAGCGCTTGCGTTTTTGGCTGCACCGTAACAATCGGCGTCAGGCCAAAAAAAATATCTCGTACCATTACGATCTGGGAAATGATTTCTACAGTTTGTGGCTGGACGAAACGATGACCTATTCAAGTGCTCTGTTCGAAACGGGGCAGGAAAGTCTGGAAAAAGCGCAAACGGCGAAATACGCAAGTCTTGTGGATGAGATGGGCGCGAAGCCCGGAGACCATATTTTAGAGATCGGCTGCGGCTGGGGTGGTTTCGCTGAATACGCCGCGAAAGAGCGTGGCCTTCGGGTCACAGGTTTAACCATCAGCCAGGAGCAGTTGAAGTTCGCCCAGCAGCGCATTGAAAACGCAGGTCTTTCCGATCTTGTTGAGTTTAAGCTGCAAGATTACCGTGATGAGCAGGGGCAGTATGACGGTATCGCATCGATTGAGATGTTCGAGGCAGTGGGACAGAAGTATTGGCCTGTCTACTTCGAAACTGTGCGGGATCGTTTGAAGCCTGGTGCACAGGCTACGTTGCAAATCATCACTGTCGCAGATCACAGATGGGAAATTTACAAAAACGGTGTTGATTTTATTCAAAAATATATTTTTCCGGGCGGAATGCTTCCAGCGCCAACAGTTCTAAAACAACAGGTGACTGAAGCGGGACTAAACGTTGTGAAATCCCGAGAATTCGGGAAAAGCTATGATCTAACCTTGCGTCGTTGGTATGATACCTTCAACGACAAATGGGACGAAATTTCCGAAATGGGCTTTGACGAGCGTTTCCGCCGCATGTGGAACTATTATTTGACCGCGTGCGGAGCAGCCTTTGACACTGGCAACTGCGATGTGACACAGATCACTATAGCAAAACCCAGTTAACAAACGGAAATTCCGAATGCCTACTGCTCCGCGTCTCGTTGCTTCTTTGTGCCTGATTGTTGTCGCGTTTATCGTTTCGTCGATGATTATCAGCAACGGGGAAGAGGGCAAGGACTACGGTTGGTTCACCTATGCCAACATGCTGATAGCATTTCTATGTGGCTGGAAGGTTATGGGTAAACGCGTCGGTCGCGGTTGGACAGCTGCTGTCAATAACGGTTTGACCGGCATGGCCGCGACAGTGTTCTGGTGTCTATTCGCTCAGGGCTGCAATGAAATGTTCCGGATGGCAATGCGCAACCGCTACGGTGGCCCATTCGAAGCTCTAATTTCTATTTTCGAGATCAGCGTTGAATACAGCAAACTTCTATTGAGCCCAGAAATCCTGTGGACTTTGGCGATCGGAGCACTTATCGCGGGGCTTGCAGCCGAAGAGGCTAACCGCCGCTGGCGGTAAATGACCTGAATTAGATCGAGTTTTGCTCTAGTGTCCGATTTGTTCTTTTACGGCACCCTCCGGCATTTACCGTTGCTGGAATGTGTGCTGGGCCGCCCCTTGTCGCAGGTAACAATCTCTGAGGCTACCCTTCCGGATCATGCGGTTTACGGCGTGGAGGGGCAGGCATTTCCGATGATAGTATCGGAATATGGCAGCTATGCCGAAGGCCTGTTGGTTCAGGGATTCAGTGAAGAGGACCTTAACCGGTTAGCTTACTACGAGGGTGGGTTTGACTACGACCTTAGCCCTCAGGACGTTGATTTAGTCAATGGTTTAAAGGCTAAAGCCAATGTGTTTTTCCCAGAGCCCGGCTTATGGTCACGTGATGCGCTCTGGTCTTTGCAAGATTGGGTCGACGAATGGGCCGAGGTGGTGGTTCTCGCCGCGCAGGAAGAGATGGCCTACTTTGGCTCAGTCGATGCAAGCAAAATTGCTAAAAACTTCGCGCCGATCCGAACAAGGGCTTGGGCCAAATTGGCCGCGCGCAAGCGTCAAACTGGTGATCCGCGCGACACGTCTAAGGATGTAATCGTCCAAAGCCACAGACATGCTTATATCAACTATTTCGGCGTAGAAGAGCTTGAAGTGAAGCATCGCCAGTACGATGGCTCGATGGGTTCAGTTCTGAACCGAAATGCGTTGATGCAAGGCGCTGCGGTTGTTGTTCTGCCATATGACCCTGTGCGGGATGTGGTGCTGCTGGTCGAGCAGTTTCGCGCTCCGGTGTATATGATTGAAGACCCTGAGCCGTGGATGTGGGAACCTGTGGCAGGCATGATCGATCACGGCGAAACTCCGGAACAAGCTGCCTATCGTGAAGCGCTGGAAGAGGCGCATGTAAGTTTGAACACATTGGAATATGCGGGTGGTGCGTATTCATCCAGTGGGTCTTCAACAGAGTATGTTTACCTCTACGTCGGTTTAGGTGATCTGACGCATACAATCGAAAATGGAGGATTGGCGTCTGAAGGTGAGGATATTCGAACCCAAATTCTTCCTTATGACACTTTCATACAGAAGGTTGATAATAACGAATTCAAGGATTTACCGCTTTTGTCGCTTGCCAATTGGTTAGCCAGACACCGTGATCGTTTACGCGGTTAAGGATCGCTGCTTGTGGTTGCCGCACCGCATCTGTAAATCTTCGATGACACGTAATGAAATGAGGGCGCCATGCGCATTGCACGAGACCTTGCCGACGCAGTCGGGAAAACACCGCTGATCAGGCTAAAGCGCATTAGTGAAGAGACTGGATGTGAGATTCTCGGCAAAGCCGAGTTCATGAATCCGGGTCAGTCGGTAAAGGATCGCGCCGCGCTCTACATCATCCGTGACGCAATTGCGCGCGGGGATCTAAAACCCGGTGGCACAATTGTGGAAGGCACTGCGGGTAACACCGGTATTGGCCTTGCTTTGGTCGGTGCGTCGATGGGTTTCAAAACGGTGATTGTGATCCCGGAAACCCAATCCGAAGAGAAAAAGGATATGCTGCGTTTGGCAGGGGCACAGTTGGTACAAGTACCGGCTGCGCCGTACCGCAATCCGAATAACTTTGTGCATTATTCCCGCCGACTGGCTGAAGAACTTGCAAAGACCGAACCAAACGGCGCTATCTGGGCCAACCAGTTCGACAATGTGGCCAACCGTCAAGCTCATGTGGAAACGACCGGCCCCGAGATTTGGGAACAGACCGACGGTAAGGTTGATGGTTTTGTTTGCGCTGTGGGTTCCGGCGGAACGTTGGCCGGAGTAGCGGACGCGCTGCAACCGAAAGGGGTGAAGATTGGTCTGGTCGATCCGATGGGGGCTGGACTGTACTCGTACTACACCACGGGTGAGTTCGCGATGGAGGGCAGCTCAATCGCTGAAGGTATTGGTCAAGTGCGCATCACCAAGAACCTCGAAGGGTTCAAGCCTGATTACGCCTATCAGATGACCGACAACGAAGCGCTGCCTTACATTTTTGACCTGCTGCGCGAAGAGGGGTTGGTCATGGGCGGTTCAACTGCAATCAATATGGCGGGCGCGGTGCGTTTAGCCAAAGACTTGGGGCCGGGCCATACTATCGTGACGATCCTTTGCGATTATGGCACACGCTATCAATCTAAGCTGTTTAATCCCGAATTCCTGCGCGAAAAAGAACTGCCGGTCCCGGATTGGATGACCGAAGCGCCGCGTAGCATTCCCGGCGTATTTGAGGACGTGTGATGCTGCGGCAGGTCCGCCTGTTTCTTGCACTATTTCTGGTTTGTTTAACCATGCTGGGCGGCCCTGCGGCCGCGCAGCTCACAGACCGACAAAGCGAATATTATCAAGGCTGGCTAAGTACGGCGACCCGCGCTGAGGCGGTTATTGAGGCGAACCGCGCCTCAAACGCTGCTTTGGAAAACCTGCGTTCAGAAATCAATGGTTACCGCGAAGACTTTAACAGGGCTCGTGGAGCAAACACTGATCGAATTCAAACTCTTGAAAGTCAGATAAAAGCCCTTGGTCCAAAGCCCGAGGGAGACGCAACTGAACCGGACGATATCGCCACAATCCGAACGCATCTGGAGGAGCAGCTGAACAGTCTGCGTGTTCCTCGGATAATATCGGAAGAGGCTTTCAGCCGTGCCAACGGCCTGATCAGTGAAATTGACCAAATTATTAGACACCGCCAAACAAAGGAGCTTATGGAACGCGGTCCGTCTCCGATTAATCCATCGTATTGGAGACCGGCTTGGGTCGACGTTAAGGAAGCTGTTCGCGCTCTTGTGAATGAGGTTACCGAAAACCTTCGCACTGATGTTGCGCGCGAGCAAATCCGCGAACGCGGTTTGGGAATCTTTGTTCTTGCGGTTGTTTCAGGCGTCCTTTTGGTGTTTGGCCGGAGTTGGTCTGAAAAAGGTGGAGATTACCTTCGAAGTCTGGGTGGGTCAGGGACCGGAGTCTGGACTTTTGTAATCTCACTACTGCGTATCATTTTACCTTGGCTTGGTGTTCTTGCGGCGGTCACTGCTATCAGCTTGACTGGGGTGTTAGGCTTACGCGGCGCACTTCTTTTGGACGAAGTTCCGTACTGGGCGGCAATTATCCTGTTTTACGATTGGATCGGACGTCAGATTTACCTGATGGGGCAATCGCAAGGATTTAAGCGGCTGTCCGCTGCCAAAATCAAGGAACTGCGTGTCTACATCGATTTGCTGGCGTTGATGCTGATTTTGCACGAGTTGGCGAACCTGTTTGAGCAAATTGAAAATATTTCGGATTCCACGCGCGCCGTAGTCAGTTTTCCTGTCGTGGTCTTCACGGCGCTGCTGCTGCTTAGGGTCCGGCATATCCGAACAAACGAAATTCAGCAGGACGCACCAGATTCAACAGGTACAACACGTGCGGCAGGTTTCAGTCAGCTCGTAGAATTCCTTCGTCGCGCCTTGTTCATTCTAGGTATGGCCACACCCGTTCTGGCGATATTCGGGTACACGAATGCGGCAGAGGCAATTGTTTTTCCAGCGGTTAAAACGCTCGTCCTGATTGGTGCTTTGGTGATTTTCCAACGCTTTATCACTCAGGTCTACGGTTGGATAACCGGGCAGGGCGAAGCTGTTTGGGACTCGTTGTTCTCTGTGCTTGTGGGCTTTGCTCTTGCGATTTTGGCGCTGCCGATCCTCGCGCTCTATTGGGGCGCGCGTGAGACGGATTTGCGCGAAGCCTGGTCACGGCTTCTGCTAGGCTTTGATATCGGTGGGGTCACGATCTCGCCCACCAACTTCTTCACTTTCGTGATTGTCTTCCTGATCGGCTACGGCCTAACTAGAATGCTGCAAAGTGGGTTGCGAAACTCACTACTGCCTAAAACCAGTATCGATCCGGGCGGGCAGAACGCGATTGCGGCAGGCACTGGCTATGTAGGGATTTTTCTGGCCGCGCTGATCGCCATCATGGTCGCGGGCTTTGACTTGTCGTCATTGGCAATTGTAGCGGGTGCCTTGTCAGTTGGTATCGGCTTTGGCCTTCAGACCATCGTTTCGAATTTCGTGTCGGGCATCATCCTGTTGGTTGAACGGCCGATATCGAAGGGCGACTGGATCGACGTAAATGGGATGATGGGCTACGTGCGCGACATTTCGGTTCGGTCCACTCGGATTGAAACATTCGACCGGACTGATGTGATCGTTCCCAACTCGGACCTGATAAGTGGCGTGGTAACAAATTACACCCGTGGCAATACTATTGGTCGGGTTATCGTTCCTGTGGGTGTGGCCTATGGTACGGATACCAAAAAAGTTGAAAAGATTTTGGGCGAGGTCGCCAATTCTCATCCTATGGTTTTAGCCCATCCCGCGCCTAGTGTGGTGTTCCAGGGATTTGGTGCGGATTCTCTTGATTTCGAAATCCGCGCGATCTTGCGGGATGTGAATTGGGTTTTGTCGGTGAAATCCGACATGAATCATGAAATCAACCGACGGTTTGTCGAAGAAGAAATCGAGATACCATTCGCGCAGCGCGATGTCTGGCTGCGGAATCCCGAGGCTTTGCACGGTCAGGAACCCGCGCAACAACCAGTGACCACAACAACCGACGCGCCTTCTGAGCAGCACTCTACCAAGCCTGTTGGCATGACCGAGACCGACTTGGCGGATGGCGAAGGGGATGAGGTTTAGCTAGGCAGGAGGGAGAACGACAGAAGGTTGAAATTTAGCCTTATTCGCCCCTTGCAAATCCCCCGACGATGGTCCAAATATCGCGCCCACGGAGAGGTGGCCGAGTGGTCGAAGGCGCACGCCTGGAAAGTGTGTAGGCGGGAAACCGTCTCCAGGGTTCGAATCCCTGTCTCTCCGCCACTTTTGCTTGCGGAAAACGTCAGTCGTGCAGGATCAGACTACCTGTTTTCATTGTGGCTTATTCTTCCACACCTTCAGCAAGCTGGACTAATCAATATTGATGCTATTGACGTTTCCACGTTGAGAATTGGTTGGGTGAAAGTAGATCCTGCCGGATTGCACCGCCAGCCTTCCCAGTTGCGAACCAAAGCTACTCAACCTTGGAAAGCTATTTGGTTCAATCTGCGGAGGTCTGAATGCGTGTTGCCAGATAAAATCCATCAATATCTTAGTCCCAACCCTAAGGTCATTGATCCTTTGGGCCGGTTCGACGGAGTGAAAAAGGTCATTCACGGGGACATGCCTACTGCACCGCACACTGTTGTTTACACAGACACATTTCCTTGCGTACGATCCGAGTAAATTGGTCCGATCTTTATAACGCAAGGGTTTAACATCATGCCAGAAACACTGAACCTGCATAAGTTTGAAAACCTAAGTCCTTTCCAGATCAAAGATGAATTAATCAAGCTGGCTCAGAAAGAGTCGCGCCAAATGGCTTTGCCATACCTGAATGCCGGTCGTGGCAATCCCAACTGGATCGCCACCAAGGCGCGAGAGGCGTTCTTTCTTCTTGGACAGTTCGCGATGACCGAAGCGCAACGCCATCGTGATGAACCGCAGGTTGGGTTGGCTGGGATGCCGCAGGGGCCGGGCTGCTACAACCGGCTCAAGGCTTATTGCGCGGACACGATTGAGAAGAAAGGCCCACCGGGCGCGGATACTTTGGTCTCTGTGGTCGACTATGCGATTGAGAAGTTCGGCTTTACACCAGACGATTTTGTACTGGAACTGACCGACGGTATCGTGGGTGACCATTACCCGATGCCGGATCGGTGCATGCAGCATAACGAAGCAATCGTCCATGAATACGTTATGTGGGCGATGTGCGCCGGCTATCGACCCGAAGCCAAGTTTGACATCTACGCGGTAGAGGGTGGTACCGCGGCCATGTGCTATATCTTCAAGGCGCTTAAAAACCAACGCCTGCTGAATGCCGGTGATACCATCGCTCTGGGGACACCGATTTTCACACCTTACTTGGAAATGCCCGTGCTGGAGGACTATGGGCTGAACGTGGTCGATGTGTCCTCGGAAGAGGAAGACCATTTCCAGCTTACCGATGACGATCTCGAACAGTTGGCTGATCCCAAGGTCAAAGCCCTGTTTCTGGTTAATCCGGGCAACCCATCCTCAGTCGCGATCAGCCCCGAGGTCATGACACGGTTGGTCGAATTCGTCAAAACCCGTCGTCCTGACCTGATTATCCTGACAGATGACGTCTATGGGACTTTTATTCCAAATTTCCAATCGGTGATGGGTCACTTGCCTGAGAATACGATCGGGGTCTATTCCTATTCCAAGTATTTTGGCTGCACGGGCTGGCGGCTTGGTGCGATTTTGGTAGCCGAGAACAACATCTTCGATCGGATGATCGCAGAAGCACCCGAGGAAACTAAGGCTGTCGTCAACGCGCGATATGAAGCGCTGACTCCAGATCCGTCGTCTTTCAAGTTTATCGACCGAATAGTCGCCGACAGCCGGGATGTCGCGTTGAATCACACGGCAGGCCTTTCGTTGCCGCAGCAGGTGATGATGACGCTGTTCTCACTGGTTGAGTTGATGGACGAAAAGAAAGCGTATCAGGCGTTCTGTTGGGGCATTCTGAAGCATCGCTTTGATGAACTGGTCGACGGGATGGGTATCGAAGTGCCGGACAACCCACTGTTCGACAAGTATTACGGCATCATCGATTTCGAATTCTGGCTACGCAAATACGTGGGGGAAGAAGTCGTCGAGTGGATCAAGGAGAATGTCCACCCGCTGGATATTTCGTTCAAGCTGGCCCAGGACCACGGGATAGTGCTGTTGAATGGCTCGGGATTTGACGCTCCGAACTGGTCAGCGCGGGTGTCGTTCGCCAATCTGGATGACAGTGCCTATCGTCAGATCGGCCGCGCGGTCCGAGCGGTGGCGGTTGGATACGTGCAGGCCTATCGCGCCTCGAAAGGTTTACCGTTGCACGGCTAGACGAGCGAGTGGGGGACGGGGAGATTTTCATGGAATGGATAGGGTCGATCTTTGGGCACCATCCCGCTCTGGCCCTGTTTTGCAGCCTTGCCCTTGGATACACGTTGGGTCAGATCTCCATCGGCTCGTTTACCGTTGGTTCGGTGGCTGGCTGCCTTTTGGCTGGGGTTTTGGTTGGTCAGACCGGTGTCGTCGTATCGGATGACGTAAAAGAAGCGTTTTTTATGTTGTTCCTGTTTTCCATCGGATATCGAACCGGACCACAGTTCTTTCGGTCTATGAACTTGCACGCGTTGCCGCAAATCGCTGTCACGGCGTTACTGTGTGTTGTGGCGTTGGGGGTTGCGCTTCTGCTTGCTCCGCTAATGGGGTTGTCAGTTGGGATTGCCGCCGGGCTTTTGGCTGGCGGCGTCACAGAAAGCGCAACGTTGGGCGTGGCTATCGACGCATTTGCCAAGTCCGGGGCTGACGAAGCAGCACAACAGATTTTCGACAGTGAAATCGCGACCGGGTTCGCGGTTGCTTATTTCGTTGGTGTCATCGCAACGATCTTTTTCCACACCCAGCTGGCCCCTCGGTTTTATGGCCGTTCGCTTAAAGAGGCTTGTGCGGAATACGAAGCGAAGATTGACGACAACGGCGCCCCAATGGCGTCTGAACATCGTGATTTCGAAGCCCGAGCTTATCGCATTAACCCTGAACTTGAAGGGCATACCATAGCCGAGATCGAAGCTCGGGTGCCCGAACATGTCCGCGCTTTCTTTGATCGCGTACGGCGAGGAGGCAAAATCCTACCCACGTCGCGTGATATGGTGCTGCAGCATGGTGATATCGCAGCCATTGCGGGGGTGCGTTCCTATTTAATAGACCACACCGCCATGCTGGGTGAAGAGGTGGAAGACCCTGAGCTTCTCGACCTTCCGGTTCAGACCAACGATATCGTTGTCACCAACACTGAGGTGGTCAACAAGACCTTGGCCGAGTTATCGGTCCGTCCAGAAGCACGCACCATATATCTGCGAGGTATTATGCGCAGCGGCGAACGACTTCCGATCTTTTCCGGAGTGACCTTACATAAGGGTGATGTGCTGACCCTGTCGGGCACCCGCAGCCACATTGAGGATGCCGCTGCACGATTGGGCTATTTGGACCGTGAATCCAGCAAGACGGACATGATTTTTGTCGCGTTTTTTATTCTACTGGGCGGGTTAGTTGGAATTCCGGCTTTGAAATATGGGGCAGTAGAGCTGGGATTGGGCACCTCGGTCGGGGTGTTGTTGGGCGGTCTGGTGGCGGGATGGTTGCGCTCGGTTCACCGAACATTTGGCTTTGTGCCCGAGGCAACGTTGTGGATTTTCGACTCGCTAGGCTTGTGCGTCTTCGTAGCGTGCGTAGGGATTACATCCGGAACCAGTTTCGTGGCCGGTGTGGTGGAAGATGGCCCGACACTGGTCTTAGGATCAGTAGCAATTGTGTTGCTGGCCCACGGAACTGCGGTGGTTGTGGGTCGCAAGATCTTTGGAATTAACGAGGGCGTATTGGCAGGTACTTGCTGCGGAGCAGGGACGTCGGCGCCCGGCCTTGCCGCTGTGCAGGAAGCGGCGCAGAGTCAGGTTCCTACGTTGGGTTATGGTCTTGGCTACGCAGTCGGCAACGTGCTGTTAGCGCTTTGGGGATCAGTTATCGTTATCCTGCTGATGTAGAGCTTATGGTACGAAGGCTACGACCAATGGCCCCCAAAGTGTCAGGAAAATGTTTGCAACCGCATAGGTCATGGTAAACGCAGGCGTTGGCGTAGAGTTTCCGGCCTTCTCTAGCAGTGTGGCAAAGCCAGGATTTCCGGATCGAGATCCCGTGACCACTGCACAAGCTTCGATCGGGTTTTTAATACGCAACGCAAAATAGTTGATTGGGAACTGAACAATCATTGGCATCAGCGTAACGACGACACCCAAAAGCAAAAGGATGATGCCGTATTGCTGGATTGCCTCTAGTGCAGGTTTACCTGCGTTCAGGCCAACGACCCCAACAAAAACTGCCAGTCCAAAGCTCTGCAGGAAATTCGCGGCACCGCGATTGATACCACCGATCTTGGGTCTTCGGATACGCAAGTATCCTATGATCAGTCCAGTGACGAGGCACCCGAGACCCGAGCCTAGCGCAACCTTCGTGCCTGCAATAACAAAGCTGATTTCACCGATCAGGTAACCGACCGCCACACCGATCCCCAATGCAATGAAATTGGTGACCGAAGCGGCGGGCGGCACATATCCCGCCATCTTTGAAACTCGGTTCAAATCGTCTTTATGGCCGACGATGCTAACCTCATCACCTGCGTGGATTTCGGTGTTATGCAGCACCGGAATATCGTGCCCCATGCGGGTAATTTTTGAGATGTGGACACCGCGCCGCTGATCGGCGGTCAACGCATCGCGTATCTCGGCCAGTGTCTTTCCAGTCAATTTGCGGTTGGTCACCACGACGTTGCGGCGTTCTTCAACTATGGTCAACTCGGGTGGGTACTCTCCGACTTCACCGCTGGCTGTCCTTTCGAATTGTGTCAGTGTGCCAACCAGTGCGGACACCACGATCACGTCGCCTGCGCTTATTTGCGTGTCGGGCTTGGGTTCGACTGGGGCACCGTCATGTAGCAATTTCTCGACGATGAGATCACCGTCATAGCTGCCTTCAATTGCCTTTACCGTCTGTCCTGCAATCGACGCATCTGCATTCACTTGATAGGCACGGGCATCGAACCGGTTCATTGGTAGAAACTCGCCTTCCTCGAGCTTGCGACCACCGCCGCTGAGCTTTTGGGCCAGCTTGATCGCCTCTTGCCGCAGGTCTACTCGCATAATGATCGGAATGATGCTGACCGCCAGAATTGGGCCGATAGAGCCAAAGATATACGTAACCGAATAGCCTACGGCGATATTGGTTTTTAGTTTTTCAGCTTCATCCGAAGCGAGGCCCAGCAAGTCGATGGCGTTACCGGCGGTGCCTATGATGGCCGATTGGGTCAACCCGCCAGCCGCTAGACCCGCAGCCAGACCTTTGTCCAGCCCGGCAAGTCTTGCGACGACAACAACAAAGAACAACCCCCACAGGGTCATCATGAAAGCAGCCAGCAGCTTGGTCAGTGCCGTTCGATTCAAGGCGGCAAAAAACTGCGGTCCGCCGTTGTAGCCGACCATAAATATGAACAACGAGAAAAAGATGTTCTGGACATCCGTGCTTAGGTTGATCCCACCAATTTGTCCCACGAACACGGCCACAAGCAGTGTTCCGGCAATTCCGCCAAGTTCAAACTTGCCAACCCGAAATTTGCCGACGCCGTACCCAAGGCCCAGGCACAAGAAAAGCGCCATGATTGGAAAGGTGCGGAGCTGTTCAGCGATCAATTCCATTTTGAAGTCTCCAGGGTTCCTGCACTGGTTGGTCTGGCGTCTTAGTGGTCTGATTAAAAAGAAGATTTGGACTTCTTTCGACGCTTTGGTGTTAGGTAAGCACCAAGATTGGATTCTGTCAAATTTGATCCATCTGAATGCCTGAAGGTGGTATTTGCATCCGTAATTCACTTTGAGATGCGGCGCGGTTGATGAGGCATTGTTTCGACTTTGAACACTTCATTATTTAAATCGTCAATGTTGACAAAAAACTTTTTTGCATTAATTGTCATCAATGACAGTAAAAGAGGTGCTGATGCCACGACCTTCGCTCAAAGACCAAAGGTCTAACGAGATACTCGACGCCTATTTAACGTGTGTGGCGCGGTTCGGACTGGATGGTGCGACGCAAGAACGGATCGCGGAAGAGGCCAGTGTAAAACGCCCTTTGCTGCGTCATTACCTTGGGAACAAGGATGAAATGATAACTGCGCTTGCAGGGTATGTGATCGAGGGGTTCGCAGAAGCGTTGAATGGGCTACGCAATGCTTTGCCCGACAATGCAACGCCTTCGGATCTCGTTGAAATATTGTTTTCCGACGACAGCGGAACCGACCCAAGACTGATGTTGGCGTATCAGGCGCTGGTGACGGCGGTTCCCGAACGACTGGACCTAAGACAAGGTCTGATGGAAAGTCTTACAGAGTTTTTGGACTTTGTTGAGGTGATCCTTCGTCGGGGGGTCAAATCGGCTTCGGACGCAAATATTCGCGCTGTAACACAAGGCGTCTCGGCGATCTTTGTCAGTATGGACGCTTTATCCCCATTAGATCCGCCCCAATCCTGGCGCGAAGATCTGAAGCGCGCGGCCGCTTTGCTGGTATCTACTCTTGAGGCAAAGAAATGAGTCTAACCAGAGCCGCAAATTACATCGCGCTGCCCATCCTGTTGGTTGCCGCAGTTCTTGAGTTTTATTGGGTATGGGGATTGCTTTTCGTCTGGTGGATCGTTCCTACAATTGTGAACAGGCAGGCTTTCCTAGTGTTTGAAATCAACCGCGAAGAAGACCCTGTTCTATATTGGAGTATCGTAAGTCTTTGGGCTGTTTTAGGGCTAACGATGATCGCCGCCAGCCTATTTCCTCAATATGCTCACTTGCTTGTCTGAGGTGTGTCGATGACGAAAATGTACCATCATCTTCCTGCGAAGGCCTACACCTCTCAAGACTGGTTTGATCAGGAACAACTGCTCATTTTTTCGCGAACATGGCGCTATGCTGGTTTGGTTGAAGACATCCCCGGACCTGGTCATTACCTGTCGGTGCAGGCAGGGTTAAACAACCTTTTCATTGTCATGGGCCGCGACCACCGGTTGCGCGCGTTCCACAACATCTGCCGTCATAGGGGCACACAGTTGATCCGCGCGGTTGGCAAGACGCAAAAGGCGCTGACCTGCCCGTATCATGACTGGACGTATGATCTTGAGGGCAATCTGATTTCTATTCCTGACGAGGAGGCGGAATTTCCTGAAGGCGTCGACAAATCCTGTCTTGGCCTCAAGCCCGCTAGTGTAGATATTTGGCGCGGAATGTTGTTCGTGCATCCCGAACCGAACGCGCCGACCCTTGCTGAATGGTTCGGTGAAGTAGACCCATTCTTGGGCCCGCATAAGCCCGAAAACCTAGTCGAATACCCGGATGCGCGTAAGTGTTATGAAGTTAAGGCTAACTGGAAGATCGTCGTTGAAAACTACATCGACGTATATCACCTGAGCCATCTGCATTCAAATACGCTGCACATGTATGACCATGCAAAGTCTGAATATGGCTGGAAGGGTCCACATTATCATTTTTGGGAACCCCCGTCGGCGGCATATGCGAAGGATCTTGAAGCCAACCTACCGATGCCGCGCGCGATCCCGGAACCGCATGTCGGTACGTGGGTTCCGATGTTGTTTCCGGGCATTGGCATAGGGGCCAGCGAGGAAAGCTGGAACCTGTTCATAATTACCCCATTGGCACCCGATCTGACACGGGTAGAGAACCGCTCGAAACTTGCCAACGCATCCGATTGGGCATTTCAGAAACAACAATGGAAAAGCTGGAACTTCTGGAAGAATTTCGGCGGCGCGAAATACCAAGAGGATGACGTTAGTGGCGAAGATGATCCAATGGCGTCCGGTGATTTTACAGCCGAAGATATCTATGCCTGCGAACAGCAGCAAAAATCCCTGAAAAGCCCTTATTTTGAGGTCGGTCCTGCTGGGGTTGGTGAAAGCCCGATTACACACCACCAAAAAGTGGTGTTGAACTTCCTGCATGAACTCGAAAGCCGCGGAGAAAAGCCATGAAGCCGGTACAAGCCACAATTATCGGCGTCATACTTGCGTCGACGCTCGTACTGGCAACACATGCAGATACGCCGGAAGATGTTGCGGCACGGATCGTGCAGGCTGAGGACGAGCAGAGCCTGTTAGCAACGTGGAACGATTGGCATCCCGATGCCGAGCACAAGATCATCATAAAATACGGTTTGGGCCAGAAAGATGAAATCTTCTCATACCGTGTGGCGGACGACCTTGCCTTTGATGAGTCCGAATTTGCAGAAGTGTTGCAGGGGTATGCAGAAACCAGTCGAACCGAGCCCGAGATAACGTCGCAAATAGAAAGCGGCGTTTCGCGCGTCACTACCGTGATCAACGTTGGCTATACTTGGGAAGGGTACCAAGGCACTATGCGGCAAACGGATGAGTTCGTATTTGCGCCCTATCTTGGTGGAACAGTTATCCGCTCGTTGACTACCACCTACGATTACCGGTGAAGCTAAGCGCCATGCAAAACGACTTCTATGCCCTGATTGTATCGAAAATTCGCAAAGAGATCGGCGGAGCTGCCACCACTGTGACTTTTGATGTACCAACAGTCCTTGCCAGTATTTTCCAATGGCGCGCCGGACAACACCTGACTGTCAGGTTCAAAATTGGCGGTGAGGAATACAGACGCAGTTACACAATATCGAATCCTCCGGGTTCGGAACTACGTATCACTGTTAAGCGCGTGAAGGACGGTGTTGTTTCCAATCACATAGGCGACACATTGACAAAGGGCGACAGCGTTGAGGTGATGCCTCCCTTCGGTCAATTTTTTCTGCTACCCGGACCTCTGAAACGCCGCACACATTACTTTTTCGGGGCGGGAAGCGGCATTACTCCTCTGTTTGCGATGATCAATTCGGTTCTCAAAGACGAGCCGCATTCCGCGGCGCACTTAGTCTATGCCAATACCAATGCCGATAGCATTATCTTCCGTGAAGAACTCGAACTATTGCGGGATCAATACTCACACAGGTTCACTGTCCGCCACATCCTGTCTCGACCCTCATTGCTGAGTTGGTTCAAGCCATGGCGGAGCGGGCACTTGGATGCCAATGCAATCCAAGAGGTTTTATCCCTCTCGCCACCAGTGGCGCAGGATACTCAGTATTGGGTCTGCGGTCCTGGCAGTATGAACGCGGATGTTCGTTCAACTTTGCTTGGCTTGGACGTTCCGGATGGTCGCATACATTCGGAAAATTTTGGTGGTGACGCAGAAAGCGACCTGAGCGTTCAGGGCGTTGCCGCAATCGCCAAAATTACGCTGGAAGGTGAAACTTCGGATGTTCCAATAGGAGCCGGTCAGACGATACTTGATGCCGCCAAGTCGGCGGGGTTGAATCCTCCATTTAGCTGTCAGTCAGGGTTTTGCGGCGCATGTATGGCCCACCTGATAGAAGGAACCGTGCACATGAGAAATCGTATGGCGTTAGAGGACGATGACATTTCCAATGGCTTGATCCTGTGCTGCCAAAGTGTGCCCACGAAAAACAAACTTGTCGTAAAGTTCGAGAACTGATCGTTCGCTTTGATTGGCATAAGAAATGCACAGCTCTTCATTCGCAAATTGGAAATTTTTCGAACGTTTTGGGGAGCTTAAATATTGGGTTTTGCTTTTGTGATGTGCGGTACTTTGCTTGTGAATAAGCACGGCCTTGTGGCCAATTGTAACGACAATAAGAACCAACTAAGAAAAGTCTCAGAATTCTGCAACCAGCGCCAATATTGACGCGGGTACTTCATGAATTGGACCTGACAGACATGATCGACCTTAGCGGCCAGACACCTTTGCGAAACAGCAACAACTATAAGATTTTCCAGCATCCCGAATTTGAAGGTGCATTGCTAAAAGTTCGTGTGGACGAACCTTCGAGCAGGCGTTTTTGGCTGAGATATGCAGAGCGGCGCTATGGCAATCTTCGGCAGTGGAACCGTGAAGCAAACGAATACCTTGCTGCCTTGAACCGCGGTTGCCCCGAGATCGAACGCTTGGCCAGGTTCATGGGATATGCGCCGACTTCTGAAGGGCCAGCATTGGTTGTTGAGAAACTGACTGGGCCAGACGGCGATCTTGCGCCAACCCTTAGGACCGAGAGGGCTGCATTGGCAGAAGATTCAGTGGCTCGCAAAGAGTTGCGTGAAGAGTTTTTGGAACTGTTGGATGATCTTGAACGCGGACGGATCATTGTTGGTGATATGGGCCCCGACAACATAGTTCGCGCGCAGGAGCGTGGCGGTAAGTTGGTTATCATTGATGGTTTGGGTGAACGGGTATTGTTGCCTGTAACCTTGTTCAGTGACTTAGCTTTCCGCAAATCAATTGAACGTCGTCGGCAACGTTTGTTTAAGGCGTAGATTGCTAACAGTGGTCTGGTTTTAACCCGCAATCCGCAAGGGGACAGCAGCTTCAACTTCTTTGCGGATTTCCTCTATCAGTGCCATCGCCGCTGGGTTTCGACGTTTCAGAGAAGTGCGTGCGACATAGGCAACATCGGGTGGGGCTGGGAATAGATCGTCAATCACCTCTATATCCGGTGTTACGTGCATTCCGTTCAGCAGCGCGACGCCAAGTCCAGAGCGTACTGCGGATTGGATGCCGGCTGCGCTGGGGCATTCCAGCACATTGTCAAAGCGATGTGGGCCATGACCCAAGCCCCATTGCTTGAAAAAGCACTGACTGTCGAAAGACAGAAATGGCACAGGTTTCGAGGCGTCCAAGCGAAACTCGGGCGATTTCACCCAGTGCAGGCTATCCTCGAATAGTTTCAGATCACCGGGTAACACGTCTTTTCGAAAGATTTGTATGACGGCGACGTCCAGTTCGCCAGCTTTCAACCAAGCCTGAACATTCAGGCTTTGACTTGTGCGCGTGCGGACTTGAACGTCTGGATATAAACGCGTGAAACGCCCCAAAATTCTTGCAATACCACTTGTCGTCGTATCTTCGGTCATACCCAGTCGGATGGCGCCGGTCAGTGGTTTCTTGCCCAAAGAACCTAACGCTTCGTCGTGCAGTTCCGTGATCCGGCGGGCATAGTCGCATAGCCTCTGACCAGCTTCGGTAAACATGGGGCCACCGGCGCGACGAGCTAACAGGTCGCAGTCCAAGGTTTGCTCCAATCGCCGAATCTTATGGCTCACGGCTGATTGCGATAGGGCCAGGTGTTCTGCTGCACGTGTTACGCCCCCATGCGTTGATATGGCGAGAAGAGCGCGTAGTGCATCTATTTCCAAACGTTCATTCATTTCGGCAGCCATGACAAAACTAGGTGGTGATATGACAATCATTCATTTGAGTCATAGTGTAGCGTTGGTTTAGTCACAAGGAAAGACAAAACCCAGGAGACCGGACATGTCGCACCTCGTCACGAAACACGTGTTAATCAACGACACTCGCATTGCGTACGGCACCTATGGCGCGGGAGAGCCCGTTGTGCTGATCCACGGCACTCCGTCATCGTCTTACATTTGGCGCGACGTAGTGCCGAACTTGGTGGGTGCTGGATACAAAGTTCACGTGTATGATCTGTTGGGGTTTGGTTTGTCCGAACGGCCTTGGGACCCATCGATTGACACATCTGTTACCGGTCAAGTGCCAATCCTTGAGGGTCTGCTGGACCTGTGGGGTCTAGACGACCTGCATGTCATCGCCCACGATATTGGCGGTGCCGTGGCTCCGCGATTTGCCGTTCAGTCACCAGAACGGGTCCGATCTTTGACCCTAATCGACGTTGTCAGCTTTGACAGCTGGCCGTCCAATCGCACCAAAGAACAGATGCAGACGGGCTTGCAGAATCTGGTTGATGCTCCGAACGCAGATCACAGGGCGCACTTTCAGCAGTGGCTGCTTTCAGCTGTGCAAAACAAAGAGCGCTTGGCTCAGACCTCACTGGATACTTATCTCGATTTCATCAGTGGCCCTATTGGACAAGGCAGCCTGTTCCAACATCAGGTTCAGCATTACGACGCTAAGCACACAGAGAGCATTGCTTATGAAAAACTTGGCGCCTTGCCAGTGCAATTGATTTGGGGTGCAGATGATGCGTGGCAGGTGCTGGATTGGGCACACAAACTGAATGAGGCCATTCCAACCTCGGAACTTCATATATTAGAGAACTGCGGGCATTTTGCGATGGAGGATCAACCCGATCAGATCGCCACCCTGTTGATTGATTTCCTCAAGCGGAATGGGTGAGTTATGGCAAAAATTGAAAACTCGCGCCGTGGTTTGACGACGGTTTTTGAGATTACAGGATCCGTGCTGGCGATGGCTTATGCGTTGTTGATCGCCTCGAATGTCGGTGCCGAGCTCCTGGGATTTACACTGCTGCTTTTGTCGTCGGCCTTGTTTGCTGCCTGGGCTTCCATTGACCGCCGTTGGACTTTTCTGTTGTTGCAGGGGTTCTATGCAACTTCTGCTATTATCGGATTGATCCGCTGGGCATAAACTACGCATGGGGCTGCGGCCTTTTTCTGCTAGGACAGCTATATGCGTATGGAAAATAAAATTAAGATCGGCTTTCTTCTGTTCGACGGTTTTCCGATGGCTTGCCTGACTTCGGTGATCGAACCGTTACGGGCGGCCAACGAAATTGCCGGGCAAGAGGCATTTAGCTGGTCTTTGATCTCGGAACAGGGTCAAAAGGTTCAGTCCAGCGCAGGTGTCGGTTTCGAAGCCGAGCGATCATTGGCCGATAGCAGGGACATTGACATATTGTTTCTGCTTAGCAGTCCAACTTCGGTTTTCGATAACCCAAGTTTTGGAAACGGCATTTTGCGCAGCCTTGGTCGGCACGGTACAGTTCTGGGTGGGATCAGCGCGGGTGTTTTCCCGCTGGTGCGTTCTGGCGTGATGCAAGGTCATCCGGTGTCCGTGCATTGGTGTTATGAGGCTGCATTCGAGGTTGAATTTCCCGACATGGATGCACGCAGCGAAGTGATCGTTCGGAACGCCAGTCGCACGACTGTTTCGGGTGCAGCGGCAGGGTTTGATTTGGCGCTTCACCTAATTGAGGATCGGCTTGGCAGTGATGTCGCACACGAGGTCGCCTGTTGGTTCCAACATCCGATGATGCGCGGGGCAGGGGTGCGTCAGCAGGTACCCAGTGCCAACGTGCCGGGAACGGGTGACAGCCTTCCGCCATTGGTGTCGCGATGTGTAAAGCTGTTTTCTGGTCATCTGAGCCAGCCGATTTCGATTGCAGTGGTTGCGCAGCGGATGGGTGTAACACCACGCCAAATCGAACGGGCATTCAAGCAGGCCACCGGCCAAAGCCCCAGTCACTATTACCGTTCAATTCGCATGAAGGCGGCACGGCAGATGGTTGTGTATACTAAGGACCCAATACCCGAGATAGCCTTGGCCGTAGGATATGGATCGGTCGCGCCGTTGGTTACACATTATCGTGCGGCTTTTGGTCTAAGTCCCAGTGAAGATCGGCGCAGAATCAACCGCTTCCGCGTCGAAGATAATGCACCGCTTCCATCGGTCTGAGTCGCTTTTTATAAAGCCGAGCGCATAGCCGTTAGTACGGCATGGTGCAGCGAACCAGCCGAGGATCGTGGGCCGTATATGCTGAAACTTTCATTTGTTCGACAAAGTACAAAGCAGCTGATGTGATGGATTGAACAGCGCGCGGCGCTGCCTTCCTTCAACTTGCGCAAATCGAGTTGGCATAGCAGTTCCAGAACGCCCGGAATGTTGCCTCCGTCCAGATCAAACCGAACCCAGCCGTCGGTCTGCTCGGTGACTGAGGCGGCGTCGCCCATAACTGCCCTCACTTGAGCGGCAAGGTCTTCGTGCGTTTCAAATGGGGCCTCAACCATCCATTGGTCTGGCCCGGCCCAAAAGGCGCTGATCGTTGTGCCGGCCCAATGACCTACACCCGGGGTAGGGGCGTCGATCAGCTCGGCTAGTGCTTTTTCAGTCTGAGTCTCTTGCCCCATCCGGGCTGCAACCGAAGCCAATGCGATGCCTGGTACTTCGGTGCACGTAACCCCAGACACCGAATCTACACGCGGTTCAGTTCCACCCAGGGCAGTTATCGCGACAAGATCATGCACGTAGACGTTCTCCTTCAGGGTCGACGAAATGCGCCGATACAAGCTCTACCTCGACGGTCAGATCGGTCAGCGGCGAAACCAGGCGCATTTTCTCGCCCAGCCTTTCGGCACCATTTTTCACGAGGCCCAGCCCAATGTTGCTATTGAGTATCGGTGAATAGACAGCCGAAGTGACATAGCCTTGATCATGGGCGGCATCCACGGGCCCGTCGAAATTCATCAGATGCCCTCCTGCCGTTACCTTGTCTTCAGGTTGCACAGGTTTAATCCCAACAAGACGCAGTACATCCGGTTCAACCAACGCACCACGTTCTGACAACACAAGGCCGACACTGTCCTTTTTCTTAGAAACCATCTTGCCCAGCCCAAGGTTCAGCGCTGTTGTTGTGCCGTTCAATTCATTGCCTGCTGCGTGGCCTTTTTCGACCCGCATCACGCCCAGTGCTTCGGTACCGTAAGGAACAACATCGAACTCTTCACCTTCGGTCATCAGACGCCGCATCAGCGCATCGCCATAGCGGGACGGAACGGCCACTTCATAGGCCAGCTCGCCCGAGAACGAAATCCGGAACAGCCGGGCTCGCAACCCGCCGCAGACGGTGATGTTGCCGCAAGCCATGAAGGGAAATGCCTCGTTCGACAGATCGAACTCGGCATCGACGATCTTCTGTAGTAGTTTGCGCGAGTTTGGTCCGGCCACCGCGTATTGCGCCCAGGATTCAGTGGTTGAGATCAACTGGACGTCCATATCGGGATACAAACACTGTCGGACAAATTCCATGTGGCGATAGACACTTACGGCGTTGGCTGTGGTCGTGGTGACAACGAAATGATCCTCGGCCATGCGCGCCGCGGTGCCGTCATCCATGACCATTCCGTCCTCGCGCAGCATCAGGCCATATCGGGTTTTGCCCACTGCCAGTTTGGCGAAGCCATTTGCGTAAACACGGTTCAGAAATTCCGCTGCGTCCGTGCCTTGCACATCTATTTTGCCCAGCGTGGTGCAATCGCAAACCCCGACCGAAGCGCGCGTCTGACGCACCTCGCGGTCGACCGATTGCCTCCAATGTGTCTCGCCGGGCAGTGGAAACCACTGCGCCCGCAACCAATTGCCAGCCTCTACAAAAACCGCGCCACGTTCCTTTGCCCAATGGTGCGAGGGTGTTAGGCGGGTCGGGTGGAACTCTGGCCCCTTCATTCGGCCTGCGAAGGTAGCAATCGGGACTGGCGTATAAGGCGGGCGGAAGATGGTCGTGCCAACCTCTGGGATCGACTTGCCCGCTACCTCAGCCATGATCGCCAAACCTGTGATGTTCGACGTTTTGCCCTGATCGGTTGCCATGCCCAGCGTTGTGTATCGTTTCAAATGTTCGACCGAACGGAACCCTTCTTGATAGCTGAGCTTCACGTCTTTCACGGTTACGTCGTTCTGCTGGTCCACCCAGGCACGTTTGCATCCCTCAACGTACCAAAAAGGTGTCTGTTCGACTGGCGCGTCCTCAGCCTCGGGTAGGGTCGGCATGGCACCTTTCAGGTCCAGCGCCTCGATTGCAGCTGCTGCTCCGGACTGCAGAGCTCCGTGAGTGGACATCACCCCATTGGCCGCGCCTGCGACCGTTAAACCCACAGGCAGATCAGCGCCGGGAACAAACGCAGCCAATGTGTCGTTCCACACGGGGCGTCCACGTTGGTGGCATGTAAGGTGTACGTTCGGATTCCAACCGCCGGAAACGCCCAGCGCACCGCAATCGAGCGTGCGAATTGAACCGTCGGGTAAGGCAACTTCGACAAACGTCAGCCCACGACGGCCTTTGGTGTCAACGACTTGCGCGCCTCGCAGGACTTCATAATCGTAACTGGTGGGCGCATCCTCTCGCACATCGACAACGCCGACAATTTTGACGCCCTTGGCGTGCAGATCAGCCGCTGTGCGGTGGCCATCATCGTTGTTGGTAAAGATCGCCACGCGTTGAGATGCTGTGGCGGCGAAGCGATTGGCATAGGTTCGCAGAGCGCTGGCCATCATGATGCCCGGCCGATCGTTGTTTTCAAACGAAATCGGGCGTTCTGTGGCCCCCGCGCAAAGCAGCGCCTTTTGGGTATATATGCGCCACAGGATTTGACGAGGTTTGCCAGCGGGCAAGGTGGGTAAATGGTCTCCGGTCCTCTCTACTGCACCATAAATGCCGTGGTCGAAGGCTCCGATTACTGTCGTGCGGGGCATCAACCGGACATTTGGCAGAGAAGATAGTTCAGCGACAGCGTTCGCTGCCCAGTCTGCTGCGCTGTGATCACCCAGCGAGAAAGTTTCGCTGTTCAAGCGTCCGCCGAGCGTAAAATCTTCGTCAGCTAGAATAACATCTGCACCGGCTCGTCCGGCCGTCAATGCCGCCATCAAACCTGTAGGCCCAGCGCCAATGATCAGCAAATCGCAGTGGCGGAAACCTTTGTCGTATTCGTCTGGGTCGGGCTCCATCGACAGGGAACCCAAACCAGCAGCTCGTCGGATAATTGGCTCATATAGTTTTTCCCAAAATGCGGCCGGCCACATAAAGGTCTTGTAGTAAAAACCCGCCGACAGAAAGTTCGAGAAAAGATCATTCACCGCCAGCGCATCAAAATTCAGGCTGGGCCATCGGTTTTGCGATTGCGCCTCGAGTCCTTCGAACATTTCAACCGTTGTGGCGCGGGTGTTGGGTTCTTTGCGATTACCCGTGCGCAGTTCGACGATGCCATTGGGCTCTTCCGAGCCGGCAGTCAGCAACCCACGCGGTCGGTGGTACTTAAAAGATCGTCCAATCAGGCGAACGTCGTTGGCCAGCAGGGCTGACGCCAGCGTATCGCCAGGATGGGCTGCATAGCTGCGCCCATCAAAGCGGAAAGAGAGTGAGGTGTTGCGGTCGATCTGACCACCATCAAGCCTGTTCGTTTGTGTCATTTGGAACGCCCCAATGTGCGGGCCACGTCGCGGGCCAATTCCACCTTTGAAATCTCATGCGTCAGTGTGTTGCGGGCGACGACTATCCAAGACCGATCTCCAGCCTCGTGATACCAAAGCTCCTGATGCTCTCCGGCGGGATTGTCTCGTAAGTACCCATATTCATAGAACTCCTCAGCCGCGTTTTCGGCCTGCCAGTCGGGGCGGTTGATCAAAGATGCATCGCCTAGATAGGTGAATTCCGATGCATCGCGCGGGCCCAGAAGGGGATGGTTGATAATCATGGCTATTTCCCCTCAGTGCAGGTTTGGTTGGTTGCCCGCGCCGCGTTCATCGATCATCCGGCCGGTCTGGAACCGGTCGAGGCGATAGGTCGTGGCAACCGGGTGCGGTTCATCCTTCGCCAGCAGATGTGCAAAGCAATGACCCGAGGCCGGAGTTGCCTTGAAGCCGCCGTAGCACCACCCGCCATTGAAATAGAGCCCTTCGACCGGCGTTCGGTCAATGATGGGTGAACCGTCCATCGACATGTCCATCACACCCCCCCACATCCTCAGCAGGCGCGCGCGGCCGATGATGGGCATAAGGGACATACCGCCCTCACACACATCCTCGACCACCGGGAGGTTTCCGCGTTGAGCGTAGGTGTTGTAGCCGTCGATATCGCCGCCAAAGACTAACCCGCCCTTGTCGGATTGGCTGATATAGAAATGACCAGCCCCATAGGTGATGACGCTGGGCAGAACCGGTTTCAGGCCCTCAGAGACAAAGGCCTGAAGCACGTGGCTTTCGATGGGCAACCTCATTCCGGCCATGCCCATTACGCGTCCGGAACTTCCTGCGACTGCGCAGCCAACTTTGTTTGCTCCAATGAAACCCTTGGTGGTTTCGACACCCAGGCACTTACCGTTTTCGACCCGCAGACCTGTGACCTCACAATTCTGGATGATGTCGACGCCGTGCAAATCGGCTGACCGTGCAAAACCCCAGGCTACTGCATCGTGGCGCGCTGTCCCTGCGCGGCGCTGCACCAAACCACCTTTGATCGGAAAACGCGCATCGTCGAAGTTGAGATAGGGATGCTCTTGCCGCACTTGTTCGGCATCCAGCAATTCTGCATCCGCGCCATGCAGGATCATTGCATTGCCGCGCCGAACAAACGCATCGCGCTGGCCGTCTGTGTGGAACAGATTTAGGATGCCACGTTGGCTCATCATGGCGTTGTAGTTCAGGTCCTGTTCTAACCCTTCCCAAAGCTTCATTGAGAATTCGTAAAACGGTTCATTCCCGTCCAGCATATAATTCGAGCGGACAATTGTTGTGTTCCGCCCCACATTGCCGCCGCCAATCCAGCCTTTTTCAACAACCGCGACATTGCGCTGACCATAGACCTTGGACAGGTAGTGCGCGGTAGCCAGCCCGTGACCGCCGCCGCCAATCACGACAATGTCGTAATGCGGCTTAGGTTCGGGTTCGCGCCAGACCGGTTTCCACCCTTTGTGGCCGGTAAGCGCTTCTTTGATGACACGGAAGCCTGAGTATCGCATGAATCGGACCTTTTTTTCCAGAATTCACTAATCTGAGGCGTTTGGATATCCTCAGATGCGACATCGACTGTTCTGAATCAGACTTTACGTCTGCGTCTTGCCACTCAGTGTTTCGGAAAACCATTCGACAAAAGCATCGACTTCGGGCGAACGGCGCTGGACCGCCAAAAAATACCCTTCGGTGGCCTGAGCGGCAGCCTCGGTAGCGCGTGTGACTTGACCGGTATTCAACGCGTGGTCTGCGATCAAAGCATTTACTAAAGCTACTCCATTTCCCGTAGTAGCAAGTTGCAAGGCAAGCCCATAGGAATCAACGTAGAAAGACGGCGTGTGAGTTGAACAACCCGTCGCTTCACCCCAGGAGGCCCAATTATCCGAGGTGCCTACAGCCTCGATCAGCGGAAGGTCATGAAGCTCATTGGTTAACTTCGGTGATTTCACCGCCACCAATTGGTTCGGTAAAAGAGGGGTGGCATCTCGGCCAACCTGTTTTGCTGACCCGAACCGGATCTCGATATCTGCGCGTGAGGCCGCGTATTCATCCGGCCAAATCGTGCTGACGAAGCGTATTGACGTGTCGGAATTTTCCGCTTGAAACTGAGGTAAGGCCGGTGAAATGACCCATTCTAGAACACTGACCGAGGCTGCGACTGTGATGTGCCGCGCCCGTTCTTCGGCCAAGTAAGGAGAAGCTGCCGAGTGCAGCATCTGAAGCGCGGCCTCAACTTGCGGTAGCAGTTTGCGCCCCTCGTCGGTTAGCGACAGGCCGCGCGCATGGCGATGAAATAGCACTACGCCCAGGCGTGTCTCCAGCGATCTAATCTGCTGACTGACGGCAGATTGCGTCAGACCAATTTCTTCGGCCGCTGCAGTTGAACTTAACCGTCGGGCGGCGGCTTCGAACGATCTGAACCACGTTAATGGGGGCAGGGTTTTCGCCATTGGTAACCTACATATTAAAGTCACTAATACCTAAGACCGAAGTTCTTTCGTTTGTCAAAGCAGCCCCTGGCCGAGGATAGTTTGCCAACCAATTACAGGGGGCGCTTGTGCAGCCAAATATTCGGAAAGTCGTGACCTACGACGAAGAGGTTCTGGTCGAAGGGTTTCGCAAGGCAGACCGCCCATGGCGAATGTTCGCAGTGGCGGCCGTGGTCACGAACCCATGGGCCGGACGCTATGTCGAGGATCTGAGGCCTGAGATTTTGAGCTTTGCCCCCGTTCTGGGTGAGGAACTGACCGGGCGAATGATTGCGCTGGCTGGCAGCGGCGATGCAATTGAAGCCTATGGTAAGGCCGCTGTTGTCGGGCTGGACGGAGAGGTCGAGCATGCCTCGGGCCTGATCCACACTCTGCATTTCGGTAATCACTTTCGGCAGGCGGTTGGAGCGAAATCCTACCTGTCATTTACCAACACCCGAGGGCCAGCCAATGCTCCGATTATGGTGCCGCTGATGGACAAGAACGATGCAGGTCGCCGGTCGCATTACCTGACGCTGCAATTCTCCATTCCCGACGCACCGCGCGCTGATGAGGTTGTGATCGTACTGGGTGGGGCGACGACGGGGCGGCCGCACCATCGGATTGGAGATCGCTATCAAGATTTGAAGGATCTGGGTCATGACTTGGACAACCCAGCCTCGGTCTGAGTTTGGCGATTTGGCCGCAATTGATGCGGGGTCAGGGCCTTTGGTTGTTCTATTGCACGGTGTTGGTCTGCGGGCCGAGGCGTGGGGCGGGCAAATCGATGCTCTGGTGTCTGGCGGGTACCGGGTCGTTTGCCCGGACATGATTGGGCATGGCGAAACTCCATTTTTCGAACCTGATGGATTGGCTGGCTATGCTGCGTCGGTCGCCACGCTCCTAAACGAACCGGCAGTCCTTATCGGGCATTCAATGGGCGCACTGATTGCGTTGGATATTGCGGCATCGAACAATTCACCTGTCAAAGGCGTAGCTGCCTTGAATGCTATTTTCAATCGGCCAGAGGCGGCTCGCCAAGCAGTTTTAGCCCGCGCGCACGGATTGGACGAACGACAATCGAATGATCCTTCAGCTACGCTCCAACGATGGTTCGCGGATCAAGATTCTGCGCAGCGCGACGCTTGCGCCCGCTGGCTAAGTCAGGTCGATCCGTGTGCTTATAAGGCCGCCTATAATGTTTTCGCCGAAAGCGATGGTCCAACCAAAGCGCAACTTGCGGCAATCACATGCCCGACCTTGTTTATGACCGGCGCGGATGAGCCCAATTCGACCCCCAGGATGTCGCAAGAGATGGCCAATCTTTCACTGAATGGACGGGCGGAGATCATACTCGGCGCGGCACATATGATGCCCATGACCCATGCCTCTCAGGTCAATGCTTTACTGCTAACCTTCCTACAGGAGTGCCTGCCATGACTGTGCTGGATTCACGTGCTCTTCGAGACGCCTTTGGCAGCTTTATGACCGGAGTGACAGTGGTAACCGCCCGCGATGCAACTGGCGCGCCGGTAGGGTTCACAGCGAATTCGTTTTCTTCGGTGTCGCTTGATCCACCGCTTTTGCTTGTGTGTCCGGGCAAATTTCTTTCCAGCTTCGACGTTTTTTCGAGATGCAGCCATTTCGCCGTCAACATTTTGGCGGAAGGCCAGCAAGAGGTTTCGAACACCTTCGCAGGGTACAAAGGGGATCGGTTTGCAAAAGTGCCTCACCGAAACGGATTGCATGATCTGCCGTTGATCGATGATTCGATTGCGCAGTTTAGTTGCGAAACACATCAGGCCATTTCGGCTGGCGACCATATGGTGCTTATAGGCCGTGTGCTGGAGTTCTCGCACATGGCTGGCGACGGTCTGGGGTATGTTGGCGGATCGTATTTCAGTCTGGGGCTTGAACGTGAGATGGACGCGAAGGACCCAACGGTTTGTGGTGCGATCATTACATATGACGACAAGGTGCTGTTGGAGCGAGAAGGAGATACTTTTCGCCCCATACTGGTTTCAGGAGCAGAGCGCGGCGGTCAGCGAAACCGCTTAGCGCAAGGGTTGGCAGATCGCGGTATCAATCCCCGTATTGAACAAGTCTACTCCTCGTTCAACGATGCCGATTCCAAGCTGCACTATACGTTTTTTCTGGCGCCGATGGATCAGGTCGTCCGGCCTGAAAACACAGAATGGGTTTCAGTCACGAACCTGCCCAATCTGACTTACGCCTCGAAAGGCATTCAACACATGATGACCCGCTTTGCGCGTGAGGCCGAGACCGGGGACTTCGCCCTGTATCTGGGCGATGCCGAGCGCGGCGACATTCACAGTTTTCGCTAAAGGAGCCGATTGATGGAGTTTTCGCTGTTTGCCCATATGGAGCGTCTGACGCCCGATCAGCCCCATGACGTCCTGTATGACGAATTTGTTGGACTGGTAAAGATGGCCGACGAGGGCGGAATGCGCGCAGTTTGGACAGGCGAGCATCACGGGATGGAGTTTACAATCGCGCCCAACCCATTCCTTTCCTTGGTCGACCTAGCGCATCACACGAAGAACGTTCGCTTGGGCACAGGTACCGTGGTGGCCCCGTTTTGGCATCCGATCAAACTGGCCGGTGAAGCGGCAGCGGCTGACCAGATCACCAAAGGTCGTATTGAGCTCGGAATTGCGCGGGGCGCATATTCCTTTGAATACGAGCGTCTGGCACCTGGTATGGATGCTTGGGAGGCGGGGCAAAAAATGCGCGAGTCTACTCCTTTGTTACCTAAAATATGGCAGGGAGATTGCGCGCATGAAGGCGAATTCTATTCGTTCCCTGCGACGACCTCGGCCCCAAAACCGCTGCAGGATGGTGGTCCACCGATCTGGATCGCGGCGCGTGATCCAAACAGTCACGAGTTCGGTGTTCACAACGGGTTCAACATTCAAGTCACTCCGTTGTGGCAGGGCATGGAAGAAATCGAAACGCTGATCGGCCGATTTAACGATGCCTGTGACAGCTACGCTGGTTCGCGGCCTAAGATCATGTTGCTGCATCATACCTATGTCGGCAGGGACGACGCGGATGTGGCACAAGGTGTCGAAGACTTGCGGCGCTATTACAACTACTTCGGTGCGTGGTTTTTGAATAAACGACCGATACAGCAGGGTCTCATAGAGCCGATTTCACAAGAAGAAATGGATGCCAATCCGATGTACAGCAGTGAGAAATTGGGTCGCGATCTAACGGTTGGGACAGCTCAGCAGGTGATCGACCGCATCAAACGATACGAGGATCTGGGCTATGACGAGTTTTCGTTCTGGGTCGATAGCGGCATGACAAATGACCGCAAACGCGCATCTCTTGCGCGGTTCATCGACGACGTCATGCCAGCTTTTCAGTGAGGACCAACATGGGAAATCTTCCACATTTTCAGCTGTTCATTGATGGTGAGTGGACCGAAGGGTCTGGTTCTCAGGTGATGACCTCGGAGAACCCGGCTACGGGGCAGGGATGGGCCACGTTTGCTTGCGCGTCTGTTTCGGACGTTGATCGCGCTGTTTCAGCGGCAAAACGCGTTTTGAATGATCCTACGTGGCGGGACATGACGCAAACAGCACGTGGTAAGCTATTGTATCGACTGGCTGACCTTGTAGCCGAACGTGCCACCGTGCTCGGAGAATTGGAAACTACAGACAGCGGAAAGCTGTTGGCAGAAACCTCGGCGCAGACCGGGTATGTCGCAGACTACTACCGCTATTTTGCGGGGCTTGCTGACAAGGTTGAGGGTACTGTTCTGCCCATCGACAAGCCGGATATGCACGTCTTCACCACGCGCGAGCCGATCGGCGTGGTCGCCGCCATTGTGCCGTGGAACGCGCAGATGTTTCTGACGGCAACAAAGCTGGGCCCGGCCTTGGCGGCAGGGTGTTCAGTGGTACTTAAAGCCTCGGAAATCGCACCTGCGCCGATGCTGGAATTTGCCCGCCTGATCGAACAAGCCGGGTTCCCGCCCGGTGTCGTCTCGGTCATCACCGGGGATGCCGAGAACTGTGCCATTCCGCTGACACGTCATCCTGACGTCGACCGGATCGCATTTACTGGGGGGCCGGAAACTGCGCGGCATGTGGTGCGTAACTCAGCTGAGAATTTCGCCGTTACTTCTTTGGAACTGGGCGGAAAGTCCCCGATATTGGTTTTTGAAGATGCCGATTTGGATGGCGCCGCAAATGGTTTGATTGCAGGAAACTTTGGGGCCTCAGGCCAAAGCTGTGTAGCGGGGACCCGCGGCTTAGTGCATCGGTCGATCATAGAACCATTGATAGAGTTGATTGAGCAGAAGGCGAGCGCCATCAGATTGGGCGACCCGTTGCAGGCGGATACCCATGTGGGTCCGCTGTGTACTGCAGCTCAGGTAGAACGGATTGAGGAAACGCTGGCCAAAGCTAAAGGGCAGGGTGCCACAATTCGGTTTGGTGGTTCTGCTGCGGATCGTCCAGGCAACTACATGACACCCACACTGGTTCAGTGTACGTCGCCTGAGACAGAAACCCTGAAAGTTGAGATGTTCGGGCCTGTGATGTCTATCTTGCCTTTCGACACCGAGGATGAGGCGATTGAACTGGCAAATAGCACGCCCTACGGTTTGGGTTCTGGCGTCTTCACGCAAAATTTGGCACGGGCACATCGGGTTTCGAAACGGATCAGAGCAGGGATTTGCTGGGTGAACACATATCGAGCGATCTCTCCGATTGCACCATTTGGTGGCTTCAATCAATCGGGCTATGGGCGTGAAGCCGGGGTTGAGGCGATCCTAGATTATACCCGCACCAAAACCACTTGGATCAGCACCGCGCAAGAGCCGATGGCGAACCCTTTCGTAATGCGCTAAGCCTGTGAAAAAGCAGGGGAGAGCGCTCATGAAACTTGAACATCCGAACTTCGCGGCACCCGTAGATGCGGATGAGCGTAAGGGCATTGCTCCGGTTATCTGCTATCCGCCTGAAACGCTGAAGCAACCAGATCTGACCTGTTTGACAGAGCTGAGGCAAAAAGCGATCAAAACGGCTGAGGCTACAGCGGCTCCTAGAGATGCCACATGTATCGACGTCCCTGCGGGGGCGTTCGTCCGTGTGGTGTCGGTCGATGGCCCGCAGGTCGGTGATCTGAACATGTGGAACAAACACGACCTGACTGAGCGGTTTTATTCTGGCAAAACACGCGCGCTTCATGGCACGCATCTGTCGACCGGAGACCGCATGTGGTCGAGCTTTCCCAATATGCGACCAATGGCGACCGTCGTGGACGACACGCTGGATTGGTACGGGTTCGACGATTTTGGCGGCTCGGTCCATGACGTCATAGGGACTCGCTGTGATCCCTATACAGGACGGCTGTTGACCGGTGATGACTACCACTATTGCTGCCACTCAAACCTGACCCGCGCGCTCGCCGACCATTGCGGCTTGCCTTTGCATGAAGCCGAGATGTTGGTTCATGACGTGCTGAACGTGTTTATGTGTACCGGTTTCACCCGGGACACGGGACAGTATTTCATGAAAGCCAGCCCAGTGCGCCCAGGCGACTTCCTAGAGTTCTATGCCGAAATTGACCTGATTGTTGGTCTCTCAGCCTGTCCCGGAGGGGATTGCTCGTCCGAGCATTCCTCGGATGCAGCAGCCTGCTATCCTCTGGTCATGGAAGTCTATGATCCGGGCGAAGCGGCGCGCGCTGCACATGTTCAGCCACCGCGCTCAGCTTATGACCGCACGCACGGGACTGGCTAAGCGATTAGCCGACGCCCCAGGCGGCTGAGCATTCGGCAGCACAGGTCGAGCTGTTCGATCTCGACATATTCATCCGCTTTGTGCGCTTGCGTGATCGAGCCCGGCCCGCAAACGATTGCATGCACACCCAATTGCTGAAACAGCCCGGCCTCAGTGGCAAAGGCGACAACGCCGGTGCCGTTGGCCCCTGTCAGTTCGGTCACAAGTGTGCGTGCCGCGTTTTCATCCATGGGTTCTAGGCCTTGAACCTCGGCCACGGCCTCTTGCGTGATGGTGGATTCGGGATGAACCGCCTGCATCTCGGGCAATAGGGTATGTTGCACATAGTCTGACAAGGTTTTCTGAACCAAATCGGCATCGCTTGATTGAACAGGGCGCATTTCCCAGGCAACCTCGGCCTTACTGGCGATGACGTTGTGTGCGACACCTCCTGATATGCGGCCAACATTAACCGTGGTCCAAGGCGGTTCAAACGGGCTACCCTTCGGCGCGCGAGACTTTAAGATGTGGCGCAATTCCAGTAGTTTGCCGATATAGCGTGCCGCGTATTCTGCAGCGTTCACGCCGTCATCGGGGGCTGAACTGTGACCTTCGAGACCCGTAAAGCTGGTGGTGTATTCAAAACAACCTTTGTGCCCTTCGATCACGCGCATTTCTGTGGGTTCACCGATGATGGCGATATCGGGGACGATTCCGCGTGAGGACAGGTCGTTCACAAGGTTCTGCGCGCCCAAACAGCCGGTTTCCTCGTCATAGGTAAACGCAAAGTGCAAAGGTTGGGTAAGCGTGTCGGGGTCCAGTGTTTCGGCGAATGCAAGGGCAGCTGCAATGAACCCCTTCATGTCGCAGGCACCACGGCCGTATAACTTACCGTCCCGTTCTATCATTTGAAACGGGTCTGTAGTCCAATCTTGATCAGCCACGGGCACTACATCTGTGTGACCGGACAGAAGAATGCCACCGGGCGTGTCCGGTCCCAATGTTGCAAAGACATTAGCCTTGGCGCCAGTTTCATCGCGTGTTTCGATGCAACGCGCGCCCAGCGCTTCAAGTCGCTCGGTTAAATAATGAATGATTTCAAGATTGCTGTCAGCGGATACCGTTTCAAACGAGATCAAGTCAGCAAGGATTTCAGTAGTTCTGAGTAGGGTCATGGCTTTACGAATAGTTTACGCGGCCGGTTGCAAAAACACTCGGCGGGTCCGGTTTCAGTAATCAATATTGACTCGGTGATCTCAAGGCCCCAATCGTCCATCCAAAGGCCGGGCATGAAATGGAAAGTCATGCCGGGTTCCAAGACGGTCTCATCCTCGGGGCGCAGGGAGATTGTGCGCTCTCCCCAATCCGGTGGGTAGCTCAGGCCCACAGGATACCCGCAGCGCGCGCCACGCTCAATTCCGGCGCGTTCCAGCGGGGCGGCCAGAGCAAGTGCAATGTCGCGCGCTTGGTTGCCTGCGCGGGCGGCTTCCAAACCGGCTTCGAGCCCCTCTACCAGCGCCGCTTCAGCCCTAAGTAAGTGATCGGGCGGTTGCCCCAAGAATACAGACCTGCAGAATGGTGTGTGGTAGCGACGATAACAGCCGGACAGTTCAAAGAATGTGCACTCGCCGGACTTGAAAGGAGCGCCATCCCAAGTCAGATGCGGGGCGGCTGCATCAGAACCCGAAGGTAGCAGCGGTACGATTGCAGCATAGTCGCCCCAATCGTCGTCTACTCCCAAAACCGCGTCGTGATAGATTTGCGCGACCAGTTCGTTTTTACGAAGGCCGGGTTCTATTCGCTCCAAAACACCGTCAATTACATGTTCAGAGATTTTGGCGGCTTTGCGCATCAAGGAAATTTCCTCGTCGGATTTAACTGCACGCTGCCAGTTTACCAGAGCATTTGCATCGACCAGTTCTGCCGCAGGTAATTCCCTAACCAAGGTCAGATGCGCCTTGGCCGAGTAATAGTAATTGTCGAGTTCAACTCCGATCCGGGCAGAAGCTAACCCGCAGTCGGAGATCAATTCAGCAAGGTCCTGCATCGGGTGGCGGATCGTTGATTGCACATAGTGATCTGCATAGCCGTAGACACGGTCATCTGACATCCATACCGTGCGCCGCGCGCCATTGGCGTCCTGTTTGCGGCCCCACCAAATGGGATCTTGGTTATGTAGGATTAATACGCCCTGATGCACATAGAAGGACCAGCCCTCATATCCTGTTAACCAAGCCATGTTTGATGGGTCTTCAACGAATAGCGCATCAAGCCCTGCTTCAGTCATAGCAGTGCGCGTCTTTGCCAGTCGGCGGTCGTATTCCGATTGGCTGAAGGCCGGATTGGCGTGTGCCATGGGCAACTCCTATGGTGACCGAGTTTTGTTGACAGAACTCGACGGATCGGATCACGTCAATGGGCAACACATGAAAGACACTCACTTGAAAATTACATCCAACCCCTATCGTGGTGGCAAGGAGCTGATTGAGGCCGTGCCATACCAGCCTGCTGCAACTCGCGTTCGTTGTTCGCGTTCCGAGGTGGCAGAATGAGAGGTTTTGACACTTCAGAATTCCAGTCTCGGACTACACTCGCGCAACGTCGCATGGAGCAGGCGGGTTTATCGGCGCTTCTGCTGACCACCGAACCTGAAATCCGCTATTTCACCGGTTACCTGACTCGCTTCTGGGAAAGCCCGACGCGCCCGTGGTTTTTGATTATTCCTGCAAGTGGGAAACCGATTGCCGTCATCCCATCGATCGGAGAAGCCTTAATGGCACAAACCTGGGTTGATGACATTCGTACTTGGAGCGCGCCGGATTTGACCGATGATGGCGTCAGTCTTTTGGCTGAGACCTTGCGCGAAATCTGCCCCTCGGGTGGCGACATAGGTCTACCGGACGGGCACGAAACCCATGTCCGCATGCCTATGGCCGATCTTCAGAGGCTACAACACGAACTTGGAAACCGCCGTCTTGGAAGTGACAACGGAACGCTCCGTGCGCTTCGGATGGTCAAGTCTTCCGCTGAGATTAGTAAGATAGAGACCGCGTGCACCATTGCCGGCCGGGCATTTGAACGCGTTCCCGAAATAGCCAAAAAAGGTGCTAGGCTAGATGAAATCTTTCGCCGCTTTCAGATGTTATGCCTGGAAGAGGGGGCGGACTGGGTTCCTTACCTTGCTGGTGGCGCAGAGCAGGGCGGTTATACGGATGTAATTTCTCCGGCACGCGCAACCGCGCTGAAACCGGCAGACGTTCTGATGCTGGATACCGGTCTGGTTTGGGATGGATATTTTTGTGACTATGATCGCAATTGGTCAGTCGGCCCCGCAAGCACTGAGGTCCGCGATGCCCATGCCACGTTGATCGAGGCCTCAGATGCTGCCTTTGATGCTGCGCGCCCAGGTAAAACAGCGGCCGATCTTTACAATGTCATGAACACCATTTTGTCTCGAAAAAGTGAGGACACCGGTGCAGGTCGTTTGGGGCATGGGTTGGGGATGTCGTTAACAGAATGGCCATCTCTGACCCCTACGGACCACACCGTTCTGGAGGTCGGAATGGTCTTGACGTTAGAGCCAGGCATCGCGGTCGGAGACAAAATTCTAGTTCACGAAGAAAACATCGTTATCACTGAAGGGGAACCGCGTTTTATCAGCCCCCGAATAGGAGCGGAGATACCTCAGATATGAGTTACCTGAAATACACGCTGGACGAAGATGATCCTAACGCTTCGCCAATGGGGCTGATCGTGTTGCAGACCGACGAAACCATTGAGCCCGAGTTTAACGCCTATTTTGCTGATAGAACTTGCCCGATCTATGTTTCGCGAATTCCGAGCGGCAAAGAGGTGACCACGGATTCGCTGGCAGAAATGGAAGAAGCCCTGCCTGCTGCTGCCGATCTTTTACCAAAAATCCGTCCTTACAAGGTTGTCGGGTATGGGTGTACATCAGCCAGTTCAGTAATCGGCTCAGCAAAAATTGAGAGAATGGTTCAAAAGACCTGCAAAGCAGAGGTGGTGACCAACCCGTTGCGTGCAGCCTCGGCCTGCGCAGCACAACTAGGAGTTTCAAAGTTCGCGCTGCTGTCGCCTTATATCGAAGAAGTGAACGAGCCCCTACGTCAGGCATTTGCAGAAAACGGTGTATCGATGGATGTTTTTGGCTCGTTCGGAGAAGCTGAAGAATCGAAAGTTGTGCGGATCTCCCAGCGTTCAGTTGTTGACGCAGCGCTTAAACTTGGAGCTGATCCTTTAGTTGAAGCTGTTTTTATAAGCTGCACAAATCTAAAGACTTTTGATGCAATCCCTGAGGTCGAGAAGCATCTGAAAAAGCCTGTTTTGTCAAGTAATCAAAGCCTTGCTTGGCATATGCGTCAGCTGAATTTTGCGTAAAGGTTGACCGTTTGCCTCAAAAATTGTCATGACACTGACATATTTTGGTTGCGCGCCGAGCCTCGCCTGTCCTTAAATGGCGCCGAATGGTCTTTGAGATCCGGATAACCGGGCAAGCAATAGGCCGCACAGGGAGCCAAGTCGGTATATGTCCAATGACGCTGCGTTCGTCGAATTTCAACGTGTGCAAAAATCTTACGATGGTGAGATTCTCGTTGTAAAAGATCTAAACCTCTCAATGCCAAAAGGTGAGTTTCTAACGATGCTGGGCCCGTCAGGGTCGGGCAAAACCACCTGCTTGATGATGTTGGCGGGGTTTGAAACTGCCACTCATGGCGAGATCATGCTGGACGGACGTCCGATCAATAACATTCCGCCGCACAAGCGCGGAATCGGAATGGTGTTTCAAAACTACGCGTTGTTTCCGCATATGACCGTGGCCGAAAACTTGTCCTTTCCTTTGGAAGTCAGGAAAATGGGCAAGGATCAGCGCGAGGAAAAGGTTAAGCGAGCCTTGGATATGGTTCAGATGGGTGCCTTTGGCAGCCGTCGTCCGGCGCAATTGTCCGGTGGGCAGCAACAGCGGATCGCTCTGGCGCGGGCGTTGGTGTTCGAACCTGAACTGGTGCTGATGGATGAACCTTTGGGTGCGCTGGATAAACAACTGCGTGAACATATGCAGTTTGAAATTACCCGACTTGCGCATGAACTGGGCATCACCACCGTATACGTTACCCACGACCAGACCGAAGCTCTGACGATGTCTGATCGGGTTGCGGTGTTTGATGATGGTCGAATTCAGCAACTGGCTCCTCCGGATCTTTTGTACGAAGAGCCGGAAAATAGTTTTGTTGCTCAATTTATCGGTGAAAACAATACTTTGGAAGGTGTTGTTAAATCACTGGATGGCGACTCGTGTGTTGTGGCGCTGGACGATGGGTCAGAGATCGATGCCAAGCCTGTCAATGTTCACAAAGCGGGCGAACGAACCAAAGTGTCGATCCGTCCGGAAAGGGTTGAGTTCAACAAAGACCGTCTGCACGCAGATGCACACACACTAAAGGCGACGGTGAAAGAGTTCATCTATATGGGTGATGTGTTCCGGTTCCGCCTCTCTGTGGCGGGCAATGATGACTTCATCATTAAAACTCGGAACGCGCCGGATGCGATCAAATTGCATCCAGGCCAGGAAGTCGAAATCGGCTGGCTGGCTCAAGACTGCCGGGCGCTGGACGCCTGAGCTGATAACTTCCCGCGCAATCCGCCCGGAGGCGCGGGACACTCAGATGATCGGGTTGCCCCGTGATCCGATCTTCAAAACTAAAATTAACGGGTATAACAGGGAGTTAACTATGAAAGTGACTAAATCCACTTTGCTGGCCAGTGCAGTTGCTGCAATTGCTGGCAGCGCAATGGCTGAAGAGATGACGATCGTCTCGTGGGGCGGTGCATACTCAAAGTCGCAGCTGAAAGCGTACCACGAGCCCTATTCCGAGAAGACGGGCGTCACCATCCTGAACGACGACAGCTCGGCCGAAGCTGTTGCTAAGCTGCGCGCGATGAACGAGGCGGGCAACATCACTTGGGATGTGGTTGATGTTGTCGCCGCAGATGCGATCCGTCTGTGTGACGAAGGTCTGGCGCTTGAGATCGACTTTGACACCCAACTGGCTCCGGCGCCCGATGGCACACCCGCATCCGAGGACTTTGGTGATCTGCTGGTCAGCGACTGCTTTATCCCGCAGATCGTATACTCGACAACTTTCGGCTATCGCACTGATTTGGTAGGTGACACACCGCCGACTGAAATATGCGCAGTGTTCGACCTTGAAAACTACCCAGGTAAGCGCTCGCTAGAAAAGCGTCCGATCAACAACATGGAATGGGCCCTGCTATGCGACGGCGTAGCCAAGGATGACGTTTATGATGTCCTGGCAACCCCTGAAGGGCAGGATCAGGCTCTGGCGAAACTGGATACCATCAAAGACAGCGTGGTCTGGTGGTCCGCAGGTGCAGACACGCCGCAACTGTTGGCCGACGGCGAAGTTGTCATGGGTTCAACCTACAACGGTCGTTTGTTCAGTGTGATCGAAGAGCAGGACCAGCCAGTAGCAATGCTTTGGGACGCACAAGTGTTCGATCTTGATGGCTGGATCATCCCAGCTGGTCTGAGCGAAGAGCGTCAGCAGCGCGCACTGGATTACATCATGTTCGCAACTGACACGCAGAGACTGGCGGATCAGGCCAAGTACATTTCGTATGGTCCTGCTCGTGCATCCTCGGCACCGTTGGTGGGGCAGCATGCTGAACTGGGAATCGACATGGCACCACACATGCCGACTGATCCGGAAAACGCCAAGAACACGTTCCTCTACAACTACGAGTTCTGGGCTGACTACCGCGATGATATCGACGCCAAATTCCAGGCGTGGCTGGCTCAATAAGCCTGTTTTGTAACGCTCGGTTGGGGCCGCCGCTGGCCCCGACCCACTAAAATCCAAGGGACGCAGATGACTGACGCTACTCAATCCGGTCCGATGCTGGCCGCAGATGGCACGCCTCTGAAAAAATCGCTGGCGCGTTCCTTGCGACGTCGCAAACTTCGGGCGCTGGCCCTTGTCGCGCCCTTGTTGCTATTTGTACTGCTCTCGTTTGTTATCCCGATCGTATCGATGTTGTTTAGGTCGGTTGAAAACGGCATCGTTGCTGAAACGCTGCCACTTACTGTGGTTGAGTTAAGGAATTGGGATGCCGAAAGCGGAGAGCTGCCGGACGAATCCTTATATGCCGCATTTACGAAAGACATGCTCGCCGCCATAGATTCGAAAACTCACACGAGGCTAGGTTCTCGTCTGAACTATGAACAGACCGGTATGTCCTCAATGTTCCGAAAGTCTGGTCGTAATATCAAGAAATTAGACCCCGAGGCCGACGCGCCGTTCAAGGAAAAGCTGATCGAGATTCACGATGGCTGGGGTGATGTTGAGACGTGGCGCACGATTAAGACACACGCGGTTCCAATAACAAATGGGTATTTTCTGAACGCGGTCGACATGCGCCGAACGCCAGAAGGCGCGCAGGCGCAGCCCGAAGACAAGCAAATCTTGATCAAATTGTTCGGGCGCACACTGTTTATGTCATTGGTAATCACCGGAGCCTGCATCCTGTTGGCTTATCCGGTTTCGTACCTTCTCGCGACTTTACCAATGCGGATATCAAACCTGTTGATGATCCTCGTTCTGTTGCCGTTTTGGACGTCGCTCTTGGTACGAACCTCCGCGTGGAAAGTGATGCTGCAACAGCAGGGCGTCATCAACGAAACTCTGGTCTGGTTGGGGCTTGTGGCGGATGATGCGCGCCTTGTAATCATTAATAACCAGTTTGGCACGATCATCGCGATGACTCACATTCTGCTGCCGTTCATGATCTTGCCGATGTATTCGGTTATGCAGACAATCCCGCCATCCTACACGCGCGCCGCCAAGTCTATGGGCGCGACCAATTGGACGACGTTCTGGCGGATTTACTTCCCGCAATCCATTCCCGGGATCGGGGCAGGGTCGATCCTCGTGTTCATTCTAGCGATCGGTTACTACATCACGCCCGAGATTGTGGGTGGCACCAAGGGTGTATTCATTTCAAACCGAATTGCATACCACATCTCATCCTCATTGAACTGGGGGTTGGCTGCGGCTCTTGGGACGATTTTGTTGGCGGTCGTTCTGCTTCTTTACTGGGTCTACGACAAGATCGTAGGCATCGATAACGTCAAGCTGGGATAAAGATCATGGCAGCACTTACACCAATATCCCGCAAGCCGTTGTCTGTTGTCCTGCCGGCGGTTGCAATCGCCGGAGGGTTCCTCGGTATGTTCGTTGGGGCAGGACAGGGCAGCGTCCTGCTTGGCATCATAGTTGGCGCAGCACTGATGGCGGGCCTTGCCTGGCTTTACATCACTGTGCTGGACAACGAACGCGTGGCGCGCTGGATCACCATTTTGGGCCTAGGCGCCATCGGTTTCTTCTTTGCTGGCTTAACCGGGCTAATCGTAGGTCTTTTGGCCGGCTGGTTTTTTGCGTTCTTTATCTTCTGGCTGTACGAAGGGCGTTATCGCCGAAAACTGTTGCCTTACCTAACGGGTCGTCAGGTTTTCGATCACTATCTGTTTCGGGTGATCTGCGGCGCAATCTTCGTTTTCCTGATCACGCCCATCCTTGTGGTCCTGCCACTGTCGTTCAACGCGCAGGACTTCTTTACGTTCACACCCGAGATGCTGCGACTGGACCCAGAAGGATATTCGCTGAAGCACTACCGCGATTTCTTTACGAACAATGAGTGGCAGCGTAGTTTTAAGAACTCACTCATCATCGCCCCGATTGCGACCTTCATTTCGGTGTCACTGGGAACACTGGCCGCGATCGGTCTGAGCCAGTCACATGTTCCGGGGCGTCGGGCGATCATGGGTATCCTGATCTCGCCGATGATCGTGCCCCTGATCATCTCGGCCACGGGTATGTTCTTTTTCTACAGCGACATCGGACGCTTCCTTGAAGGAACGCTGGGAATGGACAAGAACTTTGTTGGCTATGTCAAAGTTGTCCTCGCTCACGCTGTTCTGGGGATCCCCTTCGTAATCATCACGGTGACCGCAACGCTGGTCGGGTTTGACCAGTCGCTGACGCGCGCGGCGGCAAATATGGGCGCAGGACCGGTTCGGACGTTCTTCAAGATTCAGATGCCGCTGATCTTGCCGGGTGTGATCTCAGGTGGTTTGTTCGCATTCATCACGTCATTTGACGAGGTTGTGGTGGTGTTGTTTGTTGGGTCGGCCAGTCAAAAGACGCTGCCTTGGCAAATGTTCACCGGCCTTCGTGAACAGATCAGTCCAACCATTCTGGCAGTGGCGACCATCCTTGTGGTGATCTCGATAGCACTGCTAACTACGGTAGAACTGCTTCGGCGGCGGTCTGAACGGCTCAGGGGGCTCAGCCCGGCTTGACGCGACTCGAAAGCTGATTTAGCGATTTCACCATGCACCCCGGTCACGATGGCGTCGTGACAAAGCGCGGGGTGCATGGCTCTCGGTTCCCGAGGCCGCTCGTCCTGAACGCCGGGACTTGTGGCCGGGCGGTGCCTGTCCGGCATTGAGGAGAGACCAAATGAAAGACCTAAACAATCGCCCCGAGTTCTTCACCAGCCACAACGGTGAAAAAGCGGCTTTGCCGTTCAGCAAGGCCGAATACAACCGGCGGCTATCTAACCTGCGAGCGACAATGGCTGCACGCGATATCCCGGCAGTCTTGCTGACTTCAATGCACAATATCGCCTACTACTCAGGCTTTTTGTATTGCGCATTCGGTCGTCCTTATGGCTGCGTCGTGACGCAGGATGCCTGCACAACAGTTTCGGCAAACATTGACGCAGGACAACCCTGGCGGCGGTCTGTCGAAGAGAACGTAATCTACACTGACTGGAAGCGGAACAATTACTGGCGCGCGGTAGCCAAGCTGATTGGTTCGGTCCGCCGAATTGGTATTGAAGGCGATCACTTGACTTTGGCCATGCGCGACACCGCGCTGGACATGCTGGGCGGGCCTGAGCTTGTGGACATAGCCCCGGATACAATGGCTGCTCGGATGGTGAAGTCTGCGGAAGAGATTGAGTTGATCAAAGGTGGCGCGCGTACAGCGGATGTGGGCGGCGCTGCCATTCACTCTGCTATTCGAGAAGGCGCGACCGAGATTGAGATCGCTATGGCCGGACGCGACGCGATGGAGGCTGAGATTGCACGGGCTTATCCAGACGCCGAATATCGCGACACATGGGTTTGGTTCCAGTCCGGCCTGAACACCGATGGCGCGCATAACCCGGTTACCAAACGTGCATTGGAGAACGGCGATATCCTGTCGCTGAACACGTTTCCGATGATTTCCGGCTACTACACTGCTCTGGAACGGACGTTGTTCCTTGGTGAGCCAGACGCCGAAAGCCTGCGCATCTGGAAAGCCAACGTTGCCGCACATGAACTCGGCCTGAGCCTTATTAAACCCGGCGCGACATGCTCAGGCATCTGCGAAGAGATCAACCGCTTCTTCGCGGACGAAGGCCTGCTGCAATATCGCTCGTTTGGTTATGGTCATTCGTTCGGTGTTCTTAGTCATTACTACGGTCGCGAGGCCGGATTGGAATTGCGCGAAGATATCGACACGGTGCTAGAGCCCGGCATGGTTGTTTCTATCGAGCCGATGCTGTGGATTCCCGAGGGCCAAAAAGGAGCCGGCGGTTATCGAGAGCATGACATCCTGGTTGTCGAGGAAACCGGCGCGGAAAACATCACCGGTTTCCCGTATGGGCCCGAGCACAATACAATCAGTGCCTGATTTATCGGCAGGAGGGGTGCTCAGCCCTTCCTGCCACTTCTTTTAAGACCGCGTTCCTGTTGTAGGTGCCCTATGGAACCTTGCATTAGCGTTAACAAAACTGTCAGTATGATATAAACTTGTGGCGTTGTTTTTAGCTAATGTTTGGGTGTGTAGTTTGGGGCAGACAATCTACGAACGGTATGGCGGGTTCAAAACGATCAGTCGAATCGTAATGACTTTCTATGAAATGGCCTTGGATTCCGATCAGATTGGCGTTCATTTCGAAGAAATTGACATGCCGCGCCTGATCGATCATCAGACCAAATTCGTTTCTTCTTTGGTGGGCGGACCAGCTTCATTCAGTGATGAAAGAATAGAAGCTGTACATCGGAACCTTAACATCTCACACGAGGACTTTGATGAGATGGCCGAGTTGTTTGCCGAGGCACTTTCAATGCATGGGATGCGGGAAGATCATGTCAAGATAGCCTTACAAGCCATTGAATCGAAACGCGCAATTATTGTAACGCGTAGCGCGGCATGAGCATTCTAGCGATAAACGAACAGTTGCTGCGCGCAATCGGTGTGGGCGTGGCGGTGGTGCGGGCTTCTGACCTGACATTTGTGTTCCACAACGGGCCATTCGCTGAATGGTTTGGTGCTCCGGTCGAAGGACAAACATTGCTAGATATTCTACCTTCGCTGGACCCACGCGAAATAGACGATGTCAAGCAATCCGGGCTTCGTCATTCTGTTGAATTGCAAATTAAGCCAAAACGCAGAACGCTGATATTTGCCACGACAGTATCGCTGGCAAACGGATTGTCGGAACAGGTTTTGGTTGTTGAGTGCCAAAACATAACGCGCATTCGCGAGCTTGAAAGTATGATCGACAGTTATTCGACCATGGTCGAGCGCAATACGCGTGAATTGGAACGTGAGAAAGAGCGGGTCGAGAGACTGCTACTGAACCTGATGCCGAAGGCTGTATATGAAGAGTTCAAAACTTTCGGCGTTGTCACACCACAGCTCTATGACCAGGTGTCTGTGGTGATGCTGGATTTCGTAGGGTTCACGGATTTCGCGGCCAAGACTGACCCAACCGTTACGCTCAGCGAGTTGAATGACATCTTTACCGCCTTTGACCGCATCGTAGAACAATTCGGCTGCGAGCGGATTAAAACCATCGGCGATGCCTATCTGGCGGTGTCTGGTATGCCGGACCCAACCCCGGATCACGCGACCGCCGTTGCCCATTGTGCGGTCCGCTTTCTGCGGTATCTAGAACGACGCAACGAAAGCCATCCACACAAATGGCAAGCAAGGATTGGACTGGGTACCGGCGCGGCAGTCGGGTCTGTGGTTGGAATCCAGAAATACGTTTATGATGTGTTTGGTCCGGCGGTGAACATTGCTTCACGCCTGCAAGTATTTGCGAATCCAATGAAAATCGTTGCTCCAGAAGAAATGAAATATGCTTTGATCGACGAATTCCAGGTTTCGGATCTTGGTCCTGTGGATATCAAAGGCATGGGCACCATGGAACTTATCAACGTCACTTCGGGCCTGAGTGCCCCGCGGCCGTTGTCCAGATTCTGAGTATCAATCGTCCTGCGGAACCAGTCCGAGGCCGCGTAGGTAGATGCCTATACCACTTTCAAGCAAATCTTCCGGCGGGAAGGGTGAGCTTGCTCCGGTATTTCGAGCGAACAGTTCTACAACACCATGGCTCATGGCCCAAATATGGGCGCTAAACATTGACGCCGGTGGGCGCTTTTCCGGCGGGATGTGCTGCGAAAGATCAGCTGCAGCCTTTTCTAAAACACCCTTCGCTCGGTTCGCGGCCAGTGCCAATTCGGGTGTTCGATTGATAGAAATCCCACTTTCGAACATGGCGATGTAATGGCCGGGATGTTTTCTAGCAAAGGCCAAATAGGCTCGGCCTGTTGCCTCGAATGCAGCTAATGCAGAGGGCTGACCTTTGTCATAGGCGTATTGCATCAGGTCGGCGAACATCTCAAACCCTTGGCGGGCGGCCTCGGCGATAAGGTCCTCACGCCCTTGAAAATGCCGATAGACCGCAGCAGGAGTGACACCCGCTGTCTTTGCTGCTTCGGACAGGGTAAAGCCGGTCGGACCTTTTTCTTCAATCAAGGACAGCGCTGCCTCAATCAGCGCTTGCTTCAGGTTCCCGTGGTGATACCCGCGTTTCGTCATTCCTGTTTAAGCTGCCTTTGTTGTTTAAGTTAGAGGAATGAATGACATAAGTCGCGCGGGGGTGTTCGTCCACTCACGTTCAGGCATCCCAGACTTCAGGTCCGCCGCAGATCTTTGCATCATTGGGACCGATGGCGTCCTCGTCTTTTTCGTCATAGTCCAGCGCATGCAACACGGTGCGAATAGCCGCAAGACGTGCCCGCTTTTTGTCGTCTGACCGCACAATGGTCCAAGGGCAATGTTCGGAATGGGTGCGTGTCAGGGTCTCTGAAATCGACTCGCTGTATTCGTCCCATTTGTTCAGGCCGGCGACGTCGATCGGGCTGAGTTTCCATTGTTTGAGCGGATCGGTCTCTCGTGCTAGAAACCTATTCAACTGTTCGGCCCGGCCAACGTTCAGCCAGAACTTGAACAGTTTGATCCCATCATTCACAAGACCGGTTTCCAACGGCAGAACTTGCCGGAAAAACCGCTCGCGTTGCTCAGCCGTGCAGAACCCGAATACGTTTTCGACAACGCCCCGATTGTACCAGCTACGGTCGAAAAACACGATTTCGCCAGCAGCGGGCAGGTGGGTTACGTAACGTTGGAAATACCATTGGCTGCTTTCTGTATCCGACGGTTTGCTCAAGGCCACGTTACGCGCCCCGCGAGGGTTCAGATTTTCCCGGAACCGCTTGATTGTACCGCCTTTTCCAGCTGCGTCGCGACCTTCGAAGATCAAAGCGACGCGTTGGTCGGTTTCTTTTATCCATGACTGCGTTTTCACAAGTTCAATCTGCAGTCTTTCCATTTCTTTTTCATAATCCTTACGTTTCATGCGTTCGTCGTAAGGGTATGTCGGGTTCAGGATGTCGTCTTTCTTGGACTTTTCAATGGCAGACCGTACCTCTTTCGGCGCGTCTTTCTTGAAGTACTTTTCAATGGAGCCTTTTTCGGAACGGGCCATGTGTTACCTCGCCATAAAATCCATATCCTACTATGGATTAGCCGCGAGATTAACGCAAACCCGCACGTTGCGCTGCGCGGTCAATGGCGGCGGCGACCTCTGGGGCGGCAACGACCTGCGGCATATGACCAATACCCGGAAGTTCGATAAGTTCAGCGCCGGGAATTTGTTCGATCAACCGGTGAGAATGCCAGCCTAAACCCACAGTGTCATCAGCGGTACCGTGGACGATTTCGGTTGGAACATCGATTTCGCCATAGCGGGGCTGCAAAGCGCGAACCTCTTCCAGCAGGTTAGCGCGTTGTTTGGCGTTTGCACGCATTGATGCGCGACGCATAGTAAGGCCGGGACCGAAATGATCCGCATAACCATCAGGCGCTGTTTGTGGCGCGAACACTTGGTCCAGAGCCTTTTCTACGTACCATTCGGGAACAAACGATGTGACAAAGGGCAGGGCGGTCGCGCTGCCGGTCGTCGTCGACGCTAGTCTGTTAAACCCGTCCAGAGGCGTCTCCCATGGGATTGCAGCTGGTGCGATCAGGACAAGGCCAGCGATGTTTTCCGGCCGCGTCACGGCCCACGCAAGCGAGACAGACCCGCCATAGCTTTGCCCGGCGACGATAGGTTTATCAGCACCCAAAAGTGCAGCCGCTTTTTGCAGGATAGCCGCTTGTTCTTCAATAGTTTCCCCGTCGGGGTTGAAGCTGTCGCTATAGCCTAGGCCTGGGCGATCGAAAACGATTACGCGGAAGTTCTCGGCCAGGATCGGGGCCAGCGCAAACGTCATGTCACGTGTATTGCCGCTGGACCCGTGGATAAGCACGACGTCAGGCCCTTCGCCCATTACCTCTGCGTGCACCGAGACGCCGTCTACGTCAATGATCTGACCTTCAGGCGGGAAAGCTGCTTCGGCGCGGGCTTCGTTTCGCGCAGCGCGCCAAACAGCAACGGCCCACAACATGACCAGAAGGGTCAGAGTTATGAGGCCGAAGCGCATCATCCACTCAGGCCCTGAGATCGGTCATATCCATCCCGATCCGGCTTATGTCATAGGGCGTGGTGCCGTAAATCTCACTGATCCAGTTGCCATATAGAAGATGCGCGTGACTGCGCCACCGGTTTTGCGGTGTCTGGCTTGGGTCGTCATTCGGGTAGTAGTTCATCGGCACGTTGATCGGAGTACCATTCGCAACGTCGCGATCATACTCTTGCTTCAGAGTGTCACTGTCATATTCGAAGTGATTGAATATATAGAGCGCACGATGGGCCGGGTCTTCCACCAAACAAGGCCCGACATCTTCGCTGCCTATCAAAGTATTCAAACCGTCTGCCGCGTCGATTTCATGCTGTTTCATCTCGGTCCAACGACTGACAGGGATGACGCAATCATCTGAAAACCCCCGCAGAAACGGTGAAGCGGGACTTTGGTTTGCGTGACGAAAACAACCAAATGCCTTGGCGTCGAGCATGTGCTTTTTGACACCGTGGAAATGGTTGATCATGGCCATCCCACCCCAGCACACGCCAAAGGTGGAATGAACGTTGGTTTGCGTCCATTCAAACACTTCGCGCATTTCGTCCCAATAGGTGACGTCTTCGAATTCAAGATGCTCAATCGGAGCACCGGTGATGATCAGGCCGTCAAACTTTTCATTCTTTACATCTTGAAAGGGACGATAGAACTCAGCCATGTGTTCGGCGGCTGTATTCTTGGTGCGATGCTCGGTCATGCGGATCAAAGACAAATCGATCTGTAACGCAGTTGCTCCGATCAGGCGCGCGAACTGATTTTCCGTCTGAATCTTTTTGGGCATCAGATTAAGAAGGCCGATCCTCAGAGGACGGATGTCTTGGCGCATTGCCTGATCCTCGGCCATGACCGAGACGCCCTCTTTCGTGAGAACATCAAACGCGGGCAGGTCGGAGGGGATCTTGATCGGCATCAGGTACAAGCCTTTGGAGTTATTGTGTAGAGGCGGTAGTTAAGTGCGGTTTGCGCTAGTCTCAAGAGTTTGCTCGATCAACTCATCGAAATCACTGGCGTCGCGGACTTTGTGCATGTCATCAGCGGTGACGGTTACACCCCAGTTATCCGCCATCGCTTTATATCGCGGTTGGCGATGCGCCAGGGCCTGCGCATAGGTCCAGCGGATAAAGGCGTTCGGGTCTACGTCTTCGGCACTGCAACCATGCTGCTTAAGGTATTCATCCCAAACATTGGTAAGAAATTCTGGCTGATACGACATCGGTTTGGGCGCTTTGTCGAAGCGTTTAATCAGTTCAGCGGTATGGTCTTCATCCCCTTGAATCCAAATCATTAACGTTTGTTTGGACAGTTCGGACAACACATGATCCCTGGGGTTCGAGGGATCAACCCATTCACAGATTGACCCACCAGTGTCGCAAATGAAATGTGGGTACTGATACAGACGCTGTGCCCGGTCGATAAAGTATTCAGTGTCCAACAGAGCGTGGATTTCGGCTTGGCGAAACTGTTCCTGCCTGCGTCGATACTCGGGTAAGTCCAAGCCACCCAATTCAGCGTTACCAGGCTTGCCCAGGTAAGCGGCTACTGGGGTCAGGTTCTCGAAGGAAATGTTTGACCCGATAAAGATCGAATCCGATAGCAAAAGCTCGCGCAGAAAAGGGACACGCATCGCCTCTGCTTTCGCGTTGTCGGCGATGTATTCACCCATGTACCGGGTACCAATGCGGTAATCGATTGAATAGTGAAACCAATCGCCGGAATCCCTTAGAACGTTCGAAACATACGTTTTGCCCAGCCCCGACATGCCAAAGAATAGCACCTTCTTTCGCGCAGCATTGCGCCAGTCATTTGCTGAGCTGTAGATCATGAACGCTATCCCTCTTTTCCGACCTAGCTAAAACGCGTTTACGGCGGCGTCAATCGCGCGCGCCTGAGCGGTTGAGGATCAGAAGCCCGAGAGCGAGGATTGCGAAGCCTAAATAGGCCTGTGGGGGTAGGGCCTCATCCCGCAGGACAGCACCCAAAACAATGGCGACTGGAGGAATGACAAGGGTGACAAGCATAAGGTTTCCCGCCCCGGCCATGGCGAGAACCCGATAATACAGAAGATACGCACCAGCCGTTGCGATGAGAGCGTAATATCCAATTGCAAGCCATGTGGTTATCGGAAGGTCTAACCGCGGTGCGCCGTCGACCATCAGCATGACCGGCAGGATCAACACGGTTGAGCCGGTAAGCATACCAGCTGCAGCGACGACTGGCGGCAAGTCCGACAATGTCACACGCGCCCATGCACCAGCTAAGGCGTATGAAATTGTTCCAAGGATAATTGCCAACTGAGCGGCGCTTTGAAGGTCGAAACTAGCAAAATTCTTAACTCCAATTGCGATCGCGACGCCTAGAAACCCGAGGCCGACCCCAATTGCTCGTGACGGGGTCAGACGCTCATCCTGAAACAAAAGCGCGGCGGTGATGACGCCAAAAATGGCTGTCGCCGCATTCAGAATCGAGGTCAATCCCGTTTCGATGTAAAGTTGTCCCCAAGCCATTAAGGAGAATGGTATCGCGTTGTTTAACAAGCCCATAACGGCAAACGAAAGCCAGACACGAGGGCTGCGCGGGACCGGCAGCTTCTGGAACCAGACGACCAACCAAAGGGCCAGCATCGCCCAAAAGACGCGATGAAATACTGAGGTCATTACTGGGATCGTATCCAAAGCTATCCGGATCGACACAAAGGAAGCGCCCCAAATCAAGCCCAGTAAAAGAAGCTCGGCCCACGCTTTCGGAGACAGATGTTTTTGTTTTTCCATAAGTCCTTCTCGCAGTTGGGGAGGGTCCGTTCGACCCGGAACTTGCGCAAACAGAAACCCCGCCCTTAAGGACGGGGTTTCAACGGCTTTTAGCAGATTTTGGTATTTAGAAAATTGAGTCGCCCAATGTTGTAAGAGCGTTGTGGCGTGGTGCCATGGCTGCCCGGGCAACACTGTTAAGCGGAGTAGCCGCATTGCGATCACCCAGAGGGAAAGTCAGACCAAGGCGAATTGTGTCGATGTCGCCGCTAGCACTGCCAATATCGATGTCGGTTCTCGCCAATTCCAGTGAAACCTGAGCTGGAAATTCGCTGATCGCAAGCAGGTTGTAGTCAACGCCGATACCGAAAGTGGTGAAGTCCGTGTCAAGATCACTGAACGATTGATGCACGAGACCAGCATAGGTGCCCCAGCCGCTGGCAAACTGGTAATAACCACCAACGCCAATGCTGTACAAATCCAGATCAGCACCACCACCGGACACATCGCTGCGGACGTAATGACCGCCGAAAGAAGCGCTATCTGAAATTTGATAGCGGAACAGTGCACCGATGTCGGTCCAATCTGCTCCGCCCGGCAGGCTAGGTGAGGTCGTGGACTCACCGATCCAGGCCTCGAAACCAACACCTTCGACAACATAGCCACCTGAAATACCATAGGAAATTACGTCGCTCGACAGGCTGAAGCCCAAACCGGTGTCCAAATCTGAGTCCGCATAATCAAGATAGCCGCCCAAGACACCACCGCTGTTGAACTGATAGTTCAACGTGGTTCCAAAATCGAACACAGATGCGTCGCCTGAGACATCATCCAGATCGACGTTGTAGTACTTGGCGTCCAGGCCCCAATGTAAGCCGTTGTCAAAACTAAGAGTACCAGTTGCGTCCCCAGTGAAAGTGCTGAAGTCACCACCATCGTCTGACACGGATGACTGACCATATCCCAAAGTTGCTGCCCCGCGAAACTCCTGGGCGTTGGTTGCTCCTGCAGTCATGGAAATGAGTGCTAGAACTGAAATTTTGCTCATCTTCAACAATGTCGTTCCTCGTCTTTTTGTTGTTCGGCTCCCGTATATGACTTGTCTCTGAGCCGAAAGTTGAAATGTCACTGTGAGATGGGTTTGTTAGGAAACGTTTGTAAGTTTCAGTAAATATTAAAGAAAACGAATTAGTTTTTTGGAACATAGCCAGTGCACATAGAAAAACCCCGCCAAAAATGGCGGGGTTTGCTGGTTTTATCTTGTTCTGATTAGCTGAGCGAGTAAGTGATCTGGAAGCCAACGCTCCAAGCACTGTTACCAGTGAAGGTCGCGCGGTTGCCTTCACCTGCACCGTTCGCAGTGGCGTCTCCGATATCAGTGTATTGTACACCGCCCGAGATTTTAGCACGTTCCAGCGAATAAGTGCCGCCGAGCCCAATGCTCCAGAAGCCATCTGTCGGCCCAAGGTTGGACACCGGGTTACCCTGAGAGCTCTCGTAGCCCAAAGTGACCGCTCCCGAAAACTCTTCGGAGAATTGATATCCCATGCCGAGCGAGTACGTCCACGTGGCCTCTTCATAGTCGACCAGGTTGATACCTGTCAGACCGGTGTAGACTGGAGGAGCATAAACTGTCTGCGGCCAGTCCACCCAACGTACCGATCCGAACAGCAGAGTTTTCGGCGCAACACCAGTCTGGAAGTCGAGGTTTACGGATTGAGGGGTTACAACTTCGGTTGTGGAGTCCGCGCTTTCCCGACTTACAATAGGAATGCCGGGAGGAAAAATAACTCCGCTAATAAAGTCGTTTGCCTCGGTTTGCTTCAAATCATGCGTGATTTTCGAGTTGTAAGTCAAAGAAACGCGGGCCGCGATGTCGGGTCGCTCCCACGCAACACCAACAACATAGCCAAAATCGATTTCGGCATCTGTTTCAACGCGGTAACCACCCTCGGGCGAGGCCAAGCCGGCGCCTGCAAGTGGAACGGAGACGCTCGCTTTCAAGCGTTGGGCGCGGACACCACCAATGGCGCTGAACCCATTGTCGAACTTGTAGCGCAGAAGTGCAGTTATTGCGTCAGTGTCCGCCTTCGCACGAAGAATGTCTGTTGTACCGCCAAAAGGGGACAGTACGTTCTGCGAAATTGGGTATTCTTCCGAATACTCTACATCCGCCCCAAAAGGCTGATCATAGATCAGTGCAAGATCAAGGTTCTCGGTCAGAGCAGCTTTATACGCAAGGTGCGGTGTGAAAAAATCGTTCGCGACATTGCCCGAGTCAATTCTTTCGCCTTCAGTTGGGCTGCCAGGGATTTGGTCAACCATCGAACCGCTAACGTCCGGCGAAGTGTAGCCCAAACGGAATTGTGCCACCGATCCTTCTTCGAACAGGATGTTTACACCTTGTCCGCTGCGATCCAGGCCGCCTGCATAGGCACTGGTTGCCCCAACGCTTAGTGCGCACGCCTGTAATAGCGCTTTTTTCATTGTGTCCTCCCTAAAGGTGTCATTCAGGCGTGATCCCGTATCGAGTGGTTAAGATCAGCCTGCCTCGTGGTGCTGGATACTTTCTTAACCCTTGTTTAACCGTCAACTGGTGACGGTGCGTTACTACTGACCAGAGTGACGGGAATCTGTTGCTAAACTGTTACGATTTTCGGCTTGCACGTTCAGAAAAATGCCCGAAAAGATCACAGCAGCCCCCAGAAGGGTCCAGTGATCCAGCGGCTCGTGGTACAGAATCATGCCCACAACAGCGATTGTGGGTAGGCGGGCAAAATCGAAGGGAACTACCACTGTGGCTGGGGCGATTGCCAGCGCATTGGTTATACAATAATGCGCCAACAGACCCGCGAGACCCACAAGCAACAAAAAGGGTGCCGTAGAGAGTGTCGGGAGCGAGATTTGACCGTCAGCACCTGCGGCGATCAAACCTAGGACTGCCTGCATGACAGTCAGCCAAAACATTATGCAGCCGATGCTGGCGAACTGAGTTAGCTTTTTGGTGGAAATGGTTGTTAGTGCGAAGAAAACTGCGGCCAAAGCAGCGGCAAGAACGCCTGCATTCAATGGAACAGCACCAGGGCGGGCAACGATCAAAATACCCGTAAATCCAATTAGAGCGGACAGCACACGAACTGGTGTCAGCCGTTCACCTAGCAGCAATGGAGACAACAGAATGACCCAAATTGGCAGTGTGAATTCCAGTGCGAAAACCTGAGCCAAGGGGATTACCGTCAGCGCATAGAACCAAAGGTTCTGACCTATGAAATGCATCAAGTTTCGAATGCCTTGCAAACCAATCCGGTAGGTTGAAACCTGGTGCCATTTTCGCGTCAGCGTTAGAACTAGCGCCACAACGCAAATACCAACGAGGCTTCGGTAAAGCATGATTTCGAAGGTGTCATGGTTCACGCTTAACTCGCGCCCCGCGACGGCCATGGACGAAAATGACACGATTGCACCGGTCATCCAAAGCGCGGCCTTGCCGATTTGCGGTTTACTGCTGTCCATACAATTGCCTGCGAGAATCACGAATATCTGGATTGAAAATTATGGTTTTCTGTCTGGATTTAAACAAAAAAAGCCGGGACAGAGCCCGGCTAATTTTTGTCATTCCCACTCGATAGTTCCCGGTGGTTTCGATGTGATGTCATATGTACATCGGTTAATGCCTTTAACCTCATTGATTATGCGCGTGGCGGTTTCGCCGAGGAACTCATGGCTGAACGGGTAATAATCCGCCGTCATGCCGTCCACTGACGTTACGGCACGAAGCGCACAGGCATAGTCATAGGTCCGGCCATCGCCCATTACGCCCACGGTGCGAACCGGAAGAATCGCCACAAACGCCTGCCAAATGTCGTCATACAGACCATGTTTGCGAATCTGATCGATGTAGATCGCATCCGCCTCGCGCAGGATTTCCAGCTTTTCGCGGGTAATTTCACCGGGGCAGCGGATTGCCAGACCCGGTCCGGGGAAGGGGTGGCGACCGATAAAGCTGTCGGGCAGGCCAAGCTCGCGACCCAAGGCGCGCACTTCGTCTTTGAACAGCTCGCGAAGCGGTTCGACTAGTTTCAATCCCATTTTCTCAGGCAGGCCGCCGACATTGTGGTGCGACTTGATAGTGACCGAGGGTCCCCCCGAGAACGAAACCGATTCGATTACGTCGGGGTACAGCGTGCCCTGAGCAAGGAACTCAGCGCCTTCGATAGTGTCGGCGTGTTTCTGGAACACGTCGATGAACAGTTTGCCAATGATCTTGCGCTTGGTTTCTGGGTCGGACTGGCCGTCCAGTTCACCCAAGAACAATTCGCTTTCATCCGCGTGGATCAGCTGAATATTGTAGTTGTCGCGGAACATGCCGACGACTTCCTGGGCTTCGTTCTTGCGCAGCAGGCCGTGATCGACGAACACGCAAGTCAGCTGATCTCCGATCGCTTCATGGATCAGGATTGCAGCGACCGAGCTGTCTACTCCGCCGGACAAACCGCAGATGACCTTTTTATCTCCGACCTGCTCGCGGATTTTATCAATCATCTGCTCGCGATAGGCGCCCATAGTCCAGTCACCGCGGAACCCGGCCAGTTTCACGAAGTTCTCATACAACTTCGCGCCCTTGGGTGTGTGATGCACTTCGGGGTGGAATTGGACCGCATAGAAGTGCCGGTTGGTATCGGCGGTAATTGCAAAAGGCGCGTTGGGCGAGGTGCCGAACACTGCAAAGCCGGGAGCGATTTCGCTGACATGATCGCCGTGGCTCATCCAGACCTGCTCGTCACCGTCAGAGAACCAGCCATCCAGAATGTCCAACTGACTTTTCGGAGTGACGAAGGCGCGGCCGAATTCGGCGGTGCCATGGCCGCTTTCGACCTTGCCGCCCAGTTGCTGCATCATCACTTGTTGGCCATAGCAGATGCCAAGGATAGGCACGCCATAGCCAAAAATCTCTTGTGGGGCGCGGGGTGAACCTTCTCGTGTAACACTATCAGGCCCGCCCGAGAAAATCACAGCTTTGGGCGCCATCTCGCGCACAAAGTCCATTGTGACATTCTGATAGGGGTGGATTTCGCAATAGACGTTCAACTCGCGAAGGCGGCGTGCGATCAGCTGCGTCACCTGGCTGCCGAAGTCGATGATCAGAAGGCGGTCATGGGATGTCTGGCTCATGACTGGCTCTTAGGTCGCGCAGCGGTTATGTGCAAGCGTTATGAGGCGATTAAAGCCAGTTGTAGAGGGAGATCGGAGCAATGGCCGCAATTCGTTTCATTAAGGCGACCCAAAAAGACGTCGAACCAATTACCGATTGCATCGCGGCGGCATACGCTAAGGCGCGTGAAACTATAACCGATCTTCCAGACGTTACTGCGGGCGTTGAACAGGAAATTGCAGATCATGAAGTGGTTCTGGCATGGACCGATATCGGTCTGGGTGGAGTTATCATCTATTCCCAAACAAACAATGCAATGAAGCTAATCAATCTGGCAGTTGCGCCGCATGCTCAAGGGCAGGGCATCGCTGGGAGGTTGTTGAAAATCGCCGAAGACGCTGCCCGCCAGCATGGATGCACACACATGGTTTTGCGGACACACCTCCTGATGCAGGATACTCGCGCGATTTATGCCCATTTGGGGTGGCGCGAAACTGAGGTCATCGGAAATTCAGTTGCCATGACCAAAAGTCTGTAAACCGGCGTTTAACCCATTGATTCAGACTTTTTGCTTCCCCGACGCGATGCACGGTTTCCGTCCGCTCGGTAACTCCAGATGGCAATCAGCGTCCAGCATAGAATATAAAGTACTCCGGTTAAAATAAGGACTTCACCGGGGATGGGGCCCACATCGGCGCGGTCAATAGCCTGAGAGAAACTCTCAACCGGGGATGGGTGGACCGAAAGTTTAACGCCGAAGGCCAAGCTCTGAATCAACAGAATCCACAAGTAGTTCCTGCGAATTCTGCGCCCAATCGCGATCATTAAGCTGACGTGGTACCGCGGGTGCAGGTAATCATCGGCCAGTACCTTTTGCCAGTTCTCCTCCATATGAAGATCGCCGTCATAGAGCAGGGGCGCATAAAAGTGCGTTTCCAACCATCTCGCCCGAGCGCGCCATACGTTGAAATACCTATAGCGACGCGCCTCGAGCATCAGGAAAAGGATGATCAAAACGCCGACAAGCACCAATGGCAATGGTGAGGCATCAGGCGAGGAAAAGGAAATCGACAGCGCGACGCCCAAAGTGACAACGGCCCAGTTTGTGGTCGTGTCCAACCGTGTGCGCCAGATCGTGCTGCGGTAAACCTCGCCTCGGTAAAGGTGTGCGACAGCGCCAATTTCGGCCGCATCCAGGGTTTTACGTTCAAATTCGGGCGGCGGTGTCGCCTGATTTTCGGTCGTCATCGTGTTATCATGCCCCGACACGGCTAAACGGTCAAAGTTCTAGAGTGTACTTGAGTATGTCGCTTTTACCCCCAGAGCGCCGTAAACCATATGCTAGCACCCCAAGCGCTCCTGTAACAAAACGGTCAATCTAACCAACCACACGGGATTTTCTCATGGCAGAGGCAAACACCCGGCGCAGAGCAAGAGGTGGCGGTGGCGCTGCTCGCCGGGCCGAACGTACCGCAGTTCGAATTGAAACCGCGAAATACATTGAGCGGAATATTCCGAATTTCGAGGTTCTCAACGAAGAAGCGTTGGAAATCATTGAAACCAACGCGGAAACTATTCTGGCCGAAGTCGGCGCTAATTTCGTTGACAACCCAGCAGCGTTGAAGCGCTGGAAGGATGCCGGGGCTGACGTTGACGGTGAACGGGTTCGTATTCCCCGTGGTCTGGCACGCGAGCTTATCAAAACTGCACCCAGCCAGTTCACTCAGCATGCGCGCAACCCTGAAAAATCAGTCGTTGTTGGAGGGCGCAACTTGGTGTTGGCGCCGGTCTATGGCCCGCCCTTCGTGCGTGACATCAATGGTGGCCGTCGCTACGCGACCATGGACGATTTCAACAAGTTTGTGAAACTGGCTTATATGTCCAAGTGGCTGCACCACTCGGGCGGCACTGTGTGTGAACCTACCGACGTCCCAGTGAACAAACGTCACCTGGATATGCTGATGGCGCACATGACGCTTTCGGATAAGCCGTTCATGGGTTCTGTAACCGATCCCAGCCGCGCACAAGATTCGGTGGAAATGTGTGAAATTCTGTTCGGCAAAGAGTTCGTGCAGGAAAACACAGTCATGACTTCGCTGACCAACATCAACTCGCCGATGACCTTTGATGATGTGATGATGGGCTCGCTTGAGGTTTATGCGAAGAACAACCAGGCATGTATTATCTCACCCTTTATCGTGGGCGGTGCTATGGCCCCGGTTTCGGTGGCCGGGACGCTTACACAGGTTCTGGCCGAAGTTTTGGCGGGTATCTCGTATAGCCAGATCATACGCCCAGGTGCACCAGCGATCTTTGGCGCATTTGTAACGTCGATCGACATGAATTCGGGAGCGCCGACCTTCGGCACACCTGAAGCCGCGCACATCACCTATGGCGCTGGACAGTTGGCGCGCCGTCTGAACTTGCCTTACCGTTCGGCGGGCTCATTCTGTGGTTCGAAATTGCCTGATGCGCAGGCCGCTTATGAGACTGCAAACTCGCTCAACATGGGTTTGATGGCTGGTGTGAACTTCATGCTTCACTCGTGCGGTTGGCTCGAGGGTGGTCTGGTTGCAGACTTTGAAAAGTTCGTAATGGATGCTGATCAACTGGGCGTTCTGCACGGTCTTGCCAAAGGGGTAGCCTATGACGAGAACGCGCAGGCAATGGATGCAATTCGCGAAGTTGGTCCGGGCGGCCACTACTTGGGTTGCGAGCACACGCAGGCGAACTTCAAGGAAGCGTTCTGGAAATCGGACCTGTTGGACTACAAGCCTTATGAGACTTGGGAAGATGAAGGCGCACGCGATACACGCCAACTGGCCGCTGGTCGAGTCGAACATCTACTGGCCAATTACCAGCAGCCGCAACTCGACCCTGCGATCAACGCCGCTCTGAAAGAGTATGTTGAGAAAAAGAAAGCATCCATGCCGGATGCCTTCACCTAATCATTGATTTTGCGGGGCGCAGCTGGCCTGAAGCAGCTGCGCCTCGCCCAACAACGCGATCAGCAGGTCCAGATGTCGGACCAACGAATAGGCTGCGTCTTCTTCTATGCGTTGTGTATTAACGTCTCGCTCCATCTCCATCAGTCGAACCAGCGCCGCCCCAGTAGCGGGCAGTGTTCCATAGCCGAGAATGCGTTGAAGATGTCGTTGCCTGTTATAGTCCTGCGCCCCAAGTTTCGCGGCCCGGGCCAATAGGCGAGGGCGGCGGATAGTCATTATTGCGGTCATTAGATCCTGCATTCCCGGGGTCCTTAATTGTCGTGGTATCCCCGAATGTGTTGCACAACCTAAGCGGGCGTTGCCTTGATCGCATTCCCTCCGAACTCTGACTTCATTAGTGTTTATCAATTTGAATCAAATCTGGTCGTTGTCCTCGCGGGTTAACGAACGAGTAACGAAAGCGACTCTAGTAAGAATTGGTTAACAAAATACCGGGGGCGATTGGGAACAGATTGAACTGTCTACGAGGTCAAGGAAATATGGAAAATAACATGGCTTTCACCATCCCGGCGTGGGTGCCTGAGGGGGCGCAAAGATACCTTGCCCACACGGAGACCGGCCAGTCTATCCGCGACATCGCAAGGTCCGCCGGGTGCCATGCATCGACCATTCTCAGGCAAATTAGACGAATTGAGACACGCAGGGATGATCCATTGGTGGATGCTGCACTGCAATCTCTGGCCGAGACCCATTTTTCTGAACCGTCCAACGAAACAGGAAACAGTTATACCGCGTCGCAAGATGAAGCCTCAGATGCAAAGGATGAAGAGTTCAATCTTGAGGCACTGCGGGTTCTGCGCCGGTTATGCGAGACGAGCGCGGTGCTTGCAGTTGGCGAGGAAATGGACAAGGCGGTTGTGGTTCGCGATGCGGGCGGTGGGGCAACAACCAGAACCGCAGTTGTGGATTGCAAGATTGCACAAGCGCTGGCTTTGAACGATTGGATTTCCTGCGATAGTCACGGGCGTATTTCGCGATATCGTATTTCTTCGTCTGGCCGGTCAGCGCTTAGCCAGCTGGTCGCTGATGCAGAGAACAGGGCCAGGGTCCGCACTGAGTTCGGAATGTCCGAAGCGCAGTCACCATTTCAGGCTCGAATGATGCAGGGGCAGTGTGGGGCGAACAGAAACGATCGCCCAAAGCGTATTAGATACAGTGTAGCGGAAAGCCCGTTGATCGCATTGGCACGTAGGAGGGATCGAGATGGAAAACTGTTCCTGGACGAGACCTTAGTCGCAGCGGGTGAACGCTTGCGTGAGGATTTTGAGTTGGCACAAATTGGTCCTCAAGTCGCGCAAAACTGGGATCATTTTTTGACGGCAGGCGGGCGCGGCAATTTCGATTGCGAAGCACATGGTGGGCGTGGCTCATCGGATGCACGTGACCGTGTTGCACAGGCTTTGTCGGATCTGGGGCCAGGGTTGAGCGACGTGGCGTTGCGATGCTGTTGCTACCTAGAGGGGCTGGAAATTGCCGAAAAACGTATGGGGTGGTCGGCGCGCTCGGGCAAGATCGTGCTTCGGATCGCGTTGCAACGATTGAAGCGACACTATGAAAATCAATCAGAGAGAAACCGTTTGATCGGGTGATATGTTTTAGTTGCGGTAAAGCGGTGAAGTGATAATCAAGATTTATGAATTTCACGCTCAGACAACTGCAGTACTTCAACGCTGTTGCCGAACAGCGCAATTTTGGCAGGGCCGCACAAGTGTGCCACGTGTCTCAGCCTGCTTTATCCGTTCAGATCAAAGCACTGGAGGAGAGTCTGGGGGGCCCGCTATTCGAACGACAGGCAAGGGACATTCTTTTGACGCCACTTGGGCGAGACGCGCTGGAGCATGCGCGTAGGGTTCTTGGGGCGGCAGATCAGTTGGATCAGTTTGCGCGTGATCGATCGGGTGGGCATAGGTCTTTGGCTATTGGAATCATCCCTACGATCGCGCCTTATCTTCTGCCCGGCGTGTTAGCAGGACTGAGGACTTCGGATGTGTCATTGCGAGTCCAAGTGCGTGAAGCCAGAACTGAACGTTTGTTGGCTATGCTACGGGCTGGTGAAATTGACGCTGGTGTTGTGGCGTTACCCGCAGGTGGAAGCGAGCTATTCGAGCTGCCACTTTTTCAGGATCGTTTCTTGTTGGCCGGCAGCGACGCTCGACTAAAGGCTATGACGTCCACACCAGAAGCGCTACGACCTTTGGACCTTCAAACCGCACAGCTGATGTTGCTGGACGATGGCCATTGCTTGACGGACCAAGCGCTTGAAATCTGCGGTCAGGATCGGAGCAGCGGGTTGATCAATATGGGCGCCTCGTCGTTGGCTACTCTGTCCCGTCTCGTGGCGGAAGGTTTTGGCTTAACGCTGATGCCCGAACTGGCGGCGCGAGCGGAATCCGATGCTGTCCCGGGACTAAAATTGCTGCGTTTCAGTGCGCCTCAACCGTCGAGAACAATTGGGTTGGTGCGGCGTGTTTCAACCGGGGTCGAAGATTGGTTCGATGGGCTTGCTGAGGTCATTCAACAGGTCGGCGAGGGTATAGTTGCCGAAACCCGCGCTTAAAAAAGACCCGCCACTGGCGGGTCTTTTGCGTTAGATTGCTTAAAAGCTTAGGCCAGCGCTGGCTCTTTAGCTTCATCCAGGTGTTTCTTCAGGTTTTCAGGAGAGGAAACACCATACGGATCTTCCGGGCAGTTATCCATCAAACCGGGTTCTTCAAACCATGCTTCAACGACGCCGTTATCAACGATGGCTGCATACCGCCATGAGCGCATGCCAAAACCCAGATTGTCTTTGTCGACCAACATACCCATCTTGCGGGTGAATTCGCCTGAGCCATCCGGAATAACCTTTACGTTTTCCAGACCCTGATCCTGCGCCCACTTGTTCATGACAAAGCTGTCGTTGACGGACATGCAATAGATATCGTCGATACCTTTTTCCTTGAATTCGGCATATCCGTTTTCAAATCCGGGCAACTGGTAGGTCGAGCAAGTCGGAGTGAAAGCGCCGGGCAGCGAAAACAGAATCACGCGTTTGCCAGCAAAGTAATCTGCGGTGGTCTTGTCTTCCCAGCGGAACGGGTTGGAGCCTTCTACAGCCTCATCACGGACACGGGTGTGAAAGGTTACGTCAGGCAGTTTGGTACCGGATTTCATATTCATGTTCCTGTGATTCATTTATGAACGCTTGTGATTTAAAACAGTTCTAAAAATGCTTCAACGCAATTTCTGCCGCGAGCGCGAATTTGACTACTCAATATATAACCTTATATTTTTTATACGTTTTATTTCATTTTAGGCTCTCTTTTCTGCGAATGCATGGTGGGCTGTTATGGCTGGTATGCACGGGTGGTGTAGCTAAGGCCGACAGTGTATATTATATGTAAGCAAAATTGACCCAAAGTCAGGAAAGCCAACCGTGCGCGATCTGAAGATCCCCGAACAACGTCATCCCGAAAAAGCGCATCGTCAGGACAATGCGCAACCGAAAAAGCCGAAGTGGATTCGCGTAAAAGCGCCCGGCGGCAAAGGGTATGCTGAAACGCACAAGATCATGCGCGAAAACAACCTCGTCACAGTTTGCGAAGAAGCCGGGTGCCCGAATGTGGGCGAGTGTTGGAGCCAGGGTCACGCTACCATGATGATCATGGGTGAAATCTGTACCCGTGGTTGTACCTTCTGCAACATCGCTACCGGTCGCCCGGATGAGTTGGATGCGTTTGAACCCGGACGTGTTGCGCATGCGGTGCAGAAACTGGGTCTAAACCATGTTGTTATCACGTCGGTGGACCGGGATGATTTAAAGGACGGTGGTGCAGAACATTTTGCGCAGACCATTCGCGCAGTACGCCATCGCTCGCCGAAAACAACGATCGAAATTTTGACGCCGGACTTTCTGAAGTGTGACCCGTCAGTTTTGGAAACGGTGGTCGAGGCCAAACCTGACGTGTTCAACCACAACCTTGAAACCGTTCCGGGCCTTTATCCCGAAGTCCGTCCCGGCGCGCGTTATTTCCATTCTCTGCGGCTGCTCCAACGAGTGAAAGAACTAGACCCGTCAATTTTCACCAAATCTGGTATCATGGTGGGTCTGGGAGAACATGAACAGCAAGTTCGGCAGGTCATGGACGACATGCGCGCCGCCGACATTGATTTTCTGACCATCGGCCAGTATCTGCAGCCGACACCGAAACACCACGGTGTTGACCGTTTTGTCACGCCCGAAGAGTTCGCATCATACGAAAAGGCTGCCTATGGCAAAGGCTTCTTGATGGTCTCTGCAACGCCTTTAACCCGGTCGTCCTATCACGCCGGTGACGACTTTGCCCGTTTACGCGATGCTCGTCAGAAAAAGTTGGAGCAAGGGTGACCCCCGACGCAATCGCGCGGCTCACCCGCCTGCGCCACGAACTGCATCAGTTCCCAGAGCTTTCTGGTCAGGAGCAGGCGACGGCGGCGCGCGTAGCGGACGAACTGCAAGCGAGTGGAGCCACTCATGTTTTGACTGACATAGGTGGCTATGGCGTTGCCGGAATTTATGATAGCGGTAAGGCTGGTCCAACCGTCGCTATTCGATGCGAATTGGATGGTTTACCAATACAGGAAACTTCTAATGTCGCTTATAAATCTCGGATAGAGGGTAAGGGTCATCTGTGCGGTCACGATGGCCATATGGCTATGGTTTTGGGCGTGGCAGATCATTTGGAAAACAGCCGACCGCAATTTGGTCGCGTGGTGCTGATTTTCCAACCGGCCGAGGAAACAGGACAGGGTGCTATTGCCTATCGGGCAGACCCAAAATTTACCCAAATAGCGCCGGACTATGTGTTTTCGTTGCACAATCTGCCGGGGATGGCGTTGGGGGATGTTGAATTGTGCGTGGGTGCTGCCAATTGTGCCTCGCGCGGAATGAAAATTGTACTTTTGGGAAAGACTTCTCACGCGTCAGCTCCACAGGACGGTGTATCGCCAGCAGACGCGTTGGTGTCATTGATGCCAAAACTGAGCGCCTTGGCAGAAGTTGAATCTTTGGACGCAGATTTCGCGTTGACCACCGTCACGCATGCCAACCTGGGTGAGCCAACATTTGGTGTGGCTCCTGGTCGGGCCGAGCTGTGGGTCACGCTGAGGACAGTTGCAGATGCTCGTATGCAAAGCTTGATGGAGGACGCCGAGGCTTTGGTTGCGCAGGTCGCTTCAGATCAAGGCTTAGGGTTCAAGATCGCTTATGACGACATTTTTCTGGCCTGTGAAAATGCGCCTGAGGCCGTTGAAATCTTGACCCGATCCTGCGCTCAGGCGGGTGTGCCTTGTAAGACGACGTCGACTCCACAAAAATTCTCAGAAGATTTTGGTCAGTTTTCCAAGGGTGCCAAAGCCGGAATGTTCTGGTTGGGATCAGGTACAAACCATCCGCAACTTCACAATCCGGACTACGACTTTCCAGATGCGTTAATCCCGATTGGAACTAAGGTTTTCCTGGAAGCGATTCAGCAAGTTCTAGGTCCGATCAATCCTCAGTAAAGCGGACCTTGCCGATGAAAGGCAGGTTGCGATTGCGTTGAGCGTAGTCGATTCCGTAACCCACGACAAATTCATCCGGAATCTCGAACCCGATCCAGTCAGACCGGAAATCAACCTCGCGCCGACTGGGTTTATCCAACAAAGCGATGGATTTTAGACGCGCGGGTTTGCGGCTGCGCAGTAGCTTAGTGACGTGGTTCAGCGTGTGACCGGTATCGACGATATCCTCGACAACCAGAACGTCGCGCCCTTCAATAGCACCACGCAAGTCCTTGAGAATACGAACTTCCCGGCTGCTTTCCATCGAGTCGCCGTAAGAGGACGCTTCAAGGAAATCAACTTCGATGGGCAGGTCCAATTCACGCACCAGATCGGCGATGAAGACGAAACTGCCGCGCAGCAGCCCGACGACGACCAGCTTGTCGGTGTTGGCGAATTCAGCGGTGATCTCGCGGCAAAGTTCTTCAATTCGTGCGGCAATGGCCTTGGCCGAGATCATCTCATCTATCACATATGCACGGTCGCTCATCGCTGCCCCCTTGATCTTTGGCGCGCAACATACGACATGACGCGCCATTGTCACCTGCAAATACCGGACGCCATGCCTACTCATTCGGAAACCCGCCACCTGCCGTATACGGCTCAGCAGATGTACGATCTGATCGCGGATGTGGCCAAGTACCCCGAGTTTTTGCCGTGGTGCGCTGCTGCTCGTATCCGTCGAACCTATGCCGCGGGTGAGGCTCAGGTGATGGAGGCAGACCTCGTCATTTCCTTTAAGGTGTTCCGCGAGCGTTTTGGCAGCCGGGTAACGCTGTTCCCAGACCAGATGAAGATTGATACCGAATATTTGGACGGTCCGTTCAAATACATGAAATCGGATTGGCAGTTTGAGGATGCGGATGAAAGTGGGTGTAATGTGTCATTCCACGTTGATTTCGAATTCAAGAACGCCATCCTGCAGGGCATCATTGGCGTTGTTTTCAATGAGGCCATGCACAGGATTGTTCAGGCCTTTGAGACCCGCGCCAAGGATTTGTACGGCTAGCTCTTTACCCGCGATTGCCGGGCGTTAGACTGCGCCCATGAGTGAATTTTCCAAATCCCTAGCCGGGTTCGCGTCAGGAACCATTGAAACGACTATGCAGACGCGAGTCGTTACTTCACTGTCAGCACTGGACTGGATTGCGGTCGGGCGGGCAGGGGGTGCTGAGCCTGTTTCAATAGCTGTTCGTGACCTTGTTTTGGGTGAGCAAGGTGCCGCGCAGGCGCATCTGTTTGGCGGTGGCACTGCGCCTCTACGAGGGGCGGCTTTGGTCAACGGCACGGTTTCCCATGCTCTGGACTACGATGATACGCATTTTGCGCATATCGGGCATCCTTCGGTCGCAGTTCTGCCAGCTGCCTTGGCGCTGAGCGAATGGGATGATCGTATCTTGGTCGATTTTCTAGAAGCGGCTCTTGTAGGTATGGAGGTTTCGATCCGCGTAGGGTTGTGGTTGGGTCGCGACCATTACCAATCCGGGTTTCATCAGACCGCCACGTCTGGCGCGTTTGGCGCAGCGGTAGCAGCGGGTCGTATTCTGGGATTCGACGCGGACCAGATGCAGAAAGTCTTGGGTTTGACTGCAACCCGCGCGGCGGGGCTCAAGGCGCAGTTTGGCACAATGGGAAAACCATATAACGCGGGGCTTGCTGCGTCTGCTGGGGTTGAAACAGCATTACTGATCGCCAAAGGGTTTGAACCCAAAGTAGATGCGCTGGAGGGATCGTGCGGGTTCGGCGCAACACATAATGGAGAAGCCGACGCGACAAGTGCGCTGGATGGTTTAGGCGCTGAATGGCTGTTTGAGAACGTAAGCCACAAATTCCACGCCTGCTGCCATGGGCTGCATGCCGCGTTAGAGGCCGCGCGTGATCTGGATGTTGCTGAACCCGAAGTGGCCGAAATCAAAGTGAAAACCCATCCGCGCTGGATGAGTGTGTGTAACCAAATGTCTCCCGAAACTGGGCTAGGCGCTAAGTTTTCCTATCGCACTGTAATTGCCATGCAAGCGCTTGGGTACGATACGGCGCTGCCCGGCAGCTACTCGGAAAAGGTCTGTACCGATCCACGTTTGAAGTCGCTGCGAGACCGTGTTTCAGTTGAAGCGGATGATACTCTGACCGAAACGCAGGCGCATTTGACCCTAATGCGCAGGGATGGCGCTCGGCTTGAGGCAACACACGATCTGCTGGCTCCGATGTCATTGTCAGACCGAGAAGACCGCGTGCGCGGGAAGGCCACCAAGCTGATTGGCAAGGACGAGGCGGACGCGATTTGGTCGATGCTACGCACCGGAGGACGCGCCCGCTATCTGGCTGAAAAGCTTGGGGGTTAAACCACGCGCCAGTGCAACGGGAAGCCAGGCTCGAACACGGTTACAGGGCCATCGTCGCTTTCGATTTTACTGGGGTATTGCACCGGTTCGCCTTTGGTTAGGGTGATCGTCTCTTCGTTGACAGGAAGACGATAGAACGCAGGTCCGTTCAACGAAACAAAGCCCTCAAGCTTGTCCAAAGCGCCTTCTCGCTCAAACATCTCAGCCACCAGTGACATTGTGTTTGTCGCCGTAAAACAACCGGCGCAGCCACAGGCCATTTCTTTGTTGTCGTCAGTGTGCGGCGCGCTGTCGGTGCCCAGGAAAAAACGTGCATCGCCAGAGGTGGCAGCCTTTAGCAATTCCAAGCGGTGCTCTTCGCGTTTGGCGACCGGCAGACAATAGTAATGCGGTTTGATACCACCGACCAAAATGTGGTTCCGATTGATGATCAAGTGATGGGCGGTAATCGTCGCGCCCAAGTCGGCATCGTTGGATTTCACATAATCCACGCCGTCTTTGGTCGTGATGTGCTCCATCACCACGCGCAGGCCTGGGTTGGCGCGTCTGATCGGATCCAGAACGCGATCGATGAAAACGGCCTCACGGTCGAAAATGTCGATCTCGGGATCGGTGACCTCACCATGGACGCAAAGGGGCAGACCGATCTCGGCCATTTTCTCCAGAACCGGGCGTACGTTGTCGAAATTCTTCACGCCCGAATGTGAATTTGTAGTCGCACCTGCGGGATAGAGTTTTACCGCTTTGACCAAGCCGCTTGCATGAGCAGCGGCGACATCCTCGGCGTCGGTATCTTCGGTCAGATAAAGGGTCATGAGCGGCTCGAACGTCATGCCCTCTGGCAAGGCAGACATTATGCGGTCACGATAGGCGGCGGCTTGATCACTGCGAACAACGGGCGGCACTAAGTTCGGCATGATAATCGCGCGGGCAAAATGGCGCGCGGTTTCGGGCAGGACGGCTTGCAACATTGCGCCATCGCGCAGGTGCAGGTGCCAGTCGTCGGGGCGGCGGATCGTAATGCTATCGGTCATGGCGCATCCGCTAGCACACGGGCCGCGCGTGGGAAAGACCTTGTCAATTCCCCGGATCACCGTAAGTCACGAATATACGGCGGTCTTGACGCGCGCCCGCCACCGTGACCTGTTGGGCCAAGGGAGAGAATTGCATATGACACAGCCGGACACCATTGATGCCGTTCAGAAAATGCTGGGCGCGCAAGGTTATGTTTGCGGACGGGCGCTGGCCACCGTGGTCTTCTTGTCATTGAAACTTGGTCGCCCTTTGTTTCTGGAAGGTGAAGCAGGAGTCGGTAAAACCGAAATCGCCAAGGCCCTAGCCTTGGGGCTGAACCGACGCTTGATCCGGTTGCAGTGCTATGAGGGGCTGGACGCGTCCTCGGCGGTTTATGAGTGGAATTTTCCTGCTCAGATGGTTGCAATCCGTACTGCCGAAGCAGCCGGAGGAGCGGACCGCAACGCCTTGCAGAATGAATTGTTCTCGGACGAATACCTAGTCGAACGCCCACTTCTGCAAGCTATGCGTCCAGATGAAAACGGAGCACCTGTTCTGTTGATTGATGAATTGGACCGCACCGATGAACCGTTTGAGGCTTTTCTGCTGGAAGCTCTCAGCGATTTTCAGGTTACCATACCAGAATTGGGCACGGTTAAAGCGCCCGAACCACCAATCGTCATTGTCACCTCGAACCGCACGCGCGAAGTACACGACGCGTTAAAGCGCCGTTGCCTGTATCACTGGGTCGACTATCCTGATTTCGACCGTGAAATTGAAATTCTTCACGCTCGCGCGCCCGAAGCCGCCGAGGCGCTTAGCCGTGAAGTGGTTGCCTTTGTTCAACGTCTGCGAACCGAGGATTTGTTCAAGAAACCCGGCGTGGCCGAAACCATTGACTGGGCCAAGTGCCTGCTGGCACTGGACGTCATCAACCTCAGCCCCGAAGTTATCGGCGACACTCTGGGCGCAATCCTGAAATACCAGGACGACATTCAGAAACTGCAGGGGTCCGAAGCAAAGCGGATTCTGGATGATGTAAAGGCCGATCTGGAGCCAGCCTGATGGCGGAACAACTCCCGCTGCATATCCCAGATGACCCGAAATTAGCGCAGAACATCACACATTTTGCGCGCGCATTGCGCAAGGCCGGGCTTCCGATCGGAACGGGACGCGTTGTTGACGCAATCCGTGCCGTTCAAGCCGCAGGCTTTACTGAAAAGCAGGATTTCTACTGGACTTTGCATGCCTGTTTTGTGAGCCGACCAGAACATCGCACGGTGTTTACTCAGGTCTTTCGTCTGTATTGGCGCGACCCGCGATACCTAGAACATATGATGTCCATGATGTTGCCCGCCATTCGCGGTGTTCAGGAGGAACGCAAAGCTGACGCAGCCGAAAAACGCGCGGCTGAGGCTTTGTTGGACGGGATTGAACGCGATCTACCCAAGGTTGCAGAACAGGAAGATGAGACCGAGCTTGAGATTGATGCCTCGCAAACCGCGTCTTCCGAAGAAAGGTTGCGCAGTCTGGACTTTGAACAAATGAGCACGTCCGAGGTCGCCCAAGCCAAACGAATGCTGTCGCGATTATCCTTGCCTGTAAAACCCATCGAGTCCCGACGCGGCCAAGCCAGTCATTTAAGTCACAGGATCGATCGTGCCCGGACTTTGCGTGCAGCAATGCGCCAAGGCGGAGAACTGCGTGATATCGCGCGCCTCAAGCCCAAACCACGTTGGCCAAATCTTGTGGTGCTTTGCGATATCTCAGGATCGATGAGCCAGTACAGCAGAATTGTTTTACACTTTCTGCACACAGTCTCGAATGCGAAGGGGTTGGGGTGGGCCAAAGTTCATGCGTTCACTTTTGGAACGAGGCTGACCAATATCACCCGCCATCTGCAGCAACGTGACGTGGACGCGGCACTTAGTGCCGCAGGGGCTGAGGCTCAGGATTGGGAGGGGGGCACAAGGATCGGAGAATGCCTGCACGTCTTTAACCGAGATTGGTCGCGGCGTGTCATGGGGCAGGGGTCGGTGGTGCTGCTTATCACGGACGGACTAGACCGAGGCGATCCCGATGCACTTGCGAAAGAGATGGAGAGATTGCATCTGTCTACGCGTCGCCTGATTTGGCTAAATCCGCTGCTGCGCTGGGATGGGTTTGCGCCCAAGGCGCAGGGCGTTGCAGCTATGCTGCCTCATGTCGATAGCTTCCGCGCAGGGCACTCGATCGCATCATTGGAGGAGTTAGCCGCCGTCATCTCGAAACCAGACGACGTGGGCGAGAAAGCGCGGCTGATGTCCGCGCTTTCAAGTTGACGCTTAGCTCAACTGCTCTTCGTTACATTTTCGAGCCATTTCCATGGCCTTGTAAGTGCCGGTAAGATCGACAGTGAAGGCGAATTCCTTTTCAGGGAACACGACCATAACCTTCTGTTTTGCGATATCTTCCGCGAACTGGGGGTCATCGGACAGAACATAACCGCCTGAGTAGCCTTTTGTGATGTTGCCGCGCATACCAGTGGCTTCGCCGACGTATATGTTATCGCCCAACAGGATCGCTACAGCTTCTTTTTCGCCGCGTTTGATGTCTGTCTTGGCTTTGGTGAAAACACCCACATAGCCGACCGCGCGGTCTTCGGTCAGGCCCATCTGAACCACGTTTTCGGCGTCATCCACAGCTTCAATCAGGCACGATTTCTTATCCTGGTCTATGAAGACCTTCCAGCCTTCCACTTCACCATAACGCAGGAAACTGTCTGCGCTGACCGCTGTCGAAGCCAGCAGGCCAACTGCCGTTGCAAGTGTAAAAATGCGTTTCAAGTGTCTGTCTCCCATGTAAAAAAATCATATGCGCATGCTGGAATGCAGCAAGTGCGCGTGTAGGCTAGAATCAGGTCTGACGACAATCAATCCTTTGCTAGTACATCGATAATCCGGGCTAAATTGTGCCGAGAGCGTAAATTTTTCAAATTTGCTTGAGCGGTCTGTGCACCCCGTTCCTTTTCATCCCGGCAAACCTGCCTATGTTGGATCAGAACACGCCGGAGGGTTCCATGGACAGATTCGACAACAGCCCCGAAACGGCCTTGCGCTGGTATCGAAACGGTAGCCCGACAGCTTTGGCCACCGTCGTTGAAACTTGGGGCAGCGCTCCGCGTCGTGTTGGTGCGCAGTTGGTCATTGGCGGAGACGGTCGGATCGAAGGCTCGGTCTCGGGTGGGTGTGTCGAAGGAGCAGTTGTGGTCGAAGCGCTAGAAGCAATCGACGAAGGCGAAGCACGACTGCTGGAATTTGGCGTCAGCGACGAAGACGCCTTTGCTGTGGGCTTGGCATGTGGCGGAACCATTCGTGTCCTCGTCGAGCCGGTTGGGAATGTTCTGCCGGAATCGATGCTCAGCGAACTTGTCAAAGCCCGGGCGCGGCGTGAGCCTGTTGCGTACGAGGTGAACATTGAAACTGGTCATAGGGCCCTGCGCCGCAACGCCTATTCCGACCGTTTGCGTATGGACCGTTCGGGGTTCGAGGAAGATGGCCAAACCTTTGTTGCGGTTCATAATCCTCCGCTTAGGCTGATTGTCGTTGGTGCGGTCCATATCGCGCAGGCTCTGGTTCCAATGGCAAGGATTGCAGGGTATGACCCTGCCATCGTTGATCCCCGCGAGGCCTTCGCCTCAAGCGCGCGCTTTCCGGGTGAGTCAATCCTGACCGATTGGCCGGACGAAGCTGTCGCCAAACTGGGAATGGACACGCGTACGGCGGTTGTTCTTCTAACGCATGACCCCAAGCTGGACGATCCTGCACTGGAGTCCGCTTTGAAAGCTGGTGTTTTTTACATAGGTGCACTTGGGTCCACACGTACCCATGCCAAACGGGTCGAGCGAATGAAAGCGGCTGGTTTTACGGACGCTCAAATTGCGCGTATTCATGGCCCCATCGGGCTGGATATAGGTGCCGCTGACCCTTCTGAAATAGCCGTGGCCATTTTAGCTCAGATGACAGCTGTATTGCGAGGCAAAGCGTGAAATTTGGTCCTGTCCCTGTTGATCAGGCCGCTGGAGCCATTCTTGCCCATTCTGTGCAGGCCGGCGATACCAAGCTGCGAAAAGGACTAGTGCTAACATCCGAGCATCAGAGGCAACTAACTTCGGCCGGATACAGTTCCGTCACGGTTGCCCAATTGGAGCCGGGAGATTGCCACGAAGACAAAGCGGCAGGTATGTTGGCTGAAGCTCTGGTGCCAAATCCTGCAGCCGCAAATCTAAGAGTGACGCAACCTTTTACCGGTCGCGTTAACTTGCTCGCTGACGGTCCGGGTGTCGCGGTTCTGAATGTTCCCGCGCTTGAGGCCTTCAATCAGGTAAACCCGATGATCACCGTCGCCACTGTGCCGAAACATCAGCAGATGGGCAACGGAGGTATGGTCGCGACAATTAAAGTTATTTCCTATGCCGTGCCAGGTAACGATGTAGAAGAAGCATCTCGCCTCGCACAGGGCGCTATTCACCTCGCTGCGCCTGTTTATCAAAAAGCTGGGCTTGTCGTGACTGATATTCCCGGCGGCCCTCCGAATGAAAAAGGCATCGCAGCGATCGAAGGACGCGTTAAAGCGCTGGGTATGGAAATGAGCGACATACGCATCGTGCCGCATCAGACGGATGCGCTTTCTAAGACGCTTTCTGAAATGCAGGGTGAAGTGTTGATGATTCTGACTGGTTCAGCCACATCCGACGTTTCGGATGTAGCACCCGAAGCAGTGCGCGAGGCAGGGGGGCAGGTGGATCGGTTTGGGATGCCGGTCGATCCGGGGAATTTGTTGTTCCTGGGTTCGCTCGGGCAGCGACCGGTGATAGGTCTGCCAGGATGTGCACGATCTCCGGCGTTGAACGGTGCCGATTGGGTTTTGTCGCGCGTCGCTTGCGGTATCGACACAAACGGCGCGGATATTGCCGGGATGGGGGTCGGTGGGTTGCTAAAAGAAATCCCGACGCGTCCGCAGCCTCGGGCCTCGCGTCGATAAATTGCCTTTGTGAGATAACGCTATACATTTAGCTGTTAACCAATTGACCTGGCGTTTAGCTCGCTAAATATTTTTGTTCTCAAACAAAATTTCCCGTGTTTAACTCTGCTCAGGGAGAATTTCATTTTGGGAGGAGTTTATGACACAGGTCTCAATGACCGTGAACGGAAAATCCGTGAGCGGTGATGTCGAGGGCCGGACATTGCTGTCCAGCTTTCTGCGCGACCATCTGCACCTGACCGGCACACATGTGGGATGCGATACCGCGCAATGTGGCGCGTGTGTTGTTCATGTGAACGGTGAGGCAGTCAAATCCTGCAACATGCTGGCGCTTGAGGCCAACGGGGCCGACGTGGGCACCATCGAAGGTCAAGCCAATCCGGACGGCTCGTTGAACACGATACAGCAGGCGTTTCAGGATCACCACGGCTTGCAATGCGGCTTCTGCACGCCGGGCATGGTGATGAGCGCAGCGGCGCTGCTGAAGGACAATCCGCGTCCGACAGAGGCTGAAATCCGTAAGTACCTTGAAGGCAACCTGTGCCGCTGCACCGGATATCACAACATCGTCAAGGCGATCATGGCCGCATCAGGTCAGGACGTCAGCAGCATCGCTGCCGAATGATGCCACTGCGGGCGCAAGAGGAGACGCCCGTGGGATGACACCGGATGCGCTTGCATTCGTTTATGGGAGGAGAACAAGCAATGCCCAAAGACAGTGGCATCGGAGCCAGTTCCAAGCGGCGCGAGGACGTGCGCTTTCTGACCGGAGCGGGCAATTACACCGACGACATCAACGTTCATGGTCAGGCCTATGTACATTTTTTGCGGTCCGACATCGCACATGGGCGGATCAAATCCGTAGACACATCGGCAGCCGAAGGCATGCCCGGAGTGGTCAAAATATTCACCGGTAAAGACTTCGAAGGCGTGGGCGGTATGCCCTGCGGTTGGGAGGTTACTGACAAGCACGGCGCGCCGATGCAGGAACCGCCGCACCCGATTTTGGCGCAAGGCAAGGTTCGTCATGTGGGCGATCCGATCGCAGCTGTTGTTGCTGATAGCCTTGAGCAGGCCCGCGATGCGGCCGAGGCCATCGATGTCGATATCGAGGAACTGCCTGCGGTCATGGACATGAAAGCCGCCGCGCAGGATGGCTCAACACTGGTTCACAACGATCTGAAGAACAACATCTGCTATGACTGGCAACTGGGGGAAGCGGACGACGCCAAGGTTGACGAGGTCTTTGCCAATGCGGCGCACGTGACCACCTTGGACCTAGTGAACAATCGTTTGGTCGCTAATCCGATGGAGCCACGCGTTGCCGTAGCTGAATACGCCCGCGCGACTGAGGAATACACGCTCTACACGACGTCGCAAAACCCGCATGTGATCAGGCTGTTGATGTGCGCGTTTGTGCTGGGCCTGCCCGAGCATAAAGTCCGTGTGGTCGCCCCTGACGTAGGCGGAGGCTTTGGCACCAAGATTTTTCACTATGCAGAAGAGGCGTTTTGCACTTTTGCCGCCAAGGCTTGTGGCCGTCCGGTTAAATGGTCGTCCAGCCGAACCGAGGCGTTCATGTCAGATGCCCATGGCCGGGACCATGTCAGCAAGATCGAACTGGCGCTGGACGCGGACAATAACTTCATTGGCTTGCGCACCAACACCTATGCCAATCTGGGCGCGTACCTATCGACATTCTCCAGCTCTGTGCCGACCTGGCTGCATGGTACGTTGATGGCGGGCAACTACAAAACGCCGGTCATTCAAGTGAATGTGAAAGCGATGTTCACCAACACGGTGCCGGTGGATGCCTATCGCGGCGCGGGTCGGCCCGAGGCGACGTTCCAGTTGGAGCGTGTCGTGGACAAGGCTGCACGCGAATTGGGCGTCGATCCGATTGCCTTGCGTCGTCAGAACTTTGTCACCCAGTTCCCTTATGACACGCCGGTGGCGCTGACCTATGACACCGGGGATTACCATGGAACGATGGATAAGCTGGAGGCCGCTGCTGACCTTGCGGGCTTTGCCGCGCGTCGTTCGGCCAGTGAGGCAAACGGCAAGCTGCGCGGTCTGGGCATCAACTGCTATATCGAAGCTTGCGGAATTGCACCTTCGAACATCGTCGGCATGCTGGGGGCCCGTGCGGGTCTTTATGATGCTGCGACTGTGAGGGTGAACGCCACCGGTTCGATTAGCGTCATGGTTGGCGCGCATAGCCACGGGCAGGGGCATGAGACAGCTTTCCCGCAAGTGGTAGCCGATATGATCGGGATTGACGAGTCGATGGTCGAGATCGTGCATGGCGATACCTCGAAGATCCCGTTTGGCATGGGCACCTATGGCTCGCGTTCGTTGGCAGTCTGCGGATCCGCGATGGTCAAGGCGACCGAGAAGGTGATCGAAAAAGCCAAACGCATTGCGGCGCACCTGCTTGAGGCGTCTGAGGCGGATATCGAGCTGAAGGACGGTCAGTTCAGCGTAGCGGGCACCGACAAGTCGGTAGCTTGGGGGGATGTTACTCTCACGGCTTATGTCCCGCACAACTATCCGCTGGAGGTCGAGCCGGGGCTGGAGGAAACCGCGTTTTACGACCCGGCCAACTTCACTTTCCCGGCAGGTGCCTATGCCTGTGAGGTCGAAGTTGATCCCGAGACCGGTCAGGTCACTATTGAGGCGTTCACCGCCGCTGATGATTTTGGCAACATCATCAACCCGATGATTGTAGATGGTCAGGTCCATGGTGGAATCGGTCAGGGCATCGGTCAGGCGCTGCTTGAAAACTGCGCCTATGACGAGAATGGTCAGCTGCTGAGTGGCTCTTTCATGGATTACGCCATGCCACGCGCGGATGATGTGCCGTTCTATGGGGTCGACCATTCCAGCCAAACGCCGTGCACGCACAACCCGTTGGGCGTGAAAGGCTGTGGTGAGGCTGGCGCAATCGGTTCACCACCTGCGGTGGTCAACGCGGTGCTGGATGCGCTGAATTCGGGTGGTAAGGCGGTCGATCACATCGACATGCCGATGAGCCCGTCGCGTGTCTGGGCAGCGATGAATAGCTGAGAGGTTGGGGTGCGAGGGGCCAGCCCCTCGCGCTCCCCGGGATATTTATAGCCAGATGAAAGGCGGTTCCGCGCCTTTCGGAAAGGAAGACGAAATGTACAATTTCGAGTTTGAGAAACCCTCGACCATCGCTGATGCTGTTGCCGCGTTGGGTTCGGAAGATGCGCAGGCATTGGGCGGCGGGCAAACGTTGATACCCACGCTCAAACAACGTTTGGCGGCACCTTCCACCTTGGTGTCGCTGAGCGGGATTGCCGAGATGAAGGGGGTTTGTGTCAACGACGATGGGTCTGTTTCCGTCGGTGCTGCTACAACCCATGCAAACGTGGCCTCCGACGCGTCGGGAAGCTATCCCGCTTTGGCGGCCTTAGCTGGTCAGATCGGTGATCCGGCGGTGCGAAATCGGGGCACGCTTGGCGGGTCGATTGCCAACAATGATCCTGCGGCCTGCTATCCGGCAGGCGTTTTGGGGTCAGGTGCGACTGTAATCACCAACACCCGTCAGATCGCGGCAGATGACTTTTTCGACGGCATGTTCAGTACGGCACTGGATGAAGGGGAAATCATCACTTCGGTCCGTTTCCCAGTGCCACAAGCGGCTAGCTATCAAAAGTTCCTGCAACCTGCGTCTCGGTTCGCGTTGGTTGGTGTCTTTTTGGCGCGTTTCGCAGATGGTGTGCGTGTCGCGGTCACCGGTGCTAGTGAGGATGGTGTTTTTCGTTGGTCTGAGGCCGAGGAAGCTCTGAACAAAGAGTTCCGAGCGGACGCGCTGATGGGATTGCGGATCAATCCGGCCAACATGATTTCCGACTTGCACGGCAGCAAGGAATATCGCGCGCATCTTGTCGGGGTGATGACTAAAAGGGCGGTTGAAGCCTGCGTTTGAACAATAGCTAATAAAGCCTCTACCACGTGTCGGGGCTTTATTTTCCTGTGTCTTAACTGCGACGCAGTTTCGGAGGCTTTGAGGGTTGCCAATAGGCTCCGGTATCCTCGCGCGCTTTTTGGTAAGCCTCCGTCCGTTGACGTGCTTCGTCCCCTCCTGCATCGAAAAGGTGACCCAAAAGGCATTCAAGTACGGCCATGGCGCCGGCAAAGCAGGAAAATGGGTGTAGGGCACGGGTGCTGACTGTAAATGCGACGTCAGGCGTGACCCCCGGTGCAATCACATCGCTGTCTGAGATCAACACCAGGCGTAAGCCTTTTTGTTTCGCAAAACGCATAGATTGGATAGTGTCCGCGGAGTAGGGGTGAACCGTTATCGCGAGCAGACAATCCTGATGATCGGCGTCCAACAAGTCGTCTGTTGCAGATCCGAAATGGCGAGGTGCCAGATGGATCCCCGGATGGGCCATACGCCCTGCATAGGAAAAGTAGTAAGCAAGTGCATAACTGGCGCGCGTCGCCGTCACAAAACAGCGTTTTGACGAAGCTATGTGTTCGACCGCCTTTCGCGCATTTTCAGGCTTCATCAGTCGCAGAGAGCGGGCAACGACATTTTGTTCGTTCTGCGCCAGTTTGGCCTGCGTAATGCTAAAGGCATCTTCAGTCTGCAGTGAGGTCAGCCAGTCCTGACCTAAATCATTCTCTCTGTCTGTCACCAATGCGTTGCGAAATGGGGCGCGGAATGCTTCGAAGCTGTCAAACCCTAAGCGCTGCGCCAGTCTTACCAATACATTTGAACTGACACCGATTTTGGCAGCGCTAGTACGGATTGGGTCGAGGCCGAAATCTCCGGGATGGTCGATAATGTACTTAGCCGCCGCTTGTAGTGCGGAAGGCATCTGCCGGATGTCTTGACGCAATAGGTTGGTGAGCTGGTTTGGTGTGGTCTCCATCAATGTAAAAAAACAAATGTTTTGAAAATGACAAGTAAAAAACATTGATTGTCGTATTAAATGACGGCGACAGCCCAAAGGAAAGTCCATGACTGAAAAGCAATTAGAACCCGAGCATTCAAAACGACCTTACATACTGGTCGCTCCAACAGGCGCACGAAGGGGGCCTTCGGATCACCCGGAATTACCTGTTTTAATGGACCAGATTGTAAATACTACGCGCACCTGTTTTGAGGCAGGCGCGAACGGGTTGCATTTGCATGTGCGCGACACAAACGGGCTGCATTCGTTGGACGCAGGACATTACCTTGAGGCAATAGCCGAGCTTCGGCAGGCTGTTCCTGAAATGGACATTCAAATTACGACCGAGGCTGCAGGCGTGTTTGAAGTATCCGCGCAGTTTAAATGTCTGCAACAAGTTCGCCCTGAATGGGCGTCGATTTCCGTGCGAGAGATAGCGCGGTCGCCTGAGTTGGCAGATCGGGTCTATGGTTTGTGCGCAGATGAGGGCATCAGAGTGCAACATATTCTATATGACGCCGAGGACGCGGCACTGTTGACGCGATGGCAGAAGGAACGGATCGTACGTGAGGGGCAGTTGGAAAGGCTGTTTGTTCTGGGACGCTATACATCCGGCCAGCAATCAAGCCCCACGGATTTGGATCAGTTTCCTAAGGATAGCCCCTCTTGGATGATCTGCGCCTTTGGTGCGAAAGAGCACGCCTGTCTTGAATATGCTGCCCTTCAGGGCGGAGACGTTCGTGTTGGGTTTGAAAACAGTCTGACCGACGAGAATGAGAACTTGTGGAAGGATAACGCCGCGTCCGTACGGGCGCTTGTTGCCAAATTGGAAAGGGCAGTCGAATGAGTCACGTTTTTCCTCGGCACACGAAAGCAAACCTGCCTATCGCCGCAGGGGGCGACGGATGCTACCTGATCGATGATCGCGGAAATCGTTACCTGGATTGTGGGGATGCAGCTGTGTCCTGTTTGGGTCATTCCAACCAGAAGGTCATTCAAGCCGTTCAAGAGCAGGTCCAACAAATCGCTTTCGCGCACACGGGCTTCATGACATCGGAACCCGCCGAAGCGCTGGCAGATTTTCTGATCGAACGGGCTCCGGGCGACTTGGACCGAGTCTATTTCGTCTCGGGCGGGTCGGAAGCAACAGAAGCTGCGATCAAGCTGGCTCGACAGTATTTCCTTGAGATCGGTCAGCCGGATCGAAGACACGTAATCGCACGACGTCAAAGCTATCATGGCAACACGCTGGGCGCTTTATCTGCCGGCGGGAACGCATGGCGGCGTGAACAGTTCGCGCCAATGCTGATCGACATGACGCATATCGCGCCTTGCTATGAATATGCCGAGAAACCGGCTGGTGAGAGCAGTTTCGACTACGGTCAACTCGTTGCTAATGAGTTGGAGGCCGAGATTTTAACGCTCGGTCCCGAAACGGTTATGGCCTTCATAGCTGAACCGGTTGTTGGTGCGACTTTGGGTGCGGTTCCAGCTGTCGAAGGGTATTTCAAGCGCATTCGCGAAATCTGTGATCGTTACGGCGTGCTGTTGATTTTAGATGAGGTGATGTGCGGCATGGGTCGTACGGGACATCTGTTTGCCTGCGATCATGACGGCGTTGCTCCGGATATCTTATGCATCGCCAAAGGGCTGGGAGCCGGTTATCAACCAATCGGCGCGATGATGTGCACGGCGCAAATATACGATGCCATCCGCGACGGTTCGGGTTTCTTTCAACATGGCCACACCTATATCGGGCATCCGGTCGCCACAGCAGCAGCATTGGCCGTTGTCCGAGAATTGAGCGAGCGTGATCTACCAGCAAGGGCGGGCGTCATGGGAGAGAAGCTGCAATCGGGGCTTGAGGCCGCGTTGGGGCAGCATCCGAATGTTGGGGACATTCGGGGGCGTGGGTTGTTCCGGGGCATTGAGCTTGTTGCAAATCGGGAGACGAAAACGCCGTTCGATCCTGCGAGTGGGGTGGCTGGAAAGATCAAGAAGGCAGCACTTGCTGAAGGGCTGATTTGTTACCCGATGTCTGGCACCCGAGATGGGCGGTTGGGCGACCATATTCTTCTTGCCCCGCCATTTATTATCGAAGAGGCGCAGATCGATGAGTTGGTCGATAAGTTAAGCAAGGCAATATCGGCCGTAATCTAATCAAAAAAGCCCCCTCAAAGGAGGGGGCTTTGAATGTTGGATCAAGCTTGATCCTATTTCTGCGGCAGGGGGCCGATCATCATGATCATCTGACGGCCTTCCATCTTGGGCATGTTTTCAACCTTGCCCAGATCCTTGATGTCTTCGGCCACACGTTCCAGAAGTTCACGGCCCAAGTTTTGGTGTGCCATCTCACGGCCACGGAAACGCAGGGTGACTTTGACCTTGTCGCCCTTTTCCAGAAACTTGAAGACGTTCTTCATCTTCACGTCATAGTCATGGGTGTCGGTGTTGGGTCGAAACTTGACCTCTTTCACCTCGATGACTTTTTGCTTCTTGCGCGCTTCGCTCTCGCGCTTTTGCTGTTCGTACTTGAACTTGCCGAAGTCCATGATCTTGCAGACCGGAGGGTTCGCGTTTGGCGAAATCTCGACAAGGTCGAGACCAGCGTCAGCTGCAAGTTGCATGGCTTTGGCGGGATGAACCACCCCGACGTTTTCACCTTCTGCGCCAATTAGGCGGATTTCGGGGGCACGGATCTTTTCATTGACGCGCGGTCCGGTATCTCTCTGCGGCGGCGCGTTGTGGGGTCTGCGAGCTATGGGTTCATTCCTTTGATGATTGCAGAATTTCGAGCCCGAAATCTAGACCGCCCCGCGCCCTGATTCAAGCGCCATCCGCGTCGAAACGGCTGAAATTCACAGGTTTTGCAGCGGGTTTTTGCACGGGCCACCATCATTCCGGTGGCCCGAACGAATGGATCAGCCCACAAAAGCCTTTTCGATCACGAATTCCTTGGGTTCAGAGTTGGCGCCTTCACGTAGGCCGAACTCTTCCAGGATTGTCTTGATGTCCAGGTTAAAGGCCAGCGAACCGCAGACCATCGCGCGGTCGGTGTCGGGGTTGATGCCGCCTTCGATGCCCAGGTCAGAAAACACTGTGCCGTCTTTAAGCAGTTCAGTGATACGGCCCATCTTAGGGCTCTCTTCCCGGGTAGTGGTCGGGTAGTAACGGATCTTGTCGGCAAAGCCTTCGCCCATAAGCTCGGCCAGCATTTCGTCCTGACGAATGTTTTCGATCAGCTGTCGCCCATATTCCAACTCGGCCACTTCACGGCAGGTATGAGTAATGATGATCTCATCATAGTCCTCATAGGTCTGCGGCTCGCGCAGCAACGAGGCAAACGGCGCAAAGCCTGTTCCGGTGGCAAAGAACCAAAGGCGCTTACCAGGCAGCAGCGCGTCGTGCACCAGCGTTCCAACGGGCTTGGGTCGCAGGATGATCTGATCACCCGCTTTGATGTGCTGCAGCTTTGAGGTCAGCGGACCGTCCTGCACCTTGATTGAGTAGAACTCAAGCTCTTCATCCCACGAAGGAGATGCGATGGAATAGGCACGCAGTAGCGGTTTACCGTTGTCACCCAGCAGGCCAATCATCACGAACTCACCTGAGCGGAACCGCAGCGAGGCAGGGCGGGACACCTTGAACGAGAACAGGCTATCGGTCCAATGCTTCACATCGGTCACGGTCTGGGCGTCCGGCAGAACAGGGGCCTTTACGGCGGTGGCTTCGGTCACGGGTTTCATCTCTGTCATCGTTTCACTGCCGGTGAGGTAAACCGACATCTCCGTTTAATCTTTGATCCAAGTCAGGAAAAGGGGCATGTGCCCCCACGTCCCTTAAATGTTACCGCTTGCTGTCTTAGCCGCGGAGGCGGGCTTGATAGCTATGGTCCTTCCAGTTGGCACGTGCCAACCATTGGTCTTCGGGTTGTCTAGTGGCCAACTCATTGTCGATCTCGACCTCGTCAAAACCGCTGCGGCGGGCCATGGCGTACTGATCCGCAAGAATGTGCCCCTTGGCACGCAGGCGACCGGTATAACCCTTTAGTCGCAGAATCCGCGCAATGGTGAAGCCACGCCCATCCGACGAGGACGGAAAGTCAACGCGCACCATTTGGGCGTTACCTAGTCGGTCAACCAGTTCATCCGGGTCAGTGTCAGATGAAACGTCCAGAGCGACGATGTCGTTCGCTGCGTCTTCCAGTGTGACAAAGCCGTCAGTCCAATCATCAGGGGCGAACCCCGTATCCGATACGATTACGTTCATGTTTTCTCTCCGGCGCGCACCAACTTGCCGTCAACAAAATGGATGCCGCATTCTTCCTTGTTCTGGTCGCGCCACCGTCCGGCGCGGGGGTCTTCGCCCTCTTTGACCGGTGAAGTGCAGGGCGCACAACCGATCGAAGGGTATCCTTTGGCCACCAGCGGATGCCGGGGCAGATTGTTTTCTTCCATATAGGCGCGAACATCTTCGGGTGCCCAATGGGCCAGAGGGTTAACCTTGATGCGGCCAGTACCGTCTTCAACCTCAAAGAAGTCTAGCGCGGCGCGACTGCCCGACTGGAATCGTTTGCGTCCGGTAATCCAGCCATCGAAGCCCGTCAATGCGCGCTGCAGCGGGAAGGTCTTTCGCAGGTTGCAGCACGCATCCATGTCCCGCAGGCGCAATGCGCCATAAGGGTCTTCGCGCTGTATATCCTCATCCTCGGCGCGGATGATTTGGACGTTTTTCAAACCCAAACGCTCACTGACTTCCTGCTGGTATTCCAACGTTTCGGTGAACAGCATCAGCGTGTCCACGAACAGCACCGGGGTCATCTTGTCGACCACTGCTGCCATGTGTAGCAACACGACCGATTCCGCCCCGAAGCTGGAGACCAGAGCAAGCTCTTCGATCTCCTCCAGCGCGCCATGCATGACGTCATGGGCGCTGTGGTGGCGGAACCGGGCATTCAGCGCCTCAACCTTTTCGGTCAGTTCGCTTCGGTCCTTGCCCAGTTCCGTTTGGATCAGGTCAAGCGGCATTCGCCTGAGCCTCGGGGTAGAGCGCTGCCTTGAACGGAGCCATACCGACACGGCGGTAAGTTTCCAGGAAGGTTTCTTCGGCGCTCTCACGCTGGTTCAGGTATGTGTCTACGATACGTTCAACAGCCGGAACAATCTCATCATAGGCAAAGCCGGGACCAGTACGATCACCGATGGCTGCGGTTTCAGTACCATCACCACCTAAAGTGATCTGATAGTTCTCGACGCCTGCACGATCCAGACCCAGGATGCCGATGTGTCCGACATGGTGGTGACCACATGCGTTGATGCAGCCTGAAATCTTGATCTTCAGGTGTCCGATATCGTGTTCCAGCTTCAGCTCGTCAAAGCGGGTCGCGATCTGTTGGGCAACCGGGATCGAGCGGGCCGTCGCCAGCGCGCAGTAATCCATGCCGGGGCAGGCGATGATATCGCTGATCAGGCCGATATTAGCGGTGGCCAGTTCGTATTCCTTCAGCTTCGCATGGATCGCTGGCAGGTCCGACTTGTGGACATGCGGCAGGATCACGTTCTGCTCATGGCTGATGCGCAGCTCGTCATAGGCGAACTCTTCGGCCAGATCGGCCATGACACGCATTTGTTCAGCCGTTGCATCACCCGGTGTTGCGCCGTGCTTTTTGATCGAAATCGTGACGATCGCATGATCCGCATTCTTGTGCGGTGCGATGTTGGTGTCGACCCATGACCGGAAGACCGGATCGTTAGCGTACGCGCTTTCAAAAGAAGCTACCGAACCTTCGCGGAAGGCAGGGGCAGCGAAGTGACCCTTGATCTCTTCCAGCAGGTTCATGTCTGCGCCTTTGAATTGCGGGCGGATCTTCAGATAGCGTTCGTTGACCTTGGCGCGGATGGTGTCGATACCATTCTCGTGCACGGTTATTTTGATACGCGCTTTATACTTGTTATCACGGCGTCCGATCTGGTTCCAAACCGAAACGGTGGCTTCCAAATAAGCCAGCAGGTCATCAAAAGCGACGAACTCTGACAGTTCCTTGCCGATCATAGGTGTGCGGCCCAGACCGCCGCCGACCAGAATGCGCGCGCCTAGAACGCCGTCACGCTCAACCAGTTGCAGGCCGATATCGTGCGCCTTGATGACGGCACGGTCGTTTTCGCTGCCGGTGATGGCAATCTTGAACTTACGCGGCATGAACTGGAATTCCGGGTGGTCGGTTGACCATTGGCGCAGCAGTTCCGCATAGGGTCGCGGGTCAGCGACTTCGTCCGCCGCAGCTCCGGCGAAATGGTCCGCTGTCACGTTCCGAATAGTGTTGCCCGAGGTCTGAATGGCATGCATGCCAACTTCAGCCAGCGCGTCCAGCATGTCTGGCACGTCTTTTAGTTTTGGCCAGTTGTACTGGATGTTTTGACGGGTGGTGAAGTGGCCATAACCTTTGTCCCACTTTTCCGCCAGCAGTGCCAATTGGCGCATTTGCGCGCTTGAAAGTGTGCCATAGGGGATAGCAACCCGCAGCATATAAGCGTGCAGCTGCAGATACAGGCCGTTCATCAGGCGCAGGGGTTTGAATTCGTCTTCAGTCAGCGATCCGTCAATACGGCGCTCGACTTGTGCGCGAAACTGCTTGTTGCGCTCTTCCAGGAATGCTGTGTCGAACTCGGAGTAGCGATACATGTCTAGCTGTCCTTAGTTGCAGCCCCGAAACCTTGGGGCCTTGAAGGGGAGAGAGAGGGCCGAAGTTTAGGCCCGGGGCTGCGTTGGTTTTTCCTGCTTGCCGTGGGCATAGTTGGACGGTCCGGTACGGCGGAAGTCCTCGCGGAAATGGGTGGGTTCGGGACCGTTGGCACCTGAGACGGCATCGGCCAGATAGGCGCCTACGATTTTGTTGGCTTGGCGTGTTGCATCAAGCAGACGGACCTGTGCGTGGGCCTCGTCTGTGATCAGCTCGGCCTCCGACAATTCGCGTGACCAGCGGTCATCTTCAGTCAGGTAAATAACGTCGCCTTCCAGCAGATCGTTGGCGGTGACCACTTTGGGGGTAAATGCGCGGGCCATCAGGCGTGCTCCTTCTTGAATTCGGTCAAAGCCTGAGCCGCCTGTCGCGGGGCAAGGCCGTAAAAAGTGAGGGTTGGGCCGTCCATTTCGGCGGCGTTCAAGTCACTGGGCAAATTGTCCAGCGTCGTTACCAGAACGCGTTGATCAATACGCGACGCGTTTTCGACCAGAGTCACCGGTGTTTCACGGTCAGCACCGTGCATAATCAGGCGACCCTGTATGAATCGGGCCGACTTTTTGCCCATATAGATCGCCGCTACGGACCCAGGTCGCGCAAGCGCGTTCCAATCGTGATCAGCAAAACCCTTCATGTCGTGGCCGGTCAGGAAACGAATTGACGAATTTCGTCCCCGACGGGTCAGGCTTTGACCGATGCCCGCGACTGCGGCAGATGCTGCTGTGATGCCGGGAACAATCTGCCACGAGATACCGGCAGCTTCGACCGCCTCGATCTCTTGATCCAGACGGCCAAATACGGTCGGGTCGCCGGATTTCAGGCGCACGATGCGCTGGCCTTTCAGGGCGTATTCAACCATTAGGGCGTCAATGTCTTCCTGCCTCCAAGAAGGCCCAAATCCCGCCTTGCCAACATCAACCAGAGTGGCCGTCTTGCCTGCCAGTTCCAGCACCTCGGCGCTTATCAGGCGGTCATGCAAAACGACATCAGCGCGCTCGAGGGCGTTCAGCGCCTTAAGCGTTAGCAATTCCGCATCACCCGGACCTGCGCCGACAAAGTCGACGTGTCCTTTGCCATCATATGATTGCGTAAGTTGCATGAGTGATTCCGTTTGTTTGACTTGGATTGCAATATAGGAAATATTCCCGTAATTACGCCATATGGGCGCTCAAATAAGAACAAACGTTCTGCCGCGTTCGAGATCAGGGACGTAAGTTCCGAAACGAAGGGAAAATTGGAATGTCGGTGCGGATTGATGACACGGATCGGAAAATTCTGGTCGAGCTGCAGCGGGACGCCAGCCAATCGCTGGATGAAATAGCAGCCCGTGTAGGTAGTTCCAAGACCCCTGTATGGAATCGAATCCGCAAGCTGAAAGGGGCAGGGGTCATTGGTCAGCAGACAGTTTTGCTGGACGCCGAAGCACTTGGATTTGAAGCGACGTTCTTTGTCCTGATCCGTACGTCGGAACACGAGGCCGAGTGGCAGCGCAAGTTCCTCAAAGCCTTGCGAGATCGCCCAGAAGTGCAAGAGGCGCACCGATTGGCGGGGGATATCGACTATATCCTGAAAGTTCGGGTCAAGAATGCGCGCGCTTACGACGAATTCTATCAGACACTGATTTCCGAAGTGCGCGTCCACAACGTGACGGCGTTATTGTCTATGGAAGAGATCAAGTCCACAACCATGTTGCCTTTGAACGCTCTGATCGAAAGCTGAGCAGAGTTAAACCTCAACCATCAACCGGGTCAGCCCGTGAAAATGGTAAGTGGAGGAATATTCCGGTTTGCCGCTCAGGCGCAGGTTAGGGCACCGCTCGAATAGGGCCCTAAGTGCAATACGCATTTCCAACCGTGCCAGCGGGGCTCCGACGCAGAAATGAAGGCCGCCCCCGAAGCTGGAGTTGGTGATAACTGGACGCGACGGATTGAAATGGTTTGGATCTGCCCAAACAGTTGAGTCCCGGTTTGCGGCACCTAGCAGCAACGCGATTTGATCGCCGCGCTTAAAGCTCTGTCCAAAGACTTCTACATCTTCATAGGCATAGCGCATGAACATATGAAGCGGAGGGTCGTAACGCAGTATTTCTTCGACCAACCCATCGAGCGCAAGGTCGTCTGGGTTAAGTCTGTGTTCCAGAACCGTTTTCACGCCGTTTCCCAACGAGTGGACAGTGGCTTCGTGCCCGGCATTTAGCAATAGAATGCAGGTTGCTATGAGTTCATCATGTGAGAGTTTTTCGCCATCTTCTTCAGCAGCGATCAGGCGCGTAATCAAGTCGTCTCTCGGCTCGGTGCGACGTTGATCGATGTATCCGCCGAGGAAGGCAGTGAAATCCTGCGCAGCGGTCTCCGCCGCGTCTTCGGTCTGGCGTGTGCGGCCGGCTTGATACATAGCAACCATCGCGTGTGACCAACGCAACAGGTCGGGCGACATCTCCTCGGGTGTGCCTAAAAGTCGGCAGATGGTGATTACCGGAACCTGCGTACAAAACGCGTCCAGTAAATCAAAGGGCGTGCTTGGAAAGCGGTCGATCAGCGTGTGGCTAAGGTCAGTTATAGACGGTTCCAGCGCGGTGATTGCACGCGACGTGAAGGCGCGCATGACCAAAGCTCGAATGCGTGTGTGTCGCGGTGGTTCGACCTCTAAAAGAGAATTTTCTTCGGTGACCAACCATGAAGCCAAATGCGCGGGACCGGGGACTTTTAGGTCAGCTGGAGTTTCGCGCCCAAAGCGGCGATCTTTCAACAATAGCTGAACAGCCCTGTGCGAGACCGCAGCGACTTTTTTGTAATCATACCAATAGACAAAATCGCCCTCAGCTCTGGCCCTGTCATAGAATGGGTAAGGGTTTTGAACGAAACCCGGATCAAGCGGGGACTGGAACACCGTCTTCATGCTGCACAGACTTGCCATGCGGCGCGTCGAATGCAAGACCCATAGTTATGCAAAGGGTAGCGGTGATCCTAGGATTTCTTTTTGCCGTCGGGCTGTTGTCCGTTGGAGTGTGGTCCTATGGCTATCGTCAGGCTTTATCCCAGTTGAGCGAAAAAGCTGAAGCGGATTTGGAGCTGGCAGCTGATAGGCTGAGTACACAGATGCAGGTTTACCAAGAACTTGCGGTGCTGATGGCCAAACATCCCGCCTTACGTTCGCTTGAAACTCCGAATGAGCGTCGTGCTGCTCGGGCCTTGTTATTGGACGTGGCAGACAAGACGGCGGCGGTCAACATGATGTATTTGGACCGGTCTGGTCAGGTGCTGACGTCCGCGCAGCCTGTGCCAGAGGTCAACATGGAAGGACACCCCGCCTTCCAGCGTGCGTTGCAAGGCGCGTTGGGTAGCGCACATGGCGTGGTGCCGACAAACGGTGATCGATTCTACTCGTATGCGGCTCCGGCTTTTGATGACGCGGGACAGGTAGAAGGCGCCTTGATGGTCGTTGCAGACGTGCAGGACGTAGAACAAACGTGGCGAGGCAGTACCGAAGCAGTTTTCTTTGTCGATGCAGAGGGTGTGGTTTTTATCTCGAACCGCTCTGATCTTTTGTTTTGGCGACGCGATGACGGGCAGAGTGGACTGACACCGCCAGAAGCGCGAGAGGTCTATTTCCGATCATCTTGGGTAGGCTCGCATGAGCTTTGGACGATGAACTGGGGCCGATACTTACCTAGTCGTGCCTTGCATCTGATGTTGGATTTGCCCGTGATCGACATGACAGCCGAAGTATTGGTTGATGTTTCTCCGGCACGGCGGCTGGCCGGGCTACAAGCCGCGACCGTTGCAGCAATCTGTCTTGCATTCGGGGCGCTGTTGTTCTTGGCTACCGAACGCCGGCGCGCTTTGGCCGAGGCGAACGTCGTTCTGGAAAGCCGTGTCGCGAAACGAACACGCGACCTGACCGTCGCCAACACCGCCCTGCGACGAGAAGTGCACGAACGACAAGAGGCCGAAGCTGCACTGAAACTCGCCCAAGAGGAGTTGGTTCAGGCAGGCAAGCTCAGTGCCTTGGGGCAGATGTCGGCGGGCATCAGTCATGAATTGAACCAACCATTGATGGCGATCCAGCAATTTGCCGACAACGGGGCTGCTTTTTTATCTAAAGGGCGGGAACAAAAGGCCTCAGAAAATCTGACCCGCATCTCCGACATGGCTGCCCGGATGGCGCGTATCATCAAAAACTTACGTGCTTTTGCTCGTAACGAAAGTGAACCAATGGGCAAAGTCAATCTGGTTCAGGTCATCGACACAGCCGTTGAGTTGACTGAGGCTAGATTGAAGGCGGATGGGGTTGCGATGAACTGGCAACGTCCTGAAGACCCCGTGTTTGCTTGGGGCGGAGAGGTGCGATTGGTTCAGGTGTTTGTAAACCTGATAAATAACGCCGCAGACGCGATGAGCCAGCAGAACGACCGACTAATTCACATAACAATAGACGCCAAAGAAAAGCTTGCCGTAATAGTGCGAGACATCGGCCCAGGCATCGAGAATACCGAGAAATTGTTTGAACCGTTTTATACAACTAAGGCTGTGGGATCGTCCGACGGGATGGGGCTTGGTTTGTCGATCTCATATGGTTTGGTTCAGAGTTTCGGTGGAAATATCCGAGGAACCAACGTTCACAATGGTGCAGAGTTTACTGTTGAGCTTGAATACTATCGGAAAGACAAAGTGGCATGATGCGCAAAGTTCTTTTGGTCGATGATGACGCCGCAGTTCGAGAGGCGCTGGCTCAGACGCTGGAATTAGCTGACTACAATCCTGTTTCAGCCGGGTCGTTTGTGGCTGCCAAAGATCATATTCGTGCAGATTTTCCGGGGGTAGTAATATCGGATATCCGGATGCCGGGTAGAGATGGCTTTCACTTATTGAATTACACGCGTGAGATTGACCCGGATTTGCCCGTCATCTTGTTGACCGGTGAGGGTGACATTCCAATGGCGGTACGGGCCATGGGGCAGGGTGCTTTCGATTTTCTGGAAAAGCCATGTGCCGCCGCGGACCTGCTTGAGGTTTTGGGTAGGGCATTTTCTGCCCGGACCCAAATACTGGAACAACGCGCTCTGAAACACGAATTGGAGCGCGGCGATCCCGCCGCTCGCTTGCTGTTTGGGTTGTCTTCTCAGGCCGAAGCGCTGCGAGAGCGAGTTCGCTCGGTGGCGCCGACAGGGGCGGAGGTTCTTGTAACAGGCCCTCCAGGCAGCGGGATTTCAAAGGTGGCTGAAGTTGTGCACCTGATGTCGCCCTACGGGCAAGGTCCGTTTGTTAAAAGGCCTTCATCGGGTTTGACACCAGACGCTCTGGTTCAGGTTTGTGAAGACGCCGCCGGAGGGTCCTTGTTTCTGGATGAGATTTCGGCGATGCCAGAAGCCACGCAATACGCCGCGCTCGAGTTGGTGGAGCAGGGGGTCAGCGCACGTATTCTTGCAGGCACAACGGCGGATTTGTCCCTCATGTCTGCCGAGGGGCGATTTCATGCGGATCTGTTCTATCGATTGGATGTCATGCGGGTTCGCATTCCATCTTTGGCCGAGCGGCCGGATGATATCCCTGTAATTTTTCGCCATTACGTTGCGCAGGCTGCAGAACAGGCTGGTATTGCGGAGCCTGAGATATCCTCGGAGCATCTTGCATCTTTGATGGCTAGTGACTGGCCGGGAAACGCGCGGTCGCTCATGTCGGCAGCAATGCGGTTTGTTTTGGGTATGCCGGAGGAGGTTACTCAGGCCACCGATCTGGGATTGAGTGAACAAATGGCCAGGGTGGAACGGTCTTTGTTGGTAGCTGCCTTGGGGCGACACAATGGAAAGGCCTCGGACGCAGCCAAAGCGCTGAAGCTGCCGCGAAAAACGTTCTACGATAAGTTGGCCCGTTATCAGATTCGTCCTGAGGATTATCGAAGGTAGCAAGGAGTGTTCCAGAACTCTTTTAGCTTATTTTCATAAGGTTAAAATGGTTGAGCCTATCCGTTCGCAGGCGCGGACTGCGATTGGTGGGTGTGGTCAAAGATGTGATTCTGCGTAGATGATTCGAGAAAGGTGCGAAAATCCGCACAACAGCCAATACGCCTGTGCGGATTTTCGCACAAAGTTCGTCGCGCCGAAAAAATATATACGAAAAGCGATTTTTAATATGCTGTTTTATAAAGAAAAAAAGTGATCACTTGGGCGGCGCAACAAAACATTGAGGAGTGACCATCGATTCGGTTCACTGCGCGGCATGCGGCGTTAAACCGGCGCCGAAACGAAGATCTAGAAGTCTGGGAGGAATAGACTGATGAAACTGCTGACAACAGCTGCAACAGCGCTTGCATTGAGCGTAACCGCGACTGCAGGTATGGCGGCCTGTGATGACGGTGAAATCGTCGTGAAATTCGCGCACGTAACAAACACCGACAAACACCCAAAAGGTATCGCCGCATCGTTGCTGGAGCAGCGCGTCAATGACGAGATGCAAGGCGTGATGTGTATGGAAGTCTATCCAAACTCGACGCTTTACAACGACGACAAAGTGCTGGAGGCAATGTTGCAAGGCGACGTGCAACTTGCAGCCCCTTCGCTTTCGAAGTTTGAGAAATTCACCAAACAGTTCCGTCTCTTTGATCTGCCATTCATGTTCAAAAACATTGACGCCGTAGACGCATTTCAGGCTTCGGCAGACGGTCAGGCTATGAAAGACAGCATGCAACGTCGCGGCCTGCAGGGTCTGGAATTCTGGCACAACGGCATGAAGCAAATGTCGGCCAACACACCCTTGGTTGATCCGTCGGATGCAGATGGTTTGAAATTCCGCGTGCAGTCTTCGGACGTGCTTGTGGCGCAGATGGAAGCTATCGGTGGTAGCCCCCAGAAAATGGCGTTCTCGGAAGTGTACGGCGCGCTGCAGCAGGGCGTTGTTGATGGCCAAGAAAACACCTGGTCGAACATCTACGGCAAGAAGTTCTTTGAGGTTCAAGACGGCATTACCGAGACCAACCATGGAATCATCGATTACCTGGTTGTAACTTCGGTAGACTGGCTGGACAGCCTTGATCCGGAAGTCCGTGATCAATTCCTTACTATTCTGAGCGAAGTGACTGAGACCCGAAACAAAGAAGCCTTTGCCGTGAACGAAGCTGCCAAGGTCTCGATTACTGATGCAGGCGGTATCATCCGCGAACTGAACCCTGAACAGCGCCAAGCTTGGGTTGATGCAATGAAGCCGGTTTGGGATCAGTTCGCAGGCGACGTTGGTCAGGACAAGATCGACGCTGCTCAGGCGATCAACGCTGGGTTCTAAACCCGACTGAGGCCACGCGTCTTGGGCTGGGGAGTTATAGACGCGCAGGCCGGGCGGGCCACATCTAGGCCCGCCCGCTAACACTCTCATCACAAAAAAATTGCGGGGACAGAAAGATGTCTGGTGCGAAACCCGGCCAAGGCGGGCTGGTCGACCATATCGAAGAAACCCTGATTGCGTTGTTGCTGGGCCTTATGACGGCTGTGACCTTTGCCAACGTGATTGCACGGTTTGTATTCAACTCTAACATTCTGTGGGCGCTCGAGCTGACAGTGTTCACCTTTGGCTGGTTAGTGCTGCTAGGGGCGTCTTACGCGGTAAAAAAGCACGCACATCTAGGTGTCGACGCGATCCTGAATATGCTTGCACCGGCACCGAGGCGAATTCTGGCGCTGATCGCTGTGGCATGCTGTCTGGTGTTCTCACTACTAATGCTCAAAGGCGCTTATGACTATTGGGCCGTGTTCGCTGACTTGCCGCCCACCTCGGGCCGTTGGTTCCCCACAGGGTTCAATTTTGATGCACGCAGTCAGAGTTTCTACGAAGTTGACGACATTCCCATGGTCGCGCCACTGCGGTTCCTGGAAGAGATGATCAACTACGGAGAATCTTACGAGAAACTGCCAAAGGTCGTTCCCTACTTTGTTCTGCCTCTTTCGATGCTGCTGCTGGTAATCCGGTTTGCGCAAGTGGCTCTGCAGATCTGGCGTGGAGAAACAGACCGCCTTGTCGCAAGCCACGAAGTTGAAGACGAGATTGAAGAAGTGCGCGCTCAGCAGGGGGAGCATGACTGATGGACGTAGTACTTCTTTTTTCTATGGTCATTGGCCTGCTCTTGATCGGTGTTCCGATCGCGGTCTCATTGGGCCTTAGTTCGACCCTGTTCCTGCTAATCTATTCCGACAGTTCGCTGGCCTCGGTCGCAGGAACGCTGTTTGAGGCGTTTGAAGGGCATTTCACTCTGTTGGCGATTCCGTTCTTCATCCTTGCGTCATCCTTCATGACGACAGGTGGCGTGGCACGGCGGATCATTCGGTTCTCAATCGCCTGTGTAGGGCACCTGCCGGGTGGTCTGGCGATTGCGGGTGTCTTTGCCTGTATGCTGTTTGCGGCGTTGTCCGGGTCGTCTCCGGCGACTGTTGTGGCCATCGGTTCGATTGTCATCGCAGGGATGCGGCAGGTGGGCTATTCCAAGGAGTTCGCTGCCGGTGTGATCTGTAACGCAGGTACGCTGGGCATCCTGATCCCGCCGTCGATCGTGATGGTTGTCTATGCGGCGGCCGTTGAGGTTTCGGTCGGGCGCATGTTCCTAGCGGGTGTTATTCCTGGCCTGATGGCGGGTCTGATGCTGATGATCACCATCTACGTCATGGCCAAGGTCAAGAACCTGCCTAAAGGCGACTGGAAAGGTTGGGGGGAAATCTTCACCTCGGCGCGCGAGGCCGGTTGGGGGCTGTTCCTGATCGTCATCATTCTAGGCGGCATTTATGGCGGTATCTTTACACCGACGGAGGCCGCTGCAGTTGCCGCTGTCTACGCCTTCTTCATCGCAAGCTTCGTCTACAAGGACATGGGGCCACTGAGCACAGAAGAGGGCGCGAAGAACTTGTCGCTGATGAAAAAGCCCTATGCCCTGGTGACAGCATTCTTTCACCCCGACACCAAGCACACGCTGTTTGAGGCCGGTAAACTGACCGTGACGCTGCTGTTCGTCATCGCAAACGCGTTGATCCTGAAACACGTACTGACTGATGAGCAGGTGCCGCAGCATATCGCCAGCGCCATGCTATCCGCGGGTCTGGGTCCGGTTACGTTCCTGATCGTGGTCAACGTGATCCTACTGATCGGTGGTCAGTTCATGGAGCCGTCGGGCCTGCTGGTCATCGTGGCACCGCTGGTGTTCCCGATTGCGATCGAGCTGGGTATCGATCCGATCCATTTGGGCATCATCATGGTGGTGAACATGGAGATCGGGATGATCACGCCTCCGGTCGGTCTGAACCTGTTTGTAACCTCGGGCGTGGCGGGGATGCCGATGATGAAAGTCGTCAAGGCGGCGCTGCCGTTCCTGGCTGTGCTGTTCGTCTTCCTGATCATGGTGACGTACATACCGTGGATATCGACCTTCTTGCCCAACACCTTCATGGGGCCAGAGATCATTACGAATTAGCGAGGGTAAACTTTGCTTCTGGCCGGGCAGCGCAAACTGCCCGGCCTTTTTCTTTGCAGGCCACTTGAAGTCGTGCTTGGTACTCCCATATCGACTCTAGAGGACGACCTCCCCACAATGGGTGATCATTCGGGACGACCCGAATTTGTTCGAGGTGTCCTTATGTCCTGGATTTTCTTACTTCTCGCTGGCTTGCTGGAAATCGTTTGGGCGGTTGCCATGAAGCAGTCTGCGGGCTTCACACGGCTATGGCCGACCGCGATCATGGGCGTTTCCATGATCGGGTCTTTCGGATTACTGGCGATGGCAATGCGCACGCTGCCTTTAGGGACGGCTTATGTCATCTGGACCGGCATCGGCGCGGTAGGAGCGTTTTTGGTCGGCATCATGTTGTTGGGCGAAACGGTAAATGCCGCTCGCATCATCGCTGCGGTTCTAATCGTTACGGGTCTTGTAACGATGAAATTGGCCTGAGCTTGCGCTCAGGCCTTTTGCAAAGCGTCGATGATACCTGAAAAATCCTGCGCCTTCAGGCTAGCACCACCAACCAGTGCACCATCTACGTTTGAGACACCGAATATGTCTTCTGCATTAGAGGGTTTGACTGAGCCGCCATAAAGCAAGCGCACAGACCGGCCAACGCCTTCACCAAACCGCCGTTCGAGACGGTTACGGATGAAATCATGTACTTCACCGATTTCATTAAGTGTGGGTACTTTCCCGGTGCCAATGGCCCAGATGGGTTCGTATGCCACGATCAAGTTCTCACCAGTCGACTGATCCGGGATTGATCCTGACAATTGGCCGCCGATTATATCCAGCGTATTGGCAGCCTCACGCTGCTCCAGGCTTTCACCTACGCAGATAATTGTTTTCAACCCCGCATCCATAGCTGCACGCGCTTTGGCACGAACATCTTCGTTTTGCTCACCGTGATCTTCGCGGCGTTCGGAATGACCCAGAATGACTGCGCTCGCGCCAGCGTCGACCAGCATGTCCGCGCTGATGTCACCCGTGTGCGCGCCCGAAGTTTCTGTGTGGCAATTCTGGCCGCCAACGGTGATTTCGGTATCGCGCACGACGATTGAAGCTCGGTGCAGTAGGGTGGATGGCGGGCAGATCAATACATCAATCGATGGGGTGGGATAAGCGCGCGCCAGAGCCTCTAACTCGCTCAGCGCTGCCGTGGTTCCATTCATTTTCCAATTACCAGCCGCCAGCTTGCGCCGCATATTCCAAACTCCCAGATTGTTCCTAATTTAAGAACCGGATAACACCGTCAGTCGAATCTGACAATTGTGGTTGCTGCGTGAGTTCAGAACTCTACCTGCAGCCCGATACCCGGAAAGAGCGAATGATCGAAAACCTTGACCTTGAGAAATTGGACCAACGTGATCCAGCAGAGATGGCTAAACTGTCGCGTGCAATGAGCGAGGTTGGCTTTCTAACCGTTTCGAACACGGGTCTAAGCGGTGATCGGGTGCGTCAAGTGATTTCGGTTTACCGTGATTTCTTCCACTTACCTGCCGCACAAAAGATGCAGGTGGATATGGCTCATACCGGATCAAATCGAGGCTGGGGCGCACCGCTTTCCGAACAGGTAGATTCAGACGCGAATCCTGATTTCAAGGAAGTGTTCGATTGCGGATTTGAACTGCCTTCTAACAGTCCCTACGCAGACGCGGGCCTAAGCGTCTATGCGCCAAATCTTTGGCCTCGGACCCCACAAGAATTCCAAGAAATCATCGAGGCATATTATTCAGATGCATGTGCGGTGGCCATGCGGGTGCTTCGCGCAATAGCGGTTGCACTTGGGCAAAGGGCTGACAGCTTCAATGACGCATTCGATGCGCCGATGGCGCTTTTACGCGGCAACTACTATCCGCAGCGCCCGGATTGGGCGGGTGATCGTGATTTCGGGATAGGCGCTCATACGGATTATGGTTGTCTGACGTTGCTGGCGACCGACGGAACCGCTGGGCTTGAAGTGTGCATGCCGGATGGTAGCTGGGAGCATGTCACAGCCGAGCCTGGTCAGTTCGTCATAAACTTCGGTGAGATGCTTGAATTTTGGACCGCTGGAAGGGTCAAGGCCACGCTGCACCGGGTGATTGGAAGCTCGCAAGAGCGTTTGTCAGTGCCGCTATTCTTTAACCCGTCGTACGACACCAACGTGGCACCGCCAAATGCCGACTTTACTATCAGCGCTGGCGATCACCTGACACGTCGGTTTAACGAAACCTACGTACACTTGCAGGCATCTTAGGTTTGCGGTGAAAGTCCTTCGTCGAACTTGATCGACTCGCCGCATCCGCATGCATCGACAACATTCGGGTTGCGGAACTTGAAGCCACTTTCCAAAAGTGAGACCTCGTAATCGATTTCGGTGCCGAACAGGAACATTTGAGCCATAGGGGCGATCATAACGCGAGCGCCACCTTGTTCTACAACCTCGTCGTTCGGATCGGCTTGCTCGACATAGTCCATGGTATATTCCATACCGGCACAACCGCCTTTCTTGATGCCAATGCGCAGCCCTGCATGGCCGCCAGATTCCATCAAGCGGGCAATCTGCTCTACTGCCTTTGGCGTCATGGTCACGGCTTGTTTGCCGGGAATGCCGAACATAGTGATCTCCGTTTTCGCGTACGCTATAACTTAGTGCCGACTAGGCAAGGGCTCAAGACATAGCAGCCATTCTTACCTAACTTTTCGTCGCCTCTATAATGAAGCTTGCCTTTTGAAACAGTGTGACCTTAGCTGATCGTACGAGTTTTCTTTCGGGTCGTTAAGGGAAGAGGCAAGATGATTAATTATAAACTACCATTCAAAAACAATGCTATAGCAGTGTTTATTGTAGCGATTTCTTTCGCTGCAGGACCGGTATCGGCTGACACCGAACCCAAAAGGCACCCGGTCAATTGTGCGACCGCCGAAGGCGATTTGCGGGCGATAGCGGCGGAAAAAAAGCACGCCGAGGATCAACAAGTGGAGAGTGTGGTTTCCATTTTACCGGCAGGAGCGCTGTTGGGGTTAATAACGGGCACTGAAAACAAAAGGTTGTCTATGTTGTCAGGGGACTACGTCAAAGCACTGGATGATCGAGCTGCAGAAATCAAATCCACTTGTGGCGTTCAATAATCGTTCGGGCAAACCGAAAAAGACCGCCCTCGGGCAAGAGCGGTCTGTTATTCGAGTATTGAGTTGGACTGTTTTGGGGGACACAAGAAATTGTTCAGCCCGTGCTTAGCTATTCGGGATGCAAGTGCAAGCACGCCGGGACTATTCTCGGTCTAAGTAACGGTTTTTCTAAACCTTTGTAAAAATATAATAAATATTTTGCGACAAAGGTTTAGCTCGTAGCTTTACATAAAGCCCAGTTCCAGACGCGCTTCGTCAGACATCATTTCCATACCCCAGGGCGGTTCCCAAGTCAGTTCAACGTCAACTTCTTTAACGCCAGCTACGGGCTCGATCGCCTCAACAATCCAGCCAGGCATATCACCTGCAACGGGGCATCCTGGTGCCGTCAGCGTCATGATAACATTGACCGCGTTTTCCGCAGTAATATCAATCGTGTAGATAAGCCCAAGATCGTAGATATTTACGGGAATTTCAGGATCAAACACCGTGCGGCATGCTTCCACTACAGTGTCGTAAAGGGGATGTTCAATGCTTGAAGGCGCAATCAGCGGCGTGCCTTCAAACTGTTCACTCGGATGAGTCATTCGTGCCTCGGGTTTGTTACCTGAGCATTTATATAGGGAACACCAACGGCAGCGTCCAGAGGTGCAATGACGCCCCCAAAAAGGGGCGTCGGCATCATTCAGTCGTTGATGTCGTGTCGGAACTTTTTCACCTGACCATGTGGAAGGGCAAAGATACGCCGAAGCGTCAGCCATGCAACCAACGACAGTACCGCAAAAATAAGCAACAGGATCGGTAGCGACGGAGTGACCGCTGGAATGATCAGCAACAGTCCGGTGACGGCGGCTCCGATTGCAAAGCCTAGAAAGATAAATCCGGGTAGGACGATCTCAAGGATGCCAAGGACAAGCGCTCCGGCAAGCCATAACCACCAGGTTAGCCAGAAGGGATCAGCCATTATTTGCGTCCTTTCAGCATGTTAAAAGCGTTTCCAAAGGCTTCGAGTGCATTGGCGGGCACAACGATGGTTTGGGATCCGGTGCCGTTTCCAAGAGCATTCAGCGCTTCGACTTGTTTCAAAGCAACCTGATACTGCGCGGCTTCGATACCGTTATCCTGAATGGCTTTGGCGACCACACCGGTTGCATAGGCTTCTGCCTCGGCCTGTATGCGGCGCGCTTTTGCGGTTTGCTCAGCTGCATACAACTCGGCGTCAGCGCTTAGTTCGACCGCGCGTTTTTGACCTTCGGCCTCGGTCACCTGCGCACGACGCGCGCGCTCAGCGTTCAGCTGCTGCAACATCGCGTCTCGGGTGGCTTGGTCAAGGTTTACGTCCAGAATCTCAGCACGGGTCACTTCGATCCCCCAATCATCCACGGCGGTTTCGACGCTTTCCTGAATGCGGGTGATCAGTTGCGCACGGTTGGATTGCACTTCATCCAAGTCCATTTTACCAATTTCCGCCCGAACGATACCGGCCACAGTTGTAGCAATCGCTCCGTCTACGTCACGGATACGGTACACGGTCTTTTCGGGTTCAAGGATGCGGTAAAACACTGAGGTGTCGATTTGCACCAAAACGTTGTCTTTCGTGATCGCGTCCTGCGTTGCGTTCGGCAATTGGCGTTCAAGAATGGATATCTTGTGGCGTGCAACATCCAGAAAAGGAACGATAAAGTTAATACCGGGGCCAAGCACAGAGTGAAGGCGCCCAAACCGTTCGACCACATACTTTTCGGATTGAGGTACGATTTTGATACCCTTGAAGATGACGGTGATAATCAAAACTGCCGCCAGCACGTAGATAATGTTCGACGTCAGCAATCCAATAATCTGGTCTTCGGTCATATCTGTCCTCTTTTATTGTGTACGATGGTATACATGTGGGGGTTGAGTCCGCAAATTTCAACTCTGGTATGAAGGGGTTGGGCGCGGAAGCAAATCTTATAAGAGCCAGTTAAGCAGCAGAATATTCGGATTGTGACCGCTTTGCATCCCGATATGTTTGAGATATCGGATCGGTATGAAACTTATTATCGACACTGATCCCGGCATCGACGATGCCATGGCCATTTCCTACGCATTCGCTGCGCCCGAGATCGACTTGATTGGTCTAACAACAGTTTTTGGAAACACGCATGTGCATCAGTCCAGCCGCAATGCTAGATTTTTGCTGAACAAGCTTGGGTCGGATGTTCCGGTGGCCGAAGGTGCCGCGTACGCTTTTGGGCAGGAAGCGCACTCTCCGTCCAAACATGTGCACGGCTCGGAAGGCTTTGGTGATATCACCAGCATACCCGAGGTCGGGGTAAATCACCCGATGTCAGCCGCTGAATTCCTGGTTGATATGGCACGCCTGCATAAAAATGAGTTGGTTGTTTGCGCAGTTGGTCCGTTGACCAATATTGCCGAAGCGATGCGGTTGGACCCAGCCTTTGCATCCAACATCAAACGTTTGGTGATCATGGGAGGCGCGGTTTACCGTCCGGGCAATGTCACACCCCATGCCGAGGCAAACATCTATCACGATGCAAAGGCGGCTGATGAAGTCTTCGCAGCTCCACCTGAAACTGTGCTGGTGGGTTTGGATGTGACACTCAAAACCCTTTATCGAACAGCGGACTTCGAACAGTTGGCCAAGCGATCGCTAAACATGGGCGGGTTTTTGCGGGATATCTCTCGGTTCTACCTGCAGTTTTACAAAGACGTTGGTGGGCTTGAAGGCTGTGGTCTTCATGATTCAACAGCCGTGATTGCCTGCACGCATGAACCCATGTTTGAGACGGTAAAAACCGGTCTAGCGGTAGTGACCGAAGGCGCGGAAATCGGCGCAACGCGTCCTGATCCATCTCGGCCACCCATCAGTGTCTGTCGGGACGTAGACGGGGCAGGGGTCGTGCACCTGTTTACCGAGCGCGTTGCCTCGCTGCCCTGACGGGTTGCATTGGTTGGACAGATCGGGCACATGCACCCGGTTCAGCGACCCCGAGGCGACACATGACCGAGCGTTTTTCATTTGAACTGCAAGCAACCGATGGCAAGGCCAGGACTGGTGTGATCCATACCCCGCGTGGCGAAGTGCGCACTCCGGCGTTTATGCCAGTAGGGACTGCGGCAACGGTGAAAGCAATGATGCCGGAAAGTGTTCGCGCAACCGGGGCAGACATTCTGTTGGGCAACACGTACCACCTGATGCTGCGCCCCACAGCTGAACGCATCGACCGTCTGGGTGGGCTTCACAAATTCATGAATTGGGAACGACCCATTCTGACGGATTCGGGTGGATTTCAGGTCATGTCACTTGCTGGGTTGCGCAAGCTCACCGAAAAGGGAGTGACGTTCAAATCGCATGTGGACGGTTCCAAACACGAACTGTCACCTGAACGGTCGATGGAGATCCAACGCCTACTGGGGTCAGACATTGTAATGTGTTTCGACGAATGCCCAGCTTTACCCGCCGACCGGGACCGCATCGCCGAATCCATGCGACTGTCGATGCGGTGGGCGGACCGATCGCGTGAAGCTTTTGGGGATCGGCCGGGTCACGCATTGTTTGGCATCATGCAAGGTGGGTTGGAAAAAGACCTTCGCGAAGAAAGCGCCGAGGCGCTAAAGGCAATCGGTTTCGAGGGATATGCGGTTGGTGGTCTTGCCGTGGGCGAGGGACAGGAGGCCATGTTCGACTGCCTCGACTATGCACCTGACTACCTTCCAACGGACAAGCCGCGCTATCTTATGGGAGTCGGCAAACCCGACGACATTGTTGGCGCTGTCGCGCGTGGGATTGACATGATGGACTGTGTTTTGCCCTCGCGGTCAGGTCGTACAGGGCAGGTGTTCACGCGTTACGGTGTCGTGAACATCAAAAACGCGCGCCATGCGGATGATCCGCGCCCCCTCGACGAAAACTGTTCTTGCCCCGCGTGCTCAAACTATTCGCGGGCCTATCTGCACCATGTGTTCCGGTCCAACGAGATGATCTCGGGCATGCTGCTGACCTGGCACAACCTGCATTACTTCCAAGAGATCATGCAGGGCATGCGGGATGCTATCACCGCTGGGACGTTTGAGGCATGGCAGGCAGAGTTCCATGCACAACGCGCGCAGGGCGATATAGAACCACTTTAGCCGCGCAGCATTTGGCGCCCTTGGAGAGAGCCGTCACGACGCCCGGAAAAACGGCGTTTCATGCTGTAAATTGTGTCGCGAAAGTCGTTGGATAAGTAGAGAAACAGTCGTTTCCCAAGGGGAACATCCACCAGTTGACGCGAATAATCCACCCGACACTTTTTCCCATTTGGTGTAATTTTAACTTCGATAATTTGGTTTGGGTCCGAGCACCCTTGCAGAGAGCGAGTGCTAAAACGAAACTCAGTAAAAGGCACTGCGTATTCGACGAAGACTTCTTGCGTCATATTTTCAAGATCTCCGCGTCGAGGGAGCGTCATGACAAAGCTTGCGTCACTGCCAATTGGCGAAGGCAGGAATTGTGTATTCGCCCAATAGTACTGGCCCGGTTTGTCAGGGTTCGGGAAGAATGCGTTCCAGATGTCTTCAGGGTCACCGGTTAAGCGAAAAGTCTTTGTGCGCTTTTTCATGTCTTTCTTCATTACGCCACCGAACCAGGAACCGTAGACAGCCAGATAAATTAGGATGCTCAAGGCCGCTAACACGACACAATCAACCCATCCCGGCAACGTTTCTGGCGGTAGGAAAGCGCGAACGGGCGCAATAACCAGCATCAATAAAATCAAAGACACCAACCAAACTTCCATCAAAGGAAGCATGAAAGTTGCAAAAAGCGAAAATACAATAAGGGGAGCGCCGACACAGATTGCGATGGTGAGTGCAAATGCAACTGGCGCAAGTGGCCCCCTTACGTCTTCCGGCCAATCTGCGTAACCCAGCAAAAAACTTAGCAAAAGAAACACTGACAGTAGCAGGCTGCAAAGAATGAACCGGCGGTACTGTAAGAAAATGCGGGTTAGCATGGTCAACTCAGTTTAAATGAAAACTCTTTGCGACAAGCAACTAATGGTTGATCTGGGGCGCAACATGACGTGTTTGTGGTTAAAATTTGATGATACTTGAAAAACTGCTGGAGCTTTGCGTTGCCGCGTATGTAAGCGCGTGGTTTTTCCAGAAAATTGCGATGGCGTGTAGTTTGTCGCCTTGCCCTTGTCGAACACAACCGTCATTCTGACTCTTGATACATGGCGGTAAGGTTGAAAAAGGGCGATGAGGCCCCACCTTTATCGTCCAAGACAGGAGATGGCCGAGCGTTGCCTGAACAGGGACCGGAGCCATCTTGCCAACGATAAGGATTGAGCATGCAAGAGCCTCTGAATTCCTCGTACCCCGTACTTCCGCTTCGCGATATCGTGGTGTTCCCACATATGATCGTGCCGCTGTTCGTGGGTCGGGAAAAATCCGTCCGCGCACTTGAAGAAGTGATGCAAGACGACAAGCAGATTTTGCTATCCAGCCAGATTGATCCGGGTGACGATGACCCGGCCGAAGACGGAATTTACCGCTCCGGTGTTCTGGCAAACGTTCTGCAATTGCTGAAGCTGCCCGACGGCACTGTTAAGGTGCTGGTCGAAGGCCAAGCCCGTGTGCAAATCACCGAATTTCTTGAAAACGAAGAGTTTTTCGAGGCGCGCGCCGAATACCTAACGGAAATTCCGGGTGACGTCACCACGACCGAAGCGCTGCTGCGTACCGTCGCGGATGAGTTCGAGCGCTATGCCAAGGTGCGTAAGAACATTCCCGAAGAAGCTTTGACTGCTGTGGGTGAAACCACTGAACCTGCCAAGCTGGCAGACCTCGTTTCGGGCCATCTGGGCATTGAGGTAGAGCAAAAGCAGGAGCTGCTTGAGACACTCTCGGTCAGCGAGCGGCTTGAGAAAGTCTATGGCCTGATGCAGGGCGAAATGTCGGTTCTGCAGGTCGAGAAAAAGATCAAGACCCGCGTCAAATCCCAAATGGAGAAGACGCAGCGCGAGTATTATCTGAATGAGCAGATGAAAGCGATTCAGAAGGAACTCGGCGATGGTGAGGACGGCTCGAATGAGGTCGCCGAACTGGAAGCAAAAATCGCTGAGACCAAGCTGTCAAAAGAGGCGCGCGAAAAGGCGGAAGGTGAGCTGAAGAAGCTCAAGAACATGTCGCCCATGTCGGCAGAAGCAACCGTTGTGCGCAACTATTTGGACTGGATCCTGTCACTGCCGTGGGGCACCAAATCCCGCGTCAAAAAGGATCTGGGTCGTGCGCAGGATATTCTGGATGCCGATCACTACGGTCTTGAGAAAGTTAAAGAGCGGATCGTCGAATATCTGGCTGTTCAACAGCGCTCGAAAAAGCTGAAAGGCCCAATCCTCTGCCTTGTCGGCCCTCCGGGTGTGGGTAAAACCTCGCTGGGTAAATCTGTTGCAAAAGCCACGGGACGCGAATTCATTCGCATCTCGCTGGGTGGGGTGCGTGACGAATCTGAGATTCGCGGTCACCGTCGGACCTATATTGGTTCGATGCCTGGTAAGATTATCCAAGCGCTGAAAAAGGCGAAGACCACGAACCCGCTCATCCTACTAGATGAGATCGACAAGATGGGGCAGGACTTCCGTGGCGATCCAGCCTCGGCCATGCTGGAAGTGTTGGACCCGGAACAAAACAACACGTTCATGGACCACTACCTTGAGGTCGAATATGACCTGTCCAACGTGATGTTCCTGACCACCTCGAACAGCTACAACATGCCTGGGCCTCTACTGGATCGGATGGAGATCATCCCGCTGGCCGGTTACACCGAAGAGGAAAAGAGTGAGATCGCCAAGCAGCATCTTATTAGCAAGCAAGTCAAGAACCATGGTCTGAAGGCCAAGGAATTTGAGCTGACCGACGAGGCGCTGCAAAAGATGATCCGTACCTACACCCGTGAAGCGGGTGTGCGGAGTCTTGAACGCGAAATTGCCAAAGTGGCGCGTAAATCGCTGACAAAGATCATCAAAAAAGAGGCGGAGTCGGTCACGGTGACGCCGGACAATTTGGATGACTTCCTAGGTGTGCCGAAGTACCGGTACGGCCTTGCAGAACAGGATGATCAAGTGGGTGTTGTCACTGGTCTGGCCTGGACGTCTGTGGGTGGCGACTTGTTGCATATCGAGGCTCTAAAGTTGCCCGGCAAAGGGCGGATGAAAACCACCGGTAAGCTGGGCGACGTGATGAAAGAATCCATCGATGCGGCCTCGTCTTATGTGCGGTCAATTTCGCCTAAAATCGGGGTGAAGCCACCGAAGTTTGACAAGCTGGACATACACGTTCACGTGCCCGATGGCGCGACGCCTAAAGATGGCCCTTCGGCAGGTCTTGCGATGGTGACTTCGATTGTCTCAGTCCTGACCGGTATTCCTGTGCGTAAGGATATTGCGATGACGGGCGAGGTATCGTTGCGTGGCAACGCAATGCCGATAGGCGGGCTCAAAGAGAAGCTGCTCGCGGCACTTCGGGGTGGAATCAAAACGGTTCTTATTCCTGAAGAAAACGAGAAAGACCTGGCTGAAATTCCCGATAACGTGAAAAAAGGTTTGGAGATCATACCAGTCAAACACGTTTCGGAAGTTCTGGAACATTCCCTCGTTCGCAAGCCAGAGCCCATAGAGTGGGACGAAGCTGCCGAAGAAGCAGCGGCGGCTGCCGCAAAGACTTCGGACGCAACTGTGCCAACTGCAACGGCGCATTGATGAAAATAGAACAAGTAAAGGCGAGGCATATGCCTCGCCTTTACTTGTGAGTAGGGACAACGCGGCACTCCACAGCTTCCTTTTCAAATTTTTATTTACCGCCAATGTTTCTTGCGAAGAACCGCCAGTTTTAGTACTCGACTAGCTAACTGAGCGGTCGCGGATATCGTATGGCTTGGGTTTGGCTAAAATCCTTGTTTGTGCTGCATTCTCAAACTGTCTGAGTTTATTTAAGAAAAGCGGAAGCGAGCAAATTACAGCTTGATCGCTAAAAGAATAAGATTGGGGCGAGTTATGAAACTCACACTTCATATTGGGATGCCAAAAGCGGGATCAACGTCAATTCAGCATAGTTTGCATAAGGCCAGAAAAAAGATTCTCAAATATGGATGTTTGTATCCTGATACGCTTTACATTCACGCTCGACATCATTGGTTGCAGCCGTTGGTTTATACCGACCCAAACCGCTCACCTTCTGTTGTGGCGCGCATGGGGTTCAGTAACGAAGAAGCAAAAAGGCAGGCCTTGGAAGAATGGGATTTTTTTCAGAAACAGCTTGAACCCAACCGCCCAGATCATTTGATTTTGAGCAGCGAGGTACTTTTTGCAAAGTACTCTGAGGAAGAAATTGCAAGAGCTAAGAAATTTCTACCGACGCTAACAGATGACATACAAGTATTAGCCTATGTGCGAAGCCCGGTGAAACGGTATATTTCAATGGTACAGCAAGGCCTCAAGTCGAGTTCCAATATAGCCCAACCGGGTGGTACGCACACTGCGAAAGTTTTGGAATCATATCGCAGCATTTATGGTCGGGATGTTCAGACTCGGATATTTGAAAAGTCCAAACTCTCGAAACAAGACGTTGTTGCTGATTTTTTGGAGTGGGCGAACCTCCCTATTCCATACGAAAAATTGCGGAAAATGCAAAGCAATGAGAGTGTATCGGCCGAAGGTATGGCGATCTTGCAAGAACTCTCACCGCCTGTGGGACCGAAGAACATGGACGAGCTCATGTTGAAACGATTAAGGTTCCGAGCGGTCCTTCTTGCAGACCAAGAAATTGAATCACCAACGAAACCAGAACTTAAGGCAGAGATCGCTGACTATATTACGGCACAGTGTTCCGAGTTGCCTTTGCTTCGTGACAGATACGGCATTGAGTTTGATGACATCGACTACAGCCTTGTTCAGGAAAAGCCCGAGCGCACACTGAAGGTCACGAAAATCGACCAATTGTGCTCTTACAATCAGGAACGCAAAGAAGCTGTATTAGAAAAAGCTCATGAGAATTTGGTAAAAATGATCAAACGAGCAGAGAGAAAGAACAAGCACGACGATACGGGTGGCGCTGAGAAGAATGGGATTCTCGTTAGCATTAAGGAGCTATTTTCTTCAAGTTCTTCGTGAGTACGTTTTTCTTTTAATTGCAAGTTTTCACTTTTACTCACCGAAAATGCAAAAAAGCACATAAAAAGATTGCGTTTTCTCTGGGCGCGCTAAATGGCCGCATGTTCTTTGTCAGTAGTCCTTGGTGGCCGCTTTCACTCAAATTCCGGTAACGAGCCCCATTAAATTTTTGACAGTATTGAGGCCTAAAGTTGTGAGCATCACAACTAAAGTTTTTAACGGAGTTTGAATTAAGTGAAAACCAGAATGCTGGCTGGTGGGTGGTAGCGAAGTTGAACCACTGACCTGTTCAATTTGAAAGTAGAGCGCCTTAGCGGTGGGCTAACTACCCCATCGGTAGCTAACTAAATCTCCAAAATTCACCCTGAAAGGATCTGCTGGCTCCCACCAAATCTGAAAAAACATGGGTTGAAAAAATCTGTAGTTTCGCGTTGTGGGCTCAGGACCCATTGAATTCCGCCGAGCCGCGTGATGCATCGAACGCAAAACAAGCAGTGAACATGTCAAACCTTTTCTCGCTGAGCGACGAGCAGACGGCCCGTCTGGAACCCTTCTTCCCGGAGTCCCACGGAAAGCCTCGCGTTCACGACCGATGAGTCTTGAGTGCAATTTTTTTCATCAACCGCAACGGTTTGCGATTGCGCAATGCCCTCAAGGAATAGGGCCACATAAGACGCTCTACACTCGTTGGAAGCAGTGGAGTGACAAGGGCATCTTTGCGCAGATGTTGATTGGTTTGGCCGCTGATCATGGTGAAGAGAAGACGGTCATGATCGACGCAATTTATCTCAAAGTCCATCGCACGGCGTCTAGCCTTGCGGTGAAATAGAGGTGGGGGGGCGTGACCGCCTGATCGGTCGAACCAAGGGCGGCATGGACACCAACTTGGACGCCATCTGCGACAGCCAAGGACGTCCACTGAACCTCTTTATGACTGCTGGTCAGGTCAGTGATTACATCGGCGCGCGGGCTATCGTAGGCAGCCTGCCAAAGTTGGGTTGGCTGCTCGGCGACCGCAGTTACGACGCGGGTTGGTTCAGAGAATCGTTGAATAACTGGGGGTTACGCGCCTGCATTCCAAACATGAAGCAACGAAATACCACCGTCTGATACGATAAGCGACATTACAAACGACGTAACCGCATTGAGATCATGTTCGGAAGACTGAAAGAAAGGTGGCGCGTCGCAATCCGATATGACAGATACCCAAAGGCCTTCATATCGCCAATCGCGATGGCAACACTCGTCATTTACTTGCTATGAGTCCCGAGCCTAGCTGTCTGGCTCAAAGAATGAAGTCATCTGCAGTCAGATTGTGCAATCCTTTAAGGTAAATGATCATCTCAGGATCTTTCTCAGCATCGGTATCCACGTAAACCAGCGTATGGTCATTTGAGCTGCCCGGCTTGTTCTTTTTGACGAAATAAATCTCGCCTTCTTCAGAACTCCCAGCGCGTGTTTTACCGTTGAACGTAAAAACATCATCAGTTTCCAACACTGTGCTGGCGTCGATTGCGCTTAAGTCGATTTGGTCCTCACCCCTAGTAAAGTCTTTGATAACATCAGATTTCGACGATTTGGCTTTGCTTTCACCGACAGCAAGAAAGACAAAAACATCAGAGCCAGCGCCTCCAGACATAATGTCGTTTCCAAAACCACCGATCAGGGTGTCGTCGTCCAGCCCACCTTTAAGAATGTCTTTACCACTGGAACCAAGCAACTGGTCGTCACCAATTCCACCATCGAGGATATCTTTACCTGCACCACCATTGAGCACGTCATTTCCAGAACCACCGATTAGCTTGTTTTCAGCTGAACTTCCGTTGATTTTATCATTCGCACTGGATCCAAATACATTCTCGATACTGATTATCGTGTCTGTTCCATATCCGGTGTTTTGCGCAGAGTTGTGCGACAGGTCGATCGTTGCCTGTAAGGTGCCGACAATTTTCAACCAATCAGAACCAGATCCGCCATGAACGACATCGTTGCCATCGTTGCCTGTAAATATGATGGTGTCGCTGTTCTTTCCACCTAAAATAGTGTCATTTCCGGTTCCACCGTTCAGCGTATCTTTGCCTTTATGGCCGAATAACCTGTCGTCGCCCCCTTGGCCTTGGACCGTGTCGTTACCTCGCTTCCCATTTAGGATGTTGTCCGCTTCGTTCCCATAGATGCGATCATTTCCTTTTCCACCAATGGCGTTTTCTATTACGACACCATTTGCGATCGTGAAGCCGCCGCGAATACCGGCCACAAAACTCGGCGAGCCGCCCGCATTGCTTCCTTCCAGGTCGGCATCGTTTAGGTTGATCCTAACTTTTTTGTTGTGTCCGTCTGCCGTGATTGTGTCGTTACCACCGGTGTCCCAGATTGATTGCCACTTCGTACCTTTGCCGTTCTTGTCTGGCAGCTTGTAAGTGCTGTTGCCTATGTTGTTTTCTGCGGCGCCGTAAATTGCTTGCAGCGCCGCAATATCCAACGCCATTGGACCTGCAACGTCACCGTATTTTAATGACTTAACAGGCAGTTTTGAGGCGTAGCCCGCGTTGTAGGACATAATAGTGAAAATGGCCTGGTTTTGCCCATCAGTGCCGAAATCGTTGACCGAAGAGCTTACGCCGGGAAAAATTGAAGATCCGCCACCTCTATCATGGGGGTGTGCCAGCCCGAGTCCGTGAAGGATTTCATGCACAATAATTGCAAAGCCTTGCCCACCTTTTTTTACAGCGTCTTTGCTAAAAAAGGATGAGTTATAGGCAAAAGCCCCAGACAGTGCGTTGGATCCAAATTGTTTAAAGAATGGTTCGTCACCGGGGATTTGGTGAAAGCCGAGGCCACCCAACGATCTTTGGGATTCAAGCCCGTAGGTGAGATCAACCTGATTAATTTTTCGGTCTTCGGTTAAAAAGCTTCTTTGCTGAAATTCAACAGGTATGAAGGTTTCGATCAGAGCAAAAGCCTTTCGAATCGCATCTTTCAAGTATCCGGGAAACTTCCGTTCGCCCAAGGTTCCGTTGTCGAACGAATAGGTGATTACGCCGTCGCTAGAACTAACATCCCAAGAGTTGCCCCAGATCAGACTGTCTACATAAACATACCCTGTCGGATCGTTCCCCGGAGAAGACACCGCTGTCGCCATAATAGTTTGCCCCCTTAACTCAAAGTACCGTTCAATCAAAAATAATGTTTTAGTCAGTTACCCCGTATTTTCGCGCTGAGAGGCGAAGAAACTTTGCCTACAAGTCGATGCACTTACGTCAGTCATCCGAAGTTATGACTGAAAAACACGTGCGGCGCTCCACTTTGAGCCATTGCGTATTTGTGCTAACGATGTGCAGTTTTGTTGCGAATTGTGGTTGTAATGCAGTAGTTTAAGTTACTTCATTTAGCTTTTGGCAAGTCCCAACGCAAATCGGGTTTTTCTCAGACAGCCTTTCAGATCACCAGCATACAGCGTTTTCTTTGGCCTGTCATCGGCATGTAAGTTGATCCTAAAGGCGTAAATCTCTTGGCATAGTTTTGTCGGCTCAATTGCTCGTTCGAACCGGCGGCATGGAAAGTTCTAGGATTCTCAAAAAACTTCAAAACGCCGCTTGACGCTGCCCGACCATAGCCATAATACACCCCAACGTTCAGCAACGAACGGGTAGCGGGCGGTTGTAGCTCAGTTGGTTAGAGTACCGGCCTGTCACGCCGGGGGTCGCGGGTTCGAGCCCCGTCAACCGCGCCATCGCTGCCAGCCTTTGGTCCGGGCAAATGGATCAGACATAGACCCTAATGCGCGGTTGTAGCTCAGTTGGTTAGAGTACCGGCCTGTCACGCCGGGGGTCGCGGGTTCGAGCCCCGTCAACCGCGCCATTTCCCTTAGAAACGATGAATTCCTCTCCCCTTTACTGGGGATGGTCCTCGGGTCGGGGTTTTTGTGTCAGGAGATGTCGGCAATAATCCGAAAGTTCATACTTTGTTCTAACTTTTCTGTTGGAGACTCGGTGCCGCTCGCCTATTTCTAAGACACTTAAGTGTTGGGGGCCGAAAATGGCTGAGCTGAAGAATATCGAGGTGCGCGGCGCGCGCGAGCATAACCTCAAGGGTATCGACGTGGACATCCCGCGCGATCAACTGGTGGTTATCACTGGTTTGTCGGGTTCCGGCAAGTCGTCTCTGGCATTTGACACGATCTATGCCGAAGGTCAGCGTCGCTATGTCGAAAGCTTGTCGGCCTATGCGCGTCAGTTCCTTGACATGATGGAGAAGCCCGATGTCGATCACATCAGCGGTTTGTCCCCGGCTATCTCCATCGAGCAGAAAACTACATCGAAGAATCCGCGCTCAACCGTAGGAACGGTCACCGAAATCTACGACTATCTGCGCCTTCTTTTTGCCCGCGCAGGCACGCCATTTAGCCCCGCAACTGGTTTGCCGATCGAGGCGCAGCAGGTGCAGGATATGGTCGATCGGATTATGGCGATGGAAGAGGGCACGCGCGGCTATCTGTTGGCACCCATCGTGCGCGATCGGAAAGGTGAGTACAAAAAAGAGTTCCTAGAACTGCGCAAGCAGGGCTTTCAGCGCGTAAAGGTTGATGGGGAGTTCTATGAGCTCGACGAACCGCCGACATTGGACAAGAAATTCCGTCACGACATCGACGTCGTGGTCGACCGTCTGGTCGTTCGTGAGGGGATGGAGACGCGGCTGGCCGACAGCTTGCGCACTGCACTGGACTTGGCAGACGGAATTGCAGTTCTGGAAACCGCGCCGCGTGAGGGTGACGCAGAGCGGATTACGTTCAGCGAAAACTTTGCCTGTCCTGTCAGCGGCTTCACTATCCCTGAAATCGAACCGCGCCTGTTTTCGTTCAACGCACCCTTCGGTGCTTGCCCGGATTGTGACGGGCTGGGTGTTGAGCTATTCTTTGACGAACGGCTCGTGGTGCCAGACCAAACGTTGAAACTATACGATGGTGCTCTGGCCCCGTGGCGCAAAGGTAAGTCTCCGTATTTCCTGCAGACCATTGAGGCTATCGCGCGACACTATGAGTTTGACAAGAACACGCCGTGGAAAGATCTTCCCGAAAAGGTGCAGCAAGTATTCCTGCGCGGGTCAGGCGACGAGGAAATCCAGTTCCGCTATGACGAAGGTGGACGGGTTTACCAGGTTACCCGTAGCTTTGAGGGGGTAATTCCCAACATGGAGCGCCGCTATCGCGAAACTGACAGCAACTGGATTCGCGAGGAATTTGAACGGTATCAAAACAACCGTCCCTGTGGTTCGTGCCATGGTTACCGCCTGCGTCCCGAAGCGCTGGCCGTAAAGATCGCCGGTCTGCACGTAGGGCAGGTGGTTCAGATGTCGATCAAAGAAGCTTTGGCGTGGGTCGAAGATGCACCAAACCATCTGAGCGCTCAGAAGAATGAAATTGCCCGCGCTATTCTAAAGGAGATTCGCGAGCGCCTTGGTTTCCTGAATAATGTGGGTTTGGAATATCTTACGTTATCCCGTTCAAGCGGCACGCTGTCGGGCGGAGAAAGTCAGCGCATTCGACTGGCAAGTCAGATCGGCTCGGGTCTTACAGGGGTTCTTTACGTCTTGGACGAACCCTCCATAGGTCTGCACCAGCGCGACAATGATCGCTTGCTGGGAACTCTCAAAAACCTTCGCGATCAGGGCAACACGGTTATCGTAGTTGAACATGACGAAGAAGCAATCCGTGAAGCGGATTATGTGTTTGATATCGGTCCCGGTGCCGGTGTTCACGGAGGGCAGGTTGTAAGCGAAGGCACACCAGATCAGATTGCGGCTGATGCCGCGTCAATGACGGGACAATATCTTGCCGGCACTCGGGAGATTTCAGTGCCTTCTGAGCGGCGTAAGGGGAACAAAAAGAAAGTCTCAGTTGTAAAAGCAACCGGGAACAACCTTAAAAACGTTACAGCCGATTTCCCGCTGGGCAAGTTTGTCTGTGTGACCGGGGTTTCAGGTGGTGGTAAATCCACGCTTACGATTGAGACGCTGTTCAAGACGGCCTCGATGAGATTGAACGGCGCGCGCCAGACTCCGGCGCCTTGTGAGACGATCAAAGGGTTGGAGCATTTAGACAAAGTTATCGACATTGACCAACGTCCAATCGGACGAACTCCGCGTTCAAATCCAGCGACTTACACCGGAGCCTTCACGCCGATCCGCGATTGGTTTGCCGGTTTGCCCGAAGCCAAAGCGCGCGGATACAAGCCGGGGCGCTTCAGCTTTAACGTCAAGGGCGGGCGATGTGAGGCCTGTCAGGGCGACGGTGTCATCAAGATCGAAATGCACTTCCTGCCCGACGTTTATGTGACCTGTGAAACTTGCAAGGGTGCGCGTTACAATCGCGAAACGCTCGAAATCAAGTTCAAGGGTAAATCCATCGCCGACGTGCTTGATATGACAGTGGAAGACGCGCAAGAGTTCTTTAAGGCCGTGCCGTCAATCCGGGATAAGATGGATGCACTGGCGAGGGTTGGCCTCGGTTATATCAAGGTCGGTCAACAGGCGACGACGCTTTCTGGCGGTGAAGCTCAGCGGGTCAAACTGTCAAAGGAACTGTCCAAACGTTCGACTGGGCGAACACTATATATTCTGGATGAGCCTACCACTGGGCTTCATTTCGAAGACGTTCGTAAGCTGTTGGAAGTACTGCACGAGTTGGTCGATCAGGGAAATACGGTTGTGGTCATCGAGCACAATCTGGACGTCGTTAAAACAGCAGATCACATCATTGATATTGGCCCCGAAGGCGGCGACGGCGGTGGTGAAATCGTGGCGACTGGGACGCCAGAGGACGTAGCAGCGGTCGAGCGCAGCCATACTGGACGCTATCTTAAGCAGATGCTGGAAGGAACACGGGTCGCCGCAGAGTGATACGTGCTCACCCTTAGTTGAGGATGTCAGCCACGGCACCAATCAGGTTAAGCACTTTCCGGGTGTCTGGGTCGACGCGGTAAACATAGTCACCTGCACGAACATACGAGTATTTTCGGTTCAGACCATAGCGATACGGATCATTAATCCAGCGGTAGTCATTGTAGATGAAATCACCGTTTCCGTAGATTTTCTTTGCTTGTCCTGGCGGTACACAAGGCACAGACTTTTTGGCCAATCCCGGCGGGCAATGTCCTGATTTGTTTTTGGCCATCGTCGCAGCAGGGACTAACGCCAACGCCATGATGGTGGCTGTCGTCATCAAAGTTTTTGTCATTCTGCAGTCCTTTGCGATTTGGCGGAAGTGAACCCGTCACAGCTCATAAATGGCTGTCCGCACAGCGGCTGTCAAACCGCTGTGCGGGTTATCGCTCAGCACCTAACCTCGGCCGCGTTTTTCGAACCGTGGCAGCATGGCCGAAAAATCTTTTCCCATACCGCCTTCGGATTCGACGAATTGCTCGTACAACTCAGTTGCGGCGTGACCCATTGGCGTGTCGGCATCTGTGCTTTCAGCTGCTTGCTGACTAAGCCTGAGATCTTTCAGCATTAGCTCAGCGGCGAAACCAGGCTGGTAGTCATTGTCCGCCGGACTGGTCGGGCCAACGCCAGGGGCAGGGCAATAGGCGTTCATCGTCCAGCTGTAACCCGAGGACGTGCTGACCACATCAAACATCTTTTGGCGGTCCAAGCCCAGTTTGTCAGCCAGTGCAAAGGCTTCGCAGGTGGCAATCATAGTCACACCAAGAATCATGTTGTTGCAGATCTTGGCGGCTTGACCTGCACCAGATTCTCCACAATGCACAGCTTTTTGCCCCATGATATCGAACAGAGGAGCGGCTTTTGCGAAGGCCGTGTCGCTCCCACCGGCCATGAAAGTCAACGTTCCCGCCGCTGCGCCACCAATCCCGCCTGAGACAGGTGCGTCGACGGCGAGGATACTCGCCTTATTTGCCTGATCCGCAACAGCGCGTGCGCTGTCGACATCCACGGTTGAACAGTCAATCCAGACGGCACCGGATTGCATCGCAGGTATGATTTCGTCCGCGACCGAGCGCAGGATTTGCCCATTCGGTAGCATAGTGATGACGATTTCAGCATTTGCCGCAGCTTCCGCACCTGAATCAGCCATTGTGACGCCTGTCACCTCAACGTTGGCCATGTCAAAGCCTGTCACCTCATGTCCCGCTTTGGCCAAGTTGGATGCCATCGGATTGCCCATGTTACCCAAACCGATAAATCCGACTTTCATCACTTATCTCTCCTCAAATGTCAGCGTGTCTTTTCCCAAGGGCAGTAGCATTTTGGACACCGAGACCGCCGGTACGGACCGGTTCTGGAACTGCCAGCGCGGGTTACGGTCCTTGTCGACGATTTGTGCACGGATGCCTTCCAGGAAATCCCCGTGCTCCATAGCGCGGAACGTGTAGCGATATTCCATTTCCAACGCTTTGCGCTGTGTCAGGCTTGGGCCACGCAGACGATGGAGGATTTCTACTGTACAAGCCATCGACAGCGGTGAATTGCGATCCATCAACTTGCGCGCTTCGGTTACCATGGGGTGGTCCGAATGAGACAGAGCGTTCAGTATGTCACCGAAACTTTCACCCGCGAAATGGGCGTCAATTTCGGGCTGTTGTTTCTCAAGGGTGCTGTCTGGAGGACGTGTGGCGTGGGTTCTCAACAATTCTGCGTCACCGGAGGCTTCGAGCATTTCGATCAGATCGGCCCATAATTCTTTAGGGATAAAATGGTCAGCGAAGCCCGCGAAAATAGCGTCTCCTGGCCCCATGCGATGGCCGGTTGTTCCCAGATATTCGCCTAAGCGTCCGGGCGCCAACGCTAACATCAAGGTGCTGCCTACATCCGGAACAAGCCCGATCGAGCATTCCGGCAGCGCTATTTTCGAACTTTCGCAGACTATGCGATGACTACCATGGCAGCCGACCCCGACGCCGCCACCCATGGTGAACCCCTGCAAGAAGCTAACGACCGGTTTGGGGTATTCAAAGATCAACGCGTTCAGACGGTATTCGTCTCTCCAGAAGGTACGCCCGTATTCGTAATCACCTTTCGTTCCCGTGGCATACAGGTCGGCTATGTCTCCGCCCGCGCAAAAGGCCTTGTCGCCTTCGGCGTCCAGAATCACCAGATCAACGGCGTCATCTTCGCGCCAGTTTCGCAGGGCGGTGTCGATAGCCATGCACATGTCGTACGTCATAGCATTCAACGCATTGGGGCGGGTCAAGGTTACGCGCCCGGCACGGCCAGTAACCCGTATTTCGATGTCAGACATTGGCTCCTCAGCGTTCGGCGAGCATTTGGCGGGAGACGATTACCCGCATGATTTCATTTGTACCTTCCAGAATCTGGTGAACACGCAGATCGCGGACCAATTTCTCGATTCCATAGTCGGCGAGATAACCATAACCGCCGTGCAATTGCAGGCATTGATCCACAACTTTCGATCCGGTCTCAGTCACGAACTTTTTGGCCATGGCGCAGAATTTGGTGGCGTCGGGTGCGCCTTGATCCAATTTCCACGCAGCTTGGCGTAAGAAGGTTCGGGCGGCCTGTAGTTCAATCTCCATATCCGCCAGTCGGAACTGCAAGGCCTGAAATTGGTCGATGGATTGGCCAAAGGCTTTGCGCTCGGACATATACTGAAGGGTCATGTTCAACCCCGTCTGCGCGGCTCCTAACGAGCAGGAAGCGATGTTTAGTCGTCCACCATCCAGACCCATCATCGCGTATTTGAATCCGTCACCTTCAAGACCGACAAGGTTGCTAGAAGGAATGTGGCAATCATCGAACTGCACCTGTGCGGTGGGTTGGCTTTTCCAACCCATCTTTTGTTCCAACGCACCAAAACTTAAACCAGGCGCACCGTCTTCAACATAAACGGTTGAAATACCCTTGGGGCCATCCTGCCCGGTACGCACCATACAAACATAAGCATCGGAATACCCGCCGCCCGAGATAAAAGCCTTGGTGCCGTTCAGCGTGTAGCCCTCATTCGTGCGATCCGCACGTGTCTTCAATGCGGCAGCGTCTGAGCCCGATCCCGGTTCAGTCAAGCAATAGCTCAGGACAGTGTTCAGGCTCAGCACACCAGGCATGACTCGAGATTTCAGATCGTCATCACCGAAGCTATCCAACATTTTGGCGCACATATTGTGGATAGACAGGAATGCTGCAACCGAAGGGCAGGCCATCGAAAGGGCTTCGAACACCAAGGTCCCGTCCAAACGGCTTAAGCCAGAGCCACCGCTTTCCTCCGACACATAGAGACCGCCGAACCCGAGTTCACCAACTTGCGGCCAAAGATCTTTGGGGATGGTGCCGTCCGCCTCCCACTGACGGGCGTAGGGGGCGATGTTGTCCTGCCCGAAATCAAATGCCATGTCGAAGATCGCGGTTTGCTCTTCTGTCAGTGCGAAATCCAAGGCTTGCCTCCCACGCTGCCGGTTGAATTGAACAACTGTTCTATTTCTGAATTCTTACAGAAATTTTACACGGCCAGCAATCGTTCGCAGCGGGTGTCAGAGATCGAGATGAAATTCTTCGATTAAGTGTTTTACGACGGCTTTGCCAGGATCTTCATCTTTAGCCACGGCTTCGGCATAGACGCGACGTTGGCGCGTAGCCGAGGTTCCATTCTGGGCAATCTGCTGCAAGCGCGCCAGTTCTGTCATTGTGCCCAGCGCCTCGGCGTCTTCGGCCAGCATACCCATCAACTCGCCCATCAATTCGGGCATTGGTTTGATAGATCGGTCACCGAAATCAATTAGACCCTCGCCAACGCCATATCGCTGCGCTCGCCAACGATTTTCACCGATCAGGAACTGGTCATAGTTGCGCCAGCGAAGGTTTCGGTCTTTCAAACGACACAGCATTCGGGTCAACGCTTGCACCAACGCTGCCAGTGACAATGTATGCTCCAGCCGTGGTTGCACATCCATTATACGCGTTTCTAATGTCGGGAACCGGTGGGATGGACGCAAATCCCACCAAATTTTAGTCGTATCCTCGATCACACCAAGTTCAACCAGAATGCCGGTGGTGCGTTCATAGTCGGCCCAACTGGCCAGAACCGGAGGAAGCCCTGTGCGTGGAAGGTTATCAAATACCGTAAGGCGATAAGAGGACAGGCCGGTGTCTTCTCCGTTCCAATAGGGCGACGATGTCGACAACGCCAGCAAATGGGGCAGGAAATAAGAAAGCTGCGGCATCAGATCAGCACGCAGGGTAGGGTCCTCGACGCCAACATGGACGTGCATCCCACAGATCAGCATGCGCCGCGCGACGCCACCTAAGGCATGTTGCAGCGCGTCATAGCGATCTTTTCGGGTATGGACCTGTTTCTTCCAATCAGCGAATGGGTGGCAGGACACGGCAATTGGGGCAAGGTTATATGCGGCCGCCCTTTCCGCCACGCATGACCGGAGACGCTTCAAATCCTCACGGGCGGATTTAATCGTCGTGTGGGCGCGGGTTCCAACTTCGATCTGGCATTGAAGGAATTCAGGGCTAACTTGGCCTTCAAAATCAGACTGGCAGGCTTCCATCAGTGCGGCAGGTGCTTCGGCGAGTTGCAAGCTGTCGCGATCGACTAACAAATACTCTTCTTCTATGCCCAGCGTAAATTCCTGCTGCATGGCTGTCCTCGTACAACTATTCCAACCAGTGAATACGGAAATTGCCGTTTTGCCAAGCGTTTGGCGCACCTGTTCTTGCAGAGGCACGTCAAGCAAAGGTATTGAACAAGCGCAATGAACGCGGAGTGGCCCTTTGAAACCCAGAAAATTCCCTCAGATCAATGAAGCCCTGGACGAATTGGGGGTAAAACTGGTCGACAAAGCCGCGGAGCGAGAGGAACGCGCGCGGCTCGAGGCGTTTGAAAGGGCAGGCGGGCTTAACCGTCCAGCCTTTGCCTTGTCACCAGGGATGGAAGGTTTTGATATCGCGCAACTGGTTGCTGAATTCGACCAGCACGCTGAGGCGTTGGAAGCTTTGAAAGACCCTAAGCGCAATCAGACAGGTTACCAGTTCGGCAATGGTTACTACGACAGTCCCGATGCTGAGGCACTCTACCTTATGATCCGCCGGTTTGCGCCCAAGCGGGTTATCGAGGTTGGCTGTGGCAACTCAACCCGCGTCACCCGGCAGGCAATCATAGATGGTGGTCTGGATACTCAGATCACTGCGATTGACCCATACCCACGTGCTGACATTGCGCATGTCGTGGATCGGTTCGAGCAGAAACGGCTAGAAGAAGTCGACCCGGCACTGTTCGACCAACTCGAAGCAGGTGATGTTCTGTTCATTGACTCCAGCCATGTTGTACGGATGAGCAACGACGTCGCGCATCTGTTCTGTCGCATCATTCCAACTTTGAAGCCGGGTGTCGTGATCCACGTTCACGATGTTTTTTTGCCCTACGAGTATCCCAAGCGTTTCTTCTATGACTGCCCCGGATGGGGAGAGCAGTACATGCTACACGTCTTGCTGCAATCTGGTGCATATTCAATGCTTTGGCCTGGTTATTACCTGCAGCAAGATCGCCCTGATGCTGTCGAAGCATTGCCGTTTCTGAAAGACGGACGCGCCCAAAGTATCTGGGTTCAGGTCAAAGAAAAATGATCTCAGAGTGATCCGGTGCGGCAAAACGCCCGTAGTCCTTTCCATAACTAGCTGGAGAGGAGACAACAGCCATGTTCCGCCGCACTTTAATGGGCGCCGCCGCCGCATTTGCCCTGACTTTGCCTGTGAAGGCGCAAGCTGCCGACATCGTAGACACCGCCGTATCGGCAGGATCCTTCAATACCTTGGTCGCTGCAGTTCAAGCAGCCGGTCTAGTAGACACTTTGAAAAGCGATGGCCCGTTCACCGTTTTCGCACCGACGGACGAGGCGTTTGCTGCTCTGCCAGAAGGTACAGTAGAAACATTGCTATTGCCTGAAAATAAGGACCAGCTGGTCGAAATTCTGACCTACCACGTGGTACCAGCAAAAGTAATGTCCGGCGATATCGCTGGTAAGCGCGCGAAGGTGCTGACCGTACAGGGTGATCGTCTGAGCGTTAACGCGAAGAACGGCGTTAAAGTCAACGATGCTGAGGTCATTCAAGCTGACATCGAAACCAGCAATGGTGTGATCCATGTGGTCGATGCGGTGATCTTGCCGGAATAAAAAATCATCTACAGAACAAGAAAGCCCCGGTCCTGATGGCCGGGGCTTTTGTATTCAGACCAGTCTGACCTGAGTCCCGATTTGGACCAGAGGATAAAGCTCCTCAACATGTTGATTGTACAGGCCGATGCAGCCGGAGGAGCTCTGACGGCCGATTTTACGCGTATCATGTGTGCCGTGAACCAGATACGCAGGCCAACCCAGATACATGGCACGCGTGCCAAGTGGGTTTCCGGGATCGCCCCCTTCCATGCGAACGGGCAAAGTTGGGTCACGTTCACGCATATTGGCGGTCGGGGTCCAGCTTGGGAACTCGGTCTTGCGAACAACCTTGGTGTAACCACGTTTGGTCAGCTCTTCGCTCATCGGAACTGAACTCGGGTACAGCTTGTAGGTTCCGTCTGGGCCCCAATAATGAACCGCGCGGCTGGTGATATCTGCCAGTAGACAGCCGGCACCCAGTTCATCGAAGTGATCTTGCCAATTCTGTTGCGAGAACGAAGAGACATTGCGGCGCACCGGCAGCTGCGTGCTGATCGCGTCTTCGTCAGTTGGGAAGGCATCCGTGCTTTGCGCACGAACGATGGCGGGCGTCGCCAGTAGAGATGCTGCGCCCAACAACGCAGAGCGTCGGGTCATGCGGGGATTCGACAAGTTGGCCTCCGGTTCAGGAAATGCTCGAGCAATAAGTTGCCGGTAAATTATTGGTCATTGCCCAGTATTTCTAGGGTTCTTGAACTAAATTTATCGTGAAGCTGCTCGTATTGGAGGCGCGTTGCCGAAAAAAAACCCGGCCTAAGAGGGGTCGGGTTTGTCGGAGTACTAATCTGGTGGCAATCAGTCCATTGCTTTGAAGTTGAATTCGCCACCTTCTTTAATGCCCGAGGGCCAGCGCGCGGTCACTGTCTTGGTTCGTGTGTAGAACTTGAAACTGTCGGGACCGTGCTGGTTCAGATCGCCAAACATGGATTTCTTCCAGCCGCCGAAGGTGTGATAGGCCAGCGGCACTGGGATCGGAACGTTGATACCGACCATCCCGATGTTCACGCGGCTAGCAAAGTCACGAGCGGTGTCGCCATCGCGGGTGAAGATCGCGGTGCCGTTGCCGTATTCGTGGTCCATGGCCAGCTTCAGCGCTTCCTCATAGGAACCAGCACGAACGGTCGAAAGGACAGGGCCAAAGATCTCTTGTTTGTAGATGTCCATTTCGGGCGTCACACGGTCGAACAGATGCGGGCCGACGAAGAAGCCATCTTCGTACCCCTGCAGACTAAAGTCACGGTTGTCGACGACAAGTTCCGCGCCCTGTTCCACGCCCGAGTTGATCAGGCCAAGGATACGTTCCTTTGCCGCTCCGGTCACGACCGGGCCCATATCCACATCGTCTCCCGCAGTGTATGGGCCGACCTTCAGCTTTTCTACACGCGGGATCAGTTTTTCGATCAACGCGTCAGCTGTTTCTTCGCCAACAGGCACAGCGACTGAGACCGCCATGCAGCGTTCGCCAGCAGCGCCGAAACCGGCACCAACCAGCGCATCGGCTGCCTGATCCAAATCTGCATCGGGCATAACGATCATGTGGTTTTTGGCGCCGCCAAAACACTGCGCGCGTTTGCCGTTGGCCGTTGCGCGAGAATAAATGTAATGAGCGATTGGAGTAGACCCAACAAAGCTGACGCCTTGAATGATTTCGCTGTCCAGAAGAGTGTCTACGGCTTCTTTGTCGCCGTTGACGACTTGGAATACACCCTTTGGCAGCCCCGCTTCGACGAACAGTTCAGCCAGCATCAGCGGGACTGACGGGTCACGTTCGGACGGTTTCAAAACAACCGCGTTCCCGCAGGCAAGCGCCGGGCCGACATGCCACAGAGGCATCATAGCAGGGAAATTGAACGGCATGATCGCGGCCACAACACCCAGCGGTTGCCGCATGGAATACATGTCGATGCCAGGGCCGGCGCTGTCCGTAAACTCACCTTTCAGCATCTGAGGCGCGCCGATGCAGTATTCGATAACTTCCAGACCACGCTGCAAGTCACCTTTGGCGTCAGGAATGGTCTTACCGTGTTCGCGGCTCAGCGCTTCGGCCAGTTTGTCCATGTCGCGGTTCATCAGGTGAACCATCGCCATCATGACGCGCGCGCGTTTTTGCGGGTTGGTAGCACCCCATGCTGGTTGGGCAATCGCTGCTTGCTCGATGGCTGCGGTTGTTTCAGCAGCGCTCGCCATCGGACATTTGTACTGAACTTCGCCCGTTGCGGGGTTAAAGACTTCACCGAACCGGCCGGATGTGCCAGCGGTTTGCTCGCCGTTGAGGAAATGGGTCAGGTCTAGCATCGAAAACTCCTCCGATAATTTGCGCGCAGTTTAGACTTGCAAAAATTCCGCGAACAGAGGCAATATTTCAAAATCGCTTTGCAAAAATGCAAAAGGAACGAGATGGATCCAAATTGGGATGATATGCGCGTGTTTCTGGCCGTAGCGCGCGAGGAAAGCCTGTCCTCGGCAGGCCGTATTCTTAAGATGGATCCCGCGACGGTCGGGCGGCGAATTGCCCGTTTGGAAGCGAACATGGATGCATTGTTTTTCACGAAATCGCATCAGGGCTACGTGCTGACGACTGCGGGTGAACGCCTTTTGGAGCATGGTTTGCAAGCCGAAGAAGCGATGCGTGCGGCTGCTGGCGCCGTAACCGGATCAACCAAGTTGTTAAGTGGTCAGATTCGGATCGGCGCGCCGGACGGAAGCGCGAATTATCTGCTACCGCAGGTTTGCGCAAAAATCAGCGATGCAAATCCCGACTTGGACATCCAGATTCTTGCCCTGCCAAGGATCATCAACCTCTCTCGGCGAGAGGCGGATATGGCCATCACGGTTAGCGCCCCAACTGCAGGCAAATTGGTGGTGAAGAAAGTCAGCGATTACAAACTGCACATGGTTGCTGCAATGGAATACCTTGATCGACATGATCCAATCCACTCGGTCGCAGATTTGAAGGGGCATCGTTTGATTGGCTATATCCCAGACATGATCTTCGACCGCGAATTGGATTATCTCAATGATATCGGCATTGACCGTGTCGCGCTTGCATCGAATTCGGTTTCCGTTCAGCTGCGGCAGGTGTCGCTGGGCACAGGGGTGTGCGTTGCCCATGACTTCACTTTACCTTTTCATCCGAACCTTCGGAAAATCTTGACGGATCAAATGAGTTTAACGCGAAGCTTCTATCTGGTGCGACATCAGGGAGATCAGCGTAACGAACGACTGAACCGCTTTGCCGAGGCCCTAACACGAGGTCTCCGTGACGAAGTTGCGCGGTTAGAAGCCGACGCCGACGCTTGACAGGTCGATCCAATCGCGCAACGCTTTGGATAAGTTCATAATTCCGGAGGTGTTCTTCATGCTCGTTCAGGCCATTCTGAAATCCAAAGCGACAGAAGGCGTGGTGACGGTCGAACCTTCAGCGACAGTCTCAGAGGCTTCGAAAATCCTGGCAGAAAAGCGGATTGGTACTGTTATCGTGTCAGAGGATAGTGGTGTAACCGCCGTTGGTATCTTGTCTGAGCGGGATATTGTTCGTGAACTAGCGGCCAGTGGTAGCGGTTGTTTGAACCAGCCGGTCTCGCAATATATGACCCGAGACCTTGTCACAGCTACGCGTCAGGAAACTGTTAAGGACATCATGACCCGGATGACCGAGGGTCGCTTTCGCCACATGCCTGTTGTCGAGGACGGAAAACTGGTTGGCATTGTGACGATCGGGGACGTGGTTAAGGCGCAACTGACTGAGTTGGCCATGGAAAAAGACGCCCTTCAGGGTATGATTATGGGCCACTAACCGGTCTGGGCAACCAGCAACCTCTTGCGCCGACAGTTATCTTGTGTTTGCTGGCGCAGAACTTCCAGAACGCAGGAGAGTGTGATGCGGGTTGGTCTTTACCCCGGAACCTTTGACCCGATTACTCTGGGCCACATCGATATTATCCGCCGTGCCTCGGCTTTGGTGGATAAGTTGGTAATAGGTGTTGCCATCAATCGAGATAAGGGGCCGTTGTTTTCACTGGAAGAACGCGTGGCCATGATCGAGGCCGAATGCGCACATCTGACGGAACAGACCGGAACCGAAATCGTCGCCCATCCCTTTGAAAACCTATTGATCGACTGTGCACGCGACGTGGGTGCTCAGATCATTGTGCGAGGGCTTCGCGCTGTGGCGGACTTTGAATATGAATTCCAGATGGTTGGAATGAACCGCGCTTTGGATGATTCAATCGAAACGGTGTTTCTTATGGCTGAGGCGCGGCATCAGGCTATCGCCTCGAAACTGGTTAAAGAGATCGCTCGTTTAAATGGGGACGTGTCGAAATTCGTTACGCCCCGTGTAAACTCAGCTCTGCGTGAGCGGTTAGGTTAACGCACCCATCGCGGCGGCAGTATCCAGCATCCGGTTCGAGAAACCCCATTCGTTGTCGTACCAGGCCAATACGCGGACCATTGTGCCATCAGTAACTTTGGTTTCGACAAGCGACACGGTCGAACTGTGGGCATCGTGATTGAAGTCCATCGAAACCAGTGGGCGGCTTTCTGCGGCCAGAACGCCGGGGATTTTAGCTGCAGCTTCAACGAACAGCGCGTTGACCTCTTCTTCAGTCGTCGGGCGCGAAACTTCGGCCACCAGATCAACGACCGACACATTCGGGGTGGGAACACGGATCGCCTGACCGGTCAACTTTCCGGCTAGTTTCGGTAGAACCAATCCAACGGCAGCGGCAGCACCGGTCGTGGTTGGGATCATTGACAGGGCAGCCGCACGCGACAGGTAGGGATCCTTTCCTGCCGTGTCGTGAACCGGTTGGCTAGCAGTATAGGCATGAACGGTGGTCATGTTGCCGTGCACGATTCCAAGGCCATCATCCAAAGCAGCGGCAACCGGCGACAGGCAGTTGGTGGTGCAAGAGGCGTTCGAGACAACCAAATCTTCTGCAGTCAATTCGCTATCGTTGACGCCAAATACAATTGTCTTAACGGCGCCATCGCCACGTGCGGGCGCCGAAATAAGCACTTTCTTTGAGCCATTCTTCAAGTGGCGTTCGGCCGCCTCACGGGTGCGGAAAACGCCAGTGCATTCCAGTACGACGTCCACGTCCGACCAATTCAGCGCCTCAGGGTCGCGTTCGCTCGTCAGGCGGATTGGTCCGGCACCTACATCCATACCTTCGTCTGACAGTGTCACTTTATGAGGATAGCGACCATGCACACTGTCAAATTCGAACAGATGCGCGTTCATTTCGGGCTTACCGAGATCATTAATAGCGACAATTTCTACGTCTGTACGACCGGCTTCTATTACCGCGCGCAAAACGCCGCGTCCGATCCGTCCAAATCCGTTGATAGCCAGCTTGAGTGTCATGTTCCGCTCCGTCCGAATGTCAGCAAAATGAAGTTAGCGCTAACAAAGCTAGATTGGTGGAAATGTCAAGTAAAACCTCGGTCAGCGCCAGAAGGCGAGCCAGTCCAGAAAGGCGTAAAGTTTCTTACCTAGGAAGACCAAATGCTCTGGTCCGAACAAGGCATAGTCCAGAACGAACCCACCGAGGATCAAGAGGCCAAGCCAGATAGCAATTTGGTTGGTCATAGTGTCCCCAAACGAAAAAGTCCGCCCAGATAACCTGAGCGAACTAAAAGGATCAATAATCCAAATTGGTCTTAGTTAAGGCGGCCCATCGCGACTGCAACGTCGGCCATGCGAACCGAGAAGCCCCATTCGTTGTCATACCACGCCAAAACTCGAACTAAGCGGCCATCGACAACGCGGGTCTGGTCCGGCGCGAAGATTGAACTTTCTTCGGTGTGGTTGAAATCGGTTGAGACCAGCGGTGCAGGTTCATAGCCAAGCACTCGCTGCATCGGGCCTTGCGCTGCTTCGCGGACGATTTCATTAACTTCTTCTACAGTGACTTCGCGTGTTGCGCGGAAGGTCAGGTCAACAGCCGAGACATTTGGGGTAGGGACGCGGATCGCGGACCCATCCAAACGTCCTTTCAGGTTTGGCAAGACCTCACCCAGGGCTTTGGCGGCACCGGTCGAGGTCGGAATCATTGACATTGCGGCAGCGCGAGCGCGGTACAGGTCGCTGTGGCGACGATCCAAAGTCGGTTGGTCACCCGTGTAAGCGTGGATCGTGGTCATGATACCGTTTTCGATACCAATACCTTCGTCCAAAACCTTAGCAAGCGGAGCAAGGCAGTTCGTGGTGCAAGACCCGTTGGAAACCATATTGTCGTTCGCGGTCAAAGTGTTGTGGTTCACACCGAAAACGATGGTCTTGTCAACGTTAATACCTGGCGCGGACAATAGAACTTTGCCAGCCCCACGTTCCATGTGAGTTTTTGCCTTGGTTCCGTCGTTGAACTTACCGGTGCATTCCAGAACAACGTCGCAGCCGTCCCAGTCCAGCTCGTTCATGTCGTAAGTCGAAAACATTTCCATCGGGCCACGACCCAAGTCCATGGTGTTTCCATTTACTGCGATGTCACGAGGAAAACGTCCATGGATGCTGTCGTATTTCAAAAGATGTGCCGAGGTTTCCAATGGGCCGGTTGCGTTGACCTTGATCACTTCGATGTCGTTACGTCCCGACGCGGCAATGTGCGACAGGGTGCAGCGGCCGATGCGGCCAAAACCATTGATACCGACCTTGATGGTCATATGACGTCTCCAAAATGGGCTTGCGTTGCAGGCCATATAGCGGTGAAAATTGAATCCCAAAAGAGTAAAAGAAACATATTTTTAAGGTGTTAGCGCAAACCTGTGACGATTGCGCTAACGCTTGCGCTAGCTGCGGGATCGGGTAGGGTCCACTTGCGACAGGTGACAGGAAAGGATACGCCATGAGCGGTCTGTTGGCCCTTTTGGATGATGTGGCGGGGATCGCCAAAGTTGCTGCGGCATCGGTGGACGATGTGGTTGCTGCTGCGGGAAAGGCCGGGGCCAAAACCGCGGGTGTTATCATCGATGATGCAGCTGTCACCCCGAAATACGTTCAAGGCTTTGCGCCCGCGCGCGAATTACCAATAATTTGGCGCATAGCGCGTGGATCTGTTTTCAACAAAATCGTTCTGTTGCTACCAGTCGCTTTGTTGCTGGCCAATTTTGCGCCTTGGCTGATCACGCCTTTGCTGATGATTGGCGGCTCTTACTTATGCTTCGAAGGCGCTGAGAAAATCTTTCACGTGCTATTCCCTCACGGCAGCCATGTCATTGAAGAAGATATGAACGTACGAGACCCAGGTCATCTGGAGGAGCAGAAGGTCAAAGGCGCGATCAAGACGGATTTCATCCTCTCAGCGGAAATTATGACCATTGCACTAGCGGCGATTGAGGCACCAAATCTGTGGATGCAGGCGGCAACGCTCGCAGTTGTTGGAATTGGTGTGACTGTGGCGGTTTATGGTTCTGTTGCGCTGATCGTTAAGATGGATGACGTGGGGCTATATCTGGCCCAAAATGCACCAACGCCTGTCGGTCGTGGGTTGGGGCGAGGACTGGTTAAGGCGATGCCCGGCGTGATGAAGACCCTGTCGATTGTTGGCACGGCTGCGATGTTGTGGGTTGGTGGGTCAATCGTCATTCATGGCATGGAAGTTTTGGGCTTTGGCTGGCTGGGCCACCACATCCATGATTTGGCTTATGCCATTGGACACTCCGTTTCTGAGCAATGGGTCGAGGCGGTTGAATGGATATCCAAAGCAACTATGGATGGTATCTTCGGCTTAGCTTGGGGATTTGTTCTGATCCCGGTGGCAACTCGATTGATTTCGCCGCTCATGGTCAAGTTCCAATCCCGAAAATCCTAAGAAAAAACCAATTCCGAAAGTCCAAAAAAATCTTGTGCAGCCTTCCGCGCGTCACCTGTCGGTGTGTTGAACGCGTTTGAATGCTATGATCGCGGCGCACGCGACAATCTTGCGTGCATTGATTGGTCCACATTCTCAGACGCAAATTCGATACTAATAGGAGAAGGTTATGCCACTTTTCATGCTAATGGCACAGTTTACACCTCAGGCACTTGCGGCGGTAGTCGAGGGGGAACTTAACCGAGAGGAAATGGCGCGAAAAGCTGTAGAAGCTGCGGGGGGTAAACTGCTCGGATTTTACGGCCTCTTAGGCCAGGATTATCACATCGCTTTTATTTGCGATTTTCCTAAGATGAGCGATTTTCTTGCAATCGAAATGTCCGCTAACGTATTAGGTTCAAACGAGAAGCTGAAATCCGTTCCTCTTTACGACTGGAACGAATACAAAGATGCGCTTGAGACTTACAAGACGGTCAAGGAAGTTTATACGCCTCCCGGGCAGTCATAAAAAAACGCCGACTCTTAAAGTCGGCGTTTTCTCGTTTCAAAGTTTCGTGGTTAACCCAAAAGCTCTTTAACCTTCGCAGCAGTTGCTTCGGCGGTGATGCCGAAATGCTTGTACAATTCACCGGCAGGGGCGGATGCACCAAAGCTCGACATGCCGATGAAACCGGCCTTGGCTTCGCGACCACGTTCACCCAATAGCCAGCGGTCCCAACCACCGGCACGGACGGCGGCTTCGATGCCAACGCGCACGGGTCCAGCAGGTAGGACGCGCTTGCGGTAGGCTTCGTCTTGTTGCGCGAACAGCTCCATGCAGGGCATCGAAACGACGCGGGTGCCGATGCCTTCGGCTTCAAGCATCGCTTTGGCTTCCATTGCCAGAGACACCTCGGACCCAGTGGCTATCAGGATGGCCTGACGTTTACCCTCGGCCTCGGCCAGAACATAGGCACCCTGAGCTACGAGGTTCTTGGTCTTGTGATCCTTGCGAACGGTCGGCACGCCCTGACGGGTCAGCGACAGGACCGAGGGGCTGTCCTTGAAGGTCAGCGCCAGTTCCCAAGCTTCAGCCGTCTCAACCGTGTCGGCGGGGCGGAACACATAGGTGTTTGGCGTCGCGCGCGAGATGGCCAGATGCTCGACCGGCTGGTGGGTTGGACCGTCTTCGCCAAGGCCAATCGAGTCGTGGGTCATCACAAAGACCGACGGGATTTTCATCAGGGCCGCCAGTCGCATGGATGGGCGGGCATAGTCTGTGAACGCCATGAACGTACCGCCATAGGGGCGGATGCCACCGTGCAGAGCCATCCCGTTCATTGCAGCGGCCATACCGTGTTCGCGGATGCCGTAGTGGATATAGCGGCCCTTACGGTTTTCCGGCAGAAAAACACCCATATCAGCCGACTTGGTATTGTTCGAACCGGTCAGGTCTGCCGAGCCGCCAACGGTCTCGGTCATGATCGGGTTCACGACGTTTAGAACCTTTTCAGACGAAGCACGGGTCGCCATTTTCGGCTGATCTTCCGACACCTGCTTTTTGAACGCGCGGATGGCGCTCGCCAGCTTCTTAGGTGCTTCAAACGCATAGGCACGGTTGAACTCAGCCTGTTTGCGCTCGGACAGTTGCGCAAAACGCTCCTCCCAGGCTGCGCGCTCGGTCACTCCACGAGCGCCGATGGCTTCCCAAGCGGATTTTATGTTGGCCGGAATTTCGAACGCATCATGCGGCCAGCCATAGCCTTCTTTTGCCGCTTTCAGCTGTTCCTGATCGGTCAGCGCACCGTGACCTTTCGAAGTGCCCTGCGCCGCATGACCCAATGCGATATGGCTTTCACACGCGATCATGGTCGGTTTGCTTGACTTCTTCGCCTCAACGATGGCCGCATCAATGGCTTTCGGATCATGTCCGTCGATCTCAATGACATGCCAGCCCGAGGCCGCGAAGCGACGCACCTGATCGGTGCGGTCGGCCATGTCGACGGTTCCGTCGATGGTGATGTTGTTGTTATCCCAGAAGACAACCAACTTGCTCAGCTCATGCCGTCCAGCCAGAGTGATCGCTTCTTGGCTAACGCCTTCCATCAGGCAGCCATCGCCAGCGATCACGTAGGTGTAGTGATCGACAACCTTTTTACCGTAATGCGCGCGCTGGATTTCCTCGGCCATGGCAAAGCCGACGGCGTTTGAAATACCCTGACCGAGCGGACCAGTCGTTGTTTCAATTCCATCAACTAGGAAGTTCTCGGGATGGCCTGCGGTTTTCGCGCCCAATTGGCGGAAGTTTTTGATTTCCTCAAGCGTCACGTCGCCATGACCAGTAAGATAAAGCAGCGAATAAATCAGCATCGAACCGTGACCCGCTGACAGGATAAACCGGTCGCGGTCCGGCCAGTTCGGGGCCGAGGCGTCGTATTTCAGGTGCTTTTCAAACAGCACGGTCGCAACATCGGCCATGCCCATTGGCATGCCGGAATGGCCAGAATTGGCGGCGGCGACAGCATCAAGGGTCAGGGTGCGGATGGCCGCAGCTTTGTCCCAGTGTTCGGGGTTGGCATTGCGCAGCGCAGTCAGGTCCACGGGCGTTGTTCCTTTGGATTACAGGCAGATGGGCGCTCAATACCATCCACCCCCCAAAGTGCAAGCGGAACTAGGTGTTTCGAAGTGGTTTGGATGTAAGCGTGGTTCAAGAATGCAGTCCAAGTAATTGAAAGCAAACAGTGGGTATTTTGCGCCTTGTTCGGTTAGACTAGGTCAAGACGCGGGCTACATTGATTCGGATGCAGCCACGAAACGAACGAACCTTGAAAATGAGGTGGCAGGGGCATGAGCCAGATCGAAGAATTACAGCGTCGTATCGTTGCTGCGATTGACCGGATCGGAACCGGCGTAGAGGCGCTGAGAGATGTGGCACCGGACGGTGGTGGCAGTGATGATACTTTGCGCGCGGCATTGGATGACGAACGCGTTGCCAATGCGCAATTGGAAGAACGTCTGAAAACACTAAAAGAACGGCATGATCAAGAAGTCAGCGCTATGCGTGCTGACATGGAAAGCCTGCGCACAGCACCGGCGGCGGACGCTGAAAACGCTGCATTGCGAGAACAATTGGCCGAGGCAACTGCAAAGCTGACTGCGGTTGAAGCGGCGCGTTCAGAGCTGGCCGCAGCCAAGGAAGCTCTTGAAAACCAAGACGAACTCGAGGCGCTTAAAGCCGAAAATTCACAATTGAAGGCTGCTGTAACCGCGGTGCAAGCGGTCCAGGACGAAAACACTGAACTGAAAGCAGCAGTTGCTTCGGCACAAGAAGTTCAAGCTGAAAATGCGCGTCTAAGATCAGAGCTGGCGGATAGTGAACGCGTAGCAGAGCTGAGCGCCGAATTGGATATGTTACGCGCTGAACGCTCAAGCCACGGTGCCGCGATGTCCCGATTGGATGACGACCTACAGCGGATGCGCAAAGCCAATGAACAATTGCGACAATCAGTTGATGAGTTGCGGGCGGCCGCGGCAGAAGGCATTTCAGACGCTGATCTGCTAAACCGGGCCACGGTAGCCGAACTAGAGGCCACACGCGCAGCTCAGGCGACGGACGCAGCCGAGGCGCATGCAGTACTGGCCCGATTAGAACCCTTGTTGTCCAAGGCGAAATTGGCGGAAGGGGAGGTTGAATAATGCCCGAGGTAACTATTCAAATCGGCGGGCGCGGCTTTGACGTTTCGTGCCAAGAAGGTGAAGAATCATTTCTACACTCGGCCGCCAAAATGCTAGATGACGAGGCCCAGGTTCTGTCTGATCAGATCGGTCGTATGCCAGAGTCGCGGATGTTGCTGATGGCTGGGCTTATGCTAGCTGACAAAGCAGCTGGAACCGACGATCAAATAAAGGCGCTTGAAGCCAAGCTGGCCGAAGTTGAAGCCGAGCTTCATAGGCTAAGAAACATGCCGCAGCCTGCGCCCGAACGCATCGAGGTCGCAGTGGTTCCTCCTTCAGTGACGGACACCTTGGCCGAGTTGGCCGCAAGGGCCGAAGCGTTGGCCTCGGTGATCGAAGAAAGGTCCGCCGGATGAAAAAACTGAAGACGCTGGCCTGCGCAGCGCTGTTAGCGGTGCCGGGCAGCTTGGCTTGGGCTGAGATCGATATTCTTCCTGTGACATTTACATGTCAAAACGGAATTCCACTGCAAGTTGCTTATTTTAACGCACCCGACGGATCCAGTGCGGCAGCGATGATGGTGGATAATCAGCTCGTCACCCTGCGCCAGACTGAAAGCGGATCGGGCATTCGTTACGAATCCGAAGGCGGAGTAGGGACCTACATCCTGCGTTCCAAGGGATGGGAAGCAACGGTTAGCTATCTGGCGACAGGTGCGGATGCCGCCAGTGAGCAAGTCATCATGGAAAACTGCGTCAGTCGCTGATTAGCCAGCGTTCGCTTCACGAATTTTGTCGGCTGCATCTTTGTTGTAGCCGACTTCGTTTTCGTCAAACAAAGTATCCAGCTCACCCGACAGAGTCATCTCGGTGACGATGTCACAACCGCCAACGAATTCGCCTTTGACGAACAGCTGCGGTACTGTTGGCCAGTCAGTATAATCCTTAATACCTTGGCGTACTTCTTCGTCGGCAAGCACGTTTACGTCGGTGTAGTCTACGCCCATATAGTTCAAAACGCCTGCAACGCGTGATGAGAACCCGCATTGCGGCATCTCTTTGGTGCCTTTCATATACAACACCACATCGTTGGCTTTGACGATTTCGTCGATCTGAGTCTTAACGTCGGTCATCTTGCTTGTCCTCTTCACCCGTATTCGGGGTGTTCGTTTCGGTCTTTGACGGATCGGAGGTCCATCCTTCTTCCTCCAACCGTCGGTGTTCGGCCTGTGCAAGGGCTAAGGGATCCAGCCCGTATCGTTCAATCCCGCCGACCTTGCTTATCTTGTCCGGGTCCGGACGCATATCGGCGATGTTCCGTTTTCTGTTGCGCTTCAAATAGGCTTCGATCAGGGCAGCGGCAACTACCAACAAGGCAATTATTGCAACCCAAGAAAGCCACCCGCTCATTGTTCAGATATCTTCGGTTTAACAAAATGGCGGGTTGTTAGGGTCATTCAGGAACTTTCGTGGTCAGTGCCAGCGCGTGCAGCTCTCCGTCCGGGCCGTCCATTTTGCCTTTCAACGCAGCATAGACCGCGCGCTGCTGTTGAACCCGGTTTTTCCCGCGAAAGCTTTCGTCCACGACCATGGCGGACATGTGGACGCCGTCACTGCCGCCGACCTGGATTTCCGCATCTGGAAAGGCTTCGCGCAGCAGGTGTTCGATTTCGTGGGCGCTCATCGGCATGTAGGTTACTCCTGAAGATCTTTCCCAAGATGTAGAGCGCCCGGTCGAGGCGTGCAAGGGTGTGATGAGGGGATTGAAACGACAAAACCTGCGCCATTCTAGGCGCAGGTTTTCCAATTTAGTTCTGATGGGTGATCAGGCAACGGCGGCGGCGAAGCTGCCACGGAATGTGTCCGCCAATTCGGCGAGTGGTGCTTCGGAGTTTCCGATCTTTACCGACTCACCGGTAAAGCGACCAACCGAAACCAGCGGGACACCGGCTTGACCGGCGGTGATCATAAGCGCCTCGGCTTGATCGAAGTTGCAGGCAACCAAGTAGCGGGCCTGGTCTTCACCGAACAAAAATTCGGTCGATGCCTCATCCAGGTGAACGCCAACACCCGCTGCCTCGGCCAGTTCAAACGCAGCCAATGCAAGACCACCATCTCCTAGGTCGGTGCAGGCTTTGATCATTCCGCGATTTGCGCGAATGAACTCACCGTTGCGTTTTTCGGCGTCCAGATCCACGTGAGGCGCGTCGCCATCTTCACGGTTGAAAACCTCGGCCAGCAGGGCCGATTGCCCCAAGTGACCGTTGGTTTCCCCGATAACCAGAGCAACATGACCTTCGCGCACTTCGTTGCCGATGATTTCATCGCTGTGGTTCAACAGGCCAACCGCACCGATGGTCGGCGTCGGCAGAATTGCCTGACCGTCGGTCTCGTTATAAAGCGAGACGTTGCCCGAAACGATGGGCATATCCAACGCGGCCACCGCCTGACCGATACCCTGAATCGCGCCAACGAACTGACCCATGATTTCGGGTTTTTCGGGATTGCCGAAGTTCAGGTTGTCGGTGGTTGCCAGTGGTTTGGCCCCCACGGCGGTCAGGTTGCGGTAGGATTCAGCCACCGCCTGTTTACCGCCTTCGACCGGATTAGCGCGAACGTAGCGCGGGGTCACATCGCTGGTAAAAGCAAGTGCTTTGTTCGTGCCATGCACGCGAACCATACCCGCGCCCAGACCCGGGGTGCGAGCGCTGTCGGCCATGACCATCGTGTCATACTGTTCATAGACCCATTGCTTTCCGGCGTAGTTGGGCGAGGAGAGCAGGGCGCGCAGACCGTCAATAGGGTCGATCTGAGGTACCTCGGCCAGTTCTTCTGCTTTGGGTGTTGCGACCCAAGGGCGGTCATATTCCGGCGCCGTTGATGACAGCTTGGACAGAACCAGATCGGCTTTGACCTCTCCATTGTGAACAATCAGGAACCGGTCTTCCGCAATGGTTTCGCCGACGATGGCGAAATCCAGATCCCATTTTTCGAACACGGCGCGTGCTTCGGCCTCAAGCTCAGGCTTGAGAACCATCAGCATACGTTCCTGAGATTCCGACAGCATCATCTCGTATGCGGTCATGTTCTCTTCACGCTGCGGTACGTTTTCCAGATCAAGCCGAACGCCCAGGCCACCTTTGTCGCCCATTTCAACGGCGGAGCAGGTCAAGCCAGCGGCTCCCATATCCTGAATAGAAATGACGGCACCGGTTTGCATCAGCTCGAGTGTTGCTTCCATCAGACGCTTTTCGGTGAAAGGGTCGCCGACCTGAACGGTGGGACGTTTTTCCTCAATAGTGTCGTCGAACTCAGCTGAGGCCATGGTGGCACCGCCGACGCCATCGCGGCCGGTTTTTGCACCCAGGTAAACCACGGGCATGCCAACGCCCGACGCTGCTGAATAGAAAATCTTGTCGCTGTCAGCCAAACCAGCGGCGAATGCGTTTACAAGGCAGTTGCCGTTATACGCCGGGTGGAAGCGCACTTCTCCGCCGACACAAGGTACGCCAAAGCAGTTACCATACCCGCCAATGCCTTCGACAACACCGTTAACCAGTTGTCGGGTCTTGTGGTGCCCGGGTTCACCGAAAGACAGCGCATTCATCGACGCGATAGGACGTGCACCCATGGTGAAGACATCGCGCAAAATACCACCGACTCCGGTCGCGGCGCCTTGATAAGGTTCGATATAAGAGGGGTGGTTGTGGCTCTCCATTTTGAACACGACGGCTTGTCCATCACCTATATCGACAACGCCGGCATTTTCGCCCGGCCCGCAGATCACTTGAGGCCCCGAGGTGGGCAAGGTACGCAGCCATTTCTTTGAAGACTTGTAAGAGCAGTGCTCGTTCCACATGGCCGAAAAAATGCCAAGCTCGGTGAAGGTCGGCTCGCGGCCGATGATCTCAAGGATCATGTCGTATTCGTCGGGCTTCAATCCGTGGGCGGCAATCAAATCCGGTGTGATGGCGGGCTCTTGCATCGTCATTCCTATTCTCAAGGTGGCCGAGATTGCGCGCCTTTTAGGGCAAGGGCGCGTCAGTTGAAAGAGTTAAGACTGGTGCCAAGGAGTTTCGTTTTAATATCCGACAAGAAAAAGGCCGCCCGACAACCGTGATGGGCGGCCTTTTGTTGTGTTGGACGCTAGTTCTTATTTAGGCGCGCCGTGTCCAGAACCAGGCTTTTGTTCCTGCTGTTCGGCTTGCTGGTTCGCAATTTCTCCAGCCGCTGCACCAATCGCAGTTTTTTGCTCTTCGTTCAGATGTTCAGCTTCATCCAAACCGGGTATTGCGACGCGCACCTCTCTGCGGGCAAAGTCGATACCGTTTTCTTTGAACGCGGCTTTCACACGGTTGAAGATTTCCTTACGTAGGGTGAATTGTTTGCCCGGTTTGGCCATGAACTTGCCGCGAATGATCATGCCGACGTCGTCAAAGTCGAACACGCCTTGAGACTTGAAGGGCTGCAAGAATCCATCCTTATGGGTTTCATCTTCCATCATCTCGGCACCGATCTTTTTGAAGATCTTCTTCACCTTATTGGGGTCAGTGTCGAAGGGTACGGTAAACTTCAGCTTCATGATAACCCAGTCGCGACTATAGTTAGTCAGCTTTTGAATCTCACCATATGGAATTGTGTGCACCGGCCCGCGGTGGTGGCGCAGCTGCATTGAGCGGATCGAGATCTTCTCGACTGTGCCTGTGGTGCCTCCGACATCCACGTATTCGCCAACGCGGAAAGCATCATCAACCAGGAAGAAAATGCCACCAACGATATCGGCCACCAGTTTTTGAGCACCAAAGCCGATGGCCAAACCCAGAACCCCGGCACCGGCCAAAAGCGGTGTAATATTGATGCCCAAGGCGCCAAGCGCGAGCAGGACAAAGATTACAGCGATTGCCACCTGCGCTGTTACACGCAAGAGGGGCAGGACCGTCGCAAGGCGCGATCCACCCGATCCACCGCCTTCTCCGGCCTCTTCGTCCGGACTCTGATCCGCTGCGGTTTGTTCCTTTGCCAAACGGCGGTTGATCCAAAGTGAGACGAGTTCGTTCAGAATGTAGCCGACGGCGATGATGATAAAGAATTGGATCAGCTTGCTGCCGGATTCATCCCCGCCACCCGCGATTTCCTGAAGATCCAGATCCCAGGCTCTGGCTATCATCAGGATAACCAGAATACCGGCCAGAACCCGACCAATGCGGATGTAGCTGCGCTTGGTGGATTTATAGGCCTGTTCGGCCACCGGGCCTTCGCCCAGCATTGGAGGCTGCAGATGACGCACCAGGCCGCGTATCAGCGTATCCAGAGCGGGAGCGATCAGCAACCAGAACATGGTTGTAAAATGTGCCCCCTTGAGCAGTAGGACGCGCAACATCGGGTCACGTTGCGCGGCAAGAAATTCAACCAACAGCCAGATAACCGCCGAAACCGCGATGGCAAAATACGGGTAGTAGTGGGCAACTTCTTCGTCGAACTTTGTGCGGTCGGGGTCTGTTCCCAGCATCATCTGAGACAGACCTTCGCGCGCTTTCCACGCAATAACGCCGATATAGATATGGATCGCAGCGTTTAGCCAGAACCCGATACGTGTTTCGCCACCCGTGATCCCGTTCAATCTGTTGAAATGAAGGAGGAACAGGGTGAAGCCTATGAGGATAAGCAGGCCGATCAAGTTGCGATGCAGATACTTCGCCCAATGGTCATCAATGTTAACCAAGCGGTAGTGCGCTTTGTTCGGGGCCAGAATAAACCGCGAAGCCGCTGCACCCAGACGGGGTATCCAGATCAAATAGAACACAAATGGGGCTGCGTATGTCAGTTGTTCGGGCGACAAAAGACCACGTCCAAGGGCCCGGATGACAACGTAGAAAACAACCAGACCTGCAATCTCGCGGCAGAAGCGGCGGAACAAATAGCTGACTGCCCCCCACAGATCGTTTTCATCGGCTGGTTCAGCCTTGCTGTGCCATCTTCTGGTTAACAGGTCGAACAATTTTTCGGCGATGAACCCGACAATCAAAACACTCAGGATCAAGCCCATCAGGACAAAAGTGCCGTTCGCCCCAAAGGTTCCTACAAAATTTTCAATGGCATGGGCTTGTGCGCTAAAAATATTGGGCAAGGTCACCGCAACATGGGTCCAAGATGCAACCATTTCGGCCCAGATTTCGTTGATTTCCTTGATCGGGTCTTCGCGTTCCTCTGCTTCGGCGGCTTTTTGTTCAGCGACCGCGTCCAAACGCTCTAGCAAAATGGCACGGACCTGATCGTCAGACATCCGAGCGACCAGATCGTCCACCTGTTCGGGCGTCAGATCTTCGGGGATGGTCACCGCCGCAGGAGCGTCAGTACTGCCGTTGGTTTGGGCGTATAACGGGCCCGACAGCAGCACCACGGAAATAATCGCCATTATCAGGCGGAGTGGGTGGAACATAGATTGTGTCCTCGATCGCGAAAAATTGTCTGTTTTTTCGGGATCATAGGACTGAAAGAGGTTTTTTCCCAGAAGTTTCACCGGCCTGATTTGACCTAGATGGCAAAAAACCAAAAAAAAGGCCGAGCACTAAGCTCGGCCATAGTCCAACAGGGAGGTATGAAGATGATGAGCGTTTCAGCATCACCGCCTTCGATTGCTCATTTAGGGATCACTTTGTTAACGATCAAGATTTTTCAGACTGATATTAGGTCATGTCCGCTATGCCATTTATGCATAGCTAGAGTTTTCCCATCTGCTTCAACTGCTTGCGCTGTGCGACAATCTCTTCCTGAACAAAATCGCGGAAGGCGGCAACACGTTTGGAATGACGCAATTCCTCGGGGTAGGCGAGGTAAACGGGGACATCAGCGCTTTCGATATCCGACAGAATGGGAACGACGTTCGGGAGGCCCTGTGTCACGTAGTCCGGCAAGACACCAATACCAAGGTTATGCAGGACGCCCTGAAGCACTCCAAAGTAGTTGTTCACAGTCAGCAGTGAACCGGGATTATACGTCATTAAATGACGCACCATGGCGGCACTTGCGCCAACTTGCGGTGCTGCAGGTGTCTGACAAATCAATCGGTGATTGGATATTTCTTCCAATGAAGACAGCATGCCGCCATTGGCCTCAAGATATTCTTCTGTTGCGTACAGCTGCATCTGAACGGTCATGAGGCGCTTACGAACAAGATCGGCCTGGCTTGGCTCCTTCATGCGGATGGCGACGTCAGCCTCTCGCATTGGCAGGTCAAGCACGCGTTCTTCCAGCATCAGGTCGATGTTGAGGTCAGGGTATTGTTCGTAGAGTTTCGGCAGACGAGGGGCCAGCCACAGAGTTCCAAAACCGAAGGTGGTCGTGACGCGTAAAACGCCAAATACTTCTTCTTCGCTGTCGCGGATGCGCGCTGCTGCTGCATCCAGACGTTTTGACATGGCCGATGTTGCGTCGAACAACAGTTCGCCCTGTTCAGTCAATATCAGGCCGCGAGCGTGGCGGTGAAACAGGGTCGAATCGAGCGATTCTTCAAGCGCTCTGATCTGCCGACTGACGGCCGATTGCGACAGATTCAACTTGTCGCCAGCGTGAGTCAGACTGCCAGCATCCGCAACTGCGTGAAATATCCTAAGCTTGTCCCAATCCATCGCCGCAACTTTCGTTATTCTTCGGAACGCCTATATGAAATAGATAACAACTTCTACATTCAAAGGCTGAAAACCTCAGGATTCAGAGGATAAATACTATCCAGGTCAGAAATTATGACCTAAAATGGAGAAAAATGTAGCACACTGATCTGACGAGGGGAGGCGTCTGATGAGTCAGCCAAAAATATCGCTGAATGACCGCTTTGATCTAAACAAAAACCCCATTCTTCTGAATGGCACGCAAGCTCTTGTGCGGCTGATGTTGATGCAAAAGGCGCGCGACACGCAGGCGGGACTGAATACAGCTGGTCTGGTGACCGGGTATCGGGGCTCACCACTGGGTGCAGTTGACCTGCAGATGACCCGCGCCCAAAAACAGCTGACCGAAAGTGACATCACCTTTCAGTACGGCCTGAACGAAGATTTGGCGGCAACCGCCCTGTGGGGCAGTCAACAGGCGGGACTACGCGGAGACGGACGTTTCGACGGCGTGTTTGGCCTTTGGTACGGTAAGGGGCCAGGGGTTGACCGATCTGGCGATGTGATGCGTCACGCCAATATGGCAGGTACAGCCCAACATGGCGGCGTGCTGATGGCGATGGGTGATGACCACACTGGCGAAAGCTCGACCGTGCTGCATCAATCAGAGTGGTCATTGGTCGACATGTATATGCCGATCGTCAGCCCAGCCGGCGTTCAAGAGATACTGGACTACGGCATCTACGGGTTTGCGCTCAGCCGCTTTTCGGGGCTATGGGTCGGTCTGAAGACGATGAAGGACACGATCGAGGTCACTTCGGTTGTCGATGGCGCTTTTGACCGTATGAAGTTGTCTGTGCCCGAGTTTGACATGCCGGAAGGCGGTCTGAACATCCGGTTGGTTGACACGCCTCATCTGCAAGAGGGGCGGATCATTGATTACAAACGTTTTGCAGCCGAGACCTTTTCACACGCGAATAAGATGGATCGTCGGGTTTGGGGGAAAACCGGCGCCAAGATCGGATTCGTTGCGGCTGGCAAGAACTGGTTGGACCTGACCCATGCCATGTCTTTGCTGAACATCGACGCGAATGAGGCTGAACGGTTGGGGATCACGACCTACAAAATAGGTCAGACATTTCCACTGGACATGGCCGGATTCCACGACTGGGCCGAAGGACTGGACCTTATTGTTATCGTTGAAGAAAAACGAAAACTAATCGAGGTTCAGGTCAAGGAAGCTATATTTGATGATCGCCGGGGTCGCCGCGTTTATGGCTGGTACAAGGGTGGGGCCGGAACGCTGCACCGCGAGGAGCTGTTTCCTACACGTGGTGCCTTAGACCCGAATATGATTGCTGAGAAGCTGGGCGAAATTCTTATTGAAGAAGGCAGGGATACCGATGGTATTCGGGCCGGATTGGCCAGCTTGTCCGAGGCGCGCCGCGCTGACAATGCAGAAGAAATCGCGACACGTCTGCCCTATTTTTGCTCTGGATGCCCGCACAACAGTTCTACGAGACTGCCCGATGGCAGCCGTGCCTACGCCGGGATAGGCTGTCACTATATGGTGCAGTGGATGGACCGGGAAACCACCGGCTTTACGCAAATGGGTGGCGAAGGAGCGAACTGGATTGGCGAAGAGCCCTTTTCCACCACCAAACATGTGTTCCAGAATTTAGGCGACGGAACGTACAACCACTCGGGCGTGCAGGCGATCAGGGCGGCTTTGGCTGCAGGCACCACTATAACTTTCAAGATCCTGTTCAACGATGCCGTTGCTATGACTGGCGGGCAGGAAAACGAAGGCGGGCTTTCCGCAGAACGGATCGTGGCCGAGGTCAAAGCCATGGGCGTCCAGCATGTTGCGGTGGTCTATGATGAAAAGGAAGACGTAAACTTCAAAGCGCTACCATCGGGCGTTGAAACATTTGAACGCGCCGAGTTGATGCGGGTACAAGAACAGTTCCGCGAAATCGAAGGCGTGTCAGTCATCGTCTACATCCAGACATGTGCAGCAGAAAAACGCCGCAGGCGCAAAAGAGGCCAGTTTCCCGATCCAGACAAGCGCGTGTTCATTAACACCGATATCTGCGAAGGCTGCGGTGATTGCGGTGTGCAGTCGAATTGCGTGTCTATCGTACCCAAAGAGACAGAATTAGGGCGTAAACGCGCGATCGACCAATCAAGTTGCAATAAGGATTTCTCTTGCCTCAAAGGGTTTTGCCCGTCGTTCTTAGCTTTGGAAGGCGCAGTCATCCGTAAAGAGGCAACGACTGAGATCGACTTGCCCGATTTGCCTGAGCCTGTCCTTCCCGAAATCAAAGGCACGCATAACGTTGTGATCACCGGCATAGGTGGAACTGGTGTCGTTACTTTGGGGGCTATTCTGGCTCAGGCCGCGCAAATTGATGGCAAGGGCGCGGGAATGATGGAGATGGCTGGGCTGGCTCAGAAGGGCGGTGCAGTACAAATTAATTGTCGCTTGGCGAACAAACCTGAAGATATCAGCGCTATTCGTGTCGCCACGGGCGAGGCGCACGCCTTGATCGGCGGGGATTTGGTCGTTTCGGCGGGAGCCAAAACTCTGGGTCTGACACGAGCTGGTCAAACCGGCGCAGTCGTCAATAGCCACGAAACGATCACAGGTGATTTCACGAGAGACACCGATTTTCACATTCCTGGCGACCGGCTGGAATTAGCGTTGCAAGCACGGTTAAAAGAGGATGTTTTCTTATTCGATGCCACCGATCTGGCTCGCGCGGTGATGGGGGATTCCATCTACTCCAACATGATGATATTCGGGGCCGCCTGGCAAAAAGGCTTGTTGCCGATGAGTCACAGCGCCGTATCGCAGGCAATCGAACTGAATGGAACAGCGGTGGAACGCAACAAGCGCGCCTTTGACGTTGGCCGTTGGGCTGTTCTCCATCCCGAAGAGGTCGCGCGGATATTAGAGCCCAATGTGGACGAAATGCCGAAGTCCTTGGAACAGCAAATCGAATATCGTGCTCAACACCTTATAGCTTATCAAGGCAATCGATTGGCAAATCGCTACAGACAGCTTGTCGATGTCTTTGAAGACAATGACATCCGACAAGCCGCGGCAAAAGGCTATCATAAGTTGTTGTCCTATAAGGATGAATATGAAGTGGCACGTCTCATGCTGGACAGTCGTGAAAAGGCTTCAGCTGAGTTTGACGGGGACTTCAACATGACCTTTTATTTGGCCCCTCCGATTTTGGGGAGCACTGGGCCTGACGGTCGACCTCAGAAAAGAGCTTTTGGAGAGTGGGTTCTAAAACCAATGAAGCTTCTTACGCGTTTAAAATCATTGCGTGGCACACCACTAGACATATTCGGGTACAGTGCAGAACGGCGTATGGAGCGCGCCCTTATCAAGCAATATGAGAATGATATCAAAGAAATAACGCCGCTTGTTACTGCGCAAACCAAGGATGCGGTAATCGCTCTGCTACAACTGCCGCTGGAAATTCGCGGTTTTGGGCCGGTACTGCGCGCCAACGAGACCAAAGCCGCCAAACGACGCGAGGAATTATTGACTACCATTCGCAACGGAGGGCCTGAGTTGCGCGCTGCGGCCGAATAATTCGTCACGGGATTGTCACGAAACCTAGTCAAAATTGTTGCTTACACTTATCTAGCAGGCAGCAAACCTTGGAGACTCGAATGCCCCCGCGCCATCATGTCGCTCGTGACATTTCTTACGCCTATTCCGCGGAAACCAAAGGCGGGCGGATGGTGATCAGGCTTATGGAGAACACCACAGGCCGCATGCGATTGATCAAGCGCGCGGACGGTTACGAGAAAGAAATCGCTAACGGGCGCGACTTTTGGTCGGTTATGGTGGACCGTTATGGTTTGTCGCTGGATGTCGTCGGCGGGGCGCTGTCGAATATTCCCAAAACCGGGCCGTTGATCCTGATCGCAAACCATCCATACGGTATTTTGGATGGGCTAATGATGGGTCACATGCTGTCGGAAACGCGCGGAGATTTCCGTATTCTTGCCAATCGTGTGTTTCGCAAAGCCGAAGATATTAATCGCATCATCCTACCGATCTCGTTCGATGAAACGAAAGAAGCGATGAAACTGAACCTTGAGACCCGGAAAACCGCGTTGAACTATCTTGGTGACGGCGGGGCGATTGGGATTTTCCCCGGAGGTACGGTCAGCACCGGTGTAAAACCGTTCTCTCACCCAATGGACCCAGGGTGGCGCGGCTTCACCGCGCGAATGGTAGCCAAGTCCAACGCAACTGTTGTGCCTGTTTTCTTTGACGGTCACACCTCGCGCCTGTTCCAGATCGCCAGCCATTTGCATAACACGCTACGCATGGGTTTGCTGATAAAAGAGTTCAAAAAGCGCATAGATACTCCGGTCAAGGTCGTAGTCGGAGAACCGATAGAACGAGATGTTCTTGATCCGCTGAGCAAGGACACGCGCAAGATGATGGATTTCTTGCGCAAAGCCACGTATGAGCTGTCCCCGACACCTTTGAAGTCTTATGACTACGGTTATGAATTTGAGGAACGGCATCGCGCCTAAAGGGGCAAATGGCAGTAGGCATTTTTGATTCTGGTTTGGGCGGGCTTACCGTTCTGGACGCCGTGCAGAAACGTCTGCCGGACGTGGATTTCCTTTATTTTGCGGACAATGCGCATGCCCCGTACGGTGTGCGCGACGCCGAAAACATCTACGATTTAACAAAGCACGCTGTGTACGACCTTTGGGATCGAGGGTGTGATTTGGTGATTCTAGCCTGCAACACCGCCAGCGCCGCCGCGTTGCGTCGAATGCAGGAAGAGGGCGTACCCGAAGGTAAACGCGTTTTGGGCGTGTTCGTGCCGCTTATCGAGGCGCTGACTGAGCGCCAGTGGGGTGACAACAGTCCTCCTCGTGAGGTCAACGTTAAACACGTGGCATTGTTTGCCACGCCCGCCACAGTATCGAGCCGTGCCTTTCAGCGAGAGCTGGCATTTCGCGCAATTGGCGTAGACGTTGAAGCTCAGGCCTGCGGTGGCGTCGTCGACGCCATCGAGGACGGTGATATGATCCTGGCAGAGGCGTTGGTGCGCAGTCACGTGGATGCATTAAAGCGTAAAATGCCGGAACCACAGGCGGCCATTTTGGGTTGCACGCACTACCCATTGATGGCCGAACAGTTTCAGGCCGCGTTGGGTGCTGATGTTCAGGTGTTCAGCCAGGGAGCTTTGGTAGCCGAAAGTCTGGCGGACTACTTGAAGCGTCATCCAAACATGCAGGGCAACGGCGAGGGCGGATTCCTAACAACCGGCAAACCGGACTTCGTCAGCGATCGGGCAACACAGTTCCTCCGACGACAAATCACGTTCGAGGCCGCCTGACTTAGGTCAAGGACACCGCCACCACACTTCTTTATTCGAAAACCGTCACGATGGCGGTCCTGAAATATGACACAATGGAAAAAGAGGTCTGACATGACCCATAAAATCGCAATTCTGGGCGCTTCGGGCTATACTGGTGCCGAACTGGTGCGGCTGATCGCCGAACACCCGAATATGGAAATCACCGCTTTGGCCGCCGAGAGGAAGGCGGGAATGTCGATGGCGCTGGTTTTTCCGCATTTACGCCATATGAAGCTGCCGGACTTGTGTAAGATCGCAGAGATCGACTTCTCACAGATCGATCTGTGTTTCTGCGCCTTGCCGCATAAAACCAGTCAGGAAGTCATTCGTGATCTGCCGAAAAACCTACGGATCATTGACCTGTCCGCAGACTTTAGGCTGCGCGACGCCGACGAATACGAGAAATGGTACGGCAACCCCCACGCTGCGTTGTCTCAGCAAGAAGAAGCCGTGTATGGCCTGACCGAGTTTTATCGCGAAGACATTCGCAATGCCCGGCTAGTAGCCGGCACTGGGTGCAATGCCGCGACGGGTCAGTACGTGCTTCGGCCTTTGATCTCGGCGGGCGTTATCGATCTGGATGATATCGTTTTGGATCTGAAGTGTGCAGTTTCGGGGGCTGGGCGGTCACTTAAAGAAAACTTGCTGCATGCAGAGCTTAGCGAGGGCTACAACGCCTATGCCGTAGGCGGCACTCATCGCCATCTGGGTGAGTTCGATCAAGAGTTCTCGGCGCTTGCTGGGCGGACAGTGCATGTGCAATTCACTCCGCATCTGATCCCCGCCAACAGGGGCATTCTGGCTACAACTTACGTAAAAGGCGACCCGGCAAGCGTTTATGAGACGCTTGCTAAAACCTACGAAAACGAGCCCTTTATCCAAATGTTGCCGTTTGGCGAAACGCCCTCGACCCACCATGTGCGGGGCTCGAACTTCTGCCATATTGGTGTGGTCGGCGACCGTATTGAACGCCGTGCTATCGTTATCGGCGCCTTGGATAACCTGACAAAAGGTAGCAGTGGTCAAGCCTTGCAGAACGCCAACCTGATGTTAGGTGAGGATGAAACCGCAGGCCTGATGATGGCCCCGTTGTTCCCGTGAGGATGAAATGAAAACGCTCAAGAAACGCCGTCGTATACAAGTCATTTTGGTGGCTGTTGTGGCTCTGGCTGCATCGACGGTGTTAATTGGCGTCGCGATGAAAGACGGGATCAACTTTTTCCGCTCGCCGAGCCAAGTGATCGCGGAACCGCCGTCTCCGACTGAAGTGTTCCGCATCGGTGGTTTGGTTGAAGAAGGTTCGATTGTGCGCGGGCAGGGTGAGACCGTGCGTTTCGTTGTGACCGATGGGGGCGAAAGCGTACCGGTGGCGTTTACCGGAGTTCTTCCGGATTTGTTTTCGGAGAACCAGGGCATGGTCGGGACGGGTTCCTACGTGAACGGTGTTTTCGAAGCCACTGAAATTCTCGCGAAACATGATGAAACTTACATGCCGAAAGAGGTTGTGGATGCTCTGAAAGAACAAGGTGTCTACAAAGAAGGTGGCGAAAGCTGATCACAGATTACAATCTGTAAAGTCGGTGGGGCGTTGCATAAGCAGCGCCCTTTCTCTTTGGGCGGATTTAACGAGTAGACCTCAGCGTTTGTAGGGTGACAAACAGGGGGTGTAATGCAGAACGTTCGACAGATTGCCGAGGAAATCGTGGCACGAGAGGGTGGATTTGTAGACGATCCAGATGACCCCGGCGGAGCGACCAAATACGGTGTCACCATCCATACTATGCGCCATCTAGGATTAGACCTTTCGGGCGATGGAGCAATTAATGGCATTGATGTGCGTTTGCTTAGCAAAGCTCAGGCCGTTGAGATATTTGTGCAGCATTACTTTGAACTTCCCAAGCTCAACTTGCTGCCGCTCAAACTGCAGCCCCCAGTGTTTGATATGTATGTCAACGCGGGCAGTCAGGCTGTCAAAATCTTGCAAAGGCTTCTGCAAGAAATGGGTTTTGAAATCGCGGTGGACGGTGTTGTAGGCCCCAAGACTGCGGAGGCTTGTTACAATGCTGCAGATCCCGACCCGGTTACGCTCCGAGATGCCTATGGGGTTGCGCGCCGCAATTATTATTTTCGGCTTGCGGATCACCGACCATCCTCGCGCAAGTATGCACGCGCCAGAAACGGCGGAAAAGGGGGCTGGATTCGTCGTGCCGAGGAGTTTGTATCGTCAATTTACCATCTGAGTGACACGGATTTCCAAAGGAGAGTTGCGGGATGGGATTAATCTCGAACGTGCTGACATTTCTGTTTGGTGGCAGCCGTAACGTTGTGCGTGAAACCGCTGAAATATTTCGAGAAAATGCAGAAAACGGCGCAAAACGCGGTGTATCTTTGCAAAAACAAGCGATGATGCAACTAGGCGAAGAGTTCAATTTGCCACAGAAAGGTGCGTTTGATCGGTTCATCGATGGACTTAATCGTTTGCCACGCCCTGCAATGGCTCTTGGTACATTGGGTCTATTTGTTGCAGCGATGGTCGACCCGATCTGGTTTGCGTCACGGATGCAAGGGATTGTGCTGGTTCCCGAGCCATTGTGGTGGCTCTTGGGTGTAATCGTGTCCTTCTATTTTGGCGCTCGCCACCAGGCAAAGGTTCAGGACCTACAACGGGAGATATCGGCTACCATGAGTCGTACGCCTCAAGTTGTAGACAATCTTAGGTCGCTGAAAAATCTGCGCGCAAGCGGTGTTGGGGTCGCGAACCCCGGTACGGATACAGCGTTGGCTGATAAAGTAGCTCGCCCGGACACCAACCCGGCTCTTGAGGACTGGCGGCGTAGACGTCTGGCATGACCCGCGACACTATGTTCGCCCCTAAGGGGCGAAAGTGATTGGAGCTTGCCTCAGAACAGGAATATATCCGTTGGCATGATTACTGAACTCGGCCACTTTGCCCTGATCCTTGCCTTCCTCGTGGCCATCGTACAAACGGTGGTGCCGCTAGTGGGTGCTGCGAAACGATGGCCTGCATGGATGAGCTTTGCGGAACCCGCGGCGATAATTCAGTTTTCCTTGGTTACATTTTCTTTCGGTGCGCTGGTCTGGGCTTTCGTCAACTCAGATTTCTCGTTGCGGGTGGTGGTTGAAAACAGTCATTCAGCAAAGCCAATGCTCTACAAGATTAGCGGCACGTGGGGTAACCACGAAGGATCCATGTTGCTGTGGGTGCTGATTGTGGCGCTTTTCGGTGCCGCGGCCGCGGTGTTTGGCGGTGGACTTCCACCAACATTGAAAGCGCGGGTGTTGGCGGTGCAAGCCTCAATCGCAGTGGCGTTTTTTGCATTTATCTTGTTCACCTCAAACCCGTTTGACCGGCTGGTTGTGGCACCCTTCGATGGTCGCGATCTGAACCCGCTTTTGCAGGACCCGGGTTTGGCCTTTCATCCCCCGTTCCTGTATCTGGGTTATGTCGGTCTAAGTATGGCTTTCAGTTTTGCTGTCGCAGCCCTGATCGAAGGGCGTGTGGATGCAGCATGGGGCCGTTGGGTACGCCCGTGGACATTGGCAGCTTGGGTTTTCCTGACCATCGGTATCGCGCTGGGGTCTTGGTGGGCCTACTACGAATTGGGATGGGGAGGGTTCTGGTTTTGGGACCCTGTTGAAAACGCCTCGTTCATGCCTTGGTTGTTGGCAGCCGCGCTCTTGCATTCAGCGATCGTGGTTGAAAAGCGTGAAGCCTTGAAAAGTTGGACCATATTGCTGGCGATCATTGCGTTTGGGTTTTCTCTTATTGGCACGTTCATCGTGCGCTCTGGCCTTCTGACCTCGGTACATGCATTCGCCAATGACCCTGAACGGGGGGTCTTCATACTGCTCATCTTGGTGTTCTTCATGGGTGGCGCGTTGACGCTATTTGCGGCTCGCGCGCAATCGATGGAGGCCAAGGGTGTCTTTGGGATGGTGAGCCGAGAAAGCAGCCTACTGCTGAACAATATCTTGCTGGCTGTAAGCTGCTTCGTTGTTTTTGTCGGGACTATGTGGCCGATGGTGGCTGAAATGGCGTTTGACCGAAAACTCTCAGTCGGTGCGCCATTCTTTAACGCGGCATTTACTCCTTTTATGGTTGCTTTGGGGCTTGCCTTGCCTGTGGGCGCGATGCTTCCTTGGAAACGCGGAAAACTTGGGAAAACAGCTTATTCCCTGCGATATGCCTTTATATTAGCAATTGCGCTGGCTTTGCTGGTTTGGGCGATGCAGACAGGTCGCAGTGCGTTGGGTCCAGTTGGTCTGTTCCTCGGCGCATGGATAACCTTTGGCACCGCCATCGATTTGTGGAGCCGTACGGGCCGCAAGGGCAATATAAAGCGCCTATTCCGACTTCCCCGAGCAGATTGGGGCAAGGCTGTGGCTCATACCGGTCTGGGTGTGACGATGTTCGCCATCGCTGGTCTGACCGCGTGGGAGGTTGAGGACATTCGCGTCGCACAACCGGGTCAACCGTTCGAAGTGGGACAATTTACACTGACCTTGGAAGACGTTCGAAACGTGGAGGGTCCGAATTATTTTTCGACGACAGCGGATGTGCTGGTTGAAAAGGATGGGCGGCTCGTCGGCAATCTGCATCCTGAGAAGCGGAACTATCCGGTTGCGCAGATGCCCACAACTGAAGCTGCGATCGACTATCGGTTCCTTCGCGATTTGTATGTTGTAATCGGAGATCAACAAGCGGACGGCGGCTGGGTTATACGAACCTACATCAAGCCGTTTGCAAACTGGATTTGGGCCGGTTGTATACTGATGTCTTTGGGCGGTGTCTTGAGCCTGTCGGATCGTAGATTCCGTGTCGCAGCCGGAGCGCGCAAGGCACCTGCGGGCGGAGTACCGGCAGAATGAAGCGTCTGATTTTAATTTTGACGTTAATTGCGTCCCCGCTATTTGCCGTCCAACCTGACGAAGTTCTGGACGACCCTGTGCTGGAACAACGTGCCCGTGACCTCAGCACTGGTTTGCGCTGTCTGGTTTGTCGCAACGAAAGCATCGATGAAAGCAATGCAGAACTTGCCCGTGACCTTCGTCTATTACTGCGTGAACGCCTTGTGGCAGGGGATACGGATGACGAGGCAATAGCCTTTATCGTTGACCGCTACGGCGAGTACGTGTTGTTGAGGCCAACTACGGCAGGCTCCAACCTGATGTTGTGGCTGGCGGGTCCAATCATGCTGCTGATTGCAGCGGCTATTGGTTTGAACTTTCTCCGGAAGCGCTCTCAGGTACAGACTGAAGCTGAGAAAGACACTCTGAGCGAGGCTGAAAAAGAACGCCTGCGCCAAATTCTTGAAGACTGACCCAGGGTTCCGCTTTTCCTTCTACCCTATTTCAGTCAGGGTTCCGACAAGCTCGGAATTGGAGGGGGTTCATGGAATACGAAACGATCCTGCTAGACATCACGAACGATTTGGCGGTTCTCACCTTGAACCGGCCTGACAAAATGAACGCGATGACGGTACAGATGCGTGCGGAAGTTACGCATGCCATGAAACACGCTGCGCGACACGCGCGGGCGATTGTTCTGACCGGGGCTGGCACGGCGTTTTGTTCGGGGCAGGACCTAGGGGATGCGTCCAGCACGGGAAAAGTCGATCTGGAACGTACACTTCGCGATGAATACGAACCTATGCTGGAAACGATCTACGACTGTCCAGTACCCACAATTGCGGCGGTAAATGGCGCGGCAGCCGGGGCAGGGGCAAACCTTGCGCTTTGCGCGGACATAGTGATTGCCACCGAAAGCGCTTATTTCTTGCAGGCTTTTGCTCGGATTGGGCTTCTGCCTGATGCAGGCGGTACGTGGTTCATGCCACGCCAGATGGGGTTTGCCAAAGCCATGGGGGCAGCCTTGTTCGCCGACCAGATCAGTGCGCGGCAGGCAGACGAATGGGGTATGATCTGGGAAGCTGTCCCTGATGATCAGTTCGACGCTCACTGGCGCAATCGTGCCGCTTATCTGGCCAAAGGTCCTACCGCAGGATTTGGCGCAATTAAGCAGGCAATCCGAGGCACCTATGAAAAAACACTGCCGCAACAACTTACACTAGAAGCACATCTTCAAGGTGAATGCGGACGCAGTCGGGACTTTGCTGAAGGTGTCGTTGCCTTCATGGAAAAACGCCCCCCGAAATTCGAGGGGCGCTAAAACTATTAGGCGCGGCGACGGCGGCGTGAACGCCGCTCAGGCACTGCAGCATCGTCGCCCGTGCCGTCTGAGGCTGACGAGAACGGCCCCAAGACAGCGGTAATCTCATCCAGCGCCGGGCGAGATCCGCGCGGTGCGGTATCCAAAGCTTTGCGCATTTCGCGTAGGTGCGCAGGCATGGTGCCGCAACAGCCGCCAATGATAGTAGCTCCCGCGTCGCGGGCCATTGCTGCGTACTGCCCCATCAATTCAGGCGTGCCGTCATAGTGAATATGTCCATCCATGTATTTCGGAATGCCCGCATTCCCTTTCGAGATCACAGGCCGCTCAGTTCCTTGTGCGGCGAAACCAAGCACAGTGCGCAGAATGTCGGACGCACCTGTACCGCAATTGGCCCCAAAGGCCACTGGTGGGTTAGGTAGCGTTTCAACTAACTGTGCTAGATCGGCCGAAGTGACGCCCATCATTGTGCGTCCGGCGGTATCAAAGCTCATGGTTCCGCACCATGGCATATCGGCTAGAGCAAAGGCTTCGGCTGCAGCGCGGAATTCTTCAGGGGCGCTAATGGTTTCCAGCCACAAAACATCTGCTCCACCTTCTTTCAGCGCATCGGCCTGTTCATGGAACATCTCAACCGCAGCAGCATGAGAAAGCGCACCAACTGGCTCCATGATCTCTCCTGTCGGTCCAACCGACCCAGCCACGACGACGGTACGTCCGGCTTTATCCGCGACTTCGCGCCCAAGTTCAGCACCAATACGGTTTAGTTCTGCAACACGATTGTGGGCGTCATGAAGCTTGAGCCGCGCAGAAGTGCCGCCAAATGTATTAGTTAGGAACAGATCACTGCCTGCATCGACAGAGCCTTGATATAGCGCACGTATTTTGTCCGGCGCATCCACGTTCCAAAGCTCGGGGGCGTCACCGGACTGTAGGCCCATATTGAACAGGTTCGTGCCGGTTGCGCCATCTGCCAGGATGGTATCAGTGGTTTCAAGAAGCTGGCTCAGTGCATTTGTCATTGGGATATTCCGGAAAAGGCACAATAGGCCTGATAAGATCAGAGACGCCCCGTGTCTCATGACCGGGGCGTCAAATCAAATTCATAAATCTCATGAAGATCATGAGGTGGGCACTAAGCCCTTAGTCTGTCTCGCTGAGAACCTGTGCTTTGGCTTCTGGCAAGAGCTCGGCCATTTTTGCACGGATTTCGTCATCAGACGACAAAGACCCCAGATCGCCAGAGACCTTGCGTACCACGTCTTCGTGTCCGGCTTCTTCGAAGTCGGCAATCACGACGGTTTTAGCGTACGCTTCCGCGTCTGCGCCGGTTTTGCCCAGTTTTTCCGCAGCCCAAAGGCCCAGCAATTTGTTGCAGCGGGCCTGTGCCTTGAACTGCATTTCTTCGTCATGCGCGAACTTGGCTTCAAATGCGTTTTCGCGCTCGTCAAACGTGGTCATAGGTTCGGGACCTCATATCTGGAATCTTGTTCAACAGATAAAAAAACAACACCGGAATGTATAGCGAAAACAGTCATTGCGCGACCAAATGTACTGTGCAACCAAATGTTGCATGACCTGAGTTGGGAGCACCGTTTAAGTTTAGTTTTTATGAGGGTTATGATGGTTCACTATTCACATCCGGGCGATGTTTCCTTGCAAGATGCAACTGTTGCAAGATCTGTTTCCGCACCTGCAGTTCCAACAATGGCCGCAGATAACCGACTTGATCGAGCAAAGATTGTGCAGCTGAACACGGTGCTGGCGTTCAGTCCAGTTTTTCTTCCGTTAAGCGACAAAGCGACGGCGAGCCTAAAAGTGACGGCGACGGAATGCGCTGGAGCAATGGCCGTAGGACCACGAGAAACGGCGTTCCGCTTTAAGCGCGAGTGGCAACAGCTGGCGGCTACGTAAATGGTAGAACAGGAAAAAAACGACGGAAGCTTTAGTGCCTACATCCTGTTGTCCAAAGCTATTCAGTTCAATTCAAACGAAATCGAACAAGCTTTGCTAGAGGCTTATCCAGCACTGGATTTACAGACCGAGACCTCTATCAGTTTTGCTCAGGATTGTGACACGGATCAATTTGTTACCACCCCGATCCTCTTTGGCGCCAAAGGGCGCGACAGTGCGATCGCAATGCTGACACGGAAACCGGGCAGCGGCCAATGGGATCCACAGGGACTAACCCTGTCGCAACAGTTGCAATTCCCCGAAATCAAGAAAGCCCTCGAGCAGAATGCATCATATATTTGCGTGACAACTGAAAAGAACGATCAGGAAGAAACCAGCGAGTTTCGTGTTGCGCGTTTATGCTCATGCCTTGCTGCAATATTCGCGAAATTGCCAGCCGCGCTTGCGGTTTATTGGGAGACAGCAAATCACTTTCTTACTCCAACAGATGTCGTGAAAATGGCGGATAAAGCCATGTCGGATGAGTTCCCGATTGAAAAATGGATCGGAGTGAATTTGAACCGGCTAAAGGATGAAAACAAAGAGTATTCTTCGGGGATCACGCGTGGACTAAAACAGTTCAAAGGATGTGAGATCAGCCTTGCTGCCGCACCACTGGATTTGGCCACAGCTGCAAATACGTTAACTACTGCCGCCGCTATGCTAACTTCCTATGGTCAAAGTTTCCGGGATGGGGGCACCGTAAGCCACGAAGGTCAGTCGCCCGAACAGTCCATGCGTATTCGGTTTGCACCGTCAGGAACGAATGGGTCTAGTTGTGATGCCTGGGTACTCGTTCATCCTGACAGCCCATTTGACCACGAAGATGCCTTAGGCGAAATGCAAAGCGCACCGTCACCACAGAGGCCGGACCAGCAGGTTAAGTCCAAGATAGGCTTCTTCAAACGCTTGATCCGAGGTGGGCGCCACCTCTGATAACTTGCGGGTTGCGGCGCTCTGCACTATGAGAACGCCAACAACGAGGGACTCGTGCTCTCTTATGATAGTGGAAAGGTCGCTTTATGGCGCGTCGCAAGAAAATCTACGAAGGTAAGGCCAAGATCCTGTATGAAGGCCCTGAACCCGGCACCATCGTTCAGTATTTCAAAGATGACGCTACAGCGTTCAATGCCGAGAAAAAGGACGTAATCGACGGCAAGGGCGTATTGAACAACCGCCTGAGCGAGTTTTTCATGAACGGTCTTACGCAAATCGGCGTACCAACGCACTTCATCCGGCGTTTGAACATGCGCGAACAACTCGTCCGCAGTTGCGAGATCGTGCCTTTGGAAGTGATCGTGCGCAACTACGCCGCTGGTACAATGTCGAAACGTCTTGGTATAGCTGAGGGTACGCAACTGCCGCGTCCAATCGTCGAGTATTGCTATAAAGACGACTCGCTAGGTGATCCTTTGGTGACAGAAGAGCACATCGCTGCCTTTGGCTGGGCTAGTCAGCAAGACATGGATGACATTCTCAGCTTGGCGTTGCGCGTAAATGATTTCCTCAGTGGCGTGATGCTGGCCGTTGGAATTCGTCTGGTGGACTTCAAGATTGAAATCGGCCGGGTATACGACGGCGATTACCAACGCCTGATCATCGCAGATGAGATCAGCCCGGACAGCTGCCGTTTGTGGGATATCGAAACCGGTCAGAAACTGGACAAAGACGTGTTTCGCCGGGATCTGGGCAACCTGACCGACGCTTATTCCGAAGTCGCGCGCCGCTTGGGCGTTCTGCCGAAAAGCAACGTCAGCAAGCCGACGCTGATCAACTGATCTGCTGGATTGCTTAAACATTGAACAAAAGCGCCATATCGGACGATGTGGCGTTTTTTTCTTTGAAATTGGAGGTTTGACAGATCGGCCGATTGTCTCGCATTGTCGGGCGAGACTTTGAGCGAGGTGACACCCGAGATGGCCGACCTTTTTAATCACGCCGTTTTTCTTAAATACCTCGCCGCCTTGCTGGCCATTTTCAGCCCGCTATACGGAATACCGGTTTTTCTGAGCATGACCGATGGCTACACGCCCTCGGAACGAAAACGTGTCGCTTTAACCGTCACGGGTGCCGTGGTTGCATTTTCTCTGATTGTCGTCTTGGTCGGAGAAGAGATTTTGGCAATCTTCGGCATTGATGTTCCGTCATTTCGCGTTGCCGGTGGGTTGATTATTCTTAGCCTGGGAATGGCGATGCTGAACACCTCGGGCAGATCACCGGGCGATCAGCAGGCTGCCGAGGAGGGCCATAAAAAAAAGAGCAACATAGCGGTGGTGCCGTTGGCGATACCGTTGATCTTTGGACCTGCAACCATTGCAACGACTATTGTATTTGCACACCAGTTGTCGGATGGCGCTGAGATCGTGACGCTCGGTTCGGCTATATTGATCGCATGTGGCCTAATTGGCCTGGGATTGCTGTTTGCAGTTCCAATATCGCGATTTCTGGGCCCTACAGTTCTCGATGTTTTGACGCGTGTTATGGGAATAGTCCTTGTGGCGGTCGCCGTCGAAATGGTTTTCACAGGCGCGTTCGATGCGATTGATGCGCGCTATCCCGGCTTAACTTCGGGCGGTGGCGGATAAGCGAGGAAAACTGTGGTTCAAGAAGGGTTGTCCAAGGCGGGTAACCACGTTATCCCCCGCGCAACGGAACGGGCCAGGAAGCTGAGCCCTCAGCTGGAGTTGCAGGAATGAAAGCACGGGTGCATGTGATGCTGAAGAACGGGGTCCTCGACCCTCAAGGTGAGGCCGTGCGGCACGCATTGGGCGCCATGGGTTTCGATCAGGTCGAAGGCGTGCGTCAGGGCAAGGTTATCGATCTCGAACTGGCAGAAGGCGCGACCGAGGCGGACATCACCGAGATGTGCGAAAAGCTTTTGGCCAATACGGTCATCGAACGTTACGAAATCGAACTGGTCTGAATTTATTCCTGGAGGGCCCGCCATGCGCGCAGCTGTCATCGTTTTCCCTGGGTCGAACTGCGACCGAGACCTTGCCGTTGCTTTCGAACAAGCGGGATTTCAGGTCGACATGGTATGGCACAAAGACGCCGCGCTGCCTGAAGGCATCGACATTGTGGGCGTCCCTGGTGGTTTTTCGTATGGCGACTACCTGCGCTGTGGCGCCATCGCCGCGCAATCTCCAATTTGCAAGGCCGTTGTCGAGCATACTGATCGGGGCGGGTACGCCGTCGGAATCTGCAATGGTTTCCAGATCTTAACCGAAACCGGCATCCTTCCGGGCGCGTTGCTGCGCAATGCCGGATTGAAGTACATCTGCAAAACTGTCGGCCTTAAGGTGGAAACCAGCGATAGCGCCTTTACGCAGGGCTACAACGCAGGCGATGTTATTGGAATTCCGATTGCGCACCACGACGGAAATTACTTTGCTGACGACGCAACGATGTCTGCACTTCGTGATCAAGACCGGATCGCGTTCACCTATACCGAGAATCCCAACGGCTCAGTCGGTGACATTGCCGGTATTCTGTCTGAAAACCGCAGAGTTCTGGGGATGATGCCGCACCCCGAGCGGGCGGCGGATATGGGTCACGGTGGAACCGACGGGACGGCATTGTTCCGCGCATTGTCCGGGGTACTCGCGCCCGCGTGACTTGAGGTTGAAACATTCCCCGCGTAATTTCCCGGGATGAGTTCTGATGTTCGCTCTACTTGGTCTGTTCTGACGAAACCATTTCGTGGTGCGCCCCTTGGGTGGCGCCTGCGTTTCGCCGTCATGGCTCTGTTGGTTGCGGCGGCCGCCACGGTCTGGATAACGAACCGTTTGCTGACAGACCGGTTCACGGAATCCACGAAAAACCGTGCCGAGCTGCGTTTGGCACTGTATTCCGGGAACCTGCTTAGTGAACTTCGCAGAAATGCGATTGTGCCACAGCTTCTGTCGCGTGATCCCACGTTGTTGTCAGCGCTTCAGTCCAGTGACTATTCACTGTCAACACAGCGCCTGATTTCCTTCGTTGAAGAGATTGGCGCTGCTTCTTTGATGTTGTTGGATGGGGACGGGCGCACGGTCGCATCAACAGATCGCAACCGATTGGGTGAGGCGCATCGAAGTTCACCATACTTCATCGATGCCGTACGCTCGAACGCCACAATTTTCACTGTGATTCCAAAGGAATCCGGCGGCTACAGCTTTGTTTACTCGCGCCGTATGGAGGCCAATGCCGAAATTCTGGGCGTTATCTTGGTTGAGGTTGACCTGCACAAGTTTGAACTGGCGTGGGCAGGAATCTCTGATGCCGTGATGGTTTCTGACAGTACCGGAACAATAATCCTGTCGACTGAACCGCAGTGGCGCGGGCTGGAAGAAAACGAAGCTATGCTGCGCCAGCCGCCTGCCGGTGCAATTCAGCGCGCGATCCGTGCGACGACAGATTGGACCGCGTTGCCGCCAGATGCTTATCTGCAGGGTGAGGCGGTGATGCGGCTGGATACCCGTATTCCGTTCCGCGGTTGGAAGATGACATCTTTCACCACCTATGCCTCAATCCGAGAGAAGGTGAACAGTGTTCTCGCGCTTGAGATCATGGGCTTTGCGATTCTACTCGCGTTGGCTTTCTATGCACTCAGCCGCCGGGCGACTTTCCGGATGACGTTGTTCCAACGCGAGTCGGCAGAGCTTCGCGCATTGAACACAAGGCTACAGCGGGAAATCGCTGAACGCGAACGGGTTGAAAAGACACTGGAAGTTGCTGAGCAAACACTGGCGCAAAGCTCGAAACTGGCGGCTTTGGGAGAGATGTCAGCCGCTGTCAGTCACGAGTTGAATCAACCACTGGCTGCAATGAAAACCTATCTGGCAGGGGCGCGCTTGCTGTTGCGCAGGAACCGCCCCGAGGAGGCCTTAGCCAGCTTTGGTCGCATCGACGGTTTGATTGAACGGATGGGTGCAATTACACGGCAGCTTAAGTCCTACGCACGCAAGGGTGCGGACGCGTTTTCCCCTGTAAACCTTGGGGAAGCGCTGGCTTCCAGCCTGTCAATGATGGAACCGCAGCTGCGTCAGCGGCATGTTAAGATCACGCAAATTCTGCCCGAAGAACCTGTTATAGTAATGGGGGACAGGATGCGCATTGAACAGGTGATGGTGAACCTCTTGCGGAATGCACTGGACGCCACCAAATCAGTATCAGAGCCGGACGTCGAAATCATTCTGGCGGCGGGCGATACGGCGGTGCTAACTGTGCGGGACAACGGTCATGGCATCGAAAATATCGAGAACCTGTTTGAACCATTCTATACGACTAAGCAGCCCGGAGATGGGGTCGGTTTGGGGCTTGCCATCTCTTCAGGTATCGTAAACGACCATGGAGGTCGGTTGACCGCGCGAAACAGCCAGCAAGGTGGCGCGGTGTTTGAAATGAAACTGCCGATACTGGGAAGCGACGGCCTTGAGGCCGCTGAATAACGAGGAAGTACTATGGCACAGGCCATGAAAATCGCCATTGTCGATGACGAACAGGACATGCGCCAATCGATCAGTCAATGGTTGGCGCTGTCTGGATACGACACCGAAACCTTTTCCAGCGCCGAAGATGCGCTGAAAGTGCTGGGGCCGGATTATCCCGGCATTGTCATCTCGGACATCAAGATGCCCGGCATGGACGGCATTCAGCTACTTAAAAAGCTGATGGGGGCTGATAGCACTTTGCCGGTTATCATGATTACCGGTCACGGTGATGTACCGATGGCAGTCGAAGCGATGCGCGTGGGTGCCTTCGATTTCCTTGAGAAACCTTTCAATCCAGATCGTATGTCCGAATTGGCTAAACGCGCCAGCAATGCGCGTCGTTTGACTCTGGACAACCGTGCGCTTCGGCGTGAGCTGTCCGGTGGTACTCAGATCATGAACAAGCTGATCGGTGCCAGCCCGGTGATGGAGCGTTTGCGTGAGGACATTCTGGATCTGGGGCAAGCTGACGGTCATGTTCTGATCGACGGCGAAACTGGAACCGGCAAGACTCTGGTGGCACATGCTCTGCACGCGGTAGGTAGCCGAGCGGGTAAGAAATTCGTCCTCGTGTCCTGCGCAGCGCTGGAAGAAGAGGCGTTGTCGAAACGTCTGTTTGGTCCAATGATGCCCGAAGATGCACAACTGCCAGCGATCGAAGAGGCACGTGGCGGCACACTGGTGCTGGAAGATGTTGAGGCGCTAAGCGACACGCTTCAGGCACGTCTTCTGAGCGTCATGAACGATCAGGGCACACCGGCCGAAACACGGATCGTTGCGATATCGAACCTGCAGGAAGCCGGTAAAACCAGCGAAGACGTCCTGCGCCCAGACCTATTCTATCGATTGGCCGCCCTTCGGATCACCATGCCGCCGCTGCGCCAACGCGGAGAGGACATTCTGACACTGTTTACCCGTCTCAGTGAGCAGTTTGCCGAGGAATATGGTTGCGACGCGCCTCAAGTTAGCGCCCAGGAAGCTGCGCAATTGTTGCAGGCTCCGTGGCCGGGCAATGTACGTCAGCTGATCAACATCGCCGAACGTGCGGTGCTGCAATCACGGCGTGGGTCTGGAACGATTGCCTCGCTTCTGATGTCTGATCATGAAGAAATGCAACCCGTTATGACAACGGAAGGCAAGCCGCTCAAAGAATATGTCGAAGCTTTTGAGCGGATGCTTATCGACAATACAATGAGGCGCCACAAGGGTTCCATCGCTTCTGTGATGGAAGAACTTTGCCTGCCGCGGCGAACGCTAAACGAAAAGATGGCGAAGTATAGCCTGCAGCGTTCGGACTACTTGTAAACGCCTGGGAGGGGGGGGTGACCCCCTCACTTGGCCTTCTGGGCCAATTCACTGAGCTAGGATATTTGAGCCAGATGAAGAAATCCCTGCCGTCACAGCGGCATCGGGATGCAGTTTGCCCATTGTCTTTTCCACAGGACTGCCTTTATGGTGTCGAAACGGGTCCGGCCTTTTTTGCCTTAAAGTCCCGAATCTTTGAGTTTCGCTGCTCTGACGCGGATGGTGATATTCCCCACGTGGCACGGCAGACCGATTATGCCCCTCAAGGGGGCAGTTGAACGCCTGAGCCCTTCAATACGGGCGAAAGGAATAAATGGGCAGGCTGCGACGCAACGCGCCTGTCGGAGAAGAACCGCGATGACGCGCGCGCAACGAGTGAACATACGGGCAGGGGGCCACAGCGCCAGACCCTGCCGCGCGCCGTCCGAAATCGCCCTGACAAGACACCACCCCAAAAGCGCCTGTCCCCCCGGACGGGTAAGGACAACGCGTTTGGCGCGGTGCACCAAGGACACATGGCTAAGAAAATGCTTATCGATGCCACCCACGCAGAGGAAACTCGCGTCGTGGTGGTCGACGGAAACAAGGTCGAGGAATTCGATTTTGAATCCGAAAACAAACGCCAGCTTGCTGGCAACATCTATCTTGCAAAAGTAACACGGGTTGAGCCGTCTCTTCAGGCGGCTTTTGTTGATTACGGTGGGAACCGGCATGGTTTCTTAGCGTTTTCGGAAATTCATCCTGACTACTACCAGATACCGGTCGCTGACCGCGAAGCGCTTATGGAAGAAGAGCGCGCTTATGCCGAGGCGATGAAAGCCCGGGATGACGCGGAAGAGTCAAAGCCGAAAAAGCGCCGTTCGCGGTCTCGGACAAAAGCGGCGGACGTGAAATCGGATGACGTTGTTGAATCCATCGAGGTCTCATCTGAGCCAACCGGTATGGAAACGATTGATCTGGATGAAGGTGAAGAGGGCGCCGATATGTCGGTCCCTGAAGGCACCTCTCCGATGGAACGTGTTGCAGAGACGCCGGTTGAAGAACCTAACGACGACGCCGATGCTCCAGATGATACAGAGGCGACTGCCGTCGAGCCTGATGACGCAGTAGAAGAGGAAGCTGCACCGAAGGCGGAAGAGAATATAACCGAAGCCGCTGAAGAAACAGAAACTGCAACGGAAGAACCTGCGGATGACGAAGTCGAGGCGGAGGACGAATCTGCCGAAACCGTTGCCGAGGCAGAAGCAGAGGCAGAGGATACTGCAGAAGCTTCTGACAGCGAAGAAGAGGCACCTTCTGAAGATGTAACTGCGGCCGATGAAGCCAAAGGCGCTGCTGATGAGAGTGGCGAGGTTGAAGAGGATTCACCGTCGGATGCTGCGGCGAAGGATGACAGCATCGAATCCGTCGCCGAAGAGGATGACAGCGAAGACATTCGTCCGCCGCGCAAACCGCGCCCGCGTCGTTACAAAATTCAAGAAGTTATCAAGGTGCGCCAGGTTCTACTGGTGCAGGTCGTAAAAGAAGAACGCGGCAACAAGGGCGCTGCTCTGACAACATACCTTTCGCTGGCAGGACGTTATTGCGTCTTGATGCCCAACACGGCGCGCGGTGGCGGGATCAGCCGTAAAATCACCAATGCTCCGGATCGTAAAAAGCTTAAGGAAATCGCCGCCGAGATTGACGTGCCAACCGGCGCAGGCCTGATCATCCGGACCGCAGGTGCAAAGCGCACCAAGTCCGAGATCAAACGAGACTATGAATACCTGCAACGTATGTGGGAGCAGATTCGCGAACTGACGCTGAAATCCATCGCCCCCGCGAAAATTTATGAAGAAGGCGACCTGATCAAACGCTCGATCCGCGATCTCTATAACCGCGATATCGACGAGGTTCTGGTTGAGGGCGAGGGCGGTTATCGCATCGCCAAGGACTTCATGAAGATGATCATGCCGTCCCACGCCAAGAACGTGAAACGGTATGAAGATGCGCTGCCTTTGTTCGCGCGATATCAGGTCGAAAGCTACCTGACAGGTATGTTCAACCCGACGGTGCAACTGAAATCCGGCGGGTATATCGTCATCGGCGTAACCGAAGCGCTGGTGGCGATCGACGTAAACTCAGGTAGAGCGACCAAAGAAGGTTCGATTGAAGAAACCGCGCTGAAAACCAACCTTGAGGCTGCCGAGGAAGTGGCGCGCCAGTTGCGTCTGCGTGATTTGGCGGGTCTGATCGTCATCGACTTTATCGATATGGACGAGCGCAAGAACAACTCGGCCGTCGAAAAGCGCCTGAAGGAAAAACTAAAGACGGATCGCGCGCGCATCCAAGTTGGTCGGATCTCTGGATTTGGTCTGATGGAGATGAGCCGACAGCGCCTGCGCCCTGGTATGCTCGAGGCAACTACGCAGCCGTGCCCGTCCTGCCATGGCACCGGTCTGATCCGCTCGGACGACAACATGGCGCTGACAATCCTTCGTCAAATCGAAGAAGAAGGCACGCGCCGCCGCTCACGCGAGGTTTTGGTACGTTGCCCGGTGAGCATTTCCAACTTCTTGATGAACCAGAAACGTGAGCATATTGCCCAGATCGAGGCGCGCTATGGTCTTTCGGTTCGGATTGAAGGTGACGTACATTTGGTTAGCCCCGACTTTTCGATGGAAAAGTTCAAGACCGCTAGCCGGATAGTGCCCGAAGCGAGTGCTCCGGTCGTATCTGTCGACGCATCTTTGATGGATCTGGTTGACGCTGACGAGGATGAAGTCGCTGAAGAAGAAGCGATTCAGACCGAAGAAGAGACCAAGCCCAAGCGCAAGCGTCGCCGCCGTCGTCGCAAGAAGAACAACGGTGGAAGTGACACGCCCGAGGCTAATTCAGAGGAAGGTGAAACCACCTCTGAAGAGGCTGCTGAAACCACTCCTGAACCTGAGGGCGAGGGCGCCGAAGAAGCAGAAAAGGCAGAGAAACCCAAACGGCGCCGGGCGCCGCGTCGCAAAAAGAAAGACGCAGAAGCTGTTGACGCCACAGAGGAAACTGCCGTTGAGGCAGAAGTTGTGGAGCAGGTTGAAGATACTGTAGCGGTTGAAGAAACAACTGCTGAGTCGGCAAAAGTGACAGGTGACGAGCCCTCTGAACCTGAAACAGCTGACCCAGTTGCTAACGAGGCTACTGCGCCAGAAGAAGTCGAGGTTTCCGAGCCTGTTGACGAAGAAGTAGTAGCTGTGACCGAGACGGTCGTCGAAGAGGTTTCAGAAGAGATTGTTCAAGCAGAACCCGAGGCGGAACAGGAAGAGCCCGAACCTGTCTTGGAAGTTGTCGCCGAAGAACCCGAAAAACCTACTGAACCCGCAAAGCCTAAGCGGCGTGGATGGTGGTCTTTAGGGCAGTAAAAAAGAAAGGCGGGTTTAAAACCCGCTTTTTTGATTCGTTAGAGTTGCCGGCTCAGCCTGCTTTTTGGATGAGATAGACTTGGTGACCATCCGTGTCTTCTTGCGACAACAGCTGGTTTCCGCTTTCAGAACAGAAATGCGGTACATCGATTATGGCTGCAGGATCATCAGCCAAAACACGTAGAATGGCCCCCGCAGGCATGGATTTAAGACGTTTTCTGGCTTTAAGGACAGGCAGTGGGCACAATAGGCCCAGTGCGTCGAGCGTTTCAGTGGGGTTTGACATAAAACTCAGATATTTCCACTTTCAGCTGCTGTCCAGCACCCAAGCACGGGGATGTGACCGATTGGCCCCGTGACGTTTACGATGTGATACCATATGTGCTGATTTATGTTCGGAATTGATATCATCGACGCGGGCCTTCTACCCGCTATGTTCATCGCGATGCTGGGCGGGCTGATAAGCTTTTTGTCGCCTTGCGTTCTTCCTATCGTTCCGCCGTATCTGGCGTATATGAGCGGCGTGTCTATCAACGAGATGCAGGACGAGGCGCATGCGAGGCGCAAGGCAACGTTGTCTGCACTGTTCTTTGTGTTGGGCTTGTCGACCGTATTCCTGTTGTTGGGCTTCACGGCATCGGCATTTGGGGTATTCGTACTTCAGAACCAGGTGCTATTCGCTAAAATCTCGGGTGCGGTGGTTATTATTTTTGGCCTGCATTTCCTGAACGTCATACGCATTCCATTCCTCGATCGTGAAGCTCGAATCGAAACCGGTGATTCAGGCGGCTCGGTTTTTGGCGCATATATCTTGGGGCTTGCGTTTGCTTTTGGATGGACGCCCTGCATCGGCCCACAGTTGGGCGCGATCCTGTCACTTGCCGCGTCAGAAGCTTCTGTCGCAAGGGGAACCCTGTTACTGGGCGTGTACGCAGCAGGTCTGGGGATTCCGTTCCTGCTTGCGGCGGTTTTCCTGAATCGATCGATGTCAGTGATGAACCGGATCAAGCCTCATATGGGAACGATCGAGAAGGTAATGGGCGGTTTGCTGCTTTTTGTCGGCATCATGTTGATCACCGGCCTATTCACCGAGTTCAGCTGGTGGCTTCTAGAGGCATTTCCTGTACTGGCCAACTTTGGGTGACCTGCTGATCTTGCTTACCTTGGAGCCAAGCCTGCGCTAACCTACGCCGCAGAAGGTAAGTCGATGAGCAGTCAAACAAAACAGCGGCAAGTGCGCAAGCGTCAGGTATTCTACATTCCCGGTTATGACCCGATACACCCGCGTCGCTACCGCGAGCTGTATCGGAAAGAAGGTCGGGCACAAGCTGACATATCGGGTTACGAGATAGCTATTTCTCGAAATGCAGACCAAGGGCTTTTCGGATGGCATGTCCGATCACATCAGGACGGCACCGAAGTTGAGGCTGATTTTAGGGTCCTAGTCTGGTCGGATATCGTGCGAGACAGCATGTCGACTTCGATCCCCGCGACCTATCTACAGTTGCTGCGAACAGCATGGGTTTACATCGAATCCGGAGCGCTTTGGCGCCTGATGCGTCTTCGAAAAGGGCCAGTTATCGCGGCTTTGTATCCTGTGGGAATGTTGATTGCTCAACTCGCAATGGCGCTCGTTGTTGTTTGGGGTTTGACGACATTTCTATGGGACATTGTTGGATGGTTCGGGATAGTTCCGGCAAGTGCTGTTGCCTATGCGCTGCTGCTTTGGTTCCGTAAAATCGACAACCGTCTTTTTGCCTACTACCTAATGCATGATTACGCATACACGGCGCAATCCAAGGGGGCAGTCCCCGCCCGATTGGAACAGCGTCTTTCCGATTTCACGGGTCATATCCGACAAGCTGTCGAAAGCGACGTTGATGAGGTTTTGGTCGTTGGACATTCCTCTGGTGCGCATCTTGGGGTGATTGCACTTGCTGATATGCTTAGGACGAAAAAGCTTTCCCATATCGGCCCAAAGCTTTCTTTTCTGACTTTAGGGCAGGTGGTGCCTATGGTGTCCTTTCTGCCAGAGGCTTTAGATCTGCGTTCCGACCTTCTTTTTTTGTCGACGCAGAACGATTTGACTTGGGTCGATGTGTCAGCGCCCGGCGATGGATGTGCTTTTGCCCTGTGCGATCCTGTCGCTGTCAGCGGTATCGCGACTGACCAGAAACGGTGGCCGCTGGTATTGTCGGCGGCCTTTACTCAAACCATGTCTGCTAAGCGCTGGAAAAAACTGCGATGGCGTTTTTTTCGGCTCCATTTTCAGTATCTGTGCGCATTTGATCGTCCCGGTGTCTATGACTATTTCCGCATAACTGCAGGGCCATTGACCTTGGGGCAGAGATTTGCCGGACGAAAACCATCCAAATCGCGCATCGAAACTCCAGTTTCAAAATTTAGATCGGTGCGCCCATGAGGCCACCCAAACCCACCCCTAGGCCCGAACAAGTATCGCTATGGCGTTACCTTAAACTGTTTCGAAAGGACGTGTTGTCAGCGCAACCGCACCGTCTCTATCGCGCTTGGATGGCCGAATTTCGCACCCCTTTCTTCCGGTCCTACATGATCAACCAGCCAGATTTGGTGGACACCGTACTGAAGAGTCGCTCTGACGACTTCCCGAAGTCCAGCCGTATCAGTGAGGGGTTGCGTCCGCTGTTAGGAGACTCGGTTTTTCTGACCAATGGAAACGCTTGGAAACGCCAGCGCCGGATCATTGACCCAGCTTTTGAAGGTGGGCGTTTGAAGGATACATTCCCGGCCATGCTGGATGCAGCCAATGCCAGTGTTTCGCGACTGAGAGGGCAGGGTGGTCAGGTAATTGAGTGTGAAGAGCTCACCAGCCATGCCGCGGCTGATGTAATTTTTAGGACACTTTTTTCTGTGCCGATTGAACACGAAGTGGCAGCGCAGGTATTTGACAAGTTTCGGGCTTATCAGCGTCAACAACCGCTTTTGAACCTAGCCGCATTTATTCCGTTGCCCCATTGGATTCCGCGTTTGCACGCGCGCAGTACGCGACGGAATGCGCGGGATATCCGAAAATTGATTGCGCGTTTGACTGCAGAACGCGCGGATTTGATCAAAGCTGGCACGGCACCGGACGATCTTGCCACAAAAATCATGACCACGCCTGATCCAGAAACCGGGCACTGCTTTGACACACAGGAAATGGTGGATCAGGTCGCTATCTTCTTCCTTGCAGGACATGAGACCAGCGCGTCTGCACTGGCATGGTCGCTGTACCTAATGGCGCTTTACCCCGATTGGCAGGAGAAACTCAGTGCCGAGGCGGAGGTTTTGGAGGATCCAAGCTTTAGCGTGATGTCCAGACTAAAACTCAGTCGCGATGTGTTCAGAGAATCTCTGCGTCTCTACCCTCCGGTGCCAATGATGGTGCGAGAAGCGACTTGTCCTGAACATTTCCGAAATAGAGACGTGTCAAAAGGATCGCAGATTGTCATCAGCCCCTGGCATTTGCACCGCCACGAGCGTCTCTGGGATCATCCCGACGATTTTGACCCTACACGTTGGGCCACCGAAAACGGTAAAGCCTGCCAGCGCGACGCTTACATTCCTTTTTCCACAGGTCCACGTGTATGCAGTGGCGCCGGGTTCGCAATGGTCGAAGGACCATTACTGTTGTCCATGCTACTGCGGAACTACCGGTTTGAATTGATCAGGGGCCAAACACCCGTTCCGGTCGCGCATTTGACGGTGCGCTCCAAAGATGGAATTTGGTTGCGTGTGGTTGAGCGCTAACAAACTACCATCGTCCGCCGCCTTGCTGTATGCGAATTAAAAAAGCGGAATCATTGTTGAACAGGAAAATCTTATGTCCAAAGCAGAACAGCGCGAACAGATGTCCAACGGCGCGGGTTTCATTGCAGCCCTGGATCAAAGTGGCGGGTCGACCCCCAAGGCGCTGGCTCTCTATGGAGTAGAGGCGTCAGATTACAACTCGGACGAAGAGATGTTCGGCGAAATTCAGAAGATGCGCGCGCGCATCATTTTGGCTGACGACTTCACCAAGGACAAAGTTATCGGTGCCATCCTGTTCGAACGCACGCTGGGCGAAGAAATCGAAGGCCGCAAAGTTGCGGATTACCTTTGGTCGCAGAAAGGCATCGTGCCTTTCCTGAAGATCGACAAAGGCTTGGAAGAGCAAGCCAATGGCGTTCAGATGATGAAACCGATCCCCGGTCTGGCTGAGACCCTGGCCAAGGCCGACGGCGTTTTTGGAACCAAGGAACGCTCGGTAATTCATGAGGCTAACGCTGAGGGCATCGCCGCCGTAGTTGCGCAGCAATTCGACGTAGCCCGCGAAGTTGTCGCGGCGGGTATGGTTCCGATTGTGGAACCGGAAGTAAACATCAACTCTGCCAACAAAGCCGAGGCTGAAGATATCCTGAAAGCGGAAATCTTGAAAAACCTCGACCAATTGGACGAAGGGCAGGAGATTATGTTGAAGCTGACGCTGCCCTCTAAGGAAAATCTGTTTGATGAAGTTGCAGATCACCCACGCGTTTTGCGCGTCGTGGCGTTGTCGGGTGGCTATTCGACCGAGCAAGCCTGCGATCTGCTGAACCAGAACGACAAGATGATCGCGTCATTCTCGCGCGCATTGACCGAAGGTCTGTCCAAGCAACAATCGGACGCCGAATTCAACGCGGCCCTTGGTGGCAATATCAACAAGATCTTCACCGCCTCGGTTTAAGAGCGGCTACACTGGTTTGATAAAATTGCGGCGCAACTGCGCCGCTTTTTCGCGCTTAGAGCAGCCTATGGCGTGATCATTCACCAATCCCATGGCCTGCATGAACGCAAACACCGTGGTGGGTCCGACGAACTTCCATCCGCGTTTCTTCAAATCCTTCGACATCGCGATAGACTCTTCCGATGTAGATGCGGTTTGCGGTGCGGGGGGGCTGTCTGCTTCGTATCGCCAGACATAAGCAGCTAATGACCCTTCGGCGGCCACAAGCTCTTGCGCGCGGCGGGCATTATTTATGACCGCTTCGATTTTTCCACGATGACGTATGATACCCGCGTCTTGCAGCAGGCTTTCAACATCAGTTTCATCAAATGCTGCTACAGCATTGAAATCAAATTGTTTAAACGCTTTCCGAAAATTCTCACGCTTGGACAAAATTGTTCGCCAGCTGAGTCCGGACTGAAAGCTCTCAAGACACAGCTTTTCAAACAGGCGTTGATCGTCGCCAACAGGATAGCCCCATTCATTGTCGTGATATTCAAAGAACTCAGGCGCTGATTGGCACCACGCGCAACGGGGTTGGCCGTCTGGGCCGGTAACTGTTTGGCTCATCAATGTACCCTTTTTGTTCTCACTCAACTTAGTCGCTGTTACATGTGAAAAGCAAGGGGAGCCTGTCAGGTTCTATACCAATTCAAAACGAAAACGCGAATGGTCGACGCCAGGCCAATCTCGGGATCGCGTTCAACGTCAATTTCAGCGGCCAAAGCGTTGATAGGTATATTTTTTTCTTTGGCTATATCGCGAAAAGCTTGCCAGAACTCATCTTCAAGAGAAACCGAAGTTCGGTGCCCTTTCAAGGTCAGTGAACGTTTGATCGGACGTCCACTCATTCATCCAACTCGCGATTGTCGAGATCGCGGCGCTGCTTGTCCTGTTCGAACTTGGTCTCGACCTTTTCGATCTTGCTTCGCCCAAACTTTACAGCGTTTTGATCAGCACGGGCTTTTTTCTCAGCCCGCGCTTTTTGTTTTCTGTACCGGTTCAGATTGACCGGCTTACCCATCAGTCTTTTGGACCGATCATATGTTCGGGACGGACGACCGCGTCAAAGGTCTCTTCGTCCACAAAACCCAGTGCAATCGCCTCTTCTTTGAGGGTGGTACCGTTCTTGTGGGCCGTTTTTGCGACCTTGGTGGCGTTGTCATAGCCAATAGTCGGGGCTAGCGCCGTCACCAGCATCAGTGATTCTTTCATCAACTTGTCGATGCGCGGCTCATTGGCCTTGATTCCGACTAGCATCCGCTCTGTAAAGCTATCGGTTGCGTCGCCCAGCAGTTGGATAGACTGCAGCAGGTTGTACGACATCATCGGATTGTACACGTTCAATTGAAAGTGGCCCTGCGAGCCAGCGAATTTCATCGCTGCATCATTGCCAATCACATGAGCTGCCACTTGTGTTAAGGCTTCTGCCTGCGTCGGGTTGACCTTACCGGGCATGATCGACGAGCCCGGCTCGTTTTCCGGCAGGATCAATTCACCTAAGCCCGAACGAGGCCCAGAGCCCAGCAAACGGATGTCGTTTGCAATCTTATAGCAAGAGCCCGCAATCGTCGCCAAAGCACCGGATAGGAAGACCATTGCGTCATGCGCGGCCAGCGCTTCGAACTTGTTCGGTGCCGTAACGAAGGGCAGGCCGGTTATCTCTGCCATATTCTCTGCCACCGCTTCGTCCCAGCCATTATGAGTGTTGAGACCGGTACCAACAGCGGTACCGCCTTGCGCCAATTCGTAGATTCCGGGCATGCAAGCTTCGACTCGGGCGATACCTTGACGAATCTGATGCGCGTAGCCTCCAAATTCTTGTTCCAAAGTCAGCGGAGTTGCGTCCTGCGTGTGGGTCCGACCAATTTTTATGATCCCAGCGAATTCTTTCGCCTTGTCTTCAAGCGCCGTGGCGAACTTCTCGAGCCCTGGCATCAAGACATCACGCACACTCATTGCAGTGGCGATATGCATGGCCGTCGGGAACGTGTCGTTTGAAGACTGACCCATATTACAGTGGTCGTTCGGGTGCACGGGTTCTTTCGAACCGATCACACCGCCCAGAATCTCAATCGCGCGATTGGCTATAACTTCGTTCGAGTTCATGTTCGATTGCGTACCAGAGCCGGTCTGCCAAACGACCAGAGGGAAGTTGTCGTCGAACTTGCCTTCTATGACCTCGCCTGCGGCTTGGATTACGGCATCAGCGATCTTTGCATCAAGCTTGCCGATGGCCTTATTTTCCATAGCGCAAGCTTTTTTAATTACACCCAGCGCGCGCACAATAGCGACGGGCTGTTTTTCCCAACCGATAGGGAAGTTCATAATCGAACGCTGTGTTTGGGCCCCCCAGTATTTGTCTGCGGGAACTTCCAACGGGCCAAAGCTGTCGGATTCGGTACGGGTTTGAGACATCTGTCACTCCGTTGTGTATACATTTGCATGCCGTTTACCCGCTGCAAAGCTTGGGTGCAATCGGCCAGTTGCGCGCAACATAAACTTAAGGCCGCCAGAGGTATAGGTAGAAGGGTCGATGAATTTTCTGAGCAAAACACATTGTGCATGCGTGCGGCTGAGCTACAATAATACGATAAATAACTCGGAGGTTCAGGTGGGCACATTGTTTCGAACTTATCACCTGAAAACCATCGCTTTTTCGATGGGTTTACTGGTTTGGGTGATGGCGGCCAGCCTTGCGGCCCATGCCGCAGCAATTGATCCGTTTGTTGGTAACTACGTCGGATCGGCAAATGTCGTTGACGATGACGGAACCGAAACGCCACGAGACATGAGTGTTTCTATTGAGAATCTGAGGGATGGATTCAACGTCAGCTGGACGACAACAACTTACAAAGCGGATGGCCGCGTCAAAGAGCAAAAGTTCTCGATAGATTTTAAAGAGTCGAATAGATCCGGCGTGTTTTCTGCCGCAATGAAGCGCAATGTGTTCGGGCATGAAGTCCCACTAGATCCGATGCAAGGCGAGCCTTTTGTTTGGGGGCGGATCGAAGGCGACACTTTAACGGTGTTTTCGCTGTTTATAGGAGAAACCGGAGATTACGAACTACAACAGTTTGATCGGACGCTGACCGAAGGCGGCTTGGATCTTTCGTTTTCCCGCTTCCGGAACGGTGTCAAATCTCGATCTGTCGAGACGTTTCTCAAAAAACAGTAACGCAGCCTATTTCAAGGTGCGTTACTTTCGGAAGCTGTCCAAAGACACAACTTCTGCGTCTTGTTGATCCTGTTCTTCTTCTACTTCGATTGAGTCTTCATCGATGGGCTCAAACTCTTCCTCATCCTCTGGGCTTTCAAAGCGCAACCCAAACTCTACCGACGGATCAACGAAGGTTTTTATCGCTGCGTAAGGAATATAGAGAGGCTCGGGCGCATCGCCAAAGTTCAAAGTAATCGCAAAGCCGTTATCACCAACTTCAAGGTTTTCGAACCAATGCTGCATTACAATCGTCATTTCTTCGGGGTAACGATCGCGCAACCAATCAGCCAGTTCGACCCCGTCTTGCCGTGTATCGAAAGTGATAAAGAAATGATGAGAGCCCGGCAGGCCGGCTTCGGAAACACTGGTCAGGACGGTCTTGATCAGACCGCGCATTGCCGTGTGCATCAGGTTCCCGTAATCGATGTCTTGCGACATATGTAATCCTCAAAAGTGGCTGTCCTCAGCATAAGCGATTTCGGCGGAAACGAAAGACCGGGTATGTGAGGATTGTTTAAAGAAGATGTATTCCTGTTCCAACCGCAGCCATTACGATTAGTGTGGTCGCCATCCCAAATTTAAACTTAAAAATCAATAGCCCCGCTAACAATGTCAGACCCAATGCCGTCGGATTTAGACTGGTTGGAACAGGCAAGGGTATGGTCATCGGTCCCCATGGGTATTCGGGGACTTCGTCAAACAGGACGTTTAGGCTGAACCAAACTGACAAGTTGAGAATCACACCGACCACGGCGGCAGTTATTCCATGCAATGCGGCTGAAAGTTTCGGGCGGGCCGCCAACTGATCTAGGTAGGGAGCCGCCAGAAAGATCCATAGAAAACACGGAACGAACGTGGCCCATAGTGCCACCAATCCAGCAGCGACTGCCAGTGAGGTCCCGCCGCTGACGTGTCCGGTAAGCATTGCTACAAACTGTGTCACCAGAATTAATGGCCCCGGCGTCGTTTCTGCCAGTCCAAGTGCATCGATCATCTGGTTCGTGCTGATCCAATGATACTGGTCGACGACAGTCTGAGTCATGTAGGCCAGCACCGCGTAGGCACCACCAAAGGTGACGACTGCCAAGCGGGCGAAGAACCAACCTAGATCGCTCAGCAATTCTTGCCCTGACATGGTAAGCAGCAGTAACGGACCCAACCACAAAATGGTCCATAATATAGCAGTTCGTAGTGTTTCGGTAACTTTGGGGGCGATCTGAGTGTTCGTAGGCGTGGCTTTACCTTCAAAAGTGACATAGCCCCAGATTGCCGCAACCAGAATGATCAAAGGAAAGGGAAGGTTAAACGCAAATATCGCTATAAAACCCAGTGCGGCAATAGCCCGATGATTCACGTCCATTGGTGCCTTGCGTGCCAGGTTTCTAAGAGCCTGCAGGACTATGACAATCACTGTGGCCTTAACCCCCAAAAACCCGGCCTGCACAATTGGAAGGTTACCGTACAAAGCATAAAGGCCAACCAATACTGCGATAATGAAGGCTCCGGGTAATACGAAGAGGGCGCCCGCGATCAAACCTCCTGTGACGCCTCGCAATCGCCAGCCAGCATATGTCGCCAGCTGCATTGCCTCGGGGCCAGGCAGAAGCATGCACAGCGAAAGTGCCCGCAGATAAGTTTGTTCGTCCAGCCAAGGGCGCCGTTCGACAAGTTCCTGATGCATTAATGAAATCTGAGCCGCAGGTCCTCCGAACGAGAGAATGCCGATGCGACCAAAAACACGAGCAAGCTCCGAAATTGAGGGTGTCATGCGTTTCGGTCCATGGGCCAGTCGTGTTGTTCGTCGAACCCGTCCCGAGCCCAACGGTACAGTGCATCGTACAGGCAAAATCCCGCTTCAAGGTTCTGGTGATCGTCGCGAAATTGCCGTGAAAGGCCAACTGAAACAGCAAGCAGCCCGGCAGCTTCGGGGGCGAGATCATGGCGATTAGTGTCAGCAGCCCGAACAACCATCGCAAGTCGGTCCAGAGCAGGTGTGTGCAGCTGAAATTCGTCCAGCATTGTATCAAACGTACAGTGATCGTCCCTGTGCGACCAAAATGCGTCCTCAACATCAAAAGGAGTACCATCAAAGGCTGCGGCGGTCGCTTGAACCTCGGACGGGGAAACGAATAAAAACTGCGCGTCTGGGTCTACAAAACGCCGGATCAACCACGGGCACGCGATCCGGTCTATCTTGGGGCGGTGGCGTGTGACCCAGACCGACCGGCCATCACTGCGCATTGGCACGGCAGAGGCTGGAACCCTGGGTGCGCCGGACGTATCCCGCCAGCCAAACATCCCGCCTTCTAGATATTCAGCCTCACACCCGTTGCTGCGCAGCCACGACACCACACCTTGGCTAAGTTTCTTACCCTTCTGGCAAATGATGACTGCGGACCTCTCGCCGATACGATCGGTGATGCCATCAATATCTTGGGCGGGGTGACGAACCGAACCTGGGATCAAAAAAGGATCGGCTTCAAAATCCACATCCAAGCATATGTCGATTAATACCGGCGCTTGAGGCGTTCCTATTAAACGCATCAATTGTTTTGGAGTTATTGAATTGGGCGCAGGCATAGCATGTCTCCTGATTTGAGCGGATACATGCGAAACTTGGGCTGGCGCCTCACGGGGCGTTCGCAATCTTACCCCATATGCTTTGCTTACGGCCAAGAACTAGATGGGTCAAGATTGCTGTGACCTTGTCAGGCCCAGTCCAGGCGCTGGCCTGTCATGCAAACGGGCAGGGTGTCTTGCGGAAATTGCCCCAGTTGTTCGAACAATGAAATGAAATCAAATTGGTTGTAAGCTTCAACCATGCGGCCCTCCTTTATCCGTGCAAAAACGCTGCCAGTGGCTTTGAGGGGAGCACCATTATCAGCTCGCGTGGTGCTGAGATGCAGGATCGCCGATACCCAATCACCGTCTTCAATGATCATTGGGAGTTCAACCTTGATATCACCAAGGACATGTCGAAAGGCCGTGACCAGATCGCGGAAATCGTCTGCTCCGACCTGCATTTCGGGTATCAGACCTTCGGCCAATGTGTCCGCTGAAAAAAATTGATCAATGGCGTCAAGGTTCCCGTTTTCCCAAACCTCAGAATACCATCCTTTGACGACATCTGCATGCGACATGCCGGCTCTCCTTTTGCAGTCAGGGTCAGCATGAAACGAAAGGGTGAAAAAACTCTGAACGTGAACAAGACCAGGGTTAAACCGCAGACATTATTGGGAAAGTGCAGGTTTCTGTTGCCAGGCACCTGCGAACCCCGCCTTACGCGGCTAGGCGCAAGGGCTTAAGTTTCGGTCTTGTTACTGCTTACGCAGCAACTGCAACCGGAGCACGATTGTCGTTTGCAATTGTACTATTTTCGCCGGTAACGGTGGCAGACAGCCGAGACAAAGCTAACCCCTTTAGACGTTCGTCGATCCTGTTTCGGCCCCAAAATCCCCAAACGAAGGATGGTTGGTGGAGCCGCCGGGTACCGCCCCCGGGTCCGATCCGCTTATTACGAGCGCGTTTATGTCCATAGTCCCGAAGGACACAACCTATATAGGGGAGCCGGGGCGCGGATGCAAACCAGGATTTCATGACTTCGCCACATTAAAAAACAGTTACTTACGCCGCCCTATTGAAGTTCGCGAGGATCAGCCACAGTGCGAGGGCAAGTTCGATTCCTCCGAACGTTATCGCCTTGGCCATCGGAGGGTTGTCCACAAGAACTGATACAAACCGGCCAAGGGCTGCTCCGGAATAGACGACACCCAACATGGCATAAGCCATTGGATTGTTCAGCCAAAGCACCGCAATGCCGGTAACTACGAACAGACCGCCCACCGAAGCACGCATCTCGCTTAGACCCATATTGCTGTCTGTGGGGGCGAGATCCAGGGACGCAGCGGTGAAGGACGGTGCCATGAATCCGAATAAGCCAAATCCGATGGTTAAAAGGGCGGCGATTACGTTCAACGCAGCTGTCATTCTGTCCTCATCACGCGGGTTTGCGGCGCTGTTGCGCCACGTCTTGCGCCAGCTTACGCGTGTAGCCTTCAAGCTCAACCAGAGTCGCGTCTACTTTGACCTTGTCGCGGGTTTCTAACGCATCGGCGATCTGGTTGTGCAGGGCAATGATTTCTTCGCGGGAACGGGCAGTAAAGGTAATCATATTCATCAAAGGTTGCATGGCCTCAACGGCACCGGCCAGTTGATAAGACAAAACCGGGTTGCCGGCACCGTCAACCAAAGCGCGGTGAAACGCGACGTCCGATGCACAAAAAGCTTCATCCGTTAGGCCGGGTTGCCCTTGGCGAAATATCTCGGCCCGCATGGTAGCAAGCTGATCGGCGGTCCTTCGCTGTGCTGACAAGGGCGCGCAGGCTCGCTCAAGGGCAAAACGGGCCTCGCACGCAGTATCGAAACTGACCGCATTCATTGACAATAACAGGGTCGAGGTCGTGACCTGTTGCGCATAGGCGTCTTCGAAACTGATGCGGTTTACGAACGCTCCTCCGCTGGCGCCGCGCTGCGTTCGGATAAGCGATTGCGCAGCCAGGCGTTTCAGTGCCTCGCGCACTGTGGGCCGGGACACCTGAAACTGATCAGCCAGCTCGGCCTCTGAGGGCAAACGCTCATCTACGATCAACTCGCCTGAGATTATTGCGTTTCGAATGGCCTGTGCGATCTGCGCGGACAAATCGGCAGGTTTCTTAGGATCGATTTTCATATTTCGGGGTCGCCTGAAAAAATTATTTGTCTGACATTTAAAAGTCTGACATTTGAAAAGCAAGGACCGAGTCGGGAGGGACACGTGAGTCGCGCAGTTCTACGCAGCGGATTGTGGCTGGGGTTTTACATCCTGATCCTGTGGGCATGGTGGATGATGTTCACCATGAGCCGAGACATGGATCTGGATTGGATCGGCCGCCCGGGACCAATGGGCCAGGCGATGGCCGCAATGGACCCCAGCATGGACATGTATATGCCAATGGCTGAGTTCGGTCCGCTGTTTGTGATGTGGGCAATCATGATGGCGGCGATGATGTTGCCAACCCTCGTTCCAACCCTTCGCAGTTACGAAGACTTGATCCGCAGTGCAAACGGCACGCGGGCAGGGTGGATCGGTGTGTTGGCTGGGTACTTCATCGTCTGGGTGGGCTTCGCGGCACTGATCACCGGAGTTCAACTCGGTCTACTTTTTGGCGGCGTTATTGACATGCTGGGGATCGCGAAATCCGGGCTTTTCGCTGGGGGACTGATGATCGCGGTAGGAGCCTTTCAGTTCACGCGCGCAAAAGAGGTCTGCCACGGCGTGTGTCACGCGCCCATGACCTTTTTTCTTGGTCACTGGAAAACCGGGTTCATTGGCGGGTTGCGCATGGGGCTGGGGCTTGGCGCGTTCTGCGTTGGCTGCTGTTGGGGTTTCATGGCGCTTGGCTTCGTTGGCGGTGTCATGAGCCTGCTTTGGATGGGCCTTGCGACGCTGTTCATGGTTCTCGAAAAACTGCCTCAGATAGGTCACGCAGTGACGCGGCCGATGGGATTTTTGTTGATTGCAGGGGGGATCATCCTAATGATCTACCCCTTTACTTTCGGAGGATAAGTATATGGCTAAAAATAGAAAACCCGAGGCTGATAGACTTCCAATCAGCCAGCGCATCGACAGCCGTATGCCAAATCCCAAGCGGCGCGAAATGAGCCCGACAGATTGGGCAATAAAGGGAGAACTGATCCTGAACTGTTCGTGTGATGTATTCTGTCCCTGCGTTGTGTCGCTGGGTGCGCATCCTCCGACCGAAGGACATTGCCACGCGTGGATGGGCGTCATCATCGACGAAGGCCACTATGAGGGCGAGAACCTGTCAGGGCTGAACATTGGCCTTCTGGTGGATATTCCTGGGCGCATGGGCGAAGGCCAGTGGAAAGTCGCGGCCTATGTGGACGAGCGCGCCAGCGGCAAAGCTTACAATGGCCTGCTGCAAATTTTCAGCGGGCAGGCGGGCGGCACCACCGGCCTGTTCACAATGCTGGTGAGCGAAATCATCGGTGCCGAACGCGCTCCGGTTCAGATCGAGCGAGACGGCAATAAGCGCCGTATCGCGATTGGCCGTAAGATTCAGGGTGAGATCGAGATGCTGGCGGGCAAAGACCCAGAGCATCCCGTAATGGTATCGAATTCTAAATACTGGATGGGACCGGACATCATCGTCGCGCGGGGTACCAAGTCCAAGGTGCGCGATTATGGCCGCGTGTGGGATTTTGGCGGTAAATCGGCTGAGATTTGCCCTATTGAGTGGCATGGTCCCAAATGATGATAACTGGAGCTTACGCGCGAGAAATGGCGCGGTATAATAGCTGGCAAAACAACCAGTTATCTGGCTTCCTGAAAGCATTGCCCCCCGGGGAGCTGACCAAAAACCGGGGCGCGTTTTTCGGCTCAATAATGGGTACAGCAAATCATCTGCTTTGGGGCAATTGGATTTGGATCTCGCGCTTTGACAAGGGTGAAGGCCCAGGTGGCGGTATTCCCGAGAGTGTTTCTCTGTGCTCTGATCTGACTGAGTGGCTGCCGCTTTGTGAGACGATCGACGCACGTATTTCGCACTGGGCAGCCTCACTTGGCGACGCGCCGTTGAGTGGGGAGTTTACGTGGTTCTCAGCAGCAAAAGAAGCTGACGTTACATTGCCTTACGCGCAATGCGTGATCCACATGTTCAATCACCAGACCCATCATCGCGGGCAACTTCATCAGATGTTGACCGAAACCGGATCGGCTGCACCTGTCAGCGATCTGGTGTTTATGCCTAAGGAGGCTTAGATGCCGCAAATTTCCCTGTCCCGCAGGCTGCGTCGAACCCCGTTTTCAGAAGGGGTCGAAGCGGCGGGGGTCAAAGCATATACGGTGTATAACCGCATGTTATTGCCGACGGTTTTCGAAAGTGTTGAGGCAGACTATTGTCATCTGAAGAACCATGTACAGGTTTGGGATGTGTCATGTGAACGGCAAGTTGAGCTGCGGGGACCAGACGCGGCCAAGCTGATGCAAATGCTGACTCCGCGCGATCTGCGCGGGATGCTGGCCGGGCAATGCTTTTACGTGCCTATCGTCGACGAAACCGGCGGGATGTTAAATGACCCAGTGGCAGTGAAGCTATCCGATGATCGTTGGTGGATATCTATTGCCGACAGTGACTTGTTGTTGTGGGTCAAGGGCATCGCCAGCGGATACAGGTTGGATGTTCTGGTGGATGAGCCGGATGTATCGCCTTTGGCCGTGCAAGGACCCAAGGCGGATGACCTGATGGCGCGCGTTTTCGGAGACCGAGTGCGCGATATCCGGTTCTTTAAATTCGATATGTTTGAGTTTGAGGGCCGTGACCTTGCCGTTGCTCGGTCGGGTTATTCAAAACAGGGCGGTTTTGAAATCTACGTCGAAGGCTCAGAAATCGGTATGCCGCTTTGGAACGCTTTGTTTGACGCGGGCGAAGACCTGCAGGTGCGCGCTGGTTGCCCCAATCTAATCGAACGTATCGAGGGCGGATTGCTGTCATATGGCAATGACATGACCGACGACAACACACCGCATGAATGTGGATTGGGCAAATTCTGCAATACTCATACAGCCATTGGATGCATTGGTAGGGACGCATTGTTACGTGTGGCTAAAGAAGGGCCAGGTCAGCAGATTCGTCCGATCGCAATTGAAGGTGACGCCGTTCCGCCCTGCGATAGGCCTTGGGCCGTGTTTGCATCAGGCAAACGGGTGGGTCAGGTGACCTCGGCCGCATGGTCCCCAGATTTCCAAACTAACGTGTCCATAGGCATGATACGGCTGAGCCATTGGGACGCCGGGACTAAAGTTGAAGTTGAAACTCCGGACGGTATGCGCAGCGCGACGGTGCAGGAACGATTCTGGATTTGAGGAGAAACGGGGCTTTGCCCTTGTCGATGAAAGTCTTCATCGAAGTCATATAGCCAGAAGTGACCCCCAGTCTGGCACAAAGGAAACGAAAGGATATCAGATGTTCAACGCATTGGTTATGGAGAAAGATGAAGAGAGCGGCCTTGCCAATCCTTCTGTGAAGCAGCTGTCACTGGATGACCTTCCAAATGGTGAGGTAACGGTCGCCGTCGAATACTCCACGGTCAATTACAAAGATGGTCTTTGCATGTCGCCAAAGGGCGGCGGTCTGGTCCGGAACTACCCGCATGTGCCCGGCATTGACTATGCAGGTAAAGTCGAGGCGTCATCTGATGATCGATACAAGCCCGGCGACAAGGTGGTTTTGACTGGTTGGCGCGTGGGTGAGGCGCATTGGGGCGGATATTCCCAAAAGGCCAGTGCTTTAGGCGATTGGCTGGTGCCACTACCCGACGGCCTCAATGCGCGGCAGGCTATGGCTGTGGGAACTGCTGGTTTCACTGCCATGCTCGCCGTCATGGCGCTTGAGGATCAAGGGATGACAACCGACCACGGGCCAGTATTGGTAACCGGAGCTGCGGGCGGCGTCGGGTCGGTGGCTACCGCCATTCTGGCCAATCTAGGCTATGAGGTTGCGGCCGTGACCGGGCGGCCTGAAACTGAGGAGTATCTGAAATCGTTAGGCGCCAGCACGATCGTTCCTCGGGAAGAATTGAATGAGACAACCAAACGCCCCTTGGAAAGCGAAACTTGGGCCGGCTGTGTGGATGCCGTCGGCGGAGCAATGCTGGCGCGCGTACTGGGTCAGATGAAGTACGGTGCCTCAGTCGCCGCTGTTGGTCTAGCAGGGGGGGCAGGCTTGCCTGCAACAGTCATTCCGTTCTTGTTGAGAGGGGTCAATCTGCTGGGTATCGACAGCGTCATGCAGCCTTATGACAACAGAGTTCGTGCATGGCAGCGCATTGCAACCGATCTACCGATGGAAAAGTTGGAAGCCATGGTCCAACCGGCCGTTTTGTCTGATCTGCCGCAATTGGGCGAGGATATTCTTGGTGGAAAGGTCAAAGGGCGCGTTGTCGTTGATGTAAACGCCTGATCACAAAGACACAGAGCAGACCGGCTAGTTCCAACGAAGGCCGGTCTGTTCGTTTTGAAAACTTCGCGAAAATGCCGCAAACTCCTCTGGCCATTGGCGCATTTCCACATCATCATTGCTATACATCCCATTTGCGATGGCTTATGAGCCATGCAAACAGCATTTGAAGACGGGGAGTGAGCAGCATGTCTGACGATTTCGAACTGGATACCGACGATCTGAAACGGCGCATGGAAGGCGCCATGTCCAACCTCAGAACCGAATTTGCCTCACTTCGGACTGGAAGGGCTTCGGCTTCGATGTTGGAACCCGTTATGGTTGACGCCTACGGTTCGATGACCCCAATCAACCAAGTCGGCACAGTAAATGTGCCCGAACCTCGTATGGTAACGGTCAATGTTTGGGACAAGGGGCTTGTCGGCAAAGTTGAAAAAGCCATCCGTGAAAGTGGTCTGGGTATCAATCCGCAGCTGAACGGCACCATCATCATGCTACCGATTCCGGAATTGAACGAAGAGCGTCGCCGCGAGTTGGGCAAGGTTGCCGGTCAATACGCCGAGCATGCCCGTGTTTCGATCCGAAATGTTCGTCGTGACGGAATGGATCAGATTAAGAAAGCCAAGGCAGACGGCATGTCCGAGGACGACCAGAAATTCTGGGAAGCCGAAGTTCAGGATCTGACCGACGAGATGATAAAATCCGTAGATTCTGCGCTTGATACCAAGCAGGCAGAGATTATGCAGGTCTGAACCGATAATGGGAAACGCCCCCCATACTGCGCCCACGCGCGGCCCGTGCCATGTCGCAATAATCATGGATGGAAACGGCCGCTGGGCGCAGGCACGCGGTCGGCCAAGGCTGTTCGGACACCACGCCGGTGCGCGGCGCGTGCGCGAAGTAGTTGAGGCCTGCCCGGGGCTTGGGATCAAGTATCTCACGGTTTTCGCTTTTTCGACTGAGAACTGGAAGCGCACGCAGGCCGAAGTGGCTGGCCTAATGAGCCTGTTTCGGCGCTATATCACCAAGGAAACTCGAACCCTGAAAGAAAACGGAATACGTGTTCGCTTCATAGGTGACCGGGTGCGTTTGGATTCCAAGTTGACTGCCCTTATGGACACGCTGGAAGAGGAAACGAAAAACAACGATCTCGTTCATTTGACGGTTGCTCTGAATTATGGCGGACGGGATGAAGTTGCCAGGGCGACTAAACGTTTGGCCCGAGACGTGGCCGAAGGTCGTTTGCATCCCGAAGATGTGGATGAAGAAACCCTGCCTAAGTATCTTGATACGCATGTTCTACCCGATCCTGACCTGGTGATCCGTACGAGTGGAGAGGCCAGGATATCCAACTTCCTTCTTTGGCAGTCCGCCTATGCTGAGTATGAATTTATCGATACGCTTTGGCCGGATTTCACAGCAGCTGAACTGGAACGGCTGTGCCACAGTTTTGGATCCCGCGACCGCCGTTTTGGAGCTGTGCCAGCATGAGCGAGGGCAGATGGTCTGACCTGACAGCTCGGGTTCTATCGGCGGCAGTTTTGATCGTAATCGGCTCAATCGAAGTTTGGCTGGGCGGTTTGTGGTTCGAATCTTTCATAGCAATTGCCTGCGGATTGATGACCTGGGAACTGGTGAAGATGATCGATCCAGATCGTACCGCTGTGGCGATACAAATGGGTGTATTGACGGCGGTTGTCGTGGTTTTAAGCTATCATCTGCCACCGCTATACAAATTACCAATATTATTGGCGCCCGCCTTGGTTGGTGCCGCGCAGATAGGCCGGCACAAGACAATTTATGTGCTTTTTGCCATCTGGATTGCCGCGTCCGGTCTGGGGTTCATTTCGATCCGCGAAAACATGGGCTTTGGCTGGATGGTGTGGCTGATTTCGGTCGTGGTCGCGACAGATGTAGCGGGCTACTTCGTGGGAAAAACCTTTGGCGGCCCCAAGTTTTGGCCCAGGGTAAGCCCTAAGAAGACGTGGTCCGGAACCGCTGGAGGCTGGGTTACCGCGGCTGTGGTAGGGGCTGTTTTCGCAGCTCACGCAGGCTTTGGCCTGATGTTCGTTTTGATCTCGGTTCTGGCGTCAATGGCCAGTCAGGCCGGAGACATTGTCGAGAGCGCCACCAAACGTAAGTTCGGCGTCAAAGACAGTTCGAACCTGATCCCGGGGCACGGCGGTTTTCTGGACAGGTTCGACGGCATGATGGGAGCGGCCTTGTTCGTACTGATCGCTGGGCTGATCTATTCCCCCGGAGGCATGTAATGCGCAAAGTGTCCGTGTTAGGTGCGACAGGTTCGATCGGGCAAAACACTATTGATTTAATTGATCGAGATCCATCCGCTTACGACATTGTAGCACTTACCGGTGGTGCAAATATCGAAAGGCTGGCTGAAGATGCGCGTCGCTTGAATGCCGACCTCGCGGTGACTGCCCATGAAGAGCGTCTTGATGACCTCCGCGCCGCACTAGCTGGCAGTGGTGTAGAAGCCGCCGCCGGTCAAACTGCGCTGGTCGAGGCTGCTGCACGCCCGGCAGACTGGATTATGTCAGCAATTGTTGGCGCTGCCGGGCTGCCGCCGGGGCTTGAGGCGCTTAAGCAGGGTGCAACATTGGCTTTGGCCAACAAAGAAACACTTGTTTGTGCTGGCGCTTTGGTGCTCGAAACCGCGAAAGCGCACAATGCTCGCCTTCTGCCAGTGGATAGTGAGCATTCCGCCGTGTTTCAGGCCTTGGTAGGTGAGGATATGAATGCGGTTGAGCGCATTATCATTACTGCCAGCGGCGGTGCATTTCGCGATTGGCCCCTTAGCGATTTGACCAGTGCCACGGTCGAACAGGCCTCGAACCACCCGAATTGGAACATGGGGCAGCGTATCACCATCGACAGCGCGTCAATGTTCAACAAAGCGTTGGAACTGATTGAGACAAAGGAATTCTTTTCCGTTTCACCTGATCAGATCGAAGTCATCGTTCACCCCGAATCCATTGTGCATTCGATGGTTGGGTTTAAAGATGGGGCCGTTATGGCGCATATGGGGGCGCCCGACATGCGCCATGCGATCGGTTACGCTTTGCACTGGCCCGACCGTCAGGAGCTGCCGATTGAACGACTGGATCTCGCAAAACTGGGCCAACTGCGCTTTCACGAGCCTGACGAGGCACGCTATCCGGCATTGCGTTTGGCGCGGAATGTGATGGAACGGGGCGGTCTGTCTGGCGCCGTGTTCAACGCTGCCAAAGAACGCGCGCTGGATTTGTTTATTGCACGTCAGGTCGGTTTTCTTGAGATGGCATCGATTGTCGAAAGCGTTTTGAACAGATTTGAGGCCTCAGCAGGCCTTCTTGATGCCCCGTTTAACCTTGATAACGTGCTACATACAGACCATTTGGCACGTAAGTGGGCCGATGAGGCCAAAATGAAGACTGCAGGATAGACCTTTGGACCAACTCTCACTGATCCCTCAATTCGGAAATCTATTGTTCACGATCATCGCCTTTGTGATCGCTCTGTCCGCAATCGTGGCAGTTCATGAGTATGGCCACTATATCGTCGGACGTTGGTCCGGTATCCACGCCGAAGTGTTTTCGATAGGTTTCGGCCCGGTTTTATGGAGCCGAATGGACAAACGGGGCACCAAGTGGCAGATCGCTGCCTTGCCCTTCGGTGGCTACGTTAAGTTTTTGGGCGACGCCAATGCAGCGTCTGGCAAAGACGAAGATGCGATGCAGGAAATCACTGAAGCCAGCCCAGAGGAGCTACGCCGAACCATGCATGGCGCACCGCTGTGGGCGCGGTCCGCCACAGTAGCTGCGGGTCCAGTGTTCAACTTTGTGATGTCCATTTTGGTATTTGGCCTGATTTTTATGTCTCAAGGTGTGACGCGAGAGCCTTTGACAGTGGGCGAGCTTCACGGATTACCCGGAACAGTTCAAGAACTTAGAGACGGGGATGAAATCGTAGCTATTGCCGGGCTCGACGTTCCCGATTTCGACCAACAGGGCGCTTGGGGCGAATTCACTGATGCCCTACCAGTTGAACCAAGCTTGGACTATACGGTCATTCGGGGCGGCCAGACGATGGATGTGACAGGTCCTTGGTTGTTTCCTGCGTTGATCCAGCAAGTTGTACCACGCAGCGCCGCCATGGATATCGACCTTCAGCCAGGTGACGTCATAACTGCTGTAAATGGTGATTCCATCTTTGCTTTTGAGCAGCTCAAAGAGCATGTTGAGAGCTCGGACGGCAAGGTACTGCTTCTGGATGTGTGGCGCGACGGGGCTGAGCTAGAGTTTGCTTTGGCTCCTCGCCGTACAGATGAACCCCAGCCTGAAGGAGGGTTCGTAACTCACTGGCGAATAGGAATAGTCGGCGGAATGGCTCTTGAGCCTGCGACCGAACCGGCAGGGATTTTCGCGTCGTTGTCAGGGGGTGTTCGCCAAACAATCCGGATAATTGACGGTTCACTGTCCGGCATCTGGCACATGGTTACTGGCGCAATCAGCACCTGCAATATTTCTGGCCCCATCGGTATTGCCGAAACGTCTGGTGCCATGGCAAGCCAGGGGGCGCAGAGCTTCATCTTTTTCATAGCGGTATTGTCTACGGCAGTCGGTCTTTTGAACTTGTTTCCCATTCCGGCGCTGGACGGGGGACATCTGGTTTTTTACGCTTACGAGGCGGTCGCAGGAAAACCTCCAAGCGATGGTGTTTTGAAAGTATTGATGGGCGTGGGTGTTTCCTTGATCCTAGGGCTTATGATCTTCTCTGTTACAAACGATCTGTTCTGCTGATTGTGACCTTTGAGGCAATAATTCGCCGCATTTACGCCTCAATCTGCGCGTAGGATTTGGGCAAGGTTAGTCTGCATCAGAGGCTGAAATGTCAATTTTCTTGCACCGTTCTTTTAAGGGATTTGGTTGGCTGTTCGTTCTGAATTGGGATTTGCTACTGTTCTGTGGCGCAACTGGCGTCGCTATGGCCGGTTGGTGCTACCTGATCACAATGTGATTCTTCGTTCACTTAAATTGAGACTGAATGCAACGGCCCTAGCGGCCGTTTTATGTTTTGGTCTTTTGACAAGCTTAGATATTCTCGCTACTCAGCTTTAAAGTCCAAAAATATTGGGTAGTGAAAAAAATGAATCAGAGGCTAGGCGTGGGTATATCCTGCGGGGGGCAGGGGCCGAAAAACAAGATTTTGTGGCGGTCACTAACGTTCATTTTCTTATTGACGCTGGTTAGTTTTGTGCCTTTGCCGCAGGCTGCGTGGGCTCAAAATTTTGTTGTGAATTCTTTCGATGTCGAAGGGAATCGCCGCATCGAAACCTCCACCATTATTGCACGCACTGGAATTGAACCGGGTCAATCAGTCAGCGGTGGAGAACTTAACGACGCATACCAGCGTTTACTTGACAGTGGTGTTTTTGAAACAGTTGAACTGACGCCGCGTGGCAGCACACTTGTTATCACAGTAGAAGAATACCCAACCATCAATCAAATCAGCATCGAGGGAAACCGTCGTGTAAAGGATGATGTTCTGCTTGAAGCTATCTCGTCCGAACCAAGACGGGTATTTACGCCCCAAGTGGCCGAGGCAGATGCGGACTTGATTGCGGAAATCTACTCGGCTCAGGGCCGCGTTGCTTCGACGGTTATACCACGAATTATTCGACGCAGCGATAACAGGGTCGATTTGGTTTTCGAAGTCGCAGAAGGCACCACGATTGAAGTCGAACGAGTGAGTTTTGTGGGTAACCGTGCCTATTCTGACCGGCGTCTACGCCGTGTTCTTGAAACGAAACAGGCGAATTTATTGCGAACTTTTATCAGCAGCGACACATTCATCGCTGACCGGATCGAGTTCGACAAGCAAGTCATTCGAGATTTCTACCTCTCGAGAGGTTATGTCGATTTTCGGGTAAACAGCGCGAACGTTGAATTCACTCGTGAACGCGATGCCTTCTTTCTGGTGATGAATATCACGGAAGGACAGAAGTTCTCGTTTGGACAAATCAGCACTGTCAGTGAAATTCCGGGGGTTGATCCAGCTCCGTACCAGGACGCGCTAAAAATTAGGCCAGGCGTGACGTATTCACCGACGTTGGTGGAAAACTCGATTGCTCGGATGGAGCGTCTAGGCATCAAACAAGGTGTCGATTTCCTGCGGGTCGAACCCCGTGTTACCCGAAACCCGCGCGATCTTACGCTGGATGTCCAATTTGTCCTTACGAAAGGTCCACGAATTTTTGTGGAGCGTATCGACATCGAAGGTAACACGACGACGCTGGACCGCGTTATCCGACGCCAATTCGACACTGTCGAGGGTGATCCATTCAACCCACGTGAAATTCGACAGGCTGCGGAACGCATTCGCGCTTTGGGTTTCTTCGCCGTAGCGGATGTCGAACCGCGTGAAGGTTCCACACCGAGTCAGGTGATTGTGGACGTGGATGTGGAAGAACAACCTACCGGCTCACTTAGCTTAGGCGGTAGCTACTCAGTTTCAGATGGTTTCGGCATTGCGATTGGTTTGAGGGAAACTAACTTTTTAGGGCGCGGACAAACAATCGGTGTCACCCTCTCGACCGCACAGGATGCCGAACAATACTCGTTGAACTTTACCGAACCGTATCTGCTGGGTCGTGAACTTAGTTTTGACGTAGGGCTTGGTCTAGCAACAACGAATTCAAGTTTTGCAAGTTACGACACCGAGACGCTGTTTTTCCGCCCCCAACTGAGTTACGCAATTGGGGAATTATCTGCGCTTCGGTTGCGTTATGGCTGGGAAAACAGCGAGATGACCGAGCAGGACAACGAAACAAACGGCGCGGTTATCTCATCTGATATCGCTCAGGGCGACCGCACGACCAGCTTGCTGGGTGTGTCATACATCTATGACAGTCGGCTAGGTGGGTTAAATCCGAACGCAGGTGTGCTGTTTGAGGCTGGTGTCGATGCTGCCGGGTTGGGCGGGGACAATGAATTTTTCAAAACAACTGCACGCACAATTGCTCAAACCCGCGTTTGGAACGAAGAAATTGTCCTTCGCGCCACCGTGGAAGTGGGGGCGTTGCATTGGACGGGCGATGATTTCAGTCGCACCATTGACCGATTTGTTCTGGGACCAAACGTTTTTCGTGGCTTCGAACCAGCCGGTATCGGCCCACGCGACCTGTCCAACGGTCAAGACGACGCAATCGGGGGCAACTACTATTGGGTAACGCGCCTCGAATCGGACTTTCCACTGGGCTTGCCTGAGGAACTGGGCCTACGTGGCGGCGTGTTCTATGATTTTGGCAACTTGTACAATCTGAATGACGTAAACACGGCTGGTGGTGACATTGTCGGTGAAGACGGGTCGATCCGTCACGTGATTGGGGTTTCGGTTCTTTGGACTACGCCATTTGGCCCACTGCGCTTCAACTTCTCGCACGCGTTAAAAAAGGAAGACTTCGACAAAGAGCAGAACTTTGACCTGACGATTCAGGCCCAGTTCTGAACCTGAATGTGTGAAAGCGCTTACATTAATCTTCGGGGCCTTCTAGCGGCCCTGAGTTTTTTTCTTGCCCTTTTTCTGTCTGAACCAAGCGCTAGTCAGCAATTAGGTGTTCCGCAGAGCAGCGTTCTAACGTTATCCAGTGATCGCCTGTTTTCTGAGTCTGCCTTTGGCAAACGCGTTTTACGTGAGATTGAATCGGAAAGCGCTTTGCTAGGCGAAGAAAACGAACGGATTGTTGACAGGCTAAGTCAGGAAGAAAAACTTCTTACCGAGCAACGCGAAACGTTGACTGCGGAAGAGTTTCGCCCATTGGCTGAGGCTTTTGACAGCAAAGTTCAATCACATCGGGAAGGGCAACGCGCAAAACTGGATGCACTGGCCCGTCGAAGTGAAGAAGCGCGGCAAAAGTTTTTTGAGTTAGTTCAGCCCGTTCTGATTGACCTGCTGCGCGAAACTGGTGCTTCAATTGTTATTGAGCGTTCCAGTGTCTTTCTCAGTGCGGACCGTACAGATATTACCGATGCGGCTGTTGCGCGGATCGATGCGGCCATTGGAGACGGCAGTGCCGTCGAAAACGGGTCGAGCGAATAGGTTTGCTTGCCCTTAGGGCGCTGTATTGCTAACCACGCGAAAACAGATATCCAGAACGGGACGACTACATCATGAGCACGGAAACCAAGAGCGCAGATATTCAGCTGATCCAAAGGATCTTGCCGCATCGCTATCCGTTTCTGCTGGTCGACAAGGTGGTTGACATTTCGGGCTACAATTCGGCGGTTGGCATTAAGAACGTCACGATGAACGAGCCACATTTCCAAGGCCATTTCCCGGGCACTCCGATCATGCCGGGTGTGACTATTGTCGAAGCGATGGCGCAAACAGCAGGTGTAATGCTAGGCGTAGGCATGGATGTGATCGACAGCGAATTGCTGATCTATTTCATGAACATCGACAAGTGCAAATTCCGCCGAAAGGTGGTGCCGGGCGACGTTCTGAAAATGCACGTTGAAACTGTTCGCGGCAAAAAGGGCGGTAAAATTTTCAAGTTCAGCGGTCGAGCAACCGTTGATGACGAAGTTGCTGCAGAAGCCGAATTTTCTGCCTATGTCGACTGGGACATGGAAAAAACAACATGAGCGGCATTCACCCAAGCGCAATCATCGAGGACGGCGCGCAGGTCGGTGAAGGTTGCGTCATTGGGCCGTTTTGCTATGTCGGCCCAAAGGCCAAACTTGGCAATCGGGTCGAGCTTAAGTCGCATGTAGTTGTGACGGGCGACACCACGATTGGCGATGAAACCGTAATCTTCAATTTCTCGGTAATTGGTGAAATCCCACAAGATTTGAAGTTTGGCGGAGAAGATACACGGCTTGAGATAGGCAAACGCAACCGAATTCGTGAACATGTGACCGTGAATACCGGCACTGATGGCGGCGGCGGCGTTACTCGCATTGGCGACGACTGCCTTCTTATGGCCGGAGTGCATGTGGCGCACGACGTTCAGATCGGAAACCGGGTGATTATGGTGAACCATGCTGGCGCGGCTGGTCATTGTATCATAGAAGACGATGTCATCGTTGGCGGAATTTCAGGGTTGCATCAATGGGTCCGTGTGGGTCGTGGGGCAATCATCGGTGCGCTGACTATGGTGCCCAATGACGTGATCCCCTATGGCTTGGTTCAAGCACCTCGGGGTGAGCTGGATGGCCTGAATTTGGTCGGGCTAAAACGCAAAGGTGTATCCCGCGAAGATATCTCGGCCTTGCGTGCAGCGTTCCGTGAACTGTCCGAAGGTGAGGGCACTTTTATGGAGCGGGCGCATCGTGTCGGCACAGGGAACGAGAGCGAATACGTACAGCGGATCGTAGATTTCGTGACCGGTCAAACAGATCGTTCTTTTCTGACACCGAGGAAGTAAGCAAATGCTTGCACTGATTGCCGGAAAGGGTGTTTTGCCGGGCGAAGTGTTCGACAGTTTGAATGAACGCCCTTTGGTCTGCGCGATGGAAGGGTTTATCCCGGACACGCTCAGCGCTGATGTCGTCTTTCCACTGGAACAGCTTGGCAGCTTCATAGCGGACCTTCAGATGCGGGGCGTGACCGAGATTTGCATGGCAGGTGCCGTTAGTCGCCCGGCCATAGATCCATCACGGATCGACGCAGCGACAATGCCTCTGGTTCCTGTACTACAGCAGGCGATGGTATCCGGAGATGACGGCGCTTTGCGTGCCGTTATCGGTATCTTTGAAAACGCTGGCCTAGCTGTCCGCGCGGCGCATGAGATAGCGCCTTCGTTGTTGCCTCAGCTTGGATGTCTGACAGAGGCACAACCGTCTGATACTGACATGTCCGATATGGACAGAGCTGTGGGCATTCTGAGGGCCATGGGGGCCGCAGATATCGGACAGGCCTGTGCAATATCGAAAGGACAGGCGCTGGCCGTTGAAAGCATCTTTGGTACCGACTGGATGCTGCAATCCTTGACCCAACGCCCGGACGCTGGTGGAGGTGTTTTATTCAAAGCTCCGAAGCCCGATCAGGATCGCAGGGCTGATTTGCCAACCATTGGGCCAGGCACTGTATCAAGCGCAGTCGCTGCCGGTCTGGCGGGCATCGCAATCGAAAAAGGCGGTGTAATCGTATTACAGCAGGACCGGGTTATTGACGAATGTAACCGTCTGGGCCTGTTCCTGTATGTGCGAGAGCGGACCAGCTGATGCGTGTGTTTGTTGTCGCCGGCGAACCTTCGGGTGATCGTCTGGGCGGCGCATTGATGGAGGGGTTGCGCGACCTTGTACCCGACATTCAGTTCGACGGGGTAGGCGGGCCATTGATGCAGGCACAGGGCCTTGAAAGTCGCTTCCCAATGGCAGAGCTGTCGGTCATGGGGTTGGTTGAGGTTCTGCCAAAATTCTTCCATCTAAAACGACGGATTGCTGAAACGGCACAGGCCGTTCTTGATACGCAACCAGACGTGTTGATCACAATCGACAGCCCAGATTTTTCGCTCCGCGTCGCTAAGAAAGTTAAAGCACAGAGTCAAATTAGAACTGTTCACTACGTCGCCCCAAGCGTCTGGGCATGGCGCCCTGGACGCGCAGACAAGATGGCCAAGGTCATCGATCACGTACTAGCGCTTTTGCCCTTCGAGCCACCTTATATGGAACGCGCTGGCATGGAATGCGATTTCGTGGGCCATCCAGTCGCCAGCGAACCGGTTGCGACGAAAGAGGATATTCACGATTTTCGGGCAACATACGGTCTTGGGGATGCACCGGTCATATTGGCACTTCCAGGATCACGAGGCGGAGAGATTGAGCGTTTGGCGCCAGTGTTTGGTGAAGCGCTGCGCCTCTATCTCAATGATCGGCCAGACGCGAGGGTAGTTGTGCCCGCTGTGGCGCATATGGCGGACACAGTGAAAGAGGTTGTAAAGGGGTGGCCCGGAAACCCTGTGGTCGTCGACCCACGGGACATGCCCTCTGATCGGGCTGTTCAGCAGAAACGCGCAGCTTTTGCATCGGCCGACTTGGCTTTAGCTGCCTCCGGTACAGTGTCGTTGGAATTGGCAGCTCAGGCCACGCCGATGGTGATTGCCTATAAGCTCAGTTGGCTGACCCAGAAGATGGCCGAGCGGATGGTCAAGTTGGATACGGTAACACTGGTCAATCTGGTGTCGGATACCAGAACCGTACCAGAGTGCCTTTTGGACAATTGTCAGCCCGAAAAAATCGCTGCCGCTCTGAACCGGGTTTCAGAAGCTCCGGATGCGCAACGCGATGCTATGGCGAAAACAATGGAACTGCTTGGGAGGGGCGGGGAAGCTCCCGGTAAAAGAGCGGCCAAAGCAGTTTTGAGCAGGATGAAAACGTAATGCTGGACCTCGTACTTTTCGGACTGTCTGCCTTCATGGCTCAGGTATTGACCAATTTGGACAATCTCGCTGCGCTGCTGGCGCTGATGCTGGTGTCTGGCGCGAGAAGATCAGTCTTCGGGTTCCTACTGGCACAGGCCATCGTGATCATTGGTGCGCTTTTGCTGGCTTTGGGCGTTGATGACGTGGTGCCGCATTGGGCCGGTTACTTGGGCCTGATCCCGCTGAGCCTTGGCATTTTGGCTTTGATCCGGCGCAAGCGGGGCGCCGACGCCGAAGCAAACCCAAATCTAGAGACGAGTGCCTCTGTCGTAATGGTCACGCTACTATTCATCAGCTTGTCGATGGACACTTTTGCAGTTCTTGCGCCGCTGTTGGCCGACTCTGCGCCCAGTTTCCGAACCGCTGGCGTGATCGGCGCGACCCTTGCGGCATTCAGCCTTGCAACCGTAGCGCTGTTTGGATCAAAGGCCCCCTTCATGAGCGGCGCCTTGGCTCAACGGCTGGAACGTCTTGTGCCTTATGTGATGATTTGTGCCGGGCTATATATCCTCAGCAACTCTTGGACTGACGCGATTTAATAACCGCGCCAGATCCATCCGCCGCCGAAGATACGGCTACCTTCCGAGGCATAGAACACGCAGGCTTGCCCTGGTGACACACCTTCCTCGGGCGTTAATAATTCGACTTCAGCCGTTGTGTCGGACAGAGGGCGAATAATTGCCTCACGCGGTGGGCGCGTCGATCGGACCTTGACCAAGACATGCCATTCCTTTTTTGACGTGAATGGTTCATCGCCAAGCCAATTGATTTCGCGCACTGGGATAGTGCGGGTGGCCAACATTTCCTTGGGGCCGACAACCACCTGCTTCTTGTCCACATCCAACTTGACCACGTATAGCGGCTCAGTGAGACCGCCAATGCCCAAACCACGGCGCTGACCAATCGTGTAGTGGATGACACCCTCATGCTGCGCCAGAACGCGGCCATCTGCATGTACAATCTCACCCGGTTCCGCCGCGCCAGGGCGCAGCTTTTCAATGACACTGGCATAATTGCCGTTCGGCACAAAACAAATGTCCTGACTGTCGGGCTTGTCAGCCACAGCCAGCCCGTATTGCGCCGCCATCTCACGGGTTGCGTCCTTTGACGGCAGATGACCCAAGGGGAAGCGTAGGAAGTCTAACTGTTCGGGCGTGGTCGAGAACAGGAAATAGGACTGGTCGCGGTTTGCGTCCTCGGCACTGTGCAGTTCCGGTCCGTTCGGCCCCATCTTGCGTTGGATATAGTGGCCAGTAGCCATGCAGTCGGCCTCAAGGTCCTTGGCGGTTTCCAGCAGGTCCTTGAACTTTACGCGCTCGTTGCAACGAATACATGGAACAGGAGTGGCACCGGCCAGATAGCTGTCTGCGAACTCGTCAATCACTGCGTCTTTGAAGATGTTCTCATAATCCAAAACGTAGTGCGGGAACCCGCGTTCCTCAGCCACGCGGCGCGCGTCATGAATATCGATCCCTGCACAGCAGGCGCCTTTCTTGGCCAGAGCCGCACCGTGGTCGTAAAGCTGCAAAGTAACCCCCACCACGTCGTAGCCCTGATCAGCCAGATGCGCCGCCACGACCGAGCTGTCCACGCCTCCGGACATGGCAACAACCACGCGTGTTTCTGACGGAGATTTGGCAAAGCCAAGCGAGTTCAGCGGTGTCTCGGTATCGAGTGCCATGACGATTCCAGTGCGGATTAAGAAAGACCGGCAGAATATAGGAAAATTCTACACACTCTCAAGGGGCGGTTTCACTCTGCATTAAGTAGGCTGGTGTCAGCTTTGTCACAGCACGAAGGGGGCCAAAGAATGTTTTTGCACAAAGTTGAGGGGCCATGGTCCGTAACCCTGCCAGATGGAACGATTTTAACGCGTGCCGACTTACCGCCAAAAGACACAACGCGATGGGTTGCTTCCAGAAAAGCCATCGTGGTTCGCGGGGTCGTCCATGGGCTAATCACATTATCTGATGCCAAAAAGCACTATGGGCTAAGCGATGAAGAGTTCAATTCGTGGGTTGCAGCGGTTGCAGAATATGGGACCGACGCCCTGAAGGTCACTGCGTTAAAAAAATATCGACAACCTAAAGGCGAAGGTGAATAAATGATTCAACGGTAACGTCAGATTAACCATTTTTGATCAGGCTGAAATTGAATTGGTAAATTGACCGAATTGGAGCAGTGAATGCGCATACTACTTGTCGAGGATGATCCAACCACGTCGAAAAGCATTGAATTGATGCTTACGCACGCCAACCTCAATGTTTATGCAACAGACCTTGGCGAAGAAGGCATCGATCTTGCGAAACTGTATGACTACGATCTGATATTGTTGGATTTGAATTTGCCCGACATGAACGGGCATGAAGTTTTACGTCAGTTGCGCATCGCACGGGTAGAAACTCCGATTTTGATCCTTTCAGGCGCCGATGACACAGAAAGCAAGATTAAGGGCTTTGGTTTCGGCGCTGATGACTACCTGACCAAACCGTTCCATCGTGAAGAACTAGTCGCACGCATCCACGCCATTATTCGCAGATCAAAGGGACACTCCCAATCTATCATCCATACGGGTCAAGTCGCTGTGAACCTAGATGCCAAAACGGTAGAGGTGGAAGGCCAGACGGTCCATCTAACTGGTAAAGAATATCAGATGCTGGAGCTTCTGAGCCTTCGTAAAGGTACGACGCTTACCAAAGAGATGTTCTTGAACCACCTTTACGGCGGAATGGATGAGCCCGAACTGAAGATTATCGATGTCTTCATTTGCAAGCTTCGTAAGAAGCTAAGCAACGCCACGGGTGGAGACAATTATATCGAGACCGTCTGGGGCAGGGGTTACGTTTTGCGGGATCCGCAATCCAACAACGTGGACGAAACCCGGATGGCCATCGGAGCCTGAATTCAATACGGTCGCCCGTGGTCCGAGGCAACCATTCCAAATTGGAAAACAGCACGTCTGGACCTAGCCAAAACCTCGCCCTATCACTGAGGTCCAAGAATGCGTGACAGGGCGAGGCTATGAGCAAATTGATTCCGGTATCTGAACTGACCGACGACGCCGCGCGCGCAGAACTCGCGCAGTTAGCGGATCAGTTGGCGCGGGCAAACACGCTTTATCACGGTGAAGACGCACCAGAGATTTCCGACGCTCAATACGACGCGCTAAAACGCCGAAATGCCGAGATAGAGGAACACTTTCCTCATCTAAAACGGGCGGACAGTCCGTCGGAGCGTGTTGGCGCGCGCCCTGCCGACGGCTTTTCAAAGGTAACCCACGCGGTTCGGATGATGTCGCTGGGCAACGCATTTGATGACGAGGATGTTCAGGATTTTGACCGTTCAATCCGGAAGTACCTTGGGTTAGGGTTATCTGATCCCCTTTCCTTCACTGCAGAGCCCAAGATAGATGGCCTGTCGCTTTCACTGCGATATGAGCATGGAAAACTGGTTCAGGCTGCCACCCGCGGCGACGGTGAGGTTGGTGAAAACGTCACCGCCAATGCGCGAACGATATCTGATATTCCACATACACTTAAAAACGCCCCTGACATTTTGGAAGTGCGCGGTGAAGTTTACATGTCGCACGCAGATTTCGAACAGTTGAACGCGCGTCAGGAGGAGGCCGGCGAAAAGCCTTTCGCGAACCCACGGAACGCGGCTGCCGGGTCTTTGCGTCAATTGGACTCAACCGTAACGCAGGCCCGCCCATTGCGGTTCTTTGCGTATGCTTGGGGTGAACTGTCCGAACCTCTAGCTCAAACACAGATGAATGCGATCGAACGGCTACATGCTTTAGGGTTCGCCACCAACCCATTGACCAAACGCTGTGATACCACCGAACAGATGTTGAATCACTACCGCGAAATCGAAGCACAGCGGTCCACCCTCGGCTATGATATCGACGGGGTGGTGTACAAAGTTGATGAACTTTCTTTGCAAACCCGATTGGGATTCCGTTCCACGACTCCTCGTTGGGCGATTGCACATAAATTCCCCGCAGAACTCGCCTGGACAAGGCTCGAGGCAATCGACATTCAGGTTGGCCGTACAGGGGCACTCAGCCCTGTAGCCCGACTGCATCCTGTAACTGTCGGCGGCGTGGTTGTATCAAACGCCACTCTCCACAATGAAGACTATATTGCTGGTCGTGATGCCAAGGGTGGCACGATCCGCGACGGCAAAGACATTCGGGTTGGCGATTGGGTACAAGTATACCGCGCAGGCGACGTAATCCCAAAGATTGCGGATGTTGACATTGCAAAACGCCCCGACGGTGCGGTGCCATTCGATTTTCCAACAGTTTGCCCTGAATGCAACAGCGATGCCGTGCGGGAAGAGGGCGACGCTGTGCGGCGCTGCACCGGAGGGGTTATTTGCCCTGCGCAGGCGGTAGAAAAGTTGAAGCATTTCGTCTCACGCAAAGCATTCGACATTGAAGGTCTGGGCGCAAAACAAATCGAAATGTTCTACGACGACCCAGATCTGCCCGTCAGAACTCCGGTTGATATTTTTACGTTGCAAGAGCGCGACGGGGCAAACCTCAACAAACTTGCCAACCGCAAAGGCTGGGGAGCGCAAAGCGCGGGAAATCTATGGGTCGCGATTGACGAAAAGCGCACGATCCCATTCGGCCGGCTGCTGTTTGCGTTAGGCATTCGACACATGGGCGAAGCGGCCTCGAACCTTATTGCCAACCACTACGGGACTTGGATTGATTTTGAACGCGCCATCACAACCGCGGCGGGTTTTCAGGGGTCGGAGTGGGAGGATTTGTTAAGTGTCGATGGTGTCGGAGAGGTTATGGCCCGCGCGCTGGTCTCGGCCTTCGCGCAAGAGGCCGAGCGCGCCAGTATTGATGCTTTGGTCGCTCAGCTCGTGGTACAGGAAGCAAAGCGGCCGGATACAGAAGGCAGCCCAGTGGCAGGGAAGACAGTTGTTTTTACTGGCACGCTTGAAAAGATGACGCGAGCAGAAGCCAAGGCCAGGGCCGAGGCTCTGGGGGCAAAGGTTTCGGGCTCGGTCAGTAAAAAGACAGATTTGCTGGTTGCGGGGCCGGGTGCGGGTTCAAAGGCCAAGAAGGCGGCGGAACTGGGTATTGAAACTTTGGACGAGGATGGCTGGCTACAGCTGATCGGAACTGTATGAGCGGACGCCCGGAAAGCCTTTTCCCACTGTTTTCTAGATTGGAAACGCTGGATGGCATTGGGCCGAAAACGGCGCAAGTGCTGGTGAATGCGGGTACCGAGACACCGCGTGATGTGCTGTTCAGTTTGCCTTACGCCGTGATTGATAGACGTCGCCGCGACACTATTCAGGGCGTGGATCTACCCACTACGCTAACGGTTGAGGTGACCGTCGGTGCACACCGCCCACCGCGAAATAAAGGCGGTGCGTACCGCGTGCATGTTGAGGACAGTCAGGCAGATTTCCAACTTGTTTTCTTCCATGCACGTGGAGACTATTTAAAACGCGTTTTACCCGAGGGTTCGCGCCGGGTCGTATCAGGCAAGCTGGAACTTTTCGACGGCATGGCACAGATGGTCCATCCGGACCACATGCTGCCTGTCGAAGAAGCGCCAGACATCCCGGACTTTGAGCCGGTGTATCATCTGACCCAAGGAATTACTCAGAAAACTGCTTACAAGGCGGCGCGGAGCGCACTGGCGCGCGCGCCTTCGATTGCAGAGTGGATCGATCCGGCATTAGCGACGAAAAACGGTTGGCCGGATTGGAGAACAGCGATTTTAGCCGCCCATAACCCGCAGGGTGCAGATGATGTGGCATTTCATTCGCCCGCGCGTGAACGGCTAGCTTATGACGAACTTTTTGCGCATCAGATGACTTTGGCCTTGGCACGACAAATAGAGCGTAAAGCTAGGGGTGTGATCAGTGTCGGCACAGGCAAGCTGCAAGCTAAGGTTATTGCAAACCTGCCGTACAAACCCACGGGTGCACAAATGCGGGCCATTGATGAGATCACACAGGATATGGCCTCGGACGCACGTATGAACCGACTGTTGCAGGGCGACGTGGGCGCCGGCAAAACACTGGTGGCCTTCATGGCATTGCTTGTGGCGGTCGAGGCGGGTGGCCAGGGCGTCATGATGGCACCCACCGAAATTCTAGCTCGGCAACATCTTGAGGGGCTACGTCCCTTGGCTGAAGAAGCTGGGGTTGTATTGGAAATTCTCACCGGGCGTGACAAAGGCGCAGAGCGGCGCGCGAAGTTGGAAGCGCTTAAGAAAGGCAAAATTCACATTCTGGTCGGCACCCATGCCGTGTTTCAAAGCGATGTAGAGTTCAACGCATTGCGTTTAGCCATTGTTGATGAACAACACCGCTTTGGCGTTCGCCAGCGAATGGAGCTGTCTGAAAAAGGGCAGGGCGCTGACGTTCTGGTGATGACCGCCACTCCGATCCCGCGAAGTCTAGCCCTTGCGCAATACGGTGACATGGATGTGTCCGTTCTGGATGAAAAACCGCCGGGTCGGAAACCAATCCAGACTGCTGTTGTCAGTACTGAACGTATGGATGAGGTCGTCTCGCATCTTCGGCGCGCCATTGATGAGGGACGTCAGTGCTATTGGGTCTGCCCATTGGTCGACGAATCCGAAGTCTCGGACCTTACTGCTGCCGAAGAACGTTTCAAACGTTTGCGCGCCATTCTGGGCGAAGGAACAGTTGGCTTGGTTCACGGCCAGATGCCCCCTGCGGACAAAGACGCCGCAATGAAAGCGTTTCAAGATGGGCGGACAAAGGTTTTGGTCGCCACGACCGTTATCGAGGTTGGCGTCAATGTTCCAAATGCCTCGATTATGGTTATTGAACGGGCCGAGATCTTCGGGTTGGCCCAGTTGCACCAATTGCGTGGCCGTGTGGGCCGGGGAGATGCGGATTCAACTTGTCTGCTGATGTATCAGCCGCCACTCAGCGATGGTGGCCGGAAACGGCTGGAAGTTCTGCGCGAAACCGAGGACGGTTTTCGCATTTCGGAGACTGACCTGCAAATGCGCGGCGCTGGCGATCTGATTGGAACGGCCCAGTCCGGCTTGCCGAAGTTTCGGATCGCTGACCTAGAGCGGCAGGCTGGATTGATGGCCACCGCGCAGACAGACGCTCGGGCATTGCTGTCTTCCGACCCTCGACTGCAATCTGACCGGGGTCAGGCGGCACGATTTCTTCTTTGGCTTATGAAACAGGATCAGGCGATCCGTTTAATTTCAGTGGGTTAGCCAAAACGTTCCCTTAAGTTCACAAATGTTCTTAAAAAGTTCTTTACCGACTCGGCAAAATATGAGAACAAAAGGTCAACAAAGGATTAAATCTCGACCGGAGGTGAGACCATGCTGACCCAGATCAAGACTGCCCTAAGCCGCTCGCACGCAACGATTTTGCAAGACGCAGCAGGGGCCGTGTCTTTGGTGGTTATGCTGATGGTTGCCCTTCATCTGCCAGGAGTTTTCTGACCCTTTCTGCCTGCGATCTCGTGCCGATCATACCGCGCTGTCATCCCCATTTCAGTCAAGGGTGACCTGCCTGTCCCAATTCCCTTGAGAGGTCTGCCTCGGCCTCGTGCGGCTATCCGGACCCCGAACGAGACACGCACAGCCTGCCGCCGCCCTTTCCGCCCGGAAGGTGCGGCGGCTTTTTTTAAAGCTCGCCAGTTTTGATGATTTCAAGCATCGCTGAAAGCACGGAATTCACAGCGACAGAGGCAAGGATCATGCCCATCACGCGACTGATGATGGCAGCGCCCGAGTATCGGATGAGCCGGATAATCGGGTCAGCAAGCAACATAAGAAAAAATGACATTAGAATGACAGACAGCATAACCAAGGCCGTGATGCCCTGATCTGCAGCACTGTAACGGTTGTTGTCGGTCAGAATAACGATGGCCAACATTGCACCCGGAGACGCTAAAGAAGGAACAGCCAGCGGGAAGATCGCCGGATTGGATCGATTGGCAGGCCGTTCCAACTCTTCTTCTGCCTCATGTTGTTCGACGACTTGCTTGCTTTCGCCAAATATCATTGTCAGCGCAAAGAGAAACAAAATGATGCCACCTGCGACCTGAAATGAGTTCAAGCCAATATCAAGTGCTTCGATCAACAACTGACCAAACACCAAGAAAAACAACAATACTGCAGCGCTAACCAAAGCAGCGAGCAAAGCAGTTTTGCGACGAGCCGTTGCTGAGAGAGTTGCAGTTACAGCAATGAAAACGGGGATAGTGCCAATTGGGTCAATCACGACCCAGAGCGTAACGAAGTGTTCAAGCAATTTTTCCAATTCAATCCCCTAACATCGTGCAGCGTGATTAAACCGGATTGCCTGAAAATTCCAATTTTATGCGCAGTTGGCTTGTTCCGCTTGTTCCATCGCTTCTGCTGCAGCTTCCAAAGCGAGCATAATCGAAGCGTGGCGGTTTTTGTAATCCCGAGCAGGGATCAGCACTTCAAGCCCATCAAACGGTGCCTCAGGCGCAGGACCATCCTTTCTAAGCATGTCTGACAACTGCTCGCGCGCAGTTTCCACCTGTGCCCGTGTTGCCCCGACGATTGCGTTTCCTACGACCGAAGCTGACGCTTGACCCAATGCACACGCTTTGACGTCCTGACCATAGGCGGAAACTTTGCCGTCCTGCATCTGAACGTCTACAGTAACTGCCGAACCACAAAGCGGCGAACGCTTTTTTACCGTGGCATCGGGCGTCTCTAATCGGTCAAGATGTGGAATATCCGCCGCAAGTGCCAGAATGCGGCCCGAATAGAGCTTTATCAGATCGTTCTCGCCGGACATGGCTTTTCCTCGTTGTCTGTTCCCCATACATAGTGAGCATCCACTGGGATGCAAAAGGTTTTTCGAATGTCCACCACAACCACCTTCGATCCGTCTTCGTTAAAATACAATGAAGCCGGTCTTATACCTGCCATAGCGCAAGACGAAAGTTCCGGCGAAGTGTTGATGATGGCTTGGATGAACGTCCAGGCTATTGAAAAAACGCTGGAAACTGGCCGCGTCACCTATTGGTCGCGATCCCGCCAGTCGTTTTGGATCAAAGGTGGAACCTCAGGCCATGTACAGGAATTGGTGGATTTTCGGTTCGACTGCGACGGCGATTGTGTATTGGTTCTCGTGCGTCAAACAGGTGCCGCCTGTCACACGAACCGGCGCACCTGTTTTTACACTGCCGTTCGTGATGGCGAAGAGGTTGAACTGATGAAGCCAATGGAATGAGCGGTTCACAGGCCAACCATTTCCCGTATGACCGCAGGCGTCGCGCCTTCCGCCCGGTATTTTGAAATAGCCCGCGCGTCGTCGCGTTTAGCCAACCGTTTGCCTGCTTCATCGCGGATTAATGAGTGGTGTAAGTATTGCGGTGTTGGCAATGCCAGCAGTGACTGCAAGACAACATGAATTCGAGTCGCCTCGAATAGGTCCTGACCACGTACCACATGGGTGATGCCCTGAGCGGCGTCATCCAACACAACGGACAAGTGATATGACGTGCCCATATCGCGCCGCGATAGGACGACATCCCCGATGGTTTGCGTCAATTCTTCAAAAGTGAAAGCGATAGTGCCAGTATCGCCATTCGGTCCCGCGCCAATCTCCTGAAAGGTGCCAACTATTGCATCACGTTGGTCGGTATCCAGCAGCTCTTGGCAAGCAGCAGCCATGTTCAATCTTAGCGGAATGTCCTTAGGGCGAACGTTGGACGTCCGTAATTTTCCTCGACAGGTACCTGGGTAGATGATGCCATCGGGTCCAAGCAACGGGGCTCCTTCCTGGGGCGCATTGGCCGCGGCGGCAATATCCTTGCGATTACATGTGCAGGGGTAAAGCAAGCCACGTTCCCATAGATCATCCAAAGCTTGATCGTAGATATCCAAACGCTCTGATTGTCGCATCACGGGTTCAGGCCAGCTCAACCCCAACCAATTGAGATCATCGTAGATCTGATTTTCCCAGTGATATCGCGAGCGTGAGCGATCAATGTCTTCGATCCTAAGTAAGAATTTACCATTTCGAGAAACGGCAAGGTCATGGGCGAGGATCGCAGAATAGGCGTGCCCCAAGTGCAAAGGACCTGTGGGCGACGGTGCAAACCTAGTGATAAATGTCACGCTTTTTCAACAATATAAACGTCAGACTTCAAGTCCATACCGGGTAAATGCGGGCCATACTCCCGAAATAGTAATCGCGCGGCTCCCATGTCCAACCAGTCCGTTAGTCGCGAGGTATATGATACGTCTCCAAGAGTATGATCGTTAAAAGAAAATCCAAGCAGTCCACCCTTTGGCAAAGCGTGCATCAACAAGTCGAAAACCTCGGGCGGCGCTGCGCCGGTGCCAATTACGCCGATGGCTGTGATCGCTTTGTAGGCATCTTGCTCCAACGGATTAGGATCAGTGATCTCAAAAGTTGATAGATTTCGGTAGATGTCTTTGGACTCAGCGCTCTCAAGCATCATCGGGGACGGATCCACTCCGTCAATCACCTCGAACCCTGCGGCTCGCAAGGCCACTCCAGAAAGCCCAGTGCCGCAACCATAGTCCAGGATCGGTGTTTGCGGTTCGGGTAATTTTGACCAAAGTGCTTCGGCAATTCGAGCAGGAGTTGCATAGCCATGTGCACCAACCTCGGCATCATAAGATGAGGCCCATTTTTGATAGTGCGCGCGGGTAGCTTGTGGCGTGTCCAGTTTGTAGACGTCTTTGAAAAATTTGTCGCTCATACGCAGATGTTAAGCTGCTGGGCGCTTACGCGTCCAGTCAACACTGCGCCAGCCAGTTCACCCATTCTTCTTTGGCCCGGTCTGTATACGCCTTGTATCGATCTTTTCGACCACGCCGTCCTCCCTTCAAGCCATCTACAGGGCGGAAGAGGCCAAAATTTACATTCATCGGCTGGAAGGTCTTAGCCTCCGCACCGCCGGTGATATGGTGAATCAAAGCACCCATGGCACTGTCTTGCGGCACTTCAGGTAAACTGCGTCCCTGGATTTCTGCAGCCGCCAAACGCCCCGCCAAAAGCCCCATAGCGGCACTTTCGACATATCCCTCAACACCAGTGATCTGTCCGGCAAAGCGGATGTTCGGTTTGGACTTCAAACGCATTTGCGCGTCCAACAGCGTCGGCGAATTAATAAAGGTATTGCGATGGATGCCACCCAGACGGGCGAAACTGGCGTTCTCTAAGCCTGGGATCATGCGGAACACATCAGTCTGGGCACCGTATTTCATCTTGGTCTGGAAACCCACGATGTTAAACAACGTGCCAAGAGCGTTGTCGCGACGCAATTGCACCACGGCATGGGGTTTTACGTCCGGTTGGTGCGGATTGGTCAAACCAACCGGCTTCATTGGACCATGACGCAGCGTTTCGCGCCCGCGTTCCGACATCACCTCGATCGGTAGGCAACCGTCAAAATAGCCCGCAGTTTCCCCTTCGTGGAATACGGTCTTGTCAGCGGCCAGCAGGGCGTCGATGAATGCCTCGTACTGTTCCTTGTCCATCGGACAATTCAAGTATGCTGTGCGCTCTTCTTCGGTCTCGCCTTTGTCATAGCGCGATTGCATCCATGCTTTGCTCATGTCGATGCTGTCCGTATAGACGATGGGCGCAATAGCGTCAAAGAAAGCCAGAGATTCGGCACCGGTTTCGGCACTGATCGCTTCGCCCAATGCAGCCGAGGTCAGTGGACCCGTTGCAAAAATCCAAGTGCCATCATCGGGCAGGGAGGTGACCTCTTCTCCGGTCACTTCGACGCGAGGATGCGAACGAAGTTTTGTAGTGACGGAATCCGCAAAAGGGTCACGGTCTACAGCCAGCGCGCCGCCGGCAGGCAGACGATGCGCGTCGGCCGTAGTCATGATTAACCCATTAGCAGCCCGCATTTCCCAATGCAGGAGACCGACTGCATTTTGTTCGTCATCGTCAGACCGAAATGAGTTCGAGCACACCATCTCGGCCAAGTTGCCGGTCTGATGCGCAAACGTGCCTACTTTGGGTCGCATTTCGTGGATTACCACATCTACACCCATTTCCGCCGCCTGCCAGGCAGCCTCGGACCCGGCCATGCCGCCGCCCACGATATGCAATTTCTGTGTCATGCGCTGCCACATAGGGCACGAAATCGCACAACGCAACACAAGCCGGTTGGTTTATAAAACTAAGGGGATTTTGGGGTCGCCGCTGCGGGAATGCCGACGCCGGTGAGAGAAACCAGCTTGGAGGGACCTTCCGCCCACGGCGACCCAAAAGTGTCTCAAGAGCCTAAGCCCTGTCCCACCATTGCCACAGTGTTGCCGTTTTGAAAAGTGCTAAATCGTGAACAATCTGAAAAATTGTTGACAATAATAGATTTATTGATGCCAGTTGGGCGGCCTTTTTTCAATAAATGCGGATATTCCTTCTTCGGTATCCCGATGCAACATATTCTCAGCCATTACCTCTCCGGTATAGCCATAGGCCTGTTCAATTGGCATTTCCAATTGCTTGTAAAACGCTTGTTTGCCTATTTTAACGGCCGATCCAAGTTTAGCTGCCAATTGATCCGCCAGTGCTGCTGCTTCATGTGCCAATAGCATTTCTGGAACGACGCGATTGATTAATCCAACCTCGACCGCGGTTTCGGCTGAAATGAATTCGCCGGTCGTCAGCATCTCAAACGCACGTTTGCTCGGGATATTGCGGCTAAGCGCAACCATAGGCGTTGAACAGAACAGACCGATATTCACGCCATTCACGCCGAAACGGGTTCCTTCTGCCGCGATCGCAAGATCACAGGTGGCAACCAGTTGGCAGCCCGCCGCAGTGGCAATGCCATGAACCTGCGCAATGACCGGCTGAGGCAGAGACTGGATCGACAGCATCATCTTCGCGCATCTGGCAAACAAATCTTGAAAGTAGGATTTACCTCCATCTTCGGACTGACGCCCAGCTGTCATCTGCTTAAGGTCATGGCCCGCACAGAATGCCTTTCCTTCACCGCATAGAATTACAGCCCGGATAGAAGCATCATCGCGCAATGCGTCAAATTCGGCCTGAAGGGCCGCCAGCATCTCGTCGCTCAACGCATTCAAGCGATCAGGCGAATTCATTTTTAGGGTTGCCACAGCACCCGAGTCGTTACGTTCCAGAATTGCCATCTTGCTCTCCGTTCCGATGTCGGGCCAACCTTAGGTCGGCAAATCGAGGAGGGAAAGTATGTCGTTGGTCATGAACCGAGAAGACTTGGCAGAATACATTGCCCAGATCTTTCCGCAGGTGCATCGGGACTTTGTGGTCGAGGAATTGACTGAAGACACGATTGTAATGCGGCTGGTTGTTCAAGATCGACACCTTCGCCCAGGTGGAACCGTTTCCGGGCCATCCATGTTTGGATTGGCTGATGTAAGCGTCTACGCAATGGTGCTTGCTCGTTTGGGTCGCCAATCACTGGCGGTAACGACCAATAGTTCGCTTGATTTCCTGCGAAAACCAGAAGGCGGCAAAGATATTATCGCACACTGCCGCTTGCTGAAACTTGGCCGCAGCCTTGCAGTCGGAGACGTGTTAATGTTTTCCGAGGGGGCAGATAAACCCGTCGCAAGAGCGACGATGACTTATTCAATCCCCCCCAAAGGGTCTTCCGCCGCTGCATTTGGCTGAAAAAAGGCCGGGCAATGCCCGGCCAGGAAGAGGTCCCGTCAAGGGACTGGGGAAAAGTTAGTCCTGCCAGAAATAGCGGGCGCTCTCGCTCCGGGCTTGATATCTGGTCAGACCGACATCTTTCAGTAACCTGTCATCCAGATTGGACAAGTTAACTCGGCTGCGACGTTGACGTTCCCACTTTGTCACGATCGCCGCAAACCGCACGGCCAGCGCGGCGATCAGCGGCAGCCGAGGGCTGTCGTTCAGCAGCAAGAGGGCAGGGTTGTGCATTGCGCGTGTCATAGTAGGTATCCTTTCAAAATTGTATTGACACAAAGCTAATATGTTCGGTACATGTAATTGGTACATTCAATATTGTGTCAAAATCAAAGAAAGAATTGTAATGGATACAATTTGGCCGGAAGCGCTACCGAAGTCCAAGGGTCCCAAGTATACTCTTGTTGCTGACACAATAAGAAAAGCTATTGATAACAAATTACTGGAGATAGGAACAAAGCTGCCTCCAGTACGTGAATTGGCGTATCGATTACAAATCACTCCGGGAACAGTTGCGCGAGCCTACACGATTCTAACAGACGAGGGCTTGTTACAAGCTGAGGTGGGACGTGGTACATTTGTGGCACCGCCAAAGTCGCCAATATTGGATGATGTATGGGCGCGGCAACTTCACCTGAGAGACGACAAATACAATGCCAATGTCAGCCTTTTCAGCCCTCGTTTAGCCGATGTAGGGCAGGTCGCCTTGATCCGCGAGTGCTTGCAAAAGGTCTCACAATCTGACCCTCGGCTTTTCTTAAATTATCCAACCCGAGACGCGTATCAGCCAATGCGGCAGGCCGTTGTCGAATGGTTGTCGGATTTACCGTTGGGAACGCTTTCTCATGACGATATTGTACTGACACATGGCGGTCAGAATGGGTTGTGTCTTGTTTTTCAAACAATCCTACGTGGCCCCAAGCCAGTCGTTCTGGTCGAAGACCTGTCCTATGCGGGCTTCCGAAGGGCGGCGGAGTTGATGCGCGCCGATGTTGTTGGTGTGAAAATGGACAAATGGGGCATCGACCCAAAGGCCATGGAACATGTGTTGCGCCATACCTCGGCGCAAGCCGTTTGCGTTTCGCCCGAAGTCCAGAACCCCACTGGTGCGCATACGCCATTTGAAAGGCGGAAAGAGGTCGTAGAGGTAGCCCGCCGCTTCGATTTGCAGATTATCGAAGACGATTGCTATCGCATGGGTGATGCTCGTGAGCCGAGCTATCGCGCCCTCGCACCAGAACGCGGTTGGCACGTGTCGTCCATCTCTAAAACACTAACGCCTGCTTTAAGGGTCGGTTTTGCCATAGCACCCAGAGAAAGAAGCGTCGATTTGCGGCGGTCCGCAGAGTATGGATACTTCGGACTGGCCCAGCCTTTAGCCGAGTTGACGCGGCTGATGTTATCTGACCCACGAACGCGCAAGATCGCGCAAGATGTTCGCGTCAAAATGGGCGAATACGTACGAGTTGCAGTCAACGCGTTGGGCGGATTCGACCTCAATTGGGCGCGTGATGTCCCGTTTGTTTGGCTACACCTGCCATCCGGCTGGCGGGCCGCTGCATTCAGCCGGGCGGCTGAGCGGGAAGGGATACAGTTAAGGTCAGCCGATGAGTTCGCCTTGCGCGACGGACGTGCCCCGAATGCAGTACGCATCGCGATGAACGGGCATGTATCCCTTGAACGTTTCGAGGACGCGATGCAGCGATTGAGGACGTTGTTGGACAATCCCCCCGAGCAAATTAGCGTTTAATTATGGGGTAAAATAATACCTATTTTTTAACTGTTTGAAATACAACAATTTAAAAGCGTTTAGTGTTGTTGACCTGCACAGCACTCCCCTCTAAATACGCTCCATCGAATTCGGGCCGCTCTGTCTTGGGGCGGTCTTTCACATCAAACAGGACTATCCTGCCATGAAAACCTTTTCTGCAACACCTGCAGACATCGACAAGAAATGGATCCTGATCGACGCCGAGGGCGTTGTTCTGGGCCGTCTTGCTTCGATCGTCGCCATGCGCCTGCGTGGTAAGCACAAAGCGTCGTTCACCCCAAACATGGACATGGGCGACAACGTCATCGTGATCAACGCTGACAAAATCCAGATGACCGGCAAGAAGCGCGAAGAAAACTTCTACTGGCACACTGGCCACCCTGGCGGCATCAAGTCGCGCACCAAGCAGCAGATCCTCGAGGGTGCACACCCCGAGCGCGTTGTGACCCAAGCGGTCAAGCGCATGCTGCCGGGCAACCGTCTGGCGCGTCAGCAAATGACCAACCTGCGTGTTTATGCCGGTGCCGAGCACCCGCACGAAGCCCAGGCCCCCGAAGTTCTGGACGTTAAGTCCATGAACAAGAAAAACACCCGGAGCTAATGACCGATGGCTGATCAGATCAATACTCTCGAAGAGCTGAGCGCCGTCGCAGGCGTTGAAACCGTGGCCGAAGAAGTCATCGTGCGTGAACCCGTACGTGACGAGCTGGGCCGTTCCTACGCCACCGGCAAGCGTAAAGACGCCGTTGCCCGCGTTTGGATCAAGCCAGGTTCCGGCAAGGTCACCGTAAACGGCAAAGATCAGGACAAGTACTTCGCTCGTCCCGTTCTGCAGCTGATCCTGCGCCAGCCGTTCCAGGTTGCTGGTGTTGAAGGTGAGTTCGACGTTGTCGCAACCGTCAAAGGCGGTGGCCTGACCGGTCAAGCCGGTGCGGTCAAGCACGGCATCTCGAAAGCGCTGCAGCTTTACGATCCCAACCTGCGTGGCGCTCTGAAAGCCGCTGGCTTCCTGACCCGCGACAGCCGCGTTGTGGAACGTAAGAAATACGGTAAGCGCAAAGCACGTCGTTCGTTCCAGTTCTCGAAGCGTTAATCGCTACGAACTACGAATTGGAAAGGGCTCGCAACTGCGAGCCCTTTTTTTGTGTGTTCATGAATGTCTATCAGGCATTCTAAGGTGTAATGATCACCTTACCATCGCTCTTCTTCAACGCATCGGCCAGATTTGACAAAACATCCCGCAGCGCGAGGCGTTCTGAAATGTCAGTCTTCCAACGACCATCCGCGAAACGAGCCTGAACCTCGGCCACAACACGTGCCTGATCTTCCGGTGGTGTAGTCGTAACCCAGTTTGTCAGCCAGAACCCTTCGATCTGCTTGCCCATAAAGATAAGTTGACCAGCTTGCGTCAGGGTCGGCAATTCAGCACTAAGCTTTCCATAACATACCCAACGTGCTCGGTTTGGCATGGCGCAGAAGATCTGCTCGGACAGTTGATCAACCACCGCATCCAGAAAGACACGCGGTTTCAATTCAGCACTGATTGCAGCGAAGTTCTCAACGACGTCAGGTTCGGTCGTCACCAAAACCTCATACGCCCCAAGTGTCTTAAGCGTGTCTGCAGTTTCGGAACGCCGAACAAGAGCAATCGGTTTTAAATCAAGATCACGACCAAGACCGCACATCAATTTGCCAAGTTGACTGGTCGCGGCGGATGCAACGAATGAATCCCCGTCTTTGCGAGCGATATCAACCATGGCCATAGCAGTCAGAGGGTTCACGATCTGGGCCGCGCCATCCTCGTCCGAAATCTCGGGGCGCAATGGAATGCACATCACGGCGGGGGCTAGAACATATTCAGCCCAAGCACCGGAACCTGACGTAATGAAGGCCACTCGCATCCCATGCAGCCCTTCGGCACCTTTCCCGGTCGCCACGACATCGCCACAGCCTTCAAAACCGGCTGCAGCACCCTTTATGCGGGGTTGTCCGTACTCACCTTTAATAAAGTGAATATCTGACGGATTGACTGACGCTGCGCGCAATTTGATCAACACTTGCCCGGGGCCTGGGTCGGGAACAGGTATCTCAGTTTCCGCTAACCAGTCCGCAGCATTTACAATATGAGGTCCAGTGGCTGTACCGGAATAACCGCCTTGCGTAAGGACAATTGCAAACATGGACGAGGGCAGGGTGGTCATAGGGTTCCCTTCTGCGTGAACAAACTAATATTGTCGGTAGAACCCAGTCACTTGGTGATGGATTGAGCTTCGCGTCGAATTACATCGCAGCCAAACAAATATGAGGTTCAAGGTCAATTCAGCTTGGCAATGACGTCGCTGGAACCTGAAAGAAGGGCCACCCTAACAGGGCGGCCCAGAAAGCTCACTGTCCCGATAACAGATCGCGAAGCTCTTGAAACTTTGCTGCAATCGTCTCAGGCGATGCTTTGATATCATCCAGAATTTGAATGGCTTGGGTTTGCAGATCTTGCGCCAATTCGCTTTCCTTAATGGATGAAACCATTGTGTCATAGTCAAAGTTCTCAACGCTTAGCGCGCCATCTTCGATCCATGAATTCAGCAGGTCTTGTCCCTGGTTTGCCAAAGCGGCAACTTCTTCACCGGCCTGATTGGCCAAATCCGTCGCAGTTTCGCCAGCTTGGTCTGCGGCTTCAGATGCTTGGTCGGCGACGGACGAGGCGGCATCAGATGCTTGATCGGCAACGGACGAGGCCGCGTCATTTACCTGCTCTGTCACCGAGCTTGCCGCTTCGCTAACCGCGTCACCCGCATCCTGTGCGGCCGACTGCAATTGTTCAGCCGGAGTAGGATCCGGTTGTGTTGTGTAAAAATAGATTCCAGCGCCAGCAGCGGCGATGACTACAGCTAATAGGATAGTGCGCGTCATGTCTCTCTCCTTTGGAAATTGTGCCGCCGAGATGTGGTCAGCTTAGCGAAGATCAAAGGGGAATTCCCAGAAATTCTTTTCAAATCGGTAGATTGAGCCATGCTACGCCCAAAATTCTATGTTGCATGGCAATATCACGCCCACTAATGCGGATTACGTTTTTTCGCTTCCTAGCGGTTGAATTCCTGTCGTGATTTCGGAGATGACCATCCTGAGCGCAACAGTTTATCGACAACATCGTCGACGAGTTTTTCGTTGCTGTGAGTATTTTTCAATGACAATGCAATTGGTGCGCCCGGCGACGCGCGTTCTAATCTGAGCAATTTTGCCGAACTCAGAATTGTTACGCAGTCACGTGGTGGATCGAAACAATCGCGAATGTTAACCTTGGCTGCGAAGGCCTAAATCGCAGGTTTCTGATCAAAAATGGAAGTTCCAAGTTAACGACACCGTGCCCGTTTCACGGTTCGGCGAAACGGGCTTCGGTCCAAATATCGTTTGGGCTATCGTTGTTGCAGTAAACGCTTTAGATCAGGTTGACGAAACGCCGGCCCCTTCATTACCTTCCCGTCCTCGCGCAGTACCGGACGGCCATCAGCACCAAGTTTGGACAGGTTTGAGGAATGCACTTCCTGCATCGCCTTTTGCTTCAACGCGTGAAGGCCAAACTCAAGAAAGGTTCCGTCCAGAACATATTGGATATCACATAGCGCATCCAGAACCTCGACCAAATCACCGTCTTCGACTGCCGCGCGCAGTTCAGCCACTTCCTCTTCAAGGATAGCCAACCGCATCTGCGCGCGTGTCTCAGGAATGGATGGGGTCTCTATGACAGGAACATCAAAGGCCTCATGCCATTCCTTTACCAATGCGAGCGTGTCGTTCGGCATCAGAAATCCCAATCTTCGTCTTCAGTCGCGACAGCTTTGCCTATGACATAGGACGAACCAGATCCCGAGAAGAAGTCGTGGTTTTCACTGTCTGGGCTAAGAGCGGCCAGAATGGCGGGGTTCACCTCAGAGACCTCTGGGGGGAATAGCGCCTCAAATCCAAGGTTCTGCAGCGCTTTGTTGGCGTTGTAGTGCAGGAACACTTTCACGTCTTCGGTCAGACCAATCTCGTCGTAAAGCTCTTCGGTATATTGGTTTTCGATGCCGTAAAGCTCGAACATTAAACCAAAGGCATAATCCTTCAGCTCTTGTTGTTCCGCTTCAGGCAGTTTCTCGTAACCGCGTTGGAACTTATACCCGATGTAATAGCCGTGGACAGCCTCGTCACGGATGATCAGGCGGATCAGGTCAGCGGTGTTGGTCAGTTTAGCACGGCTTGACCAGTACATTGGCAAGTAGAAGCCGGAATAGAACAGAAAGCTTTCCAGAAACACCGATGCTATCTTGCGCTTTAGCGGATCGTTGCCGGGCGCATAGGTATCAAGGATCGCTTTTGCTTTGGCTTGCAAATGCGGGTTTTCATCGGACCAACGGAAGGCTTCGTCGATCTCTTTGGTCGAGCAGAGCGTAGAAAAGATCGAGGAGTAGCTGCGTGCATGAACCGCCTCCATGAAGGCGATATTGGTCAAAACAGCCTCTTCGTGCTGCGTCACGGCGTCCGGCATAAGGGCAGGGGCACCGACTGTGTTTTGGATCGTGTCCAGCAAGGTCAGGCCGGTGAAGACGCGTATGGTCAGCTGTTTTTCGTGATCGGTCAGCGTTGCCCAGCTTTGGATATCGTTGGACAGCGGTACCTTTTCCGGCAACCAAAAATTCACCGTTAGCCGGTTCCAGACCTCAAGGTCTTTTTCATCATCGAGCCGATTCCAGTTGATCGCCCGAGGAATCTTGGTTTGGATCATGTCTTTCATGGTCTGGCTCCGATCACAAAGTACAGGATACGCAGCCCTGCACCTCGGTCCCTTCAAGGGCCTCTTGGCGCAAACGCACGTAATAGATGGTTTTGATGCCTTTCTTCCAGGCATAGATCTGAGCCCGGTTGATATCGCGGGTGGTGGCCTCAGCCGGGAAGAACAGAGTCAGTGACAGACCCTGATCCACATGTTCCGTGGCCGCGGCATAAGTGTCGATCAATGCCTCTGGCCCAATCTCATAGGCATCGCGGTAATATTCGAGGTTTTCGTTATCCATAAAGGCTGCCGGATAGTAGACTCGGCCGATCTTGCCCTCTTTACGGATTTCGATCTTGGACACGATCGGGTGGATCGAAGACGTCGAGTTGTTGATGTAAGAGATCGACCCCGTCGGTGGCACCGCTTGTAGGTTACGGTTGTAAAGACCGTGTTTCATCACGTCTGCCTTAAGCCTTTGCCAATCGTCACGTGTAGGCAAGGTCATTCCTTTGAACAGAGCCTTAACCTTGTCGCTTTCGGGCAGCCAATCACGCGACGTGTACTTGTCGAAGAAAGTACCGGATGCATAGTCCGAGTTTTCAAAACCCTTGAATGCCACCTTACGTTCTTTCGCCAGATCGCATGAAGTGCGGATAGCGTGGTACGCGACGGCCGCGAAGTAAGCGGACGTAAATTCAACGCCCTCTGACGAGCCATAGTGAATATGCTCGCGGGCCAAAAAGCCATGCAGGTTCATTTGCCCCAGACCAATTGCGTGGCTTTCGTCGTTGCCCCGGCGGACAGAAGGCACCGAGTCTATGGCCGACATTTCAGACACAGCCGTCAGAGCCCGGATAGCCGCACCGACAGTTCGGCCCAAATCGCCGCCATCCATCGTTTTGGCAATGTTCAATGACCCGAGGTTGCACGAGATGTCAGATCCTAAATGGGAATAGCTGAGGTCATCGTCAAATTCAGACGCTTCGTTCACCTGCAGGATCTCGGAACAAAGGTTTGACATGTTGATCCGGCCCGCGATGGGGTTCATCCGGTTCACCGTGTCCTCGAACATCACATAAGGATAGCCGGACTCGAACTGAATCTCGGCGATGGTCTGAAAGAATTCGCGCGCATTGATCTTGGTTTTGCGAATGCGCTTATCATCCACCATCTCGTGATACTTCTCGGTAACCGAGATTTCCGAGAGTGGTACTCCATAAATCTTTTGCACGTCATGTGGCGAGAAAAGATACATATCGGCGTTTTTCTTCGCCAATTCAAAAGTAATATCTGGAATAACCACGCCAAGCGACAATGTCTTGATACGGATCTTCTCGTCCGCGTTTTCGCGTTTCGTGTCCAAAAACCGCATAATATCTGGATGGTGCGCGTTCAGGTAAACCGCCCCGGCACCCTGCCGCGCACCAAGCTGGTTGGCATAAGAAAAGCTATCTTCGAGCAGTTTCATCACCGGGATCACGCCCGAAGATTGGTTCTCAATCCCTTTAATAGGCGCGCCATGTTCGCGGATGTTGGTCAACAGAAGCGCCACGCCGCCGCCACGTTTGGACAATTGCAGGGCCGAATTGATACCGCGCCCGATGCTCTCCATATTGTCCTCAAGGCGCAGCAAAAAGCACGAGATCAACTCACCGCGCGAGGCCTTACCCGCATTTAGGAAGGTTGGTGTGGCAGGCTGGAATCGACCATCCAGGATTTCTTCCATGAAAGACATCGCCAGCGCCTCATCCCCTCGGGCAAGGGCCAGCGCTGTCATTACGACACGGTCTTCGTAACGCTCCAAATAGCGCTGACCGTCACGGGTTTTTAACGTGTAAGAAGTGTAGTACTTAAACGCGCCCAAAAAAGTTGGGAACCGGAACTTTTTAGCATAAGCCCCATCCCAGATTTTGCGCATAAAGTTCTTGGAATACTGATCCAGAACGGCTTCTTCATAATAGCCTTCAGAGACCAGATAGCCGAGCTTTTCGTCCAGCGAGTGAAAGAACACCGTGTTTTGGTTCACATGTTGCAGGAAATACTGCCGCGCGGCCATCCGGTCGGCGTCAAACCGGATTTTGCCCTCGCTATCATAGAGGTTCAGCATCGCGTTCAGCGCATGATAGTCCTGCTCGTTTATGCTGCTGTCGAGCATAGGTGTCTCCCTAGTTTCTCGAGCCCGATACGGATGCGGGCAATGTCGGTGTCTGTGCCAGCCAGCTCAAAGGAATAAAGCAGCGGCACGTTGCATTTCTTGGCGATGATGCGTCCTGCTAAAGCGTAGGTCGCACCGAAATTGCGATTGCCTGCACCGATCACCCCTACGATCCCTTCGCGTTTTTCGGGATCGTTCAAAAATCGGATAACCTGCTTCGGAACCGCCCCGCGCCCTTCGCCATCAGCGTAGGTAGGGCAGATCAGAACGAATGGGTGTCCAGGGTTTGGCAACTGGCCGTTCTCGATCGGAATGCGGAATGAGGGTAGGGCCAGCCGCGTAATAAAGCGGTGGGTGTTTCCGGACTTCGATGAGAAATAGACCAGCGCCGGGGTCGGCGCTGGCACGGTTTAAGCCAGTTGGGCGATCATATCAGGCCGAAACCCGGACCAATGATCGCTGCCCGCAACTACAACCGGAGCCTGCCGATAGCCCAGCTCCGTCACATGGGTCATAGCATTGTCATCCTGCGTCAGATCAACCACGTCATATGAGATACCTTTCGCGTCAAGCGCGCGGGTGGTGGCGGTGCATTGTACGCAAGCGGGTTTGGAATAGACGGTAATGCTCATTTGTCCTCAGTCCTTTTGGTCAAAGCCGAGGACGCCACGGGCAAAATGAACCCTTAACGCGCCCTCGAACCCTCCGTTCGTGGTTATCACTCTTGCTTGCGGCAGGTCTCCTGGCTAGCGGATCATCGCACTGGCTGGCCTTCCCAAAAGCGTACTTTCAGTGGCGTGTTCAGCCGAACTTTCCGCTTACAGTTGCGGGGGCAGCACCGGATTTTCACCGGTTTCCCTCTTAGCTTTCAACAGGAATCGAAAGAACCGAAGCAACATTATATTGGGGGTCGTATGGGTTGGATGTCAATATGTGGTGTGAATGTCTGTTCGTTTTCTTTTAACAGTGCCACACAAAAAGAGCGAGTGAAAAACACCACTCATGTCTGGCCTTGTCGAATCAAGCCATTTTGTGTTTCGTCACCGCGATGGTTCCCGACCGCCTTGTGCGGGAAGGAATAAAAGGGAATACGGTGCGGCCAATTTTAAAAAGCCAATTCCGTGACTGCCCCCGCAACTGTAAGCGGTGAGCGACCCGAGATCGTCCACTGGGCAAATGCCTGGGAAGGATCGGGACAGCGTTGACCCGCAAGTCAGGAGACCTGCCATCCGAATATGAATGAACCTGGGCGGGGTGTCCCAGAGGGAGATGACGATGTTTAAAACGGCCTTCGCCGTCCAAAACTTTGCACTCGCTTTGCCCTCGTCCAAACGGAGGAGGCGATGCTTGTGTCGTTGCAAAAATCTGAATTCCAGCCCCACAGAACTCATGGGGTTATCATCGCCTCATCAGAGCCAATAAACCACCCGTTCACCTTAGACGCGGGTAAAAACCAATGAACCGGCGCGCAACCGATTTGGACGCCGGAACGCAGCGGGGACGCTGCCTGACTGAATTCAGCGTACCGGCACTTGTTACTTTAGCACTGGCACTGTCGGTGTTTCTGTGGCTGATGATCTACGCGGTTATCTGATGTCAGCTGTTCTGCAAATCCGCGACCTTAGCCTGGGATATCCGGAACTAACACTGTTCCGCCGGCTGTCCATGGACATCGAAGCTGGGACAACATTGGCTATTTTAGGGGCCAATGGGTCGGGCAAAAGCACTTTTGTCAAAATGCTTTTGGGTCTGATGGATCCAGTGTCGGGCAGTTTGGAATGGCCCAAGGGCCGCCCGGCTGAGATCGGTTACTTGGCGCAGATGACCGAATTTGACCGTCGCTTTCCCATCCGCGTGCGCGATTTGGCGGCAATGGGCGCGTGGAGGGGGTTTGGGTTTCGATCAGGGCTGGACAACTCTGCGCGCAAACGAATGACAGCCGCACTGGACGAGGCCGGCGTACTGGATATCGCCGATCGCCCTCTTCATATGCTGTCAGGTGGCCAACTTCAGCGCGCTCTGTTCGCGCGTGTAATCATGCAAGACGCACCGCTGATCTTGCTGGACGAGCCCTTTGCCGCCGTGGACCAAAGCACCGAAGCCCATTTATTGTCGATCATACGTCGGTGGCGTGACGAAGGCCGAGCCGTAGTGCTTGTGGTCCATGATTTGTCGTCGGTTCTGGACCATTGCAGCCACGCTTTGCTGCTGGGTGGGCAAGAGGCGACGCACGGTCCAGTTAATGATGTACTGACACCAGACCGCCTGGTCGCGCAGGGCTATCTATCAGAGAGCCAAGCTTCTTGGATGTTCCGAAGCACCCCATCTATATCGGAGAACAGGCATGTTTGATCTCCTCACCGAAATGTGGAGCTTTGCCTTCATGCGCCGAGCATTTGTGGTAACCACGGTCCTTTCAGCCTCGGTGGCGCCGGTGGGTGCGTTCCTTGTACTGCGCCGCTTGTCTTTGGCGGGCGAGGCCATGGCCCACGCGATCACGCCCGGTATCGTCATCGGCTTTGTTACCGCCGGCCTTTCCGTCATGTCGCTGCTGGTCGGGGGTTTGATTGCCGGTGTCGGCGTTGCCATCTTGACGGCGTTTCTGGCTCGCCGAACCATTCTACGCAGCGATGCAAGCCTTGCCTCGCTTTATCTGATCGCATTGGCCGTGGGGATTTTCATTCTGTCTGCGGCAGGGTCAGCCGTACCGTTGAAAAGCTTTCTGTTCGGCTCGATCCTCGGGATCGATGATGCCTCAATGCTGCTTGTCGGCGGAGTGGCCACCGTCACACTGGTCGCCTTCGCATTCCTCCTGCGGCCTCTGATTGTCAGCACCTGTGACCCGGTTTTTTTCGAAACTCAAACGCGCCGCCCCTGGCTGGTTGATCAGGGTTTTATGCTCCTGCTGGTACTAAACCTGTTGGCCGCGTTTAAGACACTTGGCACGCTGATGGCCGTTGGCCTGATGATCCTACCCGCGACTGCAGCCCGCTATTGGGCGAGCACGATCACCGCACAACTGGTGCTGGGCTTTGTTTTCGCATTGTCCAGTTGCTGGATCGGCCTGACACTTTCGTACTTTTTCCCAAACACACCCTCGGGCCCTGCCATCGTATTGGTCGCAGGTGTGTTTTTTTTGGTCTCGGCCATCTTTGGCCCGCTTGGTTTTGGCGGACGGCTGCGCAAACCGTCCGTTTCAAAAGACATCCCCGTTGCGCAAATCCATCACGAAGAGAGAGCAAAATGACTCTTACCAAATCCCTCTATGCCGGCATCGCATCGGCATCCCTTGCCTTGGCCGCATTCCCGGCTGTGGCTGGTGAAAACGATGTGAAGATCGTCGCCAGCTTCTCGATCCTTGGTGATATGGTCGAGGAAGTTGTCGGCGATCTGGCCACCGTGACAACCATCGTTGGCCCCGACGCCGACGCGCATGTTTATCAGCCGTCTGTAGCTGACGCAAAAGCTGTAGCCGAAGCAGACATTATCTTCGTCAACGGCCTTGGCTTTGAAACTTGGTCAGACACTCTGATATCGGAGTCAGGCACCGAAGCGGCCGTGCATGTTGCAACCGACGGTATCATTCCGGTTGAAGTTGACGGTGAAATCGACCCACACGCGTGGAACTCATTGTCGAATGGCGTGATCTACGTGACCAACGTGGCGGAAACCATGAAAGAGGCGATGCCCGAGCATGCTGAGCAGATCGCCGCCAATGCCGACGCCTACATCGCCGATTTGGAAGCGCTTGATGCGGAGACCAAAGCGAAACTTGCTGACTTGCCCGCAGATCGTCGCACCGTTGTGACCGCGCATGATGCGTTCGGTTACTTGGCGGATGCATACGGCATGACCTTCCTGGCGCCAGTCGGAATTGACACCGAGGCAGAACCGTCAGCTCAAGATCTTGCCGTACTTATCGATCAACTGAAATCCCAGGGCGCGGCGGCTCTGTTCGTTGAGAACATCACGAGCCCGGCTTTGGTCCAGCAAGTCTCGGAGGAAACGGGAATTGAGATCGGTGGTCGTCTGTTCTCGGACGCTCTGTCCGAACGTGGCGGCCCGGCAACCAGCTATCTGGCCATGTTCCAACACAATTTGGGGACGTTGCTTGAGGCGCTGACACAACAAACCTCCAGCTAAGAGTCACGCGAGGCGATTGATGAATGATCGCCTCGCAAAGCCCACTGGGTTGCGCGTAACTAGCGCGCACAGTACTTTCGAAGGGGAACGCGGTTCATTCTACTCATTATTCATTAGGAGTTTTCAGATGAACGTTCGTACTTTGACAAATTTTCAGTTTAGACTTTTTCGGATTGCTTCAGAGACTTTATTCTTCATCCGTTCGACTGCTGGAAAAGCACTATGCACCATTGTTTTTTTCGTTGTTTCAATTGGAAACCTGCATGCTGAGAATCTTCCCACGACGGAAGACTTGGTAAATTCTATTTGGATCACCGAAAGCGGATATTCCTATGTAACTGTCGCGACCGATGGGACTATTGAGTCCTTCGACGGCGCAAACTTTTACCTAGAATTCAAAGAAATCAGCCATGGCGTTCTGGTGGGGCAAGCCCGATGGGTTAGCCCCAATGAAAAATTGGGCGAAACCCAGTATTTACTGTTCTTACCAGATGGTATTGGCAGTTATTCGTTTCAGGCCGCAGGAGCGCTAAACGTAGTCGGCGGAGCTGCAAATGGAAGTATGCGCATTGTCGCCGATGACACAGCTTTGTTCACGAGCTTCAATCTCGAAAACGATCGGGCAGGGTCTATTAATACGACCTTGACCAAGGTCGACAAGCTTCCGCCCAATTTCGAGAGTAAGGACTAGCCTCTCTCCAAAATCTAAATTCCGAAAACGTCAAGATAGCAGCTTTCACTTTTGCGGCGCTGTTCTTTCTGATCGTTGTGGACACAGGGTGTCTTTGGAAATCTAGCTTCTCTATGACGTGCAGAAAGCACCGCGAAGCTATCTGACTAGCCCCAATCATTCACCACTTTCCAGTTTAATACTCCTATACCCACGCTAAACCCTCACCTCCAAAATATTTGATTTTATGCATATACACTCGTAAGCTTGGGGATCGAATTTGGCGATGGGGGAGGGGAAGTAATGAGAATTCGTTTTAAGCCCAAGGTGTCGTTTCATGCTTCGGTTATCATTGCGCTTACACTGGGACATCAGGCACTAGGCTTCGAAGGCGAAGTACCTCCAGATACCGCGGTTCCCACGCCGACTTACTCTCCGTTTGTTGACCGATCTTATCCCGATCAGGTGCTCTTCGGCGATCTTCACTTCCACACTGAAATCTCGTTCGACGCAGGGTTGGTTGGAACCTCATTGAACATTCATGACGCCTTCCGCGTGGCGCGAGGTGAAAGGATAACCTCGAATACCGGGCAGCCGGTGCAGCTTATCAGACCGCTGGATTTCCTGGCTATCACGGAACACGCGGAAATGTTGGGGCTTGCGACAGCCGTTCGCGCAGCAGACCCTCGTTTATTGGCCGACGAATGGGGTCGCCTGACCTATGAAAGGTTCAATTCCGGGCAGGAAGGTCGGATGAAAGCGTTTGCCGACATCATCGAAATCGCGTCAGTCGAGGGGCGCGATCCGACGGCTGGTTTGAATTTGGACGGCGACCTCTGGCAGCAGATCGTTGAAACAGTTGACGAATATTATGAACCCGGCGTGTTTACATCGCTGGCGGGATACGAATGGACCTCGACACCGCGAGGCGACAATCTTCACCGCGTGGTGATCTTCGGGGACGGCGCCGATAAGACCAGCAGGACACGCCCATTCACCTATTTTGAAAGCGAAGACCCCGAGCCGCTATGGGATTATTTGGCAGCCTACGAAGAGGCTACTGGTGGAAGCGCAGTTTCCGTACCGCACAACGGAAATATATCCAACGGGATCATGTTCGCACCCACTAAATTTGACGGCACACCCATGGATGCTGAATACGCCGCCAAACGTATTCGTTGGGAACCCATGCACGAGGTAACCCAGATTAAGGGGGACGAAGAAACGCACCCATATCTTTCCCCTGATGATGAGTTCGCGGATTTCGAGACTTGGGACGTTGCAAACATCTCGGGAACCGTCGCAAAGACACCCGAAATGTTGCGCTATGAATATGGACGCTCTGCGTTGAAGGTCGGGCTTGAGGTTCAGCGGGAGACAGGCGTCAACCCGTTCAAGTTCGGCTTTTACGGTACGACGGACACGCACACTGCGCTCCCCACCACTCGAGAGGACAACTACTTCGGAAAGTACCAGCACACAGAGCCTTCGGCAAACCGCCACAACTTCGATGTGATCCCTGCCGAAGACCCGGCATTGCGCATCATAACTGCGCAGGAATCTGCTGCGGGCCTTACCGCTGTTTGGGCGCGCGAAAACACGCGTGAAGAGGTTCACGGCGCGATCAAACGCAAGGAAGCTTACGCCACAACCGGACCCAGAATGCGTGTTCGGGTGTTCGGCGGATGGGATTTCAACGCTGATGATCTGTACGCTTCAGATTTCGTTTCCAATGGATATCAGAAGGGCGTTCCAATGGGCGGTGACCTGAAGAACGCGCCTGATGGGGTTTCTCCCGGTTTCCTGATCCATGCTCTGCGCGATCCGGATGGTGCGAACCTCGACCGCGTCCAAATCATCAAAGGTTGGATCGACGAGAACGGCGAGACCCATGAACGAGTTTTTGACGCAGTAGTCTCGGGTGCTCGAGTGATCGGAGAGGATGGCCGCGCACGCGAACCGGTGGGCTCAACGGTTGATGTTGAAAACGCGACGTACAGCAACTCAATCGGCTCGGTGGAACTCGCCGCTTTTTGGCAAGATCCAGATTTTGACCCGAGCAACAACGCGTTTTACTACGTTAGAGTAATAGAGATTCCGAAACCGCGTTGGACAACGATAGACGCAGCTTTCTATGATATTCCGCTGCCGGACGCCGTTCCTGCAGAAATTCAGGATCGTGCCTACACATCACCGATTTGGTACAGTGCAAAATAGAGTGCTTGGCGTTTTGTAGTGCATTTACCGGCAGCTTGGTTTCCTAAGAAGGCTTTGCCTACCACCTCGGAAAAGACACAAGGCGTACTTTGCCCAAAACCCAGACGACCATATAAACTTAAAAAGCGGATAATGGCGGAGAGACAGGGATTCGAACCCTGGGTGGGCTTGCACCCACAACGGTTTTCGAGACCGCCCCGTTCGACCACTCCGGCACCTCTCCGCGGGGGTCTGTGAGGGGGGGATTTAGTGAGGAACGCGCAAGGGTGCAAGCAGAAAATTCCCGAAAATTCCCAACACTAGATTTTCCATTGCCAGACAACGCAAATCGCCTAGGCTTTAAGGTATGACAAATCACATTCGCCGCATCGCCCTTTCGTTTCCTGTCTTGTTAATCGCGCTGGTTATGACGTCCACGCCGTCTTCCGCTGCAGGGCGTGAACGGATTGAAGCTTTTTTGACAACGACAGGTTTTGACGTCGCGCTGGAGAGTATAGCGCTGGCCTCAGCCTCGGCACCTCAGATGCTGGGAATCGATCCCGATGGGTTTGGTTCAGACTGGACACGCCTGACCGAAGAGGTGTTTGACACCAAAGACATGCACGAGACTGCTGTATCCATTTTGGAACAGACCCTAAGCGATGACGCCTTGAACCACGCAGTTGAGTTCTATGCCTCTGACCTAGGGCAGCGTCTGGTCGAAGCGGAAAACGCTTCGCACATGATCGAAGACGAAGATGCCAAACAACTTGAAGGGCAGGAGATCGTGGCCGAGCTGATCAAAAACGGTTCGCACCGCGTCGAAGATCTCAAGCGCATGAATGCTGCCATTGACTCCAGTGGGACAGCATTGCGGGCTTTGCAGGAAATTCAATTGCGGTTTCTGCTGGCCGCGAGCGCTTCTGGCGTGATCGACCTGCAATTGGGTGCTGATGAATTGCGTGAGATGATGAAGCAAAACGAAACCGGCATGCGCCAGGCGCTGCAATTATCCGCGCTTGCCGGGGCTGCGTACACTTATCAGGATTTCTCGGATGAAGACGTGATCGCTTATGCCGAAGCGCTGGAACAGCCACTGATGCAAGAAGTATACGAACTGTTGAACGCCATACAGTACGAAATCATGGCAATGAAATTCGAAGTTCTTGCCTCCCGGATGGCCGACCTTCATCCAGCTCAGGACATCTGATGCGCCTGACCCACATTGCTGTTGCCTGTTGCTTGTGGACGCTTCCGTTACAGGCTGAGGAAAAAGTCGAAAGCTTGATGCAAGCCCTGCAGGTTGATGAAATCATCAGTGTTTTGCGGGACGAAGGCAACGCTATGGGTCAGGAGATGCAAGAGACCATTCTGAACAATAGCGGCGGCCCGGTGTTCTTGGCTGAAGTTGATCGCATTTATTCTGCAGACACGATGCGTGAACATATCGAACTGGTTTTCGAAGAATCCCTTTCAGACAGCCAACTCGACCGCGCAATCCTGTTTTTTGAAGGTGAGGTGGGGAAGACCATAGTATCGCTGGAGATCTCGGCACGTGTCGCACTTTCTGATGAGACGATCGAGAAGATGGCGGAGGAGGCTTATAGAACCGGCGACCGCGACTCTCGATTGTTTAAACTGGTCAGTGAATACATAGAGGCGAACAATCTGGTTGAAGAAAATGTTCAGAATGCCATCAGTGCAGATTACAATTTTTTCCGCGGTCTGAACCTGGAAGTTGGTGGCGACGATGCTGACTTGCTCGCCCAGCTACTTGCACAAAAGGACAGCATGACCGAAGAAACCACAACATGGTTGTATTCCTTCTTTCTGCTCGCCTATCAGCCACTAAGCGATGCGCAGATGCGCGAGAATATTGCATTTTCCCGAACCGAAACGGGTAGGGCGATAAATGACGCCCTGTTTGAAAGCTTTGACCGGATGTACGATTCAATCTATTTCCAGCTGGGTCAGGCGGTCGCTCAGGTTTTGAATGGGTCGGACCTCTAGGTCGGTATTTCATATTGACATTCCCCGGCATTCTATAGATAAGCGCGCATCCCGGCCGGAATTTCCGCGCCGGGTATCGTTATTATTGACCCAATGGGCTGATGCCCTGGGGTCTTCACACAGCCCGAAAAGGGCGCGCTGTTCGAGGTGGCGAAAGCCGAAACACCCAAACGGGGACCACAGAACGCGGGTTAGAAAAGGAAAGACGCATGTTTGCGGTCCTCAAGACTGGCGGCAAGCAGTACAAGGTTCAGGCGGGCGATGTGCTCCGTGTTGAAAAACTGGCTGCCGACGCAGGTGAAAAAGTTCAATTCAACGATGTTCTGATGCTGGGCGGTGACGCTCCGGTTGTTGGTGCACCTTTCGTTGAAGGCGCAGGCGTACAGGCCGAAGTGATCGAACAGGTCAAAGGTGACAAGGTCATCAAGTTCGTCAAGCGTCGTCGTAAGCACAGCTCGAAGCGTACCGTTGGCCACCGTCAAAAGCTGACTTTGGTCAAAATCACCGACATCCTGTCGTCGGGCGCTGACAAGTCGGGCATCAAAGCTGCAACCGGTTCGGCACCGGCTGGCGAAGCGGCACCTGCTGCAAAGCCCGCCAAGAAAGCTGAAGCCAAGGCAGAGGCACCTGCCGCTGCTGCTGCTGCTGCCGCTGACGATCTGACCAAGCTGAACGGTGTCGGCCCTGCCGCTGCCAAAAAGCTGGTTGAGGCCGGTATCGAGAGCTTTGCTGCTCTGGCTGCCTTGTCGGATGAGCAGATTGCTGCTATCGACACCATCAAAGTGAAACCCGAATGGGTTGAGCAAGCCAAAGAGCTGGCTCAAGGCTAAGGAGAGAGAGAATGGCACATAAAAAAGCTGGCGGTTCCTCCCGTAACGGTCGCGACTCAGCTGGTCGCCGCCTTGGCGTGAAACTGTATGGTGGCCAAGCAGCCATCGCAGGCAACATCATCGTACGTCAGCGCGGCACCAAGTTCTGGCCGGGCGAAGGCGTAGGCATGGGCAAAGATCACACCATCTTTGCAACTGTTGATGGCGCCGTAAAGTTCCACAAGGGACTTAAAAACCGCACCTTTATTTCGGTCCTGCCAGTGGCGGAGGCCGCAGAGTAAGCCGAAACCCAGAAGGTTTAGAAATAAATGGGGGACCGGCGGAAAATGCCGGTCCCCTTTCTCGTTTTCAGGAGTGGTCTTATGACCGAAGTGATCAAAACAAAACGTCTGATCCTGCGCCGGTTTCGGCGTGAGGATTCGGTGCGTTTGGTCGCCCTGATGAACGATATTGAGATGGCGCGTTGGTTAACAATGGTGCCGTATCCTTACAAAAAAGAAGATACTGTTGAGTTCATTGACACTTTGGCTCACGACCAAGACGCTTTTGCCGTGAATCTGGATGATACTCTTATTGGTTGTGTATCAACCGGTAGTCAGCCTGGGTATTGGATCGAAAAGGGCTCTTGGGGTCGCGGTTACGTAACCGAGGCAAGCCAGGCAATGATCACAAGGTACTTTCAGACCGGCCAAGAGGCGCTAAAGTCCGGCTATCACCTGGGGAACACGAGGTCCAAGGCCGTTTTAAACAAACTTGGTTTCCAACCACGCGGACAGCACACTGCAACTTCGCGGGCGACAGGTGAGGGCGTGACCATACAGGATATGGTGCTCAATCGTACTGACTGGGAAGCGGCGCAATGACAGTTGCCACCACCAGCTTTTTGATTTTCGCAGCCAGCCAGGTCGGAACGCCAGGCCCGGCCAATATGGTCTTATTGGGGACCGGCGCGCGCTATGGATTTTGGGCGGCGCTGCCGTTTGTTGGCGGCGTGATCCTGGGTAAGCAGCTGATTATTTGGCCTGTTGGGTTTGGCTTGCTGCACTTGGCAGAACAGGCGCCCATGGTGTTCTCGCTGATGAAATATGCCTCAGCGGCTTACATCATGTGGTTGGCTTGGAAAATTGCCAACACCAGATTGTCGCGGCAGGTGGGTGAGAGCAAGCCGCCCAGCTTTTGGGCTGGATTGATTGTGCATCCCTTGAATCCCAAGGCGTGGGCCATGATCATCGCGGGCTTCACCGGTTTTGTCGCCACAGGCACGCCTACTTTCGAGGCTACGATCACAATCGCTCTCTGTTTGTTGTTATGCCAGGTGCTTCTTCATCCGGTCTGGACTTTTGCGGGCGATAGAATTGCCCATGCGGTTGAAGGACGGCCTGCGGAAAAATATCTGATGTGGACGTTAGCGAGTCTCACTGTTGCGTCCGTACTTTTTGTGTTGTTCGGAGGAGGAACGCACTCATGAAACTTGAGACAATAATAAATCAGCCGGTCATAGAAACCGAGCGGTTCGATCTGCGCCCATTGCGACGGTCGGACATGGGTCTCATCGAACATTATGCAGGCGATGAGCGCGTGGCACGCATGACCACGTCTATCCCGCACCCTTTGCCGCCCGGCTCGATCGAGGCATTTGTGACCCGGTCGATGGCCGAGGATCGTGACGAAGATGTGTGGGCTATGGACGCCACCAAGGACGGCGGTCCCGAGTTGATAGGCCTGATTTCGTTGACCCGTCTGGATCGCAACCAGACCGAAGTCGGCTATTGGGTTGCGCCGGTCTATTGGAACACGGGCATTGCCTCGTTGGCGGTAGAGACACTTGTCACTGCCAACCCGCTTGAAAACGCAACGATGTTCGCAAGTGTGTTTCAGGACAATCCGGCGTCTGCTCGGGTGCTGACCCATTGCGGGTTCCAATACCTCGGTGATGCAGAAAGCTATTCGGTGGCACGAGATGCAAATGTGCCGACCTGGACGTACAGTAAGAAACTCTGACTTGTGGCCGATGGGGCCTTTGCAGTAGGGGACAGACCATGAAATTTCTCGATCTTGCAAAGGTCTACATCCGGTCCGGAGCCGGAGGTAGTGGTTGCGTCAGCTTTCGACGCGAAAAATATATCGAATACGGTGGTCCAGATGGTGGGGACGGCGGAAAAGGTGGTTCTGTTTGGGCAGAAGTTGTCGATGGGTTAAACACCCTGATTGACTTCCGCTATCAACAACACTTCTTCGCCAAGAACGGCCAGCCAGGTCGTGGTCAGCAACGCACTGGCAAAGATGGCGACGACATCGTCCTGCGTGTTCCTGTTGGCACCGAAATTCTTGATGAAGACGAAGAAACCGTCATTTGCGATCTGACTGAGGTCGGTCAACGGGTTTTGTTGGCAAAAGGCGGCAATGGTGGGTTTGGAAACCTTCATTTTAAGTCGGCCACAAACCAAGCGCCTCGGCGCGCCAATCCTGGACAGGCCGGAATAGACCGCACTATCTGGTTGCGACTGAAACTAATCGCCGACGTCGGCTTGCTGGGCATGCCCAACGCCGGCAAGTCGACCTTTTTAGCCGCGACGTCTAACGCGCGCCCAAAAATCGCTGACTATCCATTTACGACGCTACACCCCAATTTAGGTGTTGTCGGCGTTGATAATGTCGAATTTGTCGTAGCTGACATTCCCGGCTTGATCGAAGGCGCCCACGAAGGCCGAGGCATCGGCGATCGGTTTTTGGGTCATGTAGAACGCTGCGCGGTTTTGCTGCACCTGGTCGACGGCACGTCGGAAACCGTGGCCGAAGACTACCGGACCATTATAAATGAGCTCGAGGCTTATGGCGGCGAGCTGGCGAAAAAACCTCGCATCACGGTGCTGAATAAGGTCGATGCGCTTGATGAGGAGGAGCGCGATCTGGCCAAGGCAGAACTTGAAGAGGCCGTCGGCGGGCCCGTCATGTCAATGTCTGGCGTAGCCCATCTGGGTGTGACAGAAGTTCTGCGGGCGCTTCGGGCGCAAATAGACGAAAACCGCCTACGTCAAAAACCCGCTGAGGAGGTCAAGACGTGGCAACCCTGACCTCAGCTAAACGACTGGTGGTCAAGATCGGCTCCGCCTTGCTGGTGGACCGTAATTCAGGATTGTTGCGGTCTGATTGGCTGCATTCACTTGCGCAGGATGTAGCTTGGCTGAAGGGCCAAGGGACGGATGTCATTCTCGTCTCGTCCGGGTCAATCGCTTTGGGTCGCGGAGTTTTGGGATTGCCGATGCAAGCATTGGCTCTTGAAAAATCCCAGGCCGCGGCTGCTGTGGGGCAAATTCGCCTCGCCCGCGCTTACGAAGAAGCTTTGACCCCGCACAAGATCACCACTGCTCAGGTCTTGGTTACACTGGAAGATAGTGCTGACCGCCGCCGCTATTTAAACTCACGTGCAACGCTTGAGACGCTACTGAGTTTAGGCGTGGTCCCGATTGTAAACGAGAACGATACAGTTGCTACGGATGAAATCCGTTACGGAGACAATGACCGATTGGCGGCACAAATTGCTGTAACGGTAGGTGCTGACCAGTTGATTTTGTTGTCCGATGTGGATGGCTTCTACACCGGCAACCCGAATGAGGACGCTTCAGCAACGCGTTACGACGTGATCGATGAAATTACTTCCGAGATCGAGGAGATGGCAGGGGACGCCGGATCAGGCCTGTCCAAAGGTGGCATGAAAACCAAGTTGTTGGCCGCGAAAATGGCAACAGCTGCAGGCTGCGACATGGCGATTACAGAAGGGTCACCTCTGAACCCCCTGAAAACGCTTGAGAATGGCGCGAATTGCACATGGTTTACCGCCAAACTTGACCCGCATGCGGCCCGGAAGCGATGGATTTCGGCAATGAAACCTCGCGGTGAAATTGTGGTGGACGCTGGCGCGGCGCAGGCTCTAGGCAAAGGCAAGAGCCTGCTACCTGCAGGCATCGTTGAAGTAACCGGGGATTTCGGCCGCGGCGACCCTGTTGCCATACTAGACCCGACAGCCCGTCGTCTTGCACAAGGTCTCAGCCGTTATACTGCGCAAGAAGCGGACGCAATTAAGGGGCGTAAATCCTCGGAAATCGAGGCGACCCTAGGTTACCCGGGCAGGGCAGTTTTGATCCACCGAGACGATTTGGCACTGTAAAGGCACGATGATAAAACACTCAAAGACCGCACGAAAGGCACATGAAATGAAGGATTTCGACAGCATTCCCACATTGATGGCTGACCTTGGAAGGCGCGCCAAAGCGGCTTCGACCGAATTGGCCTTTGCCAGTGCTGAACGTAAGCATGCAGCACTGATTGCGGCCGCCGATGCCGTTTGGGCGAACCGAGAAGGCATCATCGAAGCCAATAAAAAAGATCTCGAATATGGCCGGGAAAAAGGTCTGAGCGCTGCAATGATGGATCGTCTGATGCTGGACGAGGCGCGTATTCAGGGCTTGGTCGACGGGTTGCGTACAGTTGCCGATCAACCTGATCCGGTAGGCGAAGTCCTAGAGGAATGGGATATGGCCACGGGCCTGAATATTCAGCGCGTGCGGACGCCACTTGGTGTGATCGGTGTAATCTATGAAAGCCGTCCCAACGTGACAGCCGACGCAGGTGCATTGTGTCTCAAGTCAGGTAACGCGGTGATCCTGCGTGGAGGGTCCGAGGGCTTTAACTCATCCACGGCCATTCACGCGTGTTTGGTCGAAGGATTGAAGGCCGCAAATCTGCCCGAAGACGCTATCCAACTGATACCCACAAGGGACCGCGCTGCTGTTCAAGAGCTGCTGACCATGACGGACTATGTCGACGTTATCGTCCCTCGTGGCGGTAAAGGTTTGGTCGAGCTCGTGCAACGCGAGGCTCGTGTGCCCGTCTTTGCACATCTTGAAGGCATCGTGCATATCTATATCGACAAGGACGCCGACCCTCAGAAAACTTTGGATGTCGTGCTGAATGCCAAGACCCGTCGTACTGGAATATGCGGCGCGGCTGAGTGTCTGCTGATTCATCAAGACATTGCAGAAACACTTGGGCGGGATGTGATTGCCGCGCTACAGGCAGCGGGTGTTGAAGTTCATGCCGAAGGGGCCCTGGCGAACACAGATACAATAGCTGCCACAGCTGAAGACTGGGGCAAGGAGTTTCTGGACAGCGTCATTGCAGCCAAGCCCGTCTCTGATAGCGACGCAGCGATAGCACATATTCGTCAATTCGGCTCGAACCATACCGACTGCATCATGACTGAGAACGCAGACAGTGCCTCTCATTTCTTTGAACGGCTCGACAGCGCGATCCTGATGCACAATGCCTCAACTCAGTTTGCAGACGGTGGTGAGTTTGGTATGGGCGCCGAGATCGGTATTGCCACCGGTAAGATGCACGCTCGCGGCCCCGTGGGCGCGGCACAGCTGACCAGCTTCAAGTACCTCGTACGTGGAAACGGGACAACACGGTCCTAAAACCGGATTACAACGCGGGTTGATGTGGTTTCCACAGCGACCCGCCGTCCCATCTGAGCAGCGGTCTCAGGTAACAAGACAAATTGCACGTGCGCGGGCGTTACCTTGTTGCCAAAGCGCCCGTTGGGCAGCTTATTCCAAAGGTCATGGTCCACGTTCAACTTGTCGGCCGAACCGGTGATCGTCCAACTATCTCCAAAATGGTCGATTGTGACCTCACCCCCAAATGGCATGGCGCTTTCGCAGCACATCAGGGCCAGGAACGCCAGCTTGACTTGATTGCGCGGCACCGCTTCGGTCAGATGCCAGTTAGTCCGAACGCGACCCGCGCGTTCCACGTCTTTTAGCAGTTCCGAAACCTCGGTTCGACCCAGCGGCTGATCACTAGCAGAGCCGAATGCCACGCGGAAAAAACGGATACGCGCACCTGCACTGCCAACACTACCTGAAATCAGTTCCATCTCAGGGCCTTGGACTGCGCCAACCATTTCAAGAAGTTCCAAGCCGTTGGTAATCGCCCCGATCGGGCTGATCAGATCGTGGCAGATCCGAGAACCGATCAACTCGGCCAGGTTGACTGTGGTGTCGCTCATGCGTACCTCCTGTTGCATCTGCCGACGGACCGGAGCCCACGCATGACAGACCTTAATGCTATTCTTGCACCGGGCATGTATGTCCGCCACCCCGATTTCCCCGACTGGGGTGTTGGACAGGTGCAGTCCAATATCGGGGGCAAGATCACCGTGAACTTCCGCGAGCAGGGGAAAGTGGTGATTGACGGAACACGCATCGCACTGATGCCAGTCTTTGATCCGTGAAACTGGTTTAGGAAAGGTTAACAACCCCTAATTCTGGTCTTGTTGCCATCCCCCCAGCAACTACGGTATCAGCGCGCAAACAAGTACGGAACCAACAATGCCGGATGCAGGCCCTTCCTTTACCGTTAAACTCGCCGAGACTGACGATGAGCTGCGCGCAGCCCAGCGTTTGCGCTATGACGTGTTTGTGCGTGAATTGGGTGGCGGTGGAGAAATGGTCGACCATGAAGCCGGGCTAGAAAGAGACAGGTTTGATCCGTACTTTGATCACATGGTGGCGATCGACGACCTGACCGGAGAAGTTGTCGGCGTTTACAGGCTGTTACCGGGCGAACGTGCAGTGGAATTGGGGCAGTTCTATTCGGAAGATGAATATGATCTGACGGTGTTGAAGCAAAGCGGCCGCAAGCTGCTGGAACTCGGTCGGTCCTGTCTGCACCCAGATTATCGCGGTGGCACTGCGATGTACCATCTGTGGAATGGGCTTGCTGCTTATGTTTCTGAGCGCGAGATCGAAGTTCTTTTCGGCGTCGCCAGCTTTCACGGCACCGACGTTCAGGAATTGGCACAGCCATTGTCGATGTTGCATCACAACCATCTGGCACCGCCCGACCTACGAGTCAGGGCGCAACCCAATGTGTTCCAATCTATGAACCTTGTCGCGCCTGAAGGTCTGGATCGCCGCGCTGCGATGTTGCAGGTTCCAGCCCTGATCAAAGCCTATCTTCGTTTGGGTGGCTTTGTAGGCGAGGGGGCGTTCATCGACCACGCATTCAATACAACTGATGTGTGCCTGATCCTCGACACTGCCCGCATGAACGAGCGGCAGAAGCGCATTTATGGCGGAGCCTGATCCGGTGAGCGAAGCTTCTTGGCAAAGCGAAGACGCGCCGGACCCAGTAAATCTGGGACTGTTGGGCTGGGTTCTGGTCGTGCTACGCGGAGTTCCCTTGGCGTTGCTGGTATTCGGCGGTCTGGTCATTCTTCTGACCATCCGTTTGATTGAGTACCCCTTGTTCGGCGTCCGTCGCCCCGTCACACCGTTTATTTCTCAATTTGTCTGCCGTAACGCTTTTCGTGTGCTAGGGATGGGCTTTCGAACCTCCGGAGAGCTGATGAAAGAACGCGGTGCCGTGGTCGCGAACCATACCTCGTGGCTGGACATATTTGCGTTAAATGCGCGGAAACGCGTTTACTTCGTGTCTAAGGCCGAAGTGGCAAAATGGCCGGGCATTGGTTGGCTTGCGCGGGCGACCGGAACTGTTTTCATTGAACGAGATCGCAAGAAAGCCAAAGAGCAAACGAGAGTGTTCGAAACCCGTCTAAAGGCAGGCCACAAACTTCTGTTTTTTCCTGAGGGAACATCAACAGACGGTCTTCGTGTGTTATCATTTAAATCAACCCTTTTTGCGGCGTTCTTCGCAGATGAGTTGCGCGATTTCATGTATGTTCAACCGGTTTCGGTTCTGTACCGCGCACCCACAGGTCAGCCCGAGCGGTTTTATGGCTGGTGGGGAGATATGGACTTCGGTCCACACTTGTTGAAAACCTTGGGTGCTCGCAGACAAGGATCTGTCGAGTTGATTTACCATGCCCCAGCCAAGGTCAGCGATTTTGAGAACCGCAAAGCACTGGCGGCGTTTTGTGAACAGGCAGTTCGCGGCGGTCATGCATTGGCACGCGAGCAGTAAATATCATGAAAAATCACAAAATAAGGTGATTTTTCACTTGTAGGGTAAAGCCGGCTGCCTTATACGCGCGCCATTCAAACCCGCAGGCGGGGTTTGGGCTTTTTGAGGGAGACATCCTCATCAAGACCGCCGGTTGGAGCATCCGCTTCTTTCACCCCCGCCCAGGCGTAAACCGGAAAAGGAAACATAGCATGGCTCTTCCCGAGTTCACCATGCGTCAGCTGCTGGAAGCTGGCGTTCACTTTGGTCACCAGACACAGCGTTGGAATCCCCGCATGGGCCCGTTCATCTACGGCTCGCGCAATGGAATCCACATCATGGACCTGACCCAGACCGTTCCGATGCTGGATCAGGCTCTGCAGGCTGTTCGTGACACCGTCGCTAAAGGTGGCCGCGTTCTGTTTGTTGGTACCAAGCGTCAGGCTGCTGGTCCGATCGCTGAAGCCGCTGAAAAGTCGGCTCAGTACTACATGAACCACCGCTGGCTGGGCGGCACGCTGACCAACTGGAAAACCGTTTCCCAGTCGATCAACCGTCTGAACCAAATCGATGAAGCCATGGAATCGGGCGCTGAAGGTCTGACCAAGAAAGAACGTCTGGGCATGGAACGTGACCAGTCCAAGCTGCAAGCTTCGTTGGGCGGTATCCGTGAGATGGGCGGCGTTCCTGACCTGCTGTTCGTCATCGACGTCAAGAAAGAAGCACTGGCGATTGCCGAAGCGAACAAGCTGGGCATCCCGGTTGTTGCTGTTGTCGACACCAACTGCTCGCCTGACGGCGTAGACTATATCATCCCTGGTAACGACGACGCAGCCCGCGCGATCTCGCTGTATTGCGATCTGGCGGCACGTGCCGCGCTGGACGGTATGACCGCCCAGATGGGTGCTGCAGGCGTTGACCTGGGCGAATTCGAAGAAGCTCCGGTTGAAGAAGTCGTTGCAGAAGAAGCGGCCCCAGAAGCAGAAGCTTCGGCCGAAGCGTAAGCTGCCCGTCACGTAAATGACATATGGGGCAGGGTATGACCTGCCCCAATTCCGTTTGAATTGAGGAGAGCCAAAAGATGGCAATCACAGCAGCAATGGTTAAAGAACTGCGCGACTCGACCGGCGCAGGCATGATGGACGCAAAAAAAGCGCTGACCGAAACCGGCGGCAACATGGACGAAGCCGTTGATTGGCTGCGTACCAAAGGCCTAGCCAAAGCGGCCAAGAAATCGGGCCGTACCGCAGCAGAAGGTCTGGTTGCTGTTCACGTCAACGGTGGCAACGGCGTTGCTGTCGAAGTGAACTCGGAAACCGACTTCGTTGCGAAAAACGCCGAGTTCCAGGAAATGGTTGGTAAGATCGCATACGCCGCAGAAGGTGTCGACAATGTCGAGGCTCTGCTGGCAGCCGATCTGGGCGGCAAGAACGTTGCCGACACCCTGACTGACAAGATCGCCACCATTGGTGAAAACATGTCGGTTCGCCGCATGGCCAAACTGTCGGGCGACACTGTTGTGTCCTACGTCCACAACGCAGCCACCAACGGCATGGGCAAAATCGGTGTTCTGGTTGCAATGTCGGGCGGTGATGAAGCTATCGGCAAGCAAGTCGCGATGCACATCGCAGCTGTGAACCCGGCTGCTCTGTCCGAAGCTGACATGGACCCGGCTGTTGTCGAGAAAGAAAAGCAAGTTCAGATGGACATCGCCCGCGAATCCGGCAAGCCGGAGCAGGTGATCGAAAAGATGATCGAAGGCCGCATGAAGAAGTTTGTGGCTGAATCGACTTTGCTGAACCAACAGTTCGTTGTGAACCCTGATCTGACAGTTGAAGCTGCAGCTAAAGAAGCAGGCGCAACCATCACCGGCTTCATCCGTCTGGAAGTTGGCGAAGGCATCGTTGTCGAAAAAGAAGACTTCGCAGCAGAAGTCGCCAAAGCCGCACAAGGCTAATCAGGTTCTCCCGGGCCCAAAGGTTCCGGGACACACCATTAGAAGCCGGTTACGCAATGCGTGACCGGCTTTTTCGTGGTTTTGCATGTAGCTGAATCAAAAAAGGACGCTCGCGCGTCCAAGAAAAAGTATGAGGGGCCCCGCATGATGGGGATGGTCGAGGCCCCCCAAATTTCCGGCAACCAGACGCGTACAAATAGACGCCTCGATGTCAGAGCGATTGGAGAGCCCTGTTATTGCAAAGATCCAACCAAATGTTCCCTGGCTAAAGCCACCACTCACGGAACAATATCACTTTGCAACTACGGTCCCGGATTCGAAAGTCATGTTTTCCTTACCTAGGGTAAATTGACGCAAATTGGCGTCAGATTTTTCTGGCGTCACGCCTCCATGACGAACATCTGGTTCTGCAATGAAGCTTTCAGTACCGCCTGGGCCGTGGTTTCGACAGAAAGCGACTCACGAGCGAGTCGCAGATGCTTCTCAACCGTTGCAGCAGTCAGCCCCATTAGTAACGCAATATCCTGGGTGGTTTTGCCATCCCCAACCCACTGCAGCGCCTCTCGTTGGCGTTTAGTGAGCGCGCGGTTCGGGGCGTTGTAGGGCAGGGTCAGGATCTTGAGATGCGCCATGTTGTTCATCAGCAAGATATCGTCGCCATGCTCGGCCCATGTTGCATCCACTTCTGCTTGACTGGCTGCATTCCCGGCAGAAAGTGAAATGGCTCCTTTTGACCTCATCGAGACCGAAGTGAAACTGACGGTATACCCACAGGAAACACCATGAGATTTGTTGAATTCAAGCACCTCTAGCTCTTGCGCCGTGAGGTTTCCGCCCGCCACCATGTTCTGAGCTACGCTCCAACTGGCTGCGCCTTCATTGTGTAACGCCCATTTCAACATAGGAGCGTGAAAATAAAGACCGTCCCGCAAGAAACCGTCTAGATACGGCTTTTCATGGTTCGTCAGGATGAGGAAATCCTCAGGATCACCGAGAGACGTTTCGGTACGGTATTGTGTGTGTCCGTAAATCAGGCGGTCAAAACCGTACTTTTCCATTTGGCGGCAATGAGCATCCCAAAGCTCTTCCAGAGTTTTGGAGTAACTGAGAAAAAGTAAATACTCGCTCAGCTTCATGCAGGGGACTCTGAATTTAGATGCGCCAGCAAAGCATCCAGTGCCAACACATATCCGTGGGAACCGAAACCACAAATCTGACCCATCGCAACCTTGGAAATATACGAGACGTGTCGGAATGATTCACGCGCGTGGATATTGGACAAGTGGACTTCGACCACGGGCAATTCCACGGATGCAATCGCATCCATGATTGCAATGGACGTATGCGTAAATGCGCCTGCGTTCAGAACAATTCCATCCTGATCCTTCTTTGCCGCGTGAATAGCATCGATCAGGACACCTTCATGGTTCGATTGAAGACATGAAACCTCAACGCCTATGGCTGACCCGTGGGCCACACATAGGTCCTCGACCATCTCCAACGTCGTACTGCCGTAAACTTCCGGTTGGCGTGTGCCCAGAAGATTCAGGTTCGGCCCGTTTAAAATCAGAGCTTTGCGCATTATTTTACTGTCCCTTTAACAGGTTCATAAACGCGAACGGGTGGTAATGTCCACTAAGCAACGCGCGCGTAAGGCGAGGCGTAACATTTCCGTCAATAGGTTTCGGTCGCTGTGGGCATTGTCACCACCGTTTTGCCAAGTGCCAAACGGCTTGATAGGTGGCCCAGTGCCTCATCAGCGTGTTCCAAAGTGTAGGTCGCGTTGATCCGAGGCTTGATCTGAGATTTGTCGTATAACCCGATCAAATCACGAATGTTTTCTTTATGGCCTTTAGGATCATGAAGGACCGAAGCGCCCCAGAAGACGCCAACTATTTGGCACCCTTTCAGCAATGGTAAATTTAGCGGGATTTTTGGAATACCCGCAGGAAAACCAACCACAAGATAACGACCATTCCAAGCGACGCTGCGCAGCGCTGGCTCAGCGTATTCTCCGCCTACTGCGTCATAAACCACATTTACGCCAAGTGGGCCTGCCAGTGATTTAATTTCGTTGGTAAATGCCTTCTGAGCGTCTTTGTCCAATTCCTCGGCATAAATGACGGTTTCATCAGCACCTAAACTTCTACAAAAATCTGCTTTGTCCTGCGATGAAACTGCCGCAATCACACGAGCGCCCATTGCTTTTCCCAGCTCAACCGCGGCCGATCCGACGCCTCCAGCAGCGCCAAGCACCAACAAGGTTTCCCCAGACTGCAAAGCGGCGCGGTCTTTCAGCGCGTGATACGATGTGCCGTAGGTAAAGATGAAACAGGCAGCGTCCTCAAACGGCATGGTGGCCGGGAATTTGATCGCTGTTGCGGCGGGCAATGTCACATGCGTTGCAAAGCCTCCGTGCCCCGTAAGAGCCATCACACGATCACCCATGTCGAAGCCTACAACACCTTCTCCGATTGCGAGTACTTTGCCGGCGATTTCACCGCCAGGAGCGAACGGGCGGGGAGGTTTGATCTGATACAGGTCTTGAATGATCAGAGTATCCGGAAAATTCACCCCGGCGGCCTTAATGCCAACCAGCAATTCGCCCCTTTTTGGCTGCGGATCGGGTAGGGTGGTAAGCTCAAGAGTTTCCGGGCCACCCGGTGCGACGCTGAGTAAAGCTTGCATATCAGCCTCATTGTCCATGTTATTCAGCAAGCAGAAGCTTTGGCGCAGCAACATGAGTTGTCAAGAAACCAACATAAGCCGAAATGAAAGGGAGTGAGAAACAGAACATGACCCCCGAAACACTATTCTCATTGCAGGGCAAAACCGCTCTTGTAACAGGTGGCGCGACGGGCATAGGTCGCATGGCTGCAGAGGCGCTGGTACGAGCCGGCGCGCGCGTTTTGATCGCTTCGCGCAAAGCCGAGGCATGCGAGGCGGTAGCCGCAGAGCTGAATGCTTTGGATGTAACGGGGCAAGCAGAAGGTTTTGGAGGCGATGTCGCGACGCAGGAAGGGATTGACGCGCTTGTGTCCGAAATTAACCATCGCACGGACACGCTTGATATCCTGATGAATAATGCCGGTGTGTCCTGGGGCGCCCCGATGGGACAGTTCCCTCATGACGCCTGGAACAAAGTCATGTCGGTCAACGTGGCAGGGTTGTTTGACTTGACCCAAAAGCTCCTACCGATGCTGATGAAATCCGGGTCCGCCGATGATCCCGCTCGGTTGGTCAATGTGGGTTCGGTCATGGGGGAAGTTCCGATGGGTGACGGTGCGTACAGCTATTCTGCGTCAAAGGCAGCTGTATTGCACCTGACTAAGGTCATGGCCAAAGAGTTCTCACCTCATCATATTACAGTTAACGCGCTCGCGCCGGGTCCGTTCGTATCACGCATGACAGCCTTCGCTACGGCTGACGAAGAAACACGAGAGAAGGTCGGCAATTCTGTTCCCCTAGGTCGCGTTGGCCGCGACGATGACATCGCTGGTTGCATGCTGTTTCTGTGCGGTCGAGGTGGAAGTTACGTTACCGGCGCAATCATCCCAGTTTCAGGTGGGATAAACGTGGTTACGGCTGGAAATATTTTTGCCGAAGCCCTGTGAGTACGCAGCATGACGAATTCGAGCTTGGACCTAGATGCCATGGATGCATATCTCAGCACAAACTTACCGGGCTATCATGGACCGTTGGAGGCAGAAAAATTTGCCATAGGCCAATCCAACCCGACCTTTCATCTACGAACACCAGGCCAGTCCTATGTGCTGCGCCGAAAGCCACCCGGTGTGCTTCTGAAATCCGCGCATGCCGTAGATCGGGAATACCGCATTCAAGCCGCACTAAGCGATAGCGCGGTGCCAGTGCCCGAGATGTATCTGCTCTGTACGGATGATAAAATCATTGGTTCCGAGTTTTATGTGATGGAACATCTCGAAGGTCGTATCTTTCTTGAACCGACAATGGCCGAAGAAAACAATGCGACCCGAACCGCTGTGATGGATGAAATGAACCGGGTTTTGGCCGCATTGCACATGGTTGACATCGACGCCATCGGAATGTCGGACTACGGTCCAAGCGGTAATTATTTTGAACGGCAAATAACGCGCTGGACGAAACAATACCACGCTTCTGAGACCACTAAAATCAAACAGATGGACGCTTTGATATCCGCTTTAACTCAAAAGCTTCCAGCAGATGACGGTCAGAGAACCCTGGTTCACGGCGACTATCGTATCGACAATCTGATGTTTGAAAAGAATGGCGCGCGCTGCCTTGGCGTTTTGGACTGGGAACTTTCGACAATCGGGCATCCCTTCGCCGACCTAGCGGCGGTGATAATGCAATGGCGGATGCCTCCGGGAACCGAAGGCCGCGGCCTGCAAGGTATCGACCGGGAAAACTTGGGATTACCATCAGATCAGACATTTATTGATCAATACTGCCACCGGCGCGGCCTGCAAGGTATCGACAATTTCGGGTTCTACCTAGCGTTCAATTTCTTCCGCATGGCGGCAATTTTGCAAGGTGTCTACAAACGCGCCCAAGACGGCAATGCGTCAGACCCGGAACGAGCAGTTATTCTTGGGTCATATGTTCCGATGTTTGCCGAGCATGGGTTAGCCGCGCTTGAAACTTAGGGCGCTTTGGACAATTCCAACCCTAGATTACCCATGCTGTTTTTGCCGAAGAACATCTCATTCCCGGTAAACATGCTAGGTACGCCAAACACACCGCGCTTTACAGCCGCCTTGGTTTGATCCTTGAGCTGTTGCTTGATCTCAGTATTGGTCATTGCGTCGCGGATTTTTCGCACTGGCAACTCGTTTTCGTGAAGAATTTCGGTCAAAACACCAATTTCATCCACCTTTTGTCCGTGCACCCAAATAGCATTAAATATTGCATCTATATATTTATTTTCCCACGATTTTCCTGATGCGAATACTGCGCCCCTCATGGCGAACCTTGTGTTGACCGGATAATGCGGGCTCATATGAAAACTTAGCCCTCTCGTACGCGCAAAACGGTGGAGGTCGTGGGTTAAATAGGCCGTTTTCTGACGATTTTCCGAATATGCCTGAAAAGGACTTTGATTGTTGGTCGCCTTGAAGATCGTCGACAGCTGCACGGGAACATAGCTTACTTGAACGCCATGCTCGTCCGCTAGCGCCGGTAGTGTTTTATACGCGAGAAAAGCGTTCGGACTGCAGAAGTCATACACAAATTCAATATGTTGCGCCATGTTGCTTCTCCTGAATTTGGACAATCAAATCTGTACCAACTCGTGACAAGCGAATCCGCTACACCCTTATTGTAACAGCCAAGTTGGTCTTAACGCACCGCTCTGGACGATTTCCCTGTTGATTCAGCACGTAAATTCGCAAAATCTGATTGATAACCAAGGGGCTGACACAAAATGACAAAGTTCGATCCTACGCGCTTGCATCGAATTTCCGCTTGGATGCAGCGATATGTCGATGAACGAAAATATGCTGGCAGTTCCTTGGTGGTGAAGCATCACGGATCTGAGGTGTTTTTTGCGTCTTGCGGTCAGAGAAGCATTGAAAGTTCTTTGCCGTTTCAGCGTGACACGATCGTGCGCATCTATTCGATGACCAAGCCAATCACTACTGTGGCACTGATGATGTTGGTCGAGCGCGGTTTGTTTCACCTTGATGCGCAGGTATCTGAATTTATTCCTGAATTTTCTGATATGCAGGCCCTGATACCAGGCGCGCAGCGATTGGATCAGACCGAAGCAGCGCCATCGCCAACTCTGCATCAATTGCTGACTCACACAAGCGGTCTCAGTTATCCGTTCAACCCGGGGGTATTGCCTGCGGCGATGGACGAACAAGACCTGATGTTCAAACCCGATCAAGGCCTATTGGAAAATCGTGTCTCGGACCTATCACGGTTGCCGCTGGCGTTTCAGCCTGGAATGCGGTGGGAATACTCTGTCGCCATAGATGTTCTGGGGCGAGTTATAGAGGTCGTTTCTGGGCAAACGTTGGAAGAATTTTTAACAAAAGAAATTTTCGAGCCACTCAATATGCGGGAAACTGGATTTGTAGTGCCATCAGGGGCAGGGGATCGCTTTGCCTCTCTCTACACCCCTCTGGCTGGCGATGCGATGGCCCTGAACGCGGCAAAAGCCGGTGGTGAGACCCTCCGCCTTGTTGATCAGGTTGGCAATTCTCCATTCGAAAACACCACAACGTTCTCGGGCGGCGGAGGGCTGGTCAGCACCATCGACGACTACTCTCATTTTATTGAAATGTTGCGAAACCGAGGGCAGGGCAATGGTCACCGCCTTCTAGGGACTAAAACGGTAGATTATATGCTGTGCAACCACTTACCGGGCGACATTGCCTATATGGGACCACAGAGTTTCGCCGAGCAGCCAATGGAAGGCACAGGTTTCGGACTTGGAGGAGCTGTAATCATAAATCCAGGCAGAACACGCGTTCCGGGTTCGCTAGGCGATTTCAGTTGGGGTGGCATGGCATCAACTTTCTTCTGGATCGACCGGGTCAATGATTTGACCTCCGTCTTCTTCACGCAATTGTCGCCGTCCAGTTCGTATCCATCACGAGCTGAACTAAAAGCTCTTGTCCTTGGGGCAATGATTGAATGACGCCCAAAGCGCTGCTACCCAGCCTTGAGCAGACCGAGCGGAGATCGACGATGACTGAGGCAGAACTTATCCTATTGGACCTTTTGAACATCGAAAGGCTTGAGGTCGACCTGTTTCGCGGCACCGGATCAGGTGGTGAAACCCCAACGCGGATATTTGGTGGCCAGGTCATCGCTCAATCCTTGGCGGCAGCTTACAGAACAGTCGAAGGTCGGTTGTGCCATTCGCTGCACGCTTATTTCATTCGCGCTGGTGACCCATCGATTCCTGTTATTTATCAAGTTGATAGAGCAAGGGATGGAGGTTCTTTGACAACTCGGCGTGTCGTCGCGATCCAGCATGGAAAGCAGATCCTGAACATGTCAGCGTCTTTTCATGTCCAAGATGAAGGCTGGGATCACCAACATGCAATGCCGCAGACTGAAGCCCCAGAATTTCATCCGGCCCGAGAAGAGCTACGGAAGAAATACGTTGATCTGGTCCCGGAAAAACTTCGAGGTGAGCTTTTGCGTGATCGGCCAATCGAAGTTCGTGAAGTCGACCATCTGAATCCATTCAAACCGGAAAAATCGGATGATCGGAACCAGATCTGGTTTCGTATGAAAGCAGCAGCTGAAGCTGACCCTGTAACGCAGCACCTAATTTTGGCATACGCATCCGATATGTACCTTATGTCGTCCGGAATGCGTCCGCATGGCCTCAGCTGGTTTACCGGAGAGGTAAATGGCGCCAGCTTGGATCATGCGTTGTGGTTTCACGCTCCGGTCCAACTTGGAAACTGGCACCTGTATTCGATGGATTCACCGTGGAGCGGGCATGGCCGCAACTTCAACCGCGGATCGATTTTTGCAGAGGACGGAACGCTAATTGCCTCGGTCGCGCAAGAAGGCCTGATGCGCAAAGCGCGCATACAGGCCAGGTCATAAGTTCAAGTAGGTACATCAAACTATTGATATAAGGCGGATAATGACATTGTCCGTCTACCCATTATTTACCATAATACCAATTACACGATATATGGCTTACCTCAATAGAACGCCTGCAAACCTGTCTGCGCCCGCCCCAAAATCAACGCATGAACGTCGTGCGTACCTTCATAGGTATTCACAGTTTCAAGGTTCACCATGTGACGAATGACTTGGAACTCAAGCGAAATACCATTGCCCCCATGCATGTCACGAGCCAGCCGTGCAATGTCCAGCGCCTTGCCACAGTTGTTGCGTTTGACGATTGAAATCATCTCCGGCGCGGCATCAGCTTCGTCCATCAGACGACCAACGCGCAAACTCACTTGTAGGCCCAAGGCAATTTCAGTTTGCATATCGGCCAGTTTGCGTTGGAACAGCTGTGTTTGCGCCAGTGGTCGATTGAACTGTTTCCGATCCAGCCCGTATTGGCGCGCAGCGTGCCAGCAGCATTCCGCCGCGCCCATAACGCCCCAACTGATGCCGTATCGCGCACGATTCAAGCAACCGAACGGCCCCTTCAAACCCTGAACATGAGGAAGTAACGCGCTTTCATCCACTTCGACTCCGTCCAGAACGATCTCACCTGTAATGGACGCGCGAAGGCTCAGTTTGTTCTGAATTTTTGGAGCGCTCAAACCTTTTAGGCCCTTGTCCAAGACAAAACCCCTAATCTTACCGTCATGCGCGTCGGACTTGGCCCAAACTACAAACACATCCGCAATCGGAGAGTTTGATATCCACATCTTACTGCCAGTCAAACGATAGCCGCCGTCAATTTTCTCGGCGCGCGTCTTCATCCCAGCTGGATCAGAGCCTGCGTCGGCCTCAGTCAGGCCAAAACACCCGATCCATTCACCACTGGCTAGTTTGGGTAGGTATTTCCGGCGCTGTTCCTCGCTGCCATAGGCGTAAATTGGATACATCACCAACGAACTTTGAACCGACATCATCGAACGGTATCCGGAATCGACACGCTCGACTTCGCGCGCGACCAAACCATAAGAAACGTACCCTGCCCCAAGACCACCGTATTCTTCGGGGACTGTGATGCCCAATAGGCCCATCGCGCCCATTTCTTGGAAGATTTCGGGATCCGTTTCTTCGTTTTGAAACGCTTCAGTCACGCGAGGCTGTAACTTTTCCTGCGAATAAGCATAAGCGCTGTCCGCAATCATGCGTTCGTCTTCGGTCAGCTGATCTGACAGGCGAAACGGGTCTTCCCAAGAAAACTTGCCCATGTCGGGCGCATCTTTGGCACGCAATGCGGGCTTTGTGTCTGGGGCGTTCATTGAGCTTCTCCGCTTAGTCAGCAACGACGCAAACTAACCCGGACTATCCACAAATGACAGTAAGAGTTTTGCATCCATATATGAGCAAAACTCATACCCCTGCCCCGCGTTCACCCCAGCGCGTAGCCCGCGCCACGGACTGTGCGAACCGGGTCTTCGCCACCGTGTTGCGTTAACGCTTTGCGCAAACGACCAATATGGACGTCAACAGTTCGCGTATCGACATAGATATCACGACCCCAGACGCGGTCTAACAACTGCTCACGGCTCCAGACACGGCCCGGTTTTTCCATAAACGTGCTAAGCAAACGAAACTCGGTCGGACCAAGCTTCAGGGGCTTACTGTCTCGGCTGACTTTGTGCGTTTCCGAGTCCAGAATTATGTCATCAAATTCCAAACGCAGGCCAACCGTTGCCGGGCGCACCCGGCGCAGTTGCGTGCGAACCCGCGCCATCAATTCAACTACCGAATACGGTTTGACCACGTAATCATCCGCACCGGTTTCCAGACCACGCACCTTATCGACCTCTTCCGTACGGGCCGAAAGCATGATGATTGGGATCGACCGCGTGTCAGGACGCGATTTCAGACGACGACAGACTTCAATGCCGCTTAGGTTGGGCATCATCCAGTCAAGGACGATGATGTCCGGGTGCTCCTCGTCCACCAACAGCATGGCTTCGTCGCCGCTGCCGGCTTTGGAGACGCGAAACCCCTCAGCTTCGAGGTTGTAAGCCAGCACTTCGCGCTGAGCCGGTTCGTCTTCAACGACCAGTACAGTGGGCTGATCCGCAGACATTGATCAGATCTCCTGAGGGGTGTGCGAGGTTATATCTGCCTTCGGACGCGCCTCGGTCGGGCGTTCCCCGGTAACGAGATAAACCACTTGTTCTGCAATTGCGGTGACGTGATCGCCCATACGCTCGATATTCTTGGCGATAAAATGTAGGTGCATACAGGAAGAAATGTTTCGCGGATCCTCGGCCATAAAGGTCAGAAACTCGCGGAACAGACCGTTATACATCTGATCTACTTCTTCGTCACGGTCGATGACGTCGGCAGCCAGTTCAGCATCACGCTGGATGTAAGCATCAAGCGCATCTCTCAGCATGCGCTCAACTTCACGCGCCATGCGGCGCAGGGCGGCGGCGCTGCCGTTGATCTCACCGGCATTTACCAAAACCGTGGTGCGTTTGGCGATATTTTTAGAATAGTCGCCGATACGCTCGAGGTTGGCCGAAACCTTCAAAACAGACAGAACCAAACGTAGATCGCTTGCAGTTGGAGAACGCAGAGCGATCAGACGCGCGGTTTCTTCGTTGATAATGTCTTCTAGCGCGTCGATCGCCTTATCGCCTTGGCGCACCTGTTGAGCCAGCTCTTCATCGCGTGTTTCAAGCGACCGCGCTGAGCTCATGATGGCGGCTTCGACCAGCCCGCCCATCTTCATGATATGGGCTTGGATCGCCTCGAGATCCCGGTCAAATACGGATGCAATATGTTGTTCGCTCATACCTAAATACCTGTGCTTAGCCGATCCGACCTGTAATGTAGCTTTCCGTACGGGGGTCTTCGGGGTTGGTGAAAATCTGTCCGGTCTCACCGAATTCGACCAAATTGCCCAGATGGAAGAACGCGGTTTTCTGACTGACCCGTGCTGCCTGCTGCATCGAGTGCGTGACGATCACCACCGAATAGCGCGAGCGCAGCTCGTCAATTAGTTCTTCGACCTGTGCGGTTGCAATCGGGTCCAAAGCCGAACACGGCTCGTCCATCAGAAGGACCTCTGGTTCAGTCGCTACGGCACGGGCTATGCACAGGCGCTGTTGTTGACCACCGGACAGGCCGGTTCCAGGTGCGTCCAGTCGATCCTTTACCTCATCCCAGATCGCACCGCGACGCAATGATTTCTCAACGAGTTCATCCAGTTCAGCCTTGTTCTTGGCAAGACCGTGGATGCGCGGACCGTAGGCCACGTTGTCATAGATCGATTTGGGAAACGGGTTCGGCTTTTGGAAAACCATACCAACCTTGGCGCGCAACTGTACTGGATCCACGCGCTTGTCGTAGATGTCCTCACCGTCCAGTTTGAAGGAACCCTGAACGCGCGCAACGTCGATGGTATCGTTCATTCGGTTCAGACAACGCAGGAACGTAGATTTACCGCAGCCCGACGGTCCGATAAACGCGGTGACAGTTTTGTCCTCGATATCGACATTCACATCTTTGATGGCGTGGGTATCACCGTAGTAAACTTGGCAGTCACGGCACTCCAGCTTGATTTCATTGGTGTCCACTTGTCTCTCCACTCGTGACATGTCGTTCATTTTTGTGCCCTTCCTTACCAGCGGCGTTCAAAGCGGCGGCGCAGAATAATTGCAATAATATTCATGGTCAGCAGGAACATCAGAAGGATGATAATCCCGCCCCATGCTTTTTCATAGAAGCCCACGTCTGCACGGGACGCCCACGTATAGATTTGAGCGGGCATTGCCGAGTTCGGCTCGGTGAAGCCAGCAAGGAACCCATCCGGGTAGCCGCGGGCAACAAAGCCCACCATGCCGATCAGCAGCAGCGGAGCGGTTTCGCCAAGCGCCTGTGCCAAACCGATGATCGTTCCGGTCAGGATACCTGGCGCAGCCAACGGCAGCACATGGTGGAACACGGCTTGCATTTTTGAGGCCCCTACCCCCAACGCCGCGTCGCGGATTGACGGAGGAACCGCCTTCAATGACGCACGGGTCGAGATGATGATCGTTGGCAGGGTCATCAGGGTCAGAACCAGACCGCCGACCAACGGAGCCGATTGCGGCAGGTGCATGAACTGGATGAAGACCGCCAGACCAAGGATACCGAATACGATGGACGGCACCGCAGCAAGGTTCGAGATATTGACCTCGATAAGGTCTGTAAACCTGTTCTGCGGAGCGAACTCTTCGAGGTAGATCGAAGCAGCCACGCCAATCGGCAATGACAGACCAAGAACCACCAACATCATGAAGAACGAACCCACGACCGACGCGCCGATACCAGCTCCGCCTGGATTGTCCACGCCCGAGTCAGCCCCGGTGATGAATGGCCAGTTGAACACCTGTTTGATGATTCCAGCCTCTTCCAGCGCATCTACAAGATCAAGGTCACTTAGCTGCAAGAAACGGCTGTCTTGAAGGGTGTCGCGTGACACGCGACCCTTGTAATAGCCATCAACCCGGCTGGACGCGGCAAGATCAAACTCGATAGGTTCACCCAGTTTATCAGGATTTTGGCTGTAGAATGTGCGGATCGTTCCGCCAACTTTGCCCAACAAACGCTCAATGGCTGCCTCGTCCACGTCGACGTTCAGGCCACGTTCATCCAACTCGTTTTTAAGCGCTGCTATGAACAGGTTGGAATAGGCCTTGGTCTTAAACAGTTCGCCCTCGGCTTCCTCACGTTGTTGCTCGTTCAAGGTGAATTCCACACTCACCACGGTTCGGGTGAATGCGGGGATCCCCTCTTTCAAGATCGATGCGAAAAGCACCACCAGGAAAAACAACCCCGTGGCAATAGCGATAATTCCATATAGGCGGAAACGCTTTTCAGCTTTGGCCCGCTTGCGCGTGCGCTCATCTGTTGCCGTGAGCGAGACTGAATGACGGCTGGCTTCAGGGCTTTGCATGCTTGCGTCGGTCATTCGTACTGCTCCCGGTACTTACGCACGATGTAAAGGGCAAAAACGTTGAGCCCCAATGTGAGGACGAAAAGGGTCATGCCGAGCGCAAAAGCAACGAGCGCTTCCGGAGACGCAAAGTCAGCATCGCCTGTCAATTGGCTAACGATTTTCGCAGTGACTGTTGTCATGGCTTCAAACGGATTGAGGCTTAGGCGCGCAGCGGCACCTGCCCCCAAGACCACGATCATAGTTTCACCTATGGCACGCGAAGCTGCCAAGAGAATGGCACCTACGATCCCCGGTAAAGCCGCAGGAAGAACAACCTGGCGGATCGTTTCGGACTGTGTTGCACCCAGCCCATACGAGCCGTCACGCATAGCCTGCGGGACAGCATTGATGATGTCATCCGACAAAGACGAGACAAATGGGATGAGCATGATACCCATAACCAGACCCGCAGTCATGACCGCCGTACCAGCCTTCATCCAGCCCAGACCACTGTCACCAAATACACCCAACAAAAGTGGGCCCACAGTCAGCAGGGCGAACAGGCCGTACACGATGGTCGGGATACCTGCCAGTACTTCCAGCAAGGGCTTGGCAAATGCCCGCACGCGTGGCGAGGCGTATTCACTCAGATAGATCGCCGCGAACAACCCAATCGGAACGGCTACCAAAAGGGCAACCAGCGAAATGTAGAACGTGCCCCACAGCAACGGAATGATGCCAAGTTCAGAAGAACCGCCGCGTCCTGAGAAACTGGGTGACCATGTGGTGCCGAAGAAGAAGTCACTCGCTGGATATAGCTTAAAGAATTCCCAAGTATTGAAGACCAGAGAAAGAACAATCCCGATGGTCGTTAGAATTGCGATAGACGCCGCCCCAAGCAGCAGGACGCGAATGCCTTGCTCAACAACGTTTCGGGCGCGGAATTCCGAATGTGTCTGAAAACAGCCGAAGGCTGCACCCCCTAGCGCCACCAAAAGCACAGCCACCGTCATGGCAGAGTAGCCGATCGAATTCTTAATCCGATAGCTTTGCGCTGCACGCAGAACCGGCTGTGTGATTTCCGAAGTGACAACTTGCCCTGCATCCTTAAGGCGTTGCGTCATATCAGTAACGTCAGCCCGTGCGTTCCGTGCCAAATCCTCGGTGATCTGACCTTGATCCACTGCGGCGTCCAAACCTCTGGCCGCGCGGCGTACCTCGGCCATGACAAGGCTATGGGAGGAACCCTCTTTGACAGCAGAGTCGGGAATCATTTCCGAAATCTGTGAATTCACGATCATTGGCTGCACAAGAAGCCAGATGATCAGAAGACCAAATGCCGGCACGACAGTTTTTAAGAAAGCGTTCGCGCCATAAAACGATGGCAGCGAATGTAGTTCTCGGCTGTCTCCTCCAGCGCTCCGAAGTGCCCGTGCCCGACCAAGCACATAGCCGACTGCTGCGATCGCAAGAACGATCAGAAAGAGCCAAAGTATCGGCATCACATCCCCACTGGTCTCAGTTTGTATTTATAAAAAAATGCTTGGGGGCGACGCCTAAGATCGCCCCCTGCATATCAAACCGTTTATAGGTTTAGCTGCCCGAACCCATGGTTTCTTCGTTGGCAATAGCGTCCTGAGTCTTCGCCAGCTCAGGGTCAGCAACTAGGCCATAGTTGGCCAGTGGGCTGGAAGGACCTGCAATTTCGTCAGCTACGAAGAACTGAGCGTACTCTTTCAGGCCAGGGATCACGCCGATGTGGGCTTTCTTAACGTAGAAGAACAGCGGGCGCGAAACTGGATATTCACCGGTCGAGATGGTCTCGGTCGACGGTGCGATACCCGACATGGTCGCAACTTTCAGCTTGTCGGTGTTGTTCTCGTAGAACGCCAGACCGAAGACACCGATGCCGTTGGGGTTGGTGTCGATGCGCGCCAGAGTCTCGGTGTAGTCACCGTCGATGTCGACCGACTTACCGTCAGTACGAACGTTCAGGCATGCATCTTCTGCATCATCTTCGCTCATGCCGCTAGCGATCATGGCTTCCATGGCGCCGGTTGCTTCACAACCGATCAACAGAACTTTTTCTTCGAACACTTCACGGGTGCCGTGCTTGGTGCCCGGGATGAAGCCTGCGATTTCAACGTCCGGCAGATCAGAGTTGAACTCAGCCCAAGTGTTGTAGGGGTTGTCGACGACTTCGCCGTCTTTCAGAACTTTTGCGCCCAGAGCGTTGAAGATGTCCGACGGCTCGAATGCGTTGAAAGCTGGGCCCGACTGCTGGCTTGCAAAGACGATGCCGTCATATCCGATGCGGACTTCCATGATGTCGGTCACGCCGTTGTCGGCACATGCTTTGATTTCTTTTTCGCGGATTGCGCGCGACGCGTTTGCAACGTCGATGGTGTTTTCGCCAACACCTTCACAGAAGCGCTTCAGACCAGCCGACGAACCACCCGATTCTACAACCGGTGTCGGGAAATCGGTGTTTTCGCCAAACAGTTCTGCAACGATCGAAGCATAAGGCAGAACAGTCGACGAACCTGCGACTTGTACGTTGTCACGGGCTGCAGCGGTGGTTGCCGAAACAGCAGCGATAGCCAGCGCAGAAGCCGACAGTTTTACAAAGGACATTTCAGTCTCCCTGAAAAGATAGATTGTGATCACCCCCATGATGATCTTGCTGGCACCTCTACGGTCCGTGCGTAAGCCTTTTGTGACAGGTTTGTAACAGCTATATGACAGTCGCAAAGAAACCCGGCAAAATTGACGCAAAGCAGCTATGCGATTGTTACATGCCTTCCGTTTTCAACGCTCAATAAGGGACAGATGCGCTTAACTACCGCGGCAAGATAACGGTAAAGATCGTGCCTTTGCCCAAATCGCTTTCCACGCGCAATCTGCCGCGGTGGCGATTGATAATGTGCTTAACAATTGCCAAACCCAAGCCCGTACCACCAAGTTGGCGCGATCTGTGGCTGTCTGCACGATAGAATCGTTCGGTCAGGCGCGGCAGATGAATAGCGTCGATTCCCGGACCTTTGTCGATTACCTGAACCCGAACTGCCGGACCGCGCGTCGCTGTGTCTCGCTCGGATGAAGTCACACGAACCTCAACAACACCGCCGCTACCACCGTACTTGATCCCATTCTCGATCAAATTAGTAAAAACCTGGCGCAATTGATCGCTATCTCCGGTCAGAGACACTGGGCCATCAGGGGCATCTAGGGACAGCTCGACCTTGGCGTCTTCTGCCAATGGGCGCAGAGAGTTCAGCGTGGATTGTAGGATGCCCGTCAATTCCAGCTGCTCTTTCGGACGAACACGTTCTTCGCTTTCGACGCGGTTCAATGACAACAAATCCCCAACCAACCGATTCATGCGGTTGGCCTCGTCAGTCATAATTTGAAGAAAACGGTCTCGGGCGTTGGCATCGTCCCGCGCCGGCCCTCGCAGCGTTTCAATGAATCCCATTAGCGCTGTCAGTGGAGTTCGCAACTCATGGCTGACATTCGCCACAAAATCCCGACGCATCTGACTGGCTTGCTCAACATGTGTGACGTCCTGAAAAGTTGCCAACATCGCACCGCCTGCGACCGCGCCGACGCCGTTCATATAGCGGCACTCGATTTCGAACGTGGTGTCTTGCGCGCCGTCATTGGAAAGGTGACGCGTCTTAGTCGGCCCTTTGGTGTGCAAGCTCTGCTCAATCGCGTCGATCACCTGCGGCTGGCGTAGGATCGTCGCGAAATGTCTGCCGATAATGTTCTGCCCCAGAAGAGTCTTAGCATTGGTATTAGCGGCGATTATCCGTTCTGTCTGATCGACCATTAAAGCCGGCATCGGAATGGCCGAGACAAATTCGGCTAGCAGATCGTCTGACATTCTATTGATCTTCCCGATGGCATTAAGACACAGGCTTCATCTCATCACGGAACCGACGCATGTTCTGTTGGTAATGGAGCGCGCTGAGCGTAATCTTTTGCGCTGCGGCGTCATCCAATTCCCTCACGACTTTGCCGGGTGACCCCATGACCAGCGAGTTATCGGGAATTTCCTTGCCCTCGGTAATCAAGGCCCCTGCCCCAATCAGACAGTTCTTGCCGATTTTTGCACCGTTCAGGACAATTGCACCCATCCCGATCAAAGAGTTCTCTCCAATCGTACATCCGTGCAGCATCACCTTATGCCCGATGGTACAATTCTTTCCGATAGTAAGAGGAAACCCAGCGTCGATGTGCATAACGCAGTTTTCCTGAACGTTGCTACCTTCGCCCACACGAATCTCTTCATGGTCCGCCCGAATGGTGCAACCGAACCAAACCGAGGCACCCTGCTCTAATACCACTTGTCCAATTAGGTTGGCATCAGGCGCGACCCATGTGTCTTCGTGGATTTGCGGGACGTGATTTCCCAGAACGTAAATAGTCATGACAGCCCCTCGAATTCATTTTGCAGGGTCCGGACGTGGTTTTGTAACTTCGGTTGCTGAATTCGGCGCATACGCTCGGCGCTGACGATGGTTTTCAGTTTTTCTTCTGTCGCATCCAGATCGTCATTGACCAAAACGTAATCGTAATAGCCCCAGTGGCTAATCTCATCCCAGCTTTTCAGCATCCGCTTGGCAATGACGTCCTCGCTGTCTTGACCACGAGTCTCCAGCCGGCGGCGCAGCTCTGGAATCGAAGGCGGTAGGATAAAGATCGACAGCGCGTGCTTGCCCAAATCCGAATTGCGTATCTGCACCTCACCCTGCCAATCCACATCAAACAGAACGTCTCGGCCCGCGTTAATCGACTCCCTTACAGGTCCGGCAGGAGAGCCATAGAAATTCCCAAAAACGTGGGCGTGCTCCAGCATCTGCCCTTCGGCAACCTGCTGTTTGAATTCATCTTCTGACTGGAAATAATACTCGCGTCCGTGTTCTTCACCCGGGCGTGGCGCACGTGTGGTCGCCGAAATTGAGAACTCCAAACCGTCGTCCCACGCCATCAACCGTCGGGCCAGTGTGGATTTTCCTGCGCCAGAAGGCGAAGACAGGATAATAAGTAACCCGCGGCGATCTGCCATTTCAGTCGTTCCCTTAGTCATTCAACGTTTTGCACTTGTTCACGCATCTGATCTATTACCGCCTTCAACTCAAGCCCTACCGAGGTTAGCTCTGCGCTTTGCGCCTTGGAACACAGCGTATTGGCCTCACGGTTGAATTCCTGCATCAGGAAGTCCAGCTTGCGACCCACTGCGACGTCCTGCGAAAGCAAATCGCGCGCAGCAATTACATGAGCTTTCAGCCGATCGATTTCTTCGGTGATATCGGATTTAACCGCAATCAGGGCTAACTCCTGCGCGACGCGGTCCGGGTCAGCGCCCTGAGCGTTGTCCAGTACCCGCGCAAGGTTTTCACGCAGCGCTTCTGCCGTTTTAGCCTTGCGCTGTTCCGCCAGCTCTGCGGCCTGCATGGTCAATGAGGAGACATGATTGAGCTGACCATCAAGTATTTCTGCTAATGCCTGCCCTTCGGATTCGCGCATTTCAATAAACGCAGCCAGCAAGTCCGCAAACTCTTTCGTTAATTCCTGAACTAACGGTGCGGGATCATCGACATCGCTGCCAGCCTCTAGCATACCCTTTACGGCAATCATGTCTGCTGCAGTCGAAGGCGCTAGCGTCACACCACTTGCCGCAGCCATCTCCTGAGTCTTTGCCAATGCAGTCAGCGCCGCAGCCATCGCGGCCTCATTCAATACCAGATCAGGTGCGGTTTCATCTCGGCTAAGACGCAAGGACAACGTTACGTTGCCTCGGCTAAGCATCTTGGACATTTGAGCGCGTAAAGCAGCTTCAAGCCCAGTTAGCCAATCCGGCAACCGAAGGCGCATGTCCAGGCCCTTGCCGTTCACACTGCGCAATTCCCACGTCCAGCTATGAGGTCCGAACGCCCCTTTGCCCGAGGCGAAACCGGTCATGGATCTGATCATTACGGATGTCCTTGTCTGCACGCTTGCAGCACCTAAAGCTATCGGTAGGCGCAGGGCAAGACTTTGCTGAGAATTGGCATGTGCCCTGAAAGTTAACCATTCGTTAAAGAATTCCTCCAAAATTGACTCAACCCGTGTCAATTTGAACGAAGTCAGGGCTCGTCGATAAATGAGGGACCTGATATCTGGCATTTTAGTTTAATTTGGTTCGATTGACGCTAGGGTGATGAAAATGAAAACCTTTTTTGGGAACGGCTCCGGGTCAAGCATTGGGAAGATCGTCGCAATGGATCGTTTTGCCAGCGGGCGTAGCCTTTCGCCCCTTCGTCAGGTCGAGGCGTATTGGACCGCACTGCTAACCGGCAACGGTGTGCCCATGCGGTCGCAAATTGATCCACGCGGACTTGAGAACATTCTGGAGTACACTTTTATTTTGGAACGCATTGCCCCCGGCTTGGCCCGGTTCCGTTTGGCTGGAAGCCACCTGAATAGTCTGGCTGGCATGGAAGTACGCGGGATGCCCCTGACCGCATTCTTCGAACCTAGCGCCCGCTCTCAGGTCTCGGACATCTTAGAGCAAGTATTCTCCACTCCGGCGTTGGCCGAGCTTGGCATGGTTTCAACGGGAAAATTGGGCCGAACGCGATTGGAGGCACGAATGATCTTGTTGCCGTTAAAAAGTGATCTGGGTGACGTCAGTCGCATGTTGGGCGTATTGGTAAGTGACGGAGCGGTTGGAGCAACGCCACGCCGGTTCGCCATTGCAGATACAAAAGTACGACCGTTTTCCGAAGTGCAGGCACCACAAGAAACCGCGCGTCATACCTCGGCGGGTTTTGCCGAAAATCAAAGCGACTTCAAGAAAGCTGGGTCGCATTTGCGACTTGTTGCATCCCGCGACGATTGAAAAAAAAAGCGGGCCAAATGGCCCGCCTTGTCTGGTTATTTAAATTCTGACGTCAGCTAGCTGCGCGTTTGCTACGGTCGCGGCGCAGATTGGTCAATTCCTCAGCTACAAGGAAGGCCAATTCCAGCGACTGCGTTGCATTCAGGCGCGGGTCGCAAGCGGTGTGGTAACGATCAGAAAGGTCTTCTTCCGTCACAGCGCGCACACCACCCGTACATTCAGTTACGTCCAGGCCGGTCATCTCAAAATGCACACCGCCGGGGATGGTACCCTCGGCCTGATGAACACCGAAGAAGTCGCGCACTTCACGCAGGACCGAATCGAACGGACGCGTTTTGTAGCCGGTCGCTGATTTGATCGTGTTGCCATGCATCGGGTCGCAGACCCAAGTTACCTTGGCACCCTCTTCCTTCACTGCCTTGATCAGACGTGGCAGGTGCTCTGCTGCTTTGCCTGCGCCAAACCGAGCGATCAGGGTCAGGCGACCCTCTTCGTTCTCAGGGTTAAGTTTCGACATCAGAACCTTGAGGTCTTCTGCGGTCGTGGTCGGACCACACTTCAGACCAATCGGGTTCAGCACGCCACGGCAGAATTCCACATGCGCGCCGTCAGGCTGACGCGTGCGGTCTCCGATCCAGATCATGTGGCCAGAACCGGCCAGCCAGTTGCCCGAAGTTGAATCAAGACGGGTCAGCGCCTCTTCATATTCTAGCAACAGGCCTTCATGGCTTGTGTAGAACTCGACCGTCGAGAACTCGTGCGTAGTATCCGCTGTGATGCCGGCAGCACCCATGAAATCAATGGTGTCTTGGATGCGGTCCGCAATTTCCGAATATTTCTGCACGTCCTGTTCATCAGTGAACCCAAGGGTCCACGAATGCACCATGCTCATATCCGCGAAACCACCGGTCGAAAACGCACGCAACAGGTTCAGAGTGGCCGCCGCCTGAGTATAGGCTTGCAGCATCTTGCCGGGATTCGGGATGCGCGCCTCAGGCGTGAAAGCCAGCTCGTTGATGATGTCACCACGGTAGCTGGGCAGCTCGACGCCATCTACCACCTCGGTCGGGGCGCTGCGTGGCTTGGCGAATTGGCCCGCCATACGGCCAACTTTGACCACTGGCACTTTGGCGCCATAGGTCAGAACCATCGCCATCTGCAGCATAACCTTGAACGTGTCGCGGATCGCATCCGCGCTGAATTGCTCAAAACTTTCCGCACAATCCCCGCCCTGCAAGAGGAAGGCTTCGCCGCGCCCGGCGGCACCCAGATGTTGCTTGAGACGCCGCGCTTCGCCCGCAAAGACCAGCGGGGGATACTGTGAAAGCTGAGCCTCGACTTTAGCCAATGCGGCCGCGTCGGTATAATCTGGCATCTGAACCCGGGGCTTGTTGCGCCAGTTCGTTTTTTGCCATTCGGTCATAGCTTTGATCTCCGCTGAAGTATTCAGGTGGTCTCTATACAAAATGCATTGAAGACTGACCATATGCGATTTGCGCCCCTTGACGCCGGAAACAAGCTTTGAGCATGTTGTCGGCTACAATCCCCGCTGCGTTCGCGTAGCGGCCAACGAATCAAGGACAATTCGCCATGCAAGAGCAACGCCAAGTTGTCACGGTGGAAGACACAACCGCCAACCCGCGCAATTTCGTATTTGTCCTGTTGGACAAGTTCTCATTGCTGTCGTTCGCGTCGGCACTGGACAGCTTACGGATTGCCAATCGAATGGCTGATAAAAAGCTCTACAGTTGGACTCTTATGGGTGAAGGCGGGGAAACGGTCACTTGCTCGGCCGGGACGACGTTCACACTGGATGCAGACCTGAATGAACTTCAGCGCGACGACGTCGTGATGATTTGCGGCGGCGTGGATGTTCAGGCCGCGACGACAAAGCGAGTATTGAACTGGGTCCGACGCGAAGCGCGTCGGGGTTTGCGTATCGGAGGGCTTTGTACCGCTGCCTATACACTGGCCAAAGCCGGACTTTTGGACGGCAAGCGTGCGACAATTCATTGGGAAAACTCTGACAGCTTCGTTGAGGAGTTCGATGAGGTTGAGCTGACCAAGTCGGTGTTCCAGATCGACGGAAATCGGATGACAACAGCTGGCGGCACCTCGTCCATAGACCTGATGCTAAAGATCATTGCTGATGACTACGGCGAGGATCTCGCAAATGCCGTGGCCGATCAAATGATCTATTCCTCTATTCGGACCGATCAGGATACGCAGCGCTTGTCGACCCCCACCCGGATCGGCGTTCGCCACCCAAAGCTAAGCCAAGTCATCCTGATGATGGAAAAGAACATCGAAGAACCGATCTCGCCGTCGATTCTCGCCAAAGATGTGGGCATGTCGACCCGGCAACTAGAACGCCTGTTCCGCCGCTACCTGAGTCGCTCTCCCAAACGGTACTACATGGAATTGCGTCTGCACAAAGCGCGTAACCTCCTGATGCAAACGGACATGAGCGTGATTAATGTGGCCTTGGCATGCGGCTTCGCCAGCCCTTCGCATTTTTCCAAATGCTACCGAGCGCATTACAACACCACGCCCTATCGCGAGCGCGGTGCACAAAGCGGGCGGCTGTCGGTTTAACGCACCTAGTTTGTGGGGGTCATTCGATAGACGGCTCCCTGACCCACCGAAATGAACCAAATTGATCCATCTGGCGCTTCGACGATGTCGCGCACGCGTTCGGTTTCAGGTCCTTTGATTTGCTCGACCTCTCTCAGCGGTGACCCAGCGAGGCGCGCGATATAGTCAAACTTGAGCGACCCAACAAAAATGTCCCCTTTCCATTCCGGCCACAGTTTGCCGGAATACACCATCAACCCAGATGGCGCGATGGATGGGTCCCAATGGTGTTCGGGCTGTTCCATCCCAGGTTTATGGGTACCCTCACCGATCTTTTGACCTGAATAGTGCTTACCATAGGAAATGACCGGCCAGCCGTAGTTCCGGCCAGACTTCACTAGATTTATCTCATCCCCGCCTCTTGCTCCGTGCTCAGAGATCCAAAGCTGTCCGCGTGCATCCAACGCAGCCCCCTGAGGATTGCGATGACCGTACGACCAAATCTCAAGACGAACTCCGTCCTCCTGAATGAAGGGATTGTCACCCGGCACCGAGCCGTCGCGGTTCACGCGGATCACAGTACCCAAGTGATTAGCCCTGTTTTGTGCTTCGGGCCGGTCCCCTCGATCTCCTATCGTCAGGAACAAGGTTCCATCCTCAGCCTCGACCACGCGTGAACCAAAATGCCGACCACCCGATCCGCCAGGAACAGCCTCGAAAATCACGCGCAAGTTTGTCAGCCGTTTGCCACTTTCGGACAGGCGCGCAACTGCCAGCGCAGTTCCGGCACCACCATTTTGAGGTTTTGAGAACGTCAGAAATATCTCGCGACTTCGATTGAAATCCCGCGCGACTGTGACATCCAGCAAGCCGCCCTGCCCCGAGGCGGCGACTCTGGGAACACCAGAGACGCGCTGTATATCGCCGTCGTTAACGTAAAGAAGCTCTCCGTCACGGTCGGTTACAAGAAAGTCCCCTTCTGGCAAAACTCCAATAGCCCAAGGAGTATCCAGCCCACCGACCATTTGAGTAATGTCGACAACGCCTTGCGAAGTCTGCAAATTTGCCGCCCCTGCGGTAGTGGCCCACGTTAAAAAAACCATCAAGACTGCTCGGATCATACCTATGTTCCACCCTTTTTTGAGCCTGCGCGCCAGATACACTTAATTATCAGATCAATTAGAGCTCAGAGCCAAAAAGACACTTTTTCGTTAGGACTTTTCATTTCCTGAAAGCTTGCCTAGGTTCGTGCCCAGAATTGAGATCACTACTGGGAGTAACCTCATGAAAAAGCTGCTTACCGCAACCGCAGCAACCGCTCTGCTGGCCGGCACAGCCATGGCCGAAGACGTCAAACTGGGCATTATGTTCGGTTTCACCGGCCCGATTGAATCGCTGTCGCCTGCGATGGCCGCTGGCGCGGAACTTGCGATGAAAGAAGTTTCGGAATCGGGCAAGCTGCTGGACGGCTCAACCGTAACCCCGGTGCGTGCAGACACAGGCTGTGCAGACAACGCATTGGCCACGGCCAACGCTGAACGTCTGGTGGCAGAAGGCATCAATGGTCTCGTCGGCGGCGATTGCTCGGGCGTTACCGGTGCGATTCTTCAAAACGTTGCCGTTCCAAACGGCATGGTCATGATCTCGCCGTCGGCGACCTCGCCTGGTCTGTCAGTGATGGAAGACAATGGTCTGTTCTTCCGCACATCCCCGTCGGATGCCCGTGAAGGTGAAATCATGGCGGATATCCTGAAAGAGCGTGGCGTTAACTCGATCGCGCTGACCTACACCAACAACGACTACGGCAAGGGTTTGTCCGAGGCGATCAAATCGTCCTTCGAAGCGCAGGGCGGTGAAGTGACCATCGTGGCTGCGCATGAAGACGGCAAGGCTGACTACTCCGCCGAAGTTGGTGCGCTGGCATCAGCTGGCGGCGACATTCTGGTCGTTGCAGGCTATCTGGATCAGGGCGGTTTGGGCATCATCCAATCTTCGCTGGACAGCGGGGCCTTCGACACGTTCGGTCTGCCGGGTGGTATGATCGGTGACTCGCTGCCTGAGAATGTCGGCCCAGATCTCAATGGTTCGTATGGTCAGGCGCCGGGCTCGAAAAGCGAAGCCGCGGACGCGTTCTTTGCGATGGCAGAAGCTGATGGGTTCGAAGGATCGTCAATTTTCGTACCCGAATCCTACGATGCCGCAGCCCTATTCCTGCTTGCCATGCAGGCCGCAGGTTCCAGCAACCCTGCAGACTATGGCAGCAAGATCATGGATGTAGCCAACGAACCGGGTGAAAAGATCTATCCGGGTGAGCTGGCCAAAGGTCTGGAACTTCTCGCCGCTGGCGAGGAAATCGATTATGTCGGCGCGTCGGGCGTCGAGCTGATCGGCCCTGGCGAAAGCGCGGGCTCCTACCGTGAGATCGAAGTTATTGATGGTGAAATGAAGACGGTTAACTACCGCTAATTCACCCTCTGACAAGTTGAAACCAAGCAGCCCGGGCCTTGTGTCCGGGCTGTTTCAATGACAAAAGGCTGCACCTCTGTTTTCGGGGAAAAGGCAAAGGAAAACCATGATCGTCGTTGAGGACGTGCACAAGCATTTTAGTGGCTTCCACGCGGTGGATGGCGCTTCGTTAGAGATCGAAAAGGGTTCGATTACCGGTCTGATCGGACCGAACGGAGCAGGCAAGACGACCCTGTTCAACGTGATTGCGGGCGTTCTGCCCCCGACCTCTGGCCGCGTCATCATGGACGGAGAGGATATCACCGGCCTGCCCCCGCATGAGCTGTTCCACAAAGGCCTGCTGCGCACTTTCCAGATTGCGCACGAATTCTCTTCGATGACCTGCCGCGAAAACCTGATGATGGTTCCAGGTGCACAATCGGGTGAATCGCTATGGAACACGTGGTTTGGGCGCAAGCGGATCGCTGATGAGGAACGTGCCCTTCAGGCCAAGGCCGACGAGGTACTAGAGTTTCTGACAATCGAACATCTGGCCGATCACAAGGCGGGTCAGGTTTCGGGTGGCCAAAAGAAGCTGCTGGAACTTGGGCGCACCATGATGGTGGACGCCAAGATCGTGTTCCTCGACGAGGTCGGCGCTGGTGTGAACCGCACTTTGCTGATGACAATCGGCGACACGATCCTGCGTCTGAATAAAGAACGAGGCTATACTTTCGTGGTCATTGAGCACGACATGGATTTCATCGGCAAAATCTGCGACCCGGTCATCTGTATGGCCGAGGGTAAAGTTCTGGCCGAGGGCACTCTGGACGAGATCAAAGCCAACGAACAAGTGATCGAGGCATATCTGGGCACCGGCCTAAAGAACAAAGACAAGTTGGAGGCCGGAGCGTGAGCGACAACCCCTACCAGGACGACCACGGTAACAAAGACGCCTCGATTACAAACACTCATGGCGTTGGCACCATGACGCCCGCGCACCAGACCAGCGGTGAAACGCATTATGTCGGTGGTGGCCCCTTTCTGATCGGCGACACCATGACCGGCGGCTATGGCAAAGGTCCGGATATCCTGCACGACTGCACAATCGCCGTCGACAAAGGAGAGATCGCAGTCATCGTCGGCCCAAACGGAGCTGGTAAATCCACCGCGATGAAAGCTGTGTTTGGAATGCTGGGCGTGCGGTCGGGTTCGGTACGGCTGGACGGTGAGGACATCACCAAGCTTTCGCCGCAGGACCGTGTGATCAAGGGCATGGGCTTCGTACCGCAAACCCAGAACATTTTTACGTCAATGACGGTTGAAGAGAACCTTGAAATGGGTGCCTTCATCCGCCGCGACGACATCACCCAAACGATGGAGCAGGTCTATGACCTCTTCCCCATCTTGCGCGACAAACGAAATCAGGCAGCCGGAGAACTTTCGGGTGGCCAGCGTCAACAAGTCGCCGTAGGCCGCGCGTTGATGACTCAGCCCAAGGTGCTGATGCTGGACGAACCGACTGCCGGTGTCTCACCCATCGTGATGGATGAACTGTTCGACCGGATTATCGAGGTTTCACGCACCGGGTTGCCGATCCTAATGGTCGAACAGAACGCCCGTCAGGCACTGGAGATTGCAGACAAGGGATATGTGCTGGTTCAAGGGCGGAATGCCTATAGCGGTACGGGTAAGGAATTGCTGGCTGACCCCGAGGTGCGGAAGAGCTTCTTGGGGGGGTGAGGCCTTTGAGAATGGAATTTTCACGGCGGCACAAAGTATCAAGCATTCTGCTGGCATTGCTTGTTTCTTCAACGTCAACGGTAGCCGCAGAAGGCGACTTGTCCGTCGTCGCACGAAAAACTCTTGCTGAAGGTGGTTACGTACTAAACTGCACAATTTCCGAGAAGTGCATCAAGGGCACGTGTTCTAGCTCGGCGAAAACAATTGAGATAGCGCTTTCTGGTGTAACTGGTCAGCTTGAATCAACAAATGCTTCCGACGCCTCCGTCGTGAAAGGCTCCTGGATTGAATCGTCCAGATACAGCGATGCGACAGGAGCGCAACTCGGGCATCTCTTAACAGTCATCGTGCCAGGTTTCGGAGACTCTGTTGTATTGGCATCGATTGATCTGGTTTCAAATGAATTTGCATACTCTGAGCACAACTCCACTAAGTTCAGAGTTTCCAATCACCACGGCTTATGCATGCCGGTAAACTGAAAGGCTTCCTCAACCCTTTTGGTGCTCCTCACCTTCGTTCTTGTTCGTGTAGTCGCTTAGAGCAGCCCAATTATAGGGTGCGAACATGACTAAGGCTAAACTGTGATCACCACCTGCATTTATAGCAACGTCACCACTTTATTTTGTACTATTTTCAGTCCAATAGATCATTTTCAAAACCATCACGAAAACCCGCCATCGGCTAAAATTTCGCCACGTTCCCCCCTTACCCACGGCGTGCGAACAGCAGGAATCAGATATCTGATTCTCAACACCTTTGGGCACTCGCCCCCTTCAGGAGACAAACTATGAAATATCTGGCAGCGCTTGTCGCCGTCGTTCTGCCTGCGACCGCGCAAGCCGTAACGCAAGCCCCCGCGCAAAGTGAAACTGTTTACGAGTGCCAGATTACCGAAAGCTGCAATCACGGTGGATGCCAACCCATTGATCCCGCCCGTTCAGTTGTGTTGAAAAAAAGCGAAGTTAACTACAAAGGTCTGGTTCAAGCAGACGGCCAAGAGCATGAAGCAATGGTGATCCCCGGTCTCGGGACGCTGGAGTTTCTGCAGATACAAGGTACGGCAACTGTCGGGTACACGTTGAAGTTCGAAACTGGACACCTTGAAGTTAGGGCAACTGGCGGCCAACAACGAAATGAGCGCGGCACCTGCACGCCTCTCAAGTGACCTAGTCTCACTTGCAAGAAACGCGAATTCGAACCAATCAAGCGCCGGGCAGGAACAACCCTGTCCGGCGTGTTTCGCTTAGCCACAAGAAGGACAGCGCATCCTAATTTTTTCTGCGGAATTCTACTGTTCACAACCGTTGAAATATTGTGTCTCAGCGCGCTTGCATGCCATAAGGCCGCACCCGGCGGAATGGGAAGGTGAAATGGACATACTAAACGCGCTTGTCGCGCTTGCTAATTTTGTGCTGGTGCCTGCGATTGCCTATGGCAGCCAACTGGCATTGGGGGCGCTGGGGGTCACGCTGATTTACGGCATTCTGCGATTTTCCAACTTTGCCCATGGCGACACGATGGCCTTTGGCGCGATGATCGCCGTGCTGGTCACGTGGGGGCTGCAAGCCGCCGGGGTTAGTTTTGGTCCGCTCCCAACCGCATTGCTGGCCCTGCCCTTTGCAATTCTCGGCTGCATCGTTTTGGTGCTGATCACTGATCGCCTTGTCTATCGGTTTTACCGAGAACAAAAGGCCAAGCCCGTCATTCTGGTGATCGTGTCGATGGGTGTGATGTTCATTATGAATGGCCTCGTGCGTTTCATCATTGGACCGGACGATCAGAGGTTTTCAGACGGCGCGCGGTTCATCGTCTCTGCTCGGGACTTCAAAGAAATGACGGGGCTGAACGAGGGGCTGGCGATCAAGACCTCTCAGGGTATTACAGTGGTTGTCGCAGTGCTGGCCGTGGCGCTGCTTTTCTGGTTCCTGAACAAGACACGCACCGGAAAATCAATGCGTGCGTATTCGGATAACGAAGACCTTGCCTTGCTGTCGGGTATTAATCCGGAACGTGTCGTTATGATCACCTGGATCATCGTCGCCGCACTCGCGACCACTGCGGGCGTTCTTTATGGGCTGGACAAGAGCTTTAAGCCTTTTGTCTATTTCCAGTTGCTGCTTCCGATTTTCGCTTCGGCTATTGTTGGCGGTTTGGGCAGTCCACTAGGCGCCATCGCTGGTGGATTCATCATCGCCTTTTCCGAAGTCACCATCACATACGCGTGGAAAAAGGTAGTGACCTACCTGGCTCCGGAAAATTTGGCGCCGTCGGGCTTGGTTCAGTTTCTGTCCACCGATTACAAATTTGCGGTCAGCTTTGTCATCCTGCTGATCGTGCTTCTATTCAAACCTACGGGTCTGTTTAAGGGGAAAGCGGTATGACCGAATCCGTCAAAAATACGCTTCTCTTCGCAATTGTTGGCGGATTGATCCTGTTAACAGGTTTCACACAGAGCTGGAACGCCGCAATTCTGATCCTCAACATGGGGCTGATCTCGGCGGTGATGGCGCTTGGGGTAAACCTGCAATGGGGCTTCGCGGGGCTGTTTAACGTCGGCGTCATGGGTTTTGTCGCGCTCGGTGGTCTGGCCGTTGTGTTGGTTTCGACCCCGACCACGCCCGGAGCATGGTCCGCCGGTGGATACGGCATAGTTTTGGCCCTGCTGTTAGGTGCAGCAACGGTCATTGCCACTGTTCTTGTGGCACAGAAGATACCTAAAGGCCGGTTTCGGACCCTCTCGATTATCGCAATTCTGGTCGTCGGCTTCTTTATCTACCGCGCCGTATTCGATCCTAACGCTGCCGCAGTTGAAGCGATTGAACCCGCAGTCGCGGGCAATCTTGGCGGTCTTAACCTTCCCGTTCTTCTAGCTTGGCCGGCGGGTGGTCTGTTGGCTGCCGGTGCCGCTTGGTTGATTGGGAAAACCGCTTTGGGTCTTCGGTCAGATTATCTGGCCATCGCAACGCTGGGAATTGCCGAAATCGTCATCGCGATCTTGAAAAACGAAGACTGGCTGGCTCGGGGGGTCAAGAACGTGTACGGCATTCCGCGCCCTGCGCCGGTTGTTGGGTATGAGGTCGACCTGCAGAATGACCCCGGCTTTGTTTCACGGGCCGAATGGTTCGGGTTGGACCCAGTCACGGCTTCGACACTGTCGGTCAAACTAGGTTATTCGCTGCTTTTCCTGATCGTGTTGCTGGTCTTGCTTTGGATGGCTCAAAAGGCACTACACAGCCCCTGGGGCCGTATGATGCGCGCCATTCGAGACAACGAGGTCGCAGCAGAGGCTATGGGTAAGGATGTCACACGCCGCCACCTACAAATCTTTGTATTGGGCTCGGCAATCTGCGGCATCGCGGGCGCCATGATGACAACTCTGGATGGTCAGTTGACACCAAGTGCGTATCAACCGCTGCGGTTTACTTTCCTTGTGTGGGTGATGGTTATTGTTGGTGGATCGGGCAACAATCTAGGAGCGGTTCTCGGGGCATTTGTCATCTGGTTCCTGTGGGTTCAAGTTGAACCCATTGGTCTGTGGTTGATGAGTTTGATTACAGCCGGAATGCCGGACGGGAGCGCCCTTAAGGCGCATCTGATCGAAAGCGCCGCGCATATGCGGCTGTTGACGATGGGCTTGATCCTGTTGGTTGTTCTCAGATTCAGTCCAAGAGGACTTATTCCCGAGAAATAGTCAAAATTGACGTTAATTTGAGGAACCGCGCCGTTTATTCGACGCGGTTTCTTGATTCATGAACCCAACCTGAATAGACCAATTCTAATTGGGCATGTTCCGGACCAGCGCCAGATCGCCTTCACGTTTAATTAGTCAGTTGACGCTGATACTGCAGGTCACCTCTTGAGAGTAAGAAGACGACACATGAGAACTTCGCTTATCCCTAAAATCCTAATGCTGCCGGTCGTTGTCAGTTTGGCTGCATGTATCCCCTCACCGGAAGATCTGGAAACCGAACCGGTCAAGGTCCAGACTCCAAAGGGTGTGGTGACTTGCCAGCTGTACCGCCCGGATCGTGTCATTTGGGATCGCGCAATAAACTTTCCCGCCGACAAGATGTCAGTGCCCGAGGCGGACGCCTACTGCAAACAAGAAGGTCAGCGTCGTCTGAAGTGATTGGATCAACGCCGCGCATGATAAAAACCGCGCGGCGCCTTGCCTCTAACGGGCGCGGAACAACCCACCAAGAATTCCGCGGACGATCTTGCGCCCGGTTGTCCCTTTTAGCTCTTTGATGACGGCTTCACTCATCGCCGAAGCGAAAGTGTCTTTTTGCCGTGTCACACGCGACGAAGATCGCCCGACCCGGTTACCGGAATAGCGACGTGCGGTAGCGAATTCGCGTTCGGCTACAGTTTGCGTCTCTTCCATCTCTTCCGCTTTGGCAGCAGCTTGCGCCGCTTGACCCGCACGAGCCTGTAGAATTTCAAAGGCCGATTCACGATCCGTCAAAGCGCCGTATTTGGCTTTCATGGGTGAGGCATCGATCAATGCCTGACGTTCGACCTTAGTAATTGGCCCCAGCTGAGACGAAGGCGGTCTGATCAAAGTCCGTTCGACGACACCAGGCACGCCTTTCTTTTGCAGCATCGAGGTCACTGCCTCACCAACGCCGACCTCACGAATTGCGGTTTCGGTATCAAAATTTGGGTTCTCGCGATAAGTTTCCGCAGCCAGGCGCAGGTTTTTGCGATCACGCGCCGTGAAAGCACGCAACGCGTGCTGAACCCGGTTACCTAGCTGCCCCAGTATGTCCTCAGGGATGTCTGCGGGGTTTTGCGAAATGAAGTAAACACCAACCCCTTTCGACCGGATTAACCGGGCAACCTGTTCAACTTTGTCCACCAAAACTTTGGGAGCATCTTCGAATAGCAAGTGCGCTTCATCAAAGAAGAAGACAAGTTTAGGTTTTTCAGGATCACCGACTTCTGGCAGTTCTTCAAAGAGTTCACTCAAGAGCCACAGTAGAAAAGTCGCATATAGTCTAGGAGACCCCATCAATTTATCCGAAGCGAGGATATTCACGATACCCCGCCCCTTTGAATCTGTGCGCATCAGATCAGCCAGTTCCAGCGCAGGTTCGCCAAACAGGTTTGTTCCACCCTGATTTTCCAACACCAGCAAACGCCGCTGGATTGCGCCGATCGATGCGGTCGAAACGTTGCCATAGCGCAATGACAATTGTGCCCGGTTTTCACCGATCCAAACCAGCAATGCCTGTAGATCCTTTAAATCCAGCAACGGCATGCCTTCTTCGTCCGCGACACGGAAAGCGATATTCAAAATTCCTTCCTGCGCCTCGCTTAGATCCATGAGCCGTGAAAGTAGCAATGGACCCATTTCTGTCACTGTCGTCCGAACAGGGTGCCCTTGTTCTCCAAACAGATCCCAGAAAGTCACAGGGCACTCGGCGTATTTATAGCCCTCATATCCGATACGCGTGGCGCGATCCTGAAAGGCCTGATTCAGTTTGTGGCTTTCGGTGCCAGCTTTTGCCAGACCAGACAAATCGCCCTTAACGTCGGACAAGAACACCGGAACACCTGCTTCTGAAAACCCCTCGGCCAGAATCTGCAAGGTCACCGTTTTACCGGTGCCTGTCGCCCCCGCGATCAACCCGTGGCGGTTCGCGTATTTCAGGTTCAAGGATTGAGGCTGACTGTAGTCGTCACCTGCGCCGCCTAAAAAAATGTTATTGTCCATGTATGTAAGGCCTTAATTTCACCGATCTGCCCTCAGCATACAAAGTTAACCTTTGACTGCGATAGTCAATTCGCGGCCTTTGTACCGTTGGTATTTGGCCGCAAACTTCCTCCCTGTTGACTGGCCGCGCCTTCGGGCGCGGATTTTTTTTTAACGGAAACCTTGATCTTCCATTAAAAATTCAGGTTTGCAGTTGACCGCTGCGTTCCCCTCTCGTAACTTCTGCGCATAACTAAGTCGGCCAGTCCGACGGGGAGAAAATTTATTGGAGGGGAGCCACACCGCTGGCTCCCTTTCTGTTTGGAGTTTCGTCAGTCCAAAAGCACAAAAAGCGGCGAAAATCCGAGTAAATTCTTCTGACTGGTCAGCTTAACGCCTGACACCGCGGTGTAAGAGTGTTAAGACCCACAAAAAAGAGCAACCACGCAGCCGAGGCATTCATGATTAAGAAACTTCTTCCTCTGACCGTAGTGACCGCCATGCTTCTGACTGGCGCTGTCAACGCACAGGAAACACAAAGCGAACAGGCGCAACAAGCACCCGCAGACAACGGACTGGATCTTGGTACATCCGGCCCACGTGTCGGCGAGCAGTTTGTAAAAGAGACAAGCGGAGACTGGGAGATTTCTTGCGTCAAAGCTCAAGCAGGTGAAGATCCTTGCGGGATGGTTCAGATTTTGAACGGTCAGCAGGGCGAACCGTTGGCCGAAGTGACGATTGGTAAACTACCTCAAGGTGGAGCCGCCGTAGCGTGGGCTAACGTAATTGTCCCATTGGAGACCTTGCTTCAGGCACAGCTTGCCCTGTCTATCGATGGTGCGCCACGCAAACTCTATAACTACCACCATTGCCTTCCAGTTGGCTGTGTCGCGCAATTGGGCCTTAGCCAGGGTGATGTCGATGCAATGAAGGCGGGCAGCAAGGCCGTTTTTTCACTAGTGCCAGCACGCTTTCCAGATCAGGTCGTGAACATGGATTTATCGCTGTCCGGATTTACTTCTGCGTTCGACAGCCTGAACATCAATCAGAACTGATCTGGTAAAAATGAAAATGCCGCCGGTATAGATCGGCGGCATTTTTGTTCAGAAAGATAGTGTTTTAGACCCTTTTCAGGGCAAGAACCGCGTTCAGGCCACCAAAGGCAAACGCATTGGTAAGTGCCACTTCAACTTTCGCCTCGCGAGCATCGTTGGGCACGACATCCAACGCACATTCCGGGTCCGGCTCTTCATAGCCGATAGTCGGGGCGATCACCCCATCACGAAGCGCCATTATACAAGCAAGCAACTCAACCGCTCCGGTGCCGCCGATTAAGTGGCCGTGCATCGATTTTGTCGACGAAATCATCAGATCATCCGCATGTGGCCCGAACACGTCGGCCACTGCTGCGCATTCGGTTTTGTCGTTAGCAGCAGTTCCGGTGCCATGCGCATTGATGTAACCAACTTGATCAGCGTTTAAGCGCGCATCCAACAGTGCACCGGACATGGCGCGTGCCGCCCCTTGTTTGCTGGGCATCACGATATCTGACGCATCCGAAGACATCGCGAAGCCTGCAACTTCGCAAAGGATACTCGCCCCGCGAGCTTTGGCATGTTCGTATTCTTCGAATACAAACACCCCGGCGCCTTCACCCTGCACCATGCCATTGCGGTTCGCGCTAAACGGGCGGCAGGCATCCTTGGACATTACGCGCAGCCCTTCCCAAGCCTTCACACCACCAAAGCAAAGCATGGATTCTGATCCGCCCGTGACCATTACCGGCGCTGCTCCGCTACGCACCAACTGAAAAGCTTGTGCCATTGCGTGGTTGGAAGAAGCACAAGCAGTTGAGACCGTGAAACTTGGGCCTTTTAGGTTGTGCTCCATCGACACATGACTGGCCGCCGCATTGTTCATCAACTTTGGCACAACGAATGGGTGAACGCGGTTTTTCCCGTCTTCGTAAACCGATCGGTAATTGTCATCCCAGGTAGAAACACCACCACCAGCGGTTCCTAAAACAACACCCGAACGCGCGGCGAGTTCTCCGTGAAACTCGATACCCGATTGATCAATTGCTTCTTTCGCGGCTGTCAGCGTGAATTGCGTGAACCGGTCATAAAGGCTCATTTGCTGGCGATTAAAACGCCCTTCAGCCTCAAAGCCACGCACCTGACCGCCGATTTTTATGGAAAGACGCTCAACATCGCGGAATTCCAAATCAGAGATTCCACAACGCCCTTCGCGCATGGCCTCTAGCGTATCGGGGACGGAATGGCCCAGCGAATTGATCGTTCCGGCCCCAGTAATGACAACGCGCTTCATAATGTTATGTCAGACCTTTTCCGACACAAGCTTTTCAATCCCGGCAACAATCGCAGCAACGTTGGATATGTCAAAGTCACTAGCCTCAGGTTCGTTGGCATTGAAAGGCACCGAAATATCGAATTCTTCTTCGATGGCGAATATGCTCTCGACGAGGCCGAGGCTGTCTATACCCAGGTCCTCAAGCGTACTTTCGAGCGTGACGTCCGAAGGCTCCAGCACGGCCTGCTCAGCAATGATTGCGATGACGCGGTCGGTGATGCTCATGTCGGTCCTCTGATTTTCCCGTTGCGGATGATTTAATCGCTCGGGGGCTGTTTGAAAACAGCCTTTTTCAACGCCTCGACGTCACGCGCCATTCGGGGCAAGCGACGTTGCGCTTTGTAGATGTCGGTATGGGTTTCCATTTTAACACCCGGATACCCCATGATGACCCGACCCGGAGGGACATTGGACAGAATTTTAGTGCCACCACCCGAAATCACGCCATTACCAATAAAGATATTGTCGACCACGCCGGTCTGGCCGCCAAGTACGACATTATTGCCGATCTCGACCGAACCGGACACGCCGGTCTGGCCGCACAGAAGGCAATCCTGTCCCACGCGGGTGTTGTGGCCAACATGTACCAGGTTATCCAGTTTGGAGCCGTTGCCGATGCAAGTATTCCGGATTGTTCCGTTGTCGACCGTGCAATTGGCGCCAATTTCGACGTCATCGCCAATCTCGACTGCGCCCAGCGAATGGATGCGCAGCCAACTTTGCGCGCGTGCATCGCCCTGATCACCCATTGTCTTTCGGACGTTTTCCACTCCTGAAACTTCTGGCGTCACAAAGCTAAACCCGTCGCCACCGATGCGCGCGCCCGGTTGCGCGATGAAGCGATTGCCGATCTGAGCCCGCGCACCAATGCTCACCATTTCTCGCAGAACAGCATTGTCGCCCAAAACGGCGTCCATCCCGATCACACAATGCGCTCCGATCACTGCGCCTTTGCCGATACGGACCCGTGCGCCGACAACAGCCAAGGGTCCAATTGCCGCGCCTTCGCCTATTTCCGCCGTAGGATCGATCACAGCCGAAGGATGAATGCCTGGCTCAACGCCCTGCCCCCGATCCAGCATCGCGGTGATCCCCGCCATTGCCATACGCGGCCTTGGCACGAAGATCGCAGCCGCGAGACCCAGCGCTTGCCAATTCGCGCCCTCCCACAACACGGCAGCCTTCGCTGACCCTCCACTCAACGCCTCAGCGTATTTCGGAGACATCGCCATCGCCAAGTCTGAGCCAGTAGCGTCAGCCGGTTCCGCCGCGCGTTCAATCAAAAGGCTAGTGTCGCCCTGACTTTCCGCACCTAAAGCGTCGGCAATTTGCTGGATCGTATAGTGCATGTCGGGCTTCCCGGATTAAGGACTTGCCCTGCTGATTACCCTTGAACGTCCGGCAGGACCACCCCCGCTTTCTGCAAGGCCTCCCAGATTTTTTCATCTCGCTCATAGACATCGCGACGATACTGAACGTCTCCTTTCGGCCCGATGTAGGCCGTGCGGTAGATCAAGTGAACTGGGACGTGCTGCTCCAGTTGCACAGTCGTTTCCTTACCGGTCGCCAGAACTCGGTGGAAAAATGCCTTTGGATCTTCCTCTTGTTTAGCAAGCAGCGCGTAGGCGAACTCAAATGGGTCGGCCAAGCGGATGCACCCGTGCGAGAACGCCCGAACCTCGCGCGCGAACAGACTTTTCTGAGGCGTATCATGGAGATAGATGTTGTACTGGTTCGGGAACATGAACTTCACCAAACCCAGCGCGTTGCTTTGGCTGGGTGGTTGGCGCATCGCAAACGGGAAGTTCCTGGCATTGAATTGAGTAAAGTCTACAGCTCCTCGGTTAACCTGACGTCCACTCCGGTCCGTAATCTGTATATGGCCAACCGCGTTTGGATTCGATTGCAGCTTGGGCAGATACTCTTTGGTAATGATCGAGCGCGGCACGTACCAACTGGGGTTGATGACCATGTGCTCCATCTCGTCCGAGAATTCTGGACTGCGGCGGTCATGTGTGTTTTTCCCAATGACCGCGCGCGTTTCGAACGTGACATGCCCATCGTCCACGATCTTGGCGGAAAAATCAGCCTGATTCACGAGTATGTGGCGCTCTCCGCGCTCTCGCGGCAACCAGCGTTCCCGCTCCAACGCAACATAGACAGACTTGAGTCGATCCGACGCACTGCGGTTCAATTCAGCGATCGTCCCCTGACCGGCAACGCCGTCAGGTGCAAGTCCGTGATCCGTCTGAAACGCCCGGACTGCGGCCAACATCGATCCGTCAAATTCCGGGTTGGCCGTCGGCTTTAGGTATCCCATGGACACCAGACGGTTCCGCATTTTGATGACGTTTGTCCCGGTATCGCCGAATTCCAATTTGGAGGTCGGGACCGTCGGCCCCCACCCTCCCTGAACGATGAGGTTTTCCAGAACCATTTTCTGTTTCATCAACGCCCGGTATTGGGTCGTCCGTGGACTGAGGTTGTCGAAATAATCGTCGTTTTCTGACGTGATCAGCCCATTCAGATGATCTTTGGCTGACGCCCTTTCGACACTGCGCACCAGCCCGTCGTCGATTGTTGACGGGCGTAGCGCGCCGGACTGAAGGTTCCGCGCGTATTCTACAAATGCACGGCTAAATTGGACTTCAATGGCTCCAAGATCACGTGTTGTACGTGCATCTTGCATCAGTTCAAAAAGCGTTTGCACGCTGTATGACCCTTGCGGCAATCCATGCAAGTCGGTCTTCGACAGCGCCTCAATCAAGCGCGCGCGGCGTGCAACGTGTTGCGGGGTTTCACCCACCCAGACAGGTGAAAATCCGTTTTCCCGATAGAATGTAGCGATTTCCGACCCCGAAGGCGCAAATTCGGCCACGGCCATTTGAAACGCGGTTGTTGGTCGGGTTTCCGTACTGGCCAACGCCGCGGAAGTTAAAAAACAAGCAGTGAAAAAAATTCCAGTACGTGTGCGCAAACCTGAAAACATGAGATGGCCTTGATTTTTCTGTGAATTACACTTTTAGGGCGGCGTGCCGAACAAATATGGTTGCCCACCGGCCAGATTGTCTATTCACAAACGTATCAACTCGACGCATCTGCCAGCGCGTGATGCCTGTTTGCATCGCCTGGCGACAATGCGCCACCAAATGCTTCAATATTATACATATTTGCGTCACCTGCGCAAAAAACTGCCGAAAATTCCCCCTAGAAAAGGTGAATTTGAAAGACTTCTTGGCTGACTTTCGCGACTGTGCCATAAATCCCGCATCTGGGATGGGAAGAAATTAAGAACGCGCGCGTAACATCGTGTGCAGGCAGGAACAGTACGGGACGAAACTGAAATGACGATGAGCAGTACTTCGGGCTTGACCCGGCGTGCCCTATTGGGTGCATTCGCAGCTACGGCAGTCGTAGCCGCACCGACTTATTCCAATGCAGCAGGTTTTCTTCGCGGCGGTGGCGACATTCGACGAATTCGCATGTACTCTGGCCGAACTGGCGAGCGTATCGACATGATTTACTGGGTCGATGGAAAGTACATCAAGGACGCCGTCAAAGAAGTGAACCACTTCATGCGCGATTGGCGCACCGATCAAGCCAAGGATATGGACCTGCGCACCGTCGACATAATGGCCGCGTCGCATAACCTGTTAGACGTCAATGAACCCTACATGTTGCTTTCTGGCTACCGCTCCCCTCAAACCAACGCAATGCTGCGCTCTCGTTCGCGCCGGGTCGCTAAGAACTCGCTACACATGAAAGGCCAAGCTGCTGACTTGCGCCTTTCGTCGCGGTCAGTGTCCCAGATGGCCAAAGCGGCCATGTCCTGCCGCGCTGGCGGTGTTGGCAAATACTCTCGCTCAAACTTTGTCCATATGGATTGCGGCGAGGTTCGCAGTTGGGGCGGTTAATTGGTCTTCAGAACGAAAAACAACGAGCGCCCGTGGGCGCTCTTTGTTTTTTTTGGCAACCCTAATCCAATCCGTTTTAAAAAGAACGATGCCACCTCGAAGAGCTGGATTTGAACAGACCGATCCTACTACTTTTCGAACTGATTACTGAGAAAACTACCAACGTGTTATCCAAAAGAACGCGATAATCCACGAGATACCAAAAGTTTCACAGGAAATATAGTGCACCGTTCCAAGTGTGGCGCGCAGTCCGCAGATTACACCCAACTCTACCTCGAGTCTCTGCTACGAACCGGATCGATCGCTATAGGACTGCGCCTTGTGATGGCAGCTAGGACACGAGCTAATAACCCGTAACGATTAATATGCCGTTTATACGCGCGATAGGACGGTGCTTGGGACAGACAGCGTTCTTCGTGCCAGGCACGTAGGAAATACAGGAAATTCAGTCCCAAGAGTGCAATGCAGTTCATTATCCCAGTCCAAAAATCGACAGCGATGAAGGGAATGGAAATCAGCCACCAACTTATGTTCTTGGTCAGATAAGCAGGATGTTTACTGACGCTGTAGGGAAAATCGCAGGCCAACCCGCGATAAGTCAGGTTGGAAAACCGCAATCCCATACGAGCCTCGGCCAGTGTGTAAATGGCCAAGAAAAACAGGATCGTTCCTCCCCACAAGCCGTAAAACACCGGGTAGTCCCACAGCCAGACACCCCATCCAAAACCATCCTCGACATAGTTGAAAAAGTCCCGCGAAAGAAGCTGCCAGAACGGTGCATAGCATACAATACAGACGAGCCATCCGCTGACGGTCGTTTCGGTCCAACGGATGTGCGAATTAAGCAGCCTGGTAGCGGTGGCGTAGCCGATGATTACAATTGTCAGATCAAAGAAGAATGAAAAACGGAAGAGGTAGTTATAAACATCCGAAAAATCTGCTGACGCCCAAAGAGACTTGGACGCCAAATAGCCCCAGTCTTCAACGAGATAGCAAAACATCAGCGGAAGAAAAAAGCCTTTGATTCCAAGACTTAAAAGGTAAACTTTTAAATCTTGAGCATTGGGTGAATGTTGACCCAATGTCAGCACCAGCTTGCCGAGTTGCCAAAGACCGTCCCGTCTTTTCCGCATTGTGAAATGCACAACCGTCACGTTGATTAGCACAACGGTCAGCATGACTGGCCAATATTCTGAAACCAGTGAAAAAAACGGAGCATACCAGTCATCCCGGTACACATCGGCGGTGGCATAGAAAACCGCCAGCAGTGCAAAGCTGACACCCAAACCGGTCAGCTTGACCGGAAAGTCCGAGATATAGCCGGCGTCCTGAAAATTGGAAGGCCGGTAAACTAGACCGGTTCCAGGCAAGTGACGCGATTTGCCAAATATTAGTTCCGACGCCGCCAACAGCACAAAGATAGTCAGGGCAAACAGTGCCGCCTGATCACGATAGGATGTGTTGGGCATTTCCGGCCAAAGGAAATGAACACTCGGTATTGAAACCACCGCCACCAGCCCCGTTATGGCCGGGATCGAAGAGGCCGGGCGTCTGAAAGTTGGATTGGTTTTCATACTACCGGTCCTTCTGTCGTCGCTGGGATTGTTCCCTGCACGCGTGCAGATTTCAACAGGATCCATCCAAAACGGAATTTTCCCTCGAATTCTGTGTCATGAGATGTTCAAGCTAGAATGAACGAGGATGGCTTAGATGTGGGAATAACAAAATCCATGAATGGACAGGTGCGTGACTAAGAAAAAGATAAACTTGAAATAAATTTAGCATGCACAATGCCAGCAGCCGTTGCGAGCGGCCTTTAAACCCCGGTGCGGGGCGAAGATGAATTGACCCAACTGCACCGCAGTTACGGCTAAAACAAAATATCCGGAAACCTAAAAGCCAATTCTTTTCAGCAACATTAAGCTCACTGGGAATTATGGCGCACCTGAGAGGATTCGAACCTCTGGCCTCTGCCTTCGGAGGGCAGCGCTCTATCCAGCTGAGCTACAGGTGCCTTTGCCGTTAGCTAACCTTGTTCCGATCCGGGTGCAACTGCAAATCTTTCTGGAACGGTCGGGTTTCAGGCAAACAAATCATGCGCCAATTCAAGTGCATCGATCAGCGTGTCGACCTCATTTTTAGTGTTATAGAGCCCAAAGCTGGCCCGGCACGTTGCAGTCACGCCGAAGAAATCCATCAACGGGCCAGCACAGTGATGACCCGCGCGTACAGCGACGCCTTTCTTATCGAGTATCGTGGATACATCATGCGCGTGCCCTGCCCCATCCAGCGTAAAGCTGAAGATAGCAGCCTTGTCTGGACGCGTGCCCTGCACCTGCAACCAATTCAAGCCCGTTAGCCTTTGCATGGCGTAATCTCGCAGACCGGCTTCATGAGCGGCGATGTTTTCCATCCCCAACTCCATCATGTATTCCAGCCCAACGCCCATGCCGATTATTTGTACGATGGCGGGCGTTCCGGCTTCGAACTTCATTGGCGGATCGTTATAGATCACCTGATCTTTGCTAACTTCTTTGATCATGTCGCCGCCACCGATAAAGGGGCGCATTTCGGCCATGCGTTCAGATTTGATGTAAATCGCACCAGACCCGGACGGGCCATAAAGCTTGTGACCTGTGATAGCGTAGAAATCGCAGCCAATATCTTGAACAATGACCGGCATGTGCACCGCGCCTTGGCTGCCATCGACCAGCACCGGTACACCTTTGGCATGCGCGCCTTCAGTGATCGCTTTGACGTCCACGACGGTGCCCAGAACATTTGAACAGTGGGTTACGGCCACCAGTTTGGTCTTTGGGCCAATGGCATCTATCACCGCCTGCGGATCAAGCCCTCCGTCAGCATCCACATCGACCCATTTCAAAACAACGCCCTGACGTTCACGAAGAAAGTGCCAAGGCACGATGTTGGCGTGATGCTCCATAACGCTGAGAACGATCTCATCGCCTGCCTGCAGGCGCGGCATTGCCCAGCCGTAAGCGACCAAATTGATTCCTTCGGTCGTCCCCGTGTTCAGGACAATCTCGTCCTCATCTGCAGCGCCAAGGAATTTGGCAATCGTACCGCGGACGGACTCGTATTTTTCAGTCGCCAAGTTCGACAGGTAGTGCAAGCCGCGATGCACATTCGAGTATTCCTCGGCATAAGCCCGCGTTACTGCATCGATCACCACCTGAGGTTTCTGAGCCGAAGCACCATTATCCAAATAGGTCAACGGCTTACCGTTCACCTCACGTGACAAGATGGGAAAGTCTGCACGGATTTTTTCTACGTCATACATGGTCTTCTTATCCCTATACCGGGGCGCTGGGTGTCAAGGCGAGAATAAAGGGCACAGCGACCAAAGCCGATAGCACGATGACCCCGAAGGACTTCCAGAGCGTTCCGAATTTATGCGCTTCATTCAAAAAATGGAGCGTGACGTAAAGGCTCACTATCGCTGTAGCGAACAAAAACAGCACCATCAGAAATGGAACAGTGATCGACAGCACCAAAGTAAAGAACATCGCGGCGATCTGCAGATACTGAAGCCAGATCGTCAGCGTCATGATCTCGCTGAATGTTGCACTGCCGCCCAGAAGACGACCGGCAAACAGAAAGGCGATGATGCTGAACATCATCAAAACGCCTGAGCGGATCAGGCTGATGAATATCGGCTCGGGCGCAGAAACGTCCACTCCCTCTGGTACAGGCAACAAATTTTCGAATCCGAATTGAACCAGACCGTTTAACACTACCGCCAAAGCGAAGCCTAGCCACAGAACCTCGCGCCCTGGACGCAAGGCCAGCAGTTGCCGCGCCGCGACTGCTGGGTTGGTCAAGGTCAAAACCGCTAGGTTGCCCAAAGTCATGGTCGTCATTCTACCTGCCTTTGTGCTTGTCTCAGGCCTGCCAGCCAGAACCAGATAAATACGCCCAGCCAAATAACCCCAACAAAGGTCAGTGCCGGACCAGGCCCTATAAAACCAGCGACCAAACCGTTCAGCAGCACCAGAGGTGTCGACGACAACAAGGCCCAGAACAGCGCCAGACGAGCACCATAGGCCGAGCCGCGACCGCCCACTAAACGGGCCGCACCATACGACACAAAGGCCAGCGCATAGAAAAACAGCGGCAGGATAATGACGGTCCCCAACAAGGCCCCGCCCATGAGCATGTTTAGCTCAAGCCCTTCAAGATGAGCCCGGCGCGCAAGGCTGGGAAGCTGCGCGATAAAAGACACCACGCAGAACCCCATGACAAAAATTAGCGCCCGATCTTCCCGTTCGCCCAACTCCAGAAGACGGCGAACGACCCGCCCCGGCCCCCGGTAAGTGGCTACGATATCCGATGTGACAGGCATCAACTGCGACGCGCCAACCAGTCTTCCAGACGCGTCACGATCTCTTCGGCAAGTGTCTTGTCTTCGATCTCGTCAACTGCCTCGGCCAAGAAAGCCAGCGTCAGCATGTTGGTCGCGTCTTTGTGCGGAACACCGCGAGACCGCAGATAGAACAACGCTGTTTCGTCAATCGCGCCAGAGGTCGAGCCATGCGAACACGCCACATCATCGGCATAAATCTCTAGCTCTGGCTTGGCCAGAAACTGGCTGTCGTCATCCAGCAGCAACGACTGGCTGATTTGATAGCCATCCGTTTTCTGTGCACCTTCTTTTACAAGGATCTTGCCTTGGAAAACACCGGTTGCACCGTTGCGCAGCACTTTCTTGAATACCTGACGGCTTTCGCAATTTACCGCATCGTGGGTGATGAAAACGGTGTCGTCGTGATGGAAATCTCCATCACCGACACAAGCTCCAGCCACATGCGCAACCGCATCGTCACCAGTCAGCTCCACAACCTGCTCGTTGCGGGTCAGAACACCGTTTGCAGTCAGAGTGAACGACTTATAAGTCGATTCCTTACCCAAACGCGTGAACATATGGGTCATTGCCCGGCGCTCGTGATCGCGACCCTGCGCACGCACATGATGCAGTGTGCCGCTATCGGCAATGTCGATCTCCATGCATTTGTTAAAGCGCGAGGCGGCTGGGCCGACTTCAAGGACGGTCACTTCGGCATCAGATTCCACGCGAATAACGTGGTGCAGCATCGCGTCCGAGTTTTCCGAAGCATGACGATACATCAGACAAATTGGCTTGGACGGTTTTCCAGTCACGTGGATGGCAACACCATCCTTGGCAAATGCTGTGTTCAGGGCTGCCAGCGGACGTTGAACGGGCGTCTGACCACGACGCTCCAACGCACCGTACAGCTCTTTTGCCCAATGGATATCCTTACTGCAGATATCCTCAATCCGATCGATCACTACACCTTCCAAGGTCAGATCGTCAGATTCTTCGGGGCTAAATACACCGTCAACGAAGACAATTTTCAGGTTGTCCATGTCTTCGAAGATCAAGGACTCACCTGCATCGAACACCACGGCATGCGGGGCATCGGCAGAGATCAGCGTATCAGGGCGCGTGTATTTCCAATACTCATCCCGTCGACTGGGCAGGCCCATCTCGCGCACACGTGCCAACGCATCATCGCGCGCGGTCTGCGTGCATCCGCACATTGCGGGCAACGACAGGGACGCCAGCCGTTCCTCAGTTGCGGTTTGTTTCGCTTGTGGCAAAGCCATTAGTTCACCTCGGCCAGAATGTCAGAGTAACCGTTGTTCTCAACTTCCAGCGCCAACTCGGGGCCACCGGTTTTTACGATTCGACCGTCCGCCATGATGTGAACAACATCAGGTTTGATGTGATCCAACAGGCGTTGATAGTGGGTAATGACCAGAAACCCGCGGCCCTCGTCCCGCAAGGCGTTTACACCTTCGGCAACCAGTTTCATCGCATCCACGTCGAGGCCCGAGTCGGTCTCATCCATGATGCACATCTTCGGTTCAAGCATCGCCATCTGCAGGATTTCGTTGCGCTTCTTCTCACCACCCGAGAAACCCACATTGACCGGACGTTTCAACATATCCGCGTCGATCTTCAGGGTTTTCGCCTTGGCTCGCACTTCTTTCAGGAAGTCCGCAGCCGACAATTCCTCTTCGCCACGCGCTTTTCGTTGAGCGTTCACAGCAGTACGCAGGAAGGTCATGTTGCCGACACCTGGAATCTCAACCGGGTATTGGAACGCCAAGAAAACACCCGCAGCGGCGCGTTCTTCCGGCTCCATCTCAAGCAGGTCTTCACCATCCAGCGTGGCTGAACCGTCGGTCACCTCATAGCCATCGCGCCCTGACAGCACGTAGCTGAGTGTCGACTTACCGGAACCGTTTGGCCCCATGATTGCGTGTACCTTGCCAGCTTCAACTGTCAGGTCCACACCTTTCAGAATTTGCTTGTCTTCTTCTTCAAGCTGTACGTGCAGGTTCTTGATTTCCAGCATGTTTTGTCCTTTAGCGTATCGCAAGGGGGAGCATGGCCCCCTGTTGTTCAGAATTCAGAGAAAGTCGAGATTAACCTACAGACCCTTCGAGGCTGATCGCCACTAATTGCTGGGCTTCCATCGCAAACTCCATCGGTAGCGCCTGCAGAACGTCCTTACAGAACCCGTTGACAACCAGCGCCACGGCCTCTTCTTCGTCCATGCCACGCTGACGGCAGTAGAACAGCTGATCGTCATCCACCTTGGACGTCGTCGCCTCATGTTCCACACGCGACGAGTTGTTCTTGACCTCGATATACGGAACCGTGTGCGCCCCGCATTTGTCGCCGATCAGCAAGCTGTCGCACTGGGTATAGTTGCGGCTGTCCTTCGCCTTGGGATGCATCGAGACCAGTCCACGATAGGTGTTCTGCGCCTTGCCCGCGCTGATGCCCTTGGACACGATGCGGGATTTGGTGTTTTTGCCCAGATGAACCATCTTTGTGCCAGTGTCGGCCTGCTGGTAGTTGTTGGCAATTGCGATCGAGTAAAACTCACCCTGGCTTTCGTTGCCCCGCAGGATGCAGGACGGGTATTTCCAGGTCACGGCTGATCCGGTCTCAACCTGCGTCCACATCACTTTCGACCGGTCACCCCGGCAATCGGCACGCTTGGTCACAAAGTTGTAAATGCCGCCTTTGCCGTTCTCATCCCCGGGGAACCAGTTTTGAACGGTCGAGTATTTCACCTCGGCGTCTTCCTCGACGATAATTTCGACAACGGCAGCGTGCAGCTGTGCTGTGTCACGCTGGGGTGCGGTGCAACCTTCGAGATAGGATACGTAAGAGCCTTTGTCGGCAATGATCAAAGTACGTTCGAACTGCCCCGTGTTTTCCGCGTTAATGCGGAAATACGTGCTCAGCTCCATCGGGCAACGCACACCCGGCGGGATATAGACGAAAGATCCGTCCGAGAATACGGCCGAATTCAACGTCGCGTAGAAATTGTCAGACACGGGAACCACGGTGCCCAAATATTTCTTAACCAGCTCGGGGTGTTCCTTGATCGCCTCAGAGATCGAACAGAAGATCACGCCAACCTTCGCCAGTTCATCCTGAAAGGTTGTTCCCACAGATACCGAGTCAAACACCGCATCCACAGCAACCTTGCGGCCTTCAGCTGGGGCATCCTCGGCCCCTTCGACACCGGCAAGAATCATCTGTTCTTTCAGTGGGATACCAAGCTTTTCGTAAGTAGCCAGCAGCTTTGGATCGACCTCATCCAAGGACTTTGGTTTTTCCTCCATCGACTTCGGACGGGCATAATAATACTGGTCCTGAAAGTCGATCGGCGGATAGTGAACCATTGCCCATTTAGGCTCGTCCATTTTGGTCCAGCGCTCAAAAGCCGACAGACGCCATTCGGTCATCCATTCCGGTTCTTCATTCTTCTCGGAAATCAGCCGAACGATGTCGGGGTTCACGCCCTTGGGCGCGTATTCCATCTCGATATCGGTATCCCAGCCGTATTTATAGGTGCCGACTTCGCGCACCGCATCCACGGTTTCCTGATCGACACCTTCTTTTACCTGGGTCTGGTCCAAAGCGGCCATTTCCTTCACTCCGTCAGATCACGCGGCACGCGCGCGATGCTTTTTCTCTTTTTCAAGCCACGTTTCGGCGAAACGCAGCACATCTTCTTCTGTGGTCAAAGGCCCCAGCGATACGCGGATCGCGCTGGATGCTGTAACCTCGTCATAACCCATTGAGTTCAATACCGCGCTGGAACGGACCTTGCCGCTGGAGCAGGCAGAACCCGCACTGATCGCAAAACCCGCTAGATCCATCTGCATAACCTGCGTTTCGCCTTTCCAGCCTGGGGCGGCAAAACACAAGGTATTGGGCAGGCGGTCCTGACCTTTCCCGACAAAAATAGTAGATTTAGAACCGGCCTCAAGGGCATTTTCTAGAATATTTCTAAATTCTTTCACCTGCTCCCAAACGCCATTGGCCAAGTCCCGGGCAGCCGCCTCAGCTGCGGCCCCGAAACCCGCTATTCCAATGACATTTTCCGTACCGGAACGGCGGCCCATTTCCTGACCTCCGCCCTTGATTTGCGCCGGCAGCTCCGTGCCACGCTTCATCACGACAGCACCGACACCCTTCGGTCCACCCATTTTATGGGCCGAAATCGAAGCCATAGTCACATTCAACCAGTTGAACGCCACCGGAAGCTTTCCAAACGCCTGAGTCGCGTCGGTTACCGCCAAACCCGAGGGAAGCGATTGCACGATCCCTGTTTCCGAGTTGGCCAGTTGAAGTGTTGATTGACCGGGACTGACCACTTGAACGCGGCCAGAGGACTCAACAGTTAAATCCTCGTTTATCCAAGCTCTTACGGCGTCATGCTCAACAGCGGCACCGTGCAGTTGACGCCCACCTAACGTCAAGGCCGCCCCCTCAGTCGAGCCTGAAGTGAACACGATGTCAGCACCGTCTGCCCCAAAGGCCGCAGCGACCTGCGCACGCGCCCGTTCGACCAGAGCCTTGGCTGCTCGACCTTCAGCATGCACTGAAGACGGGTTCCCACACACCTCCATCGCAGCGATCATTGCGTCGCGGGCTTCCGGACGCAATGGTGTCGTTGCATTGTGATCCAAGTAAATTCGACTCATGGATTCACCTTTTTGGCAATGCTAAGACACGCAGCTTCTTTGGACTTGGAGCGCATCGCGTCACTCGTCGACAACTGCAAACAGGCTGGGTACAGCTGGACATGGCGCCAGATCGTTTTTGATCACGTCAGATAACCGCGTCTGATGCAAGAAGACGTAAACATTGGCGCTTAGTCCCTCCCACAAACGGTTTGTCAGTGATTGCGCCCGGCTACCCGAAGAAGCGCCCGACGCCCCGGCCCCCTTCTGCAGTGCATCAACTGTTTCATCCACAGCTGCCAGGATGTCGACCACGCAAATTTCCGACGCTGGCCGTGCTAAACGGTAACCTCCACCCGGCCCGCGCACCGACGACACCAAACCAGCCCGACGCAGTTTTACGAAAAGCTGCTCAAGATACGGCAGTGAGATGTCCTGACGCTCTGAAATCTCGCCCAGCGTCACTAGTGTATCATCCGGCTGAAGAGCGATGTCAGCCAATGCAACCATTGCATAACGACCTTTAGTCGAAAGCTTCATTGTTTACCCCTCTTCACTAGTGCCGCGCGAAAACATTGACGCCGCCGCTGCCAGTGCGTATCTCCGACAAGCAGCGCTTTGCGCAACGCATTCGTAATTAGAACCGTTCTAAGGTGCCCGACGATAACCGTCAAGTATATCCGGACGCCCAGAAGATTAAGACAGGACCAAAGCACACATGCCCGAGGTGATTTTTCCCGGACCCGAAGGCCGCCTGGAAGGCCGCTACCACCCGCAAAAGGAAAAAGACGCACCGATCGCCATCGTGCTTCACCCGCATCCTCAGTTCGGCGGGACCATGAACAACAAGGTGGTCTACAATCTGCACTATGCGTTCTACAACATGGGCTTTACCGTGTTGCGCTTTAATTTCCGCGGCGTGGGCCGCAGTCAGGGTGAATATGACCAGGGTGTAGGCGAATTGAGCGATGCTGCTTCGGCGTTGGATTACCTGCAGTCCATGAACAACAATTCCAAGCACTGCTGGGTTGCGGGCTTTTCGTTCGGCGCTTGGATCGGCATGCAGTTGCTAATGCGCCGGCCTGAAATCACAGGCTTCATCAGCGTGTCGCCCCCGGCCAACATGTACGACTTCTCGTTTCTGGCACCGTGCCCATCCTCTGGCCTGATAATCAACGGCTCAGCCGACCGCGTGGCACCCCCGGCAGACACCGTATCCTTGGTGAACAAGCTGCACGAACAAAAAGGTATCACCATCACCCATAATGAAGTGGAAGGTGCTGATCACTTTTTCCAAGATCGCCACATGGATACACTGATTACCGATGTCAGTGACTATGTAAAACGCCGCTTGACTGAGAACACGCGCTGATGTCCGACACCATCACCACTCTGGCCGCCAAGCTGGCCGAGGACACAATGAAAGTGATGGATGAAACCGGCGACGACCGTTTCTTTGTTGAAGTGGGCGAGTTGCTGGGCGCGTCCTCTCAAACATTAGAGGAAGCATTTCTGACAGAGATCCGAGTGCGTTTATCTGAACGAAAAGCACGCAAATTTGTCATTCAAAGACTGGCAGAACACCGTTCAAAAGTTAAGGCGATCGAAAAACAATGACCGAAAGACTGTCCGCGCAAATCGAATTCCTGAAACGCGCGGACAGACTGAAGTCGGTCAATCGCGCGAATTTTCTCCTTAACCAGTCCCGTCCAGAAAACGCAGCCGAACACAGCTGGCAGCTCGCCTTGTGGGCACTGGTCATGCAACCTTTGGCCGGTGAACACGTAGACATCCATCGGGTCATCCGGATGTTGTTGCTTCATGATCTAGTTGAAATCATCGTTGGCGATCATCCAATCCATCTGCAAACGGATTGGCAGGCCGTCGAACGGTCTGAACAAGCTGCTGCCACCGAACTTTTCGGAATTTTGCCCACCGATCAAAATTCAGAATGCTTAGCGCTCTGGCAAGAATTTGAAACAGATGAAACGCCCGACGCGAGATTCGCCAAATATCTCGACCGTTGCCAGCCGATGTTTCAGGTTCTTTGCGCTCCTAACTCAATGCCGGAACACCGAGCTATCGTTCAGGAAAACCTCAGCACGGGTCGCGCGGCTTACTTGAAGACCGAGTTTCCACTCGCATTTGAAGCGGCGCAAAGCTTGCTTGAAGGCGTCACTTTAAAAACGAACCCGTTTTCGGACTGCCTGCCGTTTCTTACGGAAAGTGACAAATTGAAATCAGTCTACCGCGCCTCTCGCCTTTTGAGCGGTGATCGGTTTGAGAACTCGGCCGAGCATTCTTGGCACATCATGCTTTATGCTTGGATTTTATCCGAGCACGCCGCCGCTGGTGTTTCCATTGACCGCGTTCTGCAAATGCTCTTGCTGCACGACATTGTAGAAATCGACGCGGGCGATCACCCCATTCACGGTGATGTGGACTATGTCGCCCAAGAAGCCGAAGAAAAAGCTGCAGCACAAAGGTTGTTCGGCCTTCTACCCGAAAGTCAAAACACCGCTTTCCAAACTTTGTGGCACGAGTTCGAGACGGCCGAAAGCGCTGACGCCCAGTTTGCCAAAGCCATTGACCGTTTTCAGGCACCCGTAGGAAATTTGGAAACTGGAGGTGGCTCATGGAGAGACTACGACGTCACCTATTCGCAAATAGAAGAGCGGGTAGGAACTCCGGTTCAGCGAGGAGCACCGAGTTTGTGGGCGTGGATTCAGCCCCAATTGGACACCTACTTCGCGACAGCTGCCAGAATCTAGGCAAAAGAAAAAGAGGCACAAGGGCCTCTTTTTCTCATGTTTCGGCAGGCGTAAAACCTTAAAACTCTCTAACCGTTCAACAAAATCGGCTGCGTTTTGTCGACGGACCCCCCGTCAGCAAGCCACCCATACGCCTAAGTAGGCACCGAAACAAACCTACTGCCAGATGCAGTCGCCTGAGCGTGCATCCAAGCGAAAGAAATTTCTCAAAAAGCAACAAGCAACTATCATTTCAAGTGACTAAAAAATAGTCAGGTTATCCATACTCAACAAGATATCGATGGCACCTAAAGTACGGTGTCAGAGTGGTATTGACGGAGAAATTCTTCTTGCCCAACTAACTGTTTTCGTGATCAACCTCACGAACAGTTCACCGAGAGTCTCACTTTGACAAAAGCTTATCTGTTCCTGTTGCTGGCGGTCATCGCTGAGACCATTGGCACCACCTCGCTGCAAGCAAGTCAGCAGTTCAGTCGTTTCTGGCCCTCAGTTCTGGTCGTAGTTAGCTATGGCATCGCCTTCTATTTGCTGGGCCTCACACTGAAATTTATGCCCGTTGGAATTGTCTATGCGATCTGGTCCGGGCTTGGCATCTTTCTGATTGCGATTATCGGCTTTATCGTTTTCGGTCAGAGGTTGGACTGGCCAGCGGTCATAGGTTTGGTGATGATTTTGGCCGGTATCCTGATCATCCACCTGTTTTCTAAGACAGCAGGCCACTGAAAACCGGTTAGGGCTGGCATATTGCTTCGCATCGCGTTATGCGCGCGACAACTTCCCGTTCAAAGGCTGACCTCTCATGGACCTGCGCAACATCGCAATCATCGCTCACGTGGACCACGGCAAGACGACCCTGGTGGATGAGCTTCTGAAACAATCCGGTGCGTTCCGGGAAAACCAAGCTGTGGCTGAACGTGCCATGGACAGCAACGACCTCGAACGCGAACGCGGAATCACAATTTTAGCCAAAGCCACCAGCGTCGAATGGAAAGGCACCCGGATCAACATTGTGGACACCCCAGGTCACGCTGATTTCGGCGGCGAGGTTGAGCGTATCCTTTCGATGGTCGACGGCGTTGTTCTACTGGTAGACGCAGCAGAAGGCCCTATGCCTCAGACCAAGTTCGTGACCTCCAAAGCTCTGGCTCTGGGCCTGCGTCCGATCGTCGTGCTCAACAAGGTGGATAAGCCCGATGCCGAGCCTGACCGGGCACTGGACGAGTGTTTCGATCTGTTCGCCAACCTGGGCGCTGATGACGACCAACTGGATTTTCCGGCTATGTATGCTTCGGGCCGTTCTGGCTGGGCTGATATGGAGCTGGACGGGCCACGCAAAGACCTGACCGCCCTGTTCGACCTGATCGTCGATCACGTCCCTGCCCCCAAACAAGCCGACAAAAAAGACGAACCCTTCCGGATGCTGGCCACCACGCTGGGCAGCGACCCGTTCATTGGCCGCATCCTGACCGGTCGCGTTGAAAGCGGAACCCTGAAAGCTGGTGACAGTCTCAAAGCGCTCAGCCGCGACGGTACGCTGATTGAAAACTTCCGCGCCTCAAAAATTCTGGCATTTCGCGGCTTGGCTCAACAGCCCATTGACGTTGCGGAGGCCGGTGACATTGTCACCATCGCTGGCATGAGCAAGGCAACCGTGGCCGACTCGTTGGTCTCGCCGCAAGTGAACGAAGCCCTGCCCGCGCAGCCTATCGACCCGCCGACCATCACGGTTACATTCGGCATCAACGATTCACCATTGGCTGGCCGTGACGGCAAAAAGGTTCAGTCGCGTGTTATTCGCGATCGCTTAATGAAAGAGGCGGAATCGAACGTCGCTATCCGCATCACTGATACGCCCGGCGGCGAAGCCTTTGAGGTTGCTGGCCGCGGCGAATTGCAGATGGGTGTTCTGATCGAGAATATGCGCCGTGAAGGCTTCGAACTCAGCATTTCACGCCCTCAAGTTCTGTTCCGTGAAGAAGATGGTCAGCGCCTTGAACCCGTCGAAGAAGTCACCATCGACGTGGACGACGAATATTCAGGGTCAGTGATCGAAAAGATTACAGGAGCGCGCAAAGGTGAACTGGTTGAGATGCGCCCAGCTGGTGCTGGCAAAACCCGGATTATCGCGCATGTACCCTCACGCGGGCTGATTGGTTATCACGGAGAGTTCCTGACTGACACCCGCGGCACCGGCGTTCTGAACCGTGTATTCCATGGGTGGGCCGCGCATAAAGGCCCAATTCCAGGCCGCCGCGCAGGCGTTTTGATCTCGATGGAGAACGGTCAAGCCGTGGCTTATGCTCTGTGGAATCTCGAGGAACGCGGCCGCATGTTCCTTGGCCCGCAGTCGGACGTATATCAGGGAATGGTGATTGGCGAACACTCACGTGACAACGATTTGGAAGTGAACCCACTAAAAGGGAAAAAGCTGACAAACGTTCGCGCGAGCGGATCGGACGACGCTGTGCGTTTGACGCCGCATGTTCAGTTCTCGTTGGAAGAGGCGATTGCCTATATCGACGACGACGAACTTGTTGAAGTCACGCCCAACGCAATCCGACTTCGCAAGCGTTATCTTGACCCACATGAACGCAAGCGGATGGCCAAAGCGGGGTAGCCTGCGCCAACGCCAGCACTCAGAAATTGGAAACAATGCCACGAATGTGGCATTATTGCCTCAATTTCGAAAATGACCAAACACACGAGGGGCCAATAGAGTTATTGGCCCCTCTTATTGTTTTTAAATATTTTTTCATTCCTCAAGGCGGCAGCAACCCAACGCAGTAGGATCGAAGGACTTGAAGGTTCGGCGGTCAGATGGCGTAATTATGTCAACAGTGTGACCTAGGCTATACAATGTGGCCAATTGATGTGCGAAAAAGGGTCGACTTTTAGGCTTAACGAGTACCAAGGAGTCCATTATGGGCCATCATTCCCGCAAACTCACAGCAATCCTGCTGGCAACTACAGTGCAATTTTTAGGTGTCGGCTCGGCCTCTTCACAAGCAGTTTGCACCGCAGCGACAGCACGTCAATCCGCAGGCTCACCTAGTCTCTTGTGTGATTGCGATGCGGTGACGACTGGCATGATCCGTTACATCCAACGGCGTGCAGATTTCGACAAATACCTAACACGTACAGGCGCAGAGTGCCCAGAGTTGGCTGGTTTACTGTCCGATTTCCCAACTGGGTCAATTGGCATTTCTGACCAACGTAGTGGAGACGGCATCAGCGTTATCGGCAACGGCGGCGGCAATGGCGGCGGCAATGGCGGCGGCAACGGCGGTGGAAACGGCGGTGGAAACGGCGGTGGCAATGGCGGCGGTAACGGCGGCGGCAACGGCGGTGGAAACGGCGGCGGCAACGGCGGTGGAAACGGCGGCGGCAACGGCGGCGGTAACGGCGGCGGAAACGGCGGTGGAAACGGCGGCGGCAACGGCGGCGGTAACGGCGGTGGAAACGGCGGCGGCAACGGCGGCGGCAACGGCGGCGGAAACGGCGGTGGAAACGGCGGCGGCAACGGCGGCGGCAATGGCGGCGGCAACGGCGGCGGCAATGGCGGTGGAAACGGCGGTGGAAACGGCGGTGGCAATGGCGGCGGTAACGGCGGCGGCAACGGCGGTGGAAACGGCGGCGGCAACGGCGGTGGAAACGGCGGCGGCAACGGCGGCGGTAACGGCGGCGGAAACGGCGGTGGAAACGGCGGCGGCAACGGCGGCGGTAACGGCGGTGGAAACGGCGGCGGCAACGGCGGCGGCAATGGCGGCGGCAACGGCGGTGGAAACGGCGGCGGAAACGGCGGCGGAAACGGCGGCGGCAATGGCGGCGGCAATGGCGGCGGCAACGGCGGCGGCAACGGCGGTGGAAACGGCGGCGGCAATGGCGGCGGAAACGGCGGCGGAAACGGCGGCGGCAACGGCGGTGGAAACGGCGGTGGAAACGGCGGCGGCAATGGCGGCGGAAACGGCGGCGGCAATGGCGGTGGAAACGGCGGCGGAAACGGCGGCGGCAACGGCGGCGGAAACGGCGGCGGCAACGGCGGCGGCAATGGCGGCGGCAACGGCGGCGGCAACGGCGGTGGAAACGGCGGTGGAAACGGCGGCGGCAATGGCGGCGGCAACGGCGGCGGAAACGGCGGTGGAAACGGCGGCGGCAATGGCGGCGGCAACGGCGGCGGCAACGGCGGCGGCAACGGCGGCGGCAATGGCGGCGGCAATGGCGGCGGCAACGGCGGCGGCAACGGCGGCGGCAACGGCGGCGGCAATGGCGGCGGCAATGGCGGCGGCAACGGCGGTGGAAACGGCGGCGGCAATGGCGGCGGAAACGGCGGCGGCAATGGCGGCGGAAACGGCGGCGGCAATGGCGGTGGAAACGGCGGCGGAAACGGCGGCGGCAACGGCGGCGGCAACGGCGGCGGCAACGGCGGCGGCAATGGCGGCGGCAATGGCGGCGGCAACGGCGGTGGAAACGGCGGTGGAAACGGCGGCGGCAATGGCGGCG